>NZ_FOVF01000009.1 GCF_900115085.1 Dokdonella immobilis | reverse complement strand
GCGTGAACGCGCTCCTACGGAAACCGCGAATGGGCGGCGTCGGCTTCGATGACTCTCGACGCGTTGCGGCTCCGGGGTTGCTTCAGTCGCGATGGCTTTCCTGCATCGCGTGGAAAGGCATCGAGCCTGAAGGATCTTCCTGCACGTGACTCAGCCTGCGGCCATGACTTCTGGCGCTGGCACACCCCTGTCCGTGCAACCAGCATGGCCCGTCTTGTCGCGTGGTGCCGGGAGCACTGCGCGATCTGTCCCGTAGCTCGGCGGTTCGGCCCTTCAGGCTGCACCGGACCCGACTTTTCATTCGCGATCCCTCTCCGGAATTCCCATGCGCCCAATCTACGTCGCCGTTTTCACCGCGGTCGCTTGCCTTGCCATCCCGGCTGCACGCGCGACCGGTTCGCCGCTGGCCGTCGCCGACGGGACCGCGCCGACCCAGTTGCCGCGCGACGTGCGCCCGTTGCACTACGAAATCGAGGTCGAGCCGCATGCGCAGTCGCTCGATTTCGATGGCAAGGTCTCGATTACGCTCGAGGTGCTCGAGCCTACCGACCGCATCACGCTGAATGCGCTCGACCTGAAGTTCTCGTCAGCCAGCCTGCACTCGACTCAGCAGAAACGCGTCTACCGCGATCCAAAGATCAGTGTCGATGCCGCGACGCAGACCGCGAGCTTCACGTTTCCCGAAACCCTGGCCGCCGGCAGCTATCGGCTGACCCTGGCCTATACCGGCACGATCGGCACCCAGGCCAACGGCCTGTTCGCCCTCGATTACGTCACCGCGCAAGGCGCACGGCGTGCGCTGTACACGCAGTTCGAGAATTCCGATGCGCGCAAGTTCCTGCCGGGCTGGGACGAGCCGGCGTACAAGGCGACCTTCGATCTCGCCGCGGTCGTGCCGGCCGCGCAGACGGCGGTCAGCAACATGCCGGTCGCCGGACGCGAAGACCTCGGCGACGGCCGGGTCCGCGTGCGCTTCGCGACTTCGCCGCGGATGTCGACCTACCTGCTGTTCTTCGGCCTAGGCGATTTCGATCGGGCCACGGCCACGGACGAGGGCGTCGAACTCGGCGTGATCACGCAGAAGGGCCTGACCGCACAGGCGCAGTTTGCGCTCGAGTCCTCGGCTGCGGTGCTGAGCGAGTACAACGACTACTTCGGCGTTCCGTACCCGTTGCCGAAGCTCGACAACATCGCCGCCCCGGGGCGCAGCCAGTTCTTCGGGGCCATGGAAAACTGGGGCGCCATCTTCACTTTCGAGCGCGGCCTGCTGCTTGATCCGGCCATTTCGACCGAAGCCGATCGTCAGCGCATTTTCGGTACCGCCGCGCACGAAATCGCCCACCAGTGGTTCGGCAACCTGGTCACGATGCAGTGGTGGGACGACCTCTGGCTCAATGAGGGCTTCGCCACCTGGATGGCGGCACGCACCACCGAAAAGCTGCACCCCGGCTGGAAGGCGAGCCTGCGCAGGGTCGAGTCGCGCGAGCGCGCGATGGCCCTTGATGCGGTGGCCAGCACGCACCCGGTGGTACAGCACGTGGCCACGGTGGAACAGGCCAGCCAGGCCTTCGATGCGATCACCTATTCGAAGGGCGCCGCAGTGATCGCGATGCTCGAAGGCTATGTCGGCGCCGATGCCTGGCGCGAAGGCGTGCGTCGCTACATGAAGGCCCATGCCTACGCCAACACGCGCTCGGACGATCTGTGGCGCGAGGTCGAGGCCGCCGCGGGCCGGCCGGTGCTGGCGATCGCGCATGATTTCACCCTGCAGCCCGGCGTTCCGATGCTCGATGTCACTGCGGTCGAGTGCAAGGACGGTCGAAGCACGGTGATGCTGAGCCAGGGCGAGTTCAGCAAGGATCGGCCGCAGAAGAAAGCCCTGCGCTGGCGTGTTCCGGTCATCGCGCGGACGCTCGGCGGGGCGCCGGTGCGCGGCATGGTCGAGGGCGGCAAGGGCCGACTGCAGTTGCCGGGCTGCGCTCCGGTCCTGCTCAACGCGGGCCAGAGCGGCTACTACCGCACGCATTACGCTCCGGCCCAGTTCACGGCGCTGCGCGACCGATTCAGCGAACTCGCACCGGTCGACCAACTCGGTCTGATGGGCGATGCGCTGGCCCTCGGCTTGGGTGGCATGCAGCCGGTGACCGACGTGCTTGACCTGGTCAGCGCTACCCCGCTCGATGCGGATGGCAAGGTCTGGGAGCGCATCGCCGACACCTTGCAGGAGATCGACGGCTATTACCGCGGCGACGCGGAACGCCAGGCTCGCTTTCGAGCCCATGCCATCGGCAGGCTGGCGCCGAAATTGCGCGCGCTGGGCTGGGATGCGAAGAACGGCGAAGACGAGACGGTGGCGATCCTGCGCACACGGCTGATCGAGGTACTCGGCGATCTCGATGATGCCGACGTGATCCGCGAAGCGCGCCGCCGCCATGGCGGACGCCAGGCCGATCCCGCCCTGTTGCCGGCGGCCCTGTACAAGACCGTGTTCGACATCGTGGCCAGCCACGCCGATGAGGCGACCTGGGAACGGCTTCGTGCGGAGGCCCGTGCCGAGAAGCGCTCGATGCTGCGCGATGGCCTGTACCTGCAACTGGCCACTGCCCTCGACGAGGGCCTGGCCCGGCGCGCGCTCGATCTCGCGCTGACCGACGAGCCCGGCGCGACCAACAGTGCGGCCATGATCAGTGCGGTCAGCGAGCATCACCCCGATCTCGCCTTCGACTTCGCGCTGGCCCATCGCGAGCAGGTCGAGCCACTGATCGACACCACCTCGAGCAGCCGCTACTACCCGCGCCTGGCCAGCGGGTCGCTGGATCCGGCGATGGTCGGCAAACTCGGAACCTACGCCGAGCGCTACGTCGCCGCGGGTTCACGCCGGGCCACCGAGACAGCGATCGCCGACGTACGGTATCGCATCGGCATCCGCGAACAGCGCCTTGCGCAGATCGATGCCTGGCTGAAGAAACAGCAGGACTGAGCATTGCCACGGCGCATGGGGTCATCGCTCCGCGACACAATGAAAAAGGCCCCGCATTGCGGGGCCTCTCCATTTCGCTCGTTGCCGGTTCAGGCCTCGACTTCGTCCTTGTAGGCGTCGATCGGAATGCATGCGCACATGATGTTCTTGTCGCCGTAGACGTTGTCGACACGGGCCACCGGCGGCCAGTACTTCTGCTGCCTCAATACGGCCAGCGGGAACGCGGCGAGTTCGCGCGTGTAGCTGTGCGTCCATTCGCTGCCGGCGACCATCGTCGCCGTGTGCGGCGCATTGCGCAGCGGATTGTCCTCGCGGTCGAGCTTGCCTTCCTCGACCGCGCGGATCTCGGCGCGGATCTCGATCATCGCGTTGATGAAGCGATCGAGTTCGTGCAGCGATTCGCTCTCGGTCGGTTCGACCATCAGCGTGCCGGCGACCGGGAAGCTCAGGGTCGGCGCGTGGAAGCCGAAATCGATCAGGCGCTTGGCCACGTCCTCGGCACCGATGCCAGTGGCGTCCTTGAGCGGGCGCAGGTCGAGGATGCACTCATGGGCGACCAGGCCGTTGCGGCCCGTGTACAGCGTTTCATAGTGCGGAGCCAGGCGCCGCGCGATGTAATTGGCATTGAGCAGGGCGACCTGGGTCGCCTTGCGCAGGCCGGCCTGGCCCATCAGGGTGATGTACATCCAGGAGATCGGCAGGATGCTGGCGCTGCCGAAGCTGGCCGCGGCGACCATGCCGACGTCGCCCTTGCCGCCGAAGGTGCGGGGAAGGAACGGGGCCAGATGCGACTTCACCGCGCACGGCCCGACGCCCGGACCGCCGCCGCCGTGCGGGATGCAGAAGGTCTTGTGCAGGTTCAGGTGGGAGACGTCGGAACCCCACTTGCCGGGCTTGGCCACGCCGACCAGGGCATTCAGGTTGGCGCCGTCGGTGTAGACCTGGCCGCCATGCTGGTGCACGGCTTCGCAGATGGCGACGACGTCCTCCTCGAACACACCATGGGTCGAGGGGTAGGTGATCATCAGGGCGGCCAGGCGGTCGGCGTGCTTGGCCGCCTTGTCGCGGATGTCGTCGACGTCGACGTTGCCGTCCTTGTCGCAACGCGTGACCACCACGGTCATGCCGCACATCTGCGCCGAGGCCGGATTGGTCCCGTGCGCGGACTCGGGAATCAGGCAGATGTCGCGATGACCTTCGCCGCGCGAGCGATGCCAGGCGCGGATCGCGAGCAGGCCGGCGAATTCGCCCTGGGCGCCGGAGTTCGGCTGCAGGCTGACCGCGTCGTAGCCGGTGATCTCGACCAGCATGGCTTCGAGTTCGTCGATCAGTTGCGTGTAGCCGGTCGCCTGGTCGGCCGGTGCCAGCGGGTGGATATTGGCGAACTCGGGCCAGGTCACCGGGATCATCTCGGCAGTGGCGTTGAGCTTCATCGTGCACGAGCCGAGCGGGATCATGGTGCGATCCATGGCCAGGTCCTTGTCGGCCAGGCTGCGCATGTAGCGCAGCAGTTCGTGCTCGCTGTGGTGGGTGTTGAATACCGGGTGCTGGAGGAACGGCAGCTGGCGCAGCAGCGTGCCGGGCAGGGCGTCGGCGGTCGCCGCATCGAGCGCGTCGATGTCGTCGATGCGTGCGTCGAACAGTGCAGCCAGGGCGACCAGGTCGGCGCGTGTGGTCGTTTCATCGATGCTGATGCCAATGCTGTGCGCATCGATCGCGCGCAGGTTGATGCGTGCGCTGCGCGCCTTCGCGTGCACGGCGGCGGCGTCGACACCGACCACGTGCAGGGTGTCGAAGAAGTCCGGCCCGACCGTGCAGCCGGCCTGGCGCAGCACGCTGGCCAGCATCGCCGCCATGCGGTGCGTGCGTCGGGCGATACGTTGCAGTCCTTGCGGGCCGTGGTAGACCGCGTACATGCTGGCCATGACCGCCAGCAGGACCTGCGCGGTGCAGATGTTCGAGGTGGCCTTTTCGCGGCGGATATGCTGCTCGCGGGTCTGCAGGGTGAGCCGGTAGGCCGGCTTGCCCTCGGCGTCGATCGAGACGCCGATCAGGCGGCCCGGCATCGAGCGCTTGTAGGCATCACGGCAGGCCATGAAGGCCGCATGCGGTCCGCCGAATCCGAACGGCACGCCGAAGCGCTGGCTGTTGCCGACGACAATGTCGGCGCCCCAGGCGCCCGGTGCGCGGATCAGGGTCAGCGCGAGCAGGTCGGTGGCGACCGCGACCAGCGCGCCGCGCGCATGCGCGGCATCGGCCAGTTCGGTGTAGTCGTTGATCTGCCCGAACGTGTTCGGGTATTGCAGCAGGATGCCGAAGCTGTCGACATTCGCCGCTTCGGAATCCTCGCCAACATGCAGTTCGATGCCGAGGCCATCCGCACGCGTGCGCACGACTTCGAGGGTCTGCGAATGCACCGCGCTGGAGACGAAGAACACGTTCGACTTCGATTTCGCCGAGCGCTTGGCCAGGGTCATCGCCTCGGCCGCGGCGGTGGCTTCATCGAGCAGCGAGGCGTTGGCGATCTCCATGCCGGTCAGGTCGGCGACCATGGTCTGGAAGTTGATCAGGGCCTCCATGCGACCCTGCGAGATTTCCGCCTGGTACGGCGTATAGGCCGTGTACCAGGCCGGATTCTCGAGGATGTTGCGCAGGATGACGTTCGGCGTATGCGTGCCGTAGTAGCCCTGGCCGATGAAGCTGCGGAAGACGCTGTTGCGATCGGCGATGCCACGGATGCGGGCCAGCGCCTCGACTTCGGTGATGGCATCGGGCAGGTCCAGCGCGAGCGGCGACTTGATCCGGCCCGGCACGATGGCATCGGTCATCGCATCGAGCGAATCGTGGCCGATGACGCCGAGCATGTGCGCGATTTCGGTATCGTTGGGGCCGATATGACGCTCGACGAAGGCGGAACGATTTTCGAGATCGCGCAGGGAGGGCGAGGCAGATTGAGGCATGATGGAGGCGTCCGAAGTTCGCGTGCGAAGCCGCACGCTGGGCGCCCCTCTGTCCTTTTGCCTGAGAGTTTGGAAGCGGAACCCCGCTTCTTGCCCCTTCGGCGCCGGCTCGAACCGGACTCTCCAGAGTTGTCTGCGCGCGGAGGTATCGGGGCCTGAGCGATTACGGGCGTTGCGCCTTCGGCAGCGAAGCGGGCGCTCGGAGGAGGGTATCCGCCGACTGTCCCGCTGCGCTTCTCCCACCGCGTGTAACGGCGGGAATGATACCGCGCTTTGAAGCCAGTCGTCCCAGTCGGCGTCTGTCGGGCCCGAGCTTCCCCAATCCTGGCTGAACGGGCAAAGTAGCCTCTCGCGCAGGCTGACGCAGGTTTCGCGAAATTGTCATAATGGCGCCTGGCGGCCGGGCAAATTCAGACCGGCCCCGCGTCGACCTCTCCACCGCATCCCGAAACGGCCAGACTCTGAACATTCCAACGCGCAATTCGGGACTCCAGGCAGCAGGGACGCGGGTGGCGGCCCTGCGCCGGCTCGGGCCCAACCTGCTCGACGCGATCATTCGCATGTCGGCGACGCGGACCAACTACTGGCTCGAGTTCGCCTTCACGATCGCCCTGTCGGGCGCACTGCTGGCGGCCGGCATGCGGCTCCATCACGGCTCCTGGGCCGGCGCATTCGGGACGGTCCTTGCCGGCCTGGTCGTTTTCAGCTTCATCGAGTACCTGTTCCATCGCTGGATTTTCCATGGTCCGGACTCGATGTACCGGCGTGGCCACGATGCGCACCATCGCGACCCGCATGGCTACGATGCCCTGCCGTTCTTTCTGCCGTCGGCGATCCTGCTCGGGCTGACCGTGGTCTTCTCCATGCTGGTGCCGACCAGCCATGCCTGCCTGCTCGGCGGCTCGATCGGCTTTGGCTACGTGGCCTACGGGCTCAGCCATTTCACCATCCACGCCACCCGGTTCCGGCAACCCTGGATGCGCCAGTGGGCGGCGCGCCATCACGTCCATCACCATCTGCCCGACCGGAACTTCGGCGTCACGACCTCGCTCTGGGACCACGTGCTCGGCACCCGGCATCGTCCTCGCCGGCGCTGACAGATGCATTCGGCCATGGTGGCGGCGCATGCCCGGTGCATTGACCGCGGCTTTTGCAACGGCGTCGAACCCGAAGGTTCTTGCTGCAGAGAGCGAGCGAAAGGGGACGCGTGCTTCGATTGCCGCAGCCGCGTTGCCGCTTCGCTGTAGGAGCGGCTTCAGCCGCGACGCCCTTTTCCCGAACCTTGCCCAGGAGCATCGCGCCTGAAGGCGCTCCTGCGAAGAACGGAAAATCAGGGCAAATCGTGGCGAATGATAGCGAAGGGTGGCGCGAGCTTCGATGACCGTTCTCGCGTTACCGCCTCGTTGTAGGAGCGGCTTCAGCCGCGATGCCCTTTTCCCGAATCTTGCCCAGGAGCATCGCGCCTGAAGGCGCTCCTACGAAGAACGGAAAATCAGGGCAAATCGCGGCGAAGGAAGGCGAAGGGTGGCGCGAGCTTCGATCAGCGTTCTCGCGTTGCCGCTTCGTTGTTGGTCCGCGTGCGCTGTGGACTACTCGATGCCGAGCTTTTCGAGGCGGTAGCGCAACTGGCGCAAGGTCAGGCCGAGTTGCTTGGCGGCCGCCGTGCGATTCCAGCGGGTCGCCTCGAGCGCCTTGGTGATCACGGCACGCTCGGTTTCGGCGACGGTCGCGGCCAGGTCCCCGCTGTACGCAGAGTCGGGCAGCATGATGCCGGGTGCTTCGGGTGCGGGCATTTGTGGCGACGGTGGACGGTAGGTCGGTGTCTGCGTGATCGCGGCCGGTTCGGGCATCGAGGCCGAGGCCGGCGGACGGGCGATCAGGCGCATGTCCTCGGCGCTGATCGAGCCGTCCTCGCAAAGCGCCACGGCGCGCTCGAGGATGTTTTCCAGCTCGCGCACATTGCCCGGGAATTCATAGGCCTGCAGGGCCTTCAATGCATCGGGGGTCAGCCGTGCCGGCGCGCGGTCGGCTTCGCGACCGAGCCGATCGAGGATGCGGCTGGCCAGTAGCGGGATGTCGTCGCGGCGCTCGCGCAGCGGCGGCACGCGCAGCTCGATCACGTTGATGCGGTAGAACAGATCCTGGCGGAACGAGCCCAGATCGACGAGCCGGGCAAGGTTCTTGTGCGTGGCCGAGAGGATGCGCACGTCGACCGCCACCTCGGCGCGCGCGCCGATCGGACGCACGGCCTTTTCCTGGATCACGCGCAACAGCTTCACCTGCATGTGCAAGGGCAGTTCGGCGACCTCGTCGAGGAACAGGGTGCCGCCGTCGGCGGCCTGGAACAGGCCTTCCTTGTCCGCGTGGGCGCCGGTGAAGCTGCCCTTGCGGTGGCCGAAGAACTCGCTTTCCATCAGTTCCGACGGGATCGCGCCACAGTTGACCGGGACGAAGGCGGCCGATGCGCGCGGACCGAGTTCGTGGATCAGGCGCGAGGCCAGTTCCTTGCCGACGCCGGACTCGCCGGCGACGTAGACCGGCGCCTGGCTGCGCGCGACCTTGGCGATCGTGGCGCGCAGTTCCTTCATGGGCTGCGATTCGCCGATCAGCTTGGCGCTGCTGGCGTCGACACTGGCCTTCTTCTCTTCGGACAGGCGCAATGCGGTCTGCACGAGCCGGCGCAGCACGTTGATGTCGACTGGTTTGGAGACGAAATCGAAAGCGCCGGCCTTGAGCGCGACCACGGCCGCGTCGACATTGCCGTAGGCGGTGATCATCGCGACCGGCGTATCCGGGTACTGGGCGGCGATCAGCTCGATCACCTCATGGCCGGTGCCGTCGGGCAGGCGCATGTCGGTGAAGCACAGTGCATAGCGATTACCGGCGAGGCGCTGCTTGGCGTCGCTGACCGTGGCCGCGGTCTCGACGACGAGCCCCATCCGGCCCAGGGTCAGGGTCAGCAGCTCGCGGATATCCCGCTCATCGTCGATTACCAGTGCGAATTGTTTGCTCATGCGCTCGTTCGATGCGTGTCCGTCGCGACGCACAAGGTTAATCCGCGGCGCCCTTTTAGGCAAAGCATTCAGCGGCCGGGGCATCCCCGCAGGGGGCAAAGCCGGCCCCCGCGGCATTGTTCAGGTTGGCATTGCCAGCCCGGCCCGAGGGCGCGAGAGGTCCCGACTTCATGGTGGCGCCTCGAAACCGTCGGCAAAGATGCGGTCGGCCAGGGGCGCCGTGTTCGCCGTCGCCGAATTGTTGGCGGAGTTCGGATCGCTGGTCGGTGCGTTGACCACGGCGGTCACCGAATTGGAGAGGATGCCGCTGGTGCCATCAGCAACGGTCGCGCTGACGTTGTAGGTGACCTGGGCCGCATTGGGCAGGCTGACGACCTGCGAGATGTTGCCGCTGCCGCCGGAGGTGCAGGTGGCGCCGCCGCTGGCCGTGCAGCTCCAGGTGACCCCGGTGTAGGCGCCCGGGAAGGCGTCGACGACGACCACGCTCGGTGCCGCATTGGGCCCGGCATTGCTGATCGTGATGGTGTGGCTGATCGGGGCCCCCGCCGTGTACAGCAACGGGCTGGTGCTGATCGCCGCGGCCACGTCGGCACTGCTGCCGCCGGCCTGGCAATCGACCACCGCGCGGATCACCCAGTCGCCCGGGACCATGAAAGTTTCCGAGGAGAGCCAGAAAAACGAGCCGCCGAGGTCGGCGTAGATCGCATTCCTGCCGGCGACGATGCCGTTCGCATCGACCACCAGGCTTGGGCCCGAGCCGGGCGGAGCGGCATCGAAGACATAGGCGACGACGAAGGTCTCGTTGCTGGTCACCGGGACGATGAGCGGAACCGTGTTGTTGTCGTCGAGGTAGCGGTATTCGTTGATCACGCCATCGGTCAGCAGCGGACCATTGATCTGCTCGGCAAGCGCGCCGGGCGTGGGGTAGGTGCCGGCACGATGGATTTCGATCGAACCACCGAGGGTCTGGCCGGTCCCGCCGGAAGCCGACAGCCAGAGCACCTGGACCGCGACGATGTTGCCGTCGCAGGGCGAAGTCAACCAACTCGCGCCCTTTTCGCCGCTGACGAAACCGGCCTCGACGATCGCGCTGGAGTTGTCGATGAGCGAATCGTTCTTGACCGTGACCTCTGCGCCGATGGCACTGGCGGCGCAGATCGCGAGCGGAAACAGGCTGATCAAGCACTTCATCGGTTTGCCCCTGTGCACCGAATGTGAATGCCACCCTACGCCCCGAACGGCGGCAGGGGCATGCGCGAGTTCACATTAGGAACCTTTGCCCGTTGCCGGCGACGATCGAGGAGTTGCCCGTGCCGGATCGATACGACGAGGCCGGGGCGGGGCGGTTGTTCAGTCCTTCCAGATCAGGCTGGCGAAGCGGCCGCAGCGTGGATCGCGCCGGTAGGAATAGAAGCGCGCATCGACCCGGGTATCGAAGCCGCCGCCGGAAATACGCTCCACCCCGCTGGCTGCCAGGCGCCGCCAGGCCAGCCGATACAGGTCGCATCGCCAGTGTCCCGGGCGCGAGGCGGTGAATGCCTGGTCCGCTCCGGCATCGCGGTCGAGAAACGCGTCGCGGACATCGGCCGCCACTTCGTAGGACGCCGGGCCAATCGCCGGTCCGAGCCAGGCCAGGATGGCCGACGGCTTGGCCCGCATCTTCGCCAGCGTCGCCTCGATGACGCCGCCGGCCAGTCCGCGCCAGCCCGCATGGGTGACCGCGATCTCGCTGCCGTCGTCGGCACAGAACAGGACCGGCAGGCAGTCGGCGGTCAGCACGGCCAGGACCTGGTTGTCGCGCGCGGTGACCGCGGCATCGGCCTCGGGCGGATCGCCGGGCGGTGCGGGCGATTCCGCGCGCCACACCCCGGCGCCGTGAACCTGGCGCAGCCAGCAGGGGGAGGCCGGGAGCCCGAGCAGGTCGACGAGGGCGGCGCGGTTCGCGGCCACCGCGGCAGCCTCGTCGCCGCAGCGATCGCCGAGGTTGAGCGAATCGAATGGCGCCCGGGAGTGCCCGGCCATTGCGCGCGTCGTGACCCGCGCATGCACGTTGCCCGGCGCAGGCCAATCGGGAACGAGCCAGTTCGCGCCGATGCCCATGCCGGACTCAGGCCTGCGAATCGGCGCGCACGGTTTCGATCAGGGCGGTCATGTCGGCCGGCCGCGCGACATCGAACGCCAGCGATTCGCCGCTCGCCGGATGGGTGAACTCGAGGCGCTCGGCATGCAGGGCCTGGCGGCGGAAACCGCGCAGGGCCTCGATCAGCTCCGCGGTCGCAGCCTTGGGCAGGCGCAGGTTGCCGTAGCTGAGGTCGCCGACGATCGGGTGCCGGATCGAGGCCAGGTGCACGCGGATCTGGTGTGTGCGCCCGGTTTCGAGGCGGCACTCGACCAGGGTCATGGCACGGAAACGCTCGCGGACCCGGTAGTGGGTGACCGCTTCGCGACCGTCCTCGCGCACGGCCTGCTTGAGGCGATCGACCGGGTGCCGGCCGATCGGCTTGTCGATGCGGCCGCCCGAGACCATCGGCCCGTAGACCAGGGCTTCGTATTGGCGATGCACGCTGCGCGCCGACAGCTGCTCGACCAGGCTGGTGTGCGCGCGCAGGCTGCGGGCGACGACCATCAGGCCCGAGGTGTTCTTGTCGAGCCGGTGCACGAGGCCGGCGCGCGGGATGCCGACCAGGCCCGGCTCGTGGTGGAGCAGGGCGTTCTGCAGCGTGCCGTCGGGGTTGCCGGCACCCGGATGCACGATCAGTCCGGCTGGCTTGTTGACGACGATGACGTCTTCGTCCTCGTAGCGGATGTCGAGTTCGATGGCCTCCGGCGCCGCGCTGACTTCGCGCTGCATGCGTGCATTGAGGACGACCGCTTCGCCGCCGTGCACGATGTGCCGCGGCACGACCTGCTCGCCGTCGAGCAGGACATCACCAGCCTTGATCCAGGCACTCAGGCGCGAACGCGAGAAATCCGGGAACAGGTCGGCCAGGGCGGCATCGAGGCGACGGCCTGCCGATTCGACCGGAATGCTCGCATTCAGCGTGGGTTGGGGTTGGTTCATGGGCGTCGATCAGGAGTTCGGTTCGGGTTGACGCAGGTTTCCGGCGTCCATGGCGTCTGCGGTATGATCGCCGTCCACCATCATCGCAGAGCCCCCCTCCGCATGCGAGTTTCCCGTCAGTTCCGGGTCGTTTCCCGTATCGCCGTTGCCCTCCTCGCCGTCACCCTGGTTGCCGGCTGCTCGTTTTTCGGCAAGAAGAAAGCCGACCCGCTGGAGGCGCTCGCGGTCGAACAGCTCTACGAGAAGGGCAAGCTGGATATCGAAAAAGGCAACTACGAGCGCGCCAACAAGACGTTCTCTCGCCTGGTCGCCCGCTTTCCGTTCGGCCCCTATACCGAACAGGCGCAGCTCGACCAGGCCTATGCCCAGTACAAGATGAACAAACCGGACGAGGCCTACTCGACGATCAACCGGTTCATCAAGACCTATCCCGCGCACAAGCACATCGACTACGCGTTCTATCTGCGCGGACTGATCAATTTCGATCGCGAGGAAGGCCTCCTCGAGCGCTACGCCGGGCTCGACATGACCCAGCGCGACCAGGCCTTCGTGCGCCAGTCATTCGACGACTTCGCGGCCCTGATCAAGCGCCATCCGGACAGCCGCTACGCACCGGATGCGAAGCAGCGCATGATCTTCCTGCGCGACGGCATGGCCCAGTCCGAGCTCAACGTGGCCCTGTTCTACCTGCGCAAGGGTGCCTACGTCGGTGCGGCCAACCGGGCCAAGGCGATCCTCGAGACCTACGACCAGTCGCGCCAGGTCGCCGATGCGCTGGCGATCCTCGTCAAGAGCTACCACGAACTCGGCCAGGACAAGCTCTCGGCGGACGCCGAGCGCGTACTGAAGCTCAATTTTCCGGAGCACCCCTCGCTGTCCGGCGCCTGGCCGTCCTGGCGCTCGAACTGGTGGAAGCTGATTCCGCTCTCCAATCGCGGCGCCAAGTCGGTGGTCAAGAACGACTAGCCCGGCTCGACGTCGCCCTGCGCAGGCCTTTCGAGCGCCTGCGCGCCGACCGTACCGGCTCAGTCCCAGCCGGAAGTGATCGGGTAACGGCGCTCGCGTCCGAAGGCGCGGCGCGAGACCTTGGGTCCGGGCGCGGCCTGCTGGCGCTTCCATTCGCTGATGCGGACCATATGGACGACCTTGCGGACCACCTCGGCGTCGAAGCCGGCGGCGACGATTTCCTCGCGCGACTGCTCCTCGTCGACGTAGCGGGCGAGGATCGCATCGAGCATTTCGTACGGCGGCAATGAATCCTGGTCGGTCTGGTTTTCGCGAAGCTCGGCCGAGGGCGCGCGATCGATGACCGCCTGCGGAACCACCCAGGCCGGCGTCCGGCCCGCCTGCTGCGCGTTGCGCCAGCGCGCCAGATCGAACACTTCGGTCTTGTACAGATCCTTGATCGGCGCATAGCCGCCGCACATGTCGCCATAGATGGTGGCGTAACCGACCGCGTATTCACTCTTGTTGCCGGTGGTCAAAAGCAGGCCGCCGAGCTTGTTGGCCAGCGCCATCAGGATCACGCCGCGGCAACGCGACTGCAGGTTTTCTTCGGCGGTGTCGGCGGCATGACCGGCGAACAGCGGACCGAGCGCCTCGAGAAATCCTTCGAAGGGTGCCGCGATCGGGACGGTCTCGATGCGCACGCCGAGCGCGGCGGCCTGTTCGCTGGCCAGATCATTGCTCTGCCCCGAGGTGTAGCGCGAGGGCAGGCGCACCGCGGTCACGTCGTCGGCGCCGATCGCATCGACCGCGATGGCCAGCACCAGGGCCGAGTCGATGCCGCCGGACAAACCGACCCAGACCTTCTCGAAACGATTTTTGGTGGAGTAGTCGCGCGTCGCGCGGACGATGGCCCGCCAGGCCAGGCTCTCGCGGCTTTCGTCGACCTCGGCCGGCCAGTCCCGGGTCGCGAAGGACCGCGTTGCACGGTCGAACTCCGCGAGCAGCAGATGGTCCTCGAAGGCGCGTGCGGCCGCGTGCACGGTGCCGTTGGCGTCGGCCAGCACGCTCGCGCCGTCGTAGACCACCGAATCCTGGCCGCCGACGACGTTGAGGTAGGCGAGGGCAACGCCGGATTCGGCGACCCGGGTCTCCAATAGAGCATCGCGGCGGGCCAGCTTGCCGTGGTCGAAGGGCGACGCATTCGGCACGACGACCAGCTCGGCGCCGTGCGCGGCGGTGTCTGCCAGCGGTTCGGAGAACCACAGGTCCTCGCAGATGACGACGCCGACCCTGACCCCGGCCACCTCGAACACGCACGAGCCGCCGTCCGGATCGACCTCGAAGTAGCGACGTTCGTCGAAAACCGCGTAGTTCGGCAGTTCGCGCTTGCGGTAGGTCGTTTCGATGCGGCCATCGCGCAGCACGCTGGCCGCGTTGTAGACGATCGACCCGGCCGACTGCGGCCAGCCGACCACGGCGACGATGCCGCGGACCCCGGCGGCGATCCGTTGCAGCGAAGCCTCGCACTCGGCCAGGAAGCTCGGCCGCAGCAGCAGGTCCTCGGGCGGATAACCGCACAGGGCCAGCTCGGGAAATACGATCAGGTCGGCATGCAGGCGGTCGCGCGCTTCGGCAATCAGCGAGGCGATGCGTTCGGCGTTGCGGACAACCGCACCGACCGGGAAATCGAACTGGGCCAGCGCGACGCGCAGTTTCGCCATGGGGAATTCGTCAACAGGGTGGTGAAGGAGGGGGTTCGATCGTCGACTGTGGCGGCGGGCGGGTCGTGGCCGACCAGGCACAGTCCGGCTGCCGCGCGATTATGCCACGCACCCGTGGCCACTAGAGTTCGCGAACCAGGCGAAAGCCGACGTCGTCGTAGCCGCGATCCGAAGGCAGCAGGCGCGCGCTCCTGGGGTCGATATCGGGACCATCCTGCCAGGACATGCCGAGCACGGCCCGCCGCGGACAGGTATCGCTCTCGAAGCTGCGGGCCAGGGCATTGCTGGCGGTGCCGCATTCGGCCGACCACTCCGAGACGTTGCCGAGCAGATCGTGCAGGCCCAGCTCGCTCGGCCGGAAACGACCGGTCGGCGCCGTGTTCGCGTAGCCGTCATTGCAGTCGTGGTGCAGCGCGATCCCCCTGGCGCTGCTGTCGCGCACATTGCCTCTGGCGCAGGCCGACGCCTTGCGCGGCACGGAACGCTCCGCCTGCAGCCATTCGGCATTGGTCGGCAGGCGATATTTCATGCCGGTGCGCCGACCAAGCCAGGCCGCATAGGCGCGCGCGTCATCGAAGCTGACGCAGACGACCGGATCGTCGCCGGTCTGGCGAAAGCCCGGGTCCTTCCAGTCGCGCCGGTCGAACAGGCGCAACGGTGACAGGCTGTTGCGGCAGCGACTGGCCGGCCGACCGCTGGCCGCGGCGAATGCCGCGTATTCGTCGCGGCTGACTTCGTTGCGCATCATCAGGACCGGCGCCGACAGCGTCGCCCCCTGGTAGCGCGCCGGCACCAGCAGCAGGGGCGGGCCCCCGGGGTCGCTGATTGCCACGCCCGGCTGCGGCAGATTCCGCAACTCGCCATCCAGCGGCTGCAGCAAGGCATCGCTGGCGCCGAGCTCGCGCATCAATGCCATCGCGTCTGCGGCGAGACCGCGATCGGCGTCGGCCAGGTGCGCGCGTGCGCGTGTCGCGAGGGCCTCGATGCTGCGATCGCGCAAGGCCTGCCAGGCCGGCGAGTCGCCCAGTCCGGCCTGTCCGGCCACGGTCCGGGCCCTGGCCGCGCCCGTACGCACTTCGTCGAAGCGATCGGCATTGGCGGCCGCGACGATCGGATCGGTCGCTGCCGTCAGGACCGCCTCGAGCCCGCTCCTGGCGAGGCTGCTGTCCGGATCGACCGCCAGCACGGCAAGGAAATGCTCGGCCGCGTTGGCGCCGGGCGGTTGCAGGAGGGCACCCCTGGAAAGCAGGGATTGCGCGTCGGCGAGCTCGGCCGCAAGTTCGGGCGCACGGTCCGACGCCGGGGGTGGGGCCGCGGCATGTCCGCGCAGGCCGGCCATCAGTGGCAGCACGGTGGCAACGATCGCAACCGCGACCAGGGCACCGACCGCGACCAGCACCGACGGCCGCTTGTTCACGGCACGCCGCAAGCGCCCTGGTAGGCCGGCCGCGTGGCGCACGTGCCGCTCGATCGGATCGAGCGCGCGCTGCATGGCCTGGGCATTGCGGAAGCGGTCCTCGGGTCGCTTCGCCATGGCCCGATTGATGAAGCCCTGCCAGTGCGACTTTTCCTCCGGCAGCTTCGGGATCGGATCCTGCGCGTGCATCAGGGCCAGCGCCAGCGCATCGGGCGATTGATAGGGCAGGTAACCGGTCAGCAGCTCGAAGGCGAGGATGCCGAGGCTGTACAGATCCGAGCGGTCGTCGACCGGATCCGCTCGCGCCTGCTCGGGGCTCATCTGTGCGCTGGTGCCGATGACCAGACCATCGCCGGTGATCCGCGAGTTGACCTCGCGCTGGGCCAGGGCGATGCCGAAATCGGCCAGCTGCGGCCGGTCGGCGTTGTCGAACAGGACGTTTTCGGGTTTGACGTCGCGGTGCACGATGCCGCGTGCATGGGCGTAGCCCAGTGCATCGAGCAGGGCGCGCAGAAGGGCGATCAGGCCCGGCTCGTCGTCGCGATAATCGCGCACGCTGAGGTCGCCCTTGGCGAGGTAGGGCATGACGTAGTAGAGGTCGCCCTCGAGGGTCCGCCCGACCTCGTGGATGACGACGATGCCGGGATGTTCGAGCTTGGCGATGATCCGCGCCTCGTGCTCGAAGCGGATGGTCTGCTCTTCGTCGAGCTGGCGCGCCGGGCGCATGACCTTGATCGCCACTTCGCGATCGAGCGATTCCTGCACGGCCAGGTAGACCGTCGCCATGCCGCCGAGGCCGAGCCTGCGCACCAGGCGGTATCCGGCGATACGCGGCAGGTCGCTGCGCGCATCGGCGCTTTCGGGTCGATCGTTCTGGTCGTTTTCTGGCATCGAGCCGTGCCCGGTAGTTCGATACGGAGTGGGTCGCAGGAGGGATGGCGCCCGCAGCCTAGCGCAATCGGTCGGGTCGGCGCTGCCGTGCGGTGTCCCGGATCACGCAATTCGGCTCGCGGCGCGCAACAAAAAAGGCCGCCGGATGGCTCCGGCGGCCTTTGTCGGGGCCTTGGCCGAGGACCTACTTCATGATTCCGGCCAGCGTCGTGCCGAGATCCGCTGGCGACTTGACCGTGGTCACGCCAGCCTTGTCGAGGGCGGCGAACTTGGCCGCGGCCGTGCCCTTGCCGCCGGAAATGATCGCGCCCGCATGGCCCATGCGCTTGCCGGCCGGCGCGCTGGCGCCGGCAATGAAGGCGACCACCGGCTTGGTCACGAATTCCTGGATGAATTCGGCCGCTTCCTCTTCGGCGCTGCCGCCGATCTCGCCGACCATGATGATGCCCTCGGTCTGCGGATCGTCCTGGAACAGCTTCAGGCAGTCGATGAAGCTCAGGCCGTTGATCGGGTCGCCGCCGATGCCGATGCAGGTCGACTGGCCGAGGCCGACATTGGTGGTCTGGAACACGGCCTCGTAGGTCAGCGTGCCGGAGCGCGAGACGATGCCGACCTTGCCGGGCTTGTGGATGTGGCCGGGCATGATGCCGATCTTGCACTCACCGGGGGTGATGATGCCGGGGCAGTTCGGCCCGATCAGCACGGTGTCCGGGTACTGCTTGAGCACGTTCTTCACGCGCAGCATGTCGAGCACCGGAATGCCCTCGGTGATCGTGACGATGACCTTGATGCCGGCGTCGGCCGCTTCGAGGATGGCATCGGCAGCGAACGGCGGCGGCACGAAGATCATCGAGGCGTCGGCACCGGTTTCCTGCACGGCATCGTGCACGGTGTTGAAGACCGGCAGGCCGATGTGCTCGCTGCCGCCCTTGCCCGGGGTCACGCCGCCGACCAGTCTGGTGCCGTAGTCGACGGCCTGTTCGGAATGGAAGGTGCCCTGCTGGCCGGTGAAGCCCTGGGTGATCACCTTGGTGTTCTTGTTGACCAAAACGCTCATGGATCGATCCTCGAGATTTCGTTCTTTCGGGAATGGCTTCTGCGATGCGCTTCGTTGGGGATCCAGAACAGAAGCATCGCGGCTGAAGCCGCTTCCTACAGTGTTGTATTGATCAGGCGGCCTTGACCGATGCGACGGCCTTCTGGGCCGCGTCATTGAGATCATCGGCGGGCGTGATCGCGAGCCCGGAGCTGGCCAGCAGCTCGCGGCCTTTTTCGACATTCGTGCCCTGCAGGCGGACGATGACGGGGATCTTCAGGCCGACTTCCTTGACCGCGGCGATGATGCCCTCGGCGATCAGGTCGCAGCGCACGATGCCACCGAAGATGTTGACCAGGATGGCCTGCACCTTGTCCGAGCGCAGGATCAGTTTGAACGCCTCGGTCACGCGTTCCTTGGTCGCGCCGCCGCCGACGTCGAGGAAGTTGGCCGGCTCGCCACCGGCGAGCTTGATCACGTCCATGGTGGCCATGGCCAGGCCGGCCCCGTTGACCATGCAGCCGATGTTGCCGTCCATCGTCACGTAGTTGAGGTTGTGCTGGACCGCGGCGGCTTCGGCCGCATCTTCCTGGGTCAGGTCGCGCATGGCGACCAGCTTCGGATGGCGGAATTCGGCGTTGTCGTCCGAGTTGACCTTGCCGTCGAGGGCCATCAGCACGCCGGAATCGAGGATCGCCAGCGGATTGAGCTCGACCAGGGCCAGGTCCTTCTCGTTGAACAGCTTGTACAGGCCGAGCATGATCTTGGTCAGCTGGCTGGCCTGCTTGCCGTCGAGGCCCATGTCGAAGGCGAGCTTGCGGCACTGGTAGGGCTGCAGGCCTTCGACGAAGTTGACCTCGATCGTGTGGATGTCTTCCGGAGTCTCGCGGGCGACCTGTTCGATGTCGACGCCGCCCTGGGCCGAGGCGATGAACGAGACGGCCTTGCTGTCGCGGTCGACCAGGATCGACAGGTACAGCTCCTTGGCGATGTCGGTGGCATCGGTGACCAGGACCAGGTTGACCGGAAGCGCGCGGCCGCCGGATTGGTAAGTCTCCATGTCGCGACCGAGCATGCCGGCGGCGGCCGCCTTGACCTCGTCGGTCGACTTGCAGAACTTGACGCCGCCGGCCTTGCCGCGGCCGCCGGCGTGGATCTGGGCCTTGACCATCCATTGCGAGCCGCCGAGCGCCTTGGCCGCATCGACAGCCTGCTCCGGAGACGCGGCGACCTTGCCCGGCGGCACCGGGATGCCGTACTCGGCGAACAGTTCCTTGGCTTGGTATTCGTGGAAATTCATGCAGGCACCTTCATGGGAAAGACGCGGAAAGCAACATTGCCCGGCGGGCAAGGCCGCAAGCCGTTGAGCGGAGGAGGAGAGCGTCGACGCTGGAAGACCGGGTCGACCCGCAGGATGGCCGCGTATTTTGGGCAAAGCCCGGAACGATTGCAAAACGTCGGCGTTTTCGGGACGGCCGGGTGCCATCGGCGATGCCCGCGACAGCTGCCCTCGCCCACGCCCGCAAGCCGTTGATCATGCTCGCCGCGACGCCGAAGTTGCCGCGCCCGGGGCCGGTCGAGCCGGTTCGATCTGTCAACTAGGGTCAACGACGGGCAGGCAAGCCGGCGCGCAGGCTGTAGCATTGCGCCCTGCGCACCTATACTTCGGGGCCACTGGAGGACAGATCTTGGCAGAGCGGCAGGCGCGACGGGCGGAAGACGCGGCCGGTGACATCACCCGGCGCGAACTCTATTTCTTCAATCTGTACCGCCTGCTCGAAGCAGTCGTCTACCTGGGCCTGGTGTTCAGTACCCTCGCCGTCGACTGGATCCGGATCAGCCACGCCGACCTCGGTCGCTCGGTGACCCTGATCTACTGCGCGGTCGCGATCATCCTGCTGATTTCCACCGACCGCATGCGCCGCCGGCTCAGCGCCAGCATTGGCCTGGCCCTGACCCTCGACACGCTGGCGGCGGCCCTGGTCCTGTTCTCGATCAGCGGCGGGCACAGCTCGATTCCGATGATGCTGATGGTCAACGTCGGCGTCGGCGCGCTGCTGCTGCCGTTCCGGCAATCCCTGCTGCTTGCCGCGCTGGCTGCGGTCGGCGTCATAGCGCCGCCGCTGTTTTCGTATTTCAGCGCAGCGACGGTCGACCGCAGCATCCTCGAAGCGTCATTGTTCGGATTCGCCTACATCGCCGTGGCCGCGCTTTGCGCGCATCTTGGCCGGCAGATGCGCGAAACCGAAGCGCTGGCTGAGCAGCGCGGCGTCGATCTGCTCAATCTCGAGCAGGTCAACGACCTGATCATCCGGCGCATGAAGACCGGCGTGTTGCTGGTCGACGATGCCAACCACATCCTGCGCATCAACGAGTCGGCCTGGCACCTGATCGGCAATCCCTCGCCGAACCAGCGCGATCTTGGCCAGGTGGCGCCGGAACTGTCGCGTCGGCTCTACCACTGGCGCCATTCCGGTCGGATCGACCAGAACCCGGTCGCCCTGGCCGCCGACGTTCCCGAGGTGATCCCGCGCTTCTCGCGCATGTCGCCAAACGACGACACGCACATCCTGATCTTTCTCGACGACACTTCGCTGCTGTCGCGAAGGGCCGAGGAAATGACCCTCGCCTCGCTCGGCCGGCTATCCGCGTCGATCGCCCACGAGATCCGCAATCCGCTCGCGGCGATCCGCTATTCGGCGCAGCTGCTGGCCGAGTCGGAGAACATGCACGAGGAGGACCGGCGCCTGGTCGAGATCGTCAACAACCATTGCACGCGCGCCAACGAAGTCATCGAGAACATCCTGCAGCTGTCGCGACGCGAGCGTTCGCGTCCGGAAAGCATCGACCTGAATGCCTGGGCGCTGGCCTTCGTCGAGGAATACAAGCAGAGCAACGACCTCGGCCAGGATCATCTGCGCGCGATCACGCAGAACCGCACGATCGAGGCCATGGTCGATCCGCAGCACCTGCAGCAGGTGGTCTGGAACCTGGTCCAGAACGCGATCCGCTACGGCCGCGAGCCTGGTTCGGTGGCGCGCGTGGTACTCGTGGCGCGCATGGCGACCGACAAGGGGCCGCCCCTGCTCGAAGTCGTCGATCGCGGCCCGGGCATCCCGGCCAAGGTCGCCGCGCAGATCTTCGATCCGTTCTACACGACCAGCGAGGACGGCACCGGACTGGGCCTGTACCTGGCCCGGCAGATGTGCGAATCGAGCCAGGCCACGCTCGAGTACGTGCCGGTGGCCGGCGGTGGCGCCTGTTTCCGCATCACCCTGTCGCCGGCGGCTACGCTCGCCGCGCGGACCGCGGCCCAGGCGACCTGACCGCGCGCCATTCGCGGCGACCGCCGCAGTGGTGCGGCGGGGGCGTTCCCAGGCTGCTTGATTCCGCGCCGGCCGGGCACCATTTCATGCGCATCGGCGGCCCGGCTGCCACTTCATCAGAAGGCACTCAACATGCGCATGGACAAACTCACTTCGCGCTTCCAGCAGGCCCTGGCCGATGCCCAGAGCCTGGCCGTCGGTCGCGACCACAACATGCTCGAACCCGTGCATGTCCTCGTCGCCCTGCTCGATCAGCAGGGCGGTTCGACCCAGCCGATGCTGGCCCAGGCCGGGGTCAACGTCGCCGCCTTGCGCACGCGCCTCGGCCAGGTCCTCGACCGCCTGCCGAAAGTAGCGGGGCAGGAGGGCAACATCGGAGTCGGCAACGATCTCAACCGCCTGCTCAACCTGACCGACAAGCTGGCCCAGAAGCGTGGCGACCAGTTCATCGCCAGCGAACTGTTCGTGCTGGCCGCGCTCGAGGACAAGGGTGAGGTCGGTGCCGCACTGAAGGCGACCGGCGGCAACGCCGCCGCCCTTGAAACGGCGATCGAGCGCATGCGTGGCGGCGAGAAGGTCGAGGACGCCAATGCCGAGGAGAACCGCCAGGCGCTGGAGAAATACTGCATCGACCTGACCGCACGGGCCGGTTCCGGCAAACTTGATCCCGTGATCGGGCGTGACGAGGAGATCCGCCGTGTGATCCAGGTGCTGCAGCGGCGCACCAAGAACAACCCGGTCCTGATCGGCGAACCCGGCGTCGGCAAGACCGCGATCGTCGAAGGCCTGGCCCAGCGCATCATCCACGACGAAGTGCCCGAGGGCCTGCGCGGCAAGCGCGTGCTCTCGCTGGACATGGGCGCGCTGATCGCCGGCGCCAAGTTCCGCGGCGAGTTCGAGGAGCGTCTGAAGGGCGTGCTCAACGACCTGGCCAAGCAGGAAGGCCAGGTGATCCTGTTCATCGACGAGCTGCACACCATGGTCGGCGCGGGCAAGGCCGAGGGTTCGATGGATGCCGGCAACATGCTCAAGCCGGCGCTGGCGCGCGGCGAACTGCATTGCGTCGGTGCGACCACCCTTGATGAATACCGCAAGTACATCGAGAAGGATGCCGCGCTCGAGCGCCGCTTCCAGAAGGTCTTCGTCGGCGAGCCGAGCGTCGAGGACACGATCGCGATCCTGCGTGGACTCAAGGAGCGCTATGCCGTGCACCACGGGGTCGAGATCACCGACCCGGCCATCGTCGCCGCGGCCACGTTGTCGCACCGTTACATCCCGGATCGCCAGTTGCCCGACAAGGCCATCGACCTGATGGACGAGGCGGCCTCGCGCATCCGCATGGAAATCGATTCCAAGCCGGAAGAGCTCGACCGCAAGGAGCGGCGCCTGATCCAGCTCAAGATCCAGCGAGAGGCGCTGAAGAAGGAGAAGGACGCCGAATCGAAGCAGCGCCTAGCCGATCTCGAAACCGAGATCGACACGCTCGAGCGCGAGTTCTCGGATCTCGAGGAGATCTGGAAGGCCGAAAAGGCGGCCGTCACCGGCACCACCAAGATCAAGGAAGCGATCGAGCAGGCGCGCCAGGAGATCGACGCGGCGATGCGCCAGCAGGATTTCGCCAAGGTTTCGGAGATCCAGTACGGGCGCATCCCGCAGCTGGAGAAGCAGTTGGCCGCGGCCCAGGAGACCGAGCAGCAGGGCTTCCAGCTGTTGCAGGACAAGGTCACCGCCGAGGAAATCGCCGAAGTCGTCGCGCGCTGGACCGGCATTCCGGTTTCCAAGATGCTCGAGGGCGAGCGCGACAAGCTGCTGCGCATGGAAGATGCGCTGCACCAGCGCGTGGTCGGCCAGGACGAGGCGGTCAAGGCGGTCGCCGACGCGATCCGTCGCTCGCGCGCCGGTCTTTCCGATCCGAACCGGCCGAACGGCTCGTTCCTGTTCCTCGGGCCCACCGGCGTCGGCAAGACCGAGCTGTGCAAGGCGCTGGCCGAGTTCCTGTTCGACTCGACCGACGCGATGGTGCGCATCGACATGAGCGAGTTCATGGAGAAGCATTCGGTCAGCCGCCTGATCGGCGCGCCGCCCGGCTATGTCGGCTATGACGAAGGCGGCTATCTGACCGAGGCGGTGCGTCGCCGTCCCTACAGCGTGATCCTGCTCGACGAGGTCGAGAAGGCGCACTCGGACGTCTTCAATGTGCTGCTGCAGGTGCTTGATGATGGCCGCCTGACCGATGGCCAGGGTCGCACCGTCGATTTCCGCAACACCGTGATCGTGATGACCTCGAACCTCGGTTCGCAGTTCATCCAGGAGATGTCCGGCGACAGCGAGGAACAGTACACGCAGATGAAGGCCTCGGTGATGGGCGTCGTGCAGGCGCACTTTCGCCCCGAGTTCATCAACCGGCTCGACGAGATCGTCGTATTCCGCTCCCTCGACAAGGCCCAGATCCGCAAGATCGCGCGGATCCAGACCGAGTACCTCGGCAAGCGCCTGGCCGAACGCCAGCTCAAACTCGAGATCTCGGACAAGGCCATCGACCTGCTCGGCAACGTCGGCTTCGATCCGGTCTACGGTGCGCGGCCGCTGAAGCGGGCGATCCAGCAGCAGCTCGAGAATCCGCTGGCCCGGCAGATCCTCGAAGGCCAGTTCCAGCCAGGCGACACGGTCCACGTCGACGCCCAGGGCGGGCAGATCGTGTTCGCTCCGGCGTCGTAAAGGGCCGCGCCCGGCAAGGGCGCCGGGCTCCGGCCACGGCGTAGTCGCGCCGCGTCCGGAGCCCGCGCGCAGCCGGCCAGCGCAATGCGGTCAGGAATTGCCCGCCGATTTCGCATCCTCGCGCAGCTTCTCGCTCCAGAATTCGGCATTGCGGATGCCGAGTGCGTCGGGATCGAAGGTCGGGTCGACGGTGCCAGCCTTGCGCTGGCGTTCGTAGTCGCGCAGGGCGGCAAATGCCGGTTTCTGCAGGATCAGGATCGCGACGATGTTGAGCCAGGCCATCAGGCCGGCGCCGATGTCGCCGAGTTGCCAGGCCGCGCCGGCAGTCTTGATCGTCCCGATCGTGACCATGATCAGGATGCCGACGCGCAGGACGAGGACGATCCAGGGCCGGTGTATCTTGCGGTTGATGTAGCTGATGTTGGTCTCGGCCATGTAGTAGTAGGCGACGATCGTGGTGAAGGCGAAGAACAGCAGGGCCAGGGCGACGAAACCCTGGCCGAAGCCCGGCAGCATCGATTCGACCGCCGCCTGCGCGTAGCCGGGTCCGATCTCCATGCCCGGCAGTTTCTCGACGAGCATGCCGCCGTCAGGGTTCATCACGTTGTACATGCCGGTCGAGAGGATCAGGAACGCCGTGGCCGAACAGACCAGCATCGTGTCGATGTAGATCGAGAATGCCTGCACGTAGCCCTGCCTGGCCGGGTGGGTGACCTCGGCCGCTGCCGCCGGGTGCGGCGCGGTGCCCTGGCCGGCTTCGTTCGAATAGACGCCACGCTTGACCCCCCACTCCACGGCCAGGCCGAGCACGGCGCCGAATCCGGCCTGCAGGCCGAATGCGCTCTTGAAGATCAGCGAGAACACCGCCGGCACCTGCTCGATGTTGAGGAACATGATGATC
Organism: Dokdonella immobilis; assembly: GCF_900115085.1. Lineage (GTDB taxonomy): Bacteria > Pseudomonadota > Gammaproteobacteria > Xanthomonadales > Rhodanobacteraceae > Dokdonella > Dokdonella immobilis. Next base: position 98,132 of record NZ_FOVF01000009.1, on the reverse strand, counting down.
AGGGCGACGATGATGTAGGCCAGGGCCATGAACGGCACGACGAATTCGGCGAAGTGGGCGATGCGCTTGACCCCGCCGAAGATGATGAAGCCGAGTCCGAATACGACCGCGGCCGCAGTCATCCAGGGCTCGATGCCCCAGGCGTTCTGCATGGCCGCGCCGATGCTGTTGGCCTGCACGCCTGGCAGCAGGAAGCCGGTGGCGACGATCGTGGCGACCGCGAACAGCCAAGCATACCACTTCAGGCCGAGGCCCTTCTCGATGTAATAGGCGGGGCCACCGCGGTACATGCCGCGATCGTCCTTTTCCTTGTAGATCTGGGCCAGGGTGGCTTCGACGAACGCAGTTGATGCGCCGAAGAAGGCCACGGTCCACATCCAGAACACCGCGCCGGGACCGCCGAAGGCGATCGCGGTGGCGACGCCGGCGATGTTGCCGGTGCCGACCCGGCCGGACAGCGACATGGTCAGTGCCTGGAACGACGACACGCCCGAGGGCGAGGTCTTGCCGCTGAAGATCGAACGGATCATCTCCGGTATCGAGCGCACCTGCATGAAGCGGGTGCGTATCGAAAAGTACAGGCCGGCACCCAGGCACAACGCGATCAGCGCCTTGCTCCAGACCAGGTCATTGATCGCGCCGATGACTTCATTCATTAGGTTTCAGGCTCCTGTTTGCGGCCGAACGGGGCCGGTTGCCGCCGGTTCCGATTCCCGCCAGACGGCGGTTTCCGCGCGCCGTGGCCGGTCGAATTGGCGCAGCGGACCAGGCGTGGTCCGGTCGTGAGAGTATCGATCTGCCGGGCGGATGTCTCGCCCCGCGGCTCGGTGCGCGCACGTGCAGGCTCCTCTGCGGCCCTTGCGCGCGGAATTTCCGTCATCCGCCCAGGCATTGATATGCTGGCGCGAGGCACCATTTGCCGGCGCAGCATTCCACGATTCCGGGTGAAGACACCGATGCCTATCTACGAATTTGAATGTCCGAGCTGTGCGCACCGGTTCGAACGTCTGCAGAAGGTTTCCGACGCCGATCCGAGCGACTGCCCGGAATGCGGCAAGCATGGCGTGCGCCGACGCCTGACCGCGCCGGCATTCCGGCTGTCCGGCTCAGGCTGGTATGAGACCGATTTCAAGAAGGAGGGCGACACCAGGCGCAACCTGGCCAGCTCGGAGTCCGCGGAAAAGCCGGCCGCCGCCGATACCTCGGCCAAGCCCGAGCCGGTCAAGACGGAAACCAAGAAGCCTGAATCGAAACCGTCTGCCGCGAACGAAGGCTAGCCGGGGAGGGCAGACGTTCAGCGTCGTCCGGTCTACACTGCGGGCGCCATCAGAGAGGAGAAGGCGCATGCTGAGCAAGTTATTCACCATCGGGGTCGCCGTTGCGGGAGCGGTTCTGATGACTACGACGGCCCAGGCCGAGCCGCAACGCGGTGGCTACGGCGGCGGTCGTGATCGCATCGAATGCAGCAGCAACGATTATCGCTACACGCGCTGCGACGTGGACTGGCGTTCGGCTGACCTCGTTCGGCAGCTTTCCGAAGCGCGCTGCATCGAGGGCCGTACCTGGGGCATCGATCGCCGTGGCCTGTGGGTCGACCGCGGTTGTGCCGGCGTTTTCGTCGAGCGTGGGCGGGGCGATCACCACGGCGGCGACTGGCGTCCGGGTCCCGGCTGGGATCGCGACATCAGCCTGACCTGCTCGAGCGACGACTACCGCTATCGCATGTGCCAGGTCGACGTCGGTCGCGGCGGCGGTGTCCGAATCGTCCGCCAGCTCTCCAATTCGGCCTGCATCGAGGGCCGGAGCTGGGGCTGGAACCGCGCCGGAGTCTGGGTCAGCGGGGGATGTTCGGCGGTGTTCCGGATCGATCGTCGCTGGCGCTGAGCCCGCCTCCAGCGTTGTTGCAAGCCTCGACGCCCGCCTCACGGCGGGCGTTCTTGTTTGCGGTGCAGCATGATCGGCTATAGCATTCCGCGCCTTTCCCCGGAGCTAGCCATGCGCAGTCACTATTGCGGCCTCATCCACGAGGCCTTGATCGACCAGAGCGTCAGTGTCTGCGGCTGGGTCGATACGGTCCGCCTGCAGAGCCACGTGGCCTTCGTCGACCTGCGCGACCATGAGGGCATCGTCCAGATCGTGGTCGAGCGTGAGTCGGAGGAAGCCTTCCGGCAGATCTCGGGGGTCGGCTACGAATACTGCCTGCGCATCGAGGGCACCGTGCGGCGCCGGGTCAGCGCCAATGACAAGCTGCGCAGCGGCCAGGTCGAAGTGCTCGCCGGACGCATCGAAATCCTCAACAAGGCCGAAGGCCTGCCATTCGCGCTGCACGAGAATCCGAACGAAGACACCCGGCTCACTTACCGCTACCTCGAACTTCGTCGCGCCGACATGCAGCGCAAGATGCGCCTGCGCACGCGGCTGGTGTCGGCCTTGCGCCACTATCTCGACGAGCGCGGCTTCCAGGATATCGAAACGCCGATCCTGACCAAGGCCACGCCGGAGGGTGCCCGTGACTATCTGGTGCCGAGCCGCGTGCACCCGGGCGAGTTCTTCGCCTTGCCGCAATCGCCGCAGCTGTTCAAGCAGTTGCTGATGGTGGCCGGCTTCGATCGCTACTACCAGATCGCACGCTGCTTCCGCGACGAGGACCTGCGCGCCGACCGCCAGCCCGAATTCACCCAGCTCGACATGGAATTCGCCTTCGTCGGCGAGCGCGACGTGCAGGACGCGGTCGAGGCCATGATCCGCCATGTCTTCCAGGAAGTTTCCGGGGTCGATCTCGGTGGGCCGTTCCCACGCATGAGCTACGCCGAAGCCATGGCCCGCTATGGCTCTGACAAGCCCGACCTGCGCATCGCACTCGAACTGGTGGACGTGGCAGAGCACGTGCGCCATGTCGAGTTCAAGGTGTTCAGCGGGCCGGCCAACGATCCCGCCGGACGCGTCGCCGCCCTGCGCGTGCCCGGCGGCGCGTCGTTCACGCGCAAGCAGATCGACGAACTCGGCGTGCATGCGGCGAAATACGGCGCCAAGGGACTGGCCTGGTTGCGCGTGGACGCGCTCGAAAACGGGCGCGACGGGATCAACTCACCCGTGGCCAAGTTCCTCGACGATGCGGCACTCGAGGGCGTGCTCGGTGCGACCGCTGCGCAGAGTGGCGACCTGTTGCTGTTCGGGGCCGGCGACTACAAGACGGTCAGCGATTTCCTCGGCGCCCTGCGGATCAAGGTCGCACGCGACCTCGGTCTGGTCGAAAATGCGTGGAAACCGCTCTGGGTGGTCGATTTCCCGATGTTCGAGTTCGATGCCGAAGCGAAGCGTTTCGTCGCCCTGCATCATCCCTTCACCGCGCCCAAGATCGACGACGTGGCCGACCTCCGGGCGAATGCCGCGAATGCGGTGTCGCGCGGCTATGACATGGTCCTGAACGGCAACGAGATCGGCGGTGGCTCGATTCGTATCCATCGTACCGACATGCAGAGTGCCGTGTTCGACCTGCTCGGCATCGGCGCCGAGGAAGCACAGGCCAAGTTCGGGTTCCTGCTCGAGGCGCTGCGCTACGGGGCGCCGCCGCACGGTGGCATCGCCTTCGGCATCGATCGCATCGCGGCGCTAATGGCCGGTACCGATTCGATCCGGGATGTCATTGCCTTCCCGAAGACGGCCAGCGCGCAGGACCTGATGACCGCCGCGCCGTCGCGGGTGCCGGGCGCCCAACTGGCTGAACTGCACGTCCAGGTGGTCGAGCCGGCGGATCGCTGAAGCCACGGTCCTCAGCCCGATGGACCTGTTTCAGCGCCCGGTTCCGCCTGACCACGGTCGGGTCGCCTGCGCCCGGAGGATGCGAGCTGGTGAGCACTGAGTCGGCCGAACACGTGATCGTCGTGCATGGCATCTGGATGCGCGGCATCGCCATGCTGCCGCTGGCCCGCCGCCTGCGCAATGCCGGGTTCTCGGTCGAGACCTTCGACTATCGCAGCGTCACCGCGGAATGGAACGGTTCGCTGGCGCGGCTGCGGGAATGCTGGCGCCAGCCGCGCGCACGCCGCGTCCACGTGGTCGGCCACAGTCTCGGCGGCATGCTCGCGCTGGACCTGGCGGCGCAGGATGCGGACCTTCCCGCGGGACGGATCGTCTGTCTCGGTTCTCCGCTCAGGGGCAGCACGGCGGCCAGTCGCCTGCAGGCCCTGCCGGGTGGGCGACTGCTGATGGGCAGGAGCGCCGAAGTCCTGCACCAGGGATTGCAGGCCTGGAACGGCGAACGCGAGGTCGGCGTGATTGCAGGCAGCACGCCGATCGGCCTCGGCGCCCTGATCGCACCGCTCGAGCGGCCACACGACGGCACGGTCAGCGTCACCGAGACCCGCCTGGCGGGAGTCCGGGATCATTGCGTGGTCGACGCCACGCATACCGGATTGCTGTTCTCGGCCGAGGTCGCCTCGCTGGCCGCCGGGTTCCTCCGCGACGGACGGTTCTTCGCGCAAGCGGGAGCCGCCCGATGATCCAGCCAGGCGCGCCGGCACCTGCTAAAATCCGCGACTTGCCCGTTCGACGCCGAGGCGTCCATCGGGTCAAGCGCATGGACTGGACAGGACACGTAGCGTCGATGGAGGTCAGTGTCATCCGAAGCCGCCGGCGCGCTCCTGCCGATGTCGAACGCGCAGGGATCCGGCGGCCATGATCCGCATCCTCGGCATCGATCCGGGCAGCCAGCGCACCGGCATCGGCGTCATCGACGTCGGCGAGGACGGTCGCTCCCATCACGTCTTCCATGCAGCGATCGACCTGCTGGGGGCGGATACCTTCCATGAGCGTCTCAAACGCATTTTCGACGAAGTCGGGGCGACAATCGAAGCACATGCGCCGGCCGAAGTCGCCATCGAGCGCGTCTTCATGGCGCGCAATCCGGATTCCGCCCTGAAACTGGGCCAGGCCCGCGGCGCGGCCATCTGCGCGGTGGTCAGCCATGGCCTCGGCCTGGCCGAGTACGCGGCGAAGGAGGTCAAGCAGGCCGTGGTCGGCGGTGGTGGTGCCGACAAGGGCCAGGTCCAGCACATGGTCGGTGTGCTGCTCGGCATCCCGGGCCGGTTGCAGGCCGACGCGGCCGATGCCCTCGCCGTGGCCCTGACCCATGCCCACACCCGCTCGAGCACCGAGCGGCTGGGCATTCCGCGAACAGCATGGAGAAGGCGCCGATGATCGGTCGATTGAAGGGCACCCTGGTGAGCAAGCAGCCACCGTGGATCATGGTCGATGTCGGTGGCATCGGCTACGAACTCGAAGTGCCGATGTCGACCTATTACGACCTGCCTGAAGTAGGCCAGGCGGTCACGCTGTGCACGCACTACGCGGTCAAGGAAGACGCGGTCGCCCTCTACGGATTCCTGCGCGAAACCGAACGCGCCCTGTTCCGCGGCGTGCAGAAAGTCAGCGGAATCGGCGCCAAGATAGCTCTCGCGGTTCTCTCAGGGGTCAGCACCGATGACTTTGCCCGCTTCGTGCAGGGGGGCGACGTGGCTGCGTTGACGCGCATCCCGGGCATCGGCAAGAAGACCGCGGAACGCATGATCGTCGAGTTGCGCGATCGGGTCGACGGCCTGGTCGGGACGCCGGCGACCCGCGTTTTCGGCGCGGTGGCCAAGGACCCGGTCAGCGAAGCCAGCGTGGCCCTGCAGTCGCTTGGTTACAAGCCCGCCGAGGTTTCGCGGCTGGTCAAGGATGCCAGTGCGCCCGGCGACAGTGCCGAGGACATCATCCGCAAGGCGTTGAAAGCGGCACTGCGCTGATCGGCATCGAATCCGGAATGCGAATCCATGAGCACTGAAACCAGCAACGGTAGCCGCACCCGCCTTTACCGACTCGCCGCGGGCGCCATTGGCGTCGTTTTCGGCGATATCGGTACGAGCCCGCTGTACGCCTTCAAGGAAGCCTTCGGCGAACACGGCATCGGCCATTCCTCGGCCAACATCATCGGCGTCCTGTCGCTGTTCCTGTGGTCGCTGATCCTGGTCGTTTCGGTCAAATACGCCACCTTCATCCTGCGCGCCGACAACAAGGGCGAAGGCGGCATCATGGCCCTGATGATGCTGGCCCAGCGTGGCGTGCGCGACAACGTCAAGGCGCGCTGGCTGATCATGGTCCTCGGCATCTTCGGCGCCTCGCTGTTCTTCGGCGATGGCGTGATCACGCCGGCCATCTCGGTGCTATCCGCGGTCGAGGGTCTCCAGGTCGCGGCGCCCGGGCTCGACCATTGGGTCGTGCCGATCACCGTGCTGATCCTGATCGGCCTGTTTTCGTTCCAGCGCCACGGTACCGGCAAGGTCGGCGCGGTGTTCGCTCCGATCACGGCGGTCTGGTTCCTGTCACTGGCGGCACTCGGCCTGGTCCAGATCGTCCAGGCGCCGCAGGTGCTGGCCGCGCTGAGCCCGCACTACGGCATCGATTTCCTGCTCGGCAACGGCACCGCCGGCTTCTTCACGCTCGGCGCTGTCGTGCTGTCCGTGACCGGCGCCGAAGCGCTCTATGCCGACATGGGCCACTTCGGCAAGAAACCGATCCGCATGGCCTGGTTCGGCTTCGTGCTGCCGGCGCTGGTCCTCAACTATTTCGGCCAGGGTGCCTTGCTGCTCTCCGACCCCTCGGCAGCGACCAACCCGTTCTACCGGATGATTCCCGAGGCCCTGCTGTTCCCGATGATCATCCTTGCCGCCGCGGCCACCGTGATCGCCTCGCAGGCGGTCATTTCGGGCGCTTTCTCGGTCGCCCGCGAGGCGATCCATCTTGGCTACCTGCCACGCATGCAGGTCCTGCACACCTCGGCCGAATCGCGCGGCCAGATCTACCTGCCCTGGATCAATCGCATGTTGCTGGTGCTGACGATCGCGGTCGTGCTCGGCTTCCAGTCCTCGACCAATCTCGCTGCCGCCTACGGCATCGCCGTGGTCGGCACGATGACGATCGATTCGGTGCTGGTCATGATCGTCTCGCGGCGGATCTGGGGCTGGAGCCGGATCAGCGTGTTCGCGGTCGGATTGCTGTTCCTGACCATCGATGGCGCCTTCCTCGGCGCCAACGCCGACAAGGTCGAGCACGGCGGCTGGTTCCCGCTGGTGCTCGGCATCATCCTGTTCGCGGTGATGACCACATGGCGGCGCGGCCGCGACCTGGTCATGCGCCAGATCAAGCGCGCCGGTCTCGCCATAGAGCCCTTCGTCACCTCGATCAACTCGCACCCGCCGCTGCGCGTGCCGGGCACGGCCATCTTCATGACCGCCAACCAGGGCGCGGTGCCGAACGCCTTGCTGCACAACCTCAAGCACAACAAGGTGCTGCACGAGCGCAACGTGCTGCTGACCGTGGAAACCCTCGATGTGCCGACGGTCGATGCCGACGAGCATGTCGAGATCGAGACGCTCAGCGACGACTTCTTCAAGGTCGTGCTGCGCTACGGCTTCGCCGAGGACCAGAACGTGCCGCAACAGCTGATGGCGATCAGCGAATGCGGCCTGCCGTTCGACATGATGGACACCACCTTCTTCCTCAGCCGCGAGAGCATCGTCGCGACCGACAACCACGGCATGCCGCTATGGCGCGACAAGCTGTTCGCCTTCCTCCAGCGCAACGCCCTGCCGGCCACCGCCTACTTCGAGATTCCCGGCAACCGCCTGATCGAGCTGGGTACGCAGGTGGAGATCTGAGAGGCCGGGATTCGGGATTGGTTGGAACCGAGATTCGGGATTCGGGATTCGGGATTCGGAAGAGCCGGCGGCATGTGGTTTACTGAGACACTGGCGCCTTTCGCCGTCATGTTGCTATCGCGAAAGTGCCAGCCAGACGATAATCCGCTTTGACCAATCCCGAATCCCCAATCCCGAATCCCGGCCCCCAATGACCGACCGCCTGATCGCCGCCAGCGCCGACCGCGAGGACGAGCTGATCGAAGCCAGCATCCGCCCGCAGCGCCTGGCCGAATATCTCGGCCAGGAAGCCGTGCGCGAGCAGATGTCGATCTACATCGAAGCCGCGCGGCGGCGGGCGGGTGCGCTCGACCATGTGCTGATCTTCGGGCCTCCGGGCCTCGGCAAGACCACCATGGCCCACGTCATCGCCAACGAACTCGGGGTCAACCTGCGCAGCACCTCCGGACCCGTGCTCGAGCGTGCCGGCGACCTGGCCGCGCTGCTGACCAACCTGCAGCCGCGCGACGTGTTGTTCGTCGACGAGATCCACCGTCTTTCGCCGGTGGTCGAGGAAGTGCTGTATCCGGCGCTCGAGGATTTCCAGATCGACATCATGATCGGCGAAGGGCCGGCGGCGCGCTCGATCAAGCTCGATCTGCCGCCATTCACCCTGATCGGGGCGACCACGCGGGCAGGCTTGCTGACCGCACCGTTGCGCGACCGCTTCGGCATCGTCCAGCGCCTCGAGTTCTATTCCCCGGCCGAATTGACCCTGATCGTGCAGCGCGCGGCCAGGATCATCGGCGTGGTCTGCGACGCCGAGGGTGCCGGCGAGATCGCGCGGCGCTCGCGCGGCACCCCGCGTATCGCCAACCGGCTGCTGCGCCGGGTCCGCGATTTCGCCGAGATCCGGGCCGACGGCAATGTCACGCCCGCGGTGGCGCGGGATGCGCTGAAGATGCTCGATGTCGACGCCGAGGGTTTCGATGCGCTCGATCGCCGCTTGTTGGGCACGATCATCGAGTACTTCGATGGCGGTCCGGTCGGGGTCGAATCCCTGGCCGCCGCGCTCAGCGAGGAGCGCGGCACGCTCGAGGACGTGATCGAGCCTTACCTGATCCAGCAGGGTTTCCTGATCCGCACCGCGCGCGGGCGCATGGTTACCAATCGAACCTGGCGTCATCTCGGCCTGACCCCGCCGCGACGCGCGCAAGTGCCCGTTCCGGGCGAACTTTTCGACCCGGGTGGCGAATGATTCCCTCGCCCCGCGAGCAGCCACGGGTGGCGAGCCGGTGAGCGGTCGGAACCGGCCGTTCATCTGGCCTTTGCGTGTCTACTGGGAAGATACCGACGCCGGTGGTGTCGTCTACCACGCCAGTTACGTCCGTTTCTTCGAACGCGCGCGGACCGAGTGGTTGCGTGCGGCCGGCATCGGACAGCAGGCCTTGCGTGAAGAACACGGCGTTGTATTCGTGGTCCATGGCATGGACTTGCGCTTCATCCAGCCGGCCCGGCTGGACGACATGCTGGAGGCCACCGTGAGCGTCACCGAATTGCGCAGCGCCAGTTTCAAGGTCGAACAATCCCTGCGCCGGACTGCCGACGATCGCAGGCTGGTCGATGCGCGGGTGCGCATCGCCTGCCTCGACGTCGAACGCTGGCGTCCCATTCCGATTCCCGAATTCCTGCTGCAAGAGATCGCACAATCATGAATCACGAACTCAATGTCTTCGCCCTGATCTGGGGGGCGAGCCTTCCGGTCAAGTTCGTCCTGCTGATGCTGGTCCTGTTCTCGCTGGTCTCATGGATCATCATTTTCCGCAAGATGAGCATGATCAACCGGGCCAATTCGAGCGCCAACGAGTTCGAGGAGCGTTTCTGGTCGGGCTCCGACCTGGCCGCCCTGTTCAAGGACGTCAACGCCAGCGGCGATCGCATCGGCGGCATCGAGGCGATCTTCGAGTCCGGGTTCCGCGAATTCGCCCGCCAACGCCAGCGCCGCGGCGTCGATTCACGGACCCTGCTGGAAAGCGCGCAACGGGCCATGCGGGTGTCCCAATCGCGCGAAGTCGAGCGCCTCGAACAGAATCTCGAGTTCCTTGCCAATGTCGGCTCGATCAGCCCGTATGTCGGCCTGTTCGGGACCGTCTGGGGCATCATGATCGCGTTCCAGGGCCTGGCCAACGTCAAGGAGGCGACCATCGCCATGGTCGCCCCGGGTATTTCCGAAGCGCTGATCGCCACTGCAATGGGCCTGTTCGCGGCGATTCCGGCGGTCTGGGCCTACAACCGCTTCGCCACGCGCGTCGAGCGCGTCGCCCTGCGTTACGAGACCTTCCTCGAGGAGTTCTCCTCGATCCTGCAGCGCCAGGCCCACGTCGATGATTGAGCCATGCAGCAACCCTGATCGACGCGCCTGCGCGTTGCATGCCGGCAGCGCCGCGCCGTCAACGCGCATACGAGCCAGCGGAGTCGCCTGATGCAGCACAGCTATCGCAATCGCAAGCGGCGCAAGCTCAAGGCCGAGATCAACGTCGTGCCCTACATCGACGTCATGCTCGTGCTGCTGATCATCTTCATGGTCACCGCGCCGCTGATGAACCTCGGCGTCGATATCGAACTGCCCAAGTCCAACGCCACGGCGATCCAGAACGACAAGGAACCGGTCGTCGTCAGCGTCGACAAGGACGGGGCCCTGTTCCTGACCATCGGCGCCAGCACGCGCGAGCCGGTCGACGAGGAAACCCTGGTCAACAAGGTTTCAGCTTTCGTCCGCCAGAATCCCCAGGTACCCGTGCTGATCGGAGGTGACGAGCGCGTCGACTACGGCAGGATCTACGCGGCCATGGTGCTGTTGCAGCAGGCCGGGGCGCCCAAGGTCGGCCTGATGAGCCAGCCCACGCCACCCCCCGACAAGAAGCGCTGAGCCGGACGATGGAAAGTTTCGCCGACAAGGTTCGCGCGGTCATCTATGCCGTGCTGCTGCACGCCGTACTGATCCTGATGATCGGCATCGGCCTGTGGTGGACCCAGGAGTCGCGCGTGGTGGTCATGCCGGGGCCGGTGATCGAGGCGAGCCTGGTCGGACCGACCAGTGCGCCGAAGCCAAGTTCGCGCAAGCCGCGGGCGAAGCCGACGCCGGCGAAGCCGCCACCACCGCCGAAGCCCGAGGAAGCGAAGCCGAAGCCCGACACGGTGCCGCCGCCGGAACCGCCGAAGCAGGACCTGATCGAGCAAGAGAGGGTTGCCGCGCTGGCCGAACAGAAGGCCGACCAGTTGAAGAAGGAGCAAGAAGAGAAGCGTCGGCGCGAGCAGATCCTGCTCGAACAGGAAAAGCAGGAAGCCGAACGGCAGAAGCAGCTCGACGAGGTGCGCAAGCAACTGGCGCTGGCCGAGAAGAAGAAGAATCTCGAGAAGGAGCGTCTCAAGCAGCTGCAGGACAGGCGTCTTGCGGAGCAGGAAGATGCCGAAAAGGAACGCATGCAGGAATTGCTCGAAGAGGAGGCCAGGCAGGCTCAGACCGGCGCCGGCGGCCAGGACAACGACTTGACTGCGCGCTATGCCGCCGCGATCCAGGCCGCGGTGACGCAGAACTGGAACCGGCCCGAATCGGTGCCGCCCGGTTTGCGCTGCACCCTGCGTATCGTGCAGATCCCCGGTGGTGACGTGATATCGGCCAACGTGACGTCGCCCTGCAATGCCGATCCCGGCGCGCGCGTTTCGATCGAACAGGCCGTGATGCGGGCCGCTCCGCTGCCGTACAGGGGCTATGAGAAAGTATTCAGTCGCGAAATCACCTTCAATTTCAAATACGACGGGCAAGGATAAAATGCTGATGAGAAACCGCACCCTGATCCGCTTCGGACTGCTCCTGCTTCTGCTCGTCAGCGCCAACGGCGCCTGGGCCCAGGGCCTGACGATCGAAATCAACGATGGCAGCCGCACCGCCGACCCGATCGCGGTGGTTCCGTTCGCCTTCGAGGGCGCCGGCTTGCCACCGGAGACCGACGTTTCCGAAATCGTCCGTGCCGACCTGGCCCGCTCGGGCAAGTTCTTCACCCTGGCCCGGCGCGACATCGTCGAGTTCCCGACCCGCGAGTCCGAGGTCAAGTTCGCCACCTGGCGCCTGCTCAAGCAGAACTATCTCGTCGTCGGCCGCATCGCCGACGCCGGCGACGGCGCCCTGCGCGTCGAGTTCGAGCTGTTCGACGTGGCCCGCCAGAGTCGCATGATCGGTCTCGCCATCAGCGGCCAGCGCACGGCCATGCGCGATGTCGCGCACCAGATTGCCGATCTCATCTACGAGAAGATCCTCGGTGTCCGCGGCGCGTTCTGGACGCGAATCGCCTACGTCACCTCGGTCGGCCTCGGCCAGAATACCCAGTACGCGCTGATGGTGGCCGACTCCGACGGCTTCAATCCGCAGGTCGTGGTCCGTTCGCGCGAACCGCTGATGTCGCCGGCCTGGTCGCCGGACGGCCGCCGCCTGGCCTATGTCTCGTTCGAGCGGGGCAATTCCTCGGTGTACCTGCAGGACCTTTCGACCGGCTCGCGCGAATTGATCTCGGCGCAGAAGGGCATCAACGGCGGCCCGGCCTTCTCGCCGGACGGCACCAAGCTCGCCCTGAACCTGTCCTACGGCGGCAGTCCGGACATCTACATCATGGACCTGGCGTCGCGAAAATCGACCAAATTGACGAATCATTTCGCGATCGATGTCGAGGCCGCCTGGATGCCGGATGGGCGCAGTCTGGTGTTCACCTCCGATCGCTCAGGTAAACCGCAGTTATACGAGGTGTCGGCAGCGGGGGGCGATGCAGCGCGATTGACCTTCCAGGGCCAGTACAATGCGCGTGCCACGATCTGCTGCGATGGCAAGAAAATCGCCATGGCACAGGGTAATGGAAACGTGTATCGTATTACGGTTTTTGACCGCACGACCGGTACTTACACGGAGATTTCCCCGGGCAACGTGGACGAATCGCCGAGCTTTGCACCGAACGGCAGCATGGTCCTGTACGCAGCGACCGAAGGGCCCCGGGGCGTGCTTTATGCGGTCTCCGCCGATGGAAGGGTGCGGCAGCGGCTGGTCCTCGCCGATGGTGATGTTCGGGAACCGGCGTGGGGACCGTTTCGCCAGCGCTGACAAGCCAGAAGAGAAAAGAATGGCCGGAACACCGGCATGATCGTGTCTATTGCTACTGTCCTAAAACTTAACCGTGACCTTAACAACCGATTGAGGGGAACACTCATGAAGAATACTGTTCGTATCCTGTTTGCCGCAATGCTTGTGGCCGGCCTTGGCGCCTGCGCCAAGAAAGCGGTCAAGCCGAGCGCGCCGGTAGAGCCGGCGACACCGACCGACACCACCCCGGTGGAAGAGTCCGGCCGCTACAAGGTCGGCGATCTCGACACCGATTCCTGCCTGCGCCAGCGCGTGATCTATTTCGATCTGGACCGCACTGAAATCAAGCCGGAATTCCAGGCCCAGGTGGCCTGCCATGCCGAATACCTGCGTCAGTTCCCGAACGCCCGCGTGACCCTGGAAGGTCATGCCGACGAGCGCGGCACGCGCGAGTACAACCTCGGTCTCGGCGAGCGCCGCGGCAATGCCGTCTCTGGCTCCCTGAGCGCTGCCGGTGCATCGTCCGGCCAGCTCACCGTGGTCAGCTATGGCGAAGAGCGCCCGGTCGATCGCGGCCATGACGAGTCGGCCTGGTCGAAGAACCGCCGCGTCGAAATCGTCTACACCAGCGCCAACTGATGTCCGTGGGCGACACTGGATACAGCAAGTGTCTGGCAGCAGCGGTCCTCGTGACCGCTGCTGCGCTTGCCGCCCCGGCGAGCGCCCAGCAACGCCTGAGCCTGTCCGAGCGCCTCGAGCGCCTCGAACAGCAGGCCTCCGGACGGGGCGGCGCACAGGGCAGCATCGAACTGGTCAACCAGATCCAGGCGTTGCAGTCCCAGGTCCAGGTGCTGCAGGGACAGATCGAGGAATTGCGCCACCAGCTCAGCGAAGCCCAGGGTCGCGCCAAGGACCAATACATCGATCTCGATTCAAGAATTGGCCGCATCGAAGGCCGTAGCGGACCTGCCGCGGCACCGGCCGCCGGCCCGGGTCCGGTGGATCAGGGCCTGCAGGACATCGAACTCGGTACGCCGCCGCAAGGCGACACAAATTCTTCGCTGACTCCGGGCGACGCACAGCTGGCGCCGCCGGACGAGGCAGGCAATGCCGCACCCCTGGCGTCGGATAGCCCCGGCGCGGATCTTCCACCGGATGCAGCCGATCCCGAGGCGGAAAAGCGCGCCTACGACGAGGCGTTTTCCGCACTCAAGGACGGTCGTTATGCCGAGTCGGCACGCCGCTTCCAGACCTTCATCGCGGAGTACCCGAACGGCGACCTGACCGGCAACGCCTATTACTGGCTCGGCGAGTCCTACTACGTCACCCAGAATTACCGGGTGGCCCTGGAAACCTTCAACACGCTGCTGTCGCGTTTCCCGCAGAACCAGAAGGCGCCCGACGCGCTGCTCAAGACCGGCTATTGCCAGTACGAGCTCAAGCAATGGGACGCCGCGGAGGCGACGCTCAATTCGGTGGTCGAAACCTACCCGAACACGACCGTGGCCCGTCTCGCCCAGGGCCGCCTGCGCGCGCTCAAGCTCGAAAACCGGCGCTGAGTCCGGCCCGGATTCGACGATGCGATGGTCGCAACTGCCCTGACACCCGATCCGTCGTCCGCGACCACTGCCTCACGGCGTCTGCGCGTCACCGAGATCTTCCATTCCCTGCAAGGCGAGTCCGACAGTGTCGGCTGGCCGACGGTCTTCGTGCGCCTGACCGGCTGCCCGCTTCGCTGCGTCTGGTGCGACACGGAGTACTCCTTTCACGGCGGCGAGTGGCGGGACATTCCCTCGATACTCGACCAGGTCGGCGGCTATGCAACCCATCATGTTTGTGTGACGGGAGGCGAGCCGCTGGCACAGAAGCGCTGCCTGCCCTTGCTGGTCGCGCTCTGCGATGAGGGTTACGAGGTTTCCCTCGAAACCTCCGGTGCACTCGATATCGGCGAGGTGGATCCGCGTGTCCGGCGCGTCGTCGATTTCAAGCCGCCCGGTTCCGGCGAGGTCGGGCGCAATCTCTGGACAAACGTCGGGCATCTCGGAGCCCGCGATCAGGTGAAGTTCGTGCTTGCCGATCGTGCCGACTACGACTGGGCCGTGGCGCGTATCGAGGAGCATGCACTGGCCAGGCGCTGTCCGATCCTGTTTTCTCCAGTGCATGGCCAGCTCGAACCGCGAGCCCTGGCCGAGTGGATCCTGGCCGATCGTCTGCCCGTGCGTTTCCAGATGCAGTTGCACAAGCAGCTTTGGGGCAGCGAGCCCGGGCGTTGATTGGGGGCCGGGAATGGGGAATAGGGAATAGGGAACAGCAGCGGCAAGGCTGATCGACGCGCTCGTTGTGCGCGGGCTTCCCAGGGAGCAACGTCAGCCAGCGAACCATGGGCGCCGGTTTTGATTGATACGGAATGACATGAGCAAGGAAAACAGAAAACCGGCTGTCGTCCTCGTATCGGGTGGCATGGACTCCGCGGTTACCCTCGCGCTCGCGCGCGAAGGCGGGTTCGCCTGCCATGCCCTGAGCGTGGCATATGGCCAACGCCATTCCTCCGAACTGGCGGCTGCTGCCGGCCTCGCGCGCTCGCTCGGCGCGGTTGAGCACAAGACGGTCAGTGTCGACCTGCGTTCAATTGGCGGATCGGCGCTGACTGCGGATATCGACGTACCGGAGCAGGGTGGTGCGGGTATTCCGGTCACCTACGTGCCGGCGCGCAATACGATCATGCTGTCGATTGCCCTGGGCTGGGCGGAGGTGCTCGGTGCCTCGGACATCTTCTGCGGCGTCAACGCAGTCGATTATTCCGGTTACCCGGATTGTCGCCCGGCATTCATCGAGGCCTTCGAGCGTCTTGCCAACCTGGCGACGAAATCCGGTGTCGAGGGCGCCGGAATTCGCGTGCACGCGCCGCTCATGGCCATGAGCAAGGCCGACATCGCGCGTGCCGGCGCGCGGCTCGGCATCGATTTCAGTGCGACCGTCTCGTGCTACCAGGCAGACGCCGAAGGGCGCGCCTGCGGCCACTGCGATGCCTGTCGCCTGCGAGCGGAGGGCTTTGCCGCTGCCGGTCTCGACGATCCGACACGCTATCGTTGAAACGGATATGCCGTTAAACTTCGCGGTTCGCGCGTCATCATGCCGGTTCGATCGGATCGCTCCAAGGTCCGATTGAACGGCAGAAGTGCCGCAGCGGCGTAGGAAGCGGCTTCAGCCTCGATGCTCTTGCGATTCGAGAAATTGCATCGCGGCTGAAGCCGCTTCTTACAAGAGCGGTTGGGGCTTCAGGCTGCGATGGGTATGGTCGTAGTCCGGACCCTCACCCCTTGCCCTCTCCCGGTGGGAGAGGGGGAGTGATCGTCGCGCTTTGCGCGACGGGGGTTTTGGTTTGGGGCTTTGATGTTTTTCATCGCGGCCCGGACCCTCACCCCTTGCCCTCTCCCGGAGGGAGAGGGGGAGTGATCGTCGCGCTTTGCGCGGCGGGGTTTTGGTTTGAGGCTTTGATGTTTTTCATCGCGGCCCGGACCCTCACCCCTTGCCCTCTCCCGGGGGAGAGGGGGAGTGATTGTCGCGCTTTGCGCGACAGAGGTATCTGATTGGAGCGGGGGCCGTTAGCTCAGCGGTAGAGCAGTGGACTTTTAATCCATTGGTCGAAGGTTCAAATCCTTCACGGCCCACCATTTCCCATCCATGCGCGCGAATCCGCTTTTCCGATTGACCTGCGCGGAGCAGGGCGTGTGCCGAAGGCTGGCGCGAAAGCCCGCGCGTCGTAGGTTGGTGGTGAGCGAATGCGAACCCCAACGCCTCCCCACGGCCGCGCAAGTTCGTGCCCGCAATTGCCCTTGAATGGCCATTTCCTGCCTTCCGGTTGCCTGCTGCCGGCGCTCCACTGTCTCCTCTCACCCAGAGGAGACGGTCATGCAGGTGCGCAACTGGACCCAGAACATCACGTTCAAGGTGATCGGCGTAGGGCTGCTGGCCTTGGTCATGCTGATACCGCTGGCGCAGGTGCAGTCCCTGGTCGGCGAGCGTCGGGGCCTCGAGAGCGAGGCCCGCGAGCGCATCGCCGAGCGTTGGGGCCGGCAGCAGACTGTCGGTGGCCCGGTGCTCGTGGTGCCCGTGCGCAGGCAGCTGCAAGGCGAGAAGGGATGGATCCTCGCTGACGAGGAGCGCTATCTGCTATCCGAAAAGCTGCTGGTCGAGGGCAGTCTGGCAACCGAGGTCCGCCAATACGGCATCTATGCGACGCCGATCTACACGGCCGCCCTGTCGGTCAGTGGTGGCTTTAATCGCGATTCGCTCGAGGCACTGGCCACGAATGGCGGCGAGCCGCAGTGGGCGCAGGCCGTGCTGCGCGTTCCGATCGCTGACGTTCGCGGTATCCGTAGCATGTCGGCGCTTACGCTCGATGGTGTCGAGCGCCCGCTCGGTCCCGGTAGCGGCGGATTCGGCGGCATGACCACCACCGAGGTAGCGTGGCCGATTGATCTGGACGGCGCCCGGTCGGCGCACGAGTTCTCGTTTAGCCTGCGCCTCGCCGGAACGGCCTCAATCAGCGTGCTGCCTCTGGCCCGTCAGACCGATGTGCGCCTGAGCGGCGCATGGCCTGATCCGAGCTATGTCGGCGCGTTCCTGCCGGAAAGCCACAGCGAGAACAGGACGGAATTCCGGGCCCACTGGCAGGTACTCGACCTCAATCGCAGTTATGGCCAGGCCGGTGCGTCCAGCGCCCTCAATGGCCTTGTCCTCCAGCAATCGGCCTTCGGCGTCGAGCTGTTCCAGCCGGTCGGTACCTACCAGCAGAACGAGCGGGCCGGCAAGTACGGCATCCTGTTCATCGCCCTGAGCTTCGTCGCCCTGTTCCTGTTCGAAGCGCTGGGGCGCTGGCGCGTGCACCCTGTCCAGTACCTGATGGTCGGCCTGGCCCTGAGCACGTTCTATGTCCTCCTGCTCGCGCTGTCCGAACAGATCGGTTTCGCATGGTCCTACGCGTTGGCTTCAATCGCCCTGGTCGGCATCGTAGGCGGATATGCCGCGGCCGCTGCGCGCAGTCGCCAGGCCGGCGCGATCCTCGGTGGGCTGCTGGCCCTGGTCTATGTGCTGCTCTACGGCCTCGTGATCAGCGAACAATACTCCCTGCTGATGGGGGCGATTGCCCTGCTCGTGGCAATTGCCGCGCTGATGTACCTGACCCGACGCATCGACTGGTATGGCATCGGCATCGGCGGCGCCGGCACAACCGGTAGAATGCCGTCATGAACCTGCTCGCCCTCGAAACTGCCACCGAATGCTGCTCGGTCGCCCTCAGTTGCGACGGAGAAATCATCACCCGCAGCGAATACGCGCCGCGCCGGCATGCCGAGTTGCTGCTACCGATGTGCGAGGCGGTGCTGGCTGAAGCCGGCATCTCGAGACGCCACCTCGACGCGATTGCCGTCGGTCGCGGCCCCGGCGCATTCACCGGCGTGCGCCTGGCCGTCTCGGCTGCGCAGGGAATCGCCCTGGCGCTTGATCTGCCGGTGATTCCGATATCCTCGCTGGCGGCGCTCGCCCTCGATGTGCCACTGAATGAAGGTGCCATTCTTGCTGTCATCGATGCCCGCATGGGCGAAATCTACGCTGGTTGCTTTGGACGCGATGCTCACGGCCTGGTCACTCCGACAAGCATGGAATCCGTGGGATCCGTCGAAGCTCTGAAAGTGCCGCTCAGCGCGAAATGGAACGTCGTCGGAACAGGCTGGGACGGCTACCGCGATGCAATTTTGCGACGTCTGGGTGAAGAGCCGCTGTGGGCTGAAGGAAACCGATACCCGCTGGCGTCGGCGATTGCGCGGCTGGCTCTGCAGCATCTGGAGTTCGGCCGGGGCATGTCCGCAGAGCAGGCCCTGCCAATCTATCTGCGCGACAAGGTCGCCTTCACCAGTGAAGAGCGCCAGCAATCCGCTGGCCACGTCCAGCCACCCTCCTGACCGATTCGATTAAACGGAAGTATCAGTCAAGGAGGTTCAGCACGCCATGACGACTGTGCCACATCTTCGGTCCCCCGCCTGGTCGAGAAGTGGATTCAGAGGGAATCTGGATTTTCTCGCGCCTCGATCTTCCGCGCCTTTGATTCCGACTACCATCCAGGCTCAATGGTGATTCCGTGTGCCTTTGAAAGGAGCTCGATCTCCAAGTGCAGGTTGGGGCGCAGTCCGGATATTGTCTCGAAGACCTTTCCTGATATCCGCTTACTCAGTTTAAGCGGTGCTGGATAGTCATTTCTGACTGTCTTCGCCTTGACCGTGTTGAAGTCCGGAGAAAGAAGGCAGAAATAGCGAATGACTTCGTGCTTTGAAAATTCGCGCCAGTGGTGAGCATAGGTATTCGAGTTGAGGATTTCGTCGACGCTGATTCCGCCGCCAAATCCACGCACGAAACGCAGGAAATTCCAAGCTCGCCCATTCCAGGCATAGTAGTTTGGTGTCGTAACCAGCAGTCGGCCTCGTGGCGAGAGGATGCGGTAAACCTGCTTCCAAAGATTGACTGGATTGAACGTCAGGTGCTCGATGATTTCAGTGAACAGGATGACGTCCGCGCTGGCATCGGGTAGCGCATCCAGGGCATCAGCCTTCTCTAGATTGGAGCAGGCTAGCAATTCAATTTCCATTGCTTCGGCAATGGACCGTACGTTGCTCATTTCAAACGTGATCGGCATGTCGACGGCGGTAATTCTGAATCCCGCCTGGCTCCAAAGTACTGCCTGATGCAACCAGTGCGCGCCGATATCGACGACCCGGTTGCCGCGGCTCATGTCCCAACTGGAGCGAAATTCGCAAAGTGTCGAGACAAATCGGGCATAGTGATGCGCGAGGTACTCGCGGTCTGTACCGCCGTGCGGTTCGAATTGCGCCGCGAATTCCTTCTGTTCGAGAACTGCTGTGTTCACGCATGTTTCCCCATGATTCGAATTAGACCTGAGCCGATGCGTTTTGCCTTTCTGCATCACCCGTATTTCTGACTCGGGCAAGACCGACCCTATCGGCCATGCCGTCAAGTGAGAGGATTTTGCACTTCTATGCAACCCCCTGTGCTCCGGACGCGCTGCCGAAATGGTGGGGCTTCCCGGTCGCGCCGAGCCTCGAGCGGACGCATCCGAACGCTCAATTACCTGGGCTCCGTCGCGAGGGTCGCGAGTGTAGTCGCGCTGTTGCGGTCAGGGTCGAGAAGGGCCAGTAGATACAACTCACCGCGCGAGTAGAAGCGTACATACCCGTCGAACCCGCGTTTCCTGTACCTTTCCTCGGCAAGTGCTTGCTGGTGCCGACGAAGCTCGGCAAGGCATAGCCGACGATCTGGTCATTGCCATCGACGATGACCAGTGTGCCTCCTTCGAGCACGTGGCAGATTCCGCTGATCACGTACCATGAACGTGCGCCGCCGTTCGCCCGCCTTCAGCATATGCAAGCAGTTCGGGGCTGTCCATCCATATAGATGCGTCCAGTGCGGGCCCGCCAAGATCGACCCGCGCTCCCAGCCTCTCGGCACCTGCGGTCGAGAACATCCCGAGATGCCGGTGCTTCAACAGGTCCAGCGTTCTGCGGACATCGGCAGTGGAGGCCGATTCATCGTCCGGAAACAGGCGTGCGTCGTAAACGTCCGATAGCGCGGCGGCGCCGGCTTGCTGGCTGTTGCGGAAGACGGCTTCGCCCCATCCTGCCCAGCTCTCGTGGCTGGGAAGCAATGCGATGGGAATGACGATCGATACGATTGCAGCAGCAATACGGGTTGACGGCCCAGCGCGATCCAACTTGCGCAGAAGCAAGATGCCGCAGCCAATCCAGAACATGCACGACCATGGCAGATAGCGATCCGCGAAAATCTGTCCCGGATGGCCGACAAAATAGTCCAAGCGACCAATGCCGATGACCAGTGAGACTGCCGCGGCGAACAGGGCGAGGGTCAGCGCTAGAGATTCGATACTCGTGAGTGGTCCACGCCGGAGGGCGCGCCGGAACACGAATGCCTCGACCAGCAGGAAGCCGGAGCGTCCGAACAGGGTTTACGCTGGCCTGTTCAAGCGCAGCAGCGACGGTCTGGTCGCCTCCATCGGCGCCGACACCGTGGGGCTCGCGGACCAAATTTCACTGCCGCGTTCCTTGCAATGGCACGTCATCGGCAGCGGATGGGATAGCTACGGCAATCTCATTCTCGGTCGGATGGAGTTCGCTCCGGCGTCGACGACGGGCCGGCGCTATCCTCAGGCCGCTGCAGTTGCCCGGATTGCCGGCCCTGATCTGGCGGCCGGATCGGGCCTTGCGCCCGAATTTCCAATGCCCACCTATCTGCGCGACAAGGTCGCGATGAGCCATTCAGAACAAGATCGTTTTCGTTCATCAGCCATGTAGAATTGCCTTCCGGCGATTCGATCCGGTAGCTGCAATCGATCCCGCAAGTCCATCAGCGTAACACCCCTCCGATGCCGACATGGAACCGGCTGCGGTCGAGTTTCCTCGATGTGCCACTCCATGGCTGCTTGTGCGCTCTGATCCGGCCGCCAGTCGACCGGAGGAAATGCACAACTCGGAGGCCTCAGTATGGGGCTTGGGGCCACATCTGAAATTCTCGGACATGGATTCCGATCAAATTACATCGAGAGTGGCAATTGAAAGCATTGATAGAGCGATTTTTCGGAGGTAACCCTCCAGCGACGATTCCATTGTCACCGAAGGAGCATGAGGACGTGCCAGTCCAAACCGCGCACCCCAACGGCCATTTCTATTCGCCAGTCGTCGATCCAGACTCGATAGAGGCGCAGAGTGCACGCATTTGGCCAGAGGACCCCGAGGTCCTCGGGATCGACTTCAACGAAGCAAGCCATCGGCAGATTCTAGGGTCCTACTTTCCAAAATTCCTGCCGGAATACGATTATCCTGAGACCGTCGAGGACTCGGATGTTCTCGAACAGTTTTATACCCGGAATTCGCAATTTAGCTGGCTGGACTCCCGCTCGATGTTTGTCTTGCTGCGCGCCTGGCAGCCCCGCCGTCTGATTGAGGTTGGTTCAGGGTATTCCACATTGCTTGCTGCGGACGTGAAGCGCCGGTTTCTCGATGATCGACTGGATATCACCTGTATCGAACCGTATCCCCGTCCCTTCCTGCGTCACGGATTCTCAGGTCTGAATCGCCTTGTTGAGAAGAAGGTTCAGGATGTTCCGCTTTCGGAGTTCGCCCAACTTGAGGCAGGTGATATTCTGTTCATCGACTCGTCGCATGTGGCCAAGACCGGCAGCGACGTCAACTTTCTGTACTTCGAAGTCCTCCCAAGGCTGAATCCGGGTGTCCGCATCCACGTTCACGACATCTTCCTTCCGAGCGACTATCCACATGACTGGGTCGTGACGGAGAATCGGAGCTGGAACGAACAGTACCTCCTGCGGGCGCTCCTGATGTACTCGACAGCATTCGAAGTCACGTTCTCGTGTAGCCATGCCTATTGGCGGCACAGGGAACTTCTGAAGGAAGCCTTGGCATACCCTGACGGCAGGGCATTTGGAGGAGGCAGCATCTGGCTTGTTCGTCGCTAGGTTGCGAGGGTGAACAGCGGATATCCGGCAGCAGGAAGACGTGCCCGAAAAGACTTCCAAGCCTTGAGCGTCGGCGGCGGCGCGCAGAATCGCGGGCGATTCGGTGCACGGCGAACCGGCTCTGGCAGCTGCTCCAATCCAAACCAATCCCATTGATCCAGCCCAATTCAATTCCATTCGGCTCCAAGAAGAAGTCGCGGGAAAACCCATGAATGTCATCGATCCGCGAGTCCATCAAAAGTGGGAAGACGCCGCTCAGCAGTTCGCGAATGCGGAACCGTTCCGATTCGTGGTCATCGAGGATTTCCTCGATTGCGATCTCTGCCACGCACTGAGCACGGATTTCCCGAGCTTCGAGGAACGGAATGCTCTCAATGAGATGGGGCAGGTGGGCGGAAAGGCCGTGCGCACGGATGTACGCGATATTTCAGAGGCTTACCGGGAACTCGATCGGTACATCCAGACAAGTGCCTTTCTCGATTACGTCTCGCGCGTCACGGGAATTCCCGGCTTGCTCTATGATCCCGACTACATCGGTGGCGGTACCCATGAAAACCGACATGGGCAGGGGCTGGACGCGCACGTGGATTTCAACTATCACCCGCGCACGAAGTGGCACCGACGCCTAAACCTGATCATCTATCTGAACGAGGAATGGCGGGCTGATTGGGGCGGACAGCTCGAGCTGCATTCCAACCCCTGGGACCGCAGCGACAATCGGACTAGGAGTGTTGCCCCGCTGATGAATACCTGCGTGATCTTCGAGACGAACGAAGTCTCATGGCATGGATTCTCGAAGATCGAACTGCCGGAGTCGCGACGCCAACTATCGCGGCGCTCCTTCGCGATCTACCTGTATACGCGCGAACGCCCAGCCGCAGAGACCGCGCCTCCTCATGCAACCATCTATGTCCCCGAGGACACGCTCGACTGGAAACCCGGCCGCGAACTCGACGAGGCGGACATCAGAGAGCTGCGAAATCGCTTCGTGCGCATGCGGACGCAATTACGTTTCCTCTATGATCGGGAGAAGCAATTTGGAGCGCAGATTGCGAGCCTTGAACATGCGCTGTCGGAAGCCCGCGATTCGATGAGGCTCCCCGTGCAGGGCTATGCGGTCCAGCCTCGTGGCGTGACAGGCCTGTGGCCAGACGGGTGGGTGGGCGAAGCCATGAGCGCTGCCCTGCAACTGACGCGCAAGGCCAGTAGCCTGGTAATTGAAGTCTGGGTGCCTCCGCAGCTTGGCGCGGACCAGGAACTTCGAATCACCATAGCTGGAGAGAAGTACACGCAGAATCTGTCTCCAGGCGCGCGCACTTCTTTCACGTTGCCGCTCAAAGTCGACAAGGGTAACCACATCGAACTCGAAATCCTGGCTTCGAGAACGTGGATACCGGCGAAACCCGGAGAGCCCGGCGACCAGAGAGTCCTGGCCTTCAAGATCCTCTCGGCACATCTGCAATGAGTGTGCCTTGCACTAGTCCAGCGCATATCTGCATGGGAGAAGCCTTCGCGTGAATCATCGCAAGTTCATCGTGACCGTTGCGACGTTTGTGCAGGGCCACCTTGAACAATCCCGGTATCGGGTCGTTGGCCTGGCCAATTCACCTGCGCCCGTCGATTCGGGTGTCCTTCGCAGCTGCCTCGAGGGATGAAGTCGGCAGCAGCTGCTGCGCACAAGCTTGCTAGCGGATTCCCGGATGCGGTCAATGTCTGCCCATTAAGCTCCGAAGTCGCCACCGCAGCCGTGCAACCAAGGCGGGTCTCGGTCGGGAATGCGAGGTCATCGCACTGTTCGCGTTCGCATCGGCCACAGGCACCCCGATGGCGGGCTCATACAGCATGCCGAAGACCAGCAGTCGACCGGGCGCGCTGCTGAGTGCTTGACCATAACCTGCCCACGTGCCTCGTCCATAAGCCCACGCAGGCGCTGAGGCGACCTTATCGATTGCCCTGCGCACGCAGAGAATGCCTGTGGAGCGCAGAAGGAACGAGTAGTCCAGCTCGGCCTGCAATCGCGTCGAGGCGGGCGGGCATCCTGGATGCCCACACCAGGCTCCTCCCGAATCGTGTGTGCTTAAGACACCCAACGCTACGATACGACTCGCTTGCGGAACGTCTATAGCCTCATCGCTTCGCAGGATGATGGCTTGCGTTTTCAAGAATGAGTTGCTGAACTGCCTCGGCTTTCTCCCAGCCATCCTTGCGAGCTCGCGGGCATCCAACCATCGCCAGTGCTGCTCGCGCCCGGGCATTGGCGGTGCCGGGATGGCTGGTGCAAGCGTTCCATGGGTAATGCGCAGATAGCCAAGGACCTTCTCCACGATGGCATCCACCACCGGCGAATCATGGCGCGGATGGCGATCATCGCGGTAGTGCGGCTCCAAATTGTGGATCCCAAGGGATGCAAACAGCTCGCGAACATCCAGGCAGCAAAGTCCGAATGCGCTGGCATCAGCAGCAATCAAGTCTTCACATGCCGTTCGGGTTGTGGGGCTTTGGAGGTGCGGCGTCATCAGCACGAAAGTGGACACGTTGCGCTCCATCAAGCGTCGCCATGCCATTCGTCGGGCCGCATGCACGTCGTCCTCGGCGAACGCGTCCTTCGTCAGTAGCGAGTCGAGCAAACTGTATTCCCATACAAGCACATCACCCTCTGTCATGCGTTCGAGATGCTCCATGACGCGCATGCATCCCATGAGGGATGTTTGATCACCTATCGATAGGTTGATGCTGGAGATTCCGCATTCGCGCATGGCGCGTTGCTGAAGTCGGCTGGCGTAGCCGCCTTCTTCTATTGAGACAGAGGTACCTGCGATCCAAAGCATGAGGTTAGCGAGTCGAGATGATAAGATCGCAGGAATTACGATCCAGGACAAACTCGCTGCCGGCGTCGCTGGCGTGCTGATTCAAAGGCCGTGCGACGGTGCCGCGGGTGTCGAGAAGCGTGGCGGTAGCGGTCTTGGCTCGCGATGACGCGTGCATCCAGGCTGGTGGTCGAACGAAAGGATTGGTGCTGCGCCACACGGCAAGAATACCCTTGGTTCCGTCGGGGTCGATCGGCCGCTTCGAGTAGGCGCTTTTCTCTTCCTCTGGATAGAATTTTCGCTGGAGCAAATTCCCTTCCTGGTCGAATGCGATCAGGTAGAGCCCGGGCATCGACTCATGCAACGTACGTTCCATCCATGAGAACCGCAAAGCCTGATCGACGCCGTCGACGAGGATTCGCATCGGCTGCTCGATTGAGTCGGGAATCAGAATCCTGGTTCGTTCGGCGCGCTCGCACCGGAGCTTGGCCGAGGGGCGAGAAAACGCCGCATTCTGGATGCGCAAGAGAGTGAGGAGGCTCTTCTTGTCGCAGATGTTCAAGGGCGGCGAAGGCGCGACGTTCTCACTGCAAGGGCCGTGCGCGGGATCGACGGGTTCATTATTGAATATGTCGATATAACGGGAGACGAAGTAGTTTCGGTTGGGCTCCCGCTTCAACAAGGATCGTCCCAGGGCGAATTGCGCGTCATGCCTGATGCGAAGCAGGTCCAGCACGGTCGGCGCAAGATCGACGCCCGCGCCATCCAAATCGCTGGACGCATTCGAGCCGTCTCCGAGCACGATGAAGGGCAATCGACGGTCCGCGATGGCATCCTTTCCGAACAGGCGTTGCATTTCGGGATTCGGGAATACGTTGTGGTCCCCGGTGATGACGACCAGCGAGTCCTTCAGATAGCCCTCCGCCTCGAGACGATCCAGCCAGCGTCTGATCAGTTGGTCGGTGCAGTGCAGCGCGTTCAGGAAGCGTTCGTTTCCCGCGCCATAGGGCGAGCACTCCTCATAGAAGAACCCGGGCAAGTGCGTGCCGATGGTCAGCAGCGTGAGGTTGAATGGTTGGCCCGAACGGCGCAGCGCCGCGAGTTCGACGAACGACTGCTCGAACAGGTCCGCATCGCTCAGACCCCAGGTGCCTGGGCGCTGATTCAGGCCCTGTTCGACCCACTCACGCATGCCCATCTGCTTGTCGTAGCCGTGTGCACGGAGAAAATTTCCCTTGCCGGCGAAGCTTAGCCCGGCGCCACCGAGATAGCTCTGGCGGTAGCCGGCCGCGTGTAGCACATCGCCCAGGCAGGGCATTTCCTCCGCGGCACCGTCGAGCCCGGTGAGCGATTCGCTGTCGCGTTCGAACGGAAACAACGTGCCGCACTGCGAATTCACGATGCCCTCGATCGTGATGTAGCTGCTGGCATGGATGGAAGGAACGAGCGAGCGCTCGCGCACGAGCCTGGCCAGGTTGGGCATGAGCCTTGGGTACTTCGGTGGGTCGATAACGCGCAGCCCGCCCGACTCGATGTAAAGCAGGATCAGGTTGCGCGGATGCTCCGGTGGTTCAACCGTGATGTCGGACTTCTTCTTCAGATCCACGTTGACCAGACCGCTGTTGCGCCAGCGTTGCTGTTCCGCCTCGGGCATGTCGAGGCGCTTGGGTTGGTACCACTCGTATGCGGATTCGGCCAGCATCCACTCGGGCATGGCCTTGTGGCAGGTCAGCGCCACGACGGCGGCCGGCACCAGGATGGCCAGGCCGACCCGACGTGACGGACGCGCCATGCGTCGGGCAAGCAGGATGACGATGCCGGCGGCCACGACGAGCACGCCGAGCAGGGCCAGGATCATCAGCCGGTACTGCTCCCATGCAACGCGGACCGATTCGACCTCCATGTGAATGAAGACGTCACTGGTGAATCCGAAGCCCGAAAACTCGGCCAGTCCGTAGAACAGGAAGCGCACGAGCAGCATGATCGACAGCACGACGACGGCCAGCGCCGTCGCCAGGCGCGGCCGCAACAGCCCGAACAGGGAAAAGACGATCGCGACCAGGGCCAGGGTGCCGAAGATGCCCGCCAGGCGAAGGTCGGGCATGGCCACGTCCTGCAGGGCCATCTCATTCGGGATGACGCAGGCCGGAAAGATGACTGCCCAGAAAGCAACGGCCAGCGGAATCGAGGGCTTCGGATTCGCCGGGCCGGATCGTCGCGTCTGGTCGCCTGCCTCCTTCAAAATTTGAGCTTCCTGCGCAGGCGCTGGACAAAAAAGCGCAGGCGTCCCAGGCGCCCGGCATTGAGTGCGGCGCTGGCTTGCTCAAGTTCGGTGTTGAGCCGCGTGATGTCACGGTAGAGGCGCTGGTTGTGCTGGTCGCGGCGTGCCAGCAGGGTGCGCAGTTCCTCGACGTCGGCGTCGCTCAATACGGTGCCCGGCTTGAAATGGTCGGGCAGTGGCCGGTCGACATAGATGGTCGAATGCGTGTCGGCCAGTTCTTCGGCGGGTCGTTCACGCGTATAGAAATACAGGGCGATCGAACGGCGGCTCAAGTGGCGCCTGTCGTCGGGCAGGACGATTCGGGCAAACCCATGCCAACTGGTCTCCGTGGTTTCGAAGATCACGCAGCGGTTGAAGAGCGGGGTGATCAGGCGGACCCGGTTGTCCGGCGAGCGCGGATCGTCGTGCAGCTCGAGCGAGCCGCCCCAGGCATCCTCCCACTCGGGATTCAGGTAGATGATCAGGTTCAGGCGCCGGTGCCAGTTCTCGATCGGGTGTCGGTTGAAGTCGACGTGCGGGTCGAGGTCCTGTCCGGCCCGGTTCTCGTGGGTACCACCGCCGAAGTACCAGGGATCGTAGAGAAGGTCATCGACGCCGGTCAGTGTGCCGAGGAGGGCGAGGAATTCGGCCGACTGGATAAGGTCGTCGAGATCGGCGTAGGCATGGCCAAGTTCACGGATGCGCTCGACGGTCGATTTGCTGCCGAGCTCGCCGGCTTCGTTGCGGGCGTTGCCGCGCTCGAAGGCCGGGAACTCCGCAAGCAGGCGATCGGCGAATGGGCCGGCCAGGAAATCGTCGATGACGACATGACGGAACGGTTCGCGCCGGGCGAACCGGGCAGCGTGTTCATCAGCATGCGTACGGACACGCGAACTGATCAGGTGGTCAAGGGTTGCGGGCATCTTCTGGGATCGGTTTGGGCGCGGAGCGTGCTGCTTGCGCGCTAGGGCGGGATGCTGACGAGGTCGGTATTTTCCACAATCGGACGGCTCTGCGCACGCATGCGCTCGACGACCTTGCGGATGCTCTCGCGCCCCGAGGCGCGGAGCAGGACGGGGGCCACCTTGCGTACGGCCTCGGCGTCGATGGCATTGACGGCTTCGCGGACCTCGAGCAGCAGGCCGGGATGCATGCTGAATTCGGTCAGTCCGAGTGCGATAAGCATGGCCGTGAAATGCACGTCACCGGCTATTTCGCCACAGAGCGTGACCGGACGCCTGGCCCGCTTGCAGACCGCGATGATGTGCGCCAGGAGGCGCAAGACGGCCGGGTGCAGCGGATCGTACAGGGCGCCAAGCTCGTTGTTGTTGCGATCCACCGCCAGGGTGTACTGGACCAGGTCGTTGGTGCCGATCGAAACGAAGTCGAGCTTGCGGATCATGCTCGGCAGCGCGATCGCTGCCGCCGGCACCTCGATCATGGCGCCGATCTCGAACGAGTCGGCAATGGGATGGCCCTCGGAACGGAGCTGCATCGCGCACTCGGTGACCATGCGCCGGACCGTGATCATCTCCTCGGTGGCGCTGACCATCGGCACGAGGATGCGCACGGGCCCATAGCTTGTGGTGCGCAGGATCGCGCGCAGTTGCGTGTGCATCAGCTGCGGGGTGCGCAGGGACAGGCGCACCCCGCGCACGCCAAGCGCGGGATTGGGTTCATCCTGCAGAACCAGGCCGGCACTGTCGACCTTGTCGGCGCCAAGATCGAGCGTGCGGATCGTCACCGGCAGCCCGCCCATGCCGAGGACGAGGTCGCGATAGGCGAGGAACTGCTCTTCCTCCCCCGGCGCATCCTTGCGTTGCAGGAACAGGAATTCGGTGCGGTACAGGCCAATGCCGGCGGCCCCGTAGGCGCGGGCCTGGGCCACGTCGCCGGACATCTCGGCATTCGCGTACAACTGCACGGGAACGCCGTCGCGGGTCCGCGTATCGGCATCGCGCAGGCGTGCGCGGCGCTTGTCCTGCTGGACGACCTCACGTTGCCAGTGGCGGTAGCCGGCGAGGTCCTGTGCAGTCGGATGGACGATGATCCGGCCTTCGTCGCCATCGATCAGGAGCAGGTCGCCGTCCTGCAGGTGGGAAAGCGCATCATGCGAGCCGACCACCATTGGCAGGCGCAGCGAGCGGGCCAGGATCGCGCTGTGCGAAAGCGTGCTGCCGGCGGTCAAGACGAAGCCGAGCACGCCGTGTTCGGCCAGCGGGACCAGTTCCGAGGGCGCCACCGTGTCGCTGACCAGGATCTCGCCGACGCGCGACGCGATCTTGCGTTCCTCGACGCTCGACTCGCGGCTCAGCGCGCCCTGCACGCGTCCGATGACGTGCTCGATGTCTTCGCGCCGGCTGCGCAGGTAGGGGTCGTCCATGGCCTCGAACACGGCGACCAGGCTTTCGCGCTGCATCTTGAGCGCGGCACTGGCATGGTAGCGGCCGGTCCGGATCAGTTCGTGCAGGCCATGAATGAAAACGGGGTCTTCGAGGATCAGGCTGTGCGCATCGATGAATTCGGCGACTTCGCGGGCCAGCGGTCCCTCGAGCTTGTCGCGCAGGGCCTTCAGTTCACCGCGGGCGGTCGCCAGCGCTTCGTCGATGCGCTGCACTTCGGCATCGACCTCGGCCTGTTCGAGCGGCGTCTCATCGACGAGAAAGCGGCTCGGTTGCTCGAGACGAGCCCGCCCGAGCGCCATGCCGCGCGATGCGCCGTTGCCTTCAAGTATGAGTCGCACGCCGAATCCTTCTCCTTGTCACTGCACACGTCTGCTGCTGCGCAGTCCGGGCGACGCCTCCGGCATCGCCCGGGTTTTACTGGCCCTCGTCGAATTTGCGCTCGAACAGATCGACCAGGGCGGCCATCGCGGTTTCCTCGTCGTCACCGTCTGCACGCAGGGTGAGCACCGCGCCGAGACCGGCGGCGAGCATCATCACGCCCATGATGCTCTTGGCGTTGACCTCCTTGCCCCGGTAGGCCATGAACACGCTGGACTTGAAGCCATGCAGCGTCTGCACGAGCTTGGCCGACGCCCGCGCGTGCAGGCCGAGTTTGTTGCTGATGGTGATTTCTCGTTCAAGCATGGTCGATATGTATTCCTCCGCGACCGCCGCTGGCTGCGGTCTGCGCGAGTTCGTCGAGTGATTGTTCGGGATAGTTGAGCACACGCAGCAGCATCGGAAGGTTGAGCCCCGACACGCAATGCATGTGCAGTCCAAGCGAAGGCAGGCGCTGGGCGACATTGCACGGCGTGGCGCCGTACAGATCGGTCAGGACGAGTACGCCTTCACCATGATCGAGCCCGCGCGCGTGCCGCGCCGCGTCGGTCAGCGTGCTGTCCGGGTCCGCACCGGAGTCCACCTCGATGACATCGAGCGGCAGGGACAGCTTGCCGAGCACATGCCGGGCGGCCCCCACCAGGGCCGCGCCCATGGCCTCGTGGGTCATGAGCAGGACGCCGACGCTCATCGCCGCCACCCCGGGCACGACGCAGGGTTCAGGGCCCCAGGGCAAGTGGCTCTGTACGGGGGCGGGGCAAGCTTCGCAGCTGTCATGGGACCATTATTCCAGTTCGCGGTGGTAGCTGAGGACTTGTTCGTAGTTCTGGCGGAAATGCTCGGCCAGGCGTTCGACCAGATGGACCGAACGGTGGCGTCCGCCGGTACATCCGATGCATATCGTCACATAGCTGCGTCCCTCGCTCTCGAAGCGGGTCAGCCAGGTGTCGAGGAAGTCGCGCAGGTTGTCATGGAAGAGCATGACATCGGCCTGCGCCTCCAGCCATTGCCTGACCGGCGCGTCGCGCCCGGACAAGGGCCGCAGTTGCGGATTCCAGTGCGGGTTCGGCAGGCAACGTGCGTCGAAGACGAAATCGGCATCGGTCGGAACGCCGTGCTTGTAGGCGAACGACTCGAACAGCAGGGTCAGGGAACCCGCGCTCATGCCGAGTTCGCCGATGACCAAGCGTCGCAACTGGTGCACGTTGAGGTCGCTGGTGTCGATCACGCGGTCGGCGATCGCGGCGACCTGGCGCATCAGCTTGCGCTCCAGTGCGATCGCGTCGGCCAGGCCCAGCCCGTCCGCCGACAGCGGATGGCGCCGGCGCGTCTCCGAATAGCGCTTGATCAGGGTGTCGTCGCGGGTATCGAGAAACACGAGTTCGTAGTCGATGCCCACTTCGGCCAAGCTGGCCAGCACACCGGGCAGGCGATACAGGTCGTCGGCCCGATTGCGCACGTCGACGCCGACCGCCAGGCGCGGATGCAGGCCGTCGGCATCCTCCGAAACGGCGCGCACGAAGGCCGGCATCAGCGCGCTCGGCAGGTTGTCCACGCAGTAGTAGTCGAGGTCCTCCAGGGTCCTCAGCGCCACCGATTTGCCGGAACCCGAGAGCCCGCTGACGACGATCAGGCGGGTCTTGCCGGGGCTGGTCGCTGGTTCGCTCACGGGCTCACCACGGAGGCAGCCGGCGCAGCTGGTGCGCCTGGCGGTCGACGAAGGTCTGGGCTGGATCGAGGCCCTTGGACTTGAGCATGTGGCTGCGCACGGCCGCCTCGGCAAGGACGGCAATATTGCGGCCCGAGGCAACCGGGATGACGATCTGCGGGATCGGCACGTCGAGCACCTCGCGATAGCCGACATCGCCGTAGAGGCGTTTCATCTCGTCGTCGGCGCCGCTCTGGGCCATCGGTTGCAGGTGCACGATCAGGCGCAGGTATTTCGACGGCTTGACCGCGGTATGCCCGAACATCTCGCGCACGTTGAGCACGCCGAGTCCGCGCACCTCGAGCAGGTCGCGCAGCATCTCGGGGCAGGTGCCGTCGATCACGTCGGGTGCGATCAGGGTGAATTCGGGAGCGTCGTCGGCGACCAAGCGATGGCCGCGCGTGATCAGTTCCAGGGCCAGCTCGCTCTTGCCGGTGCCGCTTTCACCCGTGATCAGCACGCCGATCGAGTTCACCTCCATCAGCACGCCATGCAGGGTCACCTGGCGGGCCAGGCCGCGGGCGAGATGGTATTGCAGGTAGGTAAGCAGCTCATGCCCGCGCTTCGGGCTGATCCACAGGGGCGTCTGCGACTCCTCCGCGGCATCGCGCAGGTCGCCCGGAATGGCCTGGTCCTTGGTCACGATCAGTGCGATCGAGCGGTAGGCCATGATCTTCTCGATCGTTTCCCAGCGCTGGCGCGAATCGAGGCTGTCCAGATAGGCCAGCTCCTCGGTACCGATGATCTGCACCTTGTTCGGGTAGATGATGTTGAGGTAGCCGATCTGCGAAGGCCGCCGCGATTTCTTGTCGCCAGGCTCGATGGCGCGGCCCTCGCCGCGCAACCCGGCTACCCAGCGCAGCTGCATGCGCTCGCCGACTGCGTCGTATAGCTGGCGGGAAGTCAGTCTGTCCATGCCGGGCCCTTGCTTCGGTTGCGGCCAAATTCTGCCAGTTCCGCGCGCAGCGCGCTGCTGTCGCCGGCACGGCGAAACCTGGCCATCAACTGCGCGTCCGAAAAGGCTTCGGCCAGTTCCGCCAGCAGCTGCAGGTGCTGGTCGGTCTGGTGCGCGGGTACGACAAGGGCGGCAACGAGATCGACCGCCACCCCGTCGGCCGATCCGAATGCGATCGGGCGGGCCAGCCGCACAAAGGCGGCGCGCGCCTTGTCGATTCCGGCGATGCGTCCGTGCGGGATGGCTACGCCGTGGCCCAGGCCGGTCGATCCGAGGTCCTCGCGGTCGACGAGTGCGGCTCTGATGAGTTCACGTTCGGCGGGATCCTCTCCCAGCATCGCGGCCAGCTTGCGCAGCAGGCTGGCCTTGTCCCTGGCGATGAACTCCGTGCGTACGCGCTCCGTGGTCAGCAGATCAAGGAATGGCATGCGCAGTCAGGGTTCGGGAAGGCTCCGGGATGCACAGTATCGCATTGCCGGCTGCGCAGCGGTGTCGGCGGGGGTGCGGCGCGGTTTCGCAGCGTCGTCGTGGCGCTGGCCGACCCGCCGGCAGGGCGGGCCGGCCGCCGGTGAGCCTATTCGTAGCGCGCGGCGCGAACCTCTTCAGGATGATGGTTGGTGAGCTTTTCCTTGTGCTTGCGAACCTGTGCGGTGAGCTTGTCGGCAAGCGCGTCGATGGCGGAATACATGTCGGGAGCGACCGCATCGGCGTGCAGATCCTTGCCGGAAACATGAATCGTCGCCTCGGCCTTGTGCAGCAGCTTCTCGATACTGAGCACGATCGATAACTCGTGAAGGTGGTCAAAATGCCGGGTCAGTCGCTCCAGCTTCCCTTCGGCGTGCTTGCGAAGAGCGGGCGTGACGTCGATCTGATGGCCTTTGATCGTGATCTGCATGGCAACCTCCTTCAGTGGCAGGCCGGTCGATACCGGCCCGGTTCGGGATCCTGGCTATTCGCGCGATCCCGGATTCATGTTCGCTGGATCCTGTTGACGACTTCGACCGCTGCGACGCCGGGACGTTCCCGAAGGATCGCCCGGACGTCGTTCAGCCGAGCCGGCAACGGTCGTTCGATGATGGAATGTTGAGGGCCTCCCTGTATTTTGCGACGGTGCGGCGGGCAACGCTGATGCCGCGGCGATTGAGTTCCACTGCCAGGGCCTGGTCGGACAGTGGGCGGGCTGCTTTTTCATCGTCGATGAGCTTGCGGATCATGGCCTGGATGGCCGTGGCCGACGCCGCGCCCCCGTCGACGGTCGAGACGCCGCTGGAGAAGAAGTACTTGAATTCGAAGGTGCCGCGTGGCGTGTGCAGGTACTTGCGCGTGGTCACCCGGGAAACCGTCGATTCATGCATCTCGATTTCCTCCGCGACGTCGCGTAGCACCAGCGGGCGCATCGCCTCGGGACCGAATTCGAGAAAGGCCTCCTGGGCTTGCACGATCGCCTGCGCCACCTTGAGCACGGTCTCGGCGCGGGTCTTGAGGCTCTTGATCAGCCAGCGCGCTTCCTGCAACTGGCCACGCAGGTAGCTGGCATCGTCGCGCTGGGCGCGCGCGATCAGGCTCGCATAGTGTTCGTTGATGGCCAGGCGTGGCTGGCAATGCGGCGACAGCGAGACCTGCCAGCGTCCGTTGACCTTGTGCGCGTAGGCATCGGGGGCGACGTATTCAGCCGGGCCGTTGGAGTAGCCGGCACCGGGTTTCGGCGTCAGCGAGCGGACCAGGTCGATGACCGTATCCAGCTCCTCGTCATTGACGCGCAGTTTCTGGCACAGACGCGTGCGATCGTTGCGGGCGAGCATGTCGAGGCAGTCGGCAACCAGCAGGCGGGCCTTGTCGAGGCCCGGCGTATCCCGGTCGAGGGCTTCGAGCTGGACGTCGAGGCATTCGCTCAGCGTCCGTGAGGCCGCGCCGAGCGGATCGAAGCGCTGCACGCGATGGCGCACCGCCTCGACCTGCTCGACCGTCACCGCGCACAGATCGGCGAGGCTCGCGCAGATCACTTCATTGCTTTCGTCGAGATAGCCGTCGTCGTTGATCGCTTCGATGATCGCCGTTGCAATGCACCGATCGCGCTGCGACAGCGGGGTCAGGTTGAGCTGCCAGAGCAGATGGTCGCGCAGGTCCTCGGCTTCGGCGTCCTGCTGTTCGAGGGTTTCGTCATCGGACGAGGAGGCGCGGTAGTCACGGCGATCTTCGCCGAGATCAAGCGGAATGTCGTCGAAATCGGGCGTCTCGTCGCGCGTTTCGCTACCGGCCCCGTCGCTGGCGTCAACCGGCGCGCTGAGCGTGTGCTCGGGCGGTACGAACTCCTCGATTTCGGCTTCGTCCGGATCATCCTCCTCGATATCGAGCAGCGGGTTCGACTCGAGCGCCTGGTTGAGCTCGAGTTCCAGTTCAACGCTGGAGAGCTGCAGCAGCTTGATGGCCTGCTGAAGCTGCGGCGTCAGCGCGAGCTGGGACTGGACGCGGAGTTGGAGAGCGGGTTTCATGCCCGTAGGACGGTCACCTTGGAGCTTCATGCAATCCTAGCGCCAATTGCCTACAAGCGGCAGGTCTTGACGCTGCGGGCGCCCGGGTCCACTCTCAGGCGATTGGATCTGGCTGGCTCCGTTCGCGGCCGTCCGGCGGGGATTTTTCTACCCCGTGCGTGACAGTCCGAACCTCGGGAGTGGGCCATTACGGGGGCCGATTCCATGCGGAACCCGCATCCAACCCGTGCCGCTACCCACCGGGGTGGCGATTACATGCGAAATTCTTTCCCAAGGTAGACATTGCGTACTTCCTCATTCGCCAGCACATCGGCCGGCGCACCCTGGGTCAGCACGGTGCCCTCGTTCATGATGTAGGCGCGGTCGCAGATGCCGAGCGTTTCGCGGACATTGTGATCGGTGATCAGGATGCCGATGTTTCGCGCCTTGAGCTGGCGCACGATGCGTTGGATGTCGACCACCGAAATCGGATCGATGCCGGCGAACGGTTCGTCGAGAAGCAGGAATCGCGGCCGTGAAGCGAGCGCGCGGGTGATCTCGACTCGGCGCCGTTCACCGCCGGAAAGACTGACGCCCTTGTTGCCTGCGATGTGGCTGATCTGCAGTTCGTCGAGCAGGGATTCGAGCTCGCTCTCGCGTCCGGCCGCATCGAGGTCGTCGCGCAACTCGAGGATCGCCATGATGTTGTCGGCGACGGTCAGGCGGCGGAATATCGAGGGTTCCTGGGGCAGGTAGCCGACGCCGAGCCGCGCGCGTTCGTGCATCGGCATGTGGGTCACGGTGCGTTCGTCGATGCGGATGCTGCCCGAATCGGTCGCGACGAGGCCGACGACCATGTAGAAGCAGGTTGTCTTGCCGGCGCCGTTCGGCCCGAGCAGTCCGACCACTTCGCCCTGTTTGAGGGAGAAGCCGAAGTCGCGCACGACGGTCCGGCCCGAATAGGCCTTGCGCAGGTTCGCCGCATGCAGCATCAGGGGTTCGTGTCCGTTCCGGCCTTCTTCGTGGCCTTCGGTTTTGGCTTGAAGGTCATGTGGACTTCGCTGCCGGGGGCCTGGCTGCCGCCTTCCATGGCGCCGGTATTGGTGTTGTAGGTCATGTGCGGACCGCGGAACTCGGAGCGGCCTTCCTGGACCACGACCACATCCCCGGTCAGTTCGGCCAGGCCGGTGTCGGAGCGGTAGTCGATCGTCAAGGCGCGCGCGGTCAGCTTGCCGCCGTCGTTGTCCATGAGCTGTTCGAGCTGGGCCGGCTTGCCGGTCAGGACCAGGCGCCGGGCGGTGGCATCGGCGTCAGCGCCTTCGATCTCCCAGATTCGCGCTTCATCGCCGGCCGCCTTCAGCGAGCCCTGCACCATGCGCACATTGCCCTGGAAGAGGGTCACGTTCTGCGTGCCGAACGTGCTCTTGTTGTACTGGGCGCGGACATCGAGAGGCTGGTCGCGGTCCGTGCTCAGGGCATGTGCCGGCAGCGCCAGGGCCAGCAGCAGAAGTGCCGCCAGCCGGCCAGCGGCTGCTGAAACCCTAGTTTTTTCGCGGGGTTGGCTCAAAGGTATTGTTGACATCGGACAACAGCTCCAGGACTTTCGTGTTGAGATCGCCGCGCAGGCCGGTACCCCGCAGTATAGAGCCCGGTTGCTCGATTCGCGCCGGTGCCGCGGTTTCGAAGGTCTTGGCCTTCGGCCGCGCAGTCAGGTCCGAGGTGTGCAGCGTGGCCGCCTTCGCGGCATCCGCGTCGGCCCGTGCCATCTCGACGTTGCCTTCCAGGCGCATCAGCGATCCATCCTTGTTGACCCAGGCCGAATCCGACTTGCCGACCCAGGGGTTGCCGTCCTTGTCGACCATCACGTAGTCCGGCGTGCTGACGAAGATCGAGCCGTCCTCGCTGCGCCGGGTCAGGCGCGGACCGCTGACCGTGAAACTGAGCTTGCCGTCTTCGCCCAGCGCATTCATCGAGAAGTTGTCCAGCGTATAGCTCGACCGTGGCGGCCCGCTGAAGGTCGGTTCGAGTGCCGGCGGGCGGGTCAGCCAGAGCATCACCTGGGTGACTGCAACAAGGATCACCAGGCCGATGACCAGCAGGATGAAACGCCGGTCCATGTTCATGGGCGGTTCCCGTTCGGGGCCGCCATGGTCAATCGCAACGACACGGACTCAGCGACTCCCCAGATGCGCGGCCAGCTCCGATTCGGACTTGCCCTGGGATTCCAGCAGCAGGTCGCAGACTTCCCGGACCGCACCGGAGCCACCTTCCTTCTGAGTGCGCCAGTGCGCGTGGCGAATGACGGTGGGATGTGCGTTGGCCACTGCGATGGCCAGGCCGACCTCGTTCATGACGCAGAGGTCGGGCAGGTCGTCGCCGGTATAGGCGCACTGTCCGGCCTCAAGCTGCAGCGCGTGCAGCAACTGGTCGAAACAGATGCGCTTGTCACTTTGACCCTGGTACAGATGGACGACGCCAAGTTCGGCCATGCGCTGGGCGACCAGGTGGCTGATGCGCGCGGTGATGATCGCCACCTCAATGCCATTGGCACGCAGGCGCTTGAGACCGAGGCCGTCATGGACATGGAATGCCTTCAGCTCGTGGCCGTCCTCGGCATACCAGAGGCGCCCGTCGGTGAGCACGCCATCGACGTCGAAAAGGGCGAGCCTGATGCGGCCGGCGCGTTCACGGATCTCGGCGGGAATGTCGGTGGGGGGCATGGTCAAAAAGCCGGGAATGGGGAATGGGGAGTAGGGAATGGTCGGAGCGAGGCTGCGCTCTTTTGTTGCTTCTGCCTATTCCCGATTCCCTATTCTCGATTCCCGAACAAATCAAACCACCCTTGCGCGCAGCAGGTCGTGGATGTTGAGGGCGCCGACCACGTGGTTTTCGTCATCGACCACGAGCAGGGCGTGGATCTTGAACGCCTCCATGACCTGGGCCGCTTCGGCGGCGAGCTTGTCGGCGGTGATCGTCTTGGGGTTCGAGGTCATGACCTTGCCGACGCGGGTGTCGCGCAGATCGATGTCGTTGTCGTCGACCGCGCGGCGCAGGTCGCCGTCGGTGAACACGCCGAGCAGGTGACCCTGATCGTCGGTGACCGCGGTCATGCCGAGTCCGGTGCGGGTCATTTCGACCAGGGCCGCAGTCAGCGAGTCGTGCTGGTCGACCACGGGGATCTGCTTGCCCGAATGCATGATGTCGCTAATGCGCACGAGCAGGCGCCGACCCAGCGTGCCGGCCGGGTGGGAGCGGGCGAAATCCTCGGATGTGAAGCCGCGGGCCTCGAGCAGCGCGATCGCCAGTGCATCGCCCATGACCAGGGCCGCGGTGGTGCTGGCCGTCGGCGCCAGCCCGAGCGGGCAGGCCTCCTCGGAGACCGAGACGTCGAGATGCACGTCGGCGAGCTTGGCCAGCGAGGAAAATTCGTTGCCGGTCATTGCGATCAGCGGCACGTTCTGGCGCTTGATCAATGGCAGGATGGTCAGCAGTTCGTCGGTTTCACCGGAATTGCTCAGGCTCAGGACCACGTCCTTCTGCGTGATCATGCCGAGATCGCCGTGGCTGGCTTCGGCCGGATGCACGAAGAACGCCGGCGTACCGGTCGAGGCCAGGGTGGCAGCGATCTTGCGCGCGATGTGCCCGGACTTGCCGATGCCGATGACGACGACCCGCCCGTGGCACTGGAACATGAGCTGGCAGGCGTGCAGGAAGCTGCCGTTGACGCGCTTCTGCAGGGCCGAGATCGCCCGTGCCTCGGTCTCGATCACCGTCATCGCGCTGTTGCGAATCTTCGATTCGTCGAGGATCGGGCTGTTCAGGGTCAGGTTTTGGGTGTTCAGTTGGGCGTTCATCAGGACTGGATTGAGCAGCGAAATGGCCGGGTCGGCCGGCGCTTGATTCCGGCGAAGCGGTATTTTGAGTAACATTGGCGCTCCCTATTGTATCCGTTACCCCCTGCTGGCGCTCAAGACGGCCCGGATGGGCCGTCCGTCGCAGCATCGCCAGGAATCCGCCTCTTCATGGACACCCGAACCATTCACGATCTCATCCAGTCAGGCCTGCCCGATGCGGAAATCGTCGTGGAAGGAGCGGACGGCGTACATTTTGAGGCGAGAGTGGTCAGTCCGGCATTTGCCGGGAAGCTCCCGCTGGCGCGCCATCGCATGGTTTACGCGACCCTGGGTGAACATATGGGGAATGCGATTCATGCACTTTCGTTGCGCACCTTGACTCCGGAAGAAGCGGCCAAAGGCTGAATTCCCGGCGAAGCGGCTGCGCAGGTCTACTCTTCGGATCCGCCCCACGACCCTTCGGGCCGGGGCGATTCCGATCCCATTTCAACTCAGGAAACACGCGGGCGATGGCCAAAATTGTAATCAACGGCGGAGAACCGCTCCGCGGCGATGTCCAGATCTCGGGCGCCAAGAACGCCGTGCTGCCGATCCTTGCCGCCTGCCTGCTGGCCGACGAGCCGGTCAGCATCGCCAACGTGCCGCACCTGCACGACGTGACCACGACCATGGAACTGCTCGGCCAGATGGGCGTGCAACTGGTCGTCGACGAGCGCATGAAGATCCACGTCGATCCGCGCACGACCGACCGCTTCTTCGCCCCATACGACCTGGTCAAGACCATGCGCGCGTCGATTCTCGTGCTCGGTCCGCTGGTGGCCCGCTACGGCCAGGCCGAAGTATCGCTGCCCGGCGGCTGCGCGATCGGCTCGCGCCCGGTCAACCTGCACATCCAGGGGCTGCAGGCCCTCGGCGCCGAGGTCCGCGTCGAGAACGGCTACATCAAGGCCCGCGCCAAGCGCCTGAAGGGCGCCCGCATCGTCCTCGACCTGGTCACCGTGACCGGCACCGAAAACCTGATGATGGCCGCCGTGCTGGCCCAGGGCACCACGGTCATCGAAAACGCGGCACAGGAGCCCGAAGTCGTCGACCTCGCCAACTGCCTGAACAGCATGGGCGCGAAGATCAGTGGCGCCGGCACCAATTCGATCGTCATCGATGGCGTCGAGCGCCTCGGCGGTACCGACTACGAGGTGCTGCCGGACCGCATCGAGACCGGCACGTTCCTCGTCGCCGCCGCCATCACCGGCGGCAAGATCATGGCCAAGCACGCGCGGCCGAAAACGCTCGATTCCGTGCTCGGCAAGCTCGAGGATGCCGGCGCGCACATCTCGACCGGCGAAGACTGGATCGAACTCGACATGCGCGGCCGCCGGCCCAAGGCCGTCAACATCACGACCGCGCCGTACCCCGCCTTTCCGACCGACATGCAGGCCCAGTTCACCGCGCTCAACTGCGTTGCCGAGGGCGTCGGCGTGATCACCGAGACGGTATTCGAGAACCGTTTCATGCACGCCCTGGAGCTGCAGCGCCTCGGCGCCGACATCCAGCTCGAAAGCAACACCGCGATCATCAAGGGCGTGCCGACCATGACCGGCGCGCAGATGATGGCGACCGACCTGCGCGCATCGGCGTCACTGGTCCTCGCCGGCCTGGTCGCCGAGGGCGACACCACCATCGACCGCATCTACCACATCGACCGCGGCTACGAGAACATCGAGGAAAAGCTCGGCTCGCTCGGCGCGCGGATCCGGCGGTTGCCTTCTTGATGGTCGGGAATGGGGAATAGGGAATGGAGAATGGGAGGAGCAGGAGCGTGTAGCGCTTTGGCTTTCCCATTCCCCATTCCCCATTCTCCATTCCCGAGGCGTCAGCCTTTCTCCACCGACACCAGCCGCAGCGTGACCGTGTCGCCCTTGCTCTCGATCTGTTCGATCTGCACGGGTATCCAGCCGTTGTTCTCGACGAACCAGATCTTCGAGGTGCGTTTGGCCCGCACGCGCTCGAGGCAGCGCGTCGAAAAGGTGCCGGCGGGCACGGTCAGCTCGACGTCATCCCCGCAGCGCGTATAGCGGACATCCTCGATGGCGTCCTTCATCGCGACCTTGTAGTCGAACTGCTCGGCGTTGCGTGACAGGTCGGCGGCCAGGGCCAGGGTCAGCGCGTGCCGGTCGACCGCATTCGGCACCAGGGCATAGCGGGCGTCGCTCTTGCCGTCGACCATGTGCACCTGGCCGGTCGTCCAGTCGAATTCGCCATGGCGCCGGCGGTTCTTGAAAGCCACGTCCTGGCGGAAATCGTATTGGATCGTCTCCGGGCGGCCACCGACCCAGCGCACCACTGATTCCTCGCTGACATCGAGTCCCGCAAGCTTGGCCAGCCCGGAGGTCCCTTCGGTGGTGGTCAGCAGGGTCGTGGTCGAATCGTCGTTCTCGCCGAGCTTGATCGTCGTGCGCGCGAGTTCCTTGCCGTTGCGCAAGGTCTGGTATTCGGCGCTGAACGGAGCGATCGGCGATTGTGCGAGCGCCATTGCCGGCAGCATGGCGCACAGGGAAAGGGCAGTGATTCGGATCAAGGCTCGGTACTCCGCTTGGAATCGCCCAATTCTGGACCGTCGAACATGAACGCCGCATGGTCAGCCGGCATCGTCGATCCATTCACCGTGTTCGTCGAGTTGCAGGGGATTCGCCAGCGGCCGGCCATCGAGGAAGATGCCCGTCGTGCGCCAGCGGATCCGGCCGCTCGCCAGCAGGCCGACACAGGCCACCAGCAACCGGTGTTCCTGCGGGAGGAGCCGCTCGGCCAGGGACTGCGGGGTGTCGTCGGGACGGATCTCGAGCCGGGTCTGGCCCAGCACCGGGCCGCCGTCGAGTTCGGCGGTGACGAAGTGCACGCTGGCGCCGTGCAGGTGATCACCGGCCTCGAGTGCGCGGCGGTGCGTATGCAGGCCGGGATATCGGGGCAGCAGCGACGGATGGATATTGATGATGCGGCCGAGCCAGGGCGCAAATGCCGCCGGATCGATGATGCGCATGAAGCCGGCCAGGACGATCAGCTCGGGTCTTGCCCCGGCGATGGCGGCGAACAAGGCGTCATCGAACTCGCGGCGCGACCCGAAGGCACGCGGATCCACATGGATTGCCGCGATGCCGGCCGCGCGCGCAACCTCGAGGGCGCGGGCGTCGGCCTTGTCGGAAAGGACGGCGGCGATGCTGATCGGCAGTCGCGCATCGCGCTGCGCATCGATCAGGGCCTCGAGATTGCTGCCCCGACCTGAAGCGAGGACGACAATGCGCATGAATCCAACCGCGCCGTTCAGCGGATATGGACGCGGGCGTCGCCCGTGGCGGAGACCACCTCGCCGATCGTCCAGGCCTGCAGTTCGAGCGTCTCCAGCGCATCGAGCACGGAGCCGGCGTGTTCGCGAGAGACGATCAGGGCATAGCCGATCCCGCAGTTGAAGGTGCGCAGCATCTCCTCGCGCGCGACCTTGCCCTCGCGCTGCAGCCAGTCGAATACGGCCGGCGCCTTCCAGGCACTGCCGTCGATGTCGATGCCGAGCGTCTCCGGTACGACCCGAATGATGTTTTCGCGCAGGCCGCCACCGGTGATGTGGGCCATGCCGTTCACCGGCAGCTGCTGCATGAGCTTGAGCACCGGCTTCACGTAGATGGTCGTCGGCGCCATCAGGGCGTCGTCGAGGCGGGTGCCGGAGAGATCGAGGTCGTACGGACTGCCGGCGCGTTCGAGGATGCGCCGGATCAACGAGTAGCCGTTGGAGTGCGGTCCCGATGAGGCGATGCCGATGATCGCGTCGCCGGCCTGGATGCGGGTGCCGTCGATCAGGGCCAGTTTCTCGACCGCGCCGACGCAGAATCCGGCGAGATCGTATTCGCCCGGCGGATACATGCTCGGCATTTCCGCGGTCTCGCCACCGATCAACGCGCAGCCGGCCAACTCGCAGCCTGTGGCGATGCCGCCGACCACTGCGACCGTGGTCTCCACGTCGAGCG
The DNA here is from genome assembly GCF_900115085.1 of Dokdonella immobilis. Classification (GTDB taxonomy): domain Bacteria; phylum Pseudomonadota; class Gammaproteobacteria; order Xanthomonadales; family Rhodanobacteraceae; genus Dokdonella; species Dokdonella immobilis. The sequence continues at coordinate 54,915 of NZ_FOVF01000009.1, read as the reverse complement.
CGCCGGTGGCGAAGTAGTCGAGGAAGAACAGCGGTTCGGCACCCTGGACAAGCACGTCGTTGACGCACATGCCAACGAGGTCGATGCCGATCGTGTCGTGGCGGCCGAGGATCTGGGCGAGCTTGAGCTTGGTGCCTACGCCGTCGGTGCCCGACACCAGCACCGGATCGCGGTAGCGTCCGCCGAGTTCGAACAGCCCGCCGAATCCGCCGAGTCCGGCCATGACCTCCTTGCGGAAGGTGCGCGCGACCAGCGGCTTGATGCGTTCGACGACAGCGTTGCCGGCATCGATGTCGACGCCGGCGGCGCGGTAGGTGAGGGCCTCGTTATCGTTCGACATGGGAAAAGCCGGGTACGCGGGGCCGCGAATGATACCAGCCCGGATGGACGAGGTAGCGAGCCTTCGTGCAGACTGGCGCTCATCACCACAGGGCCAGGGACTCCGTCATGCGCAGCACTGCGATGGACGATACAACGCCTGCATGGCGGCAACGCCCGGAATGCCCGCCCTCGGCGGGTCGTTGCTTGAAGCCGGTCATTTGCCGTCGGGCCAGGCTGCTCCTCGCCGGGGTCCTGATGGCCATGCTGGCCTGCCTGCAGGCCGCCGCGGCACCGGCCACCTACAGCGGCGAAGCGCCGGTCACGAGCCAGTCCGAAGCGGAGCGCGCCGGTGCCCTCAAGTCCGCCCTGGCCGATGTCGTGATCCGGCTCAGCGGCGATCCCGGCATTCTCGCCCGTGCCGAGGTGGCCAAGGCCGTCGCCGATGCCGACAAATACGTCCTGCAATACCGTTACCGGCGTGACAGCGGCATCGACGAAACCAGCGGAGCGGCGACCACCCGCCTGATGCTGGTCGCGGAATTCGACAGCAGCGCCGTGGACCGCATGCTGGCCGGGCTCGGCCTGGCCGTCGCCGGTGCCGCCGCACCCGTCGATGCCACGCCGGTCGAGCGGCGAATCTGGATCAGCGGCATCCATTCCGCCGAGGACTATGCGCGCGGCATGGGCTATCTGGCTCGGCAGTCGCTGGTACGCCAGGCCTGGCCGCTGGAGGCGCGTGGCGATGGCATCCTCGTGCGCCTCAGCGTTGCCGGCGGCCTCGATCGCTGGCTTGCAGCGGTCGATGGCGAAGGCGTGTTGCGGGTCAACAGCGCCAGTCCACCGCTGGATGGCATCGATGCCACGCTTATCCTGAGCCCGTGAACGTCGATGTGGCGGCACCTGCCCAATCTGGTCACCGGTGTGCGCATCCTGATGGTGTGGCCGGTCTTCTGGCTGATCTCGCACGGCGAATTCAAGGTGGCCCTGTTGCTGGCCGCGGTCGCCGGCGTCAGTGATGCGGTGGACGGGTACCTGGCCAAGCACTTCGGCTGGGAAAGCCGGCTCGGCGGATTGCTCGATCCGCTGGCCGACAAGCTGCTGCTGCTGGCCGGATTCACCGCGCTGACCCTGATCGGCAGCGTGCCGGTCTGGCTGTTCGCGCTGGTCATCGGCCGCGACGTCGTGATCGTCTGCGGCGCGATCGCCTATCACAACCTGATCGGCCCGTTCGACGCACAACCGAGTCGGCTGTCCAAGCTCACGACCGTGGTCCAGATCCTGCTGGTCCTGGCTGAATTGCTGCGCCTGGCCTGGTTCCCGCAGCTGCCCGGACAGTATCCCTTCATTCTCCTCGCCGCGGCGCTGACCGTGGCCAGCGGTCTACACTACGTGGTCGTCTGGTCCATGCGTGCGCGCCAGGCCTCGCATGAACGCAGAGAACAGGAATCCCGCTGATGCCTCCGACCACGATCGATCTTCGTCTCAAGTGGCTGCTCCTGGTCGCTTTCATCGGCTGGGTGCTGTACCTGCTCGGGCCGGCACTGGTGCCGTTCGCGATCGCCGCGCTGTTTGCCTATCTGTTCAATCCGCTGGTGCAGCGGCTCCAGGCGCGGGGCGTCGGGCGCTCATGGGGCGTCAGCCTCGTGTTCCTGGTCCTGACCCTCGCGGTGGTTGCCATCGTGCTGATCCTGATTCCGTTCATGGAACGCCAGGTTGCGCGCTTCATCGACCAGTTGCCGCGCTGGACCGAGTGGGCCCGCGACGTGGCTACGCCCTGGATCGAGGCCCGCTTCGGCGTCAGCCTCGATACCTTCGACAGCAGCGAACTGGTCAGCATGCTCCAGGGCCACTGGAAGGAGGCCGGCGGTTTCGCCACCAGCGTGCTGTCGAAGGTCTCGAAGTCCGGGTTTGCGATCGTCGCCTGGCTGCTGAACCTGGTTATCGTGCCGGTCGCCGCGTTCTACCTTCTGCGTGACTGGAACATCGTCGTCGAGCGCATCCACGCCATGGTGCCGCGTGCGATCGAACCGGTCGTGGCGCGCCTGGCCCGCGAGTCGGACGAAACCCTGGGCGGCTTCCTGCGCGGCCAGATCAGCGTGATGCTCCTGCTCGGCGCCTTCTACGGTGTCGGGCTCTCGCTGGTCGGCGTCAGCGTGGGCCCGCTGATCGGCATGATCGCCGGCCTGATCAGCTTCGTGCCGTACATGGGGGCCATCGTCGGCGTCGGCATGGGTGTGATCGCGGCGGTGGTCCAGGGCCTGGATACCGTCCATGTGATCTTCGTCCTGGTCGTATTCGTGGTCGGCCAGTTGCTCGAAGGCTATGTGCTGGTGCCGAAGCTGGTCGGCGACAAGATCGGCCTGCATCCGGTCGCGGTCATGTTCGCGATCCTCGCCGGTGGCGAACTGTTCGGCTTCATCGGCGTGCTGCTGGCGCTGCCGCTGGCGGCCGTGGTCATGGTCCTGTTGCGCTACGCCTACGAGCGCTACACGCAGAGCGAGATGTATCACGACGCGCCGGCCGGTTCGGCGATCGTGCTCGAAGGCAACATCGCGGCGGCGAGCAGCGAAGCATCCGGCATTGCGGTGGATGCTCCACCGGTCGCGCCGCCGACCGGACCCGCCCCTGCATCCGACGCATGAGCGAACAACTTCCGCTGGCCCTGCGCTGGCCGGCGCATCAGCGCTTCGAGACGTTCCTGGCCGGAGCCAACGCGGACGGTATCGACATCCTCCGCCACGCGGCCCGCGGCGATGGCATCGACCGGGTCTACCTGTGCGGGGCCAGGGGTAGCGGCAAGACCCACCTGCTGGTCGCCGCCTGCGCCGAAGCGCTGGCTGGCCAGCGCAGCGCCCAGTACCTGGACCTGGCACGTGTCGCCAGACCGGTGGCCGACACGATCCGCCGCTTTGGCGGCAGCGAACTGCTGGCCATCGACAACGTCGACGCCATCGTCGGCGCGCGCGATGCCGAACATGCCCTGTTCGACCTGTACAACCGCTGCCTGGCCGAAGGCTCGACCCTGCTGTTCGCCGGATCCGATGCCCCGGCCGCGCTGGGTCTGGGCCTTGCCGACCTGGTCTCCCGTCTCGGCGCCTGCACGCAATGGCTCTTGCGCCCGCTTGATGAAGCAAGCCGGCGTCGGGCCCTGCAGGTGCGTGCGGCCGATCGAGGCATCGAACTGGACGAAAACGTGCTCGACTGGCTGTTCGCCCGCCAGGCGCGCGATCTCGGCACCCTGGTCCCGTTGCTCGACCGCATCGACCGCGCCACCCTGGCGGCCCAGCGCCGGGTCACGATACCGTTCCTGCGCCAACTGCTCGACGAAGCCGATTGAAGAAAGCCGGCAAAGTCAGTCGTGACGCAGCCCGGCATCGAGCTCGCGCAAGCGCTGCGGCGTTCCCACATCGACCCAGTGCCCGTCGTGGCGTTGACCGCCGACGGCGCCGCGGCGCATGGCGTCCACCAACAGCGGAAGCAGCCGAAAGCGTGGCGGTCGTTGATCGGCGCCATCGACCTCGCCGACGACTTCCCGCCAGTTGCCGAACAGTTCGGGACGGAACACGCCGATGCCGGCGTAGGTCCACCGTGGCGCGCCTTCGGCGTGGACCGTGCCGTCGTCGGCCAGGACAAAGTCGCCGTCGGCGTGGTGGGATGGATTGGCCACCAGGACCAGATGCGCGTGGCCGCGTGGTCGGCCGGGCAGGGTCGCGAAGTCGAGGTCGGACCAGACATCGCCGTTGACGAGCAGGAACGGCTCCGGGCCGAGCAGGGGCAGGGCATTGAGCATGCCGCCTCCGGTCTCGAGCGGGACCGGTCCCTCGTCGAGATAGCGGATGCGCAGTCCCCAGCGGTCGCCGTCGCCGAGCGCTTGCGGAAATTGGCCGGCAAGGTGGGAGGTATTGATGACGACATCGCGGATGCCGAGTGCCGCGAGTTTTTCCAGGTGCCACTCGATCAGGCGCTTGCCACCGGCCGGGAGCAGGGGCTTGGCCGTGGTGTCGGTCAGCGGACGCATGCGTTCGCCGCGTCCGGCCGCGAAGATCATCGCCTTGCGCAGACTCATCCGGCAGCGGACCCGCGCGGCCTGCGGATATCGGAATCGCCGAGCGCGCGTTCGAGCAGGTCGGCGAGTTCGCCGGTTTCCGGATAGCGGCGTGCGGTGCCGATCGCGTAGCGCCAGACCAGGGCCAGATCGTTCAGGTACTGGGGTTTCCCGTCCCGGTACCAGAGCCGACAGAAAATCCCAAGAACCTTGAGATGGCGCTGCAGTCCCATCAGGTCGAACCAGCGCGTCATCTGCGCTGTGCCGACTTCGGGGCCGAGCAGATGCGCCGCCTGCAGGCGGATGCGGTAGGCCTCGACCCAGCCGGCGACGTGCTCCGGATCCCACTCGATGTAGCAATCGCGCAATAGCGAGACGAGGTCGTAGGTGAGCGGGCCGACCACGGCATCCTGGAAATCAACGATGCCGGGATTGACCAGCAGCCGGGTGCCGGCAGGTGCTTCATCGCGTTCGATGACGAGCAGGTTGCGGCTGTGGAAATCGCGGTGCACGAATGCGCGCGGCTGTTCCGCCGCGGCCTCGACCAGGGCGGTGAATGCGGCCGCGATGACGTCCTGTTCGGCACTCGATACCGGATGGCCGAGATGGCGTTCGAGAAACCAGGCCGGCATCAGTTGCATTTCGTCGATGAGCCGCTGCCGGCTGTAGTCGGGCAGGCCGGCGACATCGACCGCCGTCTGCATGCGCAACAAGGCATCGAGTGCGTCGGCGTAGAGCGCGTCGACGCTTTTCGAAGTGAGTTCCGGCAGGTAGGTGCGGGTACCGAGATCCTCCATCAGGACGAAACCGTGGTCGCGTTCGACGGCGATGACTTCCGGTGCATGCAGTCCGGCCTCGCGCAGGCGCCTGTCGATGTCGAGCCAGGGGCCGAGGTCCTCCTTGTCCGGAGGCGCATCCATGACGACGGCCGTGGCGGCGTGCGTGGCCGCGCCGTCGCCGCCCACGCGCCAGTAGCTGCGGAAACTTGCGTCCGCGGAGGCGCTGGACAGTTCGATGTCGGAGCGCTGTAGCGCAGACTGGACGAAACGGTGCATCGCCGAATGACGCTCGGTGCGTGGGGTCACGCCTCATATCCCTTGCAGTTGAATGCGGGCAGTCTAGTCGACTGGAGGCGATGCGGGGGCGCGCTGCGGATGGCCATGCGCCGGCCGTGTTTCCTGCCCCGGATCAACTCCAGCGGCAATCGAGGCCGGCATCTGTACTCGACCGCCGCAAAACAGTACAATTTCGGTACTGAATGGAGCCGCCATGCTGCGCGTCAGCAAACTTACCGACTACGCGACTGTCGTCATGACCTGCCTTGCGATGACCGGGGTCGAGGTCACCAGTGCCCAGCAACTGGCCGATGCGGCGCGCCTCGAACTGCCGACGGTCAGCAAGCTCCTCAAGCAGCTGGCCCATGCCGGGCTCGTCACTTCGCGGCGCGGCGTCAATGGCGGTTACTGCCTGGCACGGCCGGCCGCAGCGATCAGCGTGGCCGACATCGTCACCGCCATGGAAGGGCCGATCGGCATGACCGAGTGCAGCGCCCACGCGGGCGCCTGCGACCACGAGTCGCACTGCGGGATACGCGTGAACTGGCAGCGCATCAGCCAGGCCGTCCGCAACGCGCTCCAGGACGTGAGCCTGGCCGACATGGTCGCCGCACCGCCACGGCGGCCGGCCGGCATTCCATTGCGGGTAGCCTCCCACTGATGGCAACGAGCATGAGCAACGAATCCGACCCGCTGGCCCGGCACGATCGCGAGCCGGCGTCCGGCGAAGGCAACGAACAGATCATCGCGGCAATCAACCGTCGCTACGGTGCCGGCTTCGTCACCGACATCGAAACCGATACCCTGCCACCCGGCCTCAACGAGGACGTGGTGCGCTGGATCTCGGCGCGCAAGGGCGAGCCCGGATGGATGACCGAGTGGCGCCTCAAGGCCTATCGGCACTGGCTTACCATGATCCCGCCGGAATGGGCCAAGCTGCGGATCGGCCCGATCGATTTCCAGGCGATCAGCTATTTCGCGGCACCCAAGGAGGGCCCGAAATCGCTGGCCGAGGTCGATCCGAAGCTGCTCGAGACCTACGAGAAGCTCGGTGTGCCGCTGCACGAACGCGCCCGCCTGGCCGGCGTCGCCGTCGATGCGGTGTTCGATTCGGTTTCGGTGGGCACCACGTTCCGCAAGGAGCTGGCCGAGGCAGGCGTGATTTTCTGTTCGATGTCCGAAGCGGTGAAGGAGCATCCGGAGCTGGTCCGCGCCTATCTCGGTTCGGTCGTGCCGAGCAGCGACAACTACTTCGCCGCGCTCAATTCGGCCGTGTTCTCCGACGGCAGCTTCGTGTTCATCCCGAAGGGCGTGCGCTGCCCGATGGAACTGAGTACCTACTTCCGCATCAATGCGATCAACACCGGCCAGTTCGAGCGCACCCTGATCGTGGCCGAGGAAGGGGCCAGCGTGTCCTATCTGGAAGGCTGTACGGCGCCGATGCGCGACGAGAACCAGTTGCACGCGGCCGTGGTCGAGCTGGTTGCACTGGATGACGCGGACATCAAGTACTCGACCGTGCAGAACTGGTATCCGGGGGACGAGAACGGCCTCGGCGGGATCTACAACTTCGTGACCAAGCGCGGCGATTGCCGCGGCGCACGCTCGAAGATTTCCTGGACCCAGGTCGAGACCGGTTCGGCGATCACCTGGAAGTATCCCAGTTGCGTGTTGCGCGGCGACGACTCGGTCGGTGAGTTCCACTCCGTGGCGCTGACCCATCATCACCAGCAGGCCGATACCGGCACCAAGATGATCCACATCGGCCGCAATACGAAGTCCAAGATCATCGCCAAGGGCATCAGCGCGGGCCGCGGACAGAACAGCTATCGCGGCCTGGTCAAGGTCGAGAAGGGCGCCAGCGGCGCGCGCAACTACACGCAGTGCGACAGCCTGCTGATCGGCAAGAAGTGCGGCGCGCACACGTTTCCGTATATCGAGGTGAAGAATCCGTCGGCCATCGTCGAGCATGAGGCGACCACCTCGAAGATCTCCGACGACCAACTGTTCTACTGCCGCTCGCGCGGCATCGCCGAAGAGGATGCGGTGTCGCTGATCGTCGACGGCTTCTGCCGGCAGGTGTTCCGCGAACTGCCGATGGAGTTCGCGGTCGAGGCCAAGAAGCTGCTCGAAGTCAGCCTCGAAGGCGCGGTCGGTTGACGCCCTGAACGGAGGCGCCATGTTCGGTCCGAAATGCCAGAGTTGCGGAATGCCGCTGAGTCGCGATCCGAAGGGCGGCGGAACCGGGGCGGATGGAACGCCGAGCGCGGAATACTGCAGTCATTGCTATGTCGGCGGACGATTCGTCGACGAGCAGATGACCTGCAGCGAAATGCAGGATCGCGTGCTGGGAAAGATGCGCGACATGAAGGTGCCGGGATTCCTGGCCCGGCGGTTCGGCGCGGGCATACCGCAGCTGCGCCGCTGGAAGTAGCGGGAAGCGAGCGGCTTGGCGTGTTACGGAGCGACATGCCGCTCCGGGCGCAGGTCCTTGCAATGGCTCAGACGAGGTGCTTGCGATGGTGCGGTACAGGCTCGCCAATGAAGGAGACATCCCACAGATGACGGCGATCCGCCTTGGCGTGCGCGAGAACCGCCTCTCGGATCCCGGCTGGCTGACTCGCGCGAAGTGGATCGATGCCTTGTCGACGAGTGGCAATGCCGCGACCTGGGTCGCCGAACGCGCCGGTGAGGTGGTCGGTTTCGCCACGGGGCGGATCGCCGAGGCCGACATTTGGGCCCTGTTTGTCGATCCCCGGCACGAAGGCCAGGGCATCGGCCGCGGCTTGCTGGCGCGGGTTGCGACGTGGATGTTCGGCGCAGGTGTCGGCGAGATCCGGCTCGGCACCGCCGAGGGTACGCGCGCGGACCGCTTCTATCGGCGCAACGGCTGGAAGCGTGGCGAACGGACTGACAAGGGCGAGGTGGTCTATCGCCTGCAATGCAAGGTGTCGCCACCGGCCGGGTCCGGGCCCGGCCAGCCGACCCCCGAACCTGGAATCTGACGGGCACGGCCCGTATCACGGAATCACTGACATGCTGAAGATCGAAAACCTCCATGTGCGCATCGCCGGCAAGGACATCCTGCGCGGCCTGAGCCTCGAAGTGAAGGCCGGCGAAGTGCACGCGATCATGGGCCCGAACGGAGCCGGCAAGTCCACGCTGGGCAACGTGCTGGCCGGACGCGAAGGCTACGAGGTCATCGAGGGCTCGATCCATTACGAGGGGCGGGATCTGCTCGAACTGGAACCGGAGGAGCGCGCCGCTGCGGGCGTGTTCCTGGCCTTCCAGTATCCGGTCGAAATCCCGGGCGTCAACAACACCTATTTCCTGCGCGCGGCCCTCAACGCGCAACGCCGGCGCCGCGGCGAGAGCGAGCTCGATTCGATGCAGTTCCTCAAGCGCGTGCGCGAAAAACTGGCCGTCCTGCACCTCAAGGACGAACTGTTGCACCGGGCCGTCAACGAAGGCTTCTCCGGCGGCGAGAAGAAGCGCAACGAAATCTTCCAGATGGCCCTGCTCGAGCCGAAGCTGGCGATCCTCGACGAGACCGATTCAGGACTCGACATCGACGCCCTCAAGATGGTGGCCGACGGTGTCAACGCAATGCGCGATCCGGCGCGGGCCTTCATCGTCATCACCCACTACCAGCGCCTGCTCGAATACATCGTTCCCGACTACGTCCATGTGCTCGCCGACGGTCGCATCGTCGAAAGCGGCGACAAGTCGCTGGCCCTGAAGCTCGAGGAACACGGCTATTCATGGATCGCCGAGCGCAAGCTGGCCGGAGCGGCCTGATGGCCACGGGTTTTCTCGAACCGCTGCTGGCCGCCGCCTCGTCGAGCGCGGTCGCGGGCGGCGACTGGCTGGCCGGGGTGCGTGAACGGGCGTTGCGCCAGCTCGAGCGCGACGGCTTGCCCGGCCCGCGCAGCGAGGCCTGGAAATACTCGAGCCTGCGTGCCCTGGGCCAGCGCCGTTTCGAGCCGGGTGACGCGGCCGCCGCCACGCGCAACGTCGACGCCGGGTTGCTCGAACTGGCCGGTGTCGACGCGCCGCGCCTGGTCTTCGTCAATGGCAGCTTCCGCGCCGATCTGTCGCGCCTGCCGTCGCTGCCCGGCGTGCAGCTGCGCACGCTGTCGCAGGAACTGCAGGAGGATCCGGATCGCCTGCGCGGATTCCTCGATCGGCCCCATGCCGACGCGGCCGATGCGTTCGCCCGCCTCAACACGGTCTTGGCCGCGGACGGACCGGTAATCCGGGTCGCTGCGGGCAGCGTGGTCGAGCCGCTCGTGCATCTGGTCAATGTCGGCGCCAGCGCGTCGGTCGATCTGGCCTGGCAACTGCGCGGCATCGTCGAGGTCGGCGAGGGCGCCTCGTTGCGCCTGGTCGAGCATCACGTCGGCGAGGCCGGTCATGAACACCTCGGCAACAGCTTCAGCCAGATCGTGCTGCGGGCCGGCGCGCGCCTTGATCTGCTGCAGGTCCAGGACAGCCCGGAGAGCGCGAACCTGGTGCGCCGCACCGAAGCCTCGCTGGAATCCGATGCGCACCTCGAACTGCGTTCGATCGAGGCCGGTGCGCGCTGGATGCGGCACGACCTCGCCGTCGAATTGAGCGGCGACCGCTCGCGCTTCGTTTCCCGGGGCGTATTTGCACTGCACGGTCGCCAGCATGCCGACACCCGCCTCGACGTGCGCCACACGGCGCGCGACACGAGCTGCGACATCGTCTGGCGCGGCGTTGCCGACCAGCGCTCGCGCGGCATCTTCCATGGCGCGATCGTCGTCGCCGCGGGTGCCGACGGTGCCGACGCGCAACTGAGCAACAAGAACCTGCTGCTTTCGGACCAGGCCGAAATCAACACCCAGCCGGTCCTCGAGATCCACGCCGACGAGGTCAAGGCCGCGCATGGCGCGACCGTGGGCCAGCTCGACGAGCGCGCGCTGTTCTACCTGCGCTCGCGCGGTCTTTCCCGGGCCGAGGCGCGTTCGCTGCTGACCCTGGCCTTCTGCCGGGTTGCCTTCGATTCGATCACGAATGCAGCGTTGCGCGAGCACATCGATGCGATGATGCTCGAACGCCTGCCCATACGCGAGGACGAAACCGGGCAGGAGCCTGCGTCGCCATGAGGTCCATTGGTGGGGCGGCGTCTGGTGATGCGCGCGGCACTCGACTGGGCCGGGCGAGGGCAGGCCGGGGCGGTTGCGCGGAGCTGAGCGCGGACGACACGACTTTCCAAGACGGATCCGAAGCATGAGCACGAGCCACGCCCACGACTCGAGTGCAGCAGACGCTGCCCCGGCGCTGGACATCGACCGCATTCGCGCCGATTTCCCGGTGCTGGCACGCAGCGTCCACGGCAAGCCGCTGGTCTATCTCGACAATGCCAATACGTCGCAGAAGCCCTTGGCCGTGATCGAGGCGACCGATCATTTCTACCGGACCAGCAATGCCAATGTCGCGCGCGCAGTGCATGCGCTCGGCGCCGAGGCGACCGATGCCTACGAGGCCACGCGCGACAAGCTCGCGCGTTTCGTCAATGCGCCCTCGCGCGACGAGATCATCTTCACGTCGGGCACGACCCAGGCCACCAACCTGGTCGCCTACAGCTTCGCCTTGCCGCGCCTCGTACCCGGCGACACGATCCTCGTCACCCAGATGGAGCATCACGCCAACATCGTGCCATGGCAGCTGGTCTGCGCACGCGCCGGTGCGAAGCTCAAGGTCGCGCCGATCAGCCAGTCCGGCGAACTCCTCGTCGATCGCTTCGTCGAACTGCTCACGGCGGACGTCAAGCTGGCCTGCGTGACCCATGTCTCCAACGTGCTCGGCACGATCAATCCGATCGCCCGGCTGGCGCGCGAATGCCGCCGCCGTGGCATCCCGCTGCTGGTCGATGGCTCGCAGGCGGCGCCGCACCTGCCGATCGACGTGCGCGCGCTCGGTTGCGATTTCTACGCGCTGACCGGCCACAAGATGTTCGGCCCGACCGGAACCGGCATGCTCTGGGCCCGACGCGAGCACCTCGAGGCGATGCCGCCGTTCTTCGGCGGTGGCGAGATGATCCGCGAGGTGCGCTTCGAAGGCACGACGTTTGCCGATCCGCCGCACAAGTTCGAGGCGGGCACGCCGAATGTGGCCGGTTTCGTCGGCCTCGGCGCGGCCATCGACTACATGGACTCGGTCGGTCTGGCGGCGATGGCGGCCCGCGAGAAGGCCCTGCTCGAGCACGCGAACACGGCGCTGCGCTCGGTTCCGGGTCTGCGCGTGATCGGCGAAGCGGCCGACAAGGTGGCGGTGATCTCGTTCCTGATCGATGGCGTCCATGCGCATGATCTGGCCACCCTGCTCGATCTCGAGGGCATCGCCGTGCGCTCCGGTCACCACTGCGCGCATCCACTCATGCAGTTCTATGGCGTCGCCGCAACCCTGCGCGCCTCGCTGGCCTTCTACAACACGCATGACGAGATCGATGCGCTGGTCGCGGCAATCGGTCGCGTGCGCAAACTGCTGGCCTGAGCGACGCCATGGGCACCGATACCCTGAATTTTCGCAAGGCCACGCGCGCCGACGCCGAGGCCATCATCGCCCTGGTCGAGTCGGCCTATCGCGGTGAATCGAGCCGCAAGGGCTGGACCACCGAGGCCGACCTGCTCGATGGCCAGCGCATCGACCGCCAGCTTCTGCTCGAACTGATCGAACGCGCCGACGCACGTGTCCTGATGGCCGAGCAGGATGGCAGGTTGCTGGCCTGCTGCGAGCTGCAAAGGCAGGACGGCAGCGCCTATTTCGGCATGTTCGCAGTCCGGCCCGAGGGCCAGGGCAGCGGGATCGGCAACCGCGTGCTCGCCGAAAGCGAACGCATCGCGGCCGAGGAATGGCAGTGCCGCGAAATGCGCATGACCGTCATCGATGTGCGCACGGAGCTGATCGCCTGGTACGAGCGGCGCGGCTACCGGCGCACCGGTATCCACAAGCCGTTTCCGTACGGCGACGAACGCTTCGGCATTCCGCGCCGCGATGACTTGCGCTTCGAGGTGCTGAGCAAGCCCTTGCGCTGATCGCCTCCGCTGCGGCGACAGCTTGCCGCACTCGCAAGACCCCGAATCCTTCAGCTGGGATTGTCTGCGCGCTTGCGCGAGCCGCCGCGGCAGGTTATCGTGCGCACCCTTGTATTAACGCGTTAATACGTTATGAAACGTCGTTCCATCCAGGCCGAGACCTCCAGTGCCCGGGCCGAGGACAGTCTGTGCCGCGCCCTGCTGGCCCTCGATACACTGGCCGAAATGCGCGCCTTCCTGCGCGATCTGTGCACGCCGGCCGAACTCGAGGCACTGACTGACCGCTGGCGCGTGGTGCCTTACATCCTCAAGGGCGTGCCGTATCGCGAAATCCACGATCGCACTGCGGTCAGCATCACCACGATCGGTCGCGTGGCGCGTTTCCTGAGCCAGGGCAATGGCGGTTACCTCGCCGCGCTGGCGCATGCCAGCGGCGATCCATCCGACGCCACAGTCGCGCACAAGCGCCCTGCCGCGCGGAGGACTTCGGCATGAGCGCGCGCGACCGTCTACGTATCGCCATTCAGAAATCCGGCCGCCTCAGCGATGCCTCGCTGGACCTGCTGGCACGCTGCGGGCTCACGTTCCGGCGCAGCCGCGACAAGCTGTTCTGCTTCGGCGAGACTCTGGCCGTGGACCTGCTGCTGGTCCGCGATGACGACGTGCCGAACATGATCGCCGAGGGTGTCTGCGATCTCGGCATCGTCGGCCGCAACGTGCTCGACGAGCAGTTCCTGGCGGCGGGTTGCGCCGGCCAGCCGGCCGGCTTCAGGGAGTTGCGCGCACTCGGCTTCGGACGTTGCCGGCTGGCGTTGGCGGTGCCGCAGGAGTTCCAGTACGTCGAGCCTGCCCAACTCGGGGGCAAGCGCATCGCCACGACCTACCCGAACCTGCTCGCCAAATGGCTCGAACGCGCCGGGGTCGATGCCGGCATCGTCAGCCTGTCCGGCTCGGTGGAAATCGCGCCGCGACTCGGCACCGCCGACTTCATCTGCGATCTGGTCTCCAGCGGCGCGACCCTGGCCGCCAACCAGCTCAAGGAGGCCGCCGTCGTCCTCGAATCCGAAGCGGTGCTGGCCGCTGGCGCCACGCTTCCCGGCGACGAGCGCGGCGAGCTCATCGACATGCTGCTCAGGCGCATTGACGGGGTCATCCAGGTCCGTGCTTCCAAGCTCGTCATGTGGCACTCGCCGCGCTCGGCCCTTGAGGAGATCACGCGGTTGCTGCCGAACGGGCCGCGGCCGACCGTCACGTCGATCGAGGGCCTCGAAAACGAAGTCGCCGTGCAGGCGATCTGCAACGAGGCCATCACCTGGCAGCATCTGGAGGACATGAAGCGCGCCGGGGCGCGCCAGATGCTGGTCCTGCCGGTGGAGCAGATGCTCGCATGAAGCGCATCGAATGGAATCGGCTCGACGTGGACGCGAGGCTGGCCGTACTGGCGCGGCCCGCACGGGGTCAATCGGCCGAGACGCGGGCCGCAGTCGAGCGCCTGCTGGCCCAGGTGCGCGCGCAGGGCGATGCCGCCCTGCGCGAGCTGACCCGACGTTTCGATCGCTGTGATCTGGCTTCGCTGCGCGTCAGCGAAGCCGAATTCGAGGCCGCGGAAAAGGCGTTGTCCGCCGAGTTGAAGATGGCCATCAACGAAGCGAAGGCTCGCATCGAGCTGTTCCACCGGGCCAGTGCGCCGCAACCGGTGTCGCTCGAAACCGCGCCCGGCGTGCATTGCGAGCGCATCCTGCGTCCGATCGGGCGGGTCGGATTATATGTGCCGGCTGGCGGAGTGCCGCTGCCTTCGACCGCGCTGATGCTCGGCGTGCCGGCCGCCATTGCCGGATCGCCGACCGTGGTCCTGTGCACGCCGCCGCGTGTCGACGGCGGCTGCGACGAAACCGTACTGTACGCCGCCAGGCTCTGCGGTATCCGGGAAGTCTTCAAGATCGGCGGTGCCCAGGCAATCGCGGCGATGGCCTACGGCACCGAGTCGGTGCCACGCTGCGACAAGCTGTTCGGGCCCGGCAACGTCTGGGTCACCGAAGCCAAGCTGCAGGTCTCGGCCGATCCCGACGGCGCCGCCGTCGACATGCCGGCCGGGCCATCGGAGGTCCTCGTCATCGCCGACGCGCAGGCCGATCCCGCCTTCGTGGCAGCGGACCTGCTGGCCCAGGCCGAGCACGGCGTCGATTCCCAGGCGATCCTGGTGACTCCGAGCGAAGATCTGATCGAGGCCGTCGCCGGTTGCCTGGCGGTCCAGCGCCTGCGCGTGTCGCGCGCCGACGTGGCCGGCGAAGCCCTCGAGCACGGCTGCCTGATCCGGGTCGACTCGCTCGACGAGGCGATTGCCGTGAGCAACGCCTATGCTCCCGAACACCTGATCATCAATACCGCGGAGCCGCGCGCCATGCTCGACGCCATCGTCAATGCCGGCTCGATCTTCCTCGGGCCGTGGTCGCCGGAGTCGGTCGGCGACTATTGCAGCGGGACCAATCACGTCTTGCCGACCTACGGAGCGGCGCGCGCCTGGAGCGGGCTGTCCGTGGCCAGCTTCCAGAAGCAGATGACGGTGCAGGAACTGTCGGCGGACGGACTGCGTTCGATCGGACCTTGCGCCGTCACCCTGGCAACCGCGGAACGCCTGGATGCCCATGCCAGCGCGGTCAGCCTGCGCTTGCAGTCGCTGGAGGATGCGGCATGAGCGTGCTCGATCTGGTCCGCCCCGAGATCCTGGCCCTGCAGCCTTATTCCTCGGCACGCGCCGAGGCCGGGCAGGCGATGGTCATGCTGAACGCCAACGAGGCGCCGTGGCCGCCGCCCGGCGTCCAGCCCGAGACGCGCGGCATTCCACTCAATCGCTACCCCGATCCGCAGCCGCGAGATTTGATCGCGCGCCTGGCCGCGCTGTATGCGGTGGACCCCGCTCGCATCCTGGTCGGGCGCGGCAGCGACGAGGCCATAGACCTGCTCGTCCGCGCCTTCTGCCGCCCCGGTGTCGACGCGATTGCGCTGTCGCCACCGACCTTCGGCATGTACGCCGTGTGTGCGGCGACCCAGGGCGCCGCGCGCATCGAGATTCCGCTCGGCGCGGATTTCTCGATCGATGCCAAGGCCCTGCTCGACGGCCTCGAGCGGTCGGTCAAGATCGTATTCCTGTGCTCGCCGAACAATCCGACCGGCGGCGAGATTGGGCTGGCCGTGATCGAACGGATTACCCATGCCTTGCGCGACCGCGCACTGGTCATCGTCGACGAGGCCTACATCGAGTTCGCTGATCTGCCGAGTGCGTCGAGTCTGCTCGACGCGCACGAGAATCTCGGCATCCTGCGCACGCTATCCAAAGCCTGGGCCCTGGCTGGCGCGCGCATCGGCTGCCTGATCGCCCGGGCCGAGGTCGTTTCGGTGCTGCGCAGGATCATGCCGCCCTATCCGCTGCCGACGCCGAGCGTAATGGCTGCCATGGCCGCGTTGACCGCCGAGGGCATGGACCTGACCCGCCGGCGCATTGCCCTCGTCATTGCCGAGCGCGAGCGCATGGCGATCGAACTGGCGCGCTTGCCGGGTGTGCTGGAAGTGCTGCCTTCCAGCGCCAATTTCCTCTGCGTGCGTTTTGCCGATGCGGCGCTGGTCTATCGCGAACTGGTGGCCAACGGCGTGATCGTGCGCGATGTCGGTCGCTACCCGCGCCTGGCCGGTTTTCTGCGCATCAGCATCGGCACGCGCGAGGAGAATTCCCGCCTGCTCGAGGTGCTCATCCGTCGCGTGGTCTCGGCGTGAGCCTGCGCAAACTGCTCTTCGTCGATCGTGACGGCTGCCTGATCGAGGAACCCGAAGACTGCCAGATCGACCGTTTCGAGAAGTTCTCGCTGATGCCGGGTGTCATCCCGGCGCTGCTGCGTTGCGTGGCCGCCGGATACGAAATCGTCATGGTCAGCAACCAGGACGGTCTCGGCACCTCGAGTTTCCCTGAAGACGATTTTCGCGGGCCGCACGACCTGCTCCTGCGCATCCTCGCTTCGCAGGGCATTGCGCTGCACGAGGTCCTGATCGACCGCAGCTTCGCCCATGAGAGTCTCGACACGCGCAAGCCGGGCATCGGCATGGTCCGCCACTACCTCGGCGACGATGGCTGGTCCCGCGCGCAATCGGCCATGGTCGGCGATCGCGACACCGACCTGCAGTTTGCCGCCAACCTCGGCGTACGCGGGCTCCGCGTCGGTGCGCAGGGAATGAGCTGGCTCGAAGTCGCCCACGCGCTATGCGCCGCACCGCGCGTCGCCGAAGTAGCGCGTGATACGCGCGAGACCCGGCTGCGCGTGCGCGTCGATCTCGACGCGCCGCCGCACGCGGAGATCCGTACTGGCATCGGCTTTTTCGACCACATGCTCGAGCAGATCGCCAAGCATGGCGGATTCGATCTGCGCCTCGACTGCGCCGGCGATACCGGGGTCGATGAACACCACAGCGTCGAGGACAGCGCGCTGGCTCTCGGCCAGGCCCTGCGCCGCGCGCTGGGCGAAAAGCGCGGCATCGGCCGCTATGGCTTCACGCTACCGATGGACGAGACCCTGGCCAGTGCGGCGCTGGACCTGTCGGGGCGGCCCTTTCTGGTGTTCAACGGCGCCTTTCCGCGCGACCAGATCGGCGGCATGCCGACCGAGCTGGTCCCGCACTTCTTCCGTTCGCTGTGCGAAACATTGGGTGCCAACCTGCATCTCAGCGTGCACGGTGAAAATGCCCATCACATGGTCGAGGCCAGCTTCAAGGCGTTCGCGCGCTGCCTGCGCCAGGCTATCCGCATCGAAGGCGACGACCTGCCGAGCACCAAGGGTGTGCTGTGAACGCGCTCGACGTGGTTCTGGTCGATGCCGGCGGCACCAACATGGGCTCGGTGCGCTACGCGCTGGAGCGCCTCGGTGTCGGTGCGGAAGTTAGTGGCGACGCGCAAAGGATCGCAGGCGCAACGCACGTGATCCTGCCCGGGGTCGGTGCTGCCGGCCCCGGTATGCAGCGCTTGCGCGAGGCCGGCCTCATCGACGTGCTGCGCGGATTGAGCCAGCCCGTGCTCGGTGTCTGCCTTGGCATGCAACTGCTGTTCGAGCATTCCGGGGAAGGCGATACGACCTGCCTCGGCATCGTCCCCGGGCAGGTGCGCCGGATCGAGGGCGATGCGCAGCGACGCGTTCCGCATATGGGCTGGAACCGGCTCGATGTGCTTGCCGATGATCCGCTGCTGGCCGGCATTGGCGCTGATGCGCACGCCTATTTCGTGCACAGCTACGCCGTTGCCAGCGGTGCGCACACCCTGGCCAGCACTGACTACGGCACTGCCATCGCAGCGGTCGTGCGTCATCGCAATTTCCATGGCATGCAGTTCCATCCCGAGCGCTCGGCCGCGGTCGGTGCGCGGCTGCTCAGGAACTTCCTCGGCATATGAACATCGAGATCATTCCTGCCCTCGACCTGCGCGGTGGTCGCGTCGTGCGCCTGCGCCAGGGCGACTACGCACGCGAGACCGGCTACGCCATCGATGCCCTCGAGCAGGGCCGTCGCTATCGCGACATCGGGGCGCGCTGGCTGCACGTGGTCGACCTCGACGGCGCGCGCGACGGCGGCTTCGAGAACTTCAAGGTCCTCGAGGGACTGGTCCGCCTGGGCCTCGAAGTCCAGGCCGGTGGTGGCGTGCGCGACGAGGCGGGCCTGCGCAGGCTGCTGGATATCGGCGTGCGCCGCGTCGTGGTCGGCAGCATTGCGGTCAGGCAACCGGCGCTGGTCAGCGAATGGATCGCCCGGCATGGCGCCGACCGCATCGTCGTCGCCCTCGACACGCGGCGTTCGGACGCCGGCTGGAGCCTGCCCGTCGCCGGCTGGACCGAAACCGCCGGTGTCCTGCTCGACGAACTCGCACCACGTTACGCCGGCGCCGGCGCACGCCACCTGCTGTGCACCGACATCGCGCGCGACGGCATGCTGTCGGGGCCGAACCTCGAGCTCTACCGGCACCTTGCGCAGGTTGCGCCGTCGATGCAGGTGCAGGCCTCCGGCGGCGTGCGCGATCTCGATGACCTGCGATCCCTGCAGGGAATCGCGGCCGCCGTGATCCTCGGTCGCAGCCTGCTCGAAGGACGTCTTGATCTCGGCGACGCCCTCGCATGCTGACCCGGCGCCTGATTCCCTGCCTCGACGTACGCGACGGCAAGGTCGTCAAGGGCGTGCGCTTCCGCGACCACGCCGTGGTCGGCGACATCGTCGACCTGGCCCTGCGCTATCGCGACGAAGGCGCCGACGAACTGGTCTTCTACGACATTACGGCGAGTCCGCAAGGGCGCAGCGTCGATCGCGCCTGGGTCGAACGCGTGGCCCGGGTCATCGACATTCCATTCTGTGTCGCCGGTGGCATCCGCGACGTCGATGCGGCGCGCCAGGTCCTGCATGCCGGGGCCGACAAGATCTCGATCAATTCGCCGGCGCTGGAGCGGCCGTCGCTGATCGACGAACTGGCCGCTGCCTTCGGCGTGCAGTGCGTCGTCGTCGGCATCGACAGCCTGCGCGAGGACGATGGCGAGTGGCGGGTGCGCCAGTACACGGGCGATCCCGGGCGCATGCAGGCGCTGGCCCGGCGCACGCTCGACTGGGTTGTCGAGGTGCAGCGGCGCGGAGCCGGCGAGATCGTCCTCAACTGCATGGATGCCGACGGCGTGCGCTGCGGCTACGACATCGAGCAGCTCGCTGCGGTGAGGTCGTGCTGCGGAGTTCCGCTCGTCGCCTCGGGCGGTGCCGGCAACCCCGGGCATTTCCTCGAGGTGTTCCGGCTCGCCGACGCCGACGCCGCATTGGCGGCCAGCGTCTTCCATTCCGGAGCCATCCGCATTCCGGACCTGAAACGATGCCTGGCCGACAGCCAGGTGGAGGTGCGGCCATGAACAGCGATACCCCTCCACAAGGCATCGACTGGGTCAGGATGGAGGGACTGGTTCCGGCCGTGGCCCAGCATTGGCGCAGCGGCGAGGTCCTCATGCTCGGCTACATGTCGCCGGAGGCCATGGCGGCCACCCGTGAAAGCGGCAAGGTGACCTTCTTCAGCCGCAGCCGGCAGCGCCTCTGGACCAAGGGTGAATCCTCGGGAAACCACCTGCTGCTGAAGTCCCTGCACATCGACTGCGATGGGGATGCCGTGCTGGTCCGCGCCGAGCCGACCGGACCGGTCTGCCACACCGGCACGCCGACCTGCTTTGCCGATGCCCGGCCGTTGCCGCTGGCCTTTCTCGATGCGCTCGACGCCCTGGTCGCCCGGCGTGCGATCGACCGGCCCGCGCACAGCTACACGACACGCCTGTTCGATTCGGGCCTGCGCGCGATCGCGCAGAAGGTCGGCGAGGAGGGCGTCGAGACGGCGCTGGCGGCCGTGGTCGAGGACGACGCCTCGCTGCTCGGCGAGTCGGCCGACCTGATCTTCCATCTGCTCGTGCTGTTGCGCGCGCGCAACCTCGATCTGGCCCAGGTCGTGGCCATTCTGGCCCGCCGACATCCCGGATCGGGCCCTGAAACCGGCCCGGACTGAGCGCTCCCGACCCGCCCGAACGCACCGGCAAACCGGTCCTATCGGAATATTCGCATTTGTGCAAGACCTCGCGTAAACTTCGCCGCACTGTGTATGCCGGAGTCACAATGCATCGTGACATGGGCACAGCTGATCCTGTGATCTGCCTGTTTGCCGCGTCTCGCTACTTCCTCCTTGCACACCCAGTACCCGCGACGAATCCCTGGATTCGCGCACTCCATCATGTTTCAACTGTTCAAGGATCAAGCCATGTCTGAACGCGAAAACGGCACTGTCAAATGGTTCAACGACGCCAAGGGTTTCGGATTCATCACGCGTGAGTCCGGTCCTGACGTATTCGTGCATTTCCGTTCGATCGAAGGCAGCGGTTTCAAGTCGCTCGCCGAAGGTCAGAAAGTCAGCTTCACCGTGACCCAGGGCCCGAAGGGACCCCAGGCCGAAGCCGTACGCGCTGACTGATCGTCCTTCGATCATCCACGCCGACCCCGGGCGCTCGCGCCCGGGGTTTTTTTTCTTTCAAGATTACCGAGGTATTCCATGCAGATTGCGGAACGCAGCGTTGCATCCTTCCACTACACCCTGACCAACGATGCGGGCGACGTGCTCGACAGCTCCGAAGGACGCGAGCCACTCGCCTACCTGCACGGGGTCGGCAATATCGTGCCGGGACTCGAACGCGAGATGGCCGGTCATGTCGCGGGTGACCGCTTCAATGTCGATGTCGCACCCGAAGAGGGCTATGGAGACTACATCGACGAGCTGGTCCAGATCGTCCCGCGCACGTCCTTCCAGGGCATCGATGATCTCGCCGTCGGCATGCAGTTCCAGGCCCAGACCGGCCAGGGTTCGATCGCCGTCGTCGTCACCGAGATCGAGGGCGATGAAGTCACCGTCGACGGCAATCATCCGCTCGCCGGCGAGACCCTGCATTTCGCCGTCGAAGTGGTCGAGGTGCGCGAGGCCAGCGCCGAGGAACTGCAGCACGGCCATGTGCATGGCGCCGGTGGGCATCATCATTGACTGGAGCAGGGATTCGGGATTCGGGATTGGGGATTGGGGATTCGGACAAGCGTTTCGCTTGCGGTCGAGTTCCGGGTTTCCGGATCCAGCCTTGCCGAATCTCGAATCCCAAATCTCCAATCCCGGCCTGTCAGCGCTTTTTCTCTCTGACAGGCAAGGGCACGTTGCAGAGGTCGATCTTGCCGGCCGGGGTCAGGTACCAGTCGTCGCTGCGGTTGCGCCGCGACTCGACCAGCGCCGTGAAGGTCGGCGTGTCGGTACGCAGGATCTCGAGGTCGCTGCGTTCTGCGGCGGCCACATCGGCGGACAGGCGGATGCTGCGGATCGGCAGCATCTGTTCGCGCTTCTCGTAGAAGCCGGCGGGGCCGCTGCCGCGCGGCAGCGCTGCCAGCAGGTCCATGCCGCGGACAACGCGCCCGACCGTCGCGATGTTGCGATCGAGCTGGCGCGGCGCATGGCCGATCACGACATAGAGTTCAGCGCCGCTGCCCGATTCGGCCTCGTTGCCGCGCCCGGCGCCGACCATGCCGTAGCAGTGCGCCAGCCAGGCCTGGCCGGATTTCGGGTCGCGCGCGGCCGGAAAGCCGTCCGAGAATCCGACGTCGGGGGCATAGACATCGCCGTCCGGCAGGCGTGTGAAGGCAAGTCCCTGGGCCGGACGACTGAACTCCGCCGGCAGGCTTGCGCGGGCGTCGCCGAGAGGCCGCGCCTTGGCGGTGTCTTCGGCGTTCGGGTCGCCCCATTGGGTGACGAAATTGTCCTGCACGCGCAGGATCGCCAGCCCATCGAAATACTTCTGCCTGACCAGAGTGCGGATGTTGGCTGCATGCAGCGGAGCGAACTGCGTCGCCAGTTCGATCACGACACGACCGCCGGGCAGTTCCATGTACAGCGTGTTGGCCGGGTCCAGCGGTCGCCAGTCGGCCGGCTTCGAGGAGTCCAGCACCTGCTGCATGGTCGGTTTTTTCGCCGTCGCCTCGGCCGCGTGGAGCAGGCCGACGCTGGCCATGCAGAGGAGGACCAGGGCACAGCGCGCAAGTCGCCGGCGGATGGCCCGGCGACGCCCGCTTGTGCTGGCGGCGGACTGGAAATGGGATGTCATGGACACCGGACTGGCGGGAATCGGCATGGCAGCTCGCGACCTGGAAGGGAAGAAGCGACAAGACTAGCCGCTCCGACACCGTTGCGCGCCCATGACTTCCGGCGCATTCACTAGTGCGAAGTAAACACTATGATCCATTCAACGCTATAGCGTAATGAATGGCAGCAGTCGTGACCGAGCTCGAAAGCCACCTGAAGAAGTTCGAGAAGGAGCTCTCCGCCGGCTCGGTTTCGCTGGTCCTGCTGGCCGTGTTGGCCGGGGCCGAGGAGCCCATGTATGGCTACCTGATCGCCAAGCGACTGGCCGACGGCGGCGAGGGCGTGCTGGCCGGCAAGCAGAGTGCCCTGTATCCGGTGCTGCGCAATCTCAGCGCCGCCGGCCTGCTCGACAGCGAGGTCGAACCTTCGGTGGCCGGCCCGCCGCGCCGCTATTACCGCATCACCGAGCTCGGACGCGCCGTGCTCAAACAATGGATCGCAAGCTGGGCGACGACGCGGGACTTCGTCGACAGCGTGCTGGAACGCAACACTTCGCGAGGGGCGAAATCATGAGCCAAGCCATCCCAAGGACCATCCCCGAGTATCTCGACCAGTTGCGCTCCGCCTTGCGCGGCGCCGATCCGGCGATGATCCAGGACGCCCTGTACGATGCCGAAGAGCATCTGCGCGCCGAACTGGCCGAACATCCCGAACTCGACGAGGCGGCCATGCTGGCGAGGGTCGCGACGAGCTACGGCGCGCCTGACGAGGTCGCCGAGATCTATAGGGTCAAGGAAGGCGAAGTCGAGCAGGCACTGCGGCCGCGCCGGCGCCAACCGGTCGCCGAAAAATCCCTGCTGGCCCGATTCTTCGGCGTCGCGGTCGACCCGCGTGCCTACCTGGCCCTGTTCTACATGGTCCTGACCCTGGCCACCGGCATCTTCTACTTCACCTGGGTCGTGGCCGGCCTCGGCATGTCGGCGGGCTTCGCCATCCTGATCATCGGCATCCCGTTCATCATCCTGTTCTTCGCCACGGTGCGCGCCCTGTCCTTCGTCGAGGGCAAGATCGTCGAGGCCATGCTCGGCGTGCGCATGCCACGCAGGCCCCAGGCGATGCAGCCCGGCGGATCGATCTGGCAGCGTATCGGCGCGATGTTCACCGATCCCAGGACCTGGAGCACGCTGTTCTACATGTTGCTGATGATGCCGCTCGGTGTCCTCTACTTCTGCATCGTCACGATCGGTTTCTCATTCGCGATCGGCCTGACCCTGGCTCCGTTCGTGCACCTGTTCAGTCCGTACGGCAGTGGCATCGTCATGGTGGACGGCGACTACGTGACCTGGTCGGCACCGCTGTGGAGCCTGCCATTCGTGTTCGTTGGCGGCGTGCTGCTGTTCTTCGTCATGCTCCACATCGTGCGCGGAATCGGCCAATTGCACGGGCAACTGGCCAAGCATCTGCTGGTCAAGGCGGGCTGAACGATTGCCGCAGGGCGACCTGGGTCCGGTCCGCTGCCGGATCAGGGTCCTTGGTTGCGGCCCGCGCGCTGCAACGACAGCAGGAACACCAGCAGCGCCAGCACGGCATAGGCCGCGCTGAACTGGCCCATGATCGGGCGCAGTGATCCGGCCAGGCCCGTCGGCAGGTAGACGCCGCCCGATGGCAGCACCGAATGAATGACGCCGAACAGGGTCAGCACGGCACCGAGCAGGAGGATAGCCGCAGCGCGGCGCAAACGACCGTCGATCAGGGCGACCACGAAGCTGGCCCAGATCATCGAGGTGATGATGAAACCGTTGCCGAGGACGACGATCGTGGCGACTTCGGAGATGCCGCGGCTGCTGTCGTTGAACAACCCCTCGAAGCGCGCCGCATCGACAATGGCCGGATCGCCGAGCTTGATGGCGAGCAGGCGAGCGATCGCCGGAAAGAACGCGACGACCACGGCCGCCGCGTGGCGCGCCGGGGTTGCCTCGAAGGCCTGGGTCATGATGCTGATCGCGACGAAGACGAGGATCGGCGCGAGTACGGCGAAGGGCAGTGTCTCGACGATGTCGGAGAGGTAACCGAAGATGCCGCCGAGGCCGATGAACAATCCGGTCAGGACCACATAGCTGATCCGTGCGCCCATGGCCTTGTAGGCAGGCTGGCCGATGTAGGGCGTGGTCTGGGCCACGCCGCCGCAGACACCGGCGATGAGGGTCGAGAACGATTCGGCGAGCAGGATATTGCGGGTCGGGTAGTCGTCGCCGGCGGCGCGAGCGCTTTCGCTGACGTTGATGCCGCCGACGACCATGAGCAGGCCAAACGGCAGCAGCAAAGGCAGATAGGGAATCGTCAGCGGCAGACCATCCATGAAACCGGTGCCGGGCAGGGGCAGGGCGAAGCGGAACTGCCAGGGAGCCGGCGCATGATATGCGCTGCCGAGAAGGCCGCCCGCGCCGAGTCCGAAATAGAGCAGGGCGGCGACCAGGAATGCCGCCAGCACGCCCGGCATCGCGAATGGCAGGCGGCCCTTGCCGATCAGCGCGTAGAGCACGATGCCGAGTCCGGCAAGACCGACCACCGGCATGCGCAGGATCTCGACCAGCGGCAGGAAGCCGATCAGCATCAGGGCGATGCCGGCAATCGAGCCGAGCAGTCCGGCGCGGGGCACGTGCTTCTGCACGAGATCGCCGAAGAAGGAAAGGACGAACTTGAACAGGCCCATGACCACCAGCGAGGCCATGCCGAGCTGCCAGGTCATGATTGCCGCGGTTGCAGGGTCGTAGCCGGCGCGTTCGTGGAAGCCGACATAGGCCGGACCGAGCACGAGCAGGGCCATGCCGATGCTGGTCGGGGCGTCGAGTCCGAGTGGCATCGCGGTGACCGTTTCGCGGTTCTCACGTCGAGCCAGGTTGGCCGCCATGCGCGCGTAGATCAGGTTGCCGACCAGCACGCCGAACGCGGTGCCCGGGAACATGCGCGTGAAGACGATCTCGGCCGGAAAGCCGTAGATGCCGATCAATGCCGTGGCGATGAAGCCGAGGATCGACAGGTTGTCCACGACGAGGCCGAAAAAACCGTTGACGTCGCCACCGGAGAGCCAGCGCGAACGGACCTCAGCGCGCATCGCGCGGTCCCTGCGCGCCGCCATGCCGTTGTTCCACGGCGGCATGGCAGCGCAAACCGGACATCGGCGGGTCGGTCGACGTGGCCACTCAGTAGCGTGCGGTGAATTCCGCCCCGATGATGCGCGGCTCGTTGATGAAGCCGGTCAGGTTGTTGAAATCGATGCCGCCGACGATCGCCTTGCGGTCGGTGATGTTGCGTCCGTAAAGGGCGGCCTCATAACGGCCGTCCTGCCACAGATAGCCGATGCGCAGACCGCCTTCGAGCAGCGGTTTGCCGGTGAATTCGGTCGACTCGTAGAGGAAGAAGTTGACCTTGCTGCGGTACGCCCAGTCGGTGAAGATGAAGAATTCACCGTCGCCCATGGGCACGCTGTAGCGCGCCGTGACATTGCCGATCCAGCGCGGTGCCTGGGGCAGTGCGTTGCCGTTGATCGAGACCAGGCCTTCGCCCGGGCCGGGCGGGTCGAGCACGGTGCAACCGCCGCCGCAGGGCGCGATGTACAGGTTCGGGTCCTTGATCTCGGTCTTGTTGTAGCTGCCGCCCACGGTGACCAGCAGGCGATCGGTCAGGTAGGCCTCGAGATCGAGTTCGAAGCCGCGGCCAATCGACTTGTCGGCATTGACGAGCTGGTTGAAGTTGGCCGCACCGCCGACCGCGGTCAGCTGCTGGTCCTTGACCGTGTAGCTGAAAACCGAGAAGCCGAGTCGGGCGCGACGGTCGAACAGGTCCGCCTTCACACCGGCCTCGTACGAGAACACCTTTTCCGAGCCGGCCACCGAAATGGTGTCGCCGAAGACCAGGCGACCCTGGATGCTCGGGGCGCGGAAGCCCTTGGCCGCGCGCGCGTAGAGGTTGACCTGCTCGCTGGCCGCATAGTTGATGCTGACATCCCCGCTGACGTCGCTGGCGCTCGGGTTCGCGGTCAGCGGTCCGATCGGATCGGCCCCGAACGGCGAGAGATAGCGGGTCGCTTCGAAGTCCTTCTCGTCCCGCGTGTAGCGCAGGCCGCCCTTCAGGATCCATTGGTCGGTCAGGTCGTAGTCACCGGACACGAACAGGGCCCAGGCCTTGTTGTCCTGCTTCTGGCGGGCGTAGCCGTCCTCGACGCTGCCGGCCAGGGTGTTGTAGCTGAAGCTGTCGATGGTGATCTTTTCGCGGTAGAGATACAGGCCCGACTGCCAGTCGAAGCGTCCCCAGTCGTTCGAGGCGAGGCGGAATTCCTGCGACCACTGGCTGTGTTCGGGCAGGCCGTCGGCGGTCTCCGATGGAAACGGGATCAGACCCGGACCGGATGGCGGCGCGAAAACGGCCCCGAAGCCGCCATCGATGTCGCCGCGGTTGAGCGAGTCGGCGCTTTCGTAGCCGGTCACCGAGAACAGGCTCAGGCTGCCGAAGTCCCAGTGCAGGCGCGCGCTGGCGCCGTGGGTCTTGAGCTCGGAAAAATTGTGACCATCGATCGCGATCTGGTCACGCTCGAAATCATCGACGAAGTCGTTGGTTCCGGGCTTGATGATGTTGGCGCGGAACAAGCGTGCGGAACCGTCCATGCGCCTTGCATGCACGTTGAACAGGGCGTCGAAGTTGGCCCCGGGGTCGTACAGGAACTGGGCGCGCACGGCCGATTCGTTGTAGCCCTCGAGCGCATTCTTCTCGCCGGTAAAGGTATTGTCGACCCAGTCGTCGCGATGCTGGTAGAGACCGGATATGCGCGCCGACCAGTTCGGGCTGAGCGCTCCGCCGATGGCGCCTTCGAAAGTGCCCGTGCCGTAGCTGCCGTAGCTGATCCTGGCGTAGCCGCTGGTTTCCTGGCTCGGCTTGACCGACTCGAACTTGATCACGCCGGCCGGCGTGTTGCGGCCGAACAGGGTGCCTTGCGGGCCGCGCAGCATCTCGATGCGGTCGAGGTCGAAGACCGGGAAGCCCTTCAGCAGCGGACTTTCCTGGACGACTTCGTCGTAGATCAGGGAGACCGGCTGCGATGCGTTGAGGTCGAAGTCGGTATTGCCGAGTCCGCGGATATAGAAGCGCGGGAACGCGCGGCCATACGACGACTCGATGTTCAGGCTCGGCAGGCGCGCCGAGAGGAAGCGGATGTCGGCGCCACCCGAGGCGATCACGTCGAGTTTCTCGTCGGCGACCGTGGTGATCGAGATCGGCACGTCCTGCACGCTTTCCTCGCGCCGTTCAGCGGTAACCGTGATCACGTCGAGCACCGACGTGCCCTTCTTTGCTTCGGTTTCGGTTTCCTGGGCATTCGCCAGGCCCGGCAGGGCAAGGCTCAGCGCGATGGTGAGCAGGCGAATCCTCGGTGCGTTGCGTGATGATCTGGACATGGAGATCCCCGGTTGCGCAGTGCTGTGGACGATGCAACGACCCCGTGCGACGGACCGCTGCCCCTGTGCCGCGATCGCGATATGACGCGCGGGCAAGCGTAGCCGCAATGCGGTCGTGCGCATAGATGCCGGAAGCGGCATCAGGCCGACGCGGTGGTCCTGGGATCTTCTGGTGTTTCGTCAGCGCAGACGAAGGGTGCCAAGCCGCCCGCTGGCGCGGGCTGGCGGCCCATGGACGGCCCGGCTCAGGCTTTCGCAGTCCGGCGCCTGCGCGGCGCCGTGGTCTTGCCGGCAGGCGCGGATTTCGGCCCCGAGTGTTCGGCAATGAAATCGCGCAGTTGTGGGTAGATCGTCTCGCGCCAGCGACGGCCGCTGAAGATGCCGTAGTGGCCGGCGCCCGTGACCAGCAGGTTGCGCTTGCGCGCGGCAGGAATCCCCGAGCACAACTCGTGCGCCGCCTCGGTCTGGCCACGTCCGGATATGTCGTCGAGTTCGCCTTCGATGGTGAGCAGGGCCGAGTCGCGGATGTCGCCGGGCCTGACCCGCTGGCCGCCGATTTCCCAGAGGCCTCGCGGCAGCAGGTGCTGCTGGAACACGGTCTTGATCGTATCGAGGTAGAACGGCGCAGGCATGTCGAGCACGGCGTTGTACTCGTCGTAGAACTTGCGATGGGCTTCGGCATCCTCGAGATCGCCGCGGCGCAGGTCTTCGTAGAAGTCCCAGTGCGAGCTCATGTGCCGGCTCGGATTCATGGCGACGAAGCCGGCATGCTGCAGGAAGCCGGGATAGACCTTGCGGCCGGCGCCCGGATAGTTCGACGGTACGGAGTGGATGACATGGTTCTCGAACCACTCGATCGGCTGGGTCGTGGCCAGGTCGTTGACCTTGGTCGGGCTGCGCCGCGGATCGATCGGGCCGCCCATCATGGTCATGGTCAACGGCGTTCCTTCCCTGTTCGAGGCGAGCAGGGAAATCGCCGCCATCACCGGCACGGTGGGCTGGCATACCGAGATCACGTGCAGGTGTTCGGCGCCGATGTGGCGGATGAATTCCTGGATGTAGGCCACGTAGTCGTCGAGCCCGAAATCGCCCTGCGAGAGCGGCACCATGCGGGCATCGATCCAGTCGGTCAGATAGACCTTGTGGTCCTGCAGCAGCGAACGCACGGTGTCGCGCAACAGCGTCGAATGATGGCCGGACAAGGGCGCCACGACCAGCACGACCGGATCCTTCTTCAGTTCGCCAAGGGTTTCCACATCGTCGCTGAAGCGCTTGAAGCGGATCAGGTTGCAGAACGGCTTGGCGATCGAGACCTTTTCCGAGATCGGCGTTTCATGGCCATGGGCCATGACCGACTCGATGGCGAAGGCCGGTTTCTCGTAGTCCTTGCCGAGCCGGTAGGTCAGCTCGTAGCCGGCGGCCAGGCGCTGGACGCCGGGTAGCTGGGACAGCCAGTTTTCCTTGCCTGTCAGTAGTTGCGCTGCAGCACCCGACCAGCCGACAAGCGGATTCATCAGCGAGCGATTCAGTTCGTGCAGGTGGTACAGCATAGAGCCGGCCTCGGATTTCGATGGCGAATCCCCCATCTTTAGCCCTTCCGGCGATATGTGCAAGTGCACATTCCACGACCTGGGCGCCGCGAGTCGGCTGCGCAGGCCGGCCGAGATCACGGCACACCCCGTGCGGAGGGCCTGGCGACGGGCCATGCGGCGTTCGCTCGGGCTGGCGGGGCCGGCGGTACCGGTTCTTCGCGCGAGTGCCCGTGCTCTGTACCATCGGGTGTCGCTTTCGGATACGCGTGGATGACAGAACCGATGAAGGAAAAGGCCTACGACCGAGCCTACTTCGACCGCTGGTACCGCGACCCGCGCTCGCGGGTTCGCGCCCAGGGCGAAACCCGGCGCAAGGTCGCCATGGTGGTCGCCCTGGCCGAGTACTATCTCGGACGCAGTGTCCGCAACGTGCTCGATGTGGGCTGCGGCGAGGGTGTCTGGCGCGCGCCGCTGCGCAGGCTGCGTCCGCGCATCGACTATCTCGGCCTTGATTCGAGTGGCTACGCGATCGCGCGCTTCGGCCGCGCACGCAACCTGCGCCTGGCGCGTTTTTCCGACCTGGCCGAACTGCGCTTCGAGCAACGTTTCGACCTGATCGTCTGCTCCGACGTGTTGCACTATCTGCGCGCCCCGGAACTGGTGCGGGGCCTGTCGGGCTTCGCCGAACTGCTCGGCGGCCTGGCCTTCATCGAGTTGTTCAGCTCGCGCGATCCCGTCGATGGCGACATGGCAGGCTTCATACCGCGGCCCCCGGGCTGGTACCGGAAGCGATTCGCCGAGGCCGGCCTGATGGCCTGCGGTTCCCATTGCTACCTCAGTCCGTTGCTGCAGCGCTCGGTCTCTGAACTCGAACGTGCCGATCGACAAGAATCCCGGTGACAGGACTGTCGCAAGATCCTGGCTGATCGGCTCTGGCGTGGGCGGTTCGGACCGTCGGCGCGATCAGGGGTTCAGTGCCCGCGCTCGAGCACGAGTTGCGGATCGATGCGGACATCGAACCAGTTCATTCCCCAATGCAGGTGCGGACCGCTGGCACGACCGCTGGAACCGACCGCCGCGATCACCTGGCCTTGTTCGACGCGCTCGCCGGGTTCCACGTCGATCCGGGACAGGTGCAGGAAATTGCTGCTGAAGCCGTGGCCATGGTCGATGACGAGGGTGCCGCCGGTCAGGTAGAGATCGGTGGCCGCGAAGGTGACGATGCCACCGGCGGGCGCCTTGACCGGCGTTCCTCTCGGCGCCGCGATGTCCATGCCCGAGTGCGCGGATCCGGCCTTGCCATCGTAGATGCGCTGGTTGCCGAAGCGCCCGCTGATGCGGCCATCGAGCGGACGGATGAAGGCCGCGGTGAAATCCGTGCGCGCATCGTCACGTTCGCGCGCGGCGGCGACGGCAGCCTGTTCGCGCCGGATCCGCGCGGCAATCTGCGGCGGTGGATCAACGGTTTTCGGTGGCACACCACTGACCCGCTCGACCGGCCAGTCGCGCTTGCTTACCTCAATCCTGGCGAGGTGGTGGCTGCCGTCCGGACTCTGCACGTCGATGCCCAGCGGACCCGTGGCGTCACGCGCGACACCGAATCCGACCGTGCCGTACGGGGTGACACGCAGCATCCGCCCGGCAAAGTGGACGACGCTACCGGCCGGTACCTTGCCGAGCACCATCGCACCCTGCGACGCCTGTTCGGGAAAAACGATGCGATCGGCATCGCCGCGCGCAACGCTGGACGTGGCGAGGCCGAGCAGTCCGGACAGAACAAGCAGGTCAAGGAGCCTCAACAGGCCTCCCGGACTGGCCGCACGTGGATCAGGCCGTCTTCCGTGAAGTGGGTTGAAGTCGATCGAGGCGCCTGGCGGGGTTGCTGTCCGGCACGCCGCGCATGGAAGGGTGGTTCATCACTCATGGTCGTGTCCATGCGCCTTGCTGGCGCGCAGGAACGGTCGCCAGCTGAAGTTCTCCGGTACCGGATCGAGGCCGCCTTCGCACATCGGTTGGCATCGGAGCAGCCGGTTCAGCGCCAGCCAGCTGCCACGCAGGCTTCCAAACCGGGCCACGGCCACGCGCGCGTAATCCGAACAGCTCGGATGAAAACGGCAGCGCGGCCCGAGCCACGGACTGATCATGCGCTTGTAAAATGCCAACAGTAAGAGGATAAGCCGGGACACGGGGGTGATAGTGTTTGGCGCAGTGAGGCGTCGACCGCAGCGCCTGATGCAGCGGTTGCCGGGGCGGGGTACTTAGGCTATAACACGCCGCCGCCGAGTCACAAGGTAAGGACGGAAATGGCGAAATCCAAACAGAAACCCAAGGCGAGCGCGAAATCCGGCAAGGCCATCGCGAGCGCCAGGAGCGCGGCCAAGCCGAAGGCCAAGCCTGCGGTGAAGGCGGCCAAGTCCAGTGCCAAGCCCGCTGCAAAGGCCAAGCCCGTCGTCGCGAAGTCCGCATCGAAAAAGGCGGCCGCTCCAAAAAAGCCAGCACCCGCGGCAAAGAAGCCGACCGCCTCGGCCAAGGTCAAGACGCCCGTGAAGGCCGCCAAGGCGAAGAAGGTCGCGCCACCGGCAAAGCCGGCCAGATCCGCGAAACCCGCAAAGCCAGCCAGGGCGGCCGGCAGTGCGGTGGCAAAACGCGTCCCGCCCGCATCGGCCTCGGCGAAGAAAACCGTCAGCAAGCCGGCTCCTTCCGGCAAGTCCACAACCCCTCTCTCCAAGAACAGCAAGTCTTCTGTGACCGAAACCACGACCGCTGCACCGGCAACATCCAAAAAGAATGCGAAGATCAAGGCGATCGCCGTTCCTTCGAAAGAGAAGGGCGTGACCATGCAGGACGGCCGTTACGCGCTGCCGACCAATACCTCGATCGAATTGCCCGCGGGCTATCGCCCGTCGGCCAAAGAGGAGTACATGAATCCCCGGCACCTCGAGTATTTCCGGCGCAAGCTGCAGAGCTGGCGTGAGGATCTGGTCGAGGAGTCCAAGCAGACCATCGAGAACCTGCGCGACGAGGTCCGCGACGTCGGCGACGAGGCCGAGCGCGCAACCCGCGAAACCGAGAACTCGCTCGAGTTGAGGACGCGCGACCGTTACCGCAAGCTGATCTCCAAGATCGACAAGGCGCTCAAGCGCATCGAAGAGGGCCGCTACGGCTTCTGCGAGGAAACCGACGAGGACATCGGCCTGGAGCGTCTCGATGCGCGGCCGATCGCCACCCTGTGCCTGGACGCCCAGGAGCGTTGGGAGCATCGCCAGAAACAGATGGGCGATTGAGGTGCCGGGAGCCGGGAATAGGGAATGGAGAATCGGTAAGGCTGCTCTCCGCTGTGATGCGGTGTCCGCTAGCGTAAGCCCGTTTCGTCGGCAAAATGGTTCGGAAGCGGGGAACCGCTTTTTCCATTCCTCATTCCACATCCTCAATTCCCGGCCTTTCAGCCATTCCCCATTCTCAATTCCCGATTCCCGTGGATAGGAAGTACTTCGGCACCGACGGCATCCGTGGCCAGGTCGGCCAGTGGCCGATCACAGCGGAGTTCATGCTCAAGCTCGGTCGGGCGATGGGCGCCGTGCTGGCCCGCGAAGGCGAGAGGCCGATCGTTCTGATCGGCAAGGACACGCGGATTTCCGGTTACATGTTCGAATCCGCGCTCGAGGCCGGCCTGCTCGCCGCAGGTGCGGAGGTGCGCCTGCTCGGTCCGATGCCGACGCCCGGGGTCGCCTACCTGACCCGATCAATGCGCGCCGATGCCGGCATCGTCATCAGCGCCTCGCATAATCCACATCAGGACAACGGCATCAAGTTCTTTTCGGCGTTCGGCGAAAAGCTCGACGACGATGTCGAATTGGCGATCGAGGCCGAACTCAGCCTGCCGTTCTCGACGGTTGCCTCGGAAGCGATCGGCAAGGCCATGCGCATCGAGGACGCCTCGGCGCGCTACCTCGAGTTCTGCAAGTCGACCGTATCGCGTTCGTTCAACCTGCACGGAGTCCATCTGGTCGTCGATTGCGCCCACGGCGCCACCTACCAGATCGCACCGAAAATGTTTGGCGAACTCGGCGCCACCGTGACCGCGATCGGCAATCGACCGGACGGGCTCAACATCAATCGCGATTGCGGCTCGACCAGCCCTTCGGCCCTGGCCAGGACAGTCGTCGAGTCCGGGGCCGATCTTGGCATCGCCTTCGACGGCGACGGTGACCGCTTGCAGATGGTCGACGCCAGCGGACGCGTCGTCGACGGCGACGAACTGCTGTACGTGCTGGCCATGGACTGGCATGAGCAGGGCCGTTTGCGCGGTCCTCTGGTCGGTACCCTGATGAGCAATTTCGGGCTCGAGCAGGCGATGGGCGCGCTCGGCGTGCCGTTCCTGCGCACCCGGGTCGGCGACCGCTACGTGATGCAGGCCCTGCGCGAGCACTCGGGCGTGCTGGGCGGCGAGACGTCGGGCCATATCCTCTGCCTCGACCGGGTATCGACCGGTGACGCCATCGTCAGCGCGCTGCAGGTGCTCGAGGCACTGGCGCGCAGCGGACGCAGCCTGGCCGATGCGGCAGGCGGCATGCGCAAGGTGCCGCAGACCACGGTCAACGTGCGCGCCAGTGGCGGTCCGCGACTCGTCGCCGACGCCGAGGTCCAGCGCGTGCTGGCCAGCGTACAGGGCCAGCTGGCCGGCCAGGGCAGGGTCGTCCTGCGCCCTTCGGGCACCGAGCCACTGGTCCGGGTGACGGTCGAAGCGATGGATTCCGCGATCGTTTCGCGCCTGGCCGAGGAACTGGCCGACGCCGTGCGCGCAGCCCAGGCGCGCATTACCTGACCCGTTGCGGTCTCGTCGCATTCCCTGCCGCCTGGCGTCTTCGACGCCGCCGCCCGATCGCGCGGGTCGTGGGATAATCGCCCACTCTGCCGATTCAATACCGTGAGCCCGCGATGAAACACGTACCCACGCTCGACATCCGCCGCTACGATTCCGACCGCACCGCCTTCGTCGCCGAGCTCGGCGCGGCCTACCGCGAGTTCGGGTTCTGCTGCATCAGCGGCCACGGCATCCCGAAGAGTCGTATCGATGCGGCCTATGATGTCTTCCAACGCTTTTTCGCCCTGCCCGAGGAGACCAAGCTCAAGTACCACCAGCCGGGTACGGGCGGTGCGCGCGGGTATACGCCTTTCGGCATCGAGACCGCGAAGGATTCCAGGCACCCGGACCTCAAGGAGTTCTGGCATATCGGTCGGGAAATTCCGCGCGATTCGAAATACGCGGCACAGATGCCGGCCAATGTATGGCCCAGCGAAATCGAAGGGTTCCGCGAACATGGCTACGGACTGTACGAGGCGCTTGATGCGCTCGGCACCCGCGTGCTGCGCGCGCTGGCCCTGCATATCGACCTGGCCGAGGATTTCTTCGAGGACAAGACCTGCTTCGGCAATTCGATCCTGCGTCCGATCCACTACCCGCCGATCACCGCGGAGGACATCCCGAACGTGCGCGCCGGCGCCCACGAGGACATCAATTTCATCACCCTGCTTGTTGGCGCCAGTGCCGAAGGACTCGAGGTCCTGACCCGCGACGGCCAGTGGCTGCCGATCACCACGGAGGGGGATGCCATCGTCGTCAACATCGGCGACATGCTGCAGCGCCTGACCAACCACGTCTATCCCTCGACCACGCACCGGGTCGTCAATCCGCAAAACGAGAATGCGCGCAAGCCCCGATATTCGGTCCCGTTCTTCCTGCACCCGAATCCGGACGTCGTGCTCGACGTGCTTCCGTCATGCATCGACGACGACAATCCGAGCCGGTACCCGACGCCGATCACCTCGCACGAGTACCTGCTGGAACGCCTGCGTGAAATCAAGCTGATCTGATGAAGGCCGGTACCCGAATGCCCGGGTTCGGCCCGGGCGTCGTTCGCGCGATCGCGCTGATCGGGGCAGTCTTCCTCGCGCTGCGCGGAGCGTTCGCGGGGTCGTTCATTTTCGACGACTATGCGCTGCTGGCGCTGCCGCGCTTCCTCGACAATCCGCTGCTGCCGTTCTGGCACCAGCATGTGGAAGGCGGCCTGCACTACCGGCCACTCGGCGTGCTGCTCTGGTGGCTGAGCGAGCGCCTGTTCGGTGCCGATGCCTGTCCGCATTACCTGCTCAACGCGGCCCTGCTGTCGCTGGTCGTGCTCTCCCTGTGGCGTCTCGTTGCCCGCCTGATCGGTGATCGGGGTACGGCCTTTGCCATCGCATTCGTGTTCGCCATCCACCCGATCGCGATCGGCACCACGGCCTGGCTGTCGAATCGCTACGAGCTGCTCGCCTCGGTATTGGGCCTATTGGCCCTGGCGCGGGCCTGGGAGTATCGCCAGACCCGGCGCACCGGAGCCTTGCTCGCCACCCTGCTGCTGTTTGCCCTCGGCCTGTGCGCGAAGGAAAACACCGCGGCCCTGATTTCCGCGGCCTTCGTGTTCTGGTGGTGGCCGAGCGCACAGCGGCCGGCCTGGCTGGATCGCCGGCAGCTGGCCTGTCTGTGGCTGGCCGCGGTATTCGTTGCCTGGCTTCTGGTTCGACATTGGGTGCTCCCGCCCACCGGCACCGAGCAACTGTTCGCCTACAAGTCGGCCTGGGTGCTTTTCAGCGAGGGCATGGCTGCGTGGTTCCTCAAGCTGCCGAGCTACCTGTTTCTTTGGCCTCGGCTCGGTGGCGTCACCGCGACCCTGTTCGTGCTCGGCGCGTTGGGCCTGCTGCTGCTGGCATGGAATAGGTCCAGAGGCGCCTGGGACCGCGACCGGGTCGCCCTGATCGTGGCCGGCCTGGCCCTGATCGCGGTCGCGGCGTTGGTCCAGTGGCCGCGAACGGGGCTGGTTCTGATGAACCTGCATTTTGGCGCCGATACCCTCGAGGATGTGCTGGCGGCGCGTCACTACTTCATGTCGGCGCTGGGAATGGCCCTGGCCATGGCTGCCGTGTTCGCAGGGTCCGGTCCGGCGACGGCCCTGCACCAGCGCTGGCTGGCCGGCCTCGGCACGGCCCTGCTCGTGATTCCCCTGTTCTCGGTGTCCCAGCACCTGGCCCGCAGCTACCGGGGGACGACCCTCGAACAGGCGCGCTTCGCCAGCGCTGCCGTGGCTGCCATCGGCAAGCTCGACCTGGCCGTCGAGGACTGCCAGATCTACCTGGTCGACACCGACAGCAAGCTGTTCGGATTCTATGTCGACACGACGATCAAGGCCCTCGCGCCGGATCTGTCGAAGCTTGGCCGATGCTTCATCCAAACCGAGTTTTCGCCCTGGTATCACCTCGTCGAGCGATCGGAAGTCCTGCGTGCGCAAAAGCCACCGTTTTCGCCGGTGCGGGCGGGGCGCGACACCGTCGCGCCGATCCTGATCGGCCGTGGAGCCCTGGTGTTCCTGAACATGGCCCCCGAGGCGAAGCCTCCGCTCGGTCCGGGCAGCTACTTCCTGGCCTGGCGCGACGGCGCGTTCGTCGACGTCAGCGAGGAGGTCAGGACGGGGCGCCGCTCGGTCCGGTTCTTCTGCTTTCGCGCACCGAGTGAGTGTCCCTGATCCGGCAGCTGAAGCATGGCGATGGCACCTGATCGTGAGTTCAGTCCGGCTTCTTCTTCCGGATGCGCCTGGACTGGCGTCCCATGAGGGCCAGGGCGAGGCGATCGGGCATCAGCTTGAGCAGGGACTTGATCATGCGATTGACGCGGCCGTTGATGTGGACCGCCTCGCCGCGATCGACCGCGCGCAGACCCTGGCGAACGACCGTCTGTGCATCCATCCACAGCCATTT
Organism: Dokdonella immobilis; assembly: GCF_900115085.1. Classification (GTDB taxonomy): domain Bacteria; phylum Pseudomonadota; class Gammaproteobacteria; order Xanthomonadales; family Rhodanobacteraceae; genus Dokdonella; species Dokdonella immobilis. Next base: position 18,005 of record NZ_FOVF01000009.1, on the reverse strand, counting down.
CGGCAGCTTCGACATCATCGCGCGCGAGCCGGTGACGTCGTGGAATTCGGTGTAGGTGAAGCCGGGACAGAGCGCGCAGGTATTGACGCCGTCCGGACCGTACTCGAGGTGCAGTGCTTGCGAGAGCTTGATCAGGTAGGACTTGGCGCCGGCGTACAGGGTCTGGCCGGCCGAGCCGGGGACGTGCCCGGCGAGCGAGGCCACGTTGATGATCCGTCCATGGCCACGCTCGCGCATGGCTGGCAGCAGGCGATGGCAGAGTTCGGTCGGCGCCGTCATCAGGACCTGGATGAAGTCGGCCTGGACCTGCCAGGGTTGGCTCAGGAAGTATCCGGTTACGCCGTAGCCGGCATTGTTGACGAGCAGATCGACGCCGAGGCCGCGTCGCGCGACTTCTTCGCATAGCAGGCGCGGCGCATCGCGTTCGGCGAGATCGGCCGGAATGATCTGAATGTCGATTCGGTGCGCCTCGCGCAAGGATTGCGCCAGCGATTCGAGGCGCTCGACGCGCCGTGCGCTCAGTACCAACGGGTGACCGCGCGCGGCCAGTTCGCGCGCGAACGCGGCGCCGATGCCGGCCGACGCGCCGGTGATCAATGCGTAGCCCCTGGTCTGGGTCATTCCTGTCCTGTCCGGTTCGAAAGTGCGCAAAGACTAGTCCTCCGCGGCCTGGCCGTCGAACGGGCCAAGCCATGGCGGCTGCCGGCACCGCTGGCCAGGAACAGCGGGCAGGGTGCCCGATCACGAGCAGGCATCGCTGCAACAGGACGTGCCATCATTTGCCGGCACGTCGACGGCTCGCTATCCTTCGCGCCCCGCAAGAGCAGGTTCGTCCGATGCGTCGCAATTTCGTTGCCGGCAACTGGAAAATGCATGGTTCACGTGCACAATCCGCCAGCCTCGTCGCAAGCGTGGTGGAGAACCTGCCCAAATCCGCGGACGTGGCCGTCATCCCGCCGTTTCCGTATCTTTCCGAGCTGATCTCCGCCGCGCGCGGCAGTGCCCTGGGCTTCGGCGCCCAGGATCTCAGCGAGCATGCTCAGGGCGCCTACACGGGCGAGGTGGCCGGGGCGATGCTGCACGACATCGGTTGCCGCTATGTACTGGTCGGGCATTCCGAGCGGCGCCAGTACCACGCCGAGACCGACGCGGTTGTGGCGCGCAAGTTCGTCGCCGCGCAAGCCGCGGGGTTGATCCCGATCCTCTGCATCGGCGAACTGCTCGAGCACCGCGAGGCCGGCGAAACCGAGCAGATCGTCGGTTCCCAGCTCGATGCCGTGCTCGATCTCGCCGGCATTGCCGCATTCGCCGATGCCGTGGTTGCCTATGAACCGGTCTGGGCGATCGGTACCGGCAAGACTGCCACGCCGGAGCAGGCGCAGGAGGTCCATGCGTTCATGCGTGACAAATTCGCGGGGCAGGATGCTAGAATAGCCAGCTCGCTGCGCCTCCTGTACGGAGGCAGCGTCAAGGCCGCCAATGCTGCCGAATTGTTCGCCAGGCCCGATATCGACGGTGGGCTGATTGGTGGCGCTTCGCTGGTGGCGGCTGATTTTCTTGCGATATGCGATGCGGCTTCGGCCGCGGCAAACCGGGATTCCTGATTCAAATGTTCACGATCATTGCCCAAGTCTTCTATGTGCTGATTGCCGTTTCGATGATCGCGCTGATCCTCATGCAGCGTGGCGCGGGTGCCGATGCAGGCTCCGGATTCGGCGGCGGCGCTTCCTCGACCGTTTTCGGTGCGCGCGGTTCGGCAAACTTCCTGTCGCGCAGCACGGCGGTCCTGGCCGGTTTGTTCTTCCTGCTCAGCCTCGGCATGGGCATGTATCACAGTCGCCCCTCCGCTGTTGGCGGAACCTCGGACGACCTTGGCGTCATGGCGGGGGTTGCCCCGGCCGCTCCGGCACCGGCTGCCGGCGACGTGCCGGCAGCAACGACGGCGGCCCCGGCCTCCACCGACGTGCCGGCGCCAGTGCCTGCTCCCGCAACGGACAAACCGGCATCGGAGCCGGTAAAATCCGAAGCGGCGAAGCCGGAGAATGCGAGGAAGGACGGAGCTTGATAGCGTTGCCCAGGTGGCGGAATTGGTAGACGCACTACCTTGAGGTGGTAGCGGCGAGAGCTGTGGGGGTTCGAGTCCCCCCTTGGGCACCAACATCTTGTACAACCGTCGTTGCCGCAGCCTGCGGCAACCGCTGATGCGCCAGGTGGCGCGGAGGTGCATGTGCTAGTCGAGTATTTCCCGGTCCTCCTGTTCCTGCTGGTCGCCACCGGTATCGCCATTGCGTTGCTGGTGCTCGGCAACGTGCTTGGACCGAAGAAGCCCGCAGCCGAGAAGCTGGCCCCCTACGAGTGTGGCTTCGAGGCCTTCGAGGACGCGCGCATGCGCTTCGACGTGCGCTACTACCTCATCGCCATCCTCTTCATCATCTTCGATCTCGAAATCGCCTTCGTGATTCCGTGGGCCATCGTGTTCGACGAACTCGGCGCGTTCGGCCTGGCCGAAATGGGCATGTTCATCGGCCTGCTCGTGCTCGGCTTCGTCTATGTCTGGAAGAAGGGAGCCCTCGAATGGGAATGAGCGACGCCATCGCGCGGGTCATGCACAACCCGACTCCGGGCGGTCCGGTCGACGACATCCTGCGGCCGGGCGACGACAATCCACTGCTCGAGCGCGGTTTCGTCACCGCACGCATGGACGAGCTGGTCAACTGGGCGCGCACCGGTTCGATGTGGCCGATGACCTTCGGGCTCGCCTGTTGCGCCGTCGAGATGATGCATGCCGGCGCGGCGCGCCTTGATCTGGACCGCAACGGCGTCATCTTTCGCCCGTCGCCACGCCAGTCCGACGTCATGATCGTGGCCGGCACGCTGGTCAACAAGATGGCTCCCGCCTTGCGCAAGGTCTATGACCAGATGCCCGAACCGAAGTGGGTCATCTCGATGGGCTCCTGCGCCAACGGGGGCGGCTACTACCACTATTCCTACGCCGTGGTCCGCGGTTGTGACCGCATCGTCCCGGTCGATGTCTACGTGCCGGGCTGCCCGCCGACCGCCGAAGCCCTGATCCACGGCATTCTGCAACTGCAGAAGAAGATTCGCCGAACCAACACCATCGCGCGCTGAGGACCGGCCATGAGCGAACCCGCATCCCTGGCGCGCCGCCTCGAAGTCCAGCTTGGCCCGAAAGTGGTCAGCAGCATCGAGCGCAAGGGCGAGACGACCATCGAAGTGCTGCCCGAGAACTGGCTTTCCGTGGCGAAAACGCTGCGCGACGATCCGGCCTGGCAGTTCGAGCAGTGCATCGATGTCTGCGGCGTCGACTATCTCAGCTACGGCCAGACCGAATGGGACACCACCGACGTTTCCTCGGAAGGCTTCTCGCGCGGCGTCGAAGGCAAGGGCGCCGGTCGCTTCAGCTGGGCCGAGCGGCCACGCGACACGAACATTCCGCGTCGCTTCGCGGTGGTCGTCCATCTGCTCTCGATCGCGCACAACCAGCGCCTGCGCATGCGTGCGTTCTGCGAGGACGATGACGTTCCCACGGTGCCTTCGCTGGTGGAAGTCTGGCCCGCAGTCAATTGGTTCGAGCGCGAGGCCTTCGACCTGTTCGGCATCGTCTTCGAGGGCCATCCGGACCTTCGCCGCATCCTCACCGACTACGGTTTCGTGGGCCATGCCTTCCGCAAGGATTTCCCGCTGATCGGCAATGTCGAGGTTCGCTACGACCCGGAAAAGAAGCGCGTGGTCTACGAACCGGTGTCGATCGAGCCGCGTGTGCTCGTGCCACGCACGATCCGCGACGATTCGCGCTACGAGCAGGCCATGGCGGAGCGCGAGGCAGGGGCGAAGTAATGGAAGAGATCCGCAACTACACGATGAATTTCGGCCCGCAGCACCCTGCTGCGCATGGCGTGTTGCGCCTTGTCCTCGAGATGGACGGCGAGACCGTGGTCCGCGCCGATCCGCACATCGGGCTGCTCCATCGCGGCACCGAGAAGCTCGCCGAATCGAAGCCCTACAACCAGTCGATCGGCTACATGGATCGCCTCGACTATGTTTCGATGATGTGCAACGAGCACGCCTACGTGCGCGCCATCGAGAACCTGCTCGGCGTCGAGGTGCCGGAGCGCGCGCAGTGGATCCGCACGATGTTCGACGAGATCACGCGCATCCTCAATCACCTGATGTGGATCGGTTCGAACGCGCTCGATCTCGGCGCCATGGCCGTGTTCCTGTATGCGTTCCGCGAACGTGAAGAGCTGATGGACTGCTATGAAGCGGTTTCCGGCGCACGCATGCATGCCACCTACTATCGCCCAGGCGGCGTCTATCGCGATCTGCCCGCGCAGATGCCCAAGTACAAGGAGTCGCGCTGGCACAAGGGCAACGATCTTAAGCGTTTCAACCAGTGGCGCGAAGGCTCGATGCTCGACTACCTCGAGTCGTTCTGCGCGGACTTCCCGGGCAAGGTTGACGAATACGAGGAACTGCTCACCGGCAACCGGATCTGGAAGCAGCGCACGGTCGACATCGGCGTCGTGCCGCCGGACCTAGCCAGGGCCTGGGGCATGACCGGGCCGATGCTTCGCGGTTCCGGCATTGCCTGGGACCTGCGCAAGAAGCAGCCCTATGCGAAATACGCCGAAGTCGATTTCGACATTCCGGTCGGCGTCAACGGCGACTGCTACGACCGCTACCTCGTGCGCGTCGAGGAGATGCGCCAGTCCAACCGAATCATCCAGCAGTGCGTGGCGTGGCTGAAGGCAAACCCGGGCCCGGTCATCGTGCAGAACTACAAGGTCGCACCGCCGAAGCGCGAGGAGATGAAGGAGGACATGGAAGCCCTCATCCACCACTTCAAGCTGTTCACCGAAGGCTACTGCGTACCGGCCGGCGAGACCTACGCCGCGGTCGAGGCGCCGAAGGGCGAATTCGGCTGCTATCTGATTTCCGACGGCGCCAACAAGCCGTTCCGCTGCAAGCTCCGCGCCCCGGGCTTCGCCCACCTCTCGTCGATGGACACGGTCGTGCGCGGCCACATGCTCGCCGACGTCGTGGCCATGATCGGCACGTACGATGTGGTGTTCGGGGAGATAGATCGGTGAGTACGGGAATGGGGAATGGAGAATGGGGAATGGTTGGAGAGGTAACTCGCGCCAGCCCGAGCTCCCGTGCCCAATCCCGAGGTCCCGCTTTCCCATTCTCCATTCTCCATTCTCCATTCCCGGCTTCCAACCCATGAAACCCACCGGCACCTACAACCAGATCAAGGACGTCGATCCGCTGGCGTTGCTGACTTCGCATACGCGCGAGCACATCGATGCGTGGGTGGCCAAGTTTCCGCCTGATCGCAAGCGCTCGGCGTTGATCCAGGCGCTGTTCGTGACCCAGGAGCAGAATGGCGGTTTCCTGACCGACGAACTGATCGTCGCCGTCGCGCGCTATCTCGACCTGCCCCAGGTGTGGGCATTCGAGGTGGCCAGTTTCTATTCGATGTTCGAGACCACGCCGGTCGGCCGCAACAATGTCGCGATCTGCACCAATATCTCGTGCTGGCTGAACGGTGCCGAAGAGCTCGTCCGCCATTGCGAGAAGAAGCTCGGCGTCAGACTCGGCGAAAGCAGCGCGGATGGGCGCATCTACCTCAAGCGCGAGGAAGAATGCCTGGCCGCCTGCTGCGGCGCGCCGATGATGGTGGTCAACGGCCACTACCACGAGAACCTCGATACCGCGAAGGTCGACAAGATCCTCGACGCACTGGAATAACCATGGCATTCGGACCCGCTCCCAAGGACCACCAGGTCGTTTACACCACGCTGCACTTCGAGCAGCCGTGGACGCTCGAGAACTATCTCAAGGTCGACGGCTACCAGGCCTGGAAGAAGATCCTGGCCGAAAAGCCCGATCCGGCCACGATCATCGACGAGCTCAAGAACAGCGCCCTGCGCGGCCGCGGCGGCGCGGGTTTCCCGACCGGGCTGAAGTGGTCGTTCATGCCGCGCAATGCGCCGGGCCAGAAATACATCCTGTGCAATTCCGACGAATCCGAACCGGGGACCTGCAAGGATCGCGACATCCTGCGTTTCAATCCGCATGCCGTGATCGAGGGGCTCGCGATCGCCTGTTATGCGACCGGTTCGACGGTCGCCTACAACTACCTGCGTGGCGAGTTCCACCACGAGCCCTTCGAGCATTTTGAGTTGGCCCTGAAGGCCGCCTATGGGGCCGGCCTGCTCGGCAAGAACATCGGCGGCTCGGGCATCGATGTCGACATCCATACCGCGCTCGGCGCCGGCGCCTACATCTGTGGCGAAGAGACCGCGATGATGGAGTCGCTCGAAGGCAAGAAGGGGCAGCCGCGATTCAAGCCGCCATTCCCGGCCAACTTCGGCCTCTACGGCAAGCCGACCACGATCAACAACACCGAGACCTACGCCTCGGTGCCGGCGATCCTGCGCAAGGGCGCGAGCTGGTTCCTCAATATCGGCAAGCCGAACAACGGCGGCCCGAAGATCTTTTCGGTGTCCGGCCACGTGGCGAAACCCGGCAACTACGAGATCCCGCTCGGCACGCCGTTCGCCGAGTTGCTCGAGATGGCCGGTGGCATGCGCAATGGCGCCAAGCTCAAGGCCGTGATCCCGGGCGGCTCGTCGATGCCGGTGCTGCCGGGCGAGACGATGATGGGCATCACGATGGACTACGACGCGATCCAGAAAGCCGGCTCCGGCCTCGGCTCAGGCGCGGTCGTCGTGATGGATGAATCCACCTGCATGGTCCGCGCCTGCCAGCGCATCGCGCGCTTCTACTACGCCGAATCCTGCGGCCAGTGCACGCCCTGCCGCGAAGGCACCGGCTGGATGTACCGCATGCTCACCCGCATCGTCGAAGGAAAGGCCGAACTCGGCGATCTCGATACGCTGAAAGCCGCCGCCGGACAGATCGAAGGCCACACCATCTGCGCCTTCGGCGAGGCCGCTGCCTGGCCGGTGCAGGGCTTCCTGCGCCATTACTGGCACGAGTTCGAGTATTTCATTGTGAACGGCAGGTCGATGGTCGAGGCTTCGATGGAGGCTGCAGCATGATGTCGTTCGCCGTACTCACGACATGGGATTCGGGATTCGGGATTCGGGATTCGGCAAAGCGAAGCCGCAAGCCCAGGCTCTTTCGAATCCCCAATCCCGAATCCCGAATCCCGGCTTCGACAGGAGCCCAGGCATGAGCGCCCAGCCGATCACAACCGACGTGCCACCGGATCACGTCACCATCGAGATCGACGGCCAGCAGACGTTTGCGCCGAAGGGTTCGATGATCATCCAGGCGGCCGATCGCATCGGCGTGCCGATTCCGCGTTTCTGCTACCACGAGAAGCTGCCGATCGCGGCCAATTGCCGGATGTGCATGGTCGAGGTCGAAATGGGCGGCCGGCCGATGCCGAAGCCGCAACCGGCATGCGCGACGCCGGTGGCCGACGGCATGAAGATCTTCACCCAGTCGCAGCGCGCCTTGTCCGCGCAGCGCAACGTGATGGAGTTCCTGCTGATCAATCATCCGCTCGACTGCCCGATCTGCGACCAGGGCGGCGAGTGCGAACTGCAGGACCTGTCGATGGGCTATGGCCGCTCGGTCAGCCGCTTCGTCGAACGCAAGCGCACGATTCCCGACGAGAACCTCGGTCCGCTGGTCGAAACCGAGATGACCCGCTGCATCCAGTGCACGCGCTGCATTCGCGTGATGTCCGAGGTTGCCGGTACCTACGAACTTGGTGGCATGGAGCGCGGCGAGCGCCTGCAGATCGGAACCTATGTCGGCAAGCCGCTGATGAGCGAGCTTTCGGGCAACGTCATCGATGTCTGCCCGGTCGGGGCCCTGACCAACAAGCCGTTCCGTTTCAAGGCGCGGGCCTGGGAGCTGATCGCGCGCGAATCGATCGGCTACCACGATGCGCTCGGCTCGAATCTGTGGCTGCACACGCGCCGCGGCGAGGTGCTGCGCTCGGTGCCGCGCGACAACGAGGCGATCAACGAATGCTGGCTGTCCGATCGCGATCGTTACAGCCACGAGGGCCTGAAGGCCGCGGACCGCGCCACGATGCCGATGATCCGCAGGAATGGCGAGCTGGTCGAGACGACCTGGGCCGAAGCCCTGGCCTTCGTCGCCGATCTGCTGCGCGAATCGGGCGGTGATGTCGGCGCCCTGGTCGCGCCGCTGACCTCGAGCGAGGAAGGTCATCTGCTCGCACGCCTGCTGCGCGGCCTCGGCAGCGACGCCATCGACCATCGCCTTCGCCAGACCGATTTTTCCGATGCGCCACGGGCCACCGCCTTCGAGACCCCGTTCGCCGCCCTCGAAAAGGCCGGCGCGGTACTGCTGATCGGCTGCCATCCGCGCAACGAACTGCCCTTGCTCAATCACCGCCTGCGCAAGGCGGCCAGGGCCGGGGCCAGGGTATACGTCATCAATCCGCTCGACCTCGAATTCAATTTCGACGTGGCCGGCAAGCACATCGCCAAGCCACACGCGATGGTCGACTTCGTGCTCGGTCTGGCCCGCGCGGCCAACGATGCCGGTCACTTGCCAGCGTCGTCATCGCTGGCCAAGGAACTGACTCGCGCCACCGCCAATGAGTCGGCCAAGGACTGGATCGCCGGGCTCAGCGATGCTGGCGTCTCCGCCGTCATTCTCGGCGAGGTCGCCGTGCAGCATGCGGAGGCGTCCTGGTTGCGCGCCGCGGCGAAGTTCATCGCGCGCGTGACCGGCTCGGGCTTCAATGAGATTCCGGCCGGGGCCAACGCGATCGGCCTGGCCGACGCCGGGCTCGCGCCGCAGAAGGACGGCCGCGATGTCGCCGCGATGCTGGCCAGTCCTCCGAAGAACCTGATCGTCTATCAGGCCGGCTCGGCCGATTTCGCCGAGCCTTCGGCTTTCGAGAAGGCGCGAAGCGAGGCTGGGTTCTACGTCTACATGGGCGCGTATGCCTGTGCCGGCGTGCGCAGCAAGGCACACGCCGTGTTGCCGATCGGCCTGCCGCCCGAAATCGACGCGAGCTACACCAATATCGACGGAACGGTGCAGACTCTCAGCGCGGCAGCCCGCTTGCCGGGCGACGCACGGCCGGGCTGGAAAGTGCTGCGCGCACTCGGATCTGCCCTCGCGCTCGATGGATTCGGCTTCACCGAGATCGACGAGGTCCGCGCGCAGATGGGCAAGGCGCCGATCGCGACCGGCGCCGGCGATGCCGAACCGCGCACGTCGCCCGCCAGTTCTCCGTACACGTTCGAGCGCATCACGACGACGGCCATCTATCGCGCCGACGCGGTCCTGCGCCGCTCGCCGGCACTCAATGCGCATCCGCTCACGCGGGGTGCCATGGCCATCCTGAATCCGGTCGATGCCGGCAAGCTGGGCCTGCAGGGTGGTGATCGCGTTCGCGTCGAGGACACGGTCCTGCCTGCGGCAAGCGATGCGGCCGTGCCGGAAGGGGCGGTATGGATCGAGGCAGGCTACGCCGAGGTGGCCGGCCTGCCGGGCCCTGGCGCGGCGCTGACGATTGCGAGGGCTTCGGCATGATCGATTCGATGCGCGACACCCTGTTCGGCTACGGGGACACCGGGATCGTCGTCTGGACCGTGCTCAAGATTCTCGCCATCGCCGTGCCGGTGATCATCGCCGTCGCGATGTTCGTCTATTGGGAACGCAAGGTGATCGGCTGGATGCACGTGCGCATGGGGCCGAACCAGATCGGTCCGCTCGGCCTGCTGCAGGCTTTTGCCGACGTCTTCAAGCTGTTGTTCAAGGAAGTCATCCTGCCGGCCAATTCGAACAAGGTGCTGTACTACCTGGCCCCGATGATCGCCCTGGTCCCGGCCTTCGCCGCCTGGTCGGTGATTCCGTTCGACGCAGGACTGGTCCTGGCCAACGTCAATGTCGGCCTGCTCCTGTTGCTGGCGATGACCTCGCTCGGCGTCTACGGCATCATCCTCGCCGGCTGGGCCTCGAACTCGCGCTACGCGATGCTCGGCGCAATGCGCGCCGCGGCGCAGACCGTGTCCTACGAGATCGCCATGGGTTTCGCCCTGGTCAGCGTCATGATCATGACCGGCAGCCTGAACCTCACCGACATCGTACTTGCCCAGCAGGGCAGCAAGGGCTTTTTCGACTGGTACTGGCTGCCGCTGCTGCCGATGTTCGTGATCTACTTCATCTCCGGCGTGGCCGAAACCAACCGTGCGCCGTTCGACGTGGCCGAGGGCGAATCCGAGATCGTCGCCGGCTTCCACGTCGAGTACTCCGGCTCGGCGTTCGCGATCTTCTTCCTCGCCGAATACGCGAACATGATCCTGATCGCGTTCCTCGCCTCGGTCCTGTTCATGGGCGGCTGGCTGAGTCCGCTGCAGGGCTGGATCAACGCCGACGTACCATGGGTCGACTGGCTCTGGAAGGGCGGCTGGCAGTGGACCTTCATCAAGGCGTTCATGTTTTCCTTCTTCTACCTGTGGTTCCGCGCCTCGTTCCCGCGCTATCGCTACGACCAGATCATGCGCCTGGGCTGGAAGGTGTTCATCCCGATCACGATCGTCTGGGTCGTGGCCGCGGCCTGCATGAAGTACTACGGCATCGTCACCATCGGCGCATGAACGAGCCAGGACCCCAAGCCAAGCCATGAACAGAGTCACTCACTATTTCAAGAGTCTGCTGCTGCTGGAGCTACTGGCCGGCATGTGGCTGACCCTCCGCTACATGTTCAAGCCGAAGTACACGATGCGCTACCCGGAAGAACACATTCCGAAGTCGAATCGGTTCCGCGGCCTGCACGCCTTGCGTCGCTATCCGAATGGCGAAGAGCGTTGCATCGCCTGCAAGCTCTGCGAGGCGGTCTGCCCGGCGCTCGCGATCACGATCGATTCGGAAATGCGCGAGGACGGCACGCGCCGCACGACGCGCTACGACATCGACCTGTTCAAGTGCATCTACTGCGGTTTCTGCGAGGAATCCTGCCCGGTCGATTCGATCGTCGAGACGCACCTGCACGAATACCACTTCGAGAAGCGCGGCGAGAACGTCGTCAGCAAGATCCAGCTGCTGGCCATCGGCGATCGCTACGAGGGCGAGATCGCCGCGGCGCGCGCCCAGGATGCGGCATTCCGATGAGCGGCCACGGAGAATCCGATGACATTTGAACTGGTCTGCTTCTACTTCTTCGGCGCGGTCGCCGCGCTGGCTGCGCTGGCCGTGATCAGCGTGAAGAATCCGGTCGTCGCCGCGCTGAACCTGGTCCTGACCTTCTTCTCGATGGCTTGCGTATGGCTGCTCGCCCAGGCCGAGTTCCTCGCCGTCGCCCTGGTCCTCGTCTACGTCGGCGCGGTCATGGTCCTGTTCCTGTTCGTGGTCATGATGCTCGACGTCGACTTCGCCCCGGTGCGTGAAGGCTTCGTGCGCTTCCTGCCGGTCGGCATCGTGGTCGCCGTGGTCATGCTGGTCGAGATGCTGATGATGATCGGCGTACGCAGCCTGCAGGTGCCTGTGAGCGCCGATCCCGCCGCGCTGGCCGGCATGTCCAACATGGGTTGGCTCGGGCGCACATTGTTCCGCGACTTCCTGCTCCCGTTCGAGGTTGCCGCACTGATTCTTACCGTGGGCCTGATCGCGGCCATCCCGCTGACGCTGCGCAAGCGCAGCGGCATCAAGACCCAGAATCCGGGCCGCCAGGTCATGGTCAAGCGCGAGGATCGCATCCGTCTGGTCAAGATGGACGCGGTCAAGAAAGGGGAGGCGACACCGTGATTACCCTGGCCCACTTCCTCACCCTCGGCGCGGTGCTGTTTTGCATCGCCGTGGCCGGTATCTTCATCAACCGCAAGAACGTGATCGTCCTGCTCATGTGCATCGAGCTCATGCTGCTCGCGGTCAACACGAACTTCGTTGCGTTCTCGCGCTTCCTCGGCGATCCGTCGGGTCAGGTCTTCGTTTTCTTCATCCTGACCGTGGCCGCGGCCGAGGCGGCGATCGGCCTCGCCATCCTCGTCGTCCTGTTCCGCAATCGCGCGACGATCGACGTGACCGACATCGACACGCTCAAGGGCTGACCCATGACGCTCGACAAAAACCTCCTGCTCGTGATCGTCCTGGCGCCCCTGGTCGGCGCGGTGATCGCAGGCCTGTTCGGCAAGCGAGTCGGCCGCGTTGGCGCGCATGGCGTGACCATCGTCGGCGTCGCCCTGAGCTGCGCGCTGTCGATGCACGTGCTCTACCAGCTGGTCTGGGGCGGCGCCGAGACCTTCAACGAGAACCTCTACACCTGGTTCCAGGTCGGCAGCACCAGCGCAAACATCGGATTCCTGATCGACCGACTGACCGCGATGATGATGGTCGTGGTGACCTTCGTCTCGCTGATGGTGCACGTCTACACGATCGGCTACATGGCCGACGACGACGGCTACCAGCGCTTCTTCAGCTACATCGCGCTGTTCACCTTCTCGATGCTCATGCTGGTCATGAGCAACAATTTCCTGCAGCTGTTCTTCGGCTGGGAAGCAGTCGGCCTGGTTTCCTATCTGCTGATCGGTTTCTGGTTCAAGCGCCCGACCGCGATCTTCGCCAACATGAAGGCGTTCATCGTCAACCGGGTCGGCGACTTCGGCTTCCTGCTCGGTATCGCCGGCGTGCTGATGTGGTTCGGCGGCTCGCTGGACTACGGTACGGTGTTCGCGCACGCACAGGATCCAGCCATCGACATGGGCGCGCGTTCGGTCGAGCTGATCGCCGGGCACCCGTGGCAGGTGGCCACGGTCGTCTGCATCTGCCTGTTCATCGGCGCCATGGGCAAGTCGGCCCAGGTTCCGCTGCATGTCTGGCTGCCCGACTCGATGGAAGGTCCGACCCCGATCTCGGCCCTGATCCACGCTGCGACCATGGTCACCGCCGGCATCTTCATGGTCGCGCGCATGTCGCCGCTGTTCGAACTGAGCGAGACAGCGCTGACCTTCGTGCTTGTGATCGGCGCAACCACGGCCCTGTTCACCGGCCTGATCGGCGTCGTCCAGAACGACATCAAGCGCGTGGTCGCTTATTCGACCCTGTCCCAACTCGGCTACATGACCGTTGCCCTCGGCGTCTCGGCCTATTCGGCCGGTGTGTTCCACCTGATGACCCATGCCTTCTTCAAGGCCCTGCTGTTCCTCGGCGCCGGTTCGGTCATCATCGCCATGCACCACGAGCAGGACATGCGCCACATGGGCGGCCTGCGCAAATACATGCCGGTGACCTGGATCACGATGTGGATCGGTTCGCTGGCCCTGGCCGGGGCGCCGGGCTTCGCCGGTTTCTACTCGAAGGATGCGATCATCGAGGCGGTCGGCGAGTCGCATCGCGTTGGCGCCGGCTACGCCTATTTCTGCGTGCTTGCCGGCGTATTCATCACCGCCTTGTACAGCTTCCGCCTGCTCTACATGACCTTCCATGGCAAGGAACGTTTCGTCGTCGAGCACGCAGGGCACGCCCATGGTCATGAGCACCATGCCGATCATGACGAGCACGGCCACCATGCGCCCGGTCACCTCGAGCATGCGCCGAAGGAGTCGCCGTGGGTGGTTACCCTGCCACTCGTGCTACTGGCGATTCCATCTGTCGTGATCGGCTTCCTGACTATCGGTTCGATGCTGTTCGGCGATTATTTCGGCCAGGCCATCTTCGTGCGCGAAGCCAACAATGTGCTCGGCGAACTCGGCCATGAATTCCACGGTGCGCTGGCCATGGCACTGCACGGGTTCTCGCAGCCGCCGTTCTGGATTGCACTCGCCGGTTTTGCCACCGCCACCTGGATCTGGCTGTTCCAGCCGTCCGTGGCCGACAAGGCCGAGAACGCATTGCGTCCGCTGCATACCCTGCTGGCCAACAAATACTGGTTCGACAGCCTCTACCAGGCGGTCTTCGCGCGCGGCGGCGTCGCCCTCGGCCGCGGCCTCTGGCGCGGCGGCGACGCCGGCCTGATCGACCGCGCCATCGACGGTTCCGCCAGCTTCATCGATCAACTGTCTGCCATCGTTCGCCGGGTCCAGTCCGGCTATCTCTACCACTATGCGTTCGCGATGATCCTCGGCCTGATCCTGCTGCTCGGCGGATCGTGGTGGCTGTTCACGCGCATCGCCGCCTGATTCAACCCGCACTATTCATGAACGTCGCAGGAAAACGCCGAAATGTTTGATAGGGCAATGCAAGTCGTAAATCACTTGGCTTCGACAAAATATACGGCTGCGTTTCCCTGCTGGCACGGCCCTCGCGGGTCTTTTGCTGCGATCGCGGCGTTGCTTGTCGCCGCAATGGGCCCACCATTCCGGCTCCGCGCGCCTTGCGCTCGCCACAAAATCCTCCGCGATCATCCGCGCCCGTTCATGAATAGTGTGGGTTAGGGAATGACAACCACCATGGCTCAATGGCCACTTCTCAGCGTACTGATCTGGTTGCCGATTGCCGGTGCCATCCTCGTCCTCGCGCTCGGCCGCGATCCGCGCGTCGCGCGCTGGCTCAGCGTGCTCGTTGCGCTGGCGACCCTGGCCGCCAGCATTCCGCTCTATCTCGGCTACGACGCACCCGCCGGCGGCATGCAGTTCATCGAGTCGCATGCCTGGATCGATGCGCTGAAGGTCCACTACGCGCTGGCCGCCGACGGCATTTCGGTCGCCCTGATCGTGCTGACCACGTTCACCAGCGTGCTCGTGATCATCGGTTCGTGGGGGCCGATCGACAAGCGCGTTTCGCAGTACATGGCGGCCATGCTCGCGCTCGAGGGCATGCTGATCGGCGTCTTCGCGGCGACCGATGCGCTGCTGTTCTACGTGTTCTTCGAAGCCATGCTGATTCCGATGTTCATCATCATCGGCATTTGGGGTGGCCCGCGCCGCGTCTACGCGACCCTGAAGTTCTTCATCTACACCTTCCTCGGCTCGATCTTCATGCTGATCGGGCTGATCTACCTGCACATGAAGACTGGCGAGTTCTCGCTGCAGGCCTTCGCCCAGGCCCCGCTCGGCCCAAGCGAGCAGGCCTGGCTGTTCTTCGCCTTCCTGATCGCCTTCGCGATCAAGGTGCCGATGTGGCCGGTGCACACCTGGCTGCCCGACGCCCACGTCGAGGCGCCGACCGGTGGCTCGGTGATCCTGGCCGCGATCATGCTCAAGGTCGGCGGCTATGGCTTCATCCGGTTCTCGCTGCCAATCACGCCCGATGCCTCGCAGGAGTACGCCTGGGTCGTGATCGCGATGTCCCTGGTCGCGGTGGTCTATATCGGCTACGTCGCCCTGGTCCAGGACGACATGAAGAAGCTGATCGCCTATTCCTCGATCGCC
Organism: Dokdonella immobilis; assembly: GCF_900115085.1. GTDB lineage: Bacteria > Pseudomonadota > Gammaproteobacteria > Xanthomonadales > Rhodanobacteraceae > Dokdonella > Dokdonella immobilis. The sequence continues at coordinate 2,658 of NZ_FOVF01000009.1, read as the reverse complement.
CACATGGCCTTCGTCACCCTGGGCCTGTTCATCGCCCTCGCCCTGGTTCGCGTGCACGGCAACCCCGATGCGGCGCGCCTCGGCGTGCAGGGCGCGATGGTGCAGATGATCTCGCACGGATTCGTCTCGGGCGCGATGTTCTCGTGCATCGGCGTGCTCTACGACCGCCTGCATTCGCGCATGATCCGCGACTACGGCGGCGTCGTGAACGTGATGCCATGGTTCGGCGCGTTCTTCGTGCTGTTCGCCATGGCCAATTGCGGGCTGCCGGGCACCAGCGGCTTCGTCGGTGAATTCATGGTCATCCTGGCCGCGTTCCAGGACAACTTCTGGATCGCCGCAGTCGCGGCTTTCACCCTGATCATCGGTGCGGCCTACACGCTGTGGCTGGTCAAGCGCGTGATCTTCGGCGAAGTGACCAATCCGAAAGTGGCCAAGTTCGAGGATCTCGATGCACGCGAATGGATTGTGCTCGGATCGTTCGCGGCGGCGGTGCTGGCCGTCGGCGTGTATCCGAAGCCATTGACCGACCTGATGGACAGCTCGGTGTTGCAGATCGTCAACGCGCTGATGCTGAGCAAGGCCTGAGACCCCAACGATGATGTCATTCAATCCCAACGACCTGGTCGCGATTCTTCCCGAGCTGATCCTGCTCGGAGCGACCTGCGCGATCCTGCTGATCGATCTGTTCCTCAAGCCGAGCCAGCGCGATGTCACGCACTGGATGTCGATCGCGGCCCTGGCGGTTTCGGCATGCTTCGTCTGGCAGGGCGCGCCGGCGGCAGGGCAGGGCCTGAGCGCGTTCAATGGCATGTTCCTGCATGACGGCATCAGCGTCGTCCTCAAGCAGTTCGTCCTGCTGATGAGCGGCCTGAGCCTTTTCTACGGCCGCAATTACATGCGCGAGCGCCAGTTGCTGATCGGCGAGTACTACCTGCTGATCCTGTTCGCGACCCTGGGCATGATGCTGCTGGTCTCGGCCGGCAGCCTGATCAGCGCCTACCTGGGCCTCGAATTGCTGGCCCTGTCGTCCTACGCCCTGGTCGCGCTGAATCGTGATTCGTCGGTTTCCGCCGAAGCGGCGATCAAGTATTTCGTGCTCGGTGCGCTGGCCTCGGGCCTGCTGCTGTACGGCATGTCGATGATCTACGGCGCCACCGGCACGCTTGATCTGGCCCGCATCAGCGCCTCGATCGGTCAAGTTGAGCATCCGGGCTGGCTGGCCTTCGGCCTGATCTTCCTGATCGCCGGCATCGCCTTCAAGCTCGGTGCCGCCCCATTCCACATGTGGCTGCCCGACGTCTACCAGGGCGCCCCGACCGCGATCACCGTATTCATCGGCTCGGCGCCCAAACTGGCGGCCTTCGGCCTGGCCTACCGCCTGCTTGAAGGCGGGCTCGGCGGCCTCAGCGAACACTGGACCCTGATGCTGGCCATCCTTTCGGTGTTCTCGCTGGCGATCGGCAACCTGTTCGCGATCGCCCAGAGCAATCTCAAGCGCATGCTCGCCTATTCGACGATTTCGCACGTCGGCTTCCTGCTGCTCGGTTTCGTTGGCGCTTCGCCCGCGGGTTTCTCGGCTGCGATGTTCTACGCGATCAGCTATTCACTGACCGCAGCGGTCGCGTTCGGCATGATCGGCCTGCTTGCGCGCAAGGGATTCGAGTGCGAGGAAATCGAGGACTTCAAGGGCCTCAACCAGCGCAGCCCCTGGTACGCCGGAATCATGGCGATCGCCATGTTCTCGCTGGCCGGCGTGCCGCCGCTGTTCGGTTTCTTCGCCAAGCTGCTGGTGCTCAAGGCCGCCATCGACGCCGGCTTCCTCTGGCTCGCCATCGTCGCGATCGTGTTCGCGATCATCGGCATCTACTACTACCTGCGCGTGGTCAAGGTCATGTACTTCGACTCGGCAGCCGATGCCTCGGCTCTGCCGCTGCCGAGCGACGTGCCCCTGCGCTGGGTGATCTCATTGAATGGCCTGGCGCTGATCGTGCTCGGGTTCGCCTGGGGGCCGTTGTTCGACTGGTGCAATCGGGCCTTTGGCATCTAGTTTCACTCTGCCCGGACCGGTTGCCGGCGAGCGAGTCACACCGATTCCACTGTAGGAGCGCCTCCAGGCGCGATGCTCTCCTGCACGGTCCGAACTTCTACATCGTCGTCCTTGCTCTTCGACAGGCTCAGGACAGGCCGGACTTCGTCCGGGCCGTGACCCAGTGACTGTGCTTTTCGCTCTGTTCGACATCGCTTCGCGGCGCATTCTTGGGTTAGGAGCAGAGCTTTCACTCGCCTTCGGCGAGCGAGTTACTTCTCTTTGCGTGGCCAAAGAGAAGTAACCAAGAGAAAGGCCACCCCGATGCAGCGGTCTCCGGGCATCCTGCCCTGCGACTTCGCGCAGCGGCTCCGGGGTTGGCTGACAGTCCATCCCTGGACTGGCAGCCAACTGGCTCGCATCCTTGCGAGCCACCCTTCGGGCCTTTTCTCCGCCGCTGGTCCACTGCATAGGGGCCCCATCCACTGCGCATCCTGCGCAGCCAAGACGAAGCAGACTCCCGCAAGCCTGCGGATGCGGCTTCGTCTCTGCTCTTGAACTTCCTTCTCCCGCTTTGCGGGAGACCAAACGGCAGGACTGCCGTTTTGCGCAGCGAATGCTGCCCGCAG
>NZ_FOVF01000032.1 GCF_900115085.1 Dokdonella immobilis | reverse complement strand
TTGGGGTGGCCTTCTCTTTGGTTACTTTCTCTTGGCCACGCAAGAGAAAGTGACTCGCTCGCCGAAGGCGAGTGAAAGCTTGGCACTGGATCGACACATCTCGCGCCGCGTAGCGATGCACGAACATGCGCAGAAGCCGAGTCATAAGGTCCCTGCCTGCACAGGGACGACGATGTAGAAGTTCGAAGCGTGCAGGAAAGCATCGCGCCTGAAGGCGCTCCTACAGTGCAATCGGAGTGACTCGCTCGCCGCGGGCGAGTGAAAGCTCTGCATTGGATTCAGGCATGCGCCGCGAAGCGATGTCGAACAGAGCGACAAGCACTGTTACTGGATCCCTGCCTGCATAGGGACAACGGCGTGGATGTTCGAATCGTGCGGAAAGGCATCGCGCCTGAAGGCGCTCCTACCGTGGAATCGGAGTGACTCGCTCGCCGACGGCGAGTGAAAACCATTACCTCCACGAGAAGGCCCAAGGCAAACCATCGTGATTCGGCGGATTGGGACGAACGTCCCCCGGAGCGTGCACGCAACTGCTCTTCGATATCAAAGTCCCGGCCAGCATCACCGTGCCGTGCCGGATCACCATGCAAAGAGTCATCTAATGCTCAGGTACGCTCTCCCTTCGGCCAGGGACCCATCAGAGGTCTCCCAACCCCTCCGCCAACCCATTCGCCCCGACACGTAGCAACTTGAGCGTGTTCGTTCCGCCGAGCTGGCCGGTATGGTCGCCGGTGGTCAGGATCACACGGTCGTTCTCGGCGAGGTGGCCGAGAGTGAACAGGTGCTGGATCGCGGCACGCCCGGCCTGGGTCGGGCCGACGTCATGCGGATCGAATTCGATCGGATGCACGTCGCGGAACAGCAGCATGCGCCGACGCGCCGGGCCGTTGCGCGAAAGCGCGTAGATCGGCACGCTTGAGCGGTGTCGCGAGAGCCAGCGGGCGGTCGCGCCCGATTCGGTCAGGGCGACGATCGCGCGCACGCTGATGCGATCGGCAAGGAACATGGTCGCCAGCGCGATCGCCTGGTCGGTGCGATCGAGCACGCGCGCGCCCGGCGCGACATCCGAGGGTGGTTCGAACTGGCGCTCGGCACCGAGGCAGACGCGACGCATGGCGGCCACGGCCTTGTCTGGATGCCGGCCCGAGGCGGTTTCCTGCGAGAGCATGACCGCATCGGTGCCGTCGATGACGGCGTTGGCGACATCGAGCACTTCGGCCCGGGTCGGGATCGGCGATTCGACCATCGACTGCATCATCTGAGTCGCCGTGATGACGACGCGGCTGCGTTCGAGGGTTTCGCGGATGATCTTCTTCTGCAGGCCCGGCAGTTCGGCATCGCCGATTTCGACGCCGAGATCGCCACGCGCGACCATGACGACGTCGCTCGCGTCGATGATCTCGCCGAGCGCCGTGATCGCCTCGGTGCGCTCGATCTTGGCGACAATGGATGCATCGCCACCGGCTTCATGCAGCAACCTGCGCGCCTGCTCGACGTCGGTCGCGCTCTTCACGAACGAGACGGCGAGGAATTCGACCTGCAGTTCGGCGGCAAGCTGGATGTCGCGGCGGTCCTTGTCCGACAGCGCGGCGACGGTCAGGCCGCCGCCCTGGCGGTTGATGCCCTTGCGATCGGACAGGCGGCCGCCGATGGTCACGCGGCAATGCACCTGTTCGACGGCGACGTCGACGACCTCGAGCGCAATCAGGCCGTCGTCGAGCAGGAGCAGGTCGCCTGGCTTCACATCCCGCCAGAGATCGAGATAACCGACGCCGACCCGCTCGATGTCTCCGGGCGGCGCATCGGCGCGACAGTCGAGGGTGAAGCGCGCACCGACTTCGAGGTGCACCGCGCCATCGGCAAACCGTTCGACGCGGATCTTCGGCCCCTGCAGGTCGCCGAGCACGGCCACTTCACGCCCGAGTTCGGCGGCGGCAGCACGCGCCGCCGCGGCCCGTGCGCGGTGATCGTCGGGATGACCGTGCGAGAAATTGAGGCGGACCACGTCGACACCTTCGGCCAGGACTTTCTTGAGCATGCCTGGCGCATCGGTGGCCGGGCCGAGCGTGGCGATGATGCGGGTACGGCGCAGTTGTTCGGACATCCATCGGCTCCTGTTTCCAGCGCGTGAACCTATCACAGCTGGTCGCCGGGAAGATGTGCGAAGCCGATCAATGCAAACCTATTCATTGCATCCTGTCTTGTCGGTCAGGACGCAGCAGGGAAATGTCCTGCGCGACATTCCCTCGAATTCCATCAGCGTCATCCGGGCGAAGGGCAACCGCGACATGGCGGACCAGGACTGGAGCACTCCACAACAGCCGCGGCGCGGTCCGTCCAGCGCAGCGACTGCCGCGCAAGTGAGCTTGGGGCGTATCCAGCACCCGCTGGATTCAGAGCGCTGCCAGAAGCTCGCCGGGCGCCGTGACGATCGCATGGGCGCCGGCCTTGCGCAGTTCGTCGGTACTGCCGAAACCCCAGAGAACGCCGACCGCACGCACAGCGTTCGCGCGGGCCCCTTCGATGTCGTAGCGACGGTCACCGATCATCGCGGTCTTCGATGGGTCGCCATCGAGCGTGCGCAAGGCTTCGGCGACGAGCATGGCCTTGGTGCTCGACCGCGTCTCCGGGGTCGGCCCGAACACGGCATCGAAGCGGTGACCGAACGGCAGATGTGCAACGATGCGCCTGGCCTGCGTCACGACCTTGCTCGTGACGACGGCGAGGCGGTCGCCGCGCGCGTGCAGCTCGTCCAGCAGCTCGACGATGCCCGGATAGACGACATGCTCGCTCCAGCCGATGGCGTCGAAGCGTTCGTGGTAGTGCTGCACGGCCAGATCGACGCGCTCGCTGTCGGCGCCGAGCACCTGCGGGAACGAGGCATGCAGCGGCGGCCCGATCCAGCTGCGCAGTACTTCGCGCGGCGGCGGCTCGACATCGAGCGCGCGCAGGGCGTGCGTCATCGAGCCGGTGATGCCGATCTCCGAGTCGATCAGGGTGCCGTCGAGGTCGAACAGGACCAGGCGCGGGCGCCCGTTCAAACCGCGCGTGCCCGCAAGGCGGCCACGGCAGGCAGCTCCTGCCCTTCGAGGAATTCGAGGAACGCGCCGCCGCCGGTGGAGATGTAGGAAACCTTGTCGGCGATGCCGTACTTGTCGACCGCGGCCAGGGTGTCGCCACCGCCGGCAATCGAGAACGCGGGCGACCTGGCGATGGCCTGCGCTAACACCTCGGTACCATGCCCGAATGCATCGAACTCGAAGACGCCGACCGGGCCGTTCCAGACCACGGTACCGGCCCTTTCAATGAGTGCCGCGTACTGCGCCGCGGTCTGCGGACCGATGTCGAGGATCATGTCCTCGTCGCCGACATCGGCGACCGCCTTCACCGTGGCCGGCGCGTCGGCCGCGAAGCGCGGCGCGACGATGACATCGACCGGAATCGGCACCTGGCCGCCGCGTGCGCGTGCCGCTGCGCTGATCCGGTTCGCCGTTTCGATCAGGTCCGGTTCGCACAGCGACTTGCCGACCTTGAAGCCGGCGGCGGCGAGGAACGTATTGGCGATGCCGCCACCGACAATGAGCTGGTCGACCTTGTCGACGAGATTCTCGAGCAGGGTCAGCTTGGTCGAGACCTTCGAGCCGGCGACGATCGCGAGCAGGGGGCGCGCCGGGTACTCGAGCGCCTTGGCCAGCGCATCGAGTTCGGCCATCAGCAGCGGGCCGCCGGCGGCGATCCGGGCGTAGCGGATCACGCCGTGCGTGGACGCCTGGGCACGATGCGCAGTGCCGAACGCGTCCATGACGAAGACATCGCAGAGTGCGGCGTACTTGCGCGATAGCGCTTCGTCGTCCTTCGCTTCGCCGACGTTCATGCGGCAGTTCTCGAGCAGGACGATGCCGCCATCGGGGACATCGATGCCATCGACCCAGTCACGCACCAGCGGCACCTCGCGACCGAGCAGTTCGGCGAGGCGCGCAGCGACCGGGGCCAGCGAATCGGCCTCGCTCCAGGCGCCCTCCTTGGGCCGGCCGAGATGCGACATCACGAGCACGGTCGCACCTTTCTCGAGGGCGAGTTTCAGCGTCGGCAGCGAGGCCGTGATGCGCTGCTCGGACGTGATCCTGCCGTCCTCGATCGGCACGTTGAGATCCTGGCGGATCAGCACGCGCTTGCCGCGCAGGTCGAGTTCGCTCATGCGGATGATCGGCATCGGAGGTCCTTGCAGTGGGCTGGAGTGGCAGCCCGACATTACAGCGGCGCGCCGGAGACTTTGCAATGCCGTCGCCCCTGCGGATGTCGACAAGATGAACGCGATCCTGTCCGCGCACCGAGCATGACGGGCATTGGAGTCGGAACGGGAGTACCCTTTAGGGCCTGTCGCGGCAATGCCCTATCCGACAGCCGTCGGATCGCCCCAGTTCACGCAACGCGGAGGCCGTCCATGTTCAAGCGCGTGATCCTCTTCCTGCTGGCCCTGATCGTGGTCGGCATCGCCGGGGTCTTCGTCCTCGCCTGGCACCCATCCTACGAGCCGATCGAACCGCCGGCAGCCGCATCATTCGATGCCGGCCAGGTGCAGCGCGGCGAGATGCTCGCCAGCGCGGGCTACTGCGCCACCTGCCATACAGCGAAGGGCGGCGCGCGCAATGCCGGCGGCTATCCGCTGAAGACCGGATTCGGCACGATCCATTCGACCAACATCACGCCCGATCCGGCCACCGGCATCGGCACCTGGTCCGAGGCCGCATTCGCCCGCGCCATGCGCGAGGGCATCGCGCGCGACGGCTCGGAACTGTATCCGGCATTCCCGTTCGATCACTTCACCCGCTTGAGTGATGAAGACGTTGCCGCGCTGTATGCCTACCTGATGAGCCAGGCCGCGGTCAGTGCTCCGGCCAAGGACAACAAGCTGCCATTCCCGCTCAACATCCGTGCCCTGCAGGCGGGCTGGAAGCTGCTTTTTCTCGATCAGGGCCGCTTCGAACCGGTCGCCGGCAAGAGCGAGGAATGGAACCGCGGCGCCTACCTGGCCGAAGGTCTCGGTCACTGCGGTGCCTGCCACACCCCGCGTAATGCGCTCGGCGCGGAGAAGTCCGGCGAGCACGTATACGCCGGCGCCTTCATCGATGGCTGGACGGCTCCGGCGCTGAACGCCGCCCAGGCGGCGCCGCTGGCCTGGAATGCCGACGAGTTGTTCGGCTTCCTGCGCCGCGGCGGCACGGCCCTGCACGGCGTTGCCGCCGGACCGATGTCCGAGGTCGTGCACGAGGGTCTTTCGGCCCTTCCCGACAGCGACATCCATGCGCTTGCGACCTACTTCGCCGAGGTCAACGGATCTGACGCACGCAGTGCCGAGTCGAACGCACGCCTGGCCACGCTCGTCGAATCCGGGGCACCAGATCCACGCGCCCGCTATGACGAAGGAGCCGACCTGTACCGCTCGGCCTGCGCCGCCTGTCATTACAACAGCGCCCATCCGCCTGCCCTGCTGCGCCCCGAGTTGGCCCTCAACAGTGCCTTGAGCGAAGCCGTCCCGACCAATTTCATACGCGTCGTGCTGCATGGCGTCGGAATTGGCGAAGGCATTCCCGGCGCCATGATGCCGCCGTTCGACCGGGCCCTGAGCGATCCCGAAATCGCGGCGATCGCGGCCTATCTGCGCGACACGATGACCGACAAGCCGGCGTGGACCGATCTGTCCACGCGCATCGCCGCGGTGCGCCAGGGCGGTTCCGGCTCGTGACCAGCGCCGCCTATTCCCCTTCGCCCTGATCGTTCGCAGCACGGGAGTCAGCCCACCATGACGACATTGAAACTCAATGGACGCGACGTCTCGTTCGACGTCGATCCGGAAACGCCGCTGCTCTGGGTCATCCGCGACCAGCTCGGACTGACCGGCACCAAGTTCGGCTGCGGCATCGGCATGTGCGGCGCCTGCACGGTGCATCTGAACGGCCGCGCCGTGCGTTCCTGCATCCTCCCGGCCGCAGCCGCCGACGGCGCCGCGATCACGACGATCGAGGGCCTCGACCCGAATGGCCAGCACCCGCTGCAACAGGCCTGGATCGAGACCCAGGCGCCGCAGTGCGGCTACTGCCAGTCCGGCCAGATCATGCAGGCCGCGACCTTGCTCCAGGATTTTCCGCAACCCACCGACAAGGACATCGACTCGGTCATGAACGGCAACCTGTGCCGCTGCATGGCCTACCGGCGCATCCGCGCCGCGATCAAGCTGGCGGCCACGCGCATGGGCGAGGAGGCGGGCCATGAGTAAGCTGCGGCAACATGCCGACGATGCGTCCACGTTCGCGATGTCGCGCCGCGGCTTCCTGATCGGCGCCGCGGGCGCCGGGCTCATGCTGGCCTTCGCCCGCAACGGACTCGCCGCGACCGATCCTGACAAGACGATCGCAGAAGGTGCCTACGAGCCGAACCTCTGGTGTCGCATCGCCCCCGACGAAACGATCACGGTCAACATCATCCGCGCCGAGATGGGCCAGCACGTCGGCACCGCGCTGGCGCGCATCCTCGCCGACGAGCTCGAGGCCGACTGGGACCACGTGCGCATCGAGCACGTCGACTCCGATCCGAAATGGGGCACCATGGTGACCGGCGGCAGCTGGTCGGTCTGGCAGAGTTTCACCCCGCTGAGCCAGGCCGGCGCCGCCGCGCGCACGGCCCTGATCGCGGAAGGGGCGCGCCTGCTCGGTGTCGCTGCCTCGGCCTGCACGGCGCGCGCCAGCGTGGTGAGTGCCGGCGCGAAATCGATCTCCTACGCCGACATCGTCAGGCGCGGCAAGCTCAGCCGCAGCTACTCCGCGGACGAACTCAAGGCCATGCCGGTCAAGCCGCCGGACCAGCGCCGCCTGGTCGGCCACGACACGCAGGCCATCGATATCCCCGACAAGACCGATGGCAAGGCGCTGTATGGCATCGATGCCAGCGTCGAAGGCATGGTCCACGCACGGCCCGTGATTCCACCGACACGCAACGGCTCGAACGTGGTGTCGGTCGATGATTCGGCGGCCAAGCAGGTCATGGGCTACTTGGGCCATCTCGTGCTCGACGATCCGTCGGGCACGGTGCCGGGCTGGGTCATGGTCTTCGCCGACTCGTTCGATGCGGCCAATCGCGCGGTCGAACGGGTCAAGGTCGAATGGACCAACGACGACACCGTCGGCATTTCCGAGAAGGACATCCTCGACCACGGCGCCGAGCTCATTGCCGATGCGAGCACCGGCGCCATGGTCTTCAACGACGAGGGCGTCGATGCCGCCTTTGCGAGCGCGGACTCGACCCTCGAACAGACCTACACCACCGCCAGCGTGCTGCATTTCGCACTCGAGCCGATCAACGCACTGGCCTTCGAGAAGGACGGCATCTGGGAAATCCACACCGGCAACCAGTGGCAGACCCTGATCCTGCCGGTGCTGGCCAAGGCCCTCGGCGTCGACGAGAGCAAGATCGTCATGCGCACCTATCGACTCGGCGGTGGCTTCGGTCGCCGCCTCAATGGCGACTACGCGGTGCCGGCGGCGCTGGCCGCCAAGGCCCTCGGCAAGCCGGTCAAGATGGTCTGCACGCGCGCCGACGACGTGCATTTCGATTCAATCCGCTCGCCCTCGATCCAGCGCGTGCGCATGGCCTTCGACAAGGAGGGCAAGGTCACCGCCATGCAGCATGATGCCGCCGCCGGCTGGCCGACCCAGGTCATGGTGCCGTCGTTCATGCCGAAGGGTCTCAACGACCAGCCCTACGATCCATTCTCGATCTCCGGCGCGGACAGCTGGTACACGGTCGGTGCGCAACGCGTACGGGCGATTTCCAACGACATGGCCAATCGCGCGTTCCGCCCCGGCTGGCTGCGCTCGGTTGGTCCGGGTTGGACCAACTGGGCCTCGGAATGTTTCTTCGACGAGGCCGCACACAAGCTTGGCGTCGATCCGGTCGCGTTCCGCCTGCGCCTGCTCGACGCGACCGGCCGCAACGCCGGCAGCGCGCCCAACGCCGTCGGCGGCGCGAGTCGCCAGGCCGCCGTGGTCAGACGCCTGGCGGAAAAGACCAGCTGGGGCAAGCTCGCGCTGGCGGCCGATACCGGGGTCGGGTTCGCCACGACCTTCGGCCAGGAACGCGGCATGCCGACCTGGATCGCCTGCGTGGCCCAGGTCCATGTCGATCGCTCGACCGGCATGGTCCGCTTGCAGAAGCTCACGCTCGTCGTCGACGCCGGCACCATCGTGCATCCGGATGGCGCGCTCGCCCAGATCGAGGGTGGCGCGCTGTGGGGGGCGAGCATGGCCCTGCACGAAGGCACCACCTTCCTCAATGGCCAGGTCAAGGACAGCAATCTCGACACCTACACGCCGATGCGCATGGCCGACGTGCCCGAGATCGACATCGAATTCCTGCCGAGCACCGAGACTGCGGTGGGACTCGGCGAGCCGGCGACGACCGTGGTCGGTCCGGCCATCGGCAATGCGATTTTCGCGGCGGTCGGTGCGCGCCTGCGGCATATTCCGATCCGTCCGGCGGATGTGCTGGCAGCCCTGAAAAGCAGCGCCAAGGCCTGACCGCGCGCCGTGGCGGCACCGCCGCGCGCCTGACGGACGCGCCAGGAGGACCTCCAAGCCCCGGGCTCAGCCTTCGTCGTCGACTGGAATTTCGCCTTCGTCCGGGTCGCGCTGCTCGGCCCGGTCGATCTTCTGTTCGGCCTCGGCGTGGGTGTCGCTGACCGAGGGCAGCGATGTCGGATTGGCGAACAGCAGGGCCGGATCGACACGCTTGCCGAGCCAGCGCAGGCCGATATGAAGATGCGGACCGGTCGCCCGGCCGGTACCGCCGACCTTGCCGAGGGTCTGGCCGCGCTTGACCTGATCGCCAGACTTCACGTCGAGCTCGGAGAGATGGAAGTTCATGCTGACCAGTCCGGCACCGTGATCGACATAGACCGCGTTGCCGGTGAAAAAGTGATCGGCAGCGAGCACAACCTTACCGTCGGCGACCGCCTTGACGGCATTGCCGGCGCCGACCGGGTAATCGCGCCCGGTATGCAGGCTCGTGCGGTCCTCGGTAAACGTGCGCACGCTGCCGAAATCGTCCGCGCTTTTCGGAAGCGTTGCGGCCGGGGCGCCGAGCGGTAGCGAGAAGTGTGCGGATTCATCGAGTCGACCACCGAGGATCGGCGTGATGTCGGCGCGTTCGGCGACGGCGCGCTGGGTATCCTCCGCGGAGGGATGCACGTAGCGGTCCAGCGACTCGGGCAGCGGCATGTCGACGGCCGGAAAGTCGGCCGTCTCGACGCGCAAGGTGCCGAGGTGGCGCTTGCCGTCCTGGTCCCAGAGCGCGATTTCGTGCGTGCCGACCTTGGTGCGGATATCGACCGGGTAGTAGCAGACCGCGTCGACCGCCGGGTAGCGCTTGCCATAGATGCCGCACTCGCTGGCGGCGAGACCGGCCCAACGCGCGACGCCGCCCTGCGGTGCGGTGACGGTGTTGGCGGCTACCGCGCTTCCGGCGCAGAGCACGCCGAGGGCAAGGAAAATCGTGGTCTGTCGTATCGTGCTCATCATCCCCCTCCATCGTGACAGCGAACACGAGGACCGTAGCCGACCCATTCGGAACGGCGGCCCAATGGCGTTTACTCGCGTCAGGATGCGTTAAGGAGGGTCTGATCAAGTAGCAAAGTCGTCACGACGCCTGCCTGTGTGCAGATCGCGACGCGTCGACGCAGACAGACTGGCCGTCTTTCAAGTCGACGCAACAAGGATCTGCGCGCAGGCAGGCGTCGCCTGACTGATTGATTGGATGCTGAAAAGGTGGCGTCCAGAAGGCTCCCCCCAGGCACCGCGCGCCTCGCCAAGGCAACCAGCCTTCACTTCGCCACGCGGCACATGTGGAAGACCTTCTGAACGCCATGACGACTTTGCTACTTGATCAGCCCCTCCTTTAGGAGGCTTGGGAGGGGCGCGATCGACGGCCTGCTCGATTGGGCGTTCTCGGGCTTGTCCGCTCATCCTTCGACTGGCTCACGAAGAACGGATGTGAAGTTTCAGACGCCCGTTTGCCAAGGCAGCGAACCGTGGGTATCGGCGGCCATGGCGCACCTGTCGGTCACGTTACGTCATGCCGATATCAGGAGAGGTTCACGTTGGCGGGTCTAGAACGGATTGCACAACCTGCGTGTATTCCGTCAGTGGCGGTCCAGGCGCTTTCTTCAACCGAACTGGAGACCCCAACCATGAAACGATTAGCATGGCTTGCGGCAGCAGCCGCACTGTTCGCCACCGCATCCGTGGCCGCCCGGGCGCAGGATGCGTACACCACGGTCAACCTCAACATGCGCGCGGCGCCCGACGTCGACTATCCGCTGATCCGGACCCTGCCCGCAGGGACGGCCGTGTCGGTGCAGGGCTGCATCGACGGCTGGCTCTGGTGCGACGTGGTTGCCTATGGCGAGCGCGGCTGGGTCGCTGGCGACTATCTCGAATACGTCTACCGCAACCACCGCGTGTTCCTGCCTGACTACGGCGCGCGCCTCGGCATCCCGATCATCAGCTTCGTCATCGGCGACTACTGGGGTCGGCACTACAGCCATCGGTCCTTCTACCGGAATCACCACTATCGGGACCGCTGGTACAACCATGGCGTCCACTACGCGCGGCATTCGCGGCACCATGGCAATCGCTGGGATCGTCGCAGTGGGAACCGCCACGACGTTCGGCATGACGGCCGCCATGATGGTCGTCGCGACGGGCACCACGATTCGCGGCGCAGAGCTCATCGCAGCTCCGCGCACGATCGGCGAGACTATGATCGCGGACGCGGCCAGCATCAGGCACGCAACGGCAATCACCGCCAGTCCACCCGCAGCGTCCAGCGCTCCAGCGTCCGCGTCGCCCATCGCGGCAATCGGCAGGTCAGGCACGACACGCGGATGACGCGAACGACGAACGCACGTCGCGACGGAGGCATGCATGGACGCTCAGGCTCGCGTGCAGCGCATGCAAGCACCGATCGCAAGCACGGCAAAAGGCAACGTGCTTCGGTCGGCAAGCGCCAGCACGGTGATGCGCGAAAATCGTCGCACAGCAAGGGCAGCCGGGATCGCAATCGCGAACGCTGATTAGATGTGAGATCCATCACGGCGAGGCGGCCGGCGCGAGGGATACGAGCCCGCGCTGTCGCCTCGCTGTCTGAATTGGTCACCCTACCAGGAGGAAGTTCTCCTCGACGTTGTGGAGAGCTTCCTCGACTCAGCGGTAGCTGGCGAGTTCCTGCTCGAGGCGGGCCGGGACGAATCCATTGAACGGCTTGCCGTTGATCAGGATCAGCGGCGTGCCGACGCCTCCGTAATTCCGCCACTCGTCGCGCGACTGCGCGGACGCTTCGATGTCGCGCTCATCCCACTTCAGGTCATGCTCGCTGAACCAGGCGCGGGCCTGTGCGCAGTATCCACAGGTCCTGGTCGAATACATCACGATTTCGACGGCGGGCTTGCGAACCTCGTTGGCCATGGCGTCACCCGCCGCAAACGCAGGAAGGACTGCCGCGCCAAAACCGGCAATGGATAGTGCCAGCACGATCCGATTCATCACGAACGATCTCTTCTGGAGATGCCGGCCATCTGGCGGCTTCGTTGAACAGAGTCCGTCGCGGGCCGATGGTTCCCGCTTCCGGCGCCGCCTCGGCCCCGGATCGCTCCTGACCGTCAGGACTCCAGATGCCGTGCCTGCCTCGCGGGCGTGGCCGTTCGCTCCGGCTTGCGGGGTGGGACGCGCCGGCGCTCATCGTCCTCGAAACGCAGTCGACTGCGTCCACCGGTGGCCCGATAGTCGGCGACGAGGGCCGATGCAACGGTCGTTTCAGGCAGACCGCGTTCGACGGCAAGGAACGCATGGACAAGGTGCACCAGTCGTTCCTGGGCCAGCGCATGGGTCTGTCCGGTCCTGGCGTACAGCCAGTCGGAAAAGGCGAGGAAATTCGCGAACGGCGCATCGCCGAGCAGCAGTGGCAGGGTCCGCGTATAGCGCCCCGAATTGGCCACGATGTCCCAATAGCGCGAGAACCGCACGAGGCGCTGCATGGTCTGGAAATCCACCGCATCCGTGGCAAGGATGTTGTAGGGAGGATCGGGATTGAAGCGCAATCCAAAATCCGCCGTGTGCCGTGCGATCGGTGCACCGCGAAGCCGCTTGAGGATACCGAACTGGATCTCGTGCGGTCCGAGCCGGACCAGCCGATCGAAGCCCGCGGCGAAACTCTCCACGCTTTCGCCGGGAAGGCCGGCGATCAGGTCGACATGCAGGTGCGCACGCGTCTGCTGGCGCAACCAGGCCAGGTTTTCAGCCGCCACCTCATTCTTCTGGCGGCGCGAAACGCGTGCCTGCACGGCCGGGTCGAAACTCTGGATGCCGATTTCGAACTGCAGCGTGCCGTCCGGAAAACGCATGATCATCTCGCGCAGCCGGTCCGGCAAATGATCCGGGATCAGTTCGAAATGCACGAACGGCGGGTCGTCGGGGGCCGACTCGAGCTTTCCCAGAAAGAACTCGAGGATGGCCATCGAGGTGTCGATCTTGAGATTGAACGTGCGATCGACGAACTTGAACTGGCGTGCCCCGCGCGCGTAGAGGGTTTCGAGATCGGCGAGAAATGCCTCGAGCGGAAACGGCCAGGCGGTCTTGTCGAGCGCGGACAGGCAGAATTCGCACTTGAACGGACAACCCCGCGAGGCCTCGACGTAGAGATGACGCTGGCGGATGTCCTCGTCGGTGTATTCGGCGTAGGGAGATACGATTGCCGGAAGCGGCGCCTGTACGCCGACGACGACTTTCTGCGCCGGGCGTTCGCCGCCCATCAGCTGCCGAACGAGGATAGCGAAGCTGACGTCGCCCCAGCCGGTGATGACATGGTCGGCCAGGGTGCAGATGCGCTGTTCGTCGATTTCGAAACTGACCTCGGGACCACCGAGCACGATGATCGTCTCCGGCGAGACGGCCTTGAGCTGGGCCACGAGCCGCGTGGATTCCTCGACGTTCCAGATATACACGCCGATACCGATGATGCGCGGCCGCTCGGCAAGCAGCTTTTCGACGATCTCCTCGGTCTTCTGGCCGATCACGAACTCGCGGATCGCCGAAGACTCGCGCCACTCGCCGAGATTGGCGCGCAAATAGCGCAAGCCGAGCGAGGCATGCGCGTAACGGGCATTGAGGGTGGCCAGCAGGATTTCGGGCATGCCGGCATTATCGCCGCTAATGCCGGCCGGATCGGACTGCGATCGACATTCCGGGCACGCCCCCGGCTCAGGCGCCAAGGGAATCCCGCGATTCCGCGATGCACCGGCGTATGGCGTCGAGGGCGGCACGGCACATCTCGGCCTCCGGCAGGGCGCCGTCGACGACGAGCGTCCCTGCCGGCGCCGGCTCGCGCCGGGCGAGCACATCGTTGACCGTTTCCGGAGTGCGGTCCAGGGCCACGTGCCGGCCGGTCGCGAGATCGCGGGCAACGCGTTCGCGGGCGATTTCGGGCGGGCATTCGACCAGTACCGGGATGGTCGCGATCCGGTGCCTGGCGGCAATCTCGGCGACGCGATCGAGTTCGGAGCGCCGTGAGAAGGTCATGCCGTCGATGACGCTGCCCGCACGCAACATGCAATTGATCTCGAGCGCCAGCAGCACGCTCCGGTAGGCAGCACGCTTCTCGATGAAACTGTAATTGCAGTTCGGAAACATCGCCGCGCGAATCCGGTCGCGGCAAATCCTGCGCAGGCCGAGTTGCACTTCGATGGCGCGCGCGACGACCGACTTGCCCGCGCCCGGCAGTCCCATCGTCGCGATGACGATCGGGACCGGCAGCAATTCCGGACCGAGAGGAAAGGCCTCCCCTTCCGGCGTGGCGTGTTCTGGCAGGGATGGATCCCGGGTTGGCGCCACGTCCGCTGCCTCGTGCTGTTGCGACTTCGCGATCGATGGGTCAAGACTGCCATGGCCAGCGCACTGGCGCCATGCCATGGCTCCAGGGTGCGCACCAGGGCCTTGCCGGACATCCATTGCGCACCACCCGGACATTCAAGGACCGCCCGGCAAGCCCGGCCCGATTGGCCCCGAATCGCGTTTGCCGCGATAATCGGGTTCGGCAGCCCCGGGAACGACATGGCCAGGCGACAGCTCTATTTCAAGCGCTACATGATCACCGGCCTGTTGACGTTCGTGCCGCTTTGGCTGACCTGGGTCGTGTTCAAGTTCGTCTTCGGCCTGCTCTCCGAAATCAGTGCGCCCCTGGTCGCCGGAATGGTCTCGGCGCTGGGCAGCACGTGGCCGGCCACCGGCGAATTCCTCGGCCAGCCCTGGCTGATCTCGCTGATCGCGTTCGTGATTACCGTGGTTTCCCTCTACCTGGTCGGGTTTGCCGCCAACTTCGTGCTTGGCCGGCGCCTGATCGACGGCGTCGAGAACCTGATCGGCCGGATTCCGATCGTGCATTCGATCTACGGCGGCACCAAGAAACTGATGTCCGTTCTGCAAAGCAAGCCGTCCGGAACGCAGCGCGTGGTCCTGATCGACTTTCCGTCGCCGCAACTGAAGTCGATCGGCTTCGTTACCCGCGCGTTCCGTGATGCCGGTGGCCGCGAGCTCGCCGCCGTCTATGTCCCGACGACCCCGAACCCCACTGGGGGATACCTCGAAATCGTCCCCATCGAGCGCCTCACCGCGACCGACTGGAGCGTCGACCAGGCGATGGCATTCCTGCTCTCGGCGGGCGCCGTCGGTGCCGATACGCTGCCGTTCGCGGCACGCTGGGACGCGGACCCCGCCTCACCGTCGGCGATGGCGCCGGTCGACAGGCCGGGCTGAAACTTCTTCGTCAGTCGAACTTGATGTCATCGCAGCGCCGCAGCAGCACACGCCTGCCCTCGCGCCGTGGCGTACAGACGATCTGGTCGATGATGTGGCCGCCCCTGGACGCGCTCTGCGAGCAGCTCATGCCCGTGGCGCCCAGGCTGTAGCGCTCCGTGAGCACCGCGACCCGGCCATCGGCAATCTTTCGCTGTTCGGGCGTCATGGCCTCCTCCAGCGCACGTACCACCGACTGGTACCTGGGATAGATGAACTCGGCAGCCAGCTTGAGCCAGGCGTACCCGGTCAGGTCGTCCCGCCGCACGCCCTGGCCGAGCAGGTACATGCGACCGATAGCCGACTGGCTCTGCTTGTCGCCCGCGCAGGCCGTGCGACGGAACCTTGCGAACGAGTCGTCGTAGTGCTCGGCCGCATAGGCGGACGCGGCATCCCTGACCATGTCCCGGTAGGTAGATGGTTCGACGCGTTCGAACCATGCCGCATCCGATTCCGCGGCAAAAGTCTGCGCGGACGTAAAGATTCCCGCAGCGAGCAGCAGCCGTTTCCCGATAGCCATGATTGATTCCCGGCGTGGCGGAGGGAGAAGTGTAGGCGGCACCGGCGGCTTTTCGAAATGTGCGTGTATCCAGCGCGCCAGCGCTGAGCGATGTAGACGGGGTGAGCCTTTGACCACATCGGCTGCCCCGCCCGCCGGGCAATGACCTTCGACACTGCAGGCGGCACTCATTCCGCACTAGAATCGCCGGTTTGGCACTGCCCAGCTGAACCCGGAAGGTGGCCTCTGGCGCCCCCACGGTGTCTCCTGACCGCATCCAGATCCCCGACCGGGGCGAACCTCGCCCCATCCCGAAAGGAGCCCCCATGAAAATCCGAATCCTTCAACCGCTGGCCATTTCGATGGGCATTGCGGTCGCCCTGGCAGCCTGCAACAAGCAGCCCGCCGAGACCGCCCCTGAGACCGCGGCGACGCCCGCGGCACCGGCTGCAGCGGCTCCCGAGGCGCCCCACGTAGCATTCGATGTCAACGACATCGATGCGAACATCAATGCCTGCGCCGATTTCAACGGTTTCGTCAACGGCAAGTGGATCGCGGCGAACCCGATTCCGGCAGACAAGACGCGCTGGACCACGTTCGACCTGCTGCGCGAAGAGAGCCTCAAGACCCAGCATGAACTGGCCGAGGATGCGGCCAAGTCCGACGCGCCGGCCGGCTCGATCGAACACAAGATCGGCGAGCTCTACCGCGCCGGCATGAACGAGGCCGCCATCGACCAGCTCGGCGCCGAACCGATCAAGCCGGAACTGGCCAAGATCGACGGACTCGCCTCGAGCGCCGATGTCGTCGGCTATCTCAACGACAGCTTCTCGCGCGGCCAGGGCACCCTGTTCCAGTTTGGCGCGGAAACCGATTTCAAGAACTCGCAACGCAAGATCGGCTATGCCTTCCAGGGCGGACTCGGACTGCCGACCCCCGACTACTACAGCAAGCCCGACTATGCCGAACTGCGCGATGCCTACGTCGCCCATGTCGCCAAGGTGCTCGAGCTGACCGGCGTCGATGCCGAGGCGGCGAAGAAGCAGGCCCAATCGGTACTCGCCTTCGAGACCCGTCTGGCCAAGGCTTCGCTGGCACCGACGGAACTGCGCGATCCCCAGAACCAGTACCACTTCGTCAGCATCGAGGAAGCGAACAAGGTCACCCCGCACTTCGACTGGAATGCCTTCTTCAAGGCCCAGAAGGCCGACGTCACCGACGGTTTCTCGCTATCGCAGCCGAAGTTCTTCGCCGAAGTCGACAAGATGCTCGAGCATGTTCCGCTTGACGACTGGAAGGCCTACCTGCGCTACCAGTATGCCGACGGCGCCTCGCCCTACCTGTCGACGCCGTTCCAGCAGGAGTTCTTCGCTTTCCACAAGCAGACCCTGAACGGCCAGAAGGAAGATGAGCCGCGCTGGAAGCGCGTGCTCGGCACGGTCAATGAACAGCTCGGCATGGCTCTCGGCGAGCTCTATGTGGCCAAGGCCTTTCCGCCCGAGGCGAAGCAGCGCGCGCAGGAGCTGGTCGACAACATGCAGGCGGCCCTCAAGGCGCGCATCGAGAGCCTCGACTGGATGAGCGACACGACCAAGGCCAAGGCGCTCGAGAAGTGGTCCACCTTCCTGCCCAAGATCGGCTATCCGGAGAAATGGCGTGACTGGTCGGGCCTGAGCTTGCCGGGCGGCAGCTACTTCGCCGATGTCGCTGCGGCCAACCAGTTCAATCACGACTACGACATCGCCAAGATCGGCAAGCCGACCGACCGCAAGGAATGGGGCATGACGCCGCAGACGGTCAATGCCTATTACAACCCGACCGACAACACGATCAACTTCCCGGCCGCGATCCTGCAGCCGCCGTTCTTCGACGCCAAGGCCGACGACGCCATCAACTACGGCGGCATCGGTGCCGTGATCGGCCATGAGGCCAGCCACGGTTTCGACGACCAGGGCAGCCAGTTCGATGCCGAAGGCAACAATACGAACTGGTGGACCGATGAGGACCGCAAGGCCTTCGAGGCACGCACGGCCAAGCTGGTCGACCAGTTCAACGGTTACGAGCCCCTGCCGGGCAAGCACGTCAATGGCCAGCTCACGCTCGGCGAGAACATCGCCGACCTCGGTGGCCTCGCGATCGCCTACGACGCACTGCAGGTCGCGCTGAAGAAGTACCCTGAGGAAGCCTCGAAGAAGATCGACGGCTACACCGAAGACCAGCGCTTTTTCCTGAACTGGGCGCGGGTCTGGCGCGGCAACACACGCGAGAAGCGCCTTGAGGTTCTGCTCAACACGGATCCGCATTCGCCAACCCCGATCCGGGCCATTGGCGCCCCATCGAACATGCCGACGTTCGCCACGGCGTTCGAATGCAAGACCGGCGATGCGATGGTTCGCGACGGCGACAGTCAGGTCAAGATCTGGTGACACCCCTGCCAATCCGCCGCCCGAAAACGGGCGGCGGATTGCGCAGCATCGCCGGGTCTCCGTGTCGGGCTCGCGCATGATGCAAAGGAGTGCGCACCGGCTCCCGTGAGGTCCGTTGCGACGTATCATTCGCCGGACAAACAGGCGATCTTCGGTGCCATGCCCCCTACACTACCGACATGAACATCGACGCCGTCATCACCTGGGTCGACGGCGCCGATCCCGCGCACCGACAGCGGCTCGATGCCTATCTCGCCGGTATCGGCAAGTCACGCCCGGCCAGCGCCGAACGCACCCGCTTCAACGACGCCGGCGAGATCGACTGGTGCGTGCGGTCGATCCTGCGTTTCGCCCCCTGGTTCCGGCGCATCCACATCGTCGCCGATGGCCAGAGGCCGCGCATCCTCGAGCGGCTTGCCGGCACCCCGCACGCCGGACGATTCCGCGTCGTCGACCACGCCGAGATCTTCCGTGGCCACGAACACGCCCTGCCGACGTTCAACAGCCGCTCGATCATCACGATGCTCTGGCGCATCGAAGACCTGGCCGAGCACTTCGTCTACTTCAATGACGACATGTTCCTGCTGCGTGAGGTTGCGCCGGAGGATTTCTTTCGCGATGGCAAGGTCGTGCAGCGTGGATACTGGCGGCCGCAGACCGGACACGGCGCATTCGCGCGCTTGGCCAGCTGGATCAAGCACAAGCGCGGCATCGCCGAAACCCGGGTCGGCAATCTCGAATCGCAGCAGTTAAGCGCGCGCCTGGCCGGATTCGAGGACCGCTACTACCGCCATTACCACAATCCCTACCCGCTGCGGCGCTCGACCCTTGAGGCGTTCTTCGCCGAGCACCCCGAAATGCTTGAAGGAAATGCCGGTTACCGACTGCGTTCGAGCGAGCAGTTCAAGGCCGAAGTGGTCGCCTCCCACCTCGAACTCGCCAGCGACAACGCCCATCTCGACAATCGCCTGCACGTGGTCCAGCTCAAGCCGAGCGAACAACTGCCGATGCGCGTGCGCCGCAAGATGCGCAAGGCCGACGCCGACCCGAATGCGGCCTTCGTCTGCGTGCAGAGTCTCGAGATGGCACCGGAACCGGTACAGCGCGAAATCGCCGCATGGCTGGACCGGCGCATCGGTGCCGACCTGGCCTTGCCAGGCGCCGGAGCACAATCGAGTACCGGAGACGTTGCGCGCGGCGATTGAGAAGATCGGACAACGTCCACGCACGTGCGATCTTCATGCGCGAGCGGTCCGAGGGAATCGATTTGCCCTGGCCGTGTCGGGTTGCAACAATTCGCATGTCGTCTTCTGAAGAGCCACCACTGATGCCCACGAACCCGATCCTGATCCGTTCCCTGGTCGCCAGTCTTGCGCTGGCAGTTTCGCTGCCGGAGGCGACTGCGGCATCACTCGCCTACAGCCAAGTCGAACTGCAGGCGCGTACCAACCTGCTGGTCAACGACAATGGCTGGAATTTGCCGCCGGGATCGTCTTTCAACAGCATTTCGGCGAGCATCAACAACGAAGGAACCGTCGCGTTTCCGGTGCAGATCGTGCCGATCAATGGCAGCCAGTCGAATACTGGGGTCGGACTCTGGGTCGGCGCGCACGGCGCGGGCGGCATCGTCGCCCTGCACGAACCGCCCGTCGACGGCATTTCCGACCGGACCAGTATCAATGCCGGCGGCGAAGTGGCCTACTACACCTACGAGGACGGCAGCAGCTACCGCCTCAGGCGCTACGATCCCGGAACAATGCTCTCGGTCATCGTCAATACCCTGCCACTGACACCGACGTCATTCAGTGGGCACGTGATCAACGATGCCGGCGTCATTGGTTACCGGGCGGGTCTGGGCTCGGGCTATGGCCTGGCCTCGACCGGAGCCGGCAGTTCGCTGCTGCATATCGTCGATTCCAATGTGCAGCCGGGACCGTATGCGTTCATCTACACGCCGGCGATGAACGCGAATCGCCTGATTGCCTGCAAGGTGAGCATTGGCGACTTCAGCCACAACGAGATCCGCAGCTTCGCCAGCGATGGCAGCTACACCGCGCTGGCGGTCGACGCGGCGACGGACCCGACCTCACCCTACCGCCGCTTTGACAACGGACTCGCCTACAACAGTGCCGGACAGCTTGCCGTGGTGCTCAATCTCGATGCCGGGAATGTGCGCGCGATCTACCGTCTCACGCCGAACGGCGGCACCGTCGACGCGGTCGAGATCGCGCGCGTCGAGGCCACCGGCACGATCCGCGACATAGAGTCGTTCGCGCCGGCCATGAACGCGGCCGGTCTGGTCGTGTTCCGCGCCCGCGATGCCAATGGCCAGGCCCTGTATGCCGGCGATGGCAAGACGCTCGTCCGCGTCATCGGCAAGGAGGATCCGGTCACGACCGATCTTGGCCCCGCCCGTATCGGCCAGCACATCGACGATCCGAGCTCGTGGCCGATCTTCAGCGGCGCGCCGGGCGTGAACGACAACGGCGACATCGCCTTTATCGGCGCCCTGCACCCGGACGGCGATACCCAGGTCGAGTGGGGAAGCGGCGTGTTCGTGGCCTATGCCGGCGGCGATCCGATCTTCAGCGACGGTTTCGATGGCCCCTGAACACATCTTCGCGACCATCGATGGACGTCGATAGGGCCTGTTGCACCCGTTTCATTGCGAGTTTTTCCCGGCCTTGCCGGATTTCGAGTTTATGCACGCCGCCATAGCGTGGATAATTGTCGACCCTCTCGCAATGCGCCCGACACTGATGGCTCTGGTTCCTGGTCAACGCTATATCTCCAATGCCGAACCCGAGCTGGGTCTCGGCACCCTGATCCGGATCGAGGGGCGCAGCGTGCAGGTCCTGTTTGCGACGGCCGGAGTGCTGCGCCAGTACGCGGCGCACAGCGCCCCGATCGCCCGGGCTGAATTCCGCGTTGGCCAGAAGGTCATGGGCAAGGGCATCAGCCTGGTCATCGAGCGCATCGCCGATGCCGACGGCCTGCTCGAATACCACGGCGGCGGCAAGAAACTGAATGAAGCCGAGCTCGACGACACCCAGGCCATCTCGCGCGCCGACGAGCGCCTGGTTTCCGGCCGTGTCGATCGCGCCGACCGCTTCGATTTCCGCCAGGAAGCCCTGCTGCGTCGAGCCGATGCCCTGCGCTCGCCGGCCTGGGGCCTCGAATCCGCGCGCATCGACCTGATCCCTCACCAATTGCGCGTGGCCGAGATCGCCTCGTCGCGGCAGCCCTTGCGCATCCTGCTGGCCGACGAGGTCGGACTCGGCAAGACCATCGAAGCCGGCATGATCCTGGCCCGGCTGCTGGCCGGTGGTCGGGTTGGCCGGGTCCTCGTCCTGCTGCCCGAAAGTCTTGTCTACCAGTGGTTCGTCGAGCTGCTGCGCCGCTTCAACCTGCAGTTCTCGCTGTTCGACGAAGAGCGCTGCGAATCGATCGAGACCAGCGACCCGGGGCGCAATCCGTTCCAGGACGAACAGCTCGTGATCGCGAGCATCGGCTTCCTCAGCGGATCGGAGAAGCGTGCCACCCAGGCCATCGAAGCGGGCTGGGATCTGCTCATCGTCGATGAAGCGCACCACCTGGCCTGGTCACCGGAGGCGGCCAGCGACGAATATGCGCTGGTCGAAACCCTGGCCGCGCGCACAGCGGGCCTGATCCTGCTGACCGCCACGCCCGAGCAACTGGGACGCAGCGGACATTTCGCCCGGCTGCGCCTGCTCGACCCGGCGCGCTACCACGACCTGTCACGGTATGTCGCCGAGTCGGACGGTTATGCCGCGCTGTCCGAGATCGCCGGCAAGCTTCACGATGGCGAAGCATTGACGGACGGCGATCGCGGGGAACTCGTGGCACGTCTCGGCGAAGATCCGGAACTCGGTGAGTTGTTGGCCGGTGCGATGGAGGCCGCGGCGAGAAATCGCCTGCTCGATGCGCTGATCGACCGCCATGGCACCGGACGCGTGATGTTTCGCAACCGGCGCGCCCAGGTCGGCGGCTTTCCGCACCGGGTCGCCCAACTTGCGGTGCTCGATGGCAGCGAGCTGGACGATGCCCAACGCCAGCACCTGCTCGCCGAGTTCCATGCCGACCTGCAGGCCTCGCCGCCGGAAATCGAGCTGGCCTATGCCAGCGATCCGCGGCTGGACTGGCTGCTCGGCCTTATCGAGCGCCTCGGCTCGGACAAACTGCTGCTGATCTGCCGCAGCCAGGCCAAGGTGCTGGCCCTGGAGGAGATCCTGCGGACCCGCAGCGGGGTCAAGGTGGCCCGCTTCCACGAGGGCATGAGCCTGCTCCAGCGTGACCGCAACGCCGCCTACTTCGCCGACAAGGAAGGCGCGCGCCTGCTGCTGTGCTCGGAGATCGGCTCCGAAGGCCGCAATTTCCAGTTCGCCCACCATCTGGTCCTGTGGGACCTGCCGCTCGATCCGGACCTGCTCGAACAACGCATCGGCCGGCTGGACCGGATCGGCCAGAAACACGACATCATGATCCACGCCTGCGCCTTCACCGGCACGGCGCAACACGCCTTGATGCGCTGGTACGATCTCGGGCTAGCCGCGTTCCGCAGCAGTCCCTCCGATGGTCGCGAACTGCTCAAGCGCTACGGCGAGCGCCTGGTCGAACTGGCTGAGCAGCATGCCCACGGCGGCGAGGATCCGGATGCCGAGCTCGACGCCCTGATCGCCGAGAGCCGCGCCACCCACGAGGAGTTGTCGGCGCTCGTCAATGCCGGTCGCGACCGGCTGCTGGAACTCGCCAGCGTGCGCCAGACCCATGCCGACCGCCTGCGCCGCGCCCTGGCTGATGCCGACGGGAACCTGGCCAATGACGATTTCGTCCTGCGCCTGTTCGAGCAATTCGGCGTGGAGAACGAGGAGCATGGGCCGCGTACGGTCGTGCTCGATCCCGAATACCTCAGCACCGACGGGTTCCCGGGGCTCAAGGACGGACCGCAGATGGTCACCTTCGATCGTGTGACCGCGCTGACTCGCGAAGACCTGCCGTTGCTGCGACTCGATCACCCCATGGTCAGCGGCGCCATCGACCTGCTGCTCGAGGGCGAACACGGCAATGCCTCGTTCCTGGTCGACGACGCGCTGCCGGGGCGCACGGCCCTGCTCGAATGTGTCTTCGTGCTGGCATGCGTCGCCGACCGAGAGCTCAACGTCGAGCGCTACCTGCCGCCGCTGCCGCTGCGCATCGTCGTCGACACGCGCCTGCTGCCCCGCCACGATTATCGTCCGAGTGCCGAGAGCGTGAAGCGCTCGACCGAGCGCGCGATCGAGTACTCGCGCTATCGCAACCTGCTGTCCAAGTTGGTCAAGCCCATGCTTGCGCACGCCGAAACCCTGGCCCGGGAGCGCGCACAGATCGAGATCGGACGTGCGCTCTCGAGCATCGAAACCGAACTCGGCGACGAACACGCGCGACTGGTCGCGCTGGCCCGGGTCAATCCGGCCGTGCGCAGCGAGGAAGTGGAAGCGATCGAGGCGCAGATGGAAGCCCTGCACACGGCGATTCCGCAGGCCGCTCCGCGCCTCGACGCCGTGCGCTTCATCTGCAGCGCGGATTTCCTCAACCTGGCCTGAGGGGCCGGGATTCGGGATTCGGGATTCGCGGATTCGGATATACCACCGTAGGAGCGGGTATGAGACCCGCCCCTACGTCGACGATGGGACGGCGAGTGTGTTTCGTGCTTCCGAATTCCGAAAATCAAGTGCCGCGTAAAGATTCACCCAGCATCCCGCATCCCTAATCCCCAATCCCCAATCCCCAGCGCCCTCAGGCGCTCCGGGCCTGCCGCATCAGCAGGGCGAACAGGCTGGCCAGCTTGTCGCGCATCTCGCGGCGGTCGACAATCATGTCGATGGCGCCGTGCTCGAGCAGGAATTCCGAGCGCTGGAAGCCTTCGGGCAGGGTCTCGCGCACGGTCTGTTCGATAACCCGGGCGCCGGCGAAACCGATCTGCGCCTTGGGTTCGCCGATGTTGACGTCGCCGAGCATGGCGAAGCTGGCCGAGACACCACCCGTGGTCGGATCGGTCAGCACCGAGATGAAAGGCAAGCCGGCAGCGCGAAGTCGGCCGAGCGCTGCCGAGGTCTTGGCCATCTGCATCAACGAGAACAAGCCTTCCTGCATGCGTGCGCCGCCGGTGGCGCTGAAGCACACCATCGGCGCCCGCTCGGACAGGGCAAGGTCGGCGCAACGGGTGAACTTTTCGCCGACGACCGAACCCATGGAACCGCCCATGAAAGCGAAGTCGAAGGCGCAGGCGACCAGCGGGCGGCCCTTGAGCGAGCCCTTCATGGCAACCAGTGCGTCGCGTTCGCCGACCGCCTTCTGCGATGCGGTCAGGCGATCCTTGTACTTCTTCGAATCCTTGAACTTCAGTGGATCGACCGGCTCGAGATTGGCGAACAGTTCCTCGCCGCTGCCGCTGTCGAACAGCGCGGCCAGGCGCTTGCGCGCCCGGATCTTGTGGTGATGGCCGCACTGAGGGCAAACCTGCAGGTTGTTTTCGAGCTCGGGACCGTAGAGCACGGCGCCGCAACCTTCGCACTTTTCCCAAAGGCCCTCTGGGACCTTGCCCTTGCCGGCTCCAATCGTGCGGATCCGCGGCGCCATCAGTTTCTGCAACCAGTTCATGGTGAATTCTTCTCCGGGTACGGAAGGCAGCTCCGGTACCGTTGATTTGATTTTCGCATCGCAGTTCGTCGTCGCGGTCAGGCGGCAGCCGCTGCGTCCAGCGCCTTGCGGATCGGGACGAGGAAATCGCGGGCGGCGGATACCGCCGATTCGGCGTCGCTGGCCTCGGCGAGGCTCGCAACCAGCGCGCTGCCGATGACTACCGCATCGGCACTTTCGGAAATCGTCACTGCCGTGGCCGCGTCGCGAACGCCGAACCCTACCGCAACCGGGATGTCGCCGCCCTGCTTTATGTGATCGACGCGACGACGCACGTCGGCGGGATCGAGCTGGCTGGCGCCGGTAATGCCGGCGAAGGATACATAGTAGACGAAACCCCGGGCCTGCCTTCGTATCGCGGCCAGACGCACTTCGGTGGTGGTCGGCGCGACCAGGAAGATCTGGCGGATTCCGGCCTCACGCAGCGGCTCGATCGAGGCGGACTCCTCCACCGGAACGTCGACGATCAGGACGCCGTCGACACCCGCCGCGCGGGCCTGTTCGGCAAAGCGCGCATAGCCGTAGATCTCGATCGGATTCAGATAGCCCATCAGCACGATCGGCGTCGTTGCATCGGTCTCGCGAAATTCCGCGACCCAACCGAGGATCCGTTCGATGCCGACACCGCGCGCGATCGCGCGTTCGCTCGAGTGCTGAATGGTCGGCCCGTCCGCGACCGGGTCCGAATACGGCATGCCGAGTTCAATCAGGTCGGCACCGGCATCGGCCAACGCGCGCATGATCGCAACGGTCGCCTCGGGCAGCGGGTCGCCCGCGGTCATGAACGGAACCAGGCCCTTGCGCCCACGCTTGCGCAGATCGGCGAAGCGTTGCTCGATGCGCTCGCTCACAGGGTGATGCCCTCGTGCGCCGCGATCGTCTGCACGTCCTTGTCGCCACGACCGGAAAGATTGCACAGGATCAGCTTATCCTTCGGCATGGCACGTGCGAGCTTGATGGCCTGGGCAATGGCGTGGCTCGATTCGAGCGCGGCCAGGATACCCTCGGTACGCGCCAGCTCGTGGAAGGCGGCCATCGCTTCGTCGTCGGTGATGCCGACATAGCTGGCGCGCCCGGAATCCTTGAGGAAGGCATGCTCGGGACCGACGCCCGGATAATCGAGACCGGCCGATATGGAGTGCGTTTCGGTGATCTGACCCTGGTCGTCGCAGATCACATAGGTGCGGTTGCCGTGCAGGACACCGCGCCGGCCGGCCGCCAGGGACGCCGCGTGACGACCCGTCTCGATGCCCTCGCCAGCGGCTTCGGCACCGACCATGGCGACTTCGCGATCGTTGAGGAAGGCATGGAACAGGCCGATCGCGTTCGAGCCACCGCCCACGCATGCGGTCAGCACGTCGGGCAGGCGCCCGTACTGTTCTAGCATCTGCGCGCGCGCCTCGCGGCCGACCACCGCGTTGAAGTCGCGCACCATCATCGGATAGGGATGCGGGCCGGCCACCGTGCCGATGATGTAGAAGGTATCGGCGACGTTGGTCACCCAGTCGCGCATCGCCTCGTTGAGCGCATCCTTGAGCGTCTTCGAACCGGAGACGACCGGCACGACTTCCGCGCCGAGCAGCTTCATGCGGAAGACGTTGATCTTCTGTCGCTCGATGTCGACCGCACCCATGTAGACGATGCAGTCGAGACCAAAGCGCGCGCAAACGGTGGCGGTGGCAACGCCGTGCTGGCCGGCGCCGGTTTCGGCAATGATGCGCCGCTTGCCCATGCGTCGGGCGACCAGGGCCTGGCCGATCGTGTTGTTGATCTTGTGCGCGCCAGTATGGTTCAGGTCCTCGCGCTTGAGCAGGATCTGGGCGCCGCCGATCTTCTTCGACAGGCGCTCGGCGTGGTAGATCGGCGAGGGCCGACCGACGTAGTGCTTGAGATCACGCTCGAATTCGGCGATGAATTCGGGATCGTCGCGCAGGGCCAGATAGGCCGCGGTCAGTTCTTCCAGCGGCGGCATCAGGGTTTCCGGCATGTAGATGCCGCCGTAATCGGCAAATCGCCCATGCGCATCGGGATAGGCGTGGAAATCGCTGACGGGAATGGGTTTGTTCATGCTCACGACTTGCTCATTGGGTGTTGGTGGCTTGCACGGCGGACACGAAGGCACGCATGCGTCCGGCGTCCTTGATCCCCGGGCTCGACTCGATGCCGCTGGACACATCCACGGCATGGGGTCGAAGCAACCGGATCGCCTCGCCGACATTGCCGGCATCGATACCACCGGCGAGCAGCCATGGCCGATCCAGGCCGGGGTCCCGCGTCCAGTCGAAGCGGACGCCCTGCCCGCCGGCCTCGCCTCGGGCGTGGGCATCGAGCAGGAATCCGGCCGCTCCGGCGAAGCCGGCCGCATAGCTTGCCACATCCGTGACCGACGCCATCGGAACGCCCTTCAGAAAGGGTAATCCGTAGCCCTCGCAATCCGTTGCCGATTCCTCGCCATGGAACTGCAACAGGCTCGGCCGGACCATCGAAATCACCTGCCGTATCCAGGCCGGCTCGTCATCCATGAACAGGGCCACCGAGCTGATCAGTGGCGGCAGCCGGCGGATCATGCCGGTTGCGGCGGCGGGATCAACGAAGCGTCGGCTCTTGCGGGTGAACACGAACCCCAGGGCGTCGACGCCGAGTCGCGCTGCCAGCATGGCGTCCTCGCTGCGCGTCATGCCGCAAAACTTGATCCGGACCCGGTTCATGGCCGGCTTGCCTCGGCTGGCAAACCGAATCCGGACGGGAAGACCGGCGCGATGAAGCAAAGCCCGGCGGCAGCGGCGGTGGGTCCGGCGACACTGCGATCCCGTCCGGCGAGGAGTTCGGCCATCCAGTCTTCGGCTTGCTCGCCACGACCGATCGGCAGCAGCGAACCGACGATGTTGCGCACCATGTGGTGGAGGAAGGCATTGGCTTCGATGTCGATCAGGACCTGGTCCCCGCTGCGCCGCACCTGGACCGAGCGAACGTTCCGGAACGGCGTGCGGGCCTGGCAGGCAATGGTCCGGAATGCGCTGAAATCCCGTTCGCCGAGCAGCGCCTGGCTGGCCCTGTGCATCGCGTCCGCGTCGAGCGGTTGGCGCTCCCAGGCGACGTAGCGGGCATCGAGCGCCGGTCGCGCCGGTCGGTTGAGGATGGTGTAGCGATAGCGGCGTCCGAGCGCCCCGTAACGGGCGTGGAAGTCATCCGCCACGCGCACCGCCCAGCGCACCCCGACTGCCGTGGGCAGGCGCGAATTGGTCCCGAGCATCCAGCTGCGCTCGTTGCGGGCGGCGGCGCTGTCGAAGTGCACGACCTGGCAGCGCGCGTGAACACCGGCGTCGGTCCGTCCTGCGCAGGTCACCGTGACCGGATGATCAGCAACAAACGAGAGGGCCTCCTCGAGCGCCCCCTGCACGGTCGGGCCGTGCGAAAGCCGCTGCCAGCCGAAAAAGTCGGTGCCGTCGTACTCAATGCCGAGCGCAATGCGCAAATCGATCTCCTGGGCCATCCCCGAGGGATTCTATCGCCCACAAACGACAAGGCCGGGATTCCTCCCGGCCCGGACGTGACCTCGCGCGGACAAATCAGCCGATTTCGCTGATCAGTTTGCGCGCTTCTTCCTGCTGCGCCGGCGCACCCTCGGCAAGGACCTCCTCGAGCATCGAGCGCGCCCCGTCAGGGTCGCCCATGTCGAGATAGGCCTTGGCCAGATCGAGCTTGGTGCCGATCGCATCCTCGCCGGCGAAAAACTCGTCGTCGCTGGCATCGGCCGGCATTTCGGGCGCTTCGAACGACTCTTCGGGCTCGTCGGCCCTCGGTGCGGCCATCTTCGGTGCCTCCTCGATCGGTGGCAAATCGAAACTGAACGAGGTGTCGGCGCTCGGAGCCGGCTGCGGCGGCCTGGTTTCGCCGAGATCGAAATCGGGGACCTCAAGGGCCGGCATGCTGGCCGTTGCCAAGCTGCTCTCGGCAGCGACCGGCCGTGGCGGCTCCTCGCCAAAATCCGGGAAGTCGTCCGACTCGTCGACCGGCGGTTCCTCGAACCGATACTCGCCCGCGGATTCATCTTCCGGATACTTGTCGACAATGGAGTCACGCTGGCTGAACAGCGGGTTGTTCGGCACCAGTTCCTCGCCCATGGTGCGCACCTCGCGCCAGGCGGGCTGGTTCGGATCGGCGACGTAGGCATACATCTCTTCGGCCGCGGCCTCGAACTTGTGGCTGTCGCCCTGGGCGTAGTAGAGGCTCAGCAACTCCAGATGCGCCCCGGCGTTGGTCGGGTCGCTCTGGACCTGGGCAATGAGCTCGCGTTCCTCGGCATCGTCGCCAGCGACGGCCGCTGCACCAATCGGCGAATCGCCGAACGAACTCGCGATCGAGGTACGCGTCGCGGTCGGCGCGGGCTTGCGCTTGCGCAGTCCGAATATGCCAAGCCCGACCAGAAGCAGACCACCGACGCCGGCGGCACCGAGCGCCCAGGGTTCGAGGTACCAGGGTCCGGATGCTGCCGGTCGCGGCGCAGGCACCGCCGCCGCAGGCTTCTTTGCTGGCGGCTTCGGCGCGACCTTCTTCGGTTCGGGCGTAGTGGTTTTTTCCGGTGTCACCGCGGCCGTCGGTGTTGTTGCAGGAGTCGGCGCCTTGGTCGCATCGGCCGGCGTCGCTTCAGGCGAGGCGGTGGCCGTGCTGTCGCCGGGCGACGGCGGCGCTGCCTTGATCGCACCGTCGGCGCTGCCCCAGATGTCGTCCTTGGTGATCTTCGCATCAGCGCTGGCCGTTTCCGGCTTGGTCGGTTCCGGCGCAGCGCCGGCCTTGACCGGTGGCTCGTTCTTGCTCGCGGTCGCAGGCGTGGCGGCAGCGGTAGCAGCGGTAGCTGCCTCCTTGCTGGCTTCTTCCTGCAGTTTCTTGAGCTTTTCGCGCAACTCGGCGAGTTCGGTGTTCTGCAGGCTGATCAGCTTTTCGTTCTTGCCTCGAATATCTTCGAGGTCCTTGACCCGGGACTTGAGTTCGCTGGACTCCTGCTCCTTGCTGGTCAAGGCCTCCTTGACCCGCGCCAGTTCGGCCTTGGACGCGGCATCGCCGGCGCCACCGGCACGGCCACCGCCGGGACGATCGGCCGACTGCTGGCCAGACTTTCCTTCCATCGGCGGCACCAGGGCCAGGCGCTCCCCGGACGACTGCGTTGTGCTCGCCGAACCCGGGCTGGACGGCTTGGTCGTGGTGGTCGCGACAGGGGCCGTATCGGCAACCAGGGTTGGCGCGTCGGCGGCGCGCCCGCGCCATTCGTCGATCTGGGCACGAACGGCCGCGGCGGCTTCGCGCGCGGAGCCGTTGGCGGCAATCTCCTCGGCATTCGGAATGCGCAGTACCGCACCGCGCTTGAGGGCGTTGATGTTGTCCTTGAAGAACGCGTTCGGGTTGTTCTTGAGCAGGGCCAGCATCATCTGGTTGACGCTGACGGATTCGCCGGGCCGAGTCGCGCGGGCGATTTCCCCGAGTGTCTCGCCGGCAGCAACCGGACCGTATTCGTTACCAGCGGCGGCCGGCGGGGCGGCGGTCGGCTTGGCCGCGGGTTCCGCTCGCGCAGCAGCCGGTGCCGCCGCTGCGGCGGGCGCAGGCTTGCTGGCCGGCTTGGCTGGCGGCAATGGCTGGGTCGCCGTACGTTCCGGCTCCTTTGCCGCCACGGCTACCGCGCTCGATCCTTTCACGGCAGGCGCCATGACCGGTGGATCGAGCAGCAGGGTGTATTCGCGGAGCAGCCTGCCCTTGGGCCAGTTGGCTTCGAGAAGCAGGCCGACAAAGGGCTCGCGGACGATTTCCTTGCTGGTGATGCGGATCACCGGCTCGCCCCTGGCGTTCTTTTCGAGATTGAACTCGATCGGCACGCCAATACCGGCCCGGCTCATGCCGACCCGTTCGAAATCCTCGTCGGACGCGAGCGTGATGATCAGGCCCTCGGCCTCGCCCGGCGCGCTCTGGATGATCGGAATCTCGGCCTTGAGCGGCTGATTCAGACCTGACTGGACCTGGATCGCTCCCAATCCGAGTGCGAACGCATTGGTCACCCCCAACGCGAGCGCGATGGCCAGCGACAATTGCAACGGTCGTTTCATGAACAGGGCTCCCCGAATGCGATGACTAGGAACATTTGGCTGACAGCCTCCTGGGCGCCTTCCAAAGCTCGAAAATGCCTTATAACACAATCGTAACTATAGATCACAGATACGTTTTCACCAAGAGTTCCGCAACCTGAACGGCATTCAGGGCGGCCCCCTTGCGAATGTTGTCGGAGACGACCCAGAGATCGATCCCGCGCGGATGCGATATGTCATCGCGGATTCGACCCACAAATACCGCATCCTGGCCTGCCGCATCGCTGGCCGGCGTCGGATAACCGCCCGCCTTGCGCTCGTCGATGACCTCGACACCGGGGGCACCTTGTAGCAACTCGCGGACCTGTTCTGCCGTGATCTTGTCGCGGGTTTCGACATGCACGGCCTCGGCATGGCCGAGGAAGACCGGCACGCGGACCGCGGTCGGATTGACCTGGATCGACGCGTCACCCAGGATCTTGCGCGTTTCCCAGACCATCTTCATCTCTTCGCGCGTGTAGCCGTTGTCCTGGAAGTCGTCGATGTGGGGGATCACGTTGAAGGCGATCTGCTTGCTGAACTTGGCCGGCCTGGCTTCCTGGAAGTTGAGCAGCG
This sequence comes from Dokdonella immobilis, assembly GCF_900115085.1. Classification (GTDB taxonomy): domain Bacteria; phylum Pseudomonadota; class Gammaproteobacteria; order Xanthomonadales; family Rhodanobacteraceae; genus Dokdonella; species Dokdonella immobilis. The sequence goes on along the minus strand of NZ_FOVF01000032.1, from coordinate 20,830 downwards.
CCGCGGTCTGCCGACCGAGTTCCTCGATCCCGGAACGACCCGCTCCCGAGACCGACTGGTAGGTCGCCACATTGATGCGCTCGATGCCGACCGCGCGATGGATCGGCGCCAGGGCAACCAGCATCTGCATGGTCGAACAATTCGGATTGGCGATGATGCCGCGCTGCGTATAGGCCGCGATGGCCTCCGGATTGACTTCGCTGACGACCAGCGGCACATCCGGCGCGTTGCGGAATTCGGAGGTATTGTCGATGACCACCGCGCCCGCGGCGACCGCGCGCGGTGCGTGTTCGCGACTGACGCTGCCGCCCGCCGAGAAGAAGGCGATATCGACACCGTTGAAGTCGTATTCGGCAAGATCGCGCACGGTGAATTCACGCGCGCCGAACCCGAGTTTTTCCCCGGCACTGCGGGCGCTGGCCAGTGGAACGAACTCCGAGACCGGAAATTTCCGCTCTAGGAGAATGCTGATCAACGCCTCGCCGACGGCGCCTGTCGCACCGACCATTGCCACCTTGTAGCCGCTCTTGGCGCTCATCTGTAATCCTTTTCGGTGTTCATTGCCTGTTGTCGACCGATGCCATCTTGCCCTGCGCTGCTGCTGCCGGCGCCGTCGACGGGACGCATTGATCGCCTGTGCCCGCTCCATGCGGGTGAGGCCGACGATCCGTTCAATCCCCAACCGCCCCGGGAATCCGGGGTGCGACCGCCGCGACATCGCCGCACTGGGCGCGATGGCGCAAGGCGTGGTCCATCAGTACCAGTGCCAGCATCGCCTCCACGATCGGGGTCGCCCGGATGCCCACGCAGGGATCGTGGCGGCCCTTCGTGCGTACTTCGATTTCCTCGCCAGCCAGGTTGACGCTGCGTCCCGGGATCAGGATGCTCGATGTCGGCTTGAAGGCCGCAGTGGCGACGATGGACTGGCCGCTGCTGATGCCGCCGAGGATGCCGCCGGCATGATTGCTGAGAAACCCGCCAGGCGTCATCTCGTCGCGATGTTCACTTCCGCGCTGCGAGACCGCCGCGAAGCCATCGCCGATCTCGACGCCCTTGACCGCATTGATCGACATCAGGGCCGCAGCGATGTCGCCATCGAGCTTCCCGTAGACCGGCTCGCCCCAGCCGGGAGGGACGCCGTCGGCAACCACATTGACCCGCGCACCGACCGAATCTCCGGACTTGCGCAGCGCATTCATGGCGGCCTCGAGTTCGGCGACCATGCCGGCATCGGGCCAGAAAAACGGATTCTTCTCGACCGCATCCCAGTCGAACGAACGCGGCACCAGTTCGCCGATCTGCGCGAGGTGACCGCGGATGCGGATGCCGAAGCGTTCGGCCAGCCACTTGCGCGCGATCACGGCCGCGGCCACGCGCATGGTGGTCTCGCGTGCGGACGAACGCCCGCCACCGCGCGGATCGCGGATGCCGTATTTTTGCCAGTAGGTGTAGTCCGCGTGGCCGGGCCGGAAGGTATCGAGGATTTCGCCGTAGTCCTTCGAGCGCTGGTCGGTGTTGCGGATCAGCAGCGCGATCGGCGTCCCCGTGGTGCGCCCTTCATACGTGCCTGAGAGTATCTCGACCTCGTCGGCTTCGCGGCGTTGCGAGGTGAACCGCGAGCGACCGGACGCGCGGCGGTCCAGATCGACACGGAAATCCGCCTCCGAAATCGGCAGACCGGGCGGACAGCCGTCGATGACGCAGCCGATCGCCGGGCCGTGGCTCTCGCCGAAGGTCGTTACCGTGAAAAGCTGGCCAAAGGCGTTGCTGGACATGTTCCGATCGCGATCCCGTTCTCGACTCAACGCTTCGCGACGGATCGAATCAGGTCCCCGTATTCAACCAGATCGGCGCGATCGATGACGAATACGCCCATCTGCCCGACATTGAATTCGACCCAGTTGAAAGGCACTTCGGGCAGCAGTTCGACCAGGGCCCGCTCGCTTTCACCGACCTCCACGATCAGGACGCCGTCCTCGGTCAGATGGTCGGGCGCTTCGCGCAGGATGCGCAGGGCGAAATCCAGGCCATCGCTGCCCGCGGTCAGCCCGAGCTTCGGCTCGTGTCCGTACTCTGCCGGCAGGGCATCGAATTCCGCCTCCGTCACATACGGCGGGTTGCTCACGATCAGGTCGTAGCGTTCTCCCTCGACCGCCGCAAACAGATCCGAAGCGATGGCACGAACCCGATCGCCGAGGTCCTGGTAGGTGATGTTTTCCCTGGCAAGGGCCAACGCCGGCTCGCTGATGTCGATCAGGTCGACCTGCCAGTCCGGGTTGTGCGCGGCCATGGCGATTCCGATGCAGCCCGAGCCGGTACAGAGGTCGAGCGCCCTCGCTACCTCGTGGTCGTCCAGCCATGGCTGAAAGCCGGCCTGGATCAGCTCGGCGATCGGTGAACGCGGCACCAGCGCGCGCCGGTCGGAGAGGAACTCGAGTCCGGCAAACCAGGCCTTGCCGGTCAGGTAGGCCACCGGCGTCCGCTCGTTGACCCGGCGCTCGAACAGGGCCAGCACGCTCTTGCGTTCCTCCGCAGTCAGCCTGGCCTGGCCATAGGCCGGCGAGAGGTCGTGCGGCAGGTGCAGGCTCTGCAGTACCAGGTGGGTCGCTTCATCGATGGCATTGTCGTAACTGTGACCAAAGGTCAGCCCCGCCGCCGAGAATCGACTGGCGCCGTAGCGGATGAAATCGATGATGGTGGCGAGTTCGGCGGTCATGGCTCGTATTCTTGGCGCGGCCGCGAAGTATAAGCCGGGATACCCGATATCCAGCCAGCCAGCCGCAACGATCGGGCTTCTCCCGGCCGTTCTGTCGTCCCCGGCAGCGGTACAGACCATGGCGCAGCCACGCGCGAATGCTTGATGCAACGTCGCAGCCTGGCTCGTGAAAGGTCCGCCCGACGCTATACTGGAGGCATGAAGCTCACTCGTTCGCGCGGCCGAATCGGCGCCACCCCCCTCATCATCATTGCAGCAGTCGCCCTCGCCCTCGGCTTGTGGGCGGGGTCACGCCGGATCGGTCCGCCTGCGCCGCCGGTCGTGGCGACTGCGATCATGTACCCCGCGCCGCAGCCGATCGGCCCATTCACGCTTCGCCGGGCGGATGGTCAGGCGCTGACCGAATCGGACCTGCGCGGCCACTGGACCATTGCGTTCTTCGGCTTCACCCATTGCCCGGACATCTGTCCGACCACGCTGGCCGCGTTCAAGCAGGTCTGGACTCGGTTGGCTTCGCAAGGCAAGACCGACCAGGTGCAATTCCTGTTCGTCTCTGTCGACCCGCAGCGCGACACACCCGAGCAGTTGTCACGCTACGTCGGCTTCTTCAACGAGGACTTCCTCGCCGCCACCGGAACGGACGACCAGCTCACCCGACTGACGCGCTCGCTGGGCCTGGTCTATGCGCGCATTCCCGATGAATCCGGCGGCTACAGTGTGGATCACAGTGCCTCCGCCGTGATCATCGACCCCCAGGGGCGTCGCGCCGGCCTGTTTCGCCCACCCTTCGAGCCCGGCCCCGTCAGTGCCGACATCCTCGCCCTGACCGGGTCACGATGATGCCACCCTCGATTCTCATCCAGTACCTGTTGCCGCACCGGTTCCTCTCGCGCATCGTTTTTCATGCCACGCGCTGGACCTGGGTACCGTGGAAGAATTTCCTGATCCGCCAGGTGACCCGGCGCTTCGGTGTCGACCTGGGCGAGGCGCTGGAGCCCGATATAGCGGCCTTTCCGCATTTCAATGCGTTCTTCACGCGGCAGTTGAAGCCCGGCGCCCGTCCGCTGGACCCCGATCCGGAATCCCTGGTGTGTCCCGCGGACGGGCGCATCAGCCAGGCCGGCCCGGTCAGCGACGGACGCATCTTCCAGGCCAAGGGGCAGTCCTTCAGTGCAGCGGAACTGCTTGCCGACAGCGCGGCCGCCGAGCCGTACCGGGACGGACGCTTCGTCACCGTGTACCTGTCGCCGCGCGACTACCATCGCGTGCACATGCCGCTGGCCGGCACCCTGGTGGCGACCCGCCATGTCCCGGGACGGATTTTCAGTGTGGCGCCGCTCGCCGTGCAGTCCATTCCACGTCTGTTTGCACGCAATGAACGCCTGGTTTGCCACTTCGAGGGCGAAGACGGGCCCTTTTCAATGGTCCTGGTTGGCGCCTTGCTCGTGTCGAGCGTCTCCACGGTCTGGGGCGGACTAGAGATACCCCCGTATGCCGGCCGGATCAGCACGACCGAATGGCGCGAGCCGTCCATCGCCCTGGACCGGGGCGCCGAGATGGGGCGCTTCAACATGGGTTCCACGGTCATCCTGTTGTTGCCGGCTGGCGGACCCGTGCTGGACGCTGGACTGCTTCCGGAGCAGCCGGTGCGGGTCGGGCAACGCATCGGTCACCGTCGCGAATCGGCAACTTTTCGTGAAACCGGTCAAAAAAGCGTGACTGCGGGATAGCTTTATCCCGGGAAATCGGACTAGAATTGTCACATCATTACATTCCGCGTCAAAACCGCGGCGTACGATTTTTCAGGGGGAGCTCCGATGCAATTGATAACCCGCTTGATCGCTCTTACTCGCGGAATGCAGCTCCGACGCCAGTTCAAGGAAATCGAAAAGGCTCTGGAGCAGCTCAATCCGAGCGCGCGGAGGCAACTGGCTGCACTTGCGATGCGCGAGTTCTCGAATGCCGCCAAGAGCGAATTCCCGCACCTTTACGCGACGCCACCCGATGAGAAGTACTCGCCTTGGGGCAGCGGCACCTCGATCGGTTTCGAGCGGATGAAATCGGACAGCCTGCAGGTGCGCATGCGCGGCGTGGCGCTGTGGCTCACAGTGACCTTTCACGAGACCAAGGATTCGCCGTATGCCGATCAGCGTGAGCTGCACCGCCTGGTCATGCGCACCCTGCGCACCCTGAAGGAATCGGTGCCGGCCAAGGAAATGTCGCAGTTGCTGGCCAACCACCCGCAAGCCGCCTGAATCGTCGAAACTCCACCTGAGGCTGATGCTTCAGGACACAAGAAAAGCGCAGCGGGTCTGCGCTTTTTTTGTGTCCGACCTGCACGTCTTCAGCGCCGCGAACAGGCCGGCATGCGCAGCCGCTGCCCAGCCCGGATCCGGTACTGGGGGCCGTGGATACCATTCAATTCGGCGATTTCGCGCAGGTGCTTGCAGCCGCTGCGGCGCGCGATCGCCGCGAGATTGTCGCCCCGCCTGACCGTATAGGAGGACGCCGTGCTTCTGTTCGACGGCGCCGGCCGGCTCGGCCGGGTCGCCTGCGTCGCCGCATTCAATTCCCCGGCCAGCTGGGCCCATTGACCACCCGCGCATAAACCTTCATAAGCGGCCTCCAGCACCACCGGCACCTCGAGACGCGTGCCTGGCGTCAACTTCAACTGTGGGTCAAGAGCTGGATTGAGATTTCTCAGGGTCCGGAACCAGCCGTCATACATGCCGCCTTCGCTGCCGAAGCAAACCGAAAGTTCGGCCAGCGATGCCGAATTCGCCAATTGGATGCTGCCGGGTTTACCGTCGATCTTCGGGAATTCGAGGTTGTAGCGTTCCGGGTGGAGAAACAGCCAGGCCGCAGCGAGAACCATCGGCACGTAGTCGCGGGTCTCATCCGGCAGGATGGAATACACAGCCGGATCCCAGAAGCTGGTGCTGCCCCCGCGCGCGGCGAGACGGCGAATGCGGCCCTCGCCGCCATTGTAGGCGGCGATGACCAGCTCGAGATTGCCATTAAAGATCGCGAGTTGCTCATTGATGTAGGCGGCATTGGCGCGCGCGGAAAGGGCGGGGTCGAATCGCTGGTCGAATCCGTCCCTGGCACTGAGGCCAAAGCGCAGCCCGGTCGCGTACATGAACTGCAGAGGGCCAGAGGCTCCGGCTCGCGAGACGGCATGAACGCGCCCCCCGGATTCCTTGGCCAGCATGCCGAACAGCAGGGCCTCGGGCAGGCCTGCCTGATGGTATTCCGGCCACATCCGGTAGCGCATGTATTCGTAATTCACGTACGCCGTCATCAGATTGGGGCGGTACTGGGTCAGCCATTGTTCGAGTGCGGCCTTGACCGGATCGTTGATGGTCAGGATATCCGCCAGTTCGCGTCCGTTGAGCAGGGTAATCGTGCGCTCCATCGCCGGCAGGCTGGCCACGACCGGCGAATCTTCGCTGCCCACTTCCGGGACGTCCTCGATGGCAGCATCCTGCTCGCTGTCGCCATCAACGACCGGCACCTGCAAGCCCAGGCGTAGCAGCCGGTCGTAGGCCGAGACGAAGCGGCTTGCATCGCATCCGGGAATCGTCGTGCAACGAACTGCATTCGACTGAATGGCATCGAGCGCAGCCTGGGTTTCGGACTGCGCCCGTCCGGAATCGCCGCCGCGCGCGAGCTCGAGGCCGGCCTCGAACCGCTGGCTACCCCGGTCCAGTTCCGCGTACAGCGCATTGACGGCTTCTTCGTCGACCTTGGTGGATGCAGGAGACCGGCCCGACGGAGCCACGCCGGCACAGGCACCGAGCGCCAGCAGCACGACAACGAAGGGAATGCGACGAGTCCTGGACATCAGTAGATTTCCGCCTGGCAGTGCGCGCACGGTAACCGACCCGATGCGTCCGCGGCAACGAAGGCCCATGCGTCGACTACAATCGGATCCGCATTCCGGCCTTGAAACCCTAGGAGTCCACCGGTGAACGATATCCTGATCGGCAAGAGCGACGAGGCGGTCTGGCTGCACGCCCGCTACGCAAACCGCCACGGCATGATTGCTGGCGCCACCGGCACCGGAAAATCGGTCAGCCTGATGTTGCTGGCGGAGGGATTTTCGAAACTCGGCGTGCCGGTCTTCCTGGCCGACGTCAAGGGCGACCTGGCCGGCCTGTGCCAGGCAGGAGTGATGAGCGACCGGCTCAAGGCCCGCATCGACAAGCTCGGTGTCGACTGGAGTCCGAACGCCAATCCGGTCGTTTTCTGGGATATCTACGGAAAGCTGGGGCATCCGATCCGGGCCACGATTTCCGAGATGGGGCCACACCTGCTTGGCCGCCTGCTCGAACTCAACGATACCCAGCAAGGCGTGCTGGAGGTCGTCTTCCGCTGCGCCGACGAGGAAGGCTTGCTGCTGCTGGATCTGAAGGATCTGCGGTCGATGCTGAACTTCGCTGCGGAAAATGCCAAGGTCATTTCGAAGCAGTACGGACTGATGAGTACCGCTTCGCTGGCCGCGATCCAGCGCGCGCTGCTCTCACTGGAAGAGTCGGGTGCCGATCATTTCTTCGGCGAGCCCGCGCTCGATCTGGCCGATTTCATGCGTCAGGACATGTCCGGACGCGGCATCATCAGCGTCCTCGCCGCCGACCAGTTGATCCTCAAGCCCAAGCTCTATTCGACCTTCCTGCTCTGGATGCTTTCCGAGTTGTTCGAGAACCTGCCCGAAGCGGGCGATCTCGACAAGCCGAAGCTGGTATTTTTCTTCGACGAGGCCCATCTGCTGTTCGACGACGCCCCGCCCGCCCTGGTGCAGCGCATCGAGCAGGTGGTCCGCTTGATCCGCTCGAAGGGTGTCGGCGTCTATTTTTGTTCGCAGAATCCCGACGATGTTCCCCAGGTCGTGCTCGGGCAGATGGGCAATCGCATCCAACATGCCCTGCGGGCCTTCACCCCCCGCGACCAGAAGGCCGTGCGCGCGGCCGCGGAGACCTTTCCGCCCAACCCCAAGGTCGATGTCGTCGCCACGATTACCCAGCTCGGGGTCGGCGAAGCGCTCGTGACGACGCTTCAGGATGGCGGCGTCCCGTTGCCTGTTCAACGCAGCCTGATCGCATCGCCCGGCTGCCGGATCGGCACGATTACCGATGAGGAACGGGCTGCGATCCGTTCGCGCTCGCCCTTTGGCAGCAAGTACGACACGATCGTCGATCGCGAATCGGCCTTCGAGAAGCTCGCTGCGCGTACCGAGGAGACTGCCGCGCAAGCCCCCGTGGCGCCGGCCGGCGGAGCGCCGGTTCAGCCCGCCGCGAAGCCGAATGGCGGTGGACTCATGGACAAGGTCAGCGGCATGCTGTTCGGCACCGGTCGCCGACAGGGCATGATCGAGGCGCTGGCGAAGTCCGCAGCCCGGAATGCCGGCAGCCAGATCAGCCGGTCGATCATGCGCGGCGTCCTCGGGGGAATCTTCAAGGGACGCTAATGGGGTGGCCCGCAGATGGCGCGAATACTTCGTAGATGGATTTCCGCGCAAGGCAAGGCGTCGGGAAGAGGCGTAGCGATGCCATGACGATGACGAACAACCCGGCATCGCCACGGAAGACCCGGGAAGCATTGGCCGGGGGTTCCTGCACGTCTCGCCAGAATGGAGCTCGAACCGGATGAGCCGCTGGCGTGCGCCGGTCGCGGCATCGACCAATCTGGTTACCGCCGCGGGCCTGCGCACACTTCAGGAAGAACTCAACGAGCTCTGGACGGTGCGGCGTCCCGAAGTCGTGGCGGCCATTACCGCCGCGGCCGCTGAAGGCGATCGCTCGGAAAATGCAGAGTACATCTACCGCAAGAAGCAACTGGCCGAAATCGACCGCAGGGTACGCTACCTGAGCAAGCGCATCCCTTCCCTGCGGGTTGCCGAGGGGCGGCCCGGGGACGGCTCCGCAATCTATTTCGGCGCGTGGTTCGCCGTCGAGGATGCCGACGGCAGCGAACATCGTTACCGAATCGTGGGCGCCGATGAAACGCACGCGGACCATGGCTGGATAAGCATCGATTCGCCGTTTGCGCGGGCCGCGCTCGGCAAACGCGCCGATGACGAGTTCGAAGTCCAGACGCCGAACGGAATCCGCTCATGCGTGATCACGCGAGTCGACTACGAAGACTCCAATTGAAGGCCCTGACCGCAGGCGGATAGGCCAACCAGGCAGGAGGGAGTCCGACTGCAACGCCGACCATGGATTCGCCAGCCTGCGCTCGAAAAAAAAGCGGGCCATTCGGCCCGCTTTTCATTTCGGCTCGGAGCGGTCTGGCAATCAGGGCTCGACCGGGAGGGTAACCTTGAAGGTCTGGGTTCCATCCTCGTCGGTGGCGGTCGCCTCGTCCCAGAATCGTCCGCCATTCATCTCGCTGTACAGGTAGCCGTGGGTTTCCGCGAAGGCCTTTTCCTGCAATCGCAGCAGAGGCAGCGCGGCAGGGCTGCCGGTGTACTCGGTGACCAGGGCCAGACCGCTGTAGCTGATCTTTGCGCGCACGCCGTCTTCGATGATCAGGTATCCATCCTCGTCATGATCGCCGGTCTTCAGCTCACGCGGGGCATCCTCGGTGGTAACGTCATCGACCAGGTCGGAAACCGCAGGAACGGTGATCTCGTAGGTGTTCCCGTCCAGCGTGAAGGTCGTCGAATCAACCGGGATCGATACGTCGAAGACGTAGTTGTCGTCCCCCCAGTTGGTGGTGACCGTGCGCACCGGCCCCGCCTGGTTCAGGCCAGCCTTCTTCATGACCGCTTCGATCCTGGCAACGGCCTGGGAGGTCGCCTCCGCAACTTCGTCGAGCGTGCGCGGCGCCTTGGTCGACAGGACGAGAACCGGCACACCGGTCACTTCGGCGACCTGGATGTCCTGATCCTTGTAATCCACGTTCGGAAACGAAGCGAGCATGTTGGCCATGTTCGCGACGGCAGTCTGGATGGTCGCATCGGGTTTGCCGTGGATGTAGAGCCCGGCATAGCGCCACATCAGGTTCCAGCCGTAGTCGACGTCGTAGGCCCAGTTGATTCGCGTGGTCTTTCCGCTTTCCGACGGTTTCAGCGTGATCGTGTAGGTCTTGTTCTCGCCGGCGAAGTCGTTGGTGATGTCCATCTTGACCTGGCTGTCCTCATCGCTGGCGGCGATGGTCAGACTGCCCTTGCCCACGGTCTCGTTACCGGAGTAGTTCACGGAGGCGCCGACGCCCGTGCGCGGGCCGGAATATTCCATGTGCAGCTGTGGGTCGAGGCGGCGCTCGGGCGACCATTCCGGGAACCGGCGCAGCGTATTCACCGAATCGTATATCTGGCGAAGCGGGCTGGATACTTCGACCGATCGCTCGACGTGGCCGTGACTCGGCAGCAACACGCCAACCACGACGATCAGTACGGCGACGATCAGCAGGGAAACCAGCAATTCAAGAACACGCGTCATTCCGGACCTCTCCAGGACTTGATTGATCGCCGGCGCATCTTCCCCAGCCGAACCCTGCCCGCTGGCGAAGGATCGCTTGGCCCGACGTGTTGATACCCACAGGAGGATCCTCCCGGACCCGTGTGGCTCAGAACCGGCATGTTACTTGACTCCGGGCCGCAATGGCTACGACCGGAGCGGGCCCGGCCAAGGGCCTGAAATCGGCGCCAATCAGACGATTCCGAGCTCAAATGCCTTCAAAACGGCGCGTGTACGGTCACGGACACCCAATTTCGAGAGAATATTGGACACGTGGTTCTTGACCGTCCCCTCCGCCACTCCGAGCGAGTTGGCGATTTCCTTGTTGCTGTAGCCGCCGGCCATGAGGCGCAGGATCTCGGTTTCCCGCTCGGTCAGGGGATCCGGTCGATCGAGACTGGTGAAATCATTCTGCATGCGCTCGAGGCCGGACAGAAGCCGCTGGGTGACCATTGGCGCGACCAGGGAACCCCCGTCCGCAACCACCTTGACCGCATCGACGAGCTGGTCCAGGGAAACATCCTTGAGCAGATAGCCCCTGGCCCCGGCCTTGAGCCCGGCCAGGACGAGTTGCTCGTCGTCAAAGGTGGTCAGGATGATGGTCGGTGGCAATTTTCCAGCGGCATTGAGCGCATTCAGCACATCGAGCCCCGACATCCCCGGCATGCGCATGTCCAGCAGCACCACGTCGGGCGCTACCTCGGGGATCATCTGCACGGCCTGCGCTCCGTCTATCGCTTCGGCGACGACCCGGATCGAATCGGACAACTCCAGCAATGATCGTATGCCCTGGCGCACCAGGGTCTGATCATCGACAAGGCATACGGAAATCATCGGGTTGCCTCCATTGGCAGCCAGGCATCGAGCGAAAAGCCCTGATCCTTGGCAGTAACGATATCGAGTTGGCCGCCAAACTGCGAAAGACGCTCGCGCATGCCGGTCAGGCCGTTGCCGTGACGCAGCTGGATGGCGCCGCGGCCGTCGTCGCGTGCGTGAATGGCCAGCCTGCGATCCGGCGTCCGCTCGAACGACAACCACAGGTTGCTGGCATTGGCGTGGCGGACCGCATTGGTGATGATCTCCTGGGCGCAACGCAACAGCAGCTGGGCCCGGCGTGGATCGTCGATCGTGAAACGCGGAGGCAGTTCCAGGTGGATGCGCAGGCCCGGAACGCCCTCGATGAGCGTGTTCAGCGCATCGGTCAGGTCGATGCTGTCATCCTCGCGCAACTGGCTGACCACCTCGCGCACATCGGACAGCAGCAAGCGCGCCACCGACTGGGCCTGGCGGACATGTTCGTGGGCCTGGCCGCTGACCAGATGGCTGGCAACCTCGAGGTTGAGGCTGAGCGCGGTCAGGTGGTGTCCGACCAGATCGTGCAGTTCGCGCGAAATGCGCATGCGCTCGCCCAGCCGACTCGATTCGGCAAGCAGGGCTCGCGTTGCACGCAATTCGGCATTCAACCTGCGCTGGTCCTCGCGCGCCTCGGCCTGCTGCTTGGCGATCAGGGACGTGACGAACGTGGTCGTCGAAATGCCCAGGTACATGGTGGCCTGCCATGCAGCCAGGCTCAGCGAGTAGGTGGGCCAGCTGGCAAACAGTGGCAGCAGGGAGAAATTCTGCAGCACCATCCAGGTGACGCCGACGTGGAGATTGAGGATCCAGGGCAAGGCGACCGAAACCACCACGAGCAGCAAGGCGCAAAGGCCACTCTGGCTGAGCCAGCCGACCGCGATCGCAAGCAGGTTGAGCAGGACCAGCAGTGCGATCTGGACCAGCCTGCGCAAGCCGGACGGATTGCGCGCGCCCATGTCGTGGGTCAGGAACCAGAAGACCAGACCAAAGGCCAGATAACAACCCAGCCAGAGGTCATAGAAATAGGCCGGTCGGGCCCGCTCGAGCATTTCGGCGACGACCGTCTCGTACTGCAGCAGCGGAATACCCACGCAGGCGTAGGTGAACAGACTGGCGTAGCGCAGCAGGCGGATATGATTGAAATGCGGCATCGGCATGCCGACATCATAGGCGGGTCGGGAGGTCCCGCAACCTGTCCGAAGTCATTGCCCGCGCCCGATTGGCGGCGCTCCTGCCAATTCCAGCTGTCCCGTGCTGGAATCGCGTCCCGGTCGAGATGGCCCGTGGGGGTCGCGCATGCGATAATCGGGGCTCCGTGCCGAATGATTCGGCAGTCGCAATACCCTGTTGGAGCGCCTGAACGCATGACCCTCGTTATTCGCGACGTGCGTGAGCACGAGCTCGATTCCGTGCTCGCCCTCAACAACGCCGTCGGACCGCGCATCCTGGCTCTCGATGCAACAAGGCTCCAGTGGTTCTTCACCTATGCCTCCTACTTCAGGGTCGCCGAAGTGGACGGCGTCATCGCCGGTTTCCTGATTGCCCTGCGCGAATCCTCGAATTACTCCAGCCCCAATTTTCGCTGGTTTCGAGAGCGCTATCCGGAGTTCGTCTACATCGACCGGATCGTCATCGCCGAACCCTACCGCGGCCTTGGCCTTGGCCGGATCTTCTACTGCGATGTCACCAGCTACGCCGAGGTGCGCGTGCCACTGCTCGCTTGCGAGGTCTTTCTCGAGCCCCGTGACGATGCCGCCGTGCTGTTCCACGGCACCTACGGCTTCAACGAGGTCGGCCAGCAGTTGATGGATGGCGTTGGCCGGCCTGTCAGCCTGCTTGCCAAGACCCTGTGCAGCTTTGAATTTGTCCGCGATACCTATCTGCAGGCCGGCAGCGGCGAGCTTCCGGACCTACCGTGGCTGGCCGAGCGCCTCCACGCCAACCCGGCGCAAGGGCTGGCCCGCGCCAGCCGTGGCTGACCCGCGCCGATGATCGACGCCGCGAAGAATTTCGAGCCGGCAGCCGAACTCAAGTTTGGCCAGGTCGGCATCGCCAACCTGCGCCTGAAACGCCTCGATGCCGAATCCATGTCGGCAGAACTTGCAGCCAGGCTCAAGAGTGCACCGCAGCTGTTCCTGCGCACACCCGTGGTACTCGACCTGAGCCACCTGCCCGCGCTTCCGGCCGCCGAAGTGGTTCGCGATCTATTCGACCGCATACGCACTGCCGGCATGTTGCCGGTTGGCCTCTCCTACGGCACCAGTGAGAACGAGGCCCTCGCACGCACGCTCGACTTGCCGCTGTTTGCCAAGTTCCGGGCCGCGTTCGAACGCGGCGGCGAGCCTGCGGTTGCCCCGCCTTCGCCGTCTGCCAACACCGCCGAACCGCCGCCAGGCGTGCCTACGCCGGCGCCGGCGAGTCGCGAACCTGCGCGCACCCTGCACCAGGACGCTCCGGTCCGCTCCGGCCAGCAGGTCTATGCGCGCGGCGGCGACCTGGTCGTCACCAAGCTGGTCGCCAACGGCGCCGAAGTGATCGCCGACGGTTCGATCCATGTGTATGGCGCGTTGCGCGGACGCGCCCTGGCGGGCGCGCAGGGCGACGTCGGTGCGCGCATCTATTGCCAGGAGTTCCACGCCGAGCTGGTTTCAATAGCCGGCCAATACCGTGTGTTCGAAGATCTTCCACCCGACCTGCGCGGCAAGCCCGTGCAGGCGTGGCTGGAGGGGGAAAAACTGCTGCTGGCCAGGCTCGGCTGACTGCGGAACCATCACAAGAGCCAACAAATGGAGAATCGACCTTGACAGATATCATCGTCGTCACGTCCGGCAAGGGCGGTGTGGGAAAGACCACCACCAGTGCGTCGCTGGCCGTCGGTCTGGCAAAGCGCGACAAGAAGGTTGCCGTCATCGACTTCGATGTCGGCTTGCGCAACCTGGACCTGATCATGGGCTGCGAGCGCCGCGTCGTTTACGACTTCGTCAACGTCATCAATGCCGAATGCACCCTCAAGCAGGCACTGATCAAGGACAAGCGCTACGACAACCTGTTCGTGCTCGCAGCCTCGCAGACGCGCGACAAGGATGCGCTGACCAGGGAAGGCGTCGAGTCGGTACTCAACGGTTTGCGGGAGGAAGGATTCGACTACGTCATCTGCGATTCGCCCGCAGGCATCGAGAAGGGTGCGGCACTCGCCATGTATTTCGCCGACCGTGCCGTGGTCGTGGTCAATCCGGAGGTCTCCAGTGTTCGCGACTCGGACCGGATCCTCGGCCTGCTCGCCAGCAAGACGCGCCGCGCCGAACTGGGCAATGGGCCGGTCGAGCAGCATCTGCTGCTGACCCGCTACAACCCGAACCGCGTCGAATCCGGCGACATGATGAGCATCGCCGACGTCAAGGAAATCCTCGGCATCGAGGTGGTCGGCGTCATCCCGGAATCCGAAGGCGTTCTGGCGGCCTCGAATGCCGGCATCCCGGTCATTCTCGACGAGGAGTCGAATGCCGGACACGCCTACGACGATGCCGTGGCCCGCCTGCTTGGCGAATCTCGCCCGCTGCGTTTCATCGATGCGCAGAAGAAGGGCCTGTTCTCGCGAATCTTCAGGAGTTGAGCATGGGAATCTTCGACTTTCTGCGTGCGCGACCGAAGAACACCGCCAATGTCGCCAAGGAGCGCCTGCGCATCATCGTCGCCCAGGAACGCGCCCAGCGCGGCAGCCCGGACTACCTGCCGACCCTGCGCCGCGAGATCCTCGAAGTGATCAAGAAGTACGTCAACGTCGATCCCGACGCGGTCTTGATCAATGTCGAACGCGACGGCGATCACGAGGTTCTCGAACTGTCGGTCGCCCTACCCGAGAAGGGCGCCGCCGTCGTCGGCGAAAACTGATCGCCCTTGCTGCTGCTCGGCGACATCGACATCGACGGGGTGCGGGAGCTGCTGCACGGCCACGGCTTGTGCCTGGAAGTCGTCGGCGAAGACTGTCCCATCCCGGGCAGCTACTGGGGTGAACCCGAAGCCGGGCTGATTGGCGCTACCGTATTCGCGCGCAATGACACGCCAGTGCATTCGCTATTGCATGAAGCCTGTCATCTGATCGTGATGCCCGCGGAACGCCGGGACGGCGTCCACACCAATGCCACGGATTCCATCGCCGAGGAAGACGCCACCTGCTACCTGCAGATAGTGCTTGCCGATTCCCTGCCCGATGTCGGCGCCGTGCGCCTCATGGCCGACATGGATGCCTGGGGGTATACATTTCGACTGGGCGCCACGAGGGCCTGGTTCGAAAACGATGCGGCAGAGGCGCTGGCCTGGCTGAATGAGCGCGGTCTGGCATAGCCCCGAAGCGGACGATTCCTGATGGGCCGGGCCGCCGTCGAGGCGGCCCCTTTGTGGCACTGATGCCAGCTCCCTGGCCCGCGCTTTTTCCTGTTCAGACAATCAGGAGCTCCCGACGCGCAGCGCGCGTCGGGGATCGCCAGGCCAAACCCGCAAGTCAGGGCGACTCGAAACCATCCTGGAAGATGATGTCGATCGGACCGGTCGGCAGCGGCCAGGCCCAGACGCCGCGGCTGCGCGTGAACACGGCCAACGTGGTGAAACCGCGGTCGATGGCCATGTCCCAGATCATGACGCGCGGCAGTCCGTTCTCGAAGCGGTACCAGACCGGATTCGGCGCGGACACGTCGTCGGTGTAGTAGAGACCCCAGTCCGTGCCTGCGAACACCTGGTTCGGAATGTTCGGATTCACCGCCACGGAGTTGGCCGGAATGTTCGGCAGATTGCCACTGACGTTGCGCCAGGTGAAGGTCGTGCAGTTGTTCTGGCAGGTCACCTCGTAGATGTGGCCTGGGTTGCCCGGCGTGTTCTGGTCAAAACCACCGAGCGCGGCGTATCCGATCGCACTCGTCGCCGGGTTACCGGCATCGCCGACGTCGACCGTCACGTCCATGACCGGACGGTTCGGCAGCACGCTGTTGTTGTCCGTCAGGTTGACCCAGGTCGCGCTGTCGGCGACGCCCTGGTTCATGCCGTAGCCCAGTTGCACATTGCCGTCGTTGGTGCCGACGATGACTACGCTCGGCGTCTTCGTCGCATGCGCCAGCTGGTTGATGAACGAGCGATTGCCAAGGGTGTTCTTGGTCAGGTTAGGGCTGTTCGGATACCAGCTGGTGCGCGGAATTCCGCCCTGCAGGGTTTCCCAGACGCGATTGGTGCCGCCCAGCATGTAGGAGCAGCCGATTGCCGTGCTGCAGCCGCTGCCCGCCACATCGAGCTCACCATATCGGTAGATTTCGACGGGCATCACGAAGCTCAGCGTGTCACCACCCCAGCCTGCGGCGGACGGCGTTGCATTGGTCGTGCCGCCACTCGGGCCAGTCTGGCTCACCACGAGCGCGCCGTTCTGGCTTGAGTAGTACCAGCGCAATTCGTTGACCGGCTCGATTCGCGTGTAGATACCGTCGCCACCGTTCCTCACGGTCCACTGGGCCGGCGCCGGATCCGTATTGGTCCAGCGTACCCATTCGCTGCCGTTGTCCTGCGCGCCGGCACTCGCCCCCGGGGTTGCCGCAGTGGCGAAATTGGCCGTGATGTCGCCCGAATACAACTCGATCGAACCGATCGTCTGGTTGAGCGAGATGAAGGTCGGTCGATTCGCCGACGACGAGCCGCCCGTCCCGAACTGCGCATTGGCTGTATAGAACACGCCGCCGTCGCTGCCGCTCAGCACCTTGTTGTTGTCGTAGCCGCCAAAGCCGTTCGGCAGGAAGGCGCGCGCGTGATGATCTACGTGGACGTTGCCGCTGCCGTAGCCGCAGGTGATGTCCTGGAACGTCGTGCCGCCGTTGGTCGAACGCCACATGTCGACGCCACTGAGCAGCACGATTTCCGGATTGCCCGGATCGACCAGGAGGCCCGAGTCATACCACATCTGGCTGCCGCCATTGGTCGCGTTCGAGCAGCCACCCGCCTGCACGCCCGATGCAGTCGCCCGCTGGACCCAGCTGTTGCCGCCATCGTCCGTTCGCCACACGCCAAGAACACCGCTGGATACCGCATCGGATCCGAGCGCGTAGATGGTATCGGGATTGCTCGGGGCATCGGCGATCTCGAGGCGACCGAGCAGTTTTCCTGTCGGATCACCATTGCCGGTACCTGCCGGCCACCCGTTGTCGAGCAGGGTCCAGTCTCCGGTCGCCGGGCAACCGGTGGCCGGCCATGTCGCGCGATAGACGCCGTTTGCGCCAAAGTTGGCGAGGTCCGGCTGAACCGTGGTCGGCAGGCCGCGCGTGCCGACCGCGGCGAATACGCGAACGGCACCCGCGCCGGCGTTCTGCACGATCAGGCCGGTGATGTCCTGACGCTGGGAACTGAACGAATTGGTATAGCAGGGACCCGTCCAGTCGACGCCTGCATTGTTGGATACGAACAGTCCGGTCTTGGTACCGACAATGATCGTATCCGGATCGATCGGGCTGGTCCGTACCTTGCCGACAGCCTGGTACTGCGGAAATCCGAGACTGACTGACGGAGCATAGAGCGGATTGAACACGTCTTCACCGAGGACCGTCCAGGTCTCACCCTTGTCGGTGCTTTTCAATACGCCGGAGGAGCCAAAGGTGAACGAGCCGTAGCGAAGATCGCCGGTGCCGGCGTAGATCACGTTTGGATTGCTCGGCTCGATATACAGGTCGCCAATGGCGATGCTGGCGATGTCACGATCATCGGTAACGTTGCGCCAGGTCGTGTTGGCGTCGCAGCAGTTCGTTGTTTTCCAGACGCCACCGCCGTCCGACGCGGCGAATACAGTGTGTTTGCCATTGATATCCGGACCGGTCGGATCGGCGACGATCACATTGGTTCTTCCGGCGACGACGACACCACCATTGAGCAAGGGCGATGGCCCGAGGAAGGTCCAGCCGTTCGGGGCCAGGGTCAGGGGAGACTCCGCAGAACGCAGATACGATTTCTCGCCGGCAGGCACGCCGTTGGCGATTGCGCGATCCGCCGGCTTGGCCTCTCCATACCAGCCGGGGCTGAAATTCATGGTCGGATAGGAAACGCGGTGCGCCCAGTAATCGCCGGCGACCGGTTTCGACCAGGGGCCTGCGGCGTCCTCGTCGAATGACTCGACTTTCGAATCCGAGAAGTAGGCGGTTGCGCCGGCCGCAACAGCGACCAGCCCGATCGCCGCGAAAAATTTGAATCGCATGATGGTCCCCCAGGCGTCCGCCGACAGGCGGAGTCGGCAGATCATATGGACCTTCGCGGTGTTCGTCCATGTGCCGAGGCACCCGGCCCCGTTCCGGTGCGGGATCCGCTTCGCCGTGGCGGCAACGGGACGCCGGACCGTCGGGCACTTCCCGGGGACGGCCCAGTGCCGACGGCACATCCGGGTGCCCGAACCATGCCCCTTCCAGCACGGAGCCGGGGCCGGCAAGTCCTGACTTGCCGACCCCCTGATCGTCAGTTGCGACGCAAGGCAAGCGCCCGATTCGAGAACAGCGCAAGCAATCCGATGAGCAACAACAGGGCCCAATTGGCGTCAACATCGACCTCGACCACTTCCGTACCCGCGCCAATCGTCACCGTATCGTCATCCTGGTTGTTGAATGGCGTGTCATCGCCGCCACCGGTGACCGTCGCCAGGTTGACCAGAGGCGAGGCCGCATTCAGCGCGACACTGACAGTCAATGTGACCGGCGGGAAGCTCGCCCCAGGATTCAGTATGTCGGAACGCGTGCAGGTCAGCGTCGCCAGTACGCAGGTCCAGCCGGGACCGCTGATCGCCTCGGCAGTAAGGTCCATCGGCAGCGTGTCGATCAGCGTGACCACACCGCTCGTTGGCCCGGCGCCGATGTTGCTGACGACCAGTGTATAGGTCGCGCCGACCTGTCCCTGCGTGAAACTGCCGACATGCGTCTTGACCACGGTGAGGTCGGGCAGCTGGACGACAGGTACCTCGACGTCATCGCCGCAACGCGGAAGCGCGGGGCAATTGGGATCACCGCCGCCGCTTGCGCTTGCCGAGTTGTCACCATCTACCGCACTGGAATCGACGGCGACGTTCAGGGTGAGGACCGTGCTTGCTCCTGCCGTCAGCGTTCCGCTGAACGTGCAGGTCAAGGCTGAAGTCCCCACGCAACTCCAGTTGCCACCCGCTGCGCTGGTCAGCGTGATGCCAACCGGCAAATTGTCGCTGACCACGATGTCGCTGAACGTGCTGACGCTGCCGGTATTCGTCACCGTTATCGTATAGCTGCCCGGCTGGCCGACCGTAAACGACCCCGGAATCGCCGATTTGACGACGGTCAGCGCAGGACTCGCGCCTACCGGGGTAATCAGCGTGTCCTCGTCCGGCGGCGTCTCGTCCGAGTCGCCCGTGCCGGTATTGGTGATCGTACCAGTCGCCACATCAGCCGCCGTGACCGAGTAGGTACCGATCAGCGTGCAGGTGCCGCCGACCGGAACACTCGCGCATGGCGTCGTGCCGCCCGTCGCTGTGATGAGGCTATCCGCCACCACGACATTGCTCAGCGGGATATTGCCCGTATTCGTGACGGTCACCGTGTAGGTGAGCACATCGCCCTGGGTGACCGTACCGGAAGCATCGCCATCCGCGTTGCTGGTCAACGCCTTGGACGTACTCAGTGCAGGACTGCCGACGACTGGCGTTACAACCGTGTCCGCATCCGGCGGCGTTTCATCGGAGTCGCCCGTGCCAGTGTTGGTGACATTGCCGGCTGTGACATCGGCTGCTGTCACGGTATAGGTACCGATCAGCGTACAGGTGCCGCCGACAGGAACACTCGCGCACGGAGTGGTACCACCCGTCGGCGTGATCAGGCTGTCGGTCACGATCACGTTGGTCAGCGGAATATTGCCCGCATTGGTGACCGTGACGGTGTAGGTCAGTACATCCCCCTCCGTCACCGTGCCGCTTGCATCGCCGTCGGCGTTGCTGGTCAAGGCCTTGGCAGTATTGAGTGCCGGGCTGCCGACAATAGGCGTGACTAGAACATCATTGTCAGGGCCGGTTTCATCGGAGTCGCCCGTGCCGGTATTGGTGATCGTACCAGTCGTCACATCAGCCGCCGTGACGGTGTAGGTGCCGATCAAGGTGCAGGTGCCGCCGACCGGGATACTGGCGCAGGGCGTCGTGCCACCCGTCGGAGTGATCAGGCTGTCCGTGACAACGACGTTGGTCAGCGGGATATTGCCCGTATTGGTGACGGTCACGGTGTACGTGAGCACATCACCCTGGGTCACCGTTCCGGAAGCATCGCCGTCGGCGTTCGACGTGAGCGCCTTGGCGGTGTTGAGCGCCGGGCTGCCGACGACCGGCGTGATGACCGTATCGCCATCGGGTGGCGTTTCGTCCGAGTCGCCGGTACCGGTATTCGTAATCGTACCGGTCGTGACATCCGCCGCCGTGACCGTGTAAGTGCCGATCAGCGTGCAGGTGCCGCCCACCGGAACGCTGGCGCATGGCGTCGTGCCGCCGGTTGGTGTGATCAGGCTGTCGGTCACCACGACATTCGTCAGCGGGATATTGCCGGTGTTGGTCACCGTCACGGTGTACGTGAGCACGTCGCCCTGGGTCACCGTTCCGGAGGCATCGCCATCGGCGTTCGACGTCAGCGCCTTGGCGGTGTCCAGCGCCGGGCTGCCGACGACCGGCGTGATCAGCGTGTCGCCATCGGGTGGCGTTTCGTCCGAGTCGCCGGTACCGGTATTCGTAATCGTACCGGTCGTGACATCCGCCGCCGTGACCGTGTAAGTGCCAATCAGC
>NZ_FOVF01000018.1 GCF_900115085.1 Dokdonella immobilis | reverse complement strand
CAACCCGTAGGTTGAGGTAAGCGCCAGCGCACCCAACAACGAAGCGGAAACGCCTCGGCTGCCATCGAAGCCGGCGCAGTCTCCACGCGCGCTCTTTGTAGGAAGAGCCTTTAGGCTCGATTCTTTTCGGCACGATGCGGGGAAAGCATCGCGGCTGAAGCCGCTTCCTACAACGTAATGGCAACGCAGTCCCGGCCATCGAAGTCTGCGCCAGCCAACGCAAGCTCTTGCCCCCGCAACCCGTAGGTTGAGGTAAGCGCCAGCGCACCCAACAACGAAGCGGAAACGCCTCGGCTGCCATCGAAGCCGGCGCGGTCTCCACGCGCTGTCTTTATAGGAAGAGCCTTCCGCCTGTTGGGATCAGCGCCCGCGCTCGCGTCAGTCGATACGGCAAAACACCGCCTTGAGGTAACGGCTTTCGGGAACATGGGCGAGCCACGGATGGTCGGCGCCGGCGCCGCTGACCTTGAGCACCTGGGCCGTGCGACCGGCGTAGAACGCGGCGCGGCGCAGCATGTCGAGGAACTGGTCTTCGCTGACCAGTCCGGTACACGAACAGGTGAGCAGCATGCCTCCCGGCTTGACCGCGCTCATCGCGAGCTTGTTCATGTCGAGGTATTTCTTCAGCGCCGGTATGACCTGTTCGCGGTCGCGCGTCATCTTGGCCGGATCGAGGATGACCACGTCGAACTTCTCGGCCTTGTTGCCGGCGTAATCGCGCAGCCAGTGGAAGATGTCGGCCTGGACGAAGCGCACGCGGGCCTTGTTCAGATAGGCATTCTTCTCGGCGATTTCGAGGATCTCCTCGTCGAGATCGACACCGACCACTTCGCTGGCACCGCCGATGGTCTTCGCGGTAATGCCGAATCCACCCGAATTGCAGCACAGGTCGAGCACGCGCTTGCCCTCGCAAAAGCCGGCCAGGGTCAGGCGATTGTCGCGCTGGTCGACGAAGAACCCGGTCTTGTGCTTGCTGCCGGGCGCAGCATGGAACTTGACGCCGTGCTCATGGATGACGGTCGGCTCGGGCGTCGGCGGCACGGCACAGTCGAAACTCTCCTGCTTCTGCACATGCTGCTCGGCGTAGGCGTAGATCGTGCTGTCGGGATAGTGCTCGAGCAGGCAGCGGCGGATCAGTTCGCGCTGCTTGTACATGCCGGCCGAGAAGAATTCGATGACCAGGGTTCCGGCGAAGCGGTCGACGACGAGGCCGGACAGACCGTCGCCTTCAGAGTGAACCAGTCTGTAGGCGTCGGTGACCGCATCGAGCTTGAGCAGGTCGCGGCGCAGGCTGATCGCGGCGGCGATCTTGCGCTCGAAGAAGGCCTCGTCGACCTGTTCGTCGGGGTCGGCGCTGAGCACGCGCAGGGTGATTCGCGAGTGGCCGTTGTAGAAGCCGCGGCCAGCGAACTCGCCGTTGCGATCGACGATTTCGACGATGCTGCCGGGCTTGGGTTTGGGCTCCGGGCGTTCGACCATCTTCTGGTAGATCCAGGGATGGTTGGAACGACGTTCGATCTTGAGCTGGACGACGGGCAGCGGCCCGGGGGGATGGATACTCATCGGCGCATGATAAGCGATGGCGACAGAAGGACGGTTTTTCGGGTCTGGCCGGCAGGAATCCGATCGCCTGCGCGTGTCGGTCCGGGGCACCAGGCCGCGGTTTCCTGCCCAGTCGATACATTCATGTGGCCAAGGAGGAAGGCATCGCGCCTAAAGGCGCTCCTACGACGGCAGGCCGGTGGCCCAGAGTCCCGAAGGTCCACAGCCTGGAGTCTGCCGGGGTTCGCGACGCCTTCTCCCCATTCCCCATTCCCCATTCCCGTTACCAATTGTTACCGCAGGCCCCCATGACTTTCGGCAGGCATTCGGCTAGAGTCGACCTCGTAAACGAAGGGGAGTAGCTCTCCCGTTGCCGTGATCGTCAGCACGGACCGCCCCGCCGGTCCCGGTCCGGCAGGCAGTTTCCGGTGCCAGGCACCGAATCCTGCGAGCAAGACCTTCGCCGTACGACGGCGAAGCTGTGCCCGGAATCCACCGAGGCCCCGCATGCCGTCCCCGGCGCGGGGCCTTTTTTGCAGGTGGAGTTTTCGTGATGCATACGATCGGTACCCCCGGCCTCTGGTCCGCCTTCGGACTGCTCGTGGTCGTCGCCCTGATCATCGACTTCGTCGTGCTGCGCGCTGGCGGCGCGCACAAGGTGTCCTACAAGGAGGCTGCGCTCTGGAGCGTGGCCTGGATCGCCCTCGCGATGCTGTTCAACCTCGGGCTGTGGTACTGGCTCGACGGGCACGGCGGTTCGCAGGTGGCGGACGAGACCGCGCTTCAGTTCCTTACCGGCTATGTGGTCGAGAAGGCGCTGGCCATCGACAACATCTTCGTCTTCCTGCTTATCTTCACTCGCTTCGGCGTCAGCCCGGAGCTCCAGCAGCGCGCGCTGATGGTCGGCATTCTCGGCGCCATCGTCCTGCGTGCGATCCTGATCTTCATTGGCGCCGCACTGATCGCGCGCTACCACTGGATCCTTTATCTGTTCGGCGCGTTTCTCGTTTACACGGGCATCAAGATGATCCGGGCACCGAACGACGAGGCCGACTTCGAGGCCAATCCACTGATGCGCTGGATGCGCGGCCATCTGCGCCTGAGCAACGAGTACCACGGCAGCGCGCTGACCGTGGTCAAGGACGGCGTGCGCTGGTTCACGCCGATGTTCGTGGTGATCGCGCTGCTCGCGGTGACCGACGTGATCTTCGCCGTCGATTCGATTCCGGCCATCTTCGCGATCACCGAGGATCCGTTCATCGTGCTGACCTCCAACGTGTTCGCCGTACTCGGCCTGCGTGCCCTGTTTTTCCTGATCGCCGGCATGGCCGAGCGTTTCCACCTACTCAATTACGGCCTCGCCGGGGTGCTGACCTTCATCGGCCTGAAGATGCTGATCGTCGATGTCTGGAAGGTGCCGATCGGGCTTTCGCTCGGCATGGTCGCCCTGCTGATCGGCGGTTCGCTGGTGGCGAGCCGCCTGATCCCGCGACCTGACTGAGCCGGTCAGGCGCCGACGGCGGCGGTTGCGGCCGGTTCCGCCGTCGTTTCGAAGCGATCGCTGCCGGCGACACGGTTGCCGCCGGCGCGCTTGGCCAAATTGAGCGCCTGATCCGCTCGCCGCAGCAGCTGGTCGAAATCTGCCTTCTCGTCGTCGAGAACGGTCACGCCGATCGATACCTGCAAGGGTGCCGGCCAGCCGCCGCTGGAGAACCCGGATTCGTCGACCCGCTTGCGCATTTCGCAGGCCAGCTCGAACGCGGTCTCGGCGTCGGCCTCGGGCAGCAGGACCATGAAGCGCTCGCCGGTGACCCGGGCCAACACGTCCTCGAGCCGCACCGTCGCGCGCAGGATGTCGACGACGCGGCAGAGGGCCTGGTCGCCGACGTCGTAGCCGAAATCCTCGTTGAAGCGGGCCAGATGATCGACGTCGACGCTGAGCAGGGCCAACGGCTGCCGATCCAGGCGGGCCAGGGCAATCGACTTGTTGGCCAGTTCCGCCATTGCCTGTCGATTGTAGACGCCGGTCAGCGGATCGATCATGGCCTGGCGCGACTGGTTGGCGTTGACGCGCTCGCCACACATCAGCACAAAAGCGACCGTCGAAATGACCGGCATCGAGGCCGCGTAGGTGAATACCACGCCCTGCATCGGCGAGGACATCGTCACATCCAGCATGCTCGTCGCCGGCACGATCAGCGCACGCAGCACCATCACGACGATACCGGCGAGCAGGAGGATGCCGACCATGTGCTCGGCCGGGGTCACGGTGCGCCGACGGTAGATCGCATCGACGCCGAAACAGGCGATCGCGGCGATCGCAAGCGAGACCAGCACGAGGCGCCCGCGCATGCTGTGCCAGGTATAGGTCAGCAGGACTTCGAAGATGATCGTGGCGGCGACGATCAGGCGCATGTGGACGCGCTGGTCAGGCTGCAGGTTGAAGCATCTGAGCGCGTGCATCTGCACGGCCAGGGCGGCCACCATGAGGCTATCCGCGAGCACCACCGATAGCCACTCGGGCGCGTATTCGCGGGTGGCATAGAGAAAGTAGGGGATGCACTGGAGCAGCAGGCCGCGGATCCAGATTCGAATCGGCAGCTGCACGGCGTGGGGGAACTGCCGCGCCGCATAGACCAGCACGAGCGCGACCAGCAGGGTCAGCGTCGCCGTCATCTGCATGGCCGTAGGAATATTGAAGTTCATCGCGCGCCCGCCCCTGTCGCCGAAGTGCAGCAAGAATCGTGCCCCATTCCGTGCCGGGCGCCGCCGCGGGCTCTGGCCTGAGGCCAGCCCGCGAGCCACGCCGTGCCCGACCCGGCAGGCGTCGGCCAGCTACACCACGAAGGGGTCGTGGACAACGCCAGTGCGCCACCGTGACGGGGGGCGCGCGGCCGCTGCATGACGCCGCTCAGGGCGCATCGTCGTCACCGGCTGGCGCGGGGACCTGGCGGGCCAGTTGGGAGACGCTGACGACGCGATTTCGCCCAGCGCGCTTGGCCGCGTACATGGCCCGATCGGTGTGTCGGAACAGTGTCTCGAGGTCGCTGATCTTGGGCCCGAGGGTGCCGACGCCGATCGAAACCTGCAGCTCGATCGGCCAGCCGCTGATGGCGAAGCCGGCATTGCACAGGCGCAGTCGGACGCGTTCGGCCATGGCGGTAGCGGACGTTTCATCGGCGTCGGGCAGGATCACGGCAAATTCCTCTCCGCCGATCCGCGCGAACAGATCCGATTCGCGAAGCTCGGTCCGGACCAGTTCGACTACCCGGCACAGCGCAAGGTCTCCGGACTCGTGTCCGAACTGGTCATTGATGCGCTTGAAGTTGTCGATGTCGAGGACCAGCAGGGACAGCGCGCGACCGTGTCGCTTGCTCGCGGCGACCGCCTTCTGGGCCAGTTCGGCCATGGTCCGCCGATTGAAGATGCCGGTCAGCGGATCGAGGGTGGCCAGGCGGGCCAGATCCTTGTTCAGGCGCTCGCCGCACATCAGCAGGAAGCCCGAGGTCGCGATCACCGGCATCAGCGACGCATAGGTGAAGACCACGCCCTGCATTGGTGTCGACATGGTCAATACGGCGATATGGGTATCCGGGGTCACGATCGCCCGCACGATCAGGATCGCGACCCCGATCAGCAGCATCGTGGCGACCATGTGTTCGGGTCGCGTAGCGGCCTCCGGCTTGCGGTAGATCGCATGGACGCCGATCGCCAGCATCGTCGAGATGACCACCGAGAGCAGGCCGATACGTCCGCTCAGGGTCGGCCAGACGTAGGTCAGGAGAATTTCGCCGACGATGGTCACGCCGACCAGGGCGACCAGGGCGATGCTCGTATCGCTGCGCCGGTTGAACGCGCGCAGGGCCTGGACGATATGGGCGAATGCGACGACCAGGATCGTGTTGCCAAGGACGATCGAAAGCCAGTCGGGAATCTGCTCGCGCAGCGCGAACAGCACGAAGGAGAAGGGCAGCAGCAGCAATCCGCGTACCCAGAGGCGAATCGGATGCTGCAGGGTACGCGGGTAGCCGGTCATCGCGAACGCCAGGGCCAGGCCCATGACCAGGGTCATCGTCGCCGTCAGCTGCATCGCGGTTGGAATATGGAAATTCATGTCGACTCAAAGGCTTGAACAAGCATGTTTAGCAAGTTTCGAGCCACGCTTGCCGGAACCGCCGGAAGTCCGAACGAGTTGCGCTTGCGCGGATAGTGCACTCCCGGGTTTCCCGGGGCCCCATGCCCGCGCCCACGCTGACGATTCCTGCCTGGGTCCCGAAACGCGACCGACCCGAGATCGGGCTGGCACGTTTTTCGGAACCCGCAGGGCGCGAACGGCGGGCGCCGCACTATCGCCGACCGCGAGGCGCCCTTGCGCCGGCCCGGCGCGACCCAACCTCGGTGCGATGGACATCGCCCCGCCGACCCCCGATCCCGGCAGTACCGCCGTCAAGTTCGACCAGGAACGTATTCGCTACGCGGTGTTCAGCGCGGCCGTGCTGGTGCTCGGGATCTGGCTGGTCTGGCTCGGTGGCTGGCTGCTCGGCTGGCCGATGAGCGACCTTGGCATCGAACCGCGCCGCTTGCCCGGCCTGGTCGGCATCCTCAGCGCGCCGCTCGTACACGCTTCGTTCGCCCACCTCATGTCGAACACGCTGCCGCTGGCCCTGCTGGCCACACTGACCCTCTATGCCTACCCGCGCGCGGCGCGCATCGCGCTGCCGATGATCTGGCTGCTGGCCGGATTGGGGGTCTGGCTGTTCGCGCGCTCGTCGGTGCACGTCGGCATGAGCGGCATCAACCACGGCCTGATGTTCTTCCTGTTCCTGACCGGCCTGCTGCGGCGCGACCGGCTCGGCGTGGCGATCTCGCTGGTCGTGTTCTTCTTCTACGGCGGCATGCTGCTGACCGTGCTGCCGCGCGAGGAGCAGGTTTCGTTCGAGTACCACCTGGCCGGCGCCCTGGCCGGCATCGCCGCCGCCATCCTGCTGTTCCGGCTCGACCCGAAACCGCCGCGCAAACGCTACAGCTGGGAGGACGAGGATGAGGAAACGGACGAGACCGATGCCGAACTCGAGCTGCCGCGACCGCACGCGGTGCCGGTGCTGTGGAAGCGCGACGGGGCCGACGCCGAAACGGGACGGGTGATTCCTTTTCCGCGGCGCATACGCGACGAGGACGGCACGCACACCGTGCACTGAAGCGGGTCGCTCAGCGCAGCAGGTGATCGAGCGGCAGCGCGCGGGTCTGCTTGACCGTGCGCAGGACGAAGCTCGAATTGACGTCGGCGACACCGGTCTCGTTGAGCAGGTTGTCGAGCAGGAAGCGCGAAAAGTGCTCGAGATCGCTGACCACGATGTGCAGCAGGTAGTCCATTTCGCCGGTCAGGGCATGGCAGGCGACCACTTCGTTCCAGCTCTGCACACGTTCGACGAAATGCTGGACCTCGGCACTGCCGTGCTTTTCGAGCTGGACGCGGACGAAGGCCTGCAGGCCGAGGCCGACCGCGGCCGGATCGACCAGGGCCGCGTAGCCGGCAATCACGCCGTCGGCCTCGAGGCGCTGCACGCGGCGCAGGCAGGCCGAGGCCGACAGGCTGACCGCTTCGGCCAGTTCGGCATTGGTCGCGCGCCCGTTGCCCTGCAGCAGGGCGAGAATGCGCAGGTCGGTGCGATCGAGAGCGTTCAGCAAAGATGCGGTCATTAATTGCGCCAGCCGGCAACTTGACGCAATCAATATGCGCCGGCAGGCCAACAGAGAGCAAGTTTGCAATCCTGTTGCGCGGCAAACGCTCTAGCATGGGAGGTCGTACCAAACCGGGTCCCCGCCATGTCCTCCGAACCGCGCCGCGTCGAAAACCAGCTGACCGACAAGGGCTACGTGCCGGTCTACACGACGGCCGTGGTCGACCAGCCATGGGACAGCTACAGCACCCAGGATCACGCTACCTGGGCAACCCTGTTCCGGCGCCAGCGCGACATCCTCAAGGGCCGTGCCTGCGACGAGTTCATCGACAACCAGGAGCGTTTCGGCATGTCGGCCGAGCAGATCCCGCGCTTCGAGGAGCTCAATGAGGTATTGGCGAAGACCACCGGCTGGGAGCTGATCGGCGTCGAAGGCCTGCTGCCCGAACTGACCTTCTTCGACCACCTCGCCAACCGGCGTTTTCCGGTGACCTGGTGGATCCGCCGGCCCGACCAGATCGACTACATCGCCGAGCCGGACATGTTCCATGACCTGTTCGGCCACGTGCCACTGCTGCTCAATCCGGTCTTCGCCGACTACATGCAGGCCTACGGGCGCGGTGGCGTGAAGGCACACGGCGTCAGCGCCGAGGCCCTGGTCAACCTGACCCGCCTGTACTGGTACACGGTCGAGTTCGGCCTGATCCGCCAGCGCGGTGAACTGCGCATCTACGGCTCGGGTATCGTCTCCTCGAAGGGCGAGTCGATCCACAGCCTCGAATCGACCTCACCGAATCGGATCGGCTTCGACCTCAAGCGCATCATGCGCACGCGCTACCGCATCGACACCTACCAGAAGACCTATTTCGTGATCGACAGCTTCGAACAGCTGATGGATGCGACGCGGCCCGATTTCGTGCCGATCTACGCCGAGCTGGCCCGGCTCGATTCGTTCCCGGCCGGTACCGTGCTCGACAGCGACCGGGTCTTCCAGCGCGGCAGCGGCGAAGGCTGGGCCACCGACGCGGACGCCTGAGCCGCCGCCCTGCCGGTTGCGGCAAACCCCGGCGGGGATGAAGATGCGGCCTCCGCAAACCGCTGGAGCCCAGGCATGAAAACCGTTCGTGCGGCATTCTTCGCGCTGCTCGCGTTCGCGACCACGGCGCAGGCCGAGGTGCTGCAGTCCGGGCCCGATCATTTCACGATTGCGTTTGCCGCCGAAGTGGCTGCACCGCCGGCCCGCAGCTATGCTGCGATCACTGCCGTGCAGCACTGGTGGAGCAGCGCGCACACCTGGTCGGGCGACGCCGCCAACCTGAGCCTCAAGGCCGAGGCGGGTGGCTGCTTCTGCGAACGCTGGAAGCAGGGCAGCAGCGAGCACGGCCGCGTGATCATGGTCCGCGACAACGAACTGCTGCGCCTCGACAGCGCGCTGGGGCCGCTGCAGGAGTTGGCAGTGAGCGGCATCCTGAGTTTCCGTCTCGAAGCCGGCGACGAGGACACGACCCGGCTCGACGTCGACTATCGGGTCAACGGCTCGAGCGCGAGCGGCCTCGACCAGATTGCCCCTGCGGTCGACCAGGTCCTGGCCCTGCAGATCGACCGGCTGTTGCGCTACATCGACACCGGCAATCCCGAAGCGGCCGCCGCAGCGACGCCGGAACCCTCGCCGAGCAGGCGCGACGCGCGCGCCAAGCTGATCGAGGAGTGGGGTCGCCAGGCTGCGGCGGCCAAGGCCGTGGAAAAGAAGCCGGCCCCTGTCGATCAGCGCTGAAGCGCTGCATCGACAGCCACGCCGCCCTGGCCGGGCCGAGGCGCTGCAAGGGCAGCTATTGCGCTCCCACTGGCGCGGGTGATGGCGTCTGCGCGCGCTTGGCCTCGGCCGTCTGCTTGCGCTCGGCGATGAACTGGTGGATCTGCTCGTCGAGCACGGGCAGCGGCACCGAGCCCTGGGCGAGCACGGCGTCGTGGAAGGCACGGATGTCGAAGTCGGCACCGAGTTCGCGCTCGGCTTCGGCACGCAGGGCGAGGATGCGGATCTCGCCGAGCTTGTAGCTCAGGGCCTGGCCGGGCCAGGAAATGTAGCGATCGACTTCCGTGGTGACCTCGTGCTCGCTCAGTGCCGTGTGATCGCGAAGATAGGCCAGCGCCTTGTCGCGACTCCAGCCCTTGCTGTGCAGGCCGGTATCGATGACCAGCCGACAGGCACGCCACATCTCGTAGGTGAGCCGGCCGAAATTCTCGTACGGCGTCGTGTAGATGCCCATCTCGATGCCGAGCTTTTCAGCGTACAGACCCCAGCCTTCGCCATAGGCGGAAATGTAGCCATTGCGGCGGAATGCCGGCTGGCCGCTCTGCTCGTCGGCCAGCGACAGCTGCATCGAATGGCCTGGTGCGGACTCGTGCAGGGTCAGGGCCGGCAGGTTGTACAGCGGTCTCGAGGGCAGGTCGTAGGTGTTGAGCCAGTAGGTCGTCGCCCCGCCGCGCCCGGCGGTCCAGAACGGCGCGATGTCGGCCGGCACCGGTTCGATACCGAAGCGCGCGCGCGGCAGCAGGCCGAAAAAGCGCGAGAGCCTGGCGTCGACGCGCTTGGCGATCCAGGCCGCGCGCATGAGCAGTTCTTCGGGCGTCTTCGGGTAGAACTGCGGATCGGTACGCAGGAACACGAGGAAGTCGGCGAAACTGCCTTCGAATCCGGCTTCGCGCATGGTCGCGAGCATTTCTTCGTGGATGCGCGCGACCTCGTCGAGGCCGATCCGGTGGATCGCATCGGCACTGAGGTCGAGCGTGGTGAACTGGCGGATCTGCTGGCGATAGAAGGCCTTGCCGTTGGGCAGCGCCTCCGCGGCCAGGGTCTTGCGTGCCTTGACCATGTATTCGTCGCGGAAGAAGGTCAGCAGCCTGGCGTAGGCCGGGATGACCTGGTCGCGGATGGCAGCCTCGGCGTTCGCACGCAGCGATTCCTGGCGCTCGACGTCCATCGACGCCGGCAGATCCTTGAGCGGGTTGAAGAACTCGCTGGCGCGGGGATCGGTCAGCTCGGCGACCGCCGCGATCGATGCGTCGCGCCCGGGCAGGACCGCGCGCGGTACGCTGAAACCGCGCTTGAGGCCGGCCCGCATGTTGACGATCTGTTCGTCGAAGTAGCGCGGGATGTCGTTCAGGCGAGCGATGTAGTCCTCCGCGGCTTCGACACTGCGCAGGGGCTTGCGGGTCATGAAGCCGAGTTCGGACCAGAACGAGGAATCGGCATTGAATGGCGCTTCGTAGGCACCGAAGCGGATGTCGGCGGCGAGGTCGACGATTTGCGGCCGGTAGATGGCGAAATTGATCCGCTCGCTGGCCGACAGTTCGGCCACGGACAGGGCATCGAGCTGGCGCAGCACGTCGTCCCAGACCCGCAGGCGCTCGCGCTGGGTCGCGGCATCGACGCTCGGCAGACGGCGGATCCGCTCAGCGCCATCCTTGTCCTCGTCGAGGCCGGGAAACTGCTGTTTGCGCCAGTTCCATTCCTTTTCGTAGATCGCCTGGAAACGCTGGTCGGCGGTATCCGCGGGCGCGGGCTGGGCCGGCAGCGGAGTGGCCGGCAGAATCGCCAGAGCCAGAAGGAAAAGACCCGCACTAAGCATCCTCATCGCATACCCCGAGTTGCAACCAGCCGACATGATCGCATCCCCGGGCAAGCATTGATCAAGTGGCCGCGGTGCGCCGGCGCCCCGTG
Source organism: Dokdonella immobilis (assembly GCF_900115085.1). GTDB lineage: Bacteria > Pseudomonadota > Gammaproteobacteria > Xanthomonadales > Rhodanobacteraceae > Dokdonella > Dokdonella immobilis. The sequence goes on along the minus strand of NZ_FOVF01000018.1, from coordinate 78,868 downwards.
CCAGCCGATGGCCAGACCGTGATCACCGCATCGGCGGGTGCAACAGGGCCTGGACGGGCGGCGCCAGGACGCGGTTCGCCTGGGTCGCCCGCCGCCAGGCGCGCCCGAAGCGAATCAGCCAGCCAATGAAAAATCCGGCGCACAGGGCCGACACGGCCGCGTCGGTTCGCATCAGGGTGGCCTGGCGTTGCGGCTCTATGGCAGCCGCGACATGCAGTGCGTAGTGGGCCAGGAAGATCGACACATTGCGCAGCAAGGGCAGCACGCTGGCCGGTCGCAGCACGCACCGCTGGCCAGGTTCGATCTGCACGCGGGTGCCCACGGCGAGACCGGAGGCCAGGCCGATCGCCAGCAGGCAGGGCCCGACGACGCCGACATCGCGCCCGGCCAGGCCGGCGCTTCCCCAGGCGATGAAGAGCAGCGGCACGATGACGACGCGGGTCATCGGTACGCGGCGGGCGTGCAGGCGCGACAGGCCGTTCCACACCAGCCAGGCGAACAGGAGGTATACCGCGATCGGGGTACCGGCAAGAATGGCGCGAATCATCGGGCGATCTCCGGGCAGGCTGATTGGCAGGGGTTGAGAAGGGTGCGCCGGCCGCGTGAGCACGCCCAGATGCCGGGGGTCATCGATTTCCCCTGCCACAAGTCACCAATGACCGCCGGTGTCTTGAGTCGTCGCCGTGATCGGCCGATGCTGTCGGCGCCGACCAAGGACTTCGTGCATGCCCTTCCTGCCCCGCCTGCGCAATCTGCTCGAGCCACTGTGTCTGTCCGGGGTCATCACCTGGGCTGCCGTGGCCAGTAGCATCCTTGGCCATGCGCCTCCAGGACAGCTGGTCCTGATCGTTGCGTTGCTGCTCGGCTTTATCGCCTGCTTCCTCGCCTGCATGCTGTGCGAAAGCGGACCCTCGCCGCTGCGCCTGCCGCTGATCGCCGCGCAGTGCGCGATCGGCCTGACCGTGTGCATGCTCGACCATGAGGGGTTTGCGCCGGTCCTGCTCGTGATCGCGGTGGCGCAGCTGGCGACGCAGGTATCGGCGCGCCTGTTCGGCGCGCTCGCGCTGCTTCTCAACGCGATCCTCTATCTGGTCTTCAGCGAATACTGGCATAGCGCCAGCGCCGTGACCCTGACCATCGTCTATGCCGGCTTCCAGGCCTTCGCGGCAACCACGGCAATCTATGCGCAGCGGGCCGAGCGCGCCCGTGATGACGTAGCCCAGGTCAACGCGCATCTGCTGGCGACGCATTCCCTGCTCGAGGAGAGTGCGCGGGATCGAGAGCGACTGCGCCTGGCTCGCGAGCTGCACGATGTGGCCGGCCACAAGCTGACCGCGCTCAAGTTGCAGCTGGCCCTGCTCGCGCGCGATCCGGCCGGTGCGCCGCCGGCCCTGGCCACGGCGGCGAACCTGGCCGACGAACTGCTCGGTGACATTCGCGGCGTGGTCGGCCAGATGCGCGAGAGCGACGGCCTCGACCTGCGCCGAGCGATCGAGGAACTGGCCGCACCGATTCCACGCCCGAAGGTGCACCTGGACCTGGCCGCCGATGCCCGTGTCGACGACCTTGCCCAGGCCCAGGCGCTGCTGCGCGTGGCCCAGGAAGGCCTGACCAATGCGGCGCGGCATTCGTCGGCCGACAATGTCTGGTTGCGGCTCGGCCGGGAAGGCGATCGTCTCATCCTCGAGGTGCGCGATGACGGGCGTGGCGCGAGGAGCCTGCGGATCGGCAATGGCATCCGTGGCATGTGCGAACGCCTCGAAGGACTCGGCGGCGGCATCGAGTTCACGAATGCGCCCGGATTCCGCCTGACGGCCTGGATACCGGACGCATGAGCCCGCCCTTGCGCATTGCCCTCGCCGACGATCAAGCCCTGGTCCGCGCCGGCCTCAAGGCGTTGCTCGAAAGTTTCGGCGACCTCGTGGTCGCGATCGAGGCCGCCGACGGCGCCGAACTGATTGCCGCGCTCAAGGCGACGCCGGTCGATGTCGTGCTCTCGGATATCCGCATGGCTGGCCTGGCCGGCCCCGAGGCCGTGCGCTGCCTGCGCAGGGACGGCGACGGCACGCCGGTGATCCTGCTGACCACGTTCGACGACAGCACCCTGCTGCTCGAGGCAGTCGAGGCCGGCGCGCAGGGTTTCCTGCTCAAGGATGCCGCGCCCGAAGACCTGCATGACGCGATCGTCGCGGTGGCGCGCGGCGAATCGCTGTTGCAGCCGGTCGCCACCGACCCGGTGCGTGCGCGTTATGCCTATCGCGACCAGGATGCCCCGAAGGCGAATTTCAACGAGCGCGAGATCGCGATCCTGCGCCTGCTCGCCGGTGGCTACTCGAACAAGGAGATCGCGCGTTCGATCTTCCTCGCCGAAGGCACGGTGAAGAATTACGTTTCCGACATTCTCGACAAGCTCGGAACCCGTGACCGTACGCGCGCCGTGCTCAAGGCGATCACCCTGCGCGTGATCTAGGGAGAGTCTGAAAGCGTCGCCTGCATTCCGGGTACAGCGCGTGCCACGTCAGCGGCGAGGCAAGGCCAAGCAGCGGAGCCCGCCGCGCTCAACCGAGGTCCTGGACCGCACCGGCGCCCACGGCGCGCAGGTAGGCATCGAAACCGCGTTCGGGCAGCTCGGCGAACGGGGTCTGCTGGATCTCGATGGCGGCGATGCGATCGGGTCGGAAATTACGGAAAGCCGCGCGCAACCGGCACCAGGCGCCGAGGGTCCAGCTGCTGCCCCAGAAAGCGAGGCAAAGCGGTTCTACCTCTCGAAGGCTGGCGCTGCCAGCCTCGTCGCGGTAGTCGAGCTGCACGACCCAGCGGTGTTCGATGGCCTCGTTGAGCTGGTCGATCAGGGCGGCCGGGGTCTGCCATCCGCCCGGGGCGAAGATCCGCGAGCGCTGGGCCCTGGCACGCAGATCGGCGGGCAGCACGGCCTCGATCTTGATCAGTGCGGAACGCGCACCGGCGGCCAGGCGCGTGCCGGCGAAGGCGCGCACGAAACGCGTGCCCACGACCAGCGCTTCGAGTTCCCGGGCGTCGAACATCAGCGGCGGGATGTCCGCGCCCTTGCGCAGGATATAGCCGACCCCGGCTTCACCTTCGATCGGCACACCGGACAGTTGCAGGTCGGCGATATCGCGGTAGATCGTGCGCAGCGAGACCGCGAGGCTCGCGGCGAGCTCCCGCGCGGGCAGCGCCGAACGCCGCCCGCGCAGGGAGTGGATGATGAGAAAGAGACGGTCGGCACGGCGCATGTGGGCATCATCGCCGTTCGTCCGGCCACGGCCAATGGCGAAGCTGGCGTGTGCACGACGGGGTCACGGTCCGGGCGGGTCCGAAAGTGGTTGCCGGGGCCCGCCGAGCCGCTGCGCGCCCGTCACTTCGGCGACCACAGGCCGACCCGGTTGCCTTCGCTGTCGATGAACTGGGCGAAGTAGCCCATGTCGCCGGGCAGGGCGGTGCGCGGTACGATGCTGTCGCCGCCGAGCGCGATCGCCCGTTCGAGCACCGGCTGCAGGTCGTCGACGCTGAGATAGACCACGCAACCCTGTACCGACGGCTCGCAGTCCTCGGCGCGGATCAGGGCGCCGCTGGTGTTGGGTTTGCCGCCATAGGGGAACACCGCCATCGAATTGCCGCCCATCTGTTCGCGGGCGAGTTTCACTTCGAGGACTGCCTCGTAGAAGCGCACGGCGCGATCGAGGTCGGCGGTGGAGATTTCGAACCAGGCTGGAACATTGGGGTTGAGCATGTCGGACTCCGTGAAAGGGTGCGGGATCGCACGCCGGCCACGTTAGCGGGGAGCTGCTGACAACGTGTTGTCAGCAGTGTCTGTTCGAATGTTGCTTGCCGTCGGCGCGAACCGCCCTCGACAATGACGCCATGGGCGAACGAGTGTATCGGCGGGTGTTCAAGCGGAAGGCCACGAGCGCATGAGCGGGACGGAAGCGCTCGCTCGCGCGGTTTCGATTCTTGGCCATCCGATGCTCGTCATGCCAGTGGCCGCAGGGCTAGCCGCGCGCGAACGCGGCCTCGACGCGCAGCCGACCCTTGCGATCATGGCTGGGCTGGCGTCGCTGGGTCTGCTCGTGCTCGCCTATTCGGTACTGCGCGTGAGCCGGGGCCAGTGGCAACACGTCGATGCCAGCGCGCCGGCCGAGCGCGGTCAGCTGAACCGGTTCCTGCTCGGCCTGTTTTCGCTCGCCACAGCGGTCGCCCTGGGCCTGCCCGCTCCAACCCGGCTCGCGCTGGCGTTCGCGCTGTCGGCAGCGATCATCCTGCTCGCCCTGATTCTTGGTCGCTGGTGCAAGCTTTCGCTGCATGTCGCCTTCATTGCATTCGCGGCGCTGGTGCCCGGTTACCTGGCGGCCCTGGCGGGGTTCGCTGTGTTCGGTCTGGCCGTGGCCTGGTCGCGGCTGGCCCTGGGCCGGCACGTCTGGCGCGACCTCGCAGCCGGTTTGCTTGCCGGCCTCGGGGCTGGCATCGTCTTCCAGGCTTTCTGACCGACCTTCCATACGGACCATGGCACCCGAAATCAACGCCGATTTTATTGAAGTATACGAAGCCGCGTTGAGCGAGCGCGACTGCGCGACCCTGATCCGACAGTTCGAGGCCAGCGGCAAGGCCATCCGCGGACAGACCGGCGGTGGCGTCAACACGCGCCTGAAGGACAGTTGGGACATCTGCATCAACGACTATGCGGAATGGAGCGGCGCCGCCAACCTGCTCAACAGCGCGATGATGCGGGCGCTGATGCGCTACGTGCGCACATATCCGCACACGGCGATCGCACCGTTGTCGCTGCAGATGCCCGACCCCGAGACCGGTGAACTGGTCGCGCTCGATGCCACGACGATTCGTGGCATGCCCGACGATCGCCTGCAGCAGCTTATGGTCAAGCTGTTCCGCCCCGGCACGATCAACATCCAGAAATATCTCGCCAACCAGGGCGGCTATCCGTACTGGCATTGCGAGCTCTATCCGAAGATCGGCGACAGCCACGGCGAGACCCTGCATCGGATCCTGCTCTGGTCGGTCTATCTGAACGACGCGTTCGCCGAGGGCGAAACCGAGTTCCTGCACCAGCAGCGCAAGGTGGTGCCGCAGACCGGTTCGCTGTTGATCGCACCGGCCGGGTTTACCCACACGCATCGCGGCAACATGCCGCGCGGCGGTGACAAGTACATCGCCACATCATGGGTACTGTTCCAGCGCGCCGAGGTCCTGTTCGCCCAGCCTGGTCCGCGGCGCTGAGCGCGGGCAGCGTCAGTGCTCGTCGTCGGGGGCGTCGAGCTCCTCGCGCACGCTGCGCAGCAGCAGGTTGACCGATACCGGCTTCTCGATGAAACGCATGTGCCGGATCGGCGGCAGGTCCTCGCGATCGATCGTCTGCCCCTGCTTGACCAGCAGGATCAGCGGGCCATCGTAGCCGCGATCGAGCAGCGCCGAAATCGTCCGCACGCCCGACATCAGGCTGAGATCGGCGTCCATGACGACGATGTCGGGGAGACCCAGCGCATCGATCTTCTGCAGCGCATGCGAGCCGCTGCCCGCCGTGTTGACCTGGTAGCCATTCAGCTCTAGGGTGTCCGAAAGCATGGTCTGCTTGCCCAGCCGTTCGACCACGACGAGGACCGTTTCGCCCTGGCCGCCCCGGGTCGGCAGGGCTTCGTCCTGGCCGGTGTCCGCGTCGCCGACAGGCAGGTAGACCTCGAAGGTCGTACCGCTGCCGGGTTCGCTGAGGACCCGCAGGTAACCGCGATGGTTGGTGACGATGCGCTTGCAGGACAGCAGGCCCAGTCCAGTGCCGGTCTTCTTCGTGGTGAAGAACGGCCTGAACAGATTCGAGCGCACCGCTTCGTCCATGCCGATGCCGGTATCGCTGATCTGCAGCTTCAGGTAAGCGCCGGGCGACTGCAGTTCGCCTTCGCTGAAGAATGCATCGTCGATCTCGGCCGGTTCCGCCGACAGGGTCAGGTTGCCGCCGTCCGGCATCGCCTGCAGGGCGTTCAGGCAGAGATTGAGCAGGCACTGCTGGAGCTCGGTATGGTTGCCCTCGATGACGACCTCGTCATCGGGGTTTTCGAGAACCAGGTCGACGTTGCTCGGAACGCTGCCACGCAACAGCATGCCAAGCGCATCGAACAGCGCCGAGAGCCGGACCTGCTCGGTCTTCACGTGCGCGCCGCGCGCGAAAGACAACATCGAGGCGACCATCTCGAGACCACGCTTGGCGCAGTCGCCGACCAGCTCGCCGTGCTTGCGCAATTCTTCCTCGTCACGCTCCTTCAGCGCATCCGCGGTCAACATCAGCGGCTGCAGCACGTTGCGCAGGTCGTGGCTGAGGCCGCCGGCGAGCATGGCCAGGCTTTCGAAGCGCTGGGCGCGCATCAGTTCCGATTCGGCGCGCTCGCGCGCCTGCACTTCGCGTGCCTGTTCAACTGCACGGCGAACCGCCGAGGGCAGGCGGGCGAGACGCTCCTTGAGCAGATAATCGGTTGCGCCACTCTTCAGGGCCTGGATCGCGGCATCCTCGCCGATCGTCCCGGAAACGAAGATGAAGGGCAGCAGCTTGTCCTTCTGGCGCAGCAGCTCGAGCGCGCGATAACCGCTGAAACCCGGCATGCTCAGGTCCGATATCACCACATCGGCGTTGAAATCTTCCAGCGCCTGGCGATAGCCGGCTTCCTCGTCGACCAGCCGCGAGTCGAGGCGCAGGCCATCGGCACCGAGCTGATCGAGGATCAGTTCGGCGTCGAGAGCCTCGTCCTCGACCACCAGCACGCGCAGCGCTTCGTCCTCGCCCGGATTCGCCATGGACGCTATTCCTGCTGCGGAAACTCGTTGAGCACAGCCCAGAACTGGCCGACGATCTGCACGGCGCTGAAGAACTGGCTGACATCGACCGGCTTGACCACGTAGGCATTGACGCCAAGGTTCCAGCTTTCGATGAGGTCGCTTTCCTCGCGCGAGGACGACAGGATGACGACCGGAATCCGCTTAAGCCGCTCGTTGTCGCGCATCTGCTTGAGTACTTCGAGGCCGTCCAGGCGCGGCATCTTGATGTCGAGCAGGACGACGGCCGGATTGCCCTTGCCACGGTCCTTGAAGGCGCCCCGGTGGAGCATGTAGTCGAGCGCCTCGACGCCGTCCTCGACGTGCACGATCGGGTTGGCCAGCTTGGCCGCGCGCAGCGCGTCGATGGCCATTTCCGCGTCGGCCGCACTGTCTTCCGCGATCAGGATGGTATTGATCTCACGATTCATGATGGCTCACTTTGTCTGGAATGGCGGCGGCCACGGCGGGCAGGGAGAAATGAATCCTGGCGCCCTTGTCCGGTTCGGCTTCGGCCCAGGTGCGGCCGCCGAGGCGGCCGACGATGCGACGCACGTTGGCCAGGCCGATGCCGGTGCCGGGAAATTCCGAAGCCTTGTGCAGGCGCTGGAACACCCCGAACAGCTTGCCGGCGTAGGCCATGTCGAAGCCGGTGCCATTGTCACGAACGTAATAAACGACTTCACCTGAGCCGGAGCTGTCTGCGCCTATCTCGATTTCGGCGCGCTCGCGCTTGGAGGTGTACTTGACTGCATTCGAGATCAGGTTCTGCCAGACCCTCCGCAGCATGCCTTCGTCGCCGATGACGGTCGGCAAGCGGCCGATCCGCCAGTTGATCGAGCGCTCCTCGTTGCCGCTTTCGTACATGGCCTGCAGTTCGGCGACCAGGGCATTCATGTCGACCGGACCGAGCCGAAGCGCGCTGCGGCCGAGCCGCGAATACTCGAGCAGGTCTTCGATCAGGCTCGACATGCGCCGGGCCGCATCGCTGATCACCTCGAGGTAATGCCGCGAACGCTCGTCGGCAGCATCGCCGATGTGCTCGCCCAGTTTTGCAGCGAAGCCCGCAATGTGCCGCAAGGGTGCGCGCAGGTCGTGCGAGACCGAATAACTGAACGACTCGAGTTCGCGGTTGATCTCGGAGACCTGTTCGATCTTGGCCCCGAGGTCCTCGTTGAGTTCGCTGATGCGCTTTTCATAGCGCTTGCGCGCCGTGATGTCGCTGACCGTGAGCAGGATGGTACGTTCGCCGGCCGCCTCGGCATCCTCTGACAGTTCCATGCGCCTGGCATTGACCAGCACGTCGCGTTCGATGCCGTCGGCGCTGGCCTGTTCGAGTTCGAAATCCCAGAGCTCGCGGCCCCTTGCCCCCACATCGAGCAGGCGTTGCATCAGGGACGGACTGTCCCAGGCTCCGTCGCCATGCTCTTCCAGGCGGGCGCCGCTTGGCTCGCCCTCGGGCGGGCGATAGAACTCGCCGAATGCTTCGTTGGTCATCAGCACGCGCAACGACGTGTCGAGCACCGCGATCGGTTCACGCATGGTCTGCACGATGATCCGCGAGCGTTCGACCGCAAGTCGGGCACGCGCTTCGGCAGCCTGGCGGTGCAGCACCTGCCGCTCCGACACGAAGATCACGGAGCCGAGCAGGAGCAGCTGGGCGACCAGTGCGGCGACAACCGTCCAGCGGGAGAAAAGCATGGACTCCGCCAGTCTGGCCTGGCGCTGCTGGAACAGCGCAGTCTCGGCAGCGACGATCGCCGAGGACGTCTCGCGCGAGCCGAACGTTTCGGCGCCCTGCTTGAGGGTGCGCGCAACGGCGTCGAAATTCTTCTGCCTGAGTTGCTGCAGCGCGGTATCGAGCGTGTCGAGGCGGCCCTTGAGCAGCACCCTGAGCGAACCGATCCGGCTTTGCTGGTCGGCATTGTCCCGGGTCATGTCGGCCAGGCGATCGATCAGCGGTTCGATGCGCGGGCGGATCGCCTCGTAACGCGGCCGCCTTTCGCCGGGGGGTACCTCGACGAGGTCGAGCAGGACCAGACTTTCCAGTTCGCTCATGTTGAACTCGAGCTCGAGCAGGGCTTCGCGGACCTCGGCCGAGTGAACCACCCACTCGGATGCGGCCAGGGTCTCGTTCGCGCTGTTGCGGATGATCGCGTAAGGCAGGGCCACGCTGGCCAGCACGGCAACGCCGAGCAGAAGTATGCGCAAGCGCGTTTCGAGTCCTTTCGTCCAGTTTGGCCAGTGCATTCGATGTCCTAGTAGGATGGCGGTCGCGGCCGCACGAGGTGCCGGATGCGGGCGGACCCGGCAGGATGCCCCGCTGCCACGCGGCCCCGCCGGCACCAACGTGCTATTGAACCCCAGCAGGTGTCCCGATGGAACCATCAAGACGTGTCCTCATCACCGGCGCTGGCAGCGGCCTTGGCCGCGCCCTGGCGTTCCGCTATGCCGAAGCGGGCTGGCGTGTCGCCTGCGCCGACATCCGCCTCGATCGGGCCCGCGAGACGGTCGGCCTGATCACCGGCTTCGGCATCGGCGCGATGGCCATTCAGGTCGACGTCGGCGACGACGAGTCGTTCGAGGGCCTGCGCGACGAGGTCCTCGCCGCCTGGGAGGGTGTCGATCTGGTCATCAACAACGCCGGCGTCAGCGGCGGTGGCTCGGTGCTCAATGCCTCGATGGACGACTGGCACTGGATGCTCAACATCAACCTGCTCGGCGTCGTGCGCGGCTGCCGCCTGTTCGGACCGGTCCTGGTCGAGCAGGGTGCCGGCCACATCGTCAACATCGCTTCGTTCGCGGCCCTGGCCGGCGGGCCGGGCATGGCCACGTATGCCACGGCCAAGGCCGGGGTGGTTACCGTCTCGGAAGGCTTGCGTGCCGATCTCGAGGGCAGCGGGGTCAGGGTTTCCGTGGTCTGTCCGAGCTTTTTCCAGACCAATCTGCTGGAGGGGTTCCGCGCACCCGACACGTATTCCCTGAAGATGGCCACGGCCCTGATGCGTGACGCCAGGGAGAGCGCCGCCGACATCGCCGAGGCGATCTACAAGTCGGTCGAGCACGGCGAATTCCTGATCCTGCCGAGCGCCGAGGTGCGCAAGCTGTGGCGCATCAAGCGCTGGTTCCCGTCCCTGTATTTTCGCAAGCTCATGCAGCGGGTGCGCCAGCGCGGAGCTTCGACATGACCCCGCTGCTGATCTACGGCGCCAATGGCTACACCGGCCGCCTGATCGTGGAGGAAGCGGTCAAGCGCGGGCTCAAGCCGGTCCTGGCCGGACGCAATCGGGACGCGCTGGAAGCGATCGCGCATGCCAACGCGTTGACCCGGCGCGTCTTCGAACTCGAGGACCCGGCCGAGATCGAGCGCAATCTCGACGGCGTGCGTATCGTTCTCAACTGCGCCGGACCGTTTTCGCGGACCTGCGAGCCCCTGCTCGAGGCCTGTCTTCGCCAGCGCGTCCATTACCTCGACATCACCGGGGAAATCGACGTCTTCGCGCTCTGCCACCGCACCGACCGGCGCGCCCGGCATGACGGCGTGGTGGTCTTTCCGGGAACCGGTTTCGACGTCGTGCCGACCGATTGCCTGGCCGCCATGCTCAAGCAGCGCCTGCCCGATGCGAGTCACCTCGTGCTCGCCTTCGAGGCCGGCGGCGGACCCAGTCCGGGCACGGCGAGGACCAGCGTCGAAGGCCTGGCCAAAGGCGGCCGTGCGCGCATCGACGGCGAGCTGGTCGAAGTGCCGCTGGCCTGGAAGTCGCGCGAGTTCGTGCGCGAGGACGGCAGCCCGCGCACGGCCATGACGATCCCCTGGGGGGATGTCTACACCGCCTTCGTTTCGACCGGCATCGCCAATGTCGAGACCTACATGGTCATGCCCGAGAAAACCATTGCGCGCATCCGCTGGCTGCGCCACCTGCGCTGGCTGCTGGCCTTGGCGCCGGTGCAGAAGTTCCTCACCAGCAAGGCCGGGCAGATCGCCGGACCCGACCAGGAGCGGCGCGCGCGCAGCGGCTGCCAGGTCTGGGGCGAAGTGCGCAATGCCGTCGGTGGCGAGGAATCGTTGTCGCTGATGACGCCGAATGGCTATGCGCTGACGGTCAGTGCGAGTCTCGGCGTCGTCGATTACCTGCTCGCGAACTCGCCGGCCGGCGGCTACTACACGCCGTCGCTGCTGATGGGCCCCGAGTTCGTGCTGAAGCTGCCCGGCGTGCGCCTGCTCGACGAGGGGGGCGGCTAGCCGAACCGGGTCTCAGTCACGCATGCGGCGGAAGACGAACCACGGCAGGCTCCGCACGAGCAGCGCGACCTGGCCCCACCAGCGCGGCTGGTAGCGTGTGAACGAGCCCCGCTCCAGAGCGGCCACGACCGTGCGCGCGATAGCCTCCGGCTCGGCCGCCGGCAGCGGCAGCTTCATGCCGAAGGTGAGGTTGCTGCGCAGGAAGCCGAGCTTATGGAACTGCACGCGCAAGGCCGATGGCAGATGGCCGTGGCGCAGGCTCTCGAAATAGGTCTCAAGGCCGCGCTTGGCCGAGGCATAGACGACATTACGGCTGCGCCCGCGGGCTCCGGCAATGCTGCCGAAGCCGACGATGGCCCCGCGTGTGGCGAGCAGCGCCGGCAATAGGGCATGCGCGATCGCGATCGGCGCATGCAGGTTGATCGCGAGCATCTGGCCGATGCCGGCCGCGGAGAGTGAGCCGTCATCGTCGTTGCGCGACATGCCGACCGGCAACAACAGGGCCGACAGCGGCGGCAGGCCGTCCAGCGCTTCGAGAATACGGGCACCCGGATTCGTGCTGCCGGCAAGGTCGATGGCCAGGCTCGCGGTTTGCACCGGGTAGCGCAGGCGCAGGTCGGCGGCCATCACGGCCAGATCGCGCGGGTCCGACGCGACCAGCAGCAGATCGTGACCGTTGCGGGCGAGCTCGACCGCGAGGGCGCGACCGAGCCCGCTCGATGCACCGACGACGACCGCAGTCACAGGCCAAGCCTCGCGGTCAGCCCGGAGCGCTGCAGGTTCCCCGGATCGAAGCGGCGCAGTTGCTCGCGGGCGGCCTCGAAATCGGCAATGCCGCGGCGTGCGGATGCGGCATCGAGACTGGAGTCCTTGATCAGGTTCGGTCGTGCCTGGTGTTCGAGGGCCAGCGTGGTCAGGGCTTCGATGAAGGCCGCCTGGCGGCGTTCCCTTGGCTGCGGCATCTGGATCGCGAGGGCGATGCCCCGACCGTCGAAACTCAGCCCTTGCGGATCGCCGTCGAACAGCTTGCTCGCGATCAGGCTGATGCGCGGCCGCAGGCGCGAAACCGCCGAGTGCAAGGCCTCGATGAAATCAGCGTAGCGCGCGTGCGGAACCAGCCATTGCGCTTCGACGAAGCCCGCCGTGCCAAACCCGGCGTAGTAGGCGCGCGCCTCGTTGAGCGGAAACAGGGCTGCCTCGACCGCGACATGCCGCGGGCCCGCGTGCGCGTAACGGTGCTGGATCCAGCCGTTCATGGCGGCGATGCCGAGCCGGTTCCAGGCACACAGCGGCCACGGCGCGATGGCCTTTGGCAGGTCGACCGGGGATCGCCCGCCGAGGCGCTCCGCCTCCTTGGCTTCAAGGCCGTAACGAACTACGCCGCGACCAAAATGACCTGGCCGCGCGTCGTGCCAGCCATACAGGACCGGTGCGCCGGCGTGTGCCTGGAGGACCTCGCCAGCCTCGACCAGGCTGGCCACGTGCAGGCTGCGCATCGCGTACGCGGCCGGAGCGCGAACCAGGCGCAGGGTCGCGCTGCCGATCAGGCCGGGAATGCCGAATCCGGCAAAGCAGGCGTCGAAACGCCCAGCCTCGTCGTCGGCATCGAGGGCCAGCCAGCCCGCGACCGGATCGAACAGTTCGATGGCCTCGACGTGGCGGCGAAAGGTGCCGTCGCGGGCCGGGTTCTTGCCGTGCACGTCGGCGGCGATGCAGCCGCCGATACTCGCGCGCGGATGGCCCGGCACGACCGGCAGCAGCCAGCCGTGGCCGAGGGCGAAGCGGGTCACGTCGCCGACGCTGGCGCCGGCCTCGACAGTCAGCAGGCCCTGCTCGGCATCGAACTCGATGAGCCGGTCGAAGGCGCCGATATCCTGGACCACGCAGTCCTCGCCGAAGCTGGCGTCGACGTAGGAGACGCCCGCACCGCGCGTGATGCGCTGGACATCGGCCGGCAGCGCCTCGATCAGGCGATAGCGGTCCGGCTTTTGTACATGGCAGCGCGCTGCGCAGCTTCGATCGAAGCTGCGCAGGTCGAGCTGGGCCAGCGCAAAGCCGCGTCTCGGGCTCACCGTGCACCCTCGTCGCGCGTGGCGTTTTCCTGGGCGATGTCGGCTTCGAACAGACGATCGAGGTCGTTCTGCGCCTCGCGCGCGTTCTGCATGATCGCGGCTTCGTCGTCGTAGAACAGATGCTGTTCGGCGAGCAGTTTTTCGTCGAACTCGCGGAACCGGTCGACACGCTGTCCGGCCAGTGCTGCCGGCATGCCGAGCTGCTCGAGGGCCATGCGCGACAGCTCCAGGCTCGAGTGGAACGTCTCGCGCACGACCCCTGCGCCGAGGTCCATGAGCCGGAACGCGTGCTGGCGATTGCGCGCGCGCGCGATCACCTTCAGGTGCGGATACATGCGCCGCACCAGGCGCGCCGTGCGGATGTTGGTATCCGGATCATCGGTGGCAACGATGAACAGTTCGGCCTTTTCGACATGCGCCGAGCGCAGCAGGTCGCTGCGGCTCGGGTCACCGTAGTAGATCTGGCTGCCGAAGCGGCGCGATATCTCGACCTGTTCGATTGAACTTTCGATCGCCGTGAAGCGAATCTGGTTGGCGCGCAGGATGCGGGCGACGATCTGGCCGACGCGACCGAAGCCGGCGATGATGACGCGTGGCCTGTCGTCTTCGTCGATGGCGTCGTAGACCGGCTTTTCGGTCGCCTCGGCCGGTCCGAGGCGGGCAAACAGCGCGACCAGCAACGGCGTCAGCGCCATCGACAGCGTGATGACGACGATCAGCACGTCGCGCAGATGCGCATCGAGCAGGCGGTTCTGCACGGCCAGGGTGAACACGATAAAGGCGAATTCGCCGCCCTGGGCAAGTACGCCGGCCAGCTTCAGTGCACTCGCGGCATCCTCGCGGGCAAGCCGGCCGACCCCGAACAGGATCAGGCCCTTGAGCGCGAGCAGGCCGGCCAGCATGGCCGCGATCAGAACCGGCTCGTGCGGCACCATGCGGATGTCGGCGGTCATGCCGACGCTGATGAAGAACAACCCCAGCAACAGGCCCTTGAACGGATCTATGCGCGCTTCGATCTCGTGGCGGTATTCGGAATCGGCAAGCAGCACGCCGGCCAGGAAGGCGCCGAGCGACATCGAGATACCGGCCAGTTCGACCAGCCAGGCCGTGCCGAGCACCACGAGCAGAGTGCTGGCCGTGAACACCTCGGGCATCTGCGTGCGCGCGGCGATGCGGAACAGCGGACGCAGCAGCAGGCGTCCGCCGACGATCACGGCGGCGATCGTGAGCACGACACGAACGACGCCGAGCGCGTTCGGCGCGGCGCTGCCCAGGTCCGGGTTGACCGCAAGAAGCGGAATCAGGGCCAGGATCGGGATCGCGGCGACGTCCTGCAACAGCAGGATGGCAAAACCAAGGCGACCGTGCGGACTCTGCAACTCCTTGCGTTCACCGAGGATCTGCAGGCCGATCGCGGTCGAGGACAGGGCCAGGCCAAGACCGATGACGAGGGCTGCCTTCCAGTCCAGGCCGAAGACCGTGCCGATCGCGAAGATGGCCAGCGCGGTGATCACCAGCTGCACGCTACCGAACCCGAAGACGAGGCGGCGCATGACCCACAGCCTTTGCGGCGACAGTTCGAGGCCGATCACGAACAGCATGAGGACGACGCCGAGTTCGGAGATATGCGCGATCTGCTCGGCGTTGCCGACCAGTTTCAGCGCCGAAGGCCCGATCAGGGCGCCGGCGGCGAGATAACCGAGCACCGCGCCAAGCCGCGATCGCTTGGCCAGCGGCACCGCGATCACCGCTGCCAGCAGCAGGACCACGGCGTACTGGATGAAACCACTCGCTTCCACGGCTCACTCCGTTGAGGACGGCGAATTATCGCACGCGACCGCCGTGCTTCCGCGCTGGAGCAGGGGTCGGGCGACCGGCATCCGGCGACGGACAAGCCGGTTTCTCAGTCGGTGAGATCCTGGCGATGAAGTCTGTGCCGAAACGGAGGTGCCCTATGTTGCTTGCCCCATTCACATCCATGGAATCGCCCATTGGCCAGCGGACCGTCCGCAACGTCGCTCCGGGCCTGCTGCCCTGGCTGCTGCTCTGGGCACTGGCTGGCACGCTCGCGCTCTGCCTGCTGCCGGGCCTGCGCGGCAATGCCCTGTCGGGGTTTAGCCTGCCCTTCTGGTTGATCGGTGCGCCGCTGCTCGACATCGCCTGGCTGACCCGCAAACGCTGGCTGGCCGCGTTGCGCAAGCGGATCGGATCGCGCGTATCGCCGCGCCGGCGCGGCATCCGCTGAGGGGCGTGGCGACGCGTTCGCCTCAGGCGCGCGTGCCGAGCCGCTTGCGCTCCATGCGACGCAGGAATTCCTCCATGATGCGCCGATACAGGTCCGCGCCGAGGTAGACATCCTCGACGCCGGCATCGATCGATGGATTGTCGTTGACCTCGATCATGGCCAGGCGCTCGCCGTCCTTCTTGATGTCGACGCCATACAGGCCGTCGCCGATCGCTGCGGTCGCCTTCAGCGCCAGCTTGACCACGTCGGCCGGCGCCTCGCGCACCGGCAGCGTCTCGAAACCACCGGATTTGCTCGTGCCCTTGGCGCCGTGGTTGTAGATCTGCCAGTGGCCGCGCGACATGTAGTACTTGCAGGCATACAGTGGCTCTCGATTGAGCACGCCGATGCGCCAGTCGAATTCGGTGAACATGAATTCCTGGGCCAGGATCAGCGCCGTATGCTGGAACAGGGTATCGGCCGCTTCCTTGAGGTTTTCCGGCTTCTCGACCTTGACGATGCCGCGCGAGAACGAACCGTCCGGAATCTTCAGCACGAGCGGAAAGCCGAGCCGTTCGGCGCTCTCCTCGAGCTTCTTCGGATCATCCTTGTAGAGGATCTCGGTACGCGGGATCGGCAGCTTCCGCGACAGCATGAGGTCGTGCATGTAGATCTTGTTGGTGCACTTGAGGATCGACTCGGGATCGTCGATGACGACCATGTCCTCCTTCTCGGCCTTGTTGGCGAACCGATAGGTGTGGTTGTCGAGGGCGGTGGTCTCACGGATGAACAGGCCGTCGTACTCGGCCAGACGCTGGTAGTCGTTCTTGCCGATCGGATCGACCTCGATGCCGAGCTCGCTGCCGGCTTCGATGAACAGCTTGAGCGCCTTCCTGTTGGATGGCGGCATCTTCTCTTCGGGGTCGACCAGCATGGCCAGGTCGAAGCGGTACTTGCGCCGCGCCCGCGGCTTGCGCCAGAGCTTCTTGGAGAAGCGATCGAGCACCTGGGCGAAGGCATCTTCCTGTTCGTCCGACAAGGAATGCAGCCCGGTGGGCTTGATCGCGGCGATCTGCCAGACCCGATCGCGCTCGAACTCGATGCGCAGGATCGGGCTCGGAAACGCGTCGAAGACCTGGCGGGCGAGGTCCTCGAGGGCCGGGTGCGAGGTTTCCCCGAAGTACACGAGGATGCCGAAATCGGTGGTGTCGCGGCCGCCGGCGGGCAGGAACTTGCCGAGCCGGCCGCTCAGGTCCTCGATGTCCAGGCCGTACAGTGATCGCCGGCGCAGGTCATTGATGGTGCGGACCGAGGGAATCACCTTGTGCCCGCGCGCTTCGGCCAGCAGCGAGACGTAGTACCCGGTGCCGAGGTACTTGTAGCTGCGGCAGAGATTGATGACCTGGGTGCGCTCGTCGTCGTCGTTGAGCGATTGCTTGAGATAATCCTGCGCCGACACGACGTTGTCGGACGGATAGTAGGAACCCCAGTCCGAGGTTTTCTCGACGACGATGATGAGACGACTCATGCAGTTCCTGGCATTGAGGGTGACGCGACACGGATGCCCGGCGGAGGTTCAGGAGCACGGCAGGGATCGCAGGCAGACGGAATCGAAGCCGGGCGAAGTTTGCCATACGCCTGCGAGGCGTTGCAGTGCGCCGGGCCCGCGAAGCCGGCACGATTCCGGCTTCGTTCATGCGTGTCCGCCCATTGCGCGCGGAGCGGCGACTCCCTAGGCTCGCGCGATGTCGAATCCGCCATCACCCCGCCACGCCGTCGGCATGGCCGCCCGCAAGCTCAACATTCGCCGGGCCGTCGACGGCGACCTCGCCGACCTGGTCGCGCTCGAAAACCAGTCCTTCCGTGGCGACCGACTCAGCGCCAGGCAGTGGGCGCGCCATCTCGACAGCGATTCGGCGATGATCCTGGTGGCCCTCGGCGAACGCCACCTGGTCGGCGCGCTGGTCCTGTTCTTCCGCCGCGGCAATGACATCGCCCGGCTCTACTCGCTGGCCATCGCGGCCGAATCGCGCGGCCTCGGTCTCGGCAACAGCCTGCTCGAGGCCGGCGAGCGCGCGGCCCGTCGGCGTGGCTGCCGGCGCATGCGGCTCGAGGTGCGCGCGGACAATGCCGCGGCGCGACGCATCTACGAACGGCGTGGTTTCCGCATCATCGGCGAACGCCCCCGCTACTACGAAGATGGCGAAGACGCGATCCGCTACGAGAAAGCCTTCGACCCGCCCTGAGTGAACGACTGGCGGCTGGGCGGATCAGTGAATGCGCACGGCGCGTTCGAAGCTGGCCCGCGCGATCGTGTGTTCGAGCCAGCCGCTGCGCAGGTAGCGACGCACCTTGACCAGGCCCTCCTCGCTGCCGACCACCTCGACCTTCATCGGCGACTTGCCCTTGAGGTAGACCATGAAGCGTTGGCCCTTCTCGGCACCAAGCTTGCGATAGTCGAGGATGGTATCGGGGCGTTCCACGACCTCGGCCGGATAGGCCATGAGCACCTCCGGTGCTGCAGAGTCCGGCGTGGCGGCGACCACAGCCGCATGCCCGGGGCCTGGTGGCGGCGCATCGTCGTTTGTCTCGCGCTGTTGCGCCGCCAATGCCCGATTCTGCTCCATCTGCAGGAGTGCAAATGGGGTCTTGTCGTCATCGTCGCTGGGTGCGAATGGCCTCGGCTCGACGGCATGCATGGCGATCGCGATCTCGCGATCGCCGACTTTCAGCTTCGGATGGGCCCGCGCGAGCCAGCGCCCCCAATCGTCATCGTCATAGATGGCCGCATCGATGGTCGGAGCGTAGCTGACGACGAGATCGAGTGGCGCTCCGCTCTCGGTATAGCGTCTGTAGGCCGCCTCGGTTGCCTCATCGGGTTGCATGCCGACCGCGGCGAGCACGCGCCTTACCGTGGCCACGTGGCGGTCGACGAACTCGGTCGTCTCGATGCCGTCCTTGTGCGCGCAGAACTGGTTGCGTGCAGCCACGAAACCCTCGTCCCGGATATGCCATTCACTGAGGGCGAGCTCGTTCTCGTCGGTCTCGATCAGGCTGAACAGCGGGAAGCCGTCATGCATGATCTGCTCTTCGCGATAGTCGACGCGCGCCACGCCGGGAGTGTGAATGGATTGTTCCTTGACCAGACTGTCGCTATCGCGGTGCCAGGCCATGCTCAGCTCGGTCGGCCCGGCGTTGAGGCCCATCTCGGTGAGTTCGTCGGACCACCAGGCGCCGTCTTCGACGCAGCCTTCCGCTTCGAACGGAGAGGCACTGGCCGTTCCGAAGAAGAACAGTTCGCTGCTGAAGGGCCAGGCCAGTGAACCATGACCGCCGCTGAACTCGAGGCGGATGTCGGAAATCGCCTTGAGCCGGTCGCGGGTCTTCTTGGCGAACCCGGCCCGGTAGAACTGGAAGAACGGCACGTCGACGGTGAGGTGATCGAAGTGGAACGCGTCCTCCTCGTCGCCCTCGACCGGCATCAGGGTCACGTCGCTGACCCAGGCGCCACCGAAGGGATTGGGCCAACAGGCGCGATAGGTGGTCTCCCAGCCCGGGAATGCGAGCAGCATCGAGCGGCCAGTGACAAAACTGGCGTGGTACATCAAGTAGGAAATCAACACCACGATGGTGAATACGGCACCAACAATGCGCCAGATCGACACGCCGGTTTTTTCGGCCTGCTTGGGCTTGACTGCCATGGATTCCCTTCCCCGTCTCTGGTCGCCGATCGCGCCCCGACGCGACCATCTGCAGTTCAATACTACTGCATTCGGCCGATTTGCAGCCGAAACGGGCCGGGCCTACCAGCCAGCCTCTTCCAGTTTCTGCGCGGTCTGCGCATCGGCCGGACGCGCGACCAGTCCTCCGGCCGGAGCCAGGCTGACGCGGAATGAGCCGCCATCGACCATGGGCAGGTAGGCAGCGCTGCCGTAGTCGGCATCGATCCATGGCAGCCACTGCGGGAAGCGCCGTTTCAGGTCGAGCAGGTCGAATGGATTGCTGTTGTCCAGGCTGACCACGCTGCGTTCGCGCTCGCTCTCTTCGGTCGCGTCGGCGTAGCGCCCGCTGATGCGATCGAGCCGATACAGCGGCGAAGCGCCGAGCATGACCGCGCGCGGTTGCCACTTGACCACGCGCGCGTCGAGCTGCCACTGGTCGCCGGCCAGTTCGAGGCCACGATGGCTGCCATCGGGGAAATCGATGCGCACGGCGTAGCGCTGCGGTCCGAGCTGACGCACGTCGAGCGTGGCCAGGGTGGTTTCGGTGGTCAGGCGGCGGTAGCCGAGCAGGGCCGATCCGGACAACGCGCCGAGCAGGGCCAGAAGCAGGAAGACCAGGGTCCAGAGGCCGCGATGACAGGCCGACAGGCGCTGCCGGTCGCGCCAGCGCCGCCGCGCACCGAAGCCGCTGATCAGCGCGAACAGGGCGCAGAATCCGGCGAAGATATAAAAAGCGATCAGGAACGGGGTCAGCGGCATGGTCCAGAGGATAGCGCGTTCGCCGGCCCGGCTGCGCGAGTGTCTCCGACGATCCGATGCGGACGGCAGCGCTATACTCGGCCCCGGTTTCCTGATCCCCGGGCCTTCGCATGCTTCCTGTGTACCGATTGCTGATCCTTCTGGCCCTGCTCGGCCTGCTTGCCGGCTGCGGCAACAAGGGCGAGCTGGTCAAGCCCGCGCCATCGACCCGCGCTGCTTCCGCGTCTTCGCACTGACGAAGGGCAGTCGATGGCCCTCGCCTTCAGCAAGATGCACGGCATCGGCAACGATTTCGTCCTCATCGATTGCCGCGAGCGGCCGCTGCCGCTCGATACGGCGGCCATCCGCCGGATCGGCCATCGTCATTTCGGTGTCGGATTCGATCAGCTGCTCAGCATCGAGTCCAGCCAGGACGCAGATTGCGCGTTTGCCTACGGGGTCTGGAACAGCGATGGTTCGCGCTCCGGCCAGTGTGGAAACGGCGTGCGCTGCGTGGCTGCGTGGCTGGCTCGCGACGGCGTGCTCGGCGAGGGACTGGTGCGCCTGATGAGCCCGTCCGGGCCGGTGCGCGTGGAACGACTGGCGGATGAGCGAATTCGCGTGGA
This sequence comes from Dokdonella immobilis, assembly GCF_900115085.1. Taxonomy (GTDB): domain Bacteria; phylum Pseudomonadota; class Gammaproteobacteria; order Xanthomonadales; family Rhodanobacteraceae; genus Dokdonella; species Dokdonella immobilis. The sequence goes on along the minus strand of NZ_FOVF01000018.1, from coordinate 58,409 downwards.
CATGGGCGAGCCGCGATTCGCCCCGGCCGCCCTGCCGTTCGACGTGCCGCATGAACGCGATCCTTATTCGATCGACGTGGTCGGTCGATCGCTGAAGATCGGCGCGGTGTCGATGGGCAATCCGCATGCCCTGGTCGAAGTCGCCGACATCGATGCGGCGGAGGTCGATGTGCTCGGTCCGCAGGTCGAGCACGCCGCGGAATTCCCGCGTGGCTGCAATGTCGGCTTCGCCCAGGTGCTGTCGCGGTCCACGATCGCCCTGCGCGTCTGGGAGCGCGGCGTCGGCGAGACCCTGGCCTGCGGCACCGGCGCCTGTGCCGCGGTCGCCGTGCTGCACCGCCGTGGCCTTCTCGACGACGAAGTCGAAGTCAGGCTGCCCGGCGGCGCACTGGAAATCCAATGGCAGGGCCCTGGACATCCACTCTGGAAAACCGGGTCCGCAAGCTTTGCATTCGAAGGAGTGTGGCATGAGTGAGTTGAGCGTGAAGGACAGCCTGACTGCGATGGAGGTGGCGAGCTACCTGCGTCGGCATTCCGATTTCCTCAAGGAATTCCCCGACATCGCAATGCTGCTGCGGCTGCCGCGCGAGCAGGGTCCTGCCGCTTCGCTGGCCAGCTACCAGCTCGAGGTCCTGCGCGACAAGAACAACGAGTTTTCGCGTCGTCTTCACGACCTGATCGAGGTCGCCCACGAGAACGAAACCCTGATGGTGCGGGTGCACACCCTGACCCTGGCCCTGATGCGCGCAAGCAGCCTGGCCGATACGGTGACCCGGGTCGTCGCCAGCCTGACCGAGGATTTCCATACCGATCTCGTGCGCGTGGTGCTGTTCCGCAGCGATCCGGATCTTCCGGTGGCGGACTGGCTGCTGGTCGAGGCCGACGGCCCGGTCGCGATGCCGGCCTTCACGGAATTCCTCAAGCGCGGCGAGCCGCTGTGCGGTCGGCTGCAGCAGGACAAGCTCGATGCGCTGTTCGGCGATCGCGCCGGCGAGGTGCAATCGGCGGTCCTGCTCTCGATCGGCCATGTCGGCATGCTCGCGATTGGCAGCCTCGATGCCAATCGCTTCCATCCGGGCATGGGTACCGTATTCCTGCGCCTGATCGCCGAGGCGATGGCCGTTGCGGTTGGCCGCTACACCGACATCGCATGAAATGAACGCGCCGCTGGCCAGCGCGATCGATCGCTATCTGGGCTACCTGCGCGTCGAACGGCGCTATTCGCCATCGACCCTCGACAATTATGCGCGGGCTCTCGGCAAGCTGTGCGCCCGGGCCGAACAGCTCGGCTTGTCGCGCTGGGCCGAGATGCGCACGGCGCAGTTGCAGAGCCTGGTCGCCGAACAGCATCGCGCCGGGCTGGCACCGGCCAGCCTTGGCCTGTTCCTGTCGAGTTGCCGCAGCTTCTTCCGCTTCCTCGCCCGCGATGGCGAAGTCAGCGTGAACCCGGCGGTCGGCGTGCGTTCGCCGAAGATTCCGCGCAAGCTGCCGAAGGTGCTCGATGCCGACGAGATGAACGTCCTGCTCGAGTTCCCGGTCGACGATGCCGAGGCCGTGCATGACCGCGCCATGCTCGAACTGCTCTATTCCAGCGGCCTGCGCGTGGCCGAGATCGTCAGCCTGCGCTGGCGCGATCTCGATCCCGGCGAGGGCATGCTGCGGGTCACCGGCAAGGGTTCGAAGACGCGCATCGTGCCGGTCGGCCGGCAGGCGCTGTCTGCCCTGACAGCCCTGCGCGAGCAACAGCGGGCCGGCGACGACGCCCTGATCCTGCGTGGCCGCGGCGGCCGCCCGCTCAGCACGAACGGCGTGCGCACGCGGCTCAAGCGCCGGGCCCGCGAGCAGGGCATCTGGCAACGCGTCTATCCGCACCTGTTGCGGCACTCCTGCGCCAGTCACCTGCTCGAGTCCTCTGGCGACCTTCGCGCCGTGCAGGAACTGCTCGGCCATGCCGACATCGGCACCACCCAGATCTATACGCACCTGGATTTCCAGCATCTGGCCAAGGTTTACGATGCGGCTCATCCACGAGCGAAACGGCGCAACGATTGAGCCGCACATGGCAGGGTCTGGCTTTCGTTGGTCGCCTGCGTGATCGCGTCGACTGAATGCGCGTCGAATCCGCGGAAACTGACGATGCGGTGAATGCGAAAGATGCAATGGCGTGCCGGGTTCAGGTTCTACCGTGCAGCCTTGGGGCACAGGACGGCATCGATGTGGATCCGTCCGCAGCCTAAGGAGCAATCTGATGACCAATACAGCACGTTTCATGTCCGCAACCACCTTGATCGGTGACGGCATCCGCAATCCGCAGAACGAGGCGCTTGGCGATCTCAAGGAAATCATGATGGACACGGCCAGCGGGAAGATCGCCTATGCGGTCGTTTCCTACGGCGGAATCCTCGGCCTCGGCGACAAGCTGTTCGCGGTGCCGTGGAGCGCGTTCAGCATCGACCACGAGAATCACAAGCTCGTGCTCAACGTCAGCAAGGAGCGCCTGAAGGACGCACCGGGATTCGACAAGGACAACTGGCCGAATTTCGCCGATCCGGCGTTCACGAGCAGCGTCGGCAACTGGTACCAGTAAGCCTCCAGTCCCGATCGCGCCCTCGGAGGCCGGCCTCGCGCCGGCCTCTCTTTGTCGCGCCGATAAACCAGGTGCAATGCCGGGCTGTGCCCGGGCGCAAACCCTTGGAATGGCGACCCAGGCCCCCAGATAGGGCTTTCCCAGCCGTTCGCGGAGTCCCGATGGAATCGTTCCACGCCACCACCATAGTCTCCGTGCGCCGCAACGGCCGGGTCGTCATCGGTGGCGACGGCCAGGTCACCCTCGGCAATACGATCATGAAGGCCAATGCGCGCAAGCTGCGTCGCCTCGGCAAGGGCGACGTTCTGGCTGGCTTCGCCGGCGCCACGGCCGATGCGTTCACCCTGTTCGAACTGTTCGAACAAAAGCTCGAGCGCTTCAGCGGCAACCTGACCCGTGCCGCGGTCGAGCTGGCCAAGGATTGGCGCACCGACCGCCGGCTCGGTCGCCTCGAGGCCATGCTGGCGGTCGCCGACAAGGACGCCTCGCTGCTCATTTCGGGCAATGGCGACGTCGTCGAGCCGGAAAGCGGCCTGATCGCGATCGGCTCGGGCGGACCCTACGCCCAGGCCGCCGCCAAGGCCCTGATCGAAAACACCGAACTCGACGCTCGCACGATCGTCGAACAGGCGCTCAAGATCGCCGGCGACATCTGCATCTATACGAACGGCAATGTGACTGTAGAAGAGCTGGGAGTCGGGAATGGGGAATAGGGAATGGTAAAGACCGAAACCCGAATTCCAGTTCCTTCCCTGCGGCTTTTACCATTCCCGATTCTCCATTCCCCATTCCCGGCTCCAAGATCATGCAGGAAATGACCCCCCGCGAAATCGTCCATGAGCTCGACCGCTACATCATTGGCCAGAATGCGGCCAAGCGGGCGGTCTCGATCGCCCTGCGCAACCGCTGGCGGCGCATGCAGCTCGATGTCGAATTGCGCAACGAGGTGACGCCGAAGAACATCCTCATGATCGGTCCGACCGGGGTCGGCAAGACCGAGATCGCGCGACGCCTGGCGGCGCTCGCGAATGCGCCGTTCATCAAGGTCGAGGCGACCAAGTTCACCGAGGTCGGTTACGTCGGCAAGGACGTCGAGCAGATCATCCGCGACCTCGCCGAAGCCGCCGTGAAGATGGCCCGCGAGCAGGCCAAGGCGCGCGTGCGCAGCCAGGCCGAGGATCGCGCCGAGGACCGCATCCTCGATGCGCTGCTGCCACGCCGGCAGACGGTCGGTTTCGCCAATGAACCGGTCCAGGCCGACGAACGGGCCACCGAGACGCGGCAGAAGCTGCTCAAGCAGTACCGCGAAGGACAGCTCGACGCGCGCGAGATCGAAATCGAGGTGGCCCTCAACATCGGCGTCGAGATCATGGCTCCGCCCGGCATGGAGGAGATGACCAACCAGCTGCATGGCATGTTCCAGTCGCTGTCCGGGTCGCGCACGCAGAAGCGCAAGCTCAGCGTCGCCCAGGCCCGGCCGCTGCTGATCGAGGAAGAGGCCGGCAAGCTGGTCAACGACGAGGACATCAAGCAGAAGGCGATCGAGAACTGCGAGCAGAACGGCATTGTCTTCATCGACGAGATCGACAAGGTCGCCCAGCGCGGCGAGTTCAGTGGCGCCGGGGTCAGCCGCGAGGGCGTGCAGCGCGACCTGTTGCCGCTGGTCGAGGGCTCGACGGTGACGACTAAGCACGGCATCGTGCGCACCGACCACATCCTGTTCATCGCTTCGGGCGCATTCTCGCTGGCCAAGCCCTCCGACCTGATTCCCGAGCTGCAGGGCCGTTTTCCGATCCGGGTCGAGCTCGGCGCGCTGACCGCCGAGGACTTCCGGCGCATCCTGAGCGAACCGCAACACGCCCTGACCAAGCAGTACACCGCCTTGCTGGCCACCGAAGGCGTCACGCTCGCGTTCACCGACGACGGCATCAGGCGACTTGCCGAAGTGGCCTTCCAGGTCAACGAGCGCACCGAGAACATCGGCGCGCGACGCCTGCACACCGTGCTCGAACGCCTGCTCGACGAGATCTCGTTCACCGCCTCCGACCATGACGGCGGCTCGTTCAGCATCGATGCGGCCTACGTCGACACCCATCTCGGCGAACTGGTCAAGGACGAGGATCTGTCGCGTTACATCCTCTAGTTGCCGGGAATGGAGAATAGGGAATGGGGAATGGTGTGAAGCAAAGACTGCAATTTCACGCCGTTTGCTCTTCCCCATTCCCCATTCCCCATTCTCCATTCCCGCCACTGCAGTTGCAGCGGCAAGCCATTCATCCGACCATAGCGCCATGAGTACTGTTGTTCCGTTCAAATCCCGCGGTGTTCGCGTGCTTCTGCGCGAAGCCCTCGAGCAGCGAATTCCGATGCGTTTCGCCCGCGAGCGGGTCCAGCCGGGGTGGATCCACGGCTATGTGGTCGGCCTCTCGCGTGAGTTCTGCTTGATCGCCGAGGTCGGCGACGCCATGCGCTTCGACGGCTATGTCGTGCTCTCGATTGCCGACCTGACTCAGGTCGAGGAAGATCCCTCGCGCGAGTTCGTCGAGAAGGCGCTGGCCCTGCGCAACGAGCCACTCGCCATCCCGGAGGATTTTCCGCTCGACAGCTGGGCGGCGATTGCCGAAGCAGCGATGCGCTTCGCGCCGCTGTTGTCGGTGAACGTGATCGAGGACGAGGACGGCGAGGTCAGCTACATCGGCCAGCTGGTCGGCATCGAGAACGATGCCCTGCTGTTGCGCGAGGTCGATCCGAATGCGCACTGGCATGCCGATGCCGGCGACTACGGCTTCGATGAAATCGCCTCGATCGGCTTCGGCACCGGTTACCTCGATGCGCTGTGGCTCGTCGCCGGCACGCCGACCGACCCGATGAGCCCGCGCATGCCGGTTTCGGATTCGGTGCATTGAAGGACTGGGAATGGGGAGTAGGGAATAGGGAATAGGAAAAGCAAGAGCCCCATATCGCGGTTGGCCGCTTTGGCTTGACCCATTCCCTATTCCCCATTCCCTATTCCCCCAAAAAATGCCCACCCCCACCCAGCTCACCCTGCACCGCGCCTCGCATGCGCTCGAAGTCGGTTTCGATGACGGCGAGGTGTTCCGCTTGCCGGCCGAATACCTTCGGGTCAACTCACCGAGTGCGGAAGTGCAGGGGCATGGGCCGGGCCAGAAGGTGCTCGTTGCCGGCAAGATCGACGTCGCCATCGACGAGATCGTTCCGGTCGGCAACTACGCCGTGCTGCTCAAGTTCAGCGATGGCCACCAGACCGGCATCTTCTCCTGGGAAACGCTCTACGAGCTCGGTCGCGATCAGGCGAAGAACTGGGCCGAGTATCTGGCCGCGCTCGAGGCAGCGGGGAAATCGAGATGCGCCTGATGGCGCTGGGAATGGAGAATAGGGAATGGGGAGGCGTTAACCGCGTGGTTCCGAATCCTTTCGTTTCCTGCTTGGCTCTTTCGATTCTCCATTCTCCATTCCCCATTCCCGGCCTTCGTTCACCACCCCCCGCCGCCGCCGCCGCCTCCACCGCCGCCCGAGGATCCACCGCCACCGCCACCCGATGACGATCCGGGCGGGCTTGCCGAGGAGCTGATCGCGCTGCTCAGGCTCGAGCCGAGTGAGCTGCCGAAGCTACTGGCGTCGAAGCCGCGGCTCGAATCGCTGGCCGCGTACCAGGCCATGCCGGCGGCTGCGGCAGCGACCGCGGCCGGACCGATCGCTGCGGCCAGCTGGTCGCCCCAGGTCTTTTCGACATCGAGGGCAAGCGCGTAGGGCAGCAGGCGCTGGTATTCCTCGACGCTCATCGGCGGCGCCTTGGCCCGGGCCAGGTCCTGGCGTTCGGCGACGCCGAGATAGAGGCGCAGGCCTTCGATGCGGTCGAGCAGCTTGCGTCCGGCCGGCGTGGGTGCCTTCATCCAGTGCGCAAACGGCACCTGGACGGCAGAGAGCAAGGCGACCAGCAGGGCACAGAGGACACTCGTGCTGACGCTCAGGTACCCGGCGGCAACGACCAGCACGACCATGACGATGATCGCGCCGATGATCAGGCCGACTGGCCGCCGGCCGTCCTTCCAGGCGACCACGGCGTTGACCACGATGCCACTGAGGATCGAAGCCAGGATGAAAACGGCGACGGTCGGCACGATGACCGGCGCGTTGACCGACAGCGGATCGATCAGGAAGGCGGCCACGATCGCAGCGATTGCGATCAGGCCGCCGAGGCAGCCGATGCCGTCGTTGCGGCGGAAGTTCGGCTTCGCCTGGGTCGAATCGAGCAGCTTCTGGTGGGCGCTGCGGGCGGGGCCGATGATCGCGTGGTTCTTGTCGTCGAACTCGAGCGAACTGCGGCTGCCGAGCAGGCCCTCATAGAGGGTGCGTTCCGACTCGGGCACGTCGTTGGCGGGATGGCTACCCGGCATGCGTTCGATCGAGTAATCGGACTTGCCGTCCTTGCGGATGCGCACGCTGCCGCGCACGCCGAGCGCGACCATGTCGGCGGCGAAGCAGCGGTCGTCATAGGCCATGCGCCGGATATAGCGCACCGCCGCCGGCGACAGACCGGCCGGCGGATCGTATTCGGGAATGACCACGCCACCCTTCGGATCGCGGCCGACCCGTCGCCATTGCAGGTAGAGGAACCCGGTCAGGACCAGCAGGCCGATCGCCATGACCGCCTCGCGCCGGTTGTCGGCGGCGAACCAGCTCAGGTTGCGGGCCAGGTCGGGCCTGGTCACGATGCCCTTGGGAAAGCTGACCACCACGGTCAGGCCGTTTTGCGGAGGCAGGGCGCGCGTCGTCACGATTCTCGCCTGCGCGCCATCACTACCCGTTTCGGCGCTGTAGGCCTGGCCCTTGGCGCCTTGCGGACCGGTATAGCCCTCGACCCGGATGCTGTCCGCCGACGGATTTCCCGGCAGGTGCACGCTCGCGCTGGCCTCGTCGATAGTGAAATCCCAACCATTGCCGGTGACGTTCCAGTACAGCTCGTCGTGGTCCTCGAAGAAGCCGAGCTGGCGCGCCGTGCGATAGCGGAAGCGGTAGCTGAACTCACCGCTGCCGAGATAGACCTCGGGGTCGCCGAAGTAGACGCGTACGCCATTGGAAAGCCCCTCGGCATGCCACTTTTCGGGTTTGCCGTCGCGGCTGACGTCGAGCGGCTCGAACAGCACGTTGACGCGGTTGCCGTAGCGATCCTGGTAGTGGGTCGGGAAATCGCGGTAGATGCCGCGACGGATGCGGTCGCCCTCGGCGCGCACGCGGATCGTCTCGACCACGGTCATGGTCGAGTCGGCGGCGATCTCGATGTCGCTGTGGAAGAGCAGGATGCGCTCGTCGGCGTGCGCCGCGAGACTGCAGAACAGGACCAGCGACAGGACCAGCGTGCGGATCATGGCGGACTCCTCGTTTGCGCATTGGCTTCGAAGAATTCTCCACGTTGAAAGCCGGCCATGCGGGCCACGATCAGGTCGGGAAAATGCTCGATGCGGGTGTTGAGCTGACGCACGGCGCCGTTGTAGTAGCGCCTGGCGTACTGCAGGTGGTCCTCGATGGCGACCAGGTCGCGCTGCAACTGCAGGAAGTTGTCGCTGGCCTTGAGATCCGGATAGCTTTCCTGCAGGGCCAGCAGGCGCTCGATCTGGCGGCCGAGTTCATCCTCGAGACGGGCGCGATCGCCGAGGCCGGCGGCGGCCTCGGCGCGGGTCCGCAGCTCGCTGACCGTGGTCAGGGTGGCGCGCTCGTGATCGGCATAGGCCTTGACCGCGGTGACCAGTTGCGGGGTCAGGTCGTGCCGGCGCATCAGCTGCACGTCGATGTCGCTCCAGGCCGCGCGCATCTGATTGCGCTCGGCGACCAGCCGATTGAAGATGACGATGGCGCCGAGCAGCAGCGCGAGAACCGCGACGATCACCCCGATCAGCATGCCTGGACGCCCCCCGAGAGATTTTCCTGGCGAGAACCGCGCTAGCCCGGATTATTCGTGAATTCGCGCGATGATCGCGCAGGACCTTGGATTCAGGCGGTTTTTCGCGATTGAGGGGATAGCGGGCCCTATCGCCGAATGAGCGAAAAGCCGCGTGGATTCAAGGGACAAGCGAGGGCGCGTGAAATTCATGAATAATCCGGGCTAGTGGTCGCTGTGCGTCGCTCGCGCCTTGATGTTGCGATCGAACCAGTCGGCGATCGCATGATAGACGTGCAGGCGCATCGATGTCGTGGCCAGGCCGTGCTTGCCGCCCGGATAGGTCATCAGGTCGAACGGGATGCCACGCAGCTGCAATTCGGCCATGAGCTTGGTCGAATTTTCGAACAGGACGTTGTCATCGGCCATGCCATGGACGAGGAACAGGCGCGAGCTGAGGCCGTCGAGCCAGGCGAACGGCGCACTGCGGATGTAGCCGGCCGGGTTGTCCGCTGGCGTCGACAGGTAGCGTTCCGTGTAATGCGTGTCGTACAGGGCCCAGTCGGTGACCGGGGCCACGGCGATGCCTCCGGCGATCGCATCGGAGGCCTTGCTCAGCAGCATCGTCGTCATGTAGCCGCCGTAGCTCCAGCCGAATACGCCGATGCGCCGGGCATCGACCCAGGGCTGCGCTGCGAGCCAGCGGATGCCGGCCAGCTGGTCGAGCACCTCGGCATTGCCGAGTTGGCGGTAGATCACGTCCGAGAAGCTGCGTCCGCGCCGGGCCATGCCGCGGTTGTCGAGGGTGAACACGACATAGCCCTGCTGGGCCATGTACTCGAGGAACTTGACCTGTTGCGAGGCATGCGCCGAACCGGAGTCACCCCAGGCACGGACCACCTTCTGCACGCCAGGGCCGCCGTAGTAAAAATTGAACACCGGGTAGCGCTTGGCTGGGTCGAAGCCGGCCGGCTTGTACAACCGGTAATACAGGGTTTGCCCGTCGTCGGCCTTGAGGGTGCCGAATTCCGGTTCGATCGATGTGGCCCGGTAGGCCGCATACGGGTGGGTGTCGTCAAGCGTGTTCTGTTCGATCCAGGCGAGCAGGCTGCCATCGGGCTTGCGCACGCTGACCTGGGGCGGCGTTTTCGGATTGCTGAAGGTGTCCACGTAGAAGCTCGCGTCATCGGCAAACGTGGTCGTGTGGGTGCCGTCGCGCTCGCTGATGCGGCGTGGGGCATCGGCCTCGCTGCCGTCGAGCTTGAGCGCATAGACCTGGGTATCGGGTACGAAGTCGCGGTTCGACTGCACGTAGACGGTTGCCGCCGCTTCGTCGACTGCCAGCAGCTTGTCGATGTTCCAGTCGCCGGCACTGACCGCGTGACGTAGCGTGCCGTCGAGCCCGTACAGGTAAAGGTGCTTGTAGCCGCTGCGTTCGCTGGCCCAGAGCAGGGTCTTGCCGTCGGCAAGGAAGCGCAGGTCGTCGTTGAGGTTGATCCAGGTTGCGCTGCTCTCGCTCAGCACGGTGCGCTGCTCGAGGCTGTCGGTTTCGACCATGCGCAACTCGAGGCGTTGCTGGTTGCGTGTTTCGACCTGGTAGGAAAGCCGCCTGCCATCGGCCAGCCAGTCGACCCGCGCCAGATAGATATCGGGATCGATGCCGAGATCGATCCAGCGCGCCTCGCCACCCGCCGGGGCGATCAAGCCGAGTTTGACCGTGACATTGGCCTTGCCGGCGGCCGGGTAGCGTTGTTCGATGACTTCGGTGCGGTCGGCATAGACTTCGCTGCGCTTGACGATGTCGACCGCCGATTCATCGTAGCGTTCGAAGGCGATCGCCGAGTCATCGGGCGCCCACCAGTAGCCGCGATCGCGCGCCATTTCCTCCTGGGCCACGAATTCCGCTTCGCCGTTGTGGATGGTGTCGCCGCCATCGGTCGTCAACGCGCTGGCCTTGTCTGTGGCGAGGTCGATGACCCAGAGGTTCTGTCCGCGAACGAAGGAGACGAAGCCGCCCTTCGGCGAGACGCGCGGATCGATAACGGCGCCACCGGTCGGCAATTCACGCAGTGACTTGTCGCCGGCGCCAAGTGTATAGAGATAGAGTTTGTCTGACAGTGGAAACAGCAGCGACTTGCCGTCCGGCGACCACTGGTAGTCGATGATGCCGCTGAGGCCGGCGCGGCGCGCGCGTTCGCGACGGGCCTTCTCGGCATCGCTCAGTTCGGCGCCGCTGTCGATGGCGTCGGCATCGACGAGGCGTCGTGTGGTCTTGTCCCTGATGTTGTATTCCCAGAGGTCGAGCCGGCTCTGGTCGTCCTTGCGGCCACGCAGGAACGAGACGCGTGCGCCGTCCGGGGAGATCTTCAGGGCCTGCGGCACCGGGCCATCGAGTCCCCCTCCGGCGAAGATGCTTTCGATGGTCAGCGAATCGGCGCTCACGCGGTTGGCGCACAGCAGGATGACGACGAGCCAGAACACACGCATTGGATCCTCCTTGTTGGCCCTCGATTATCCCGGTGACCGGCGCCGATTGAAACCGCGCCATTGCCGGCGCGTTGGACGTGTTCGCTTTCCGTTGCGCATCATTCCCTCGACCTGCCCTTCGAGGGCCTGGTCTGTTGGACGGTTGTGCGTCCTTGAAACGGGCGAATCCTCGTGGTTTGCGGCCGGAGACGGCGGCAATCGAGGGGTGCAAGGAGCGCCCAGGGCCTACTTGCCGATGCAGAAGTCCGCAAAGATGCGCCCGAGCAGGTCCTCGTTGCTGAATTCGCCGGTGATCGAGCCGAGTTCGCGCTGCACGCCGCGCAGTTCCTCGGCGGCGAGTTCGCCGGCGCGCCGTTCGGTCAGGGCGTGCCATGCCGCTTCTAGGCCATCGCTGGCTCGCTGCAACGCGGCGACGTGGCGGGTGCGCGCACTGAAGGTGCCGCTGGCTGCTTCCCCGGGATCGGCTACGTCCTTCAAGGCCTGGATCAGCATCGGCAGCCCTTCGCCGGTACGTGCCGACAGCCACAGATGGGTATCACCGTCGACCATGGCGCGGCGGGGAGGGTGGCCGTCGAGATCGATCTTGTTGTGCACGACGATGCGCTGCGCCGAAGCCGGGAGGACGTCGAGCAGGCCATGGTCCGACTCGGCGTGGGCGTCGTCGCTGACCAGCACGGCGAGGTCGGCGCGCTCGAGTTCGGCGCGTGCGCGGCGCATGCCTTCGATCTCGATCGGGTCCGCCGTTTCGCGCAGGCCGGCGGTATCGACCAGGGTCAGGGCGATGCCGTCGAGATGGATGGTTTCGCGCAGCACGTCGCGCGTGGTCCCTGGGATCTCGGTGACGATCGCGCGCTCGCTGGCCGCCAGGCGGTTGAGCAGGCTCGACTTGCCGGCATTCGGGCGGCCGATGATGACGACGTGGAGGCCGTCGAGCAGGCGCACGCCGCGGCGGCTCGCGGTGAGGATTTCATCGAGCTGGTGGCGCAGGCGCTCGAGGTCTTCGAGCACGGTGGGCTCGGCCAGAAAATCGACTTCCTCCTCGGGGAAGTCGATCGCCGCCTCGATCCAGACGCGCAGGCGCACGACACTCTCGGTCAGGGCGTGCACCTGTTGCGAGAAGTCGCCCTCGAGACTGCGCACCGCGGCGCGCGCAGCGGCCTCCGAACCGCTCGCAATCAGATCGGCGATCGCTTCGGCCTGGGCCAGGTCGATCCTGCCGTTGAGGAAGGCGCGCTCGGAGAATTCACCCGGGCGCGCGTGGCGCGCGCCGAGTTCGAGGCAACGCTCGAGCACGCAACCGAGCATGACCGGGCTGCCGTGCATCTGAAGCTCGAGCACATCTTCTCCGGTGAAGGAGTGCGGTGCAGGGAAATGCAGCAGCAGGCCACGATCAAGCACACCGCCAGTCGCATCGGTGAGCGCGCAGTAGTGCGCGTGCCGTGGTGTCGGTGTCCGGCCGAGCAGGCGCTCGGCCAGCGCCGCGACGCCCGCGCCGCTGAGTCGGATCACGCCGATGCCACCGGGCCCCGGCGGCGAGGCGATGGCGGCAATCGTCTCGCCTTGTCCGCTCATCGCCGGGAGGTCCGTGGCTTCGGCGCCGCCGGCTACTTGGCCGCGGCAGCGAGCGGCTTGCCGGCGCCTTCGATGCGCCGCGTGATGATCCACTGCTGGAGCAGGCCGAGGGCGCCGTTGACGGTCCAGTACAGGACCAGGCCGGCCGGGAAGAAGGCGAACAGGACCGAGAAGATCAGCGGCATGAACTTCATCATCTTCGCCTGCAGCGGATCCATGCCGGTCATCGGGGTCAGGAACTGGGTCGCCAGCATCGTCGCCGCGTTGAGGATCGGCAGCACGTAGTAGGGATCCGGCGCGGTCAGGTTGTGGATCCAAAGGATGAACGGTGCCTGGCGCAGTTCGACGCTCTCGAGCAAGACCCAGTAGAGGCCAAGGAAGACGGGGATCTGCACTAGCATCGGCAGACAGCCGCCGAGCGGGTTTATTTTTTCCTTCTGGTAAAGCTCCAGCATGGCCTGGTTTAGCTTCTGGCGATCGTCGCCGTAGCGCTCCTTGAGCGCGGCGACGCGCGGCTGCATCTTGCGCATCTTGGCCATCGAGCGGTACTGCGCTTCGCTCAGCTTGAAGAACACGGCCTTGATCAGCAGCACGAGCAGGATGATGGCGAAGCCCCAGTTGCCGGTCAGCTTGTGGAACTGCGAGAGCAGCCAGTGCAGTGGCTCGGAGATGACCGTGAAGATGCCGTAGTCGGCGGTCTTGGCCAGGCCCGGGGCGAGGTCGTCGAGGGTGCTCTGCAGCTTGGGACCCACGTACAGTCGCGCGCTCAGGGTTCCGCTGGTGCCCGCTGCGATGCTGATCGGCGGTGACATGCCGCGCACGAGATAGCGGGGCGGTCCGCTCGTGGCGACCGTTTCGCTGCTGAATTGCTCGGTCTCGGTGGCGGGCGGTATCCAGGCTGCGAAGAAGTAATGCTGCAGCAGCGCGATCCAGCCGCCGGTGACTTCCTTCTTCAGCGGCTCCTTGCCGAACTTGTCGAAGGCGAGCTTCTGGAATTTCTCTTCGGGGCTGTACCAGGCCGCACCCATGAAGCTGTAGCGCGCCGTGTTCGTGTAGCCCTTGATGCCCGAGGTGTCGATGACCAGCGGCACGCGTTGCAACTGCCGGTAGGCGTTGCCGCTCCATGCGGCGGCGCTCTGGTTGTCGATCTTCTGGGTTTGCTCGATCACATAGCTGGCGCGCTCGAAGACGAAGGTCTTGGTGACCGTGATCCCGCTCGCATCGCGCCAGGTCAGCGGCACCTCGAGGCGATTCTGGCCGTCGGCGAGCTGGTAACTGTGGCTCGCGGTCTCGAACAGGGACTGGTGGTTCGGCGCCGGGCCGGTATTGCTGACCAGGCCGCTCTGGGCCACGAAGTAGCTATCCGGTTCCGGGCTCAGCAGGCGCACGCGCTCGGGCTGCTTGGGCTGTTCCGGGTAGGCCAGCAACTCGGCGCTGATCACGCTGCCGCCGCGCGGGTCGATTTCGACGCGGAGCAGGTCGGTCTGGACGATCACCGGATCGGTTGTCGGGGCTTCGCCAGCGGCGGCCGGCGGGACCTGCGTGGTCGCGGTGGTCGCGACCGGACCGGCCTGCGGTATTTCCGCAGAGGACGGTATCGGTGCTGGCGTCTGGCCGGCAGCCACCTGCGGGGCCGTGCTGGCGGCAGTGGCTGGTTGCGGCGCGTAGTCGATCTGCCATTGCGACCAGATCAGATAGACCAGGGCGAACAGGGCGACCAGCAGGAAGGTGCGGGGATTGTTCATGGGGATATCGGATTCTTGGACAGGCTCGCCGGGTTGCGGCGGCGGGATGGGGATATCGGGAGCGCGCGGTCGAATGGCGGCGACCATGGCCGGTCGCGCAGCGCAATCAGCCGCGCATTGTGCCGGTGCCGGCCGCGGCCTTCAATGCCATGAGCTTTTTCCACAGCGCGTCGAGGTCGGCGCGCAGCTCGGCACTCGGCGCCTGCACGGCGCTGGTCCGCGCGATCAGGAGGATGTCGACGGTGGGCAGCCCGGTGCGGATCAGCCGGTAGCTTTCGCGGACCAGGCGCTTGATGCGGTTGCGATCGACCGCGCGTTTGGAGACGCGCCGCGACACGGCCTGGCCGAGTCGGCAGGTCGATAGCGAGTTCGGGGAGTATTCCGCTATGAAGTGGCGGGCGCCGAGTCGGCGGGAGTTGCCACGCAGCGCGGCGAAGTCGCCGGCCTTGAGCAGGCGCGTCGCGCGCGGCAGGCTGAACTGCCGCACGCCAGCGCCAGGCGTCTGGTCAGACGGCGAGACGCTTGCGACCCTTGGCTCGACGCGCATTGATGACGGCGCGGCCACCGCGGGTCTTCATGCGTGCACGGAACCCGTGGGTGCGCGCGCGCTTGAGGTTGCTCGGCTGATAGGTACGTTTGGTGGCCATGAGTCGGCGCCAGGCTTGGGGAAAAGGGCGCGAATGATAGTGGCGCGCCGGTTGCGGCGTCAAGCTTGGCGCTGGCGCGGATCCGGCGGCGGCGAGTAGACTGCGCTGTTCGCGCCGGGCATTGCGCTCGCCCGTGTCACAGGTTGATCAAGAACGAGGAATCATGAGCGAGCTTTGGCGACGCTGCATAGAGCGTCTGGAAACGGAATTCGGCGCCGAAGACGTGCAGACCTATCTGAAGCCCTTGCAGGCCACGGAAAGCGAGGCGGGGCTGCGCCTGCTGGCACCGAACGATTACACCCTCGAAATGGTGCGCGAGCGCTTCCTCGCTCGCATCCGTGCAGTGATCGAATACCAGCACGGCCAGCCGGTTGCGATCAACCTCGGCGTCGGCGCCCTCGGCGCGCGCAAGGCGCCGGCCAGGCGCGCGCCGACGAAGTCGGCCGCGGTGCAGGGTGCCGCACACAATCTCGACCCCAGCTACACTTTCGAGAGTTTCGTCGAGGGCAAGACCAACGAACTCGGCAAGGCGGCGGCGATCCAGGTCGCGACCAACCCGGGTCGGGCCTTCAATCCGCTGCTGCTGTACGGCGGTACCGGCCTCGGCAAGACCCACCTGATGCATGCCGCCGGCAACCTGATGCGCCAGAACAATGGCGATTGCAAAGTCCTCTATCTGCGCTCCGAGCAATTCGTCGGCAGCATGATCGATGCCCTGCGCACCAAGAACATGGAGGAGTTCAAGCGCCGCTTTCGCAGCGTGGACGCGCTGCTGATCGACGACATCCAGTTCTTCGCCGGCAAGAACACGACCCAGGAGGAGTTCTTCCATACCTTCAATGCGCTGTTCGACGGCAAGCAGCAGATCATCCTGACCTGCGACCGCTTTCCAAAAGAGGTCGAGAACCTCGAACCACGCCTGAAGTCGCGACTGGGCTGGGGCCTCTCCGTCGCCATCGAGCCACCGGACTTCGAAACGCGTGCGGCGATCCTGCTCAGCAAGGCCGCCAGCAAGGGAGTCGAGCTCCCCGAGGACGTGGCCTTCCTGATCGCCAAGCGCATGCGCTCGAACGTGCGCGACCTGGAAGGGGCATTGAACACCCTGATCGCGCGCTCGAACTTCGGCGGCCGGGCGGTCGACGTCGCTTTTGCCCAGGAAACCCTGCGCGACCTGCTGACCGTGCATGCGCAGGCGATCAGTATCGGCAATATCCAGAAGGTGGTCGTCGAGTACTACCAGCTGCGCATGGCCGACCTGCTGTCGAAGCGCCGGAGCCGCTCGGTGGCGCGACCGCGGCAGATCGCCATGGCCCTGGCCAAGGAGATGACAGAACACAGCTTGCCGGAAATTGGCGATGCGTTCGGCGGCCGCGACCACACCACCGTGCTGCATGCCTGCCGGACCGTGCGCAATCTGCGCGAAACGGACGGCAAGCTCAATCAGGACTGGGAAAAGCTGGTCCGCATACTGACCGGGTGAACGAGCTGTGGATAAACTGTGCAGTCATTTAGCGGTTAGAATTATCCACAGGTCGTGCACATGCCGGCTGGCGTGTTTTCCAAGGGGAGTTTCCGTTCCAACATATTGATTATAGAAGCTTTTATGTCGGTGTGCGTGTTATCCCCAAAGCCTGCTACCACCATAAATCTTCATTACAACCAAAGCCAGAAACAGGAAGGGACCAATCATGCGCTTCATTCTGCCTCGGGAAGGCTTGCTGAAACCGCTGCAGCAGGTCGTAGGCGTCGTCGAAAGGCGCCAGACCTTGCCGGTGCTGTCGAATCTGCTGGTCAACGTGAGCGGCTCGGAAGTGTCTTTTACCGGCACCGATCTCGAAGTCGAAATGATCGCGCGCACGGCCGCGGACGATCTGATCGAGGGTGAGGTCACGATCCCGGCGCGCAAGCTGTTCGATATTTGCCGCGCCCTGCCGGACGGGGCCAAGGTCAAGATCGAGCAGAATGGCGATCGCGTGTCGGTCAGTGCAGGGCGCAGCCGGTTCACCCTTTCGACCCTTCCAGCGAGCGAGTTCCCGGTCATCGACAACATCGATCTGGTCGAGCGGATCAGCCTTCCGGAAGCGACCTTGAAGGACCTTATCGGTCGGACAGCGTTCGCGATGGCGCACCAGGATGTCCGTTACTACCTGAACGGCTTGTTGCTCGATGTGCGCGAAGACACCCTGCGCTGCGTGGCTACCGATGGTCATCGCCTGGCCCTGGCCGAGACCAAGCTCGATTCTCAGATTTCGACACGGCGCCAGATCATCATTCCGCGCAAGGGCGTGCTCGAATTGCAGGGCTTGTTCGAGGCCGGTGAAGGCCTGGTCGAACTCGAGCTTGGGCGCAATCATTTGCGCGTGCGTCGTGGTGGCGTCACGTTCACCTCGAAGTTGATCGATGGACGCTTCCCGGACTACGAGGCGGTCATCCCGATCGGCGCCGACAAGGACATCCGGGTCGGACGCGAGGATCTGCGTTTCGCCTTGCAGCGTGCCGCGATCCTGTCCAACGAGAAGTACCGGGGCGTCAAGCTCGAGGTCAATCCGAATCGGTTGCGCATCGTCGCGCACAACCCCGAGCAGGAAGAGGCGGTCGAGGAACTTGAAGTGCAGACGTCGGTTTCCGATCTCAGCGTCGGTTTCAATGTCAATTATCTGATGGATGCCCTGGCTGCGCTGAGTGGCGACGAGATCGTGCTGAGCCTGCGCGATGCGCAGTCGAGTTGTCTGTTGCGCAAGGTCGACTCGGATGACACGCGGCATGTGGTCATGCCGCTGCGTCTCTGATCGTCTCGCACATGTTTGTTCCGGGGCCCGCGTATCGCAGGATGCGCGGGCCCTGTCTTTTCCGGTAGGGCAGGCGCATGGTACTCAGAGAGCTGCGGATCCAGAACCTGCGCCTCGTCGAGGATTTGGACCTCGCGCTGGATAGCGGCTGGACGGCGTTCGTCGGCCCGAACGGTGCCGGCAAATCGAGCCTGCTCGAAGCGGCTTACCTGCTTTCGCACGGTCGGTCCTTTCGCCGGGGTGCGCGTGATTCGCTGACGCGGTTGGGTAGCCCGGGCTTTTCCGTGTTCGGTCGGCTGCTGCGAGCCGACGGCAGCGAGCGTCGCCTGGGTCTGGCTCGCAGCGAGGGCCGTCTCGACGCTCGCCTCGATGGGGTCGCTACCGGGATCGCCGGGTTGGTTGGTGCCTGCGCCGTGGTCTGCTTCGAGCCGGGTTCACACGAGTTAATCAACAGGGTTGCCGAGGAGCGTCGCCGCTATCTCGATTGGGGGGTGTTCCACGTGGAACCGACCTTTCTTTCCTGTTGGCGCCGATATCAACGCGCGCTTCGACAGCGCAACATGGTCTTGCGCGATGGGGCGCGGGCCGGAGGCCTGGAGCCTTGGGAAATCGAGATGGCCGACGCGGGATCGCGGATCACTGCCATGCGCCAGTCCTACATCGAGCGGTTGCGACCGGTCCTGGACGAAATCCTCGATGGATTTCTCGGCGAACTCGGCGCCGTGTCTGTGCATCTCCAGTGGGGCTGGAAGGAGGGCCTCAGTCTCGCCGAAGCGCTGCTCGAGGGTCGCGGCCGCGATCTGGAGCGTGGTTTCACCGGGCGCGGCCCGCATCGGGCGGACTGGTCGATCGGGTTTGAGCACGCTCCTCGTCGGGAGCATCTTTCGCGCGGCCAGGAGAAGCTCTGCGCGCTGGCGCTCGTTTTTGCCCAGGCTCGATTGTATGCCGAGCAATGTGGGGAGGCCCCCGTACTTTGCCTGGACGACCTCGCTTCGGAACTCGACCGCGACCATCAGTCGCGAGTCGTCCAGCTCGCGCAGGGAAGTGGCGCGCAGGTGCTCGTAACCGGAACCGAACTGCCGACGGGTCTCAGCGAATTGGCCCATCCGCTCCAGGTGTTCCACGTGGAACAGGGCCGAATTCGTCGCTGACTGCTATAATTACGGACTTGTCTACGGGTCCCGGCGCAACGGCCGCCGACCCGCCATCGACGACCGCGGAGTCCCATGAGCGAGCAATACGATTCAAGCAAGATCAAGGTCCTGAAAGGGCTCGAGGCGGTGCGCAAACGCCCGGGCATGTACATCGGCGATACCGATGACGGTTCCGGTCTACACCACATGGTCTTCGAGGTGGTCGACAACTCGATCGACGAAGCGCTGGCCGGCCATGCCAACCAGGTCTCGGTCACGATCCATGGCGATGGATCGGTCAGTGTCGTCGACAATGGCCGCGGCATTCCGGTCGGCATGCACGAGGAGGGCCGTTCCTCGGCCGAGGTCGTGATGACCGTGCTGCATGCGGGCGGCAAGTTTGATGACAACAGCTACAAGGTTTCCGGTGGTTTGCACGGTGTCGGCGTCTCCGTGGTCAACGCGTTATCGGAACACCTCTGGCTGACCATCTACCGGGAAGGCCACGAGCATCACCAGGAGTACAAGCTTGGCGAGCCGCTGTATCCGCTCAAGGTGGTCGGGCCGTCGACACGCAAGGGCACCACGGTGCGCTTCCTGCCGAGCAAGACGATCTTCTCCGACGTCGAGTTCCACTACGACATCCTGGCCAAGCGCCTGCGCGAGCTTTCGTTCCTCAATTCCGAGGTGCGCATCGAGCTGACCGACGAGCGCAGCGAACGCCATGATGTCTTCGAATATGCCGGCGGCATCCGCTCCTTTGTCGAGCACCTGGCCCACCTGAAGACGCCGCTGCACCCGAAAGTCGTGTACTTCTCGCTGAAAAGCGATGCCATCACGGTCGACGCGGCGCTGCAATGGACCGATTCGTACCAGGAAACCTGCTTCTGCTACACCAACAACATTCCGCAGAAGGACGGCGGCACCCACCTTGCCGGCCTGCGTGCCGGCCTGACCCGCACCCTGACCAACTACATCGACAAGGCCGGCATCCAGAAGACCGCCAAGGTCGGCTTCTCCGGCGACGACATGCGCGAAGGCCTGATCGTCGTCCTTTCGGTAAAGATGCCGGATCCCAAATTCTCTTCGCAGACCAAGGACAAGCTGGTTTCGAGCGAGATCAAGGGCATCGTCGAATCGGCGGTGAACCAGAAGCTCGAGGAGTTCCTGCTCGAGAATCCGAACGAGGCGCGCGCCATCGCGGCCAAGGTCGTCGATGCAGCGCGGGCCCGCGAGGCTGCGCGCAAGGCGCGCGAAATGACGCGGCGCAAGGGCGCGCTCGATATCGCCGGGTTGCCCGGAAAACTGGCCGACTGCCAGGAGAAGGATCCGGCCCTGAGCGAACTGTTCATCGTCGAGGGCGATTCGGCGGGTGGCTCGGCCAAGCAGGGACGTAACCGCAAGACCCAGGCCATTCTGCCGCTCAAGGGCAAGATCCTCAACGTCGAACGCGCCCGTTTCGACCGCATGCTGGCCTCGGCCGAGATCGGTACCCTGATCACCGCGCTTGGCACCGGCATCGGCAAGGACGAGTACAACATCGACAAGCTCCGCTACCATCGCATCATCATCATGACCGATGCCGATGTCGACGGATCCCATATCCGCACGCTGCTGCTGACGTTCTTCTACCGGCAGATGCCGGAGTTGCTCGAGCGTGGCCACATCTATATTGGCCAGCCGCCCCTGTACAAGCTCAAGCAGGGCAAGCAAGAGCTGTACCTGAAGGACGATGCCGCGCTCAACACCTATCTGATCGCGAACGCGGTCGACAACGCCGAGCTGGCCTACAGTCCGGATGCACCGCCGCTGGTCGGTGCCGGCCTTGAGAAGCTGTTGACCGCTTACCAGTCGGCCCTCGACCAGGTCGAGCGCCTCGGTGCTCGCTACGACGCGGACCTGCTCAGGGTGTTCCTCGAAGCCGCGCCTCCAAAACCCGAGCAATGGCTTGATGGGGCATTCCTCGAGGCCTGGATGGCCGACCTTTCGGCACGCATGAACCGGGCCGGTTCGGGGCGACCGCGTTATCATTTCTCGATCCGCGCGGCCACCAGCGAACATCCCGCGGCGCTGGCCGTGCGCCGCGAACAGCATGGCACCGAGACTACCCAGATCCTGCCGGCCAATTTCTTCGTCGGGGGCGAGTTCCGAGCGATCGCCGAAGCCGCCCACGAACTGGCCGGACTGATCCAGCCCGGGGCCAGCGTTGCTCGTGGCGGCAAGCGCCTGATGCTGACCGAAGGCATCGCCCAGGCCCAGGCCTGGCTCATGGACGAGGCAAAGCGCGGACGCACGATCCAGCGCTTCAAGGGCCTCGGCGAAATGAATCCGGAACAGCTCTGGGAAACCACTGTCAACCCGGATACGCGTCGACTGTTGCAGGTCAGCATCGAGGACGCGGTGGCCGCCGATCAGATCTTCTCGACCTTGATGGGCGACGTCGTCGAACCCCGGCGCGAATTCATCGAGCAGAACGCACTGCGGGTCAGCAACCTGGACATCTGATCGATCCGGGCGCGGGCGCGCGCCCTGACAATTTATATATCTGTATACGACAAGGACAGGGCGGCCCGGGCGAACCTGACCCCGGCCGCTGCGTTCGCGCGTTGCAGCATTGCAACAATCGGTGCGCCACCAATTATTGCGTCGTCACGCCTGTACAGGCAGCCGTCCCGGCGGTACGCTCCGAAGACCAGAAATCATCCGTCCACGGGGTGCCAGGCTCCCCAAACCATCCAGTCGAGGAATGATCATGAAGTTTTTCAAGCTTGCACGCATCGCGCTTTGCGCGGCCGTGCTGGTGTTCTCCGCATCGGCGCTGCAGGCCGCCAAGAAGGACAAGCAAGAGGCCAAGTATCCGAACGCCACGCGCACGGATCCGAAGCCCAGCATGTCCTCGCGCGAACAGCGCGACCTCAGCAAGGCGACCGATCTGGTCAACGACGGCAAGGACGACGAGGCCCTGCCGTTGATCGAGAAAGCCCTCGAGAACAAGAAGATCGGCCCCTACGCCGAAGCCTTCGCACAGCAGCTGCTGGCACGCGTGTACTGGGACCAGGAAAAGGAAGACCAGGCGATCGCCGCGACCAAGCGCGCCATCGAACTCGACTCTTTGCCGAACAGCACCCACTACGACCTGATCTACCAGCTCGCCCAGTTCCAGGTGCAGACCGAGAAGTACGACGATGCGCTGGCGACCCTGGCCCGCTTCAAGAAGGAAACCGGCAGTGAAGACGCCGAACAACTGGCCTTGCTCGGCAACATCTACTACCGCCTCGACAAGTTTCAGGAAGCCATCGACACGATGAAGAAGGCCATCGCGGCCAGCACCGAGCCGAAGGAGAGCTGGAACCAGATCCTCATGGCCAGCCTGTTCGAACTGGACCAGTACGATGAAGCGGCCAAGGTGGTCAAGGAACAGCTCGCCAAGAATCCGAAGGACATCAAGCTGCTCAAGCAGCTCGCCACCATCTACGTCAACAACGACCAGTATCCGCAGGCAATCGAA
Source organism: Dokdonella immobilis (assembly GCF_900115085.1). Classification (GTDB taxonomy): domain Bacteria; phylum Pseudomonadota; class Gammaproteobacteria; order Xanthomonadales; family Rhodanobacteraceae; genus Dokdonella; species Dokdonella immobilis. The sequence continues at coordinate 36,042 of NZ_FOVF01000018.1, read as the reverse complement.
GTCCTCAGCAAGGCAAAGAGCGATGGCCTGATCGCCAGCTCCGAGGATTACCTGCAGCTGGCAAAGCTGTATGCCAACGCCGACAAGCCGAAGGAAGCCGCGGCGACCCTCCGCGAAGGCATGGACAAGGGCATCGTCAGCACGAATTTCGAGGCCAACAAGCTGCTTGGCGACGTCTGCAGCCAGGCCGAGGATGATGCCTGTGCGATCGAGGCCTATGGCAAGGCCTCGGCACAAGCAACCGATGGCAACATCGATTACCAGCTCGGCTACATGCTGTTCTATTCGGAACGCAATGCCGAAGCCAAACAGGCCCTGGAGCGCGCGATCCAGCGCGGAGGCCTGCGTCAGGAAGGCGAAGCCTATGTCCTGCTTGGCGACATCGAGAGCTACGCCGGCAACGACGCCGCCGCCCTCGCGGCCTGGCGCAAGGCCGAAGGGTTCCCGAGCGCGAAGACCATGGCCGCGCAACGGATCAAGGCAATCCAGTCCGGGGTCAAGCTCAAGCGGACCGGCAAGAAATGAGCCTGACCGTCGGCATGACAAGCCGGGAGCCCGCACAATCGGCCATCGCGGTGGCCAGCGACCCTTGTCGGAAAGCGGGCGGGTGTTGTACCGTGCCGGGCTACGCTTTGCGTGACTGGCGCCAGCCACGACCGCGGGGACTCCGGCGGTTCGCTCGCAAGAACAACAACTGTTTGGTCAACACCGATGGCTGACGTCTACCTACCCGAACGCGAAAAATTCAACTGGCGCCGCGTGTCGGCCCTTTCCGGCGCGTTCACCGTGCACGTTTTCGCCCTGGCCTTGCTGGCAACCCCAGCGTCGCCGCCGGAAGCGCCGGAGAAGAAGATCGACAACAAGGTGACGGTCGAGTTCATCGAACCGCCACCGCCACCCCCGCCGCCGCCGCCACCGCCGCCGGAGCCGCCAAAGAAACCGCCGCCGAAGGTGATCGAGAAGATCAAGCCGCCGCCGACGCCGCCACCGGAGCCGCCGCCGCCCGTCATCGTCGAGGAAGCCTCGCCGATGGCAGTTGCTGCGCCGCCACCTGCGCCGCCGGCACCGCCGGCGCCGCCCGTGGATATCGCACCGAGCGAAAATATCAGTTACCGTAGGCTTCGACCGCCGAAGTATCCACCGCAGGCTGTGCGCCAGCGTATGGAAGGCAAGGTCGTACTGAAAGTTCTGGTTGGCCTCGACGGCAAGCCGGAGGAGATCACAGTAGAGAAGACCAGCGGATACAGAGTGCTCGACCAGGCGGCCATTGCGGCAGTGAAGACATGGGTCTTCAATGCCGGCGTCAAGAACGGCCAGGCGAGTCGCGGTTACGCCTTGGTACCCATCGAGTTCAACCTCAACCAGTAGCAATCATCTAAGGTAGCGCCATGCAGCAAGATGCTTCTTCGACCTCGCCTGCGGATCAGTCAGGTGCCATGCCCCCACCCATTCCCGGCGGTGGCAGCAATGCCCAAGCGATGTCGCAGATGGGCTTTGATCATCTTATCCACAACTTCGACCTGGTCGGCTGGGTGGTCTTCATCACCCTCGTGACGATGTCGGTTTTGTCGATCTACTTCATCATTGCGAATTTCATTCGCAACACGATGGTGCGTTCGCGCATGGATCGGGTCATCCACACCTTCTGGGAGACGCCTTCCGCCCAGGAAGCCATCCGCTTCCTCGAGGAGCAGCCGAAGTCCGAGCCGTTCTCGAAGATCGCGCTCGAGGCGGCAACCGCTGCCCAGCACCACACGCGCCATGAAGGCAGCCGTCTGGTCGAGGCCCTGAACCGCTCCGAGTTCATCGATCGCGCGCTGCGCCAGGGTGTCGCCCGCGAAAGCATGCGTCTCGAAGGCGGCCTGACCGTGCTCGCCACGGTCGGATCGACCGCGCCGTTCGTCGGTCTGCTCGGTACGGTCTGGGGCATCTACCACGCCCTGATCAAAATCGCGTCGACTGGTTCTGCATCGATGGAAGCAGTGGCCGGCCCTGTCGGTGAGGCACTGATCATGACCGCCGTCGGTCTGTTCGTCGCCATCCCCGCGGTGCTCGCCTACAACTTCTACGTGCGCAGCAATCGACTGATCTACGCACGCTTCGACGAGTTCGCGCATGACCTGCATGACTTCTTCGCCATCGGATCCCGCGTCGAAGGCGGTCAGGCAGTTCCGGCGCCCGCAGCCGCGAGGAAGTAAGCCATGGCATTCGCATCCAATTCGGGCGGCGGCCCGATGGCGGAAATCAACGTCACGCCGCTCGTCGACGTGATGCTGGTGCTGCTGATCATCTTCATGATCACGGCGCCGCTGATGACCCACAAGATCCGCATCGATCTGCCGCAAGCCAATCCCAATGTCCAGGAAACCACGCCGCCGGAACCGATCGACCTGGCGGTCAAGGAAAGCGGCGACCTGTATTGGAACGACGAGCTGATCACCGAAGCGATGCTCGCCGCCCAGCTGCGCGTGGCAGCGCAGAAGAATCCACAGCCCGAGCTGCAGATTCGCGCAGAAAAGACCACCCAATACCAGCTGATCGCCACAGTGATGGCCAACGCCAAGAGTGCTGGCATGGTCAAGATCGGATTCATCACGGCCCAGATGGACCGCTGAGCCGAAGCCGGCAGGAAACAGGTGGCATGAACAAGGGCGTCGCGAAAGCGGCGCCTTTTTTCTTGCCCGGGCTTCCCGATCGTCGCCATCCGGGAGTACGCTGGCAACGCAACGCCGCGCTTCAGGAGGCAGTCGCATTGCCGCCCGTGAGGCCGCCGGCGTCGAGGAGTCCATCGTCCACCAGCAAGCGGAGGTGTGCCATGTCCTTTGCACGTGAACGCTCCACCGGCGCGACAACGATCGCCGAGATCAACATCACTCCCCTGGTCGACGTGCTGCTGACCGTCCTCATCATCTTCATGGTCACCACGCCCTTGTTGACGAAGCGGATCGACCTGCCCCTCCAGGCAGGCGATCAAGGCAAGGCCGTGGAGCCCCGGGTCCTTGGCCTGTCCATCCAGGACAACGGCGAACTCGTGCTGGAAGGGCAGTCCCTGAGCCGCTCGGGACTGGACCAAAGCCTGCGCGTGGCGGCGGCAGGGGGGCCGGTCCAGCTGGATATTCGTCCGCAGGCGCATTCTTCATACGACAATCTGGCCAACGTCCTGGCTACCGCGCAGAACAACGGTATCAAGAACCTGCGAGTGATGTCGGTTACCCCCGACTGACCGCGCGGACCCGAGTCAGCGGTTCATCCTCTCCCCAGCGCGTCGCGATGGGACGGGTTCAGCGGGGGACGTCGGCCAGTATCGCCAGATAGCGGGAAATCGTCGTGGCGAGACCCTCGTAGAGGGCTTCGGCGAACAGGGCGTGACCGATCGATACCTCGTCGATCCACGGAATCGCGGCCAGCAAGGTCGCAAGATTGGCCTGGCTCAGGTCATGCCCGGCGTTGACGCCGAGTCCGAGCAAGCGTGCCTCGCGCGCGGTTGCCAGGCAATCCGCCAATGCCGCATCGACGTCGCCGCGCGCCACGGCAGCAGCAAATGGCCCGGTGTAGATCTCGACGCGATCCGCGCCGCAATCCGCGAGCCGCGCCAGACCCCTGCTGCCGGCATCCACGAAAACGCTGACCCTACAGCCCTCGCGCCTGAACTCACCGATCCGCTTGCGCAGCGCGGAAAGATCCGCGGACGGGTCGAATCCATGATCGGAAGTCAGCTGCGCATCCGAATCCGGGACCAGGGTGACCTGGGCCGGATGGGTAGCCCGAACCAGTTCGAGCAGGCCCGGGTAACTGCCGCGCGCCGGCGCGAACGGATTACCCTCGATATTCAGCTCGGCCTGGCCGAGGATGGCCGGGATGGCTACTACATCCGCCGGGCGAATATGCCGCTGGTCCGGACGCGGGTGCACGGTGATGCCATGGCAACCTGCAGCCAGGGCGCACCGCGCGGCTTCGAGCGGATCAGGATCGGTACCACCGCGCGAATTGCGCAGCACCGCAACCTTGTTGATGTTGACGCTGAGCTGGGTCACCGGAACGTGCCAGGCAAAGAACAAGTGTACCGCGGTCGTCGCGCATGCAACGAGCGGCGACGGTCGAAACCGTCATCGGCAGGCCTCGGCAGTCTCGCTCCAGATCACCGGATCCCAGTAGGCGCCGTCCTGCCAGACGTTGCGCTGGTCCTTGTTCAACCTCGCCGCCAGCAGATAGGTCGTGTTCGGCGCCACCTCGATGCTCAGCGTCTTGTAGCGACTGTCAGGACCACTGTTGCGCAGCCGATCATTGAAGCCCAGATAGCGACCATCGATACGCTCGGCCACCTTCAGTACATGGTGGCCTGCACTCAGCCGGAAGGTGGTCTGTCCCGCGAATGGCGAGCGATCGCCGTCGATGCTGATCAGCGCGGCAGCATGCAGGTCGCGCTGGCGCGGCGCGACATCGAAGATGCTGACACGACCACAACCCAGGTTGGAGGAAGCCGAGGAACCTTGGGCATCCTGCGCCGAAGCAACGGCGGTCCCGCTGCCGACCGTCAGATGCAGGGCAGGAATCCAGGTCGACACCATCCGTCCGGACACGGTGGTCTGCTCTCCGGCGCGCACGATCCGGAAGTTCAGCGCGGCGCCATCCTCCAGTTCACTCACCTGTTCGCGAAGGCGCTCCGCGGCGCGCGCGCGGCCCGCGGAATCCGCGCCGAGACCAGCCAGACCCACGTCATTGACAGCAAGAATCAGGTCGCCCGATCTGAGACCCATCCGGCTGGCGCTGCCGCCGGGAGTAACCCCGAGGACGTGCAAGCCATCCGCGGCGGCGGCGGCGCTGCTGCTGTCGACCAGCAGGCCCAGCCCTCCGGCACGCTCCGCCGGGGCATCGATGGACAGCGAAATCTGTTCCACCGGGGTCTGCCCGAAGGCGCCGGATTCGATCATGTCGAGCAGGAGCAGGCGCAATTCCTCGTGCAGCCGCTGCTCCGGGCTGATCCCGAGGGCGCCATTGCCCTGGGCCGCCAGGGACGGCACCTTTGCGACAACGCCCTGGCTACCGGCCGCGTGTACCGCCGCACTCGATATGCACAGGGCGGCCGTCAGCGCGGTCAGCGTGCCCATCCGGCTGCAAAAACCAATTACCTTCATGTTCGTCTCCGGAGATCTATATTCGGGTTACGGCGCGGACGCGACCGTTGTCAGTGCGCACTAGCTCCTGCAATGCCTCGCTGCGCAATTTCCACAGTGGAACCAATTCGTGCGGCTTCGCGCCGCGGTCGTAAGCCGCCTGCAATTGCGCGTCGATCAGCCTCAATTCGGCACGATATCGCGGGTCCATGAACCCTGGCGAAGAGGCCCGCCACTCCCGCTCCAGGGCATGCGAACGTGCCTGCCAATCGCCCGGTTCAGCCGTGACCGGCACGACCTGCGGCGAGCGCGGAACCAGCGCAACCAGCAAGAGCGCCGCACTCGCCAGCATACCCGCCATCCAGGCCCCGTGGCGCCGCCGCCGCTTGCGCCGCTGGTGCACGAACTGGATACGCGACCACAGATCGGGCCGTGGATCGTATTCGGGCAACCCGCCCAGCAAGGCGGCAAGCCTCCCGCCAGTATTGGTTTCGCTCCTAGACATCATTTGACTGCTCCGCTCCCACCCGCCGCATGTGCGATCGACTCGAGACGCTTCAGCGCCCGCGCCAGCACGGACTTGGAATAACTCTCACTCTGGCCAAACAACCCGGACAACTCCTTGTGCGTATAGCCTTCCATCTCGTGCAGCAGCACCACCGCACGGGATCGCGGACCGAGCTGCATGAGCAGCGCCCAGGCGTCGACTGCGCTGTCCGCAGGAATGCCCTGGGCCTGCGACGCCTCCAGGTGATCGCTGGCGTCCTCGCCGTCGAACCGCTTGTTGCGCCGGATCACATCGATCGTGGCATTTGCCGTCATGCGCTTGAGCCAGGCGCCAAACGGGGCATCACCGCGAAAGCCGGAAACCGTATCCATCATGCGCAGGAATACATCCTGCACGACGTCCTCGGCCGCTGCGGGTTCGCCGAGAATGCGCAGGGCGAGGTTGTAGCAGGCCCGCGCATAGGTGCGGTAGATCGCAGCATGGGCCGCGCCATCGCCGCGCCTGGCCCGCTCCAGCAGTCGCCCGTCGAGCGCCTGTCCAAATCCGTTGTTCATGCCCGTTGCCGGACCATCAGCGCCCATGTCCAAATAGACGATCCACGACGCCCTTTCGTTGCAGGCGCGCGGGCAGGGCGTCGCCGCATTATGCGGCGAACTCAACGAGGCCGCAGCAGGCGGGCCTCGCGGATATTCGAAACCGGGACATTCAACTTCGCGCTCCCGCGTCCGACCTGGACCAGCAACACGATCCTGTCCGGCTCGACCGAGTCGATTTCGCCTTCGACGCGCTTGCCGTTCACGGTCACCAGCTGAAAGCGCTTGCCGATGTAGCGACCCAGACTGGCCACGGTGACCACCTCGTATTCCGGCTGCTTCGTCTGCGCCGGTGGCAGGCGCTCGATGACACCGGGCTCCCAGACCAGGGCAAGCGTCGAATCGGGCGGTGGTGGAGGTGCGCTGGCAATGACCTTGCCACTGCTGTCCAGCCGTGCCGGCTTCGCCTCATCGTTCTCCGCACGCGGTTCGGGATAGGCGGGTGGCGGTCCCGGCGCGGGCGCTGCCGAGACGGTTTTCGCGACAACGGGTTCCGTGGCGGCTTCAGGGCCAGGCGGCTCGACCGTTTCGGTAGCCGGTCGCGGTGGCGTCGGCGCCGCAGCGACCGCGGCAACCTCGGCGCCTGGCCCGAGGGCCAGCTCGGGAACCGCCGCGGAGGCGAGCCTGTCCGCGGACTTCACGACATAGAGCGGAATCTCAGGTTCGGCGAAAGCCAGTCGGAGCATGATCGGTGGCGCATCGTCCAAGCGCGCCGTGATGTTCAGCTGGCGCAGCAGCAACTGGCGGGGATAGGCCTCGAGTTCGGCCGGCACCCAGCTCGCCTCCGGAATGCTGGCGAGATTGAGCGCCCCGCCGCGCGTGACCAGGCGCTGGTACAGTGCCAGCACCTCGGCGCTCGGGTTGATGCCCCGGGAAACCAGAAACGACCGGACCGCTTCCACATGCCGATCGACGAACTCGGTCGAGCTTACCCCGAGCCACTGTGCGCAGAACGTGTTGCGTCGGGACAGGTAGCCCGGATCGCGATAGCTGAGCCCGGCGCGGACCAGGCGCAGCTCATGCCGGGCCGCCGAATCGGACCAGCGCCCGGGATCGAACGCGCTGAACTCCGCGTAGCCCTGCCAGTTGGCGACGTTCGGACTGTCCAGCTCGAACATGAGTTCGATGGTCTTCGAGGCTGCGTCATGGTGGTACTCGAAACGATCGACGCGCGGACTTGCTGCAATGCCCATCCTGGCGCGATCCTTTTCGCCGAGATTGTCGCTCCCGCAACCCTGGTTCTCGAACAGTGCCAGATCGGGCGTACCGAGCCAGCTTCCGACACCGTTACCGCCGTCGCTGCCGTTGATCGTCAGCCCGTGCACGACCAGCGAAAGATCGGACGGGGGATCGGGATCCCTCGACAAAGACTGTCCCACCAGCCAGAAGCGACCGCTGCCGCGCAGGTCGGCCGAACGGGCCTTGAGTTCGCCTTGCCAACGGCCCTGGCGCACCTCCAGGCGTGGCTCGCGCAGGCGCACGCTGCCGTCGAGGGCAATGCCTGCGCTGTCGTAGGTCAGCACGGCTCGCGGCGCCAGCGCCCGCGCCACGCGCAGGGCCGCCGAACGTGCGGCAAACTCCAGCGCCAGCGCGCCGCCCGCCAAAACGACAACGGCCAGCAAAAGTACATTGCGCAATCTCATCGCCGTGCGCATCCTCGTGACCGGCAGCCTTTGCTGCCGGAAGACCTTGGCCAATCGACGATAGCGGGAATGACCGACGGCATCAACGCGCAGTGTGCGGCAGGTCACTAACCGCCGGCGATCGGCAAAACGAGCGCGCAGCCGATCGTACTGCATCCGGCAGGAACCGGGTGGCACTGTTCGTCCACCCGGTCCGGACGGATCAGGCCCTTCTCACTGCCATCACCACTACCAGCAGAATGATCGCGCCGATCATGGCATTGAGAATCGCACCGACGATGCCGCCGCCAATGTAGATGCCCAGCTGTGGCAGCAGCCATCCGGCAATGAAGGCACCGAGAATGCCGATGACGATATTGCCGACCAGACCCAGTCCGCGACCCTTCACCACAAGTCCAGCGAGCCAGCCGGCAATCGCGCCGACCAGCAGGAAAATCAACAGCGATTGAACAGACAAGGCACTTCCCCTAGGCGACGTCGCCCAATGCGACCCGTGCATGGTGCGCCCTCACAGCGTCGCTGGCATGACGCAGTGCGGGCTTCGACGAAAATCCGGGTTCCGGGGCGGCGACCCGGCAGGCCGCGGCCATGCCGCGATCAGGGGCGCTGTCCGCCCACGGCCGGGCCGGGACGGGCTTCTCCGTGGCTGGACGATGCGCCCTCGGATGCCCTGGCCTTGGCTTTCTCCCGGATCGCAAGCAACGCCTCGGGGGGCAGCATGCTGGCATCCGGTCGGGCGTTCGCCGACACGCGTTCCGCAGCGATCGAGAATACCGTGCCGAACGAACCGATCAGGATCATCAGAATCGACACGCCCAGCACGCCCGGACTGCGCGTAAGAAACGCAGTGACGAGTCCAGCCAGGGTCAAACCGATCAGGATCCAACGTGCCATGCGAGCCCCCGTCGTCGTCGGACGTTTGCGCCGGACACGCGTGCCCGGCCAATGCGGCTAACGCTAACAGATCGCGCCGCTTGTACGGAACGCCGCTGATCGGCGGAACCGTGCCGATAAGGCGGTGCGCCTGCGTAGGGACCTCGTTGCCGCAGTCGCGAGCGAACCGATCAGCGCTCCGAATGACCCGATTCAAACCAGTCCTGGCGGACGAACAGCCCGGGCTGGATCAGGTCGATGAAGGCGCGCGCGTCGGCGCTGAGGACCCTGCCCTTGCGCACGACGACGCCATAGCTGCGTTGCGGAAAGTAGGAGCGCAGGTTGCGCACGGCGAGCCGCTCGCGATCGGCCTCGCGGATGCACATTCCCGTGACGATCGAGATGCCGAGTCCCATGGCCACGTACTGCTTGATGACCTCCCAGCCGCCGACCTCGATGGCCACGTGGTACGGCACCTTGCGTTTCTGGAACACCAGATCGACCAGGCGATAGGTGGTCAGGCGCTTGGGCGGCAGGATCAGCCCGTACGGAGAGAGATCCTCGAGTGAAACCTCCGGCTTGGCCGCCAACGGGTGATCGGGCGGCGTGATCAGCAATGGATCGAAGTGGTAGAGCGCTTCATAGGAGAGGTCATTGGGTACATCGAGCATCGAACCCACGGCAAAGTCGACTTCATCGGAACGCAGCAGGGCCAGTCCGTCGGTCCCGGTGACGTTGTGCAGGTTGAGATGGACCTCGGGATGACGACGGCGAAACGCGGCCACCATGTCCGGCAACAGATACTGGATGGTCGAGTTGCCGCAGGCGATGTCGAGCGTCGCTCGTCCGCCCTCGCGGGTCTTGGTCAGGAATTGTTCGTCCAGTGACTCAAGGCCCTCGACCAGTGGACGGGCCAGCTCGTAGAGGACCTGTCCCTCCGCGGTCAGGGTGACCCGGCGCCGGCGTCGCTCGATCAGGGCGACGCCGAGCTCGGCTTCGAGCGCGCCGAGCTGCAGGCTGACCGAGGGTTGGGAGAGGAAGAGAGCCTCCGCGGCACGGGTCAGGGTGCCGAACTTCACCGTGTAGCAGAACGCGCGCAATTGCTTGAGGCGGTTGCCCTTGTAATAGAAGCGAGCGGTGGATTCGCCTGGAGGCGGCGACTTGCGGGCCCGTCCGGCCGGCCTGTTCGTGACGCGACGCACCATGATGCCCCCTCCCGCGATGGACGCAGCCCGCCCCATTCAACGTCTTCCTAGATACTATTAACGTGGTCAATCTGTTGCATTGAAACATTTGTTTTGTCAAAAGTAAATTGACGGGCGTAGCCTGTACTCCCGCAGCGGCGAGCCCGACATGTCCAGCAATCCTTCCCCGGCACCTGCCGAAGCAAAAGACGCGATCGAAGTCCGGGCATCGACCCACCCGCGCATCCTGAGCGCGTCGGCGCTCGCCTTCGTCGCCGGCCTGCATCGAGGGTTTGATGGCCGCCGTCGCGAACTCCTGCGCGCGCGGAAGTCACGCCAGGCGCGTTTCGATGCCGGCGAACTGCCGGACTTTCCCGAACACACTCGCGGCATTCGCGAATCTGAGTGGACGGTGGCACCGATCCCGCCCGCGCTGCTCGACCGTCGCGTCGAAATCACCGGTCCGGTCGATCGCAAGATGATCATCAATGCGCTGAACTCCGGTGCCCGGGTCTTCATGGCCGACTTCGAGGACTCGACCTCGCCGACCTGGGACAACCTGATCGATGGCCAGGTCAACCTGGCCGACGCGGTCGCCGGAACCATCGACTACGCATCGCCGGACGGCCGCCACTACACGCTGCGGCCGGATCCGGCGGTACTGATCGTGCGCCCGCGCGGCTGGCATCTCGACGAAAAGCATGTACGCGTCGATGGGCAGCCGGTCAGCGGCTCGCTGTTCGATTTCGGCCTGTTCGTCTTCCACAATGCGAAGACCCTGCAGGACCGTGAACGCGGACCCTTTCTGTATCTGCCGAAATTGCAGAGCCACGAAGAGGCGGCCCTGTGGGACGACGTGCTGGCCGCGGCGGAGGCCGGGCTCGGGCTCGGCGCCGGATCGATCAAGGTCACGGTGCTGATCGAGACGCTGCCCGCGGCTTTCGAGATGGACGAGATCCTGTGGGCCCTGCGCAGCCGCATCGTCGGGCTCAACTGCGGCCGCTGGGACTACATCTTCTCGACCATCAAGACCCTGCGCGCGCACCGCGACCACGTGCTGCCCGAACGCGGCCAGGTCGGCATGGGCGTGCCGTTCCTCAAGGCCTACAGCGAACTGCTGATCAAGACCTGCCACCGTCGCGGCGCCTTCGCCATGGGCGGCATGGCCGCGCAGATCCCGATCAGCAACGACAGCGCCGCCAACGAGGCCGCCCTCGAACGCGTGCGCCTGGACAAGCAGCGCGAAGCCCGGGCCGGGCACGACGGCACCTGGGTCGCCCATCCGGGGCTGATTCCGGTGGCGCTGGCCGAGTTCGACAAGGTCCTGACCGGTCCCAACCAGCTCGAGCGCAAGCGCGAAGACGTGCATGTCGAGCGCGACGATCTTCTTGCCACCCCGACCGGCACGATCACGCGCGCTGGCTTCGAGACCAATGTCGACGTCTGCGTGCGTTACCTGGCGGCCTGGCTCGACGGTCTCGGTTGTGTGCCGATCCATCACCTGATGGAGGATGCGGCCACCGCGGAAATCTCGCGCGCGCAATTGTGGCAATGGCTGCACAACCCGGGCCTCAGGCTCGAGGATGGCACGAGCATCGACTTCACGTTGTTCGCCGAGGTCCTCGCCGGCACCCCCGCCCGCCTGCCCGATCGCGGATTGCCCGGCCAGGAACGCATCGGTGAGGCGATCGCGATGCTCGACGAACTGACCCGGGCCGATGCCCTGGCCGAATTCCTCACCCTCCCTGCCTACGAGCGGTTGGCCTGAACCCCGGCCGCTTGGCACAACCCGGCGCCACGGCACCGGCCCCGCACTTTCCGAGCCCTCAACCCTTACCGCCGACCCGGATTCCCCAGGAGCACACCATGAGCAAGCCCACGATGCCCAGCGCCGCCGACATCTCCCGCGACTGGACCAGCAATCCGCGCTGGGCCGGCATTCGCCGCAATTACTCGGCCGAGGATGTCGTGCGCCTGCGCGGCAGCGTCCACATCGAGCATTCGCTGGCCCGGCTCGGCGCCGAGAAACTGTGGGACAGCCTGCATCGCGAACCGTTCGTCAACGCCCTCGGCGCACTCACCGGCAACCAGGCCATGCAGCAGGTCAAGGCCGGCCTCAAGGCCATCTATCTTTCCGGATGGCAGGTCGCGGCCGACGCCAACCTGGCCGGCCAGATGTATCCGGACCAGTCCCTGTACCCGGCCGATTCGGTACCGGCCGTGGTCAAGCGCATCAACAACGCCCTGCTGCGCGCCGACCAGCTCAATCATGCCGAAGGCAATGACGAGGTCGATTACCTGCAGCCGATCGTGGCCGATGCCGAGGCCGGCTTCGGTGGCGTCCTCAATGCCTTCGAGCTGATGAAGGCGATGATCGAGGCCGGTGCCGCCGGCGTCCACTTCGAGGACCAGCTCGCCTCGGTCAAGAAGTGCGGGCACATGGGCGGCAAGGTCCTGGTACCGACCCGCGAAGCGGTCGACAAGCTCAACGCGGCGCGCCTCGCTGCCGACGTCCTCGGCGTGCCGACCCTGATCGTTGCCCGCACCGACGCCGAAGCCGCCGACCTGCTGACCAGCGACATCGACGCCAACGACCGGCCGTTCACCACCGGCGAGCGCACCGTCGAGGGCTTCTACAAGACCCGGAACGGACTCGACCAGGCGATCAGCCGCGGGCTGGCCTATGCGCCTTATGCCGACCTGGTCTGGTGCGAAACCGGCAAGCCCGATCTCGAGTTCGCGCGCAAGTTCGCCGAAGCGATCCATGCGAAGTTTCCGGGCAAGCTGCTCGCCTACAACTGTTCGCCCTCGTTCAACTGGAAGAAGAACCTCGACGACGCCACGATCGCGAAATTCCAGAAGGAAATCGCCGGCTACGGCTACAAGTTCCAGTTCATCACGCTGGCCGGATTCCACGCGCTCAACTATTCGATGTTCAACCTGGCCTACGGTTACGCGCGCAGCCAGATGAGCGCCTTCGTCGAACTGCAGGAGGCCGAGTTCGCCGCTGCCGAGCGCGGCTTCACGGCGGTCAAGCACCAGCGTGAAGTCGGCACCGGCTATTTCGACCAGGTCACCCAGGCCATCCAGCAGGGCCAGTCCTCGACCACCGCGCTCAAGGGCTCGACCGAAGAGGAACAGTTCGAGAGCAGCGACAAGGCCGCCTGAAGGCCGGTCGCGCAGGACGCCGACAGCGGAACTGTGGGGTTTGGGGTGGGCCCGGTGGGAGGCCGGGCCTGAAGTTCCGATGTCGGCGCTGCGCGGGAACCGGGGCAAGGCCCGGCACCCTGTTGCCGGTCCAGAGGGGCTGGCCGGCAATTGAGGATGGCACCGCAGACGGCCGGAAGCACGTGACGAAAGTCATCATCGGCTTGACTTGGCCATCCATCCGATGGGTTAAGATCGCGTGTTGCCAAGGTGGGGGGTGCCATGTCGAGCAATCGGACCGTCAGTAACGTCACGCCGATCGGCAGTTTTGCCGGGCGTCAGCGCGCACCCCTGCTGCCGCGCGAACTCTCCGACCGCGAACTGGCCCTGTTCGTCACCGCCAGCGATCGTCGCGAGGTCAGCCCGGGCGAAATGATCTTCCGCCGTGGCGAGCTCGGCCGCAGCATGTTCGTCGTCGAAAGCGGCCAGATCCGACTCGAATTCGGCGACGGCATGCCCGACAAGCTGATCGGACCGCGCGAATTCTTCGGTGAACTGACCTTGTTCATCGGCGACCACACCCGGGTCGCCAATGCGGTCGCAACCACCGCCTCGGTCATGCATGTGATCGAACAGCAGGCCTTCGACCAGCTTCTCGACAGCGAACCGCGGCTGCTTGCCCAGTTCATGCGCCGTTCGTTCTCCTACCTCGTCGCCAGCGAGCAGCAACTGATTGCGAGCCTGAAACGTCGCAATGAAGACCTCATGGTCACGCTCGATTCGTTGCGCCAGACCCAGACCCAGCTCAGTACGGCGCAGCGCCTCGTGCAGACCGACGAGCTGACCGGATTGTGCAATCGCCGCGGCCTGTACATGTTCCTCGAGCACCTCGGCGATTCGCGCCTGCCGGGCACCGAACTCGGCCTGCTGCTGATCGACATCGACCGTTTCAAGCAGATCAACGACCGTTGCGGCCATCTGGTCGGCGATCAGGTCCTGCGTGCGATCGCCGAAGAGGTCCAGGGCGCGGCCTCGCCGTGCGATCTGCCATGCCGGCTCGGCGGCGACGAATTCGCCCTGCTCACCCAGGTCACCGGCGCCGAGGAGCTGGCCTCGCGAGCGACCCAGATCGTCACCGCGGTCAGGGCCATGCGCTTCCCGGGATGCGAGGGGCTCAAGGTCAGCGTCAGCATCGGCGCCCGCCTGTGCACCGAGACGACCGACTGGGCCATCTGGTACAGCGACACCGACTGCCTGCTCTACGAGGTCAAGGGCCGCGGTGGCGACGGCTACCGCGCACCGGACTGATTCCGTGGCCTGAGCGCTGACCGCATCGACGGCGGTCGAGCGGCGCCTTTAGCTGACCCGGAAACGGTGCATCGAAGCGGTCGCAGAGTTCGATCGACCCGTTGCACAGATCGCCACCCGGCATCGAAACCACGTTCCCAGTTGATCCGGTCGTCTTCGACCTTCACGTCCCTGGTGTCGAACATGTCGATGCCACCGGCAGCCGCCCGCGTTGGCCCTATCTCGCGCCTTGCACCGCCATGAAATCGATGCGGAGTTGCTCGCGCCATCAGCGACCGGCAAAACGCTCGAGCTGGGTGCGCTGCGACGCACCAGCGACCAGGTCCGCTTGTCCCAGTGCGGTCCGGGCGAGCAGACGCGCCTCTTGCGGATTGCCTTCCTGCTCATGCAGGCGGCAGCGCAGCAGGACCAGGTCGGCATAGCGCGCGGCGATCTGCGGGTTGCCTGTCCAGCGTTCGAGCAGATCGTCGGCGATGCGCGCCGCTTCTGCCTGCCCATCGGCGGTCCTCGCCAGATCGATGGCCAGTTGCAGGCTCCAGTCGAAATGGCCGAAATGTTCGCGGCCGTAGGTCAATGCGATCAAGCGAACCGCTTCGCGCCATTGACCCACCGCATTGGCGAAATCGCCTTGCCATTCATAGGCTTCCGCCCTGCGCACTGCAATCAACCCGTTCTGGTAGGCATCCGGACCGAGCAGCTTTTGCACTTCCCGCGCTGCCTCGGCTTGCAGGCGCTGGGCTTCCCCGTAGCGTCCCTGCAGGGCCAGTGCGGTGCCAACCTGGGCCTGGGTGAACCAGGTCAGTCCGCTGCGCGGATCGCCGGCCTTGCGCCGCAGCGCCAGGGACTTGCGGTAGTCCGCTTCGGCCCGCGCGCCATTGCCGAGCTCGATCCAGGTGCTGCCGCGCGTGTTCAGGATCTGCGCGCGGGTGGCGTCGTCCGCCGAATCCGGCAAAGCGCGATCGGCCTCGTCGAGCAGCGCCAGCGACCGTTGCAGATCGCCGGCATCGCGCTCGACCCCGGCCAGTCGCACCAGCACCACCGCAAGCTGTGCGCTGCGTGAACCGAAATGCGTGCGGGCCACTTCGATGGCGCGCTCCATCACGGCGCGCGCCCGCGCGAAATCGCGCGTGCGCCTGAGCACTTCGCCCAGCGTCTGCAGAGGTGTGACCAGGCGCGCGTCCTGTTTGCCAAAAGCGCTTTCGATGCTCGCCACGGCGCTGTCCAGCGTAACCAGCGCCGCCGGGTCGTCGCGCAACTGCTCCTCGATCACACCGAGCGTGATCCGTGCGGTGATACTTTCGCTTCTATCGGCGCCGAGCTCGCGTGCGAGCACCTGCTGCGCATGATTGGCGACGCTGCGCGCCTCCTTGAACTTGCCAAGCGCAACCAGGCTCAAGGCCTGGCGCGCCTCGATCCGTGCGGCTTCCACGCTCTCAGGGCCGCGCAGGCGAACGGCGGTGCCAAGCGACGAGGAAAACAGGCGCTCGGCTTCATCCTGACGAAGTTCCCTGAGGGCCAGGGCAGCGCGCAGCGAATCGATCTCGGCGCCGAGCAGGGCGTCATTGGCCCTGCTCGCGCGCGCGACCGCGAGGTCCAGCGTAGCGCGCGCGGCGCGCAGGTCGCCGAGATTGAATTGCGCCTCGCCGAGCACGCGCAACAGGCGCGCAGCGGATTGCTCGTCGGCGCCCAGTTCGCTGTCGACGCGATGCACGGCCTCGGCCAGCGAGCGCGCCGGCGTCAGCAGTTCGGGACCCGCGCGATTGAGCGGATCCTGCTCCCGGTACAGCGAGGCCAGGAAGGAAGAGACCGTCTCGGCCCGCGCCAGTTCGCGCTGTGCGGCCTGCGCCTCGCGCGCCGCCCGGCGTGCCTGCTGCAAGGACACCATCGTTCCGGCCATCAGCGTAACGATCACGACGGCGACAAGCCCAATGGCGAGAGCGTTGCGTCGCACGAACCGGGCCAGTCGATAGCGCCGCGTCGGTTCGCGCGCCAGGACCGGACGCGCGCCCAGGAAGCGCTCGAGATCCGCACAGAATTCGGCAACCGAACCGTACCGTGATTCGGGCCGCGCGCGCATCGCCTGGGCGACGATGGCATCAAGGTCGCCCCGCAGCGCACTGGCAGGGTAGGGCAGCGCGTCATCCTCCACGCAGGCACTCGGGCGCTGGGTCTCCTCGTCGTCGAGGCAGGCAAGCACGGCCGCAGCACCGCTGCCCCGGCGGGTGCGCGGCAGGGCCCCGGCGAGCAGGCGAAATAGCAGCAGACCGAGCGCATAGACATCCGTCGCGGTGGATACCGGGCCGCCGCGCAATTGCTCGGGCGCGGCATAGGACGGGGTCAGTGCAGCCACCGAGTCGCCTTCGTCGCTGCCATCAAGGAGCTTGGCGATGCCGAAATCGAGCAGCTTCGGCTCGCCGTCCGCATTGACCAGCACATTGGCCGGCTTGAGATCCCGGTGCACGATCAGGTGCCGGTGCGCATGGCCGACCGCGGCACACACCTTGGCGAACAGATGCAGGCGTGCACGCAACGACAGCTCGCGTCGCGAACACCAATCGGTGATCACTTCGCCTTCGACGTACTCGAGCACCAGCCAGGGCGAACCGTGCAAGTCGACGCCAGCGTCGATGAAGCGCGCGATATTGGGGTGTTCGAGCCGTGCCAGCAAGCGCCGTTCGCTGAGCAGACGCTCGCGTACGTCGCGCGAGTGCACACGCACTCGCTTGATCGCGACGCGTTGCTCGACCACATCATCGCTGCGTTCGCCGAGCCAGACCTCGCCCATGCCGCCCGCACCGAGCAGGTGCAACAGGCGCCACGGCCCAAGCTGGCCCGGCCGGGTGTCGACGACGGTTGGCTGCGCGCCGATGCGCCGATCCAGGGTGCCGGCGACACGGGCCAGGGCCAGCAGCCGGCGCACGCGCGGATGCTCACGCAGCGGCAGCGGGATCGCTTCGGCATCGATGGCTTCGCCGGCGCCTATTCGCGCCACCAGGTGCTGCAGGGATTCCTCAGTCGGATCGGGCATCGGCGGCTCCCGCCATGCGCGCGAGCGCACGATTGAACTTCATGCGCACACCATCGCTGGTCTCGCCGAGTTCCGCGGCCATCTCGACGAAGCTCATGCCGAATTCGAAGCGCATGAGAACCAGGCCTCGATGCTCGGGGGAGAGCACGGCGAGCGATTGCTCCCAGGCCAGCCAGTCGTCGAGGTCGCCGTCGTCGGCGGCCAGTTCGAGCTCGAGGCCCTGACGGATCGGCGAACGCGCATCGCGGCGCAGTGCTTCCCGCAGGGCATTGACCAGCATGGTGCGCAGGTAGGCGAACAACGCACCGGGTTCGCGCGCCTCGATCGTGTCCAGCCGATCGAGCACCTTGAGCCAGGTCAGCTGGATCAAGTCGGCGGTATCCTGCTGACTGCGCAGCCGACCCGGCAGGCGGCCACGAGCGAAGCGGCGCAGCAACGGCTCGATGCGCTCGACCAGATCGCTGCGCGCGTCGTTGTCGCCGGCCTTGATCCGATCGAGGAGCCAGGCGGTCGTATGGCTTTCGTGCCTTGCGTCACTCATGCGCGGACCGCTCCCCGGGGCCGTCATCATCGGTCCGGCACGCCATTCCGGGCAAGTGGCATGGGCACAGTCGTCCGCCCTCGCGGGCTCAAGGCGGCCGCGCTTGCCGTTGCGGAGCGCGTCGCCACCGCAGTGGGCTGCTATCGGGACGAGGGCAACACAGGAACAACGCACCAACAGGCTCCGCAGGCCTCATGTGCGAACAGCATGCTGCGCGGTGCGAAAAACGAACGCGACAATCGCCGGCAGGACGACTCAGTGCACCCAGCGTCCACCACGGCGGCGCGGGGGGCGCGGCGGATCGCCCTCGTTGTGCAGGGCATGTTCCTCGTCGCTGGCCGGATGTTCACGCCAGTAGGTGGCGACGGCGTCGACGGACTCGGGAATGCGGGCCAGGCACTCGTCGTATTCGTCGTCGGTCAAGGCGGCGAATTCGGCATCGCTGTCGAAGACCTCGTCCTCGATCGACAGGGCGATGATCGGCCCAAGATGCTGCATGAGGTCGGAATCCTGGCCGAGTCGGGCTTCCCAGGCTGCCGCGCGCAGATCGATGCCCCGGCTGAAGCCCTCGCACCAGCCGCGCGAAGTGAATGCGGTGCGCCCATCGTCGGTGTCGACCTCGCCGAGGATCGGCTCGTACGAGCCGGTTTCGATCTCGAGCAGGACCGAATCGTTGAGCCGCGCCAGCAGGGTCAGGATGCGTTCGCCCTCCTCGGCATCGGCGAAAGGCTCGTGCAGGACCTCGGGCAGCCATTCGTCCGGAGTCGCCGGAGATGGCCCGATTGCCAGCGAGGTCAGCAACCCGTGCACGCCATCGAGCAGGAGGTGGTCCTCGCCAGGATGGGCGCGCAGGTACTGGTCGAGTTCCTCGAGTTCGTTGTCGGCCAGCGAAGCGGGCCAGTCGGCTTCAGACATCGCTGAGCTCCAGCAGGGCCGGCGCGTGGTCGGAGGGACGCTCCCAGGTCCGCGGTTCACGGTCGATGCTGGCAGCCTCGGCCCGCTCCATGACCGGCGCACCGGCCAGCACGAGATCGATGCGCAAGCCGAGGTCGCGACGGAATCCGGCCTGCCGGTAGTCCCACCAGCTGTACTTCCCGGCCGACTCGTCGAAGCGCCGGAAGCTGTCGACGAGACCGAGATCGAGCAGACGCCGCAGGGCGTCGCGTTCCGGGGTCGAGCAGAGAATCTGTTCCTTCCAGGCCAGTGGATCGTAGACGTCGCGATCATCCGGGGCGATGTTGAAATCGCCCATCACGATCAGGCGCGGATCGTTGCGCAGCTCGCCTTCGAGAAAGCGCGTGACCTTGTCCAGCCAGTCGAGCTTGTAGGCGTACTTCTCGCTGCCGACGGCCTGGCCGTTGACGACGTAAAGGTTCGCAACACGCAACTCGCCCACGTTCGCAACAAGGATCCTTCGCTGCGGATCGTCGAGGCCTGGCACGTCGGTCACGACGTCGCGAATCGGCTGTTTGGCCAACAGCGCAACGCCGTTATAGGTCTTCTGGCCAGAGAACACGACCTCGTAGCCGAGCGCCTCGATGGCCGTGCGCGGGAATTTGGCATCCTCCAGTTTGGTTTCCTGGATGCCGAGCAGGTCGGGTCGCGCGGACGTGCACCACTGTTCGACGTGCGGCAGGCGCACGTTGAGCGAATTGACGTTCCAGGTGGCGAGCTTCATCGCGGCATTTTAGCCGACCGGAACCCTGTTCTGCTGAACCTCGCCGGACTCACGCTACCATGCAGCCTTCCGATCGAACCTGGCGACCTGCAATGAGCGTGATCGACCTGCGCAGCGACACCGTGACCCAGCCGACCTCGGCGATGCGCGCCGCTATGAGTGCGGCGCCGGTCGGCGACGACGTCTATGGCGAGGATCCCACCGTGCGCGCGCTCGAGCAGCGGCTCGCCGCCGAACTTGGCTTCGAACGTGGCCTTTTCATGCCGAGTGGCACCCAGGCCAACCTGGTCGCCCTGATGTCGCACTGCCAGCGCGGCGACGAATACCTGGTCGGCATGGAAGCGCACACCTACAAGTACGAGGCCGGAGGCGCGGCCGTGCTCGGCTCGATCCAGCCGCAACCCGTGCTCAATGCAGCGGATGGCACCCTGCCCCTCGAGATCCTCGAGAAGTCGGTCAAGCCGGATGACCCGCATTTTGCGCGCACACGGCTGCTTGCGCTCGAAAACACCTGGCACGGTCGCGTGCTACCGCAGGACTACGTGGTCCGCGCCGCTAACTGGGCGCGCGGGCGGGGACTGGCCGTGCACCTCGATGGCGCGCGCTTCTTCAACGCCGTGGTCGCCAGCGGAGCGACGCCGCGCGAACTGGCGGCGCCGTTCGATTCGGTCTCGGTGTGCCTGTCCAAGGGACTCGGTGCGCCGGTCGGTTCGGTCCTGCTGGGTTCCGCCGCACTGATCGCGGCCGGCCTGCGCTGGCGCAAGATGCTCGGCGGCGGCATGCGCCAGTCCGGCATCCTGGCCGCCGCTGGCCTGTATGCGCTCGATCATCATGTCGACCGGCTGGCCGAGGACCATGCACGCGCCGAGCGACTGGCCGCCGGCTTGCGCCGGATCGGCTCGATCCACGTGCAAGGCCGTTTCACCAACATGGTCTTCATCGATGTGCCGGCCGAACATCTGCGCGCACTCGACGCGCACCTCGCCAGGTCCGGCGTGCGGGCCAGCATCGGCTACCTGCCCAGCGTGCGCCTGGTCACCCATCTCGACGTCGATGACGCGGCGATCGACCGTGCCATCGAGGTCTTCGCCGCGTTCTTCGCCTGAGGTCCGGCTCAGCCGGGGCCTGGGTTCAGTACAGCGTGGTCAGCGCAACGAGCGCCGCTACGCCAGCCAGCACGATGACCGCACAGACCGCCAGCACGCGCCGATACAGTCGCAGGTGGCGGGCCTGCGCCTCGACCGCGATCTTCTGCTGGGCGACCGCTCCCTGCTGCAGCTCGAATGATTGCTTCTGGATGGCCGCTGCCTCGCCGGCGATGCGCCGGTAATCCTCGTTGAACCGGATCTGGGCATCGCGGATTTCGGTCAGCACATCCAGCAGTTTCTGGTCATTCATGCACGTTCCTTGCGGTCGGAAAGCCTGTAGAGGCTGAAACCAGGGTCAGCCGGCACTGTCGTAGGCGCGGCGGATCCAGCCGACCAGTTCTGCATCGACCTCATCCGGATTCGACAAGGCGACCTTGTAATTGCACATCTTGCCGGGCGCCTCGATGGCCAGGCGCGCCGTCGCCGGCACGCCCTTCATGTTCAAGCCGACATCGACGCGGCTTTGCGTTGTCGGGCCGATCATGGCGAACTGCTTGGTGCGCCGCAGGCTGACGTAACCCTTCTTTGGCGCGATCTCGTATTCGCCGAAGGCGTCGATCTGAGCAACCAGCGCGTCATGCAGCGGACGCAAGTGGGCCTTCTTGCCCGAATACATGGCATCGATCGCGGCCGACACGCCGGTCGTGGCCGCGGATGGCGTGCCGGCGGAACTCTCCGCGGCATAGGCGACCACCGCGTTGGCATCCCCATGGCCCATGCCGAGCTCGCGCTTCAGGTAGTCCCGCCGCTCGCCGAACTTGACCGCGCCGCTGGTGTCGAGCAGCGCGACGAGTTCGGCCAAACCCTTGCCAGTGCGCTTCTCGATGTTCGCCAGTTGCGTCGCGCGGGCCTCTTCGAGGTCGGTCACGGCCGTCTCCAGGTACAGGTAGCCATTGCCTTTCAGCATCCACCAGCCATCTTGCCGAGGCCATCGTCGTGCGGCAAGCCAAATGATTGTCCGGATCGGGCGGGCCGCACCGCGCTATCCACAGCGCCGCGAGCGAAATCCCGACCCGTGGCAATGACAGACCACCTGGACCGATACGATCCGCGTCGGTCGTGAGAGACAGGGTTGTTCGAACCCTTGGGCGAAGAAGCAGTCGCCGGCATTGGATCTCGCGGCTCAGCCCAAGACGGTTTGCCGCGTCAGCGTCAGCGGCCCCTGTCGCTTCCAGGCGCACGCGGATCGAGCCGGGAGACCTGAGCCGACATCGTGAAACCTGCCAGACAGCGCACACCGACAGCAGGCCGCGGTGATCCTAGCCGGATTCGACCAACACCGCAGTGCCATAACAGAGCACCTCGGCCAGGCCGGGCATCAGCTCGGTCGCTTCGTAACGCATGCCGATCACCGCATTCGCGCCGAGCATGCGAGCCTGACGCAGCATGAGCTGGTAGGTCTCGGCCCGGGTCTGTTCGCACAGTGTCGTGTAGACCGTGATGTTGCCGCCGAACAGGGTGTGCAGGCCACCGATGAAATTGCCGACCACCGAGCGCGAGCGCACGGTCAGTCCGCGCACGACGCCGAGGCTGCGCACGACTCGATAGCCAGGAAGTTCGAGCGCCGTGGTCACCATCGCATTGGTTATCGAGGCGCTCGCTACTCGACCGCGATCCGCACCTTCTTCAGTCAGGTTGATAGTTTGCAAGGTCGGTTCTCCTTCATTCTCGGGTGGGATCATTGGTTGGCGCGTAGCGCGGCGAAGTCAGGGCGATGCGATCGCAAAACGCGTTGTCTGCATCGCAAGCGCGGACTTCAGGGGGAAGTGGATCGTGCACGCAGTTCGGCCAGGCGGTCGAGGCTTTCCTGCGGCCAGTGCTGCTTGCGATCGTAATAGCCCGCACAAACGGGTTTGTCCGCGGCCAGGACCACCCAGGGTTGCCTCGACTCGGTGAAGATATGGATATCGGGCGGCAGGCGATCCGGTTCGTCGAGACTGCCGACGCGGACGAAGCAGATCGTCTCACCGGCCCCGGCATAGTGGCTCCACAACGCAATGCGACAGGTTGGACAGCGCGCGATGCGCTGGCCCCTGCCACTGGCCGATGGGGTCTCGACCAGGTCGGGCTCGCCAGCGATCAAATCGACGCGCCCGGCCTCGATCATCGCGTTCAGCGCAAACGCCGATCCGCTCTCGCGCTGGCACCAGCGGCAGTGGCAGCAATGCACGAACAACGGCGCGCTCAACAAGCGGTAGCGCACCGCGCCGCAATCGCAACCACCTTCGACGGGATAGGGCTCATTGCCTTGCACGATCCGACTCCTTCAATCACCCGACGGCAACGGCCAGACTAGCGCCCGGCGGGCGGTCCGCGAAAGCCTGCGGGCGATCCGGATTGCATGACCGTCGCAGGCCGCTTCGTCGGGCTCAGGCCGGCGGGTTCATTTCGATGACCACCTTGCCCCTGGCGTGGCCCCTTGCCTGGTATTCCAGTGCGGCGACCGACTGCTCGAACGTGAACACAGAGTCGATGATCGGGCGAACGCTTCCGGATTCGAGCACTGCGGCAACGCCTGCCAGCTGCTCGCCATCGGATTCGGTCAGGAATCGGTAATAGCGCGCGCCGTGGCGTCGCGCACGCCATTGCATCGGCAGGGCCACGCCATGCAACAGCACTGCCTTCAGCCAACCGGCGTCGATCTGGTGCGCAAACTGCCAATCGGGTGGCCCGGCCACGCTGACAACGCAGCCGCCAGGGCGCAGCAGTGCGAACGACTCGCGGGTCGTCGCGCCTCCGAGGGTATCGAAGACGATGTCGTAGCGGAGATCACGCCGACGATAGTCCTCGCGGTCGTATTCGATCACGGTGTCGGCACCGAGCTTGGCCACCCATTCGCTGTTGCGGCTGCTGGCGGTGGTGGTCACGACCAGGCCGAGCACGTTTTTGGCGTACTGCACGGCGAACGAACCGAGACCGCCGGAACCGGCGTGAATGAGGATGTGCTGGCCGGCTCGGGCCCTGGCCCGATCCTCCAGTGCCTGCACTGTGGTCAGGGCGACCAGCGGGATCGATGCCGCCTGTGTCGCCGAGAGAGTCTCGGGCGCACGCGCGACGAAGCGCGCCGATACGGCCAGATACTCGGCAAAACTACCCATCTTCTGCCGTGGCGCGCGCACGAATACGCGATCGCCGGGGACAAGGCCCCGCACAGCCGCGCCGGCGTCCTCGATGATGCCGCAGGCATCGAAGCCGATCGCGGCAGGCAAGCGGGGCGTCATGATGCGACGCAGGTGGCCATTGATGAACTTGATATCGATCGGGTTGATCGAAGCGGCTTCGACGCGAATCAGGACTTGGTCGTCGGCGACGCTGGGCACGGGGACGTCGGCCATGCGTACCGAACTCGCGATGTCGCCATAGGCAACGAGCTCAAGCCGCCGCATCTCAGGCGTATCCAGGCGCGCGTTCGCAGCGGTCGTTCGATGCCCTCATGGCGCGACCGACACGCCCTTCCAGAACGCCACGCGACCCTCGATGCTTCTTGCCTTCTCGCTGGCCGACGGGTAGTACCAGGCCGCGTCGCGGTTTTCCTTGCCGTCGACGACAATCGAGTAGTAGTGCGCTTCGCCCTTCCACGGGCAGCGCGTTCGCGTATCGCTCTCCCTGAAGAATTCCCGGTTCAACGACATGGCCGGAAAGTAGTGGTTGTTCTCGACCACCACCGTGTCGTCGCTTTCGGCCAGTACGCGGCCATTCCAGATCGCCTTCATCGTGTCTCCTTGTCGTAGTCGTCCGGCGGGCCCTTGAGCTCGACCACATTGCCCTCCGGATCGGTGACATACAAGGAGGGTCCAAAGCCCTCGGCCCCGTAGCGCGATTCGACGGCGCCGGCCTCGACACCGGCTGCGTGCAATTGTGCCCGGATCGCCGCTTCGTCGAACGGTTCGACCCGCAGGCAGAAATGATCGAGATTGCGCCCTTGCGCCTGCGCGGCTGCACCGCCCTCGCGACCGAGCGGGCCGTCGATCGGCACGAGGTCGATCAGGCTGCGTCCCGCGCGCAACTGGATCAGGCCGAGGTCGTCGCGGCGGCGTTCGACCGCGCAGCCGAGCGCGCCGCAGTAGAAATGCAGCATCGCCTCGAGATCGCCGATGCGCAGCACCAGATGATCGATTTCCCGGATATGGATCATTCAAGCCGTCCTGCACTGTGCCAAAAGGATCAACCCTCAACCGGATCGTCCCGGCCCGCGGCTGGAACGGTCTGGCCTGCGAATCCGATGCCGCGCGGACGTCATGATCATGGCGTGCCTAGCCCGGATCATTCATGAATTTCACGCGCCCTCGCTTGTCCCTTGAATCCACGCGGCTTTTCGCTCATTCGGCGATAGGACCCGCTATCCCCTCAGTCGCGAAAAACCGCCTGAATCCAGGGTCCTGCGCGATCATCGCGCGAATTCACGAATAATCCGGGCTAGAACCGGGAACCTGGTTGTTCCAGGAATGCCAGTTCGTCCCGGGTCGATGTGCGTCCCAGAATCGCGTTGCGATGCGGATAGCGGCCGAAGCGATCAATGATGGCCTTGTGCCTGAGCGCGAAGTCGTGGGTGTTTTCGCTGGTAGCGGTCCGGAACAGCGGCTCGGCGAAAGCATGGATCCGCGCCGATTCGCTGTGCATGTACGGCATGTAGAGGAAGCTCCGCCCTTCCTGCGAAAGGGTCTCATCGGCACCTGCCGCGACCGACTCCTGGGCCAGGGCGAGGGCCAACGGATCGCTTGCGAACGAACGCGCCTGGCCGCGATACATGTTGCGCGAGAACTGGTCGAGCACAATGATTTCGGCCAGCCGACCCTGCGGCGTGCTTCGCCATTCGTACAGTTCGCAGCGGTTCGCCTGGGCATGCAGATCGGCAAATCGATCGCGGATCTGCGCATCGAAATCGGCATCCACCTTCCAGTGCTGCGCCGGCGTGATCTCCTCGAACCAGAAGCGGACGACAGTTTCGGGCGTCGTCATGTCGGCAGCCGCTCCCCGTGTTGCACAAGCCAGGCAGCAGCGTAGCCCATTCAAGCAAACCACCCAAGTCGCCCGGAAAAAGGCGCGACGGAGGCATTCTGCAGTTGCATCACGATACGGCAGCAGCTCCCGGCCCCGGAAGAATGCATCCGTCGAGGATGGCACTGGCCTCGGCACAAAGTCTCATTTCTCGTCCTCCCTGCGAAGGCAGGAATCGAGTGACTTGGGCGCTTCTGGAGGCTTCCAAATCGCCGGATCCCCATCTTCGCGTGGATGACGGGCCTGAAGTCGGTGCCGTTCGCCCTCGTCCTGTTTCCCCGGGGAACCGGTGACCGAGTCCCCTACTCCTTCGCCGTGCATGGACTCAGTCCGGAATGACGGGCTCGACCAGGGTCGCGAGCTGGGCCAGCGATTCCTGCCAGCCCAGGTAGCACATCTCGACCGGAATCATTGCCGGAATGCCGGACTGGACGATGCTGATCTCGGTACCGCAGGAAACAGCCACGAGGCTGACCGTTGTCTCCATCTCGCCGGGCATGTTCGGGTCGTCGAAGACGTCCGAATAGCGGATGCGCTCATTCGGCACGAGCTCGCGGTATTCACCGCCAAAGGCGTGCCCATTGCCGCTCGTGAAATTGATGAACTGCATGCGAAAGCGGCCGCCGACCCGGGCATCGAGCTGTTCGACCTTGCAAGTGAATCCATACGGCGGCAACCATTTCGCGGTGGCCTCGGCGTTGAGGAAGGCCCGGTAGATCTTCTCGGGAGCGGCTCGCAGTACGCGATGGAGTCGTACGGTATTGCTGGACACTGGTCATCTCCAGGCTGAGGCGGGGGCCGCCGCCGGCGCGAGTGCCTAACGAGGTCATCGTGCCCGGCCCGGCATGATCCTTGAGCGCAGCATTACGATTGCGACGCCTCGCCGTCAAGGACAACGGGCTTCTGCACGACAGCGACGGTCGCGTTACCCGGACCGGCGTTGCCGCTTGACCGAGGCCGGGATGCGCACCGTGCGCATGGCAAGGTGGACCTCGCGCAGGAAATAGGTCAGGCCCACCACCAGCGCCCCTGCCGACCCGGTAAACAGGGAGCCGACCAGCCATCGCAGTTCGACCCGGATCAGGGCCTCCAGAAAAAGGGTCGCCACCACCAGGCAAACGAGCAATGCCGACAGGGTCGAGGCGGTGATGGCGAAGCTGGTCAGGTGGCGTCGACGCTCGAGGCTGCGCAGTTCGACCATCAGCGATTCATCCGCCTGCAGATCCGAGGAGATCGGGTGTTCGGACAGCTGGCGACCGCGATCGATGATGCGGGCCAGGCGACCCGCCATGACATTGAGCAGCGCGCCAATGCCTGTCAGCAGGAAGACGGGCGCCAGTGCAAGCTGGATGGCATGCGCCACGTCCCCAATGTCGGTCAGCGAATCGAGCATGGCGTGATAGGCGGTTCGGAGCGGAATACGGCTGGATTCTCCGTTCCTTTCGGAAACTATGCCAGCGCGAACGAGCGGGTGACGCAGGCATCTGTCGTTTGAACGGCATCACGGCGACCGAACCGTCATCCAGGAGATGCCTGGATCCCCTTTTTTTTTGACGGCCCGCATGACAGCGGGACCTGGGTCCGCCCGTGTTTTGCCAGACTGTCATCGCAGAGTCGGCCGGAATCCGTTCCGGACCCGACCAGGGCTGGAGGATTGCGTTCGCCTTCCCGCCAGCCGCGCTCAGGCGGACGAGGCCTCCTCGCCGTCGACGATCGACCAGGCGATCGACTTGCCGGCGCGCATCGGCACGCAGGTGCTGGCGGCCAGCGGGTAGGCCGCCGGTACGGTCCAGGCCCTACGCTCGAGCACGAGGCGCTCCGTGTTGCGGGGGAGGCGGTAGAAATCCGCGCCGTGAAAGCTGGCAAAGGCTTCGAGTCGGTCGAGCCGGCCGACCTGGTCGAAGGCCTCGGCATAGAGCTCGATGGCGGCGTGGGCGGTATAGACGCCCGCGCAACCGCAGGCGTTCTCCTTCGACTCGCGCACGTGCGGCGCGCTGTCGGTGCCAAGGAAGAAGCGTGGATTGCCGCTGGTGGCCGCCTCGAGCAAGGCCGTGCGGTGGACCTCGCGCTTGAGGATCGGCGCGCAGTAATGGTGCGGATTGACGCCGCCCTCGAACAGCGCGTTGCGATTGAGCAGCAGGTGATGGGCGGTGATCGTGGCCGCCACCCCGGCCCCGCCCTGTCTGACGAAATCGACCGCGTCACGCGTGGTGATATGTTCGAGCACCATGCGCAGTCCCGGGAACCGCTCACGCAAGGGCAGCAGGTGGCGCTCGATGAAGACGCGCTCGCGGTCGAAAATGTCGACCGCGGGGTCGGTCACTTCGCCATGCAGCAGGAGCGGAACCTCATGCTGCTGCATCGCCTCGATGACCGGGTAGACCTTCGCCAGGTCGCGCACGCCATCCTGCGAATTGGTCGTCGCACCGGCCGGGTAGTACTTGACCGCAAAGACGCGGCCACTGGCCTTCGCCCGCGCGATTTCCTCGATCGGCGTCGCCTCGGTCAGGTACAGGGTCATCAGCGGTTCGAAATGCCGGCCAGCAGGCAGGCAGTCCAGAATGCGCTGCCGGTAGGCTTCGGCCTGGGCCACCGTGGTCACCGGCGGCTTCAGGTTTGGCATGACGATGGCGCGGGCGAAGCGGCGCGCGCTGTGACCGACCACTGACGCCAGCGCGGCGCCGTCGCGCAGGTGCAGGTGCCAGTCGTCCGGACGGGTGATGTCGAGACGATCCGTGTTCATGCGCGCGAGACCCCGCTGCGGCGTGGCTCGGCCCGGTGGTTTGCCGATGTTTGTGGACGCTCAGGATGAAGCGGCATGCGGGATCCTCAAAGCAGGAAGCGCGGTGGCGATGGACCCCGTTGGCGTGTCTCGCGCCAGTCCGGCAGCGAAAAACCGTCATCGCGGCCTGGCCATTATCGGCCCGAACAGGCGTGACCGAAACCTTCGATCGCTCAGGCCCCGCCCGAACCAAGGCCGGCCGCCCGGCGCAGCCGGTCGCACAGCGCGCGTCCGGGCCCGGTCTCGACCGGCGGCACGGCAACCAGAACCTCGAGGCCCAGATGATCCGCCTCACGCAGGTGGTGGTAGAGCACGCGGGCCTGCTCGAACACGTCTTCGCCCAGGTCCAGCCACGGCACCGATGGCGCAAGCGCAGCCGGTCGACGCGCCGAAAGCAGGCCGACCCGGTGCCCGCTCGCCCGCCAGCGTTCGATTTCACCGTCCGCATCATCCATCGATGCCAGCAGCACGCGCGCCCGTGGTGCGTAGTGCGAATCCTTCAATCCCGGACTGCGAACCCCGGCTTTTGGCCTGCTGGTCACCGGCTCGGCAGCGACGCGCTGCAGGTCCTCGGCCGTGATCAGGCCCGGGCGCAGAAGGCAGATGTCCTCGCCCGAAAGGTCGACGATGGTCGACTCGATACCGACATCGCAGGGGCCGCCATCGAGGATCAGATCGACCCGATCGCCGAGCTCTTCGCGGACATCCGCCGCCGTGGTCGGGCTGACACTGCCATAGCGGTTGGCCGAGGGCGCGGCCACGCCGCCGCCGAACAATTCGAGCACGCGCAATGCCAGCGGATGCCCCGGAACGCGCAGCGCGACCGTGTCCATGCCGCCGGTGACCGCATCGAGCACCCCGGGCGCCTTGCGCAGGACCAAGGTGAGCGGACCGGGCCAGAACGCCTCGGCCAGGCGCCAGGCCGCATCCGGGATGTCCCGCGCCCATTCGGTCAGCTTCGCCTTGTCACCGAGGTGCACGATCAGCGGATGGTCCACCGGCCGGCCCTTGGCCGCGAATATCTTCGCCACCGCCTCGGCATTGCGCGCGTCGCCAGCCAGGCCGTAGACGGTTTCCGTCGGCAAGGCGACGAGACCGCCGCGGCGCAATACGTCGGCAGCCTGGCGCGCTGGTTCGTCGGGCGGCGTAGAGCTCATGCAGCGTGATTCCGCAGATCCATCGAGGCGTTCAAGGTTCCCACAATGCGCGCGTGGCGACGAGGGGTGCGTGTCAACGAGCACGGACGATCGCCTTGTTTGCACCGGCACGCGGTGATTCATGCAACCCCGGGTCGCGGCTCGAACACCCAATGGTGCAACCTCCGCTCGGCCAGCGCACGAGCAAGTCACATGCAACGGCATGAACGAATCAAACGAAGAAACCGTTCTTTCAGTACGAAGCGGTAGGCAACGGGTCAGGCCCATACCGAGGGAACCGGACCGACGCGGCGGACGTCGTCCCGTACACCGGCCGATCCCAGGCGGATTGGCGACGCCGATGAATGAGCGAAGCATCCGCGCGACTCAGGAAGTGGTGCTGGACTACTCCCGTGACGCAACAGGACTGACTACGAAACTGCGGCCCGACAATCCTTCCAGCACTTCCGTGAACCGAGCTCAGCGATACCCCATCCTGAAACGTTGCGTAGGATCCGCACAAGACCAGGAGCGCAGGGATAAGCGGCATCTGACCGGACTGGACGGGAAGTCTCTTGCAGGGCGGCCGGGGCGCTCTATGGTCGTCCCCACTCAAGATGACGAATTACCGGTTTGCCAGCCTCCTGCTGGAGAAC
This sequence comes from Dokdonella immobilis, assembly GCF_900115085.1. Classification (GTDB taxonomy): domain Bacteria; phylum Pseudomonadota; class Gammaproteobacteria; order Xanthomonadales; family Rhodanobacteraceae; genus Dokdonella; species Dokdonella immobilis. The sequence continues at coordinate 5,705 of NZ_FOVF01000018.1, read as the reverse complement.
GACCGTGACGGCCTCCGAGAAATCGTCACCCGAGATCGAGACATACGCCCAGCCCAGGTCATGAGGTTGCTTGTCCGGCCACTGCTCCATCGTAGACATGAGTTCCACAACCGTGGGCGGCCCCTCACCGTATTCGATCATCTCGTCATAGTTGTTGCGAATCCGATCCGGATCGACCGCTGCGCGAAACCCCGACGAGAGCATGGAATGGGCATCGCTGAATCGGCCGTCCACCAGAGCCCGCGCAAAGGCGACAGCCACCAGGGCGTAAGGAGCAGAGCGATTGACTTCCATAAGCTACCTTCTGGGTCGATTCGTAGAAATTGATTTTGACAAGCCGTCCACCAGAACGCAGGGGGCTATCCAGTCCGCCCGAGTGAACGGTCATTGCCCGTGCGAGAAAGCACTTGCAGCGGCCGCGCCACGGGCAGCATTGAACCTGGCCACATGGCGGGCCAGTTTGACAGAGTCACAGGTGGGACAAAGGGCGCGGCCACCCCTTCCGGACGTAATGACCTTCCAATTCTCATTGCACCGACGACATGGAAGAACGGAAGAGTGCAGCCGCACGAATGGCTGCGCCCACTCACAAACGGAGGCGTCGAGGTGCAGTGACAGATGTGCAAACTCCGCAAGCGGAAAGTAGTTGCCGAGCCCAAGGAATTCGAGCTTCCTCAGGGCTGCGAATGGCTCCAGGGACATGTCAACGGCGTGAACGGCACCCAGGTGCAACCATTCCAGGTTCTGCAGGTATCTCAATGGCTGGAACGAATCGACCGTGAACCCTTTGAATTCGGCACCGGTAAAGCCAAGCCCGATGAGACCCACCAAGGACCCCAGAGGATCGAGATTCCTTGCGCACTTGAGGTTGTCGAGCTGCAGCCAGTTCAGCCCGGTCAGCTTTGCCAAAGGCTCGATGCTGGCAATACTCGACGACGTACCGATCTGCAGATACCTGAGGCTTTTGCAGCTTTCCAGCGCCTTCAAATCCGTGATCGCGTTCGCCGGTATTCGTAGAGCTTCCAGTGCCGGTAGCATGCACGCGGCTTCCAGGAGCGGCTGAGAAGCCATCGAGGGAAGCTCGAGCCAGCGAATACCTTTCAGTGCGGGTAGCTGGGCAGTCCAGCGATCAACGACTTGCCGTGCAGTGGCACCAGAGGCAGCGACCCTCACCCGCTCTTCGCCTTGGTATTCATCGGGAGTTGCAAGCATCGCCCAGGAAAGCGAGCGCTGCGGTTCTCTCGCCCAGAACTCACGAGTGTGCGTGAAATCCCTGCTGTCGTCGGCGCCAACCGTCCGGCTCAAGCTAGCCGCGAGGGCCTGGATTTCCTGATCCACTTTGACCATGGGCATCGACACCAGAAATGGGCCGCCGCGTCAGCGGAGAATTCCTGCCAAAGAACGGACACCTGATGGTCAGGCGCACTGAGCTTCGAACACGATGGGCGAGCGCTAGCCCAAGGCCGAGTGTAAACGCTGTTAGTTGTGAGAATCGACATGGGTTCGCACAACATCGCGAAGCCCTCTATCGGTCATGATTTGCGGCCGGTGGTGCATATCCGATTTCATCGACTTGTTCCAGGATTGCACGTGCGCAATGTCCGGCACGCGGCGCGGCCGGCTCTGGCTCTGCATCAGGCTGGCCCGTCTTTTTAAGAGGCCGTGCTCCACTTTGAGCTGCTCACAGGCCTTCTTGACCTCGCGCAGCGTCTTCAGCACGGCAACGACCTCTTTGTCCGCCGCCACACCCTTGGTCATGATCAGTCCTTGACGCGCCTGTTTGCGCCAACGAGACAGCATGAAGGGATGTGAAGCGACTCTGCCACATTGCCCACGGACAGCCGGAGCCTGGCTCAGGCGAACGGCTGTGGTCTTGAATTCACGGCGGTAACGGCAGGTGGCTTGAGGGCTTGGCCATGGCAAGAACTTCTGAAGGCTAGTTCAGGGTGTCCACCAACGCGTAGGAACAATCCCGTCGGCCCCAGCGCCTGGTTGGATTTTGTTGTCTTGTGGCATACGTTTGGCATGATTCCCCGCCAAACGCTTAGGCTTCATCTGGAGATATGTATTCGGCCAGATTATCCAGCACCGCACCTTGCCCCTCCGGCCGCCACTGAAGCCGGAGGTGCCACTCCTGCTTGCCGTCGGGGGAAACGAAGAAAGACATCCCATCGTCGTACGGAACGAAGTTGAAGCCGCAGAACTCCCAGGTTTCGCCTACCGGGTGGAGTTGGTGATCGTAGTCGCGGAACTCGCGGATTACGCGGTACTTGCGGCCAGCCCTCAAGGAATCATGATCGGAGCCAGCGTTTGGCGCCCTGACACCACCCCAGAATCCCTTTGGCTTTGGCCCAAACATCGCATCCTCTCAGAAATCGAACACCGGAATCGAGCCGTGTGCGTCAGCACGAAGACTTCCCACGAAAAAATGGACACCCGAGGGTTAGGCGCGCCCTCGAGCAAGGCGCAGATAGATCTGCCAAAAGCGAAGTAGAACTACGCCGATAAGGGGCAGGGTAAAGATGATAACTGAAAGCGGGCGATTAACCCCTCGCCCGGTAGGGAACTCGAAGCCCTGATCGTAGGCTACGAGCAATGCTGCAAGTAAGACGAAAAGCCAGCCAGCGAAGACGCCGCCGATTACGTTTGGGTCAATTGGGTGCTCGCGCGCAACGGCGCGAAAATCTGCGTCATAGGGGGAAAGTAGCAAGTACAGCACGCCAAACATCAGAGTCGTACGTAGGGCTCCGCCGCCAGGCAGGGTATGGAAAGAGTAAAGCCACATCGCAACGACAATGACTGCGCCAATCAAGGATGCCGTGAGACGAATTTGCGCGGAGTTCACGAAAGCGCCCGACAGCAGAAACAAGCTGCCGCATTAGCGGTTGACTTGATTGAAAAGTTGGGGTGCGCCACCGCTATGCCAGCATGACGGTGCCGACGACAATGAGTCCGAGGCTGGCACACCATGGCCCCATGACTTGCCAATAGATTCCACTGCGTATGAGAGCAAAAACCAGATAGCCGGGGACTATGACAGACAGTGTTGCACGCAGAAAGCCATAGCGAAACAACACCAGTGAGCCAACAAGCTGTGCGCCGAACAGTGTTGCGAAACCAACGACGATCAGCGTTCTTGCGAGCAGGTTTGGCGATCCAGGCCTGAACTGTTCGGGGACTATGCCGGCATGCAATGCGCTCGCGTAACAAAGCGCAACGACACCCGCGAGGAGCAGCAGCGTCAAGCTCAAATGGGCTAACTCCCTTCGAACCCGGAGACCCTTCGAACGCGCACGCGCCTCTGCGTCAGCCGCAGGATCCGAGGCGAGATCGAGAGTGCCAATCGTGGGTTCAATTCGTTTCACAAGCATCCCAACGCCAGAGTTGAGGCCGCCACCTTAAGGAGGGTCTGGACGAACAGCGCGGTCCGCTCGAACGCATCGTTGGGCACTGCCACTCGGAACTACCGCTTTGGGAGTTGCACGACATTGCCCGCTGCTCCGAGGACTGCCGCTCGATCTTGCGTAGGAATCCAGGAGCGACCCTCGATTGCTGCCCATCCGGGGTTAGGACGGACACCGACTTCTTGTTGTAGCGTGCAATTACGCCCTCGACGCGTCCGCGGCCGTCCGGATCAAACCACACAAGCTCGCCGATGCGGAATTGCAGCATTGCGTGATGGGGCGTGCCTGGCGAATGAACCGAAGCCGCTCGACAACGCGGTTATTGAGGTCGACGATTTCGCCGTCGTTCAGGCGGTCAATATCTCTCGGCATGGGCACTCCCGGCCAATACGCAAGCGGACACAGCGTAGCATCGCGCCGCCAGTGGCGGACGCCCGGGCCGACGGAATCGATCAGGCGCCACGCAACGCGCTGGCCGCAGGCCAGTACCGTTGACGGAGGGGTTGGACCCCAGGGGTGCCGCACCTGGCTGACCGTTGCCAGGATTCAAATGTACTGCACCCATTGGCGCAAGACGGCCTGGAAGGCGGCTCTGGCGTCGTTGAACTTTTCAGCACTGGCAAACTCAACCATTGCACGATCCTTGCCCAACCACTTGAGCAACTTGGTCGGGTCTTCGATGGCGACGCCACCAGAAGGCAGCTGACGGACCTTGGCGCCAAGGTGAAGGACGACACTGAGACCAGACTTGGCCCGAAGATGCGTTGTGGCGAAGTACTCCGAAGTGCGAAAACTTGGGGCGTTCCATTTGATACCTTCCTGAACGGAAGGGTCGACTTCGAGCATCAGTCTTCTCAACGCCTGGATCTCAGATTTGTGCGGATGAACAAGCTCAGCCATGAAGGCGTCCACGGCGGCAGAAGAGTCAGCCGGCGTTGAGTGAGCGACCTTGGGTTTTGCTGCTGCAGGCACGATAGCTCCGGACTTGGTGGCTGAAGAGGTCAATACCTGAGACTACCCGCGCAACGGAGTGGCGTCGGCTTGAATTAATAGGCCGAATTTTCGCCTCAACTCAGGCGACAGGCAAGAATCGTGGAACCTTGGCTCGCAGCAGCCGAACCAATGCTGGATCCATGTAGTCGTAGTCGTCTGGAATGTCCAAGCAAATGACCCGCTTGCCCGCCAAATGTGGGCGGAACTTCTTGGAAAGCTTATTACGGTGCGCCTTTTCCATGACGAAGATGACGTCCGACCAAGCCAATAGCTCCGGCGATACCGGATTGCCTGCGTCATTGCCGAGACCAGCTGATTGCGTCTCAATGCCAGGCCAGTCAGCGAACACTTGTTCAGCGGTCGGACTCCGGAGACGGTTCTGGGTACAGATGAAGAGAACGTTGCGGTACACGGCTTTTCCTACGGCCTAACACCAGAATGAACCGTCACGTCGGCTTGAATGAGCTCAGGGCCACAGCCTCACTCACCCGGAGTTGACGGGAAGTCTCTTGAGGAGGAGTTAGCTCTTTGCTAGAAAAACGTCAGCGTCTCCACTTTCGCTTTTCCAGTCTGCAAAGACACCAATAAGGCTGCAGGAACGGCAGCGGCAGCCAATGTAGTACCAACGCACATCGCAACTGTCTGGATAAAGTGCCAGCCCTGACGTGATGGAGAATGACTCGTTACCGCAGACACAGGAATGACGTTCAAACCTCGCGGTGGATACATACTCTTCCGAGTCTCCCATAAGGTTAGAATGTCCGCAGCTCACACATATTCTACGTGCCGCTCCGGCTTCTTCATCGGACTCCAGCCTGAACGCGCTTTCGCCGCAGACACAGGCAGCACTGCCAAATCGTGTCGCGACGTATTCGTTCAGAGAGCTGTATCTCTCTATTTCGGCTTGTACGTCACTATCCTCTGTGCCGAACCAGTAACCCGATTTGCGAGAAATTGCCATTGAAGACCTAACGAAGCTGTAGAAAAACCTCCTCCCAGCCTATCATTCGTCCTGTCCGCAACAAAGCGGAAAATGAGGCGAATCGGCCATGGCGCGATACCGGCACTACGACCCTGAGCAGACCAAGATGATCGCGGTGTCCTATGGCCGGCAATTGCTGCCCGGGACCTTCGAGCATGCGCTGAGCTACCTGATCGACAACGAAATCGATCTCGGGCGCTTTGCTGCACGCTTCAAGAACGACGAGACCGGTGCGCCAGCCTACGATCCGGCCGTGTTGCTCAAGGTCGTGCTGTTTGCCTACTCGCGGGGAATAACCTCCTCGCGCACAATGGCGCGGGCCTGCG
>NZ_FOVF01000062.1 GCF_900115085.1 Dokdonella immobilis | reverse complement strand
ATCCGCGCTGCGAAGCTATATCGATTTCTACAACAGACAGCGTTTACACTCCGCCCTAGGCTACCGCTCACCGATCGAGTTCGAAGCCCAGCGCACCTAACCATCAGGTGTACATTTTTTCGAAGGAAGTCTCCGCGCTACGCGCGCCGCTAAATTCAAGCGTTGGGTGACTGAATGAATGATCGGCCGGAGTTGTTCCACCCAGGTCCGGGTCAGCGCGGCGTGTCGGAGCTTCACTACGCCGCCTACTGCGGTGACGCCGAGGCATTGAGCAGATGCCTAGAGGCAGGAGCCGACCCGAATCACGCGGACCAATACCGTGGATATACGGCCCTTCACTGGCTCGCAGACATGGCAGCGGCTGGGGGTGATGATCGCGCGCGCATGGCGGAGGAGCTATTGCGGCATGGTGCAGACCCGACTATCAAGTCAAGCGATAGCTACACGCCGGTTCAGTTGGCTTTGGATGCGAGCGGTCAGGGAGACGAAGTCGCAGCTGTCCTCAAGAAGTGGGAGGCATGAGCGTCCGTCGCCCAACTATGTATTCAAGCGGACCGCGCAACTTCCGTATTCGCAACCCCGTGGTCCGCGCCTGCGCGGCCGCTTAACACGGCGTTAGCGTGCTATGGGGATTGCGGAGCACTCCGTCGTTTCGTTCAGGATCTTCGGGGATGGCCTCGTTCCTTCCGAAGTCACGTCTATTCTTGGCTGCGAGCCGACGCATTCCTGTGCCAAGGGCGACATCCGCGTGGGACCAAAAACCGGAAACAAGTACGTAGAGAAGACCGGGCTCTGGAGCCTTGCGGCCGAAGATCGCCGCCCTGAAGACATTCCCGCCCAGATCCTAGAGATCCTAGGGAAGTTTCCCGAGGACCCAGCGGTCTGGGCCATCCTGCGGTCTCGCTACACAATGGACTTTTTCTGCGGCGTGTTCATGGGCTCTTCCAACGATGGCTTGGAGTTCTCCCCGGAGGTTCTCGGAGCGCTATCCTCTCGCGGAATTTCGCTTAGCTTGGACATATATGACCCCTCCGAAGACTGAAGTGTGCCGTGCGCACGCTAACATTTCCGTAAGAGACTTCCCGTCAACTCCAGGCGAGTGACGCCTTTGCCCTTCGCGTTTGGGCTTCTGCGGGTCATCGGATTTTCCTCCGTGCTGCGTGTGACTTCGTTCAGTGCGATGCGGTGATGAAACGGTTGTCAGACGGCATTTCCGTAATCGGTCTTGTGGAGTCGCTGATGCGGACTCGGACCACTGTATAAACCGCACCTGGAGACCTCGCTCATCCATCGGGGTCGTCGGTGCCCGGGGATCAGCCGGTGCACGGAGTGACGTCCGCTAAGTTAGTCAGGTTCTCTCCAGGTCGGTCTGACCCGTTGTCTACTGCTTCGCGCTGACGTGGACGGTGGTCATGGGGTGTACTCAGGCTTTTACTGCGCGCGACGCGGCGTGCGCGCCGGCAGCGCGTTGCGCCATCGGATGCGTCAACCAGGCGTGGGCATCGTAGGTTTCATCGCGTGCCAGCATCGCCCAGAGCTGGCGCGCATGCTTGTTGGCGATTGCGACGAGGATTTTGCCGAATATCAGACGCCCGGCCAGGGAGCGAATCCAAATCTGCTCGGGTGTGGCCTTTTCCGGAGCCACGGCCTTGGCCCGCTGCAGGGCACTGCGGGCCCCCTGGATCAGCAGTGTGCGCAGATACCCATCGCCGCGGCAGCTGATCGTGCCCAGACGGCGGCGACCGCCACTGGAATGCTGGGTGGGTACCAGGCCCAACCAGGCAGCCAGCTGTCGGCCGTTCTTGAATTCCTTGCCCTCGCCGATCGTGGCCACCACCGCATCGGCGGTGAGCGGGCCGATGCCGACCAGCGAGCGTACGCGCACACAGCGTTCATCGGATTGCGCATGGGCTTCGATGCGCCGATCGCAGTGGGCTACGCGCTGCTGCACGGCTTGCCAATGCTCGGCCAGATCGCGGACCAGCTCGATCAGTTCGACCGGTAGCGAAACCGCGTCGAGATCGGCCAGCCAGCGGCGTAAGGCGGCATCGCTCGGTGCGATGACGAGGCCGAATTCGGCCAGCAAGCCACGGAGCCGATTGCTGATAGCGAGGCCTTCGGCCTTGTAACCTTCGCGCACCCGATGCCAGGACAGGCGCACCTGCTGGTCAACCGACTTCAACGGCACAAAGCGCATGTTGCCCTGACGTGCTGCAGTGGCAATCGCCTCGGCATCGTTGCGATCGTTCTTGCTGCCGGCACTCTTGCGGAACGGTTTGACGAACTGGGCGGCCATCAACCGTGGCTCCAGGCCGTAGCCGCGACAAACCCGACCCCAATGATGCGCACTGCTGCAGGCCTCCATTGCCATCACCGTGCCTGCCGGCACCTGAGCCAGCCACGCCGCAAACTTCTCACGCCGAAGTTCGTGCCGATCCAGCACGCGTCCGGACGCATTCACCGAGCACACCGAGAACAGGTCCTTCGCCAGATCCACGCCAATGGTTATAGTATTCATGGAGACTTCCCCTTCTGCTGACGGTTGTGTAGAACTACCATCATGACCCTCGAGGCCGTAGGATGTGGGAAGTCTCTTTTTACTCAATCAAGCCGACCGCTAACGCGGCAGCTTATATCTGGTGTTGGACTGCAATGGATGATAACGACGTAGTCACTTTGCAGGTTGTCGATCGCGTGCGAGCAATCACGGAGCGCGAGGCACGGCGCGTTCTTCTTGCGGTAGCCATTGGGGCGCTAGTTTCAGCAGCTTTGGTCGTGCTTCTGGCATATGCGCTGTATGGCCCATTGAGCACTACCGTTGCCTTGACTGTGGGTAGCGTGTTTCTGCTTTTCGGAGCACTACAATTTGTTCATTGGGCACGGCATTATCAAAGTATTCGGCGCCAGCTGGACGCGTTGAGTAAGCGAGTCTCTCGCGGAGAGCTCGTATATGGAGCGCAGGTGAAGTTTCACTCTTACCGCCAGCGGTCCAACTAGTCATTCGAGCCGACGTGCTGACGCACGCGGCTCAATTCAGGTGTTGGGCCTGCGCATGAGCAATCGAATCACAAGGCTTTCTGGTGTGCGTCAAGGCTTGGCCATTGCTCTGCTGGTGATATTGGCGTTCATTCTCTATCAGTTCATTGTGGAAGCGCCGAGCGACCTTCTCGTACAGTCAATTTTTTGCGCGATACTGGCAGTTACCTGCTTGGTATCGTCAGTCGAAGATTACTATCGGGGGAATCGCGTTTTTTCAGCTCTTGCCATTGCTATTGGCATTCTTAGCATAAGCACGGGAATATATGTCTATTCTCCATAGATATAGGCCCAACTATTCAATTAAGCCGACCGCTGACGCGGCGGCTTATTTCCGGTGTTGAAGCTGTAGAAAAACCCCTTTTCGATGAACACAATCCGCCGCGTTGGCGGATTTTGTTTTTTGGGATCTC
>NZ_FOVF01000063.1 GCF_900115085.1 Dokdonella immobilis | reverse complement strand
TTGAAGAAGGCGAGCTGACGATCCGCGCCGCAGAGGCGAAGGGCTTCAGGCGTTGGAGGCGGGTGGGAAGTACGAGGAACGGCGACGTCGAGGCGATATTCCTCGGATTGTAGGTGCTCGTAGGACTTTCCATCGCAAGGATCGACCCCGCATAGCCAGGCCCGCCGGATGCACCGCGAATTGCAGTGATAGAAGCCGGGAGTGTCAGGATCGACGAGCAGGTGGCGTGCCGTAGTCATGCCGCCAGCCTGCCGGGATCAGGCCGTGCTGTCTGTAGGAAAACGTCGATTCGTGACGTAGGATGTTGAGGGCTTTTTGGATGTCCCGATTCGCCTCCGATTCGCCTCGATTCGCCTCGCCGCCTCGCCGTCCCCCGGTCCGCTGCCAGTTCCACCTCCTGGATACGAGCGTGTGGTCGTTCGGCTGGATCTCTGACGAAGCAATCAAGGCGACTGCGCCCGATCTCCCCCGCATCACGCACTGTCTCGTCCAGACCGAACATACACCGTGGTATCACCTTGCGATCCTGGATTCGCTCGATATCGAACATCTGCGACCCATGACGCCAAGAGACGAGCTGGCGCAACTTTCGACTTTCCAGCCTCTGGGCAAAGCGAGGTTCATGTTTCTCAACCTCGATGCGCATGCCAGGATTCCAGCGGACTCCCAGGCGAAATTCCTCAGTTGGAGCGGACATGATTTTGAGGATATGAGCGCCGATGTGATGGCGGGACGGCGCATCCCCAAATTCTTCTGCAACCGTCCCGAATCGGAGTGCCCGCGCTGAGGCGAAGCGTCCCGGATAGCATCGAGCCAGTCGTGAATCGTTGTTGCCTCGACGCGATTCGATGGAGTTCTTGGCTGGCCTCGCTGAAGTCGCTAGGTAGGAAGGGTATGATGAAGTGGCGCAATCTTCATGGCGTTCAGAAGGCTCGACGCAGGTGCCGCGTGGCGAATTGAAGGCTCTGGTTGCCTTGACGAAGCGCGCGGTGCGTGCGGCGGGCCTTCTGGACGTCACACTTGTTCCATTGAATCAATCGCTTGGGTGCCACCTGCCTGCGCGCAGCTCTTTTTAGCGTCGCCTTGAAACGACTGCATGGATGCAGGAGGTTGAGCAACGCAGGAGCCGTTGCCGAGACGACCAGTCTGTCTGCGTCGATGCGCCGCGATCTGCACGCAGGCAGGTGTCGTGACGGTTGTGCCACGTGTTCAGACCCTCTCTGCGAACTTTTTCGCCTGTACCTCGGCCGGCCACGGCCTGAGCGCATCTGGCGGCAACTGCCTCCGGTGTGGTTGGCGCCGCGATATGCGCATGGCTGCTGACCACCGCGCCGGTCTTGATTCCACGCAGGATCGTGATCCATTTCGGCAGGTGCAGCTCGCTCCGGAGTTTTCGATACCCGGGTGGCCTCGGGTCAGGCAATCGGAGATGCATGGCTACAGGCGGCGCACGCATCGCAGGAGTGCAGGTGTCCGCCCAGGCGTCAAGAACGGCCAGAAAAGTTACAGAGCCCGGCCCGACTTGAGCCTGGCTCGATCTGCCTACCGCCATGAGACGTTAATTCGGGTCGCAAGACGCCGCCACACAGCCGGATGCGCTATTCGTGCGTAATCGCGCCGCCGACAATTCCTTCAATCAAGAGGCCCCCGGGGAAAGCCGGCCAATATGCGATAACCGCGCAATGGTGCGTTTGGGTTATATGGGAGTAGTATCGCCATACGAAAAAAAAGGAGTCATGAAATGCGCATACGCCTCTTTTGTCTGGCTATCCTGATATCCGGCTATTGTAATGTCGCCTCTGCCATCCTTCCGGAACAGGGGATCTGGTGGAATCCGGCCGAGGGCGGTCGTGGCTACGGAATCGAGATCCAGGACAATTTCATATTCGTAACCTATTACGGATATACCTCGGATGGGCTTTCCGCCTTCTATACCAGTGGGGGCATCTACAGCATCACTTCAAATTCGGCTTCCGTCTACTTCGCATCGTTCTCGAACGGCCAATGCTTCGGATGCGCCTATCAGGGAGATCCGACTCCAAATGTCATCGGCAATGCGACACTGACATTCTTCTCGGCCATGAGCGGAAGGATTGACCTCCCGAGCGGATTGTCCATCCCAATACAGCGGCAGCTCTTTTTTGATACCCAGCCCAGAACCAATCTGTATGGCACCTGGCATCTGACTAGTGGTGCACTCGGCGTGTATTTTGGGCAGGCCTTGTGGATCCAGGCTCCTGATGACTCCTTGGAAGGCGGATTCAGGGGAAGGGTCATTGATGGCTCTGTAGAGCGGATTCTGGTTGGTGCTCCAGCAGAGGACGGGACCGTGGCAGTGCTCGTCGACTCCTCGCCGAGCTACTACACGTTCTATTCATTCGAATGGAGCGTAAATCGTTGGGTCGGGCGGAGCTGGACATACTTGAAGACTTCGCAGCTTTCCGGATCGGGACTTCCATTTTTCGGATCAAGAATTCTCGGAAAGGCCTACTCGGAGCAGGGCGCCACGTTGAGCAACGACGTCTCCCCAGTGCCGCAGGTGCTGGATGTCGGAACGCTCGATTCAGTACTTGCCACCCGGCAGATGCTGGAATCGACCGGTGGCGCGCAAACCAAGTCTGCCTTCGCAGGAGATCGGGTGAATAACAGCGTCGAAGGGCTTCGATCGATCGCGAACTCGCTGGCCATTACGATGACGGCAGAGCAACTCGGGGCACAGCCATACCAGGAATGAGCAGGGGGAGGGGGTGGGCCAATTTCGGCCCCCTCCAGATTTCCCGGGCTTTCGAGCCGGATTTCATTTCCGCCCGAGACTCGAACAACCGTGATCGAAAAGGAAACAACCGGGACACGCACAACTCCAAG
>NZ_FOVF01000003.1 GCF_900115085.1 Dokdonella immobilis | reverse complement strand
ATCCACCACAGCGATCAAGGCGTGCAATACACCAGCAAGGCCTACCAGCAACAATTGTCCGATGCCGGGATGATCGCCAGCATGAGTCGCAAGGGTATGCCCTACGACAATGCCGTGATGGAGAGCTTCTTCAGTTCGCTGAAACAGGAGCTCACGCACCACGAGCGCTTCGTCGACCGCGACCAGGCGCGCAGCAAAGTATTCGACTATATCGAGGTGTTCTACAACCGACAGAGGCTACACAGCGCTCTCGGCTACCAATCACCGGAGCAGTTCGAGAAGATGGCGGTGTCGCCTAATTAACCCGTCCGAGAAATCGGGGGTAGTCCAATCTGTCCCAAACCAGAGAAAGATTAGAGCAAAACATTCGTCGCAATGAGATGACGCCGCTCTTGGAGAGGCGGAGAATCTTCGCGAAAAGTGGGCAACCCCGTTTCGTTTACAAGTATCGGGTGCTGCCGAAAGTCGATGACAGTGCCGGTTGGCAGAGACTCGAAGATATCGTTGTCAGAAATCAGCTTTGGATGGCAAGCGCGGATAGCCTCAATGATCCTTTCGATTTTTCTATTCATTACAAAATGTCCGAAAAAGGAGCTGCCCTGAGACGATCGGTTGAACACTATTTTCGCCGCGAGAACAATATTGGTAGCGCCAGGGCTCGAACTCTTGTTAGGTCCGATTTGATAGCCAATCCGAAATTGCTGGAGCGGCTTCTTCGTAATGCACATGAGAGATTTTTGCGGCAGTTGGGCGTCTGCTCATTCAGCGCAGACCCTCGCGTCTCAAGGCTTTGGAGCCACTATAGTAACGATCATAGCGGTATCTGCATCCAGTTCGATCCGAGCCGAGATCCGAGATGCTTCGTACTGCACAGGATGACTTACTCCAAGGAGCCGAAGCGGGTAATCGAGTCGTTAGATCAACTTGATCATGATACGAATTTGCGCCTTCTAATGGAAAAGGAGGAGCAGTGGAAGGACGAGCGAGAGTGGCGAGCAGTTGAGATAGGGAACGCAAACATCCAACGAGGCTTCCGTCCGGATGCCCTTACGGGAATTATCCTTGGGTTGCGTTGCCGCGATGCTGCGATATTGGACATTCTCGCGAAAATCCTTGGCATGCGGCAATCGAAGAAATTTCCGATGCCGGAGATTTATCAAGTCGTTAAGCCTGATGTCGGAACACGGCTTAGGTTGCTTAGAGTGCCTTGATGGGCAAGTTTCCCGGTCAGGTCGGAAGAGTAGAATGAGTGTGAACATTTGGAGAGCGGCTCAAGTATCGCTCGCAATCAGCGGTGTGTCGGACGCGGCAATTACCGGGCCAGCACAAACAGAATTTTCCGCGTCTGCTAGCAGTCGTTTCCAATCTGCGGGTAGGTCCCATGATCGATTCTGACACTCTCATCTATCGCTTCCGCCAATTTCACGCTGCGGACTCGACAAAGGCGCGCGAGCCCGAAGAGATCATCGCCGAGTCGAAAATGTGGTGTAGCAGCCCGGAAGCGTTCAACGACCCTTTCGATTGCAATCCAAATTTTGTCATGCCGGACAAGTCGATAGACGATCAACTACGACAGGCCGAAAGAATGATTGAGGGGAACGGCTGGGCGCGCAATCACCCTCAGGCAATCCGGTTGTTGGACATCGCGCGCAATGGCGGGCTGAACTCCCCAGAGGTCAAGGTTCTTTTGCCGCATGGCATGCGCGAAAGCATCCGCCGGTCTAGTGTCTGTTGCTTCACGAGTTCTTGGGACGACCCATGCATGTGGGCGCACTATGCCGACAGCCACAAAGGCTACTGTTTGGCATTCCGCCTCAAATCGGAATGGCCGGCACCCATTGTAGATGTCGACTACGCTGGCGATCGTCCCGCCATCGATCTATCTGTGGATACGCCGAAGGGCAGCGAAGCGCGACTGAAGTTCGCCAAGGAGATGCTCGCGACAAAATCGGACCATTGGGAGCCCGAGGGCGAATGGAGAGTCGTTCGGTGGGAAACACCCGCTGGCTTTATGGACTTTCCGCCGGAGGCACTCCAGCACGTCTACTTGGGCATGAGGTCAGGGGCCGACGAGCGAGCGCGGATTCTCAAAGCCGCCGCGGAGCGAAAGCCAGCGATCCCGGTCTATCTGGTTGACGTTCATCGGCAGGCATTCTCGTTTGAAGTCGAACAGATTGGGTGAAGCATTTCTCGGTCATTGCTGCGTTCCCCAATGGATAGCAAGCCCAGTTCAGAAGTTGGCCGTGTACGTGAGCGCCAAAATGGCGCCCTGATGCGGTATTCTTCCGGTCGATAATTGGGCCGGTTTTGGCTGGCGAACGCGGCAGAAGAAGTAAGGCACTGGGGCGATAGGTCATGCAGCGGCCTGCAAAGCCGCGTACGCCGGTTCGATTCCGACCCAGGCCTCCATAGTCGACCCGCCCTGGCGGGTTTTCTTTTGCGCGGCTTTCTGCGAGCCAGCGGCGCGCCGCGGCATGGGCCATCCGGGCAAGTGCAGGGCGTGGCCTGGATGAACGAATGCCCAATCGCGATCGTGGATTTGACTCCACCATCGGGATATTGCCTTTCGGTTCAGCGGGCCAGGAATGAAATGGCCACGGTTGAAACATGACAGGGGAGGGCTGACATGCCAACGCGCTATATCGAGGTCTGCAGCCGCAAGACCCATCGCAAGCATCATGTTCTGGTCTATCAGCCTATCGATCGAGCCCGCACGACGGCGCCTCAATCGCTTTCCGATTTCCCACACCGCGTCCACCTCGACGACGGCCGACCCCTGCAATGGACCGCCGGCCAGTGCTTCCGCCACCTTCGCAGCGACGAGGAGTTCGCACCGGTGGCGCGGGATCCGTTGACCGTCTCGACCCTGGCCGAACTGCCATTGGCGTCGGTCGGATAGTCCATCCTGTAACGACTGCAGCCGCGACGTCGCTGTAGCAGCCACCGGGCCTGATCCGAATCCGCCTCTTGAGCCGATTCACGGCCGCACGCTGGTCGTGCGCGCTGGCATCGGGCATCCTTCGCGCTGGCCCGGATGGCGAAACTGGTATACGCAAGGGACTTAAAATCCCTCGGCCGCAAGGCCATGCGGGTTCGACCCCCGCTCCGGGCACCAGTTCTATCGAAAATCAGCAGCGCCTGGCTTCCGCGCGCCTTGAGCTGAGACCAAAAGTAGCGATCCCCGCTGTCAAGTGAAGACGTCTGCCGCAATCTTGCGGGAAGCATGCAAATTCAAGATTCGAGGCTTGAACTACCTTCGATTTTCCGAATACCTGTCTCCGCCGTCAGACATCAGATGATGGCCTGCAAACCCTTGTCGGCGATGACGTTGAGTAGTTTGAGCGCCGGGCCAGCGGGTCGAGTTTCGCCTTGCTCCCACTTGCGCACGGTAGATGCCGAGGTGTGCAAATGATGCGCAAACACCGGCTGGCTGAATTTCAGCTTCTGCCGTAGTCGCCTGATGTCCTCGGCGCCGAACTCCCGCACCGGTGGTGGGCAGATTGCGTCGAGCTTGCGCATCGTCACCTTGCCGATCGCCCCCACTTCGTGAAGCGCAGCCAGATCGCTGCGCAGGGATTCAATGATCTTGCTCACATTGCACCTCCATTAACACCCCCGACTGCAACGCCTTCGACAGGTTCTCGGCAGATAGTTCCAGGAATATCCTGCCAGCAAATTGAAGCGCCTTCTTCTCGTCCTGCGTGATGTTCGCCTTGTCGCTCTTGGGAAACCCATGCAGGAAGACGTAGCGGTTTCCGATTCGGGCCGACAGCAGGGTGCGGTAACCTCCACTCTTGCCGGCGCCGGGACGCGCCACCCGCTTCTTGTAGAGATGGCCCCCGAGATCCGCGTCGATCAGGCCTCTTTCCATTTCCTTGACCGCTTTGCATAAGGTCGTATCGGGCAGCTTCTCGCTTGCCTGCCACCGCGCAAAGTCCTTGCGCTTGAGGATGCGCGCCATCTCGACCTCCAAACTATACCCGTAGCGGGCACACTTTTCCAGACCTCGGCATGACGTAACGCCGCTGTCGTTTCCTTGATGGCAGGTTCCTCGTGGGCCGGTGCCGCGACGAAGGTCTCAATCGTCCCACCGGCTGGGCCGGCGTCCTACGATCATCAGGCAGCGCCATCGAGTTCATTGAAACACACGCAGGAACCGCTCCACTCAAATCATGCATGCAAACGATTTCGTCACTGCTCGGCCCAGTCGCGGCGATGTTCATTGGACTTGCCGTCGAACGAATCGACGCCGCAAAGCCAGGTCCGTCCCACGCATCGGGAGATGTAGTGATAGAAGCCAGGCGACTCCGGATCGATGAGCAAGCTGCGGGCAGTAGTCATGTGGCCAGCATGCCCTCGGACCTTTGCCTCGTCTGTAGGAAATGTCCGACAGGCTGTGTAAGGCATTGCTGGAATTTTGGATGTCCTGGTTCGTGAGCTGGCCCGGATGGCGAAACTGGTATACGCAAGGGACTTAAAATCCCTCGGCCGCAAGGCCATGCGGGTTCGACCCCCGCTCCGGGCACCAGTTCTATCAATAATCACAGCCTCGCTTTCGCGCGTTATGAGCAGCAGCCAGGCGGAGCGATTCCCGTTGCGAAAGACAGGCGTCTGCCGAAATCGTACGTGAAGCAGACAAATTCAAGATTCAAGACTTGACCCCAGACCTTCCATGCTGGTTCGACCCCCGCTCCGGGCACCAGTTCTTTTGAAAATCGACTGCGCCTCGCTCTCGCGCGTTATGAGATGTGGCCAAGCGGAGCGATTCCCATTGCGACCGACACGCGTCTGCCGCAATCGCGCGGGAAGTGGGCAAATTCAAAATTCAAGACCTGACCTTTGGTGGACCCAGACCTGACCCTTGGTGGACCCTATCCCTGCTCGCGATGTCCTGGCGCATGCACCCGTAAGGGAAGCCCGAGAAGCCGACACCGCGAGCACCCTATTCGGAGATTGCCCTATGTCGTCCATGCGCCAAGCGTCCATTGCCGCCCGTACCGCGGTGAACTCTCTTCATGCGGTCAGCGTGGTCTGCAATGACCTGATCCCGCTGGATCAGCCTATGACAGACGAGCAACGGCTGCAGCGAGCGAAATTGATCCATTCGGTGTTGCTAGCCCGCAAGCGTATGCAATTGCCCAGGGACCGCGAAGAGGCGCTGGCAGGGGCATTGTATCGGTTTCGGGATAGGCAGGAACGGATTCAGCGGAGAGCTTAAGAGAGTGGCAGCATCCCGATGATGCGGTTTTGCTCGTCAGAGCAATTCGACCACGATGTCGATCGCTTCACCTATGTCATTTTGAATTGATGAGTACCGGTCCCAAATCATTCGAAACTGGTCACTGCGATACACTTCATTGTCGCGTTCTTGAGAATAACCAATCTCGCCAAGCAGAGATTCGCAAAGTGCCCTGGCTTCGTGCGCCTTCCGCAATGCATCAAATATACGGTCTCCGGCAGTACCGAGCAGATAAAGCTGTTCGATGTGCCTTTCGATCGTTTTCGAAGTACCAAAAAAGTAACTTCCGACGCTGCCGCAGCGTATCAATTGACCGTTTGAAAAGTTGACATCTGATCGATCAATGTTCTGCTCAAAGCTATGAAATGAATCTATCCATTCATCAAGAGGCGCTCTAAGCATGGCGGCTATGGCTCTTGCCTGCCGCCGGTCTTGGGCAGCGCGATCTGCCGCCTCATTCTGCCGCTGCTTCCAAGGAACATAAATTGCTATTGCGATAGCGACGAGAGAACCGATCCCCTGCGCCCACTCCGGCGCATCCGGGTTCTTGGCCAAGGCGACAATCCAGCCGTCATCGGCAAAGAAGATTCCGCCTAGAAAGAAACCCATCACGAAGAAAGCGCCGAACGACCAGCGCAACTCGCTCGAAGTAATGTTCGCGCGACTGATCTTTTCCATGGTCGACTCCGAAGCAGGTCTTAGTTGAGAGAGCTATACTGCGCCACGAATACCGGGCAAGGGAATTTTGGTAAAGCGACAAAATTGGGTGGCGGTCCCGCCAGCCACACCCCGATACCCGAGTCACATACTGCCGTTGCTTCCGCGCGCCTGCTCCTAGTTTTTGAGTGCCAGGCTGATCAAGGTCATGAGAAAGGTAACGAAGGCAAATCCGACTGCCCACCACGCCGCTGCTGCCGCGGCTCTTGAGTGCCGAGCGGATTCTGCGGCCGATTGAGCTGAACTTTTCGCGGACTCAGCTTGGCTTTCTTCGGCTCTCACTGCTCGAATGCTTAGATCTCGACTCTCTTCTGTTATGCGCTTTTCCTGCTCAACCAACCACGCCTTCGCCTGGCGGACGAACGCGTTTCTGTCGACGCCGCCTGCGATCTTGCGAACCTCATCCGTTCCCATTCGCTCGAATTGGTCCCTAGACTCCTTGGAAATGAAAATCGACATTTTCGTGCGACCTCCTACGAGTAGCGCAAAGACGATGCGACGAATCGCGGCACATCGCTTGGGACACCGGTGGGACACCAGCGCCCAGAATCGCCAACAATCTGCCGGCATGCTCAATACGCAACCCATTGAAGTCAATAGAGTTCAACAAGTGGCGATCATGTCTGGATCCGACTTAAAATCCCTCGGCCGCAAGGCCATGCGGGTTCGACCCCCGCTCCGGGCACCAGTTCTATCGAAAATCAGCAGTGCCTCGCTTTCGTGTGCTATGAGCTTTGGCTGGGCGCAGCGATTCACGCTGCGAGAATCTAGCTTCTACCGCAACCGTGCGTGAAGCAGACAAATTCAAGAGTCAAGGCTTGGACCACCCCGGATCTTCGCGAACTAGTGAATTGCCCATCGCGGCGCTATCAAGATGCAGTTGGAAGAAAGTCGGGGCGAGGAAGGCTCGTTGTGCATTCGATAACTTGGTGCTACCTGCGTTGTCTACTTACAAACGAGAGATTTAAATCATAGGGCACGACTGGCTCGAAGAAGACATTGACCTCGCGCTCTTGATCTTCGCCGACGGATTCCATGTACGACAAAATCGTAGCGGAATGGGTTCGCAATCTTCCGCGTTGCTGCTCCCATAGGTCTCGCACATACGGTGCGAATTCAGTGTCGGAAAAATAAACTGCATGCGCCGCGGAATGGATCTGAAGCGCATTTAGGGCGGCCACGTCGTGAAGATCCCGAATCCTGACTTCTCCGTCGGAACTTGACCTCACCCGATAGTAATCGGGATCGAACAACGCAATTGCCTTGTTGTTTCCAATTGGCGCGAAGATTTGCAGGCCGGGACTTTGTGTGCCGAGAACCCCACGATCGACGACATGCCTGAATGCAGAGTTGAAGTAGACTACGGGTGCGTCTCCGAATATAAGTGGTCTGTTTGTGCGATTTGACAGTAGATACGGAGTGAGGCGCGATAGGAATCGAGAATGCTCTAGGGAGTCCATCATGCCAGCCAGCTGACTATCGCGGTCGGGCGGGCGTTCAAGCGCTGGTCGACCTTCGACGATCGCATGCTCTCCAAGGACGCGATACATTGTTTCCCACATAGGTCTGTCCATAGACCGAGCCGCCTCGGTTCGAGCTCGTTGGAAACCAATCCATCTGAGCAGAGAATAGAACTGCTTGCTATTCATTGAGCCCAGGTCATCCATTGCGGCGAATTCCTCGAGTAAGTCGCCGCAAGCGCTCTCGAATCCTGTTATCGCCGCCTCGAGTGCATCGCTCCCGTAGAAGCGATGACTGCTCGATTGTCCCGATATTGATGCGTTCGGGATGAACTTGCCATTCTTTCTCAAGACTAAGCAGATTGTCCGGCTTTGCGGTTTGAAGAGCGCAAAGTAGCGAACCGGAACATAGTGCTGATTGTCATATGCTGCCAAGTCTTGGTTCCCTGCAGTGAGGTTTGCCCTCTACAAATAGCTAGTATGTGACGAACGTATTTGAACGTCGCATGAGAGGTCATGCCCATATGGGACGGGACAGCCCCTCAGGTCAGATGTGCAGTAGCCCTTCGCAGCAGCCAGGCCAGCACCATGTAGAACACGCCGATCAGCAGGGCGCCGAGTGCACCCATGGTGAGGACCGACATCGCATTCGACTGCCAGTCTGCGTTTGATTCGAGCAGGGCCGGTCGCTGTGACTGGCTGGGATCGAAGTTCGCGTAGGCGATGGGCATGGTTCCGCCGATTTGCACTTCGTCGGCGCGCGAGTTCAGGGTCGAGAAGGTGCCGGTGTAGTCCTGGCCGTCGACGGTGTAGGTGTATTTGAAGCGGGCCAGATGCTTCGAGGGTCGCGCGTCCTCGTCGTAGGCGATGGTGGCTTGCGCGATCGAGTGGTCGGCGAGGATGGCGCGGGCATGCAGGCAGGTGCTGGCGGCCGTCCAGGCAAGAATGAGGAGCATGAGGGGGAAGGCAAAGGCCCACCAGAACAGCGTATGCGTGCGACGGATCTTTGCGCCGGTGCTCAAGTCCTTCCATGCTGTCGCCATTTGCCGCTCCTTGGTCTGCGCAGGGGTTGCGCTGTTGTCCTTGTACCTTAACCATTTTCTGTAGCAAACTGCAAAGCGATATTTGAATGGGGAGCGGGGCAGGGATGATTGAGGTCAATGGACGGGCGAGCATGGTGTTCTACTGGGTCGGCGTCGGCGCGGCGGTTTCGCTGTTCGGCTTGTGGTCGCTGGACTGGGTGGAGGATCTCGGCAAGCTCTGGGAGATCATCGCTATCAGCCTGATGATTACCGGCGTAATCGTCGTCGGCATGGGCATCTGGAAGGCACTCGACAAGCGCCCGGTGCTGATCACCGATGCCGAAGGGCTGCTCGATCGCACGTCGTTCCCTTCGCGCCGGATCGCCTGGAACGACATCAAGGGCTTCGGTCTTGTGCCGTCGCAGGGCAGGTCGCCGCGCTTCCTGGCCGTCCAGCTCGCCGACCCGGCTGCCTTCAGGGCGAAGGCGCCACGCACGCTCGCTCCAATCCTGGAGACCTTCGAGGAGAAATTTGGCACGCCCTGCGTGATTTCGTTGCGGGCGATGGATGCCGAGCCGCGGTCCTTGCTGCAGAACCTCAATGAGGCCATGGCCAGGCGCAAGCGCCCTGGTCGCTACTGAGCAGCGTCGGAAATCTGCGCCCGCCATTGCGGGGTGGCTCCGCTCCAGCGTTCTTATGTCGTATCGTCTGCCGGACCCTATCGAACCGTGTGGAGATCCGAGTGAACACGCTGGACCTGATCAAGGCCTACTACGACGCCTTCAACCGTCGCGACCGCGAGGCCATGCTGGCCTTGATGAGCGACGATGTCGTGCACGATCTCAACCAGGGCCTTCGCGAAACCGGCCATGAGGCGTTTCGGCTGTTCCTGGCGCGCATGGATCGCTGCTACGAGGAGACGCTGCGCGATGTCACGGTGATGGCGAGCGGCGACGGTCAGCGTGCTGCTGCCGAATACGTCGTGCACGGTGCCTACCTGTCCACCGATGAAGGCCTGCCCGAGGCGAAGGGTCAGCGTTACGTGTTGCCGGGAGGCGCCTTCTTCGAGGTTCGTGACGGACGCATCGCGCGTGTGACCAACTACTACAACCTTTCCGACTGGATCAGCCAGGTCTCCGCGGGTGCCTGAGGTGGCGGGCACCCTGCGCGTGCTGAGTTTGCGTGGCGCTGAGATCGCCGGGTGGTTGCCGGCGGTCGCGCGCCTGCGTATCGCGGTGTTCCGCGAGTATCCCTACCTCTACGACGGCGACGAGGCCTACGAGGCGCGCTATCTGGCGACCTATGCGCGCTCCCCCGGCGGCGTGCTGGTCGTCGTGCTGGATGGCGAAGAGGTGGTCGGTGCCTCCACCGGAATGCCGCTGGCCGGGACCGAAGCCGAATTCCAGGCACCTTTCCTCGAACGCCGCATGCCGATTGAAACGGTCTTCTATTGCGCCGAATCCGTGCTGCTTCGCGAGTATCGCGGCCGGGGACTCGGGCATCGTTTCTTCGATGAACGCGAAGCGCACGCGCGCGCGCTCGGTGCGTTCGCCTGGACCGCATTCGCGGCCGTGGATCGCGCCGAGGACGATCCGCGCTGCCCGGCCGACTACCGAAGCAACGCCCCGTTCTGGGCGCGCCGTGGCTATGTCCGGCAGCCCGACATGACGATGGCTCTTGCCTGGAAGCAGGTCGATTGTGAAACCGAGACCGAGCAGGCGCTAACCTTCTGGCTGCGGCGGCTGGATTGCGCGAAGTAGCGTTCGGTCTCAGCAGCGGGGGTGATGCGACGGCACGGTTCGCCGCCTGGGTGGCGCACGCTGTGGCATTGCGACGCACCCCCCAACCGTATTGACGTCGATCAAGCGCGGCGGGCAGGGCGCGGCAAGAATGACTTCAGTTTTCAACTGGAGTCGAACATGAAACGTCTTACTGCGCTCGTCATTGCCCTGGTGGCCGGTGGCCTGCCGCTCGCCCATGCCCAACAGGCCGCGGACTGGCAGGCCGGCGACTGGCAGGTCAAATTCGGTTTGCACGTGGTTGATCCGAAGTCGGGCAACGGCAGCCTCGCCGACGGTGCCTTGAAGACCGATGTCGGCAGCGGCCTGAGCCCGACGATCACCGCCGAGTACCGCGTCACCCCGACCTTCGGCATCGAACTGCTCGCGGCATTGCCGTTCTCGCACGACGTCAAGCTCAATGGCACCAAGGCGCTGTCGGCAAAGCAGCTGCCGCCGACCCTGTCGGCACAGTGGCATTTCCCGACCGATTCGGCCTTCGATCCGTTCGTCGGCATCGGCATCAACTACACGCGGTTCTTCTCGGTCGACGAGAAGGGGCCGCTCGCAGGTACCCGCGTCACCCTGGGGGATTCGTGGGGGCCGGCCCTGCACGCCGGTTTCGACTACATGTTCAACGAGCGCTGGTCGCTGACCGCGGATGTGCGCTGGGTCAGCATTTCGACCGACGTAAAGGTGGATGGTACGAAGGTCGGCACGGTGGATATCGATCCGCTGGTCTACGGCCTGGCGGTCGGCTACCGCTTCTGAGGGGGAAATCCGCCGACGGCGGAGTGCGGCCCGGTTGCGCGAACGCTCTCCCGCAACCGGGCCGCATCTGGGTCGCGACGCGCCGGCCTGGCGCTGCTCAGTGGATCGTCAGGATCTCGATCGGCAGGCTCTTGAAGGACTGGGTTGTGGTGCCGATGTTGCAGAAGCGCAGGGTGACCGTGCCGGCGCTGTCGACGCGGGCGGGCAGCATGATGAATTTCGAGGGCAGGGTCACCCCGGCCTGAAGATTGACGAGGACGATGTCACCGGGTGCCGTTCCACTGGCGCCAGCATTGACATCGGCACAGCCTCCTCCGCCAAGCGAGACCCCGCCGAGCGTACCGGTGACGTCGCCGCCAGAGATCTTCGCGCGCGTGACGCTGTTGCTGGCGATCTTCGCCTCGGTGACCGCCCCGGATGCCAGCTCACTCGTGTCCACGGCGCTCGCGGCAATTGCAGTCGAGGTCACCGAACTCGAACCGAGCTTCGACGAGGAGATCGCACCTGCCGCGATCTTCGAATTGGTCACCGACGCGGTGGCCAGCGAGGGATTCGGGTAGGTTCCGGTCAGGTCGCCACCGGCCGCGCCACCGATCGAGCCACTCAGCGAAAACTGGGCGACCGGCGTCGCCGTCACCGCCGTGCGTGGCAGCAGCGGTACGCCGTTTACGCTGACCTGCAGCCACAGTTGGGTGCCGTCGAATGCACCGGGAAACGCGAGCGATACGGTGAACAGGCCGTCCGTGACCGGAAACGCCGGTTCCGAGATGGTCGAGCCGACCTGGGAGCCATTGGTGGCGTTGTCGTAGAGGGCGAAGCTCAGGTTGAAACTGCCGTTGGCCGGAACACCGTTCTGGCTCAGGCGCCCCTGGTAAGTGAAATCGGGAAGCTGGGGCGCGGCCAGCGCGAATGTGCAGGCGCCGCCGAGGCCGAAGGCGAACACGATGGCGGCTAGGCGGGCGCGAAGCGGGTTACGAACAATCATCACAGGCAGTCCTCGAATCCGGTATCGAAAAGGGCGTCGCGGGTGGCGGGATCGAAACGGGCGGCGTATCCGGCGCTGATGGTGAACGCGCCGCCGGATGCCGTACCGACGGAAGCCTCGCCGAGCGTGGCGTCGAGACGCAGGCAGTGGCCGGCCGATTCACTGTGGCCACCGCCGCCCGCGAACACGCTGCCGCCCAGTTCGAACTGGGCCGAGGCCGGAATGGCGGAACACAGCAGCAGTGCGGGAAGAAGCCAGCGGCAAATCGTGCCTCTATCGGCTCCGGCCGGATCTGCCGATCGCTTTCGGGTTCCCTCGTCCAGGTTCATCGAGCCACTCCCGTTGTTGGCGTCGTTTTGGGCACGACATCTCGTTCGAGCCGTGATCGTGCCGTGAGGCGCCGTCGGCCCTGCTTTCCTGATCAACGGAATGTCGCGGCAACAAGGGCCAGATCGGGCGAGGAAAAATCAGCCAGGCTATACAGAGCACCGTCGGCACGATGCGACCGGGGTTCAGCGTTCGATGAAAGTCTTCAGTCTGCCCAGGGCCTGGTCCCACTGGCGTTCAACGACATCGAGATAGCGCCGGGCATCGTGCAACGGCCGGGGCTGGCAGGCATAGAGCGTCTCGCGGCCGGACTTTCGTCGGCTGACCAGACCGGCCTTTTCGAGTACCTGCAGATGTTTGGTGATGGCCTGTCGGGTCAAGGCGGAGTGCTCGGCCAATTGGCTGATCGAACACGCAGATCCTTGGCTCAGGCGCGCAACAAGGGCGAGCCGTGTCCCATCGCCGAGTGCGGCGAAGATGGCCGCGGTCGCTTCGTCGGTGTCCGCACGGCGTGCCGATGCGCTACTCGACATGTTGCTTGATGTTCTTGACCTGGGCTTCCCATCCGCCCGTATTCATGCGCAATGCCTCGGGTCGCCGCCCGGCCGGGATACGGTCGAATCCGGATTCGATGACCCGCAAGCGCGTGCCGGACTCGATCGGTTCGAGGAAGAATTCGACCAGGGTCGGCTCTTCATCCGAGTAGTCGACTCCGGGTTCGATCGCGTACGGGTGCCAGCTGAAGGCCAGGCGATGCTCGGGCTCGATCGCCCGGGTCACGGCGTGCCACTGCACATGCTCATAGCCGGGGTAGGTCATGTGGCCGGTCGATTCCTCGCCGACCACGAACGGGCCGTCGAGCTTGACCCGGAACCATTCGCCGAACTCCACGTGATCGGTCAGGGCGCGCCAGACGCGCGAGACGGGGGCGTTGATGTCGATCTGCTTTTCGATGCGGTCAGTCATTGGCAACCTCCTGGTTGCGAATGAGTCTGCCGCAGTTGCGGGCAATATGCAACCTTTGAGTTGCGTTATGGGGCCGCGGCCAGCAGCGCGCCCATGGCGCGACGTCTGTTTCCGGAACTCTTGGTGTTGAATTCAGCGATAGTCGCGGTGGCACGCATCGCACGCATTGCCAACCTCGGTCACGGCCTGGGCGCGCCCCTCGCAGCCTGTATTCCTGGCTTTCTGGATGACGGTCGTGAGCTCGCTGGCGTATTGATGGAAAACCCGGTCGGGGGTGGGTCCTTCATCGGGCATGGCCACCTCGATATCCGCCGAGAGCAGCGCCAGCTTGGCGAGGGCAGGACCCGAATCGTCACAAGCCGGTTTTGCGCCCGCGTCACGGGCAACCTTGAGTTCGTGGTTCATGACCGTCATCAGGGCCTTGGGATAGGCGTTCCTGCGGCCTAGGATATTGGCCGCAGTGACAGCGCAGAGCGCCCCGATGATCAGGCCGAGCAGAAGGCAGACCAGATAACGCATGGCGGGAAAATCCGGATGAAGAAACCCTCATGGTAGCGGGATGCGAAAATTCCGGTTGCGGCGCCGCGTCGCACCTGGGCAACAGCGGATCAGCTGTCGCGTGATACCCTCCCGCGCCCAATGAACAGCCCCGTCTCCACCAGCCCGGTCACCGACGAACGCTTTCGAGGTCTCGACCGGCTCTACGGCAGCGGCAGCAGTGCGCGCCTGGCCGGCAAGCACGTCTGCGTGATCGGCATCGGCGGCGTCGGCTCCTGGGCGGTCGAGGCGCTCGCCCGCAGTGCGATCGGGCGACTGACCCTGATCGACGCCGACGACGTTTGTCTGAGCAATACGAATCGCCAGCTGCATGCGCTGGACGGGCAGTATGGGCGCGCCAAAGTCGACGTGATGGCCGAGCGCGCGCGGGCGATCAATCCCGCCTTGCAGGTGGAGACCTTCGCCGAATTCCTGACCCCTGCGAACCTGGAACGCCTGCTCGGTCGCGGCTACGACCTCGTCCTCGATTGCTGCGACGCCTTCCGGGTCAAGGTCGAGACGATCGCCTGGTGCCGTCGCCGCAAGTTGCCCCTGATCGTCAGTGGCTCGGCCGGTGGACGCGTGGATCCGACCCTGGTGCGCATTCGCGACCTCTCGCGCACCGAGCACGATGCGATGCTGGCCCTGATCCGCAAGAAGTTGCGCGAGGAGTTCCGCTTTCCACGCGGGCCGAAACGGTACTTTGGCGTGCAGGCTGTCTATTCGCTGGAGAACGTGCGCTATCCGCAGGCCGATGGCAGCGTCTGCGGCCAGCGTCCGCCGGCAGGCGAAGCCGGCCTCAAGCTCGATTGCGGCGGCGGTCTCGGAGCGGTGACGCATGTGACCGCGACCTTCGCGTTCGCGGCGGTCGCGGCGGCGATCGAGAAGCTGCTTGCGGCAAAGGACGAGGCTCCGGCCTAAAGCCAAACCTCAAATCCGGTTTGACCCAGGTTGCGCGCGGACTTTCATTCGCCCGCTCTTCGTAGGAAGAGCCTTCAGGCTCGAAGCATTTCGCCACGATGCCGCGCTCCAAAATTCGCAAAAGAGCATCGCGGCTAAAGCCGCTTCCTACAACGAAGCGGCAACGCGGAATCGGCCACCGACGCCCGCGGCCACGCATCGCATGCTTTTCGTAGCGCGGGAGGTTAGGGTCAGCGCATCCCAACGACCCTTACCTTCGCGATGAGCCCACATGGCGACGTTGGGGTTCGCATGCGCTCACCACCAACAACGAAGCGGAGACGCGGGAAGGGCCATCGAGGCCCGCGCACGCGTTCGCCCGCTTGACGTAGGAGCGCCTTAAGGCGCGATGCCTTTCGCCACGATGCCACACCCCACAATTCGCAGAAGAGCATTCGGGCCGAAGCAACAACGAAGCGGCAACGCGGGAACGGTCATCCAAGCCCGCGCCGCCCGACGCGAGTGCGCTCTAATCCGGTGCGCCCGTAACACCCAGGCTACCCGCCCGCGCATCAAGCCCGAACAACCGGCAGGCGTTGCGACTCGTGGTCGCTGCGACCTCGGCTTCGCTTTCGCTGCGCAGGTGGGCGACGGTCTGCAGCACCTCGACCAGCCGCGCCGGTTCATTGCGTTCGCCCTGGTGTCCGTGCAGGGGTTGATCGGGCGAGTCGGTTTCGAGCAGCAGATGGTCGGCCGGCAGCGTGGCGACGATGTCGCGCAGGCGGTTCGCTCGCGGGTAGGTGACCGGTCCACCGATGCCGAGGAGGAAGCCGAGACTGCACAGATTTTCGGCCTGCTGGGCGCTGCCGGAAAAGCTGTGCACGACGCCGCGCAGTCCGTCGAGGCGGCGGATGCAGGCGGTCACTTCATCGAAGGCACGTCGGGCATGGATGATCACGGGAAGGTCGAGCTCGCGGGCGAGTTCGAGCTGGCGTCGGAAATACCGGTACTGCTCATCGCGATCGAGGCCTTCGACGTAGAAGTCGAGGCCGCATTCGCCGACCGCGACGGGCCTTTCCGTTTCGATGACGGCGGCAAGTTCATCGAGGTGCGCCGGCTCATGGTCGTCCAGGTACATCGGGTGCAGGCCGTACGCTGGATGCAGCCCCGCATGACGGGCGCAAACCTCGCGCAAGTTGGACCAGCCGGATTGCGAGATGGCGGGAACGATCTGTTGCGTGACGCCGAGCGCGCGGGCGCGGGCCACTGCGTCCGCGCGGTCCGCATCGAATGCTGACGTGTCGATATGCGAGTGGCTGTCGATCAGCAGCACGATGGCGTGCCCGCTATCAGCGCACGACGAGCCAGGCCGCCAGGCCCAGGAACATGGCGAGGCTGACGATGTCGGTCGCCTTGGTCAGGAAGATGCTCGATGCGGTGGCCGGATCCGCGCCGATCTGACGCAGGACCTGAGGCACGCCGGCGCCGACGATGCCGGCGATGCCGCAACTGGCGGCCATGGCCAGCCAGGTGATGAAGGCGAGCGTCAAGGCGTCCGGGTTGCCCTGGTGCGCGGCCAGCGCATACATGGCAAGGCCGCCAAGAACGCCGGTCATGGATCCGTTGAGCATGCCGAGCCAGGCTTCCTTGGCGATCAGGCGCCAACCCTGTCCGGGTTTGAGGTCGCCAAAGGTCATCCCGCGCAGGGTCACGGCCAGGGCCTGGCAGCCGGTGTTGTTGCACTGGTCGGATAGCACGGGCAGGAACACGGCGAGCAGGACCACCTGGTTGATCGTGCCCTGGAACGCGCTGACCACGGCGGCTGTGATGAAGGTCGCCAGCAGGTTGAGCTGCAACCAGGGGTGACGGAAGCGCAGGCTGCGACCCCAGGACGTGCTCAGGCGCTCCTCCTTCTCGACGCCGACCATCGAGCCGGCCTGCGCGCTGATCTCGAAGGCCTGTTCCTCGAACAGGACCGAACCGCGGACCACGCCGATCAGGCGTCCGTCGGCGTCGCAGACCGGGTAGACCGGATAGTGGCGGCGCACGACCTCGCGCATGGCGACCACGACATCCGTCTCCGGTTGCAGGGAGAACGGATGCGGAACCATGATTTCCTCGAGGCGCTGGTCGGGATCCGCGAACACCATTTCCCGAAAGGTGACTACGCCGGTCAGATGATGCGAGTCGTCGACGACGAAGACATAGGTGACCAGGCTTCGCGAGGCGACCGGGCGCAGTTCCTCCAGTACCGTTGCAACCCGCGCCTCGCCCGAGAATGCGGCGGGTGCCTGTTCCATCAGGCGTCCGACCGATCCCTCCGGCCAATTGCGGCTCGAAAGCCACTGCTCGCCCGTGCCGTGACCGGCGGCGAATGCGATTCGGGTGCGTCGCTCGGGCCCGAAGCGATCGAGCACGGCCAGTCCGCGTCCCGGGCCCATGGCATGCAGATGGGCAGCGATTGAGTTGTCGGGCTGCGAAGCCAATCGCCGTGCGGCGGCTTCGGCATCCATGTTGCGCAATTCGTCGAGCAACGGGGCTTGATCGTGCATGGCGAGCCGTTCCAGGGAGCGAGGATGCTAACCGATGCGCCGTTGCGAAGGTAGGAAGGCGGAGCCCCTGCCACCCGCGATGCTGCAGTTTCGTTGCGGTGTCAGGCGTGCGTTCAGGTTCGGGATCAATATTGGGTTTGGGTTCATGCGTCGATTGTCACCCTCCCAGACAGCTGTTCGAGCCTTCGGACAGAACAGTGAAAACAGAGGAGTGCAAGACATGCTCAATCGAATTCTACTGGCAGGCGTCGCGTCATTCCTGATCGCCGCGTGCGCGCCGATGCAGTCGGTCGAGGCCCGCGGCCACTACTACGAGCGTGGATGCGACAACTGCGGGCGAGTGGTCCGTATCGAATCCATCGGCCAGCGAGATCGCCACGTCGGCGGCGGCACCGTGCTTGGTGCGATCGTCGGTGGGGCGCTCGGCAACCAGGTCGGCAAGGGCGACGGACGCAAGGCAGCCACGATCGCTGGCGCAGTGGCTGGCGGTGTGATTGGCCACAACGTCGAGAAGAACAATCGACGCGGCCGAAGCTACTATCGAATCACCGTGCGCATGGATCGTGGACGCACCTACGCCTATGAGCAGTCCGAGGACTACCATCTGCGCCGCGGTGACCGCGTCTATATCGACAATGGTTACGTGGTGCCAGCACGCTGATCGGAACAGCCGACCTGCTGAAAAAACAAGAAAGCCGGCGACAATGTCGCCGGCTTTTCTTTTTTCGTTCAATAGCCGGGAGCGCCCAATAAGCGGTGCGTCAATTCACCCGGTAGAAGCTGTGTGCGCCGATCACCGCCAGCGGCTGGCCTTTCATCCATGCCGGTGATGCGTGTTCCTCGGCGACGAAGTGATCGGCATCGGGAACGACGAACTTGCGCTTCTCGACCGGCAGATCCCACATTTGCAGGGCATGGTCGGCGACCGTCCATGCAGTCTGCCAGGCCACCGGATTGCGCAGCATGTAATTCTTGTTGGTCGTGGAAATCGCGAACTGCAGGCGGGCGTTGACGACGTCGCAGATGTTGTCGCCCCAGCGGCCATCATCGCGCCGCCGCATGGCGACTTCAGCGACGGCGGCCTGGCCGAGTTGGGTTTCGCTGCGGGCCTCGAGATAGACCATCGCGGCAAGACACGTTCGATCGGCTTCATGGGCCGGCAGTATCGATGCCAGCCAGAGTAACCATGCCAATTTCATTGCTCGAATTCTCCTGAATCCTCAGCCGGGCGCATGGGCTCGATTCATGCAGTGCGCAAAGCGCGCTGCATTCCAGGAAGCCGCTCGACCTGGCCGTCAGGCACCTACCCGAAAGTTTGGTGCCGCGGTGCGCATGAAGCCGGACCCGCGGCCCCATCGGGCCACGCGTCCGAATACATGCACGATCTGATGATTGTCAGGCGCGAAAAGGTTTGCGCCTTGTGCATTGGGCCGTTTCGTCTGCCATTCGCGGCGGTCGTTATGGCCCGTTGTCTCGTAGTCCTCTCAATGATGAATCAACAAACGAACTCATCAGGATTTGAAGGTTGCTGGTGGCGTGGACACACCATTCGTACGACTCGGCGCGGAGAGTACTTCCTTGCAATGAAGTTGTCACTCAAAAACAGCCAAAACATGAACAAGCCATTCAGCTTGCGAATTTCGGCATATCCATCAAACGATGGAATGTAACGTTTTAGAAAAAGCCTTTGATGCGAAAGCGCAAAGTTCGCAGTGCGCTACCGGGCGATCCCTTACTTGTAGCCATAGAAGCCGCTGAGCATCTGCTGGTCGCCGGCGAAGTCCTTCGGGCTGGCGGGCACGAAGCGCGTGATGCCCAGTTCGAGCAGCACCTCGACCAGTTCCGGCGCGCCTTCGACGTTCAGCAACGCGTCGCGCACCTTGGTGCGGACTTCCTCGGGTACCGAAGGCGAGGCGAGGATGGCCGTACCGGGAAACTCCCGCGAGGTCTTGATGGTGACCAGGTTGGGATATCCGTCGGCGCTGGCGATCCAGCTCGGAATGATCGCCGCGTCGGCCTCGCCGCCGAACACGATTTGCACCGTGTCGCGCCAGGATGTCGCGGTGGAGAGGATCTGCGGCTGCTGGACCGGATCGGGAAAGAACTGCGCGAGCAGGGCATAGCCCAGGCTCGGCGCTGGCATCGTCGCAATCTTCGAGCCGAGCAGGGCGTTGGGCTCCTTGCCTTCGAACTCGACGTTGGCAAGCAGGGTATAGGTCGTCGGCTCGGCCTTTCGTACCAGCGGGATGAAATTCGAATGCTGGATCCGATAGTCGGCGAAGTGGGCTTCGTCGTAGGAGAAATCGGTTACGTCCGGCTTGAGGATGTCGCGCCAGTAGCTCGAGTAGTTGGCCGGCGCGACGAGGACGAAGGTATCCCCGGTCGCCTTGCTCAGATAGTCGAGGAGGGGTTTGTAGACGTCCTTGGCCACGTCCGGCGCGTAGGTCGGCTCGGGCGTGAATCGATACTCGGCTGCCTCGACCGAGGCCGCCGAAAGGACCAGACCAACGCCCATGGCGCAGGCGGTGAGCCGGATGCGATTTCCAAATCTGCTCTGGCTGCTCATGCGTTTGTTCCCCCGTCTTTTCGATGGTACACCACGAACTAGACTAGCAAGGACCATACCACTCAATCGGTGCTGGGGGATTTGCCTGCCGGTCCGAGGATTTCAACGCATGCTCCGCTCTCGAGAGTCGGCGCGAGGTGCTCGGCCTCCTGTTGCGGGAGCACGGCGAGGCCGCGGCTGCGCATGGCGTCACTCGGCGCTGCGTAGAGAAGGGTGCCGAGCGCGCTGCCGGTGGCGGAAACGATCGAGGTGCCCGGCCGTGGCGGAGCGGGCTGCTCGATCGAGACGCGAAAGCAGCCGCGCTTGTTGCCGCCGCGATAGTGCAGTCGCGCCACGATCTCCTGGCCCGGGTAACAGCCCTTGGCGTGACTGATCGCACCGAGCCGCTCGATTCCGAGTGCCTGCGGCGTGAACATATCCGCGACTTCCGGCCCGATCCAGGGCAGGCCAGCGTCGACATCGGCCAGCTGCCATTCGACGAGTCGCCGTGGATCGGGAGCGGGCGATGCCGGCGCGCTGGCCAGCACGGCGCTGCGTGGCGTCGAACCGGGCAGGGCGAGCAACCAGCCGCTGTCGGCGGGAGTCAGCACGCCGCTCGCGCTCGGTTCGGCTTCGCCATCGTGCAGGACAAGGTCCGGCACGACCCGCAGCGCGACCTTTGCCCGCATCACGTACCGCGTCAGCGCCGTTACCATGTCGTTGGCCGATCCGCGTGGCAGCCAGGCGAGAAGCCGGTCCGGATCCGGTCGCAGCAGGGCGAACAGCTGTCGAACGCGTCCCTGGGCGGAAAGCCAGGCGCTCCACTGGTAGTGGCCGGGCGTGAGCAGGCCGACGTCGCTGCTGAATTGCGATTGGGCAAAGACGATGGCGTCGTTGCCGGAGAGTTCGACGATCTCGGCAGTAGCGAGCGGGATGGGCACGGTCGTGGCGAAGATCCATGAAGTTGCGAAGAGCACGATGCAGGCTTCGATCGGCCAGTGCAAGTGCAGGCAAAGGTTGTCAGAATCGGCCCCGGGCATTAAGATTTTGTAGTTGACACTCTCCATGTCGAACCCCAAACCAGACCCCGAATCCATCGCGAATCCGCCTGCTCCCGACGAGCAGGTCGAGTCCTCGCGCGGCGAGGATCGACCCGTCGAGATCGGCGGTCGGGGTGGTCCCGATCCCACCCGCTACGGCGATTGGGAGAAGAACGGTCGTTGCATCGATTTCTGATTCGTCTGTTTTGGTCCCGACCCTCGAGGTCGCCAGATAGAAGCCAAAGGCCCGCCTCATGTCCTCAACCGTTCGACCGCTTTCTCCGCACCTGCAGGTCTACCGCTGGCAGATCCAGATGGTCACTTCGATCCTGCACCGCGCGACCGGTATCGTCCTGGCCCTGGGCAGCCTGCTCGTGGCCGCCGCCTTGGTCGCCCTGGCCAGTGGCCCCGAAGCCTGGGCCAAGGTCGTGGCCCTGGCCACCAGTTGGTACGGCCTGATCGTGCTGGTCGGCTGGACCTGGTGCCTGGCCTATCACTGGCTGAACGGCATCCGCCATCTGCTGCAGGATGCCGGCCTCGGCTACTCGATTGAACGTTTCGTCGCCAATTCGTGGATTTCGGTGATCGGCAGCCTGGTGCTCACGGCGATCGTCTGGTTCGTGATCTACGCCCACGGAGGCCTCGCATGAGCCACTTCGACCGCTACCGCCAGCCGCTCAAGAATGCCCGCGGGCTCGGCTCGGCCAAGGACGGCGTCCATCATTTCATCGTCCAGCGCGTCACTGCCGTGGCCCTGCTGTTCCTGTCCGTCTATTTCCTCGTGTTCGTGGTCGGCCTGATCGGTGTCGACTACGCTTCGGCACGAGCCGCGGTCGCGCATCCCTGCAATGCGGTCCTGCTGATCGCGTTCCTGATCGCCTCGATCTGGCATGGCGAACTCGGCCTGCAGGTGATCATCGAAGACTATGTGCATACACCGGGGCTGGCGCTGACCTCGCGCCTGGTCATCAAGTTCGTCTGTGTCCTCGTTGCCCTGGCCAGCATCCTGGCCGTCGTTCGAATCGCACTGGGGGCCTGAAGCATGTCCGCATACAAGATCCAGGAACACGAATACGACATGGTCGTCGTCGGCGCCGGCGGCTCGGGGCTGCGCGCCACCTTCGGGCTCGCCGCCAAGGGCCTGAAGACGGTTTGCATCACCAAGGTGTTCCCGACCCGCTCGCACACGGTCGCCGCCCAGGGCGGCATCTCGGCTGCACTCGGCAACATGGGCGACGATGACTGGCGCTATCACTATTTCGACACGATCAAGGGCTCCGACTGGCTCGGCGACCAGGATGCGATCGAGTACATGTGCAAGGAAGCGCCGGCCGCGATCATCGAGCTCGAGCACTACGGCGTGCCGTTTTCGCGCACCGAGGACGGCAGGATCTACCAGCGCCCATTCGGCGGCATGACCACCAAGTACGGCGAAGGCCCGGCGGCGCAGCGCACCTGCGCAGCCGCCGACCGCACCGGTCACGCCATGCTGCATACGCTTTACCAGCAGTCGCTCGCGCACGATGCGCGCTTCATGATCGAGTACTTCGCTCTCGACCTGATCTGGGACGAGGAAGGCGTCTGCCGTGGCGTGCTCGCGCTCGACATGGCCGAGGGCACCCTGCACCTGTTCCGCGGCCACGGCGTGGTGCTCGCCACCGGCGGTTACGGTCGCGCCTATTTCAGCGCGACCTCGGCGCATACCTGCACCGGTGACGGCGGCGGCCTGGTCCTGCGGTCGGGCCTGGCCCTGCAGGACATGGAGTTCGTGCAGTTCCATCCGACCGGCATCTACGGCGCCGGCTGCCTGATCACCGAAGGCGTACGCGGCGAAGGCGGCATCCTGCGCAACGCGAAGGGCGAGCGCTTCATGGAGCGCTACGCGCCGCACTACAAGGACCTGGCCTCGCGCGACGTGGTCAGCCGCTCGATGACGATCGAGATCCGCGAGGGCCGCGGTGTCGGCGAGGACAAGGACCACATCCTGCTCGACCTGACCCACCTCGGGCCCGAAGTGATTCACGAGAAGCTGCCCGGCATCGCCGAAAGCGCGCGCATCTTCGCCAATGTCGACGTGACGAAGCAGCCGATCCCGGTGCTGCCGACCGTGCACTACAACATGGGCGGTATCCCGACCAACTACCACGGCGAAGTCGTGCAGAAGGTCGGCGAGAATCCCGACCAGGTGGTCCACGGTCTGTATGCGATCGGCGAGGCGGCCTGCGTGTCGGTGCATGGCGCCAACCGGCTCGGTTCGAATTCGCTGCTCGACCTGGTCGTGTTCGGCCGTGCCGTGGCCAACCGCTGCGCCGAGACGATCAAATCCGGATCCGCGCACAAGGTTTTGCCGCCATCGGCCTGCGACAAGGCGCTGGCCAACCTCGACAAGCTGCGCAATGCCAAGGGCTCGTCGCCGACCGCCGAGATCCGCCTCAACATGCAGCGCACGATGCAGAGCGACGCCGCCGTGTTCCGCACCTCGAAGACGCTCAAGGAGGGCTGCGACAAGATGGCGACCATCTTCTCGAGCTTCGAGGACGTCAAGGTCAGCGACCGTTCGCTGGTCTGGAATTCGGACCTGATCGAGACTTACGAACTGCAGAACCTGCTCTACAACGCGGTGGCGACGATCACGTCGGCGGAACAGCGCAAGGAAAGCCGCGGCGCGCATGCGCACGAGGACTTCCCGGATCGCGACGATGCCAACTGGCAGAAGCACACCCTGGTCAAGGTCGACGAAAAGGGCAAGGCCGGCTTCGATTTCCGCCCCGTGCACATGTACACGCTGAGCGACGATGTCGAGGTCGTTCCGCCGAAGAAGCGGGTGTATTAGGAGCCGGGAATCGGGATTGGAGATTCGGGAATCGGGAATCGGGAATCGGGAATCGGGAATCGGGAATCGGGAATCGGGAATCGGGAATCGGGAATCGGGAATCGTAGGAGCGCCTTCAGGCGCGATGCGGTTGGCCGGATACACGAACTCGCATCGTGGAGCCCGGATACAGAATCGAGAGGAGCGTTCTGATGACTGCGATGAACGGACTCTGGTATCTGATCTGGATTGCGTTGATTGGCGTTGCAGGGATTGTTTTGCGTCGCTGGTACGTGCGTAGCCCGGAACGCAGTCAGCTGGTTTTCTGGGTCATGTTTTTTCTGCTTTGTCCGCCTCTCGCAATCGTTGTCTATTTGATACTCAAGATGTTGCGGATCACGATCACGGTTCGCACGGAGAATTCAAGTCATGGCTGAGTTTGCACTTCCCAAAAATTCGAAGATCCAGCAGGGCAAGCGGTATCCGGCCAAGCCTGGGGCGAAGACCGTCCGCGAGTTCCGCGTCTATCGCTGGAATCCCGAGGATGGCGCGAACCCGCGCATCGACACCTACGAGGTCGACCTGGCCACCTGCGGACCGATGGTTCTCGACGCGCTGATCAAGATCAAGAACGAGATCGATCCGACCCTGACGTTCCGCCGCTCCTGCCGCGAGGGCATCTGCGGCTCCTGCGCGATGAACATCGACGGCACCAACACGCTGGCCTGCACCAAGGCGATCGAGGATTGCTCGAAGGGCGACGTGCCGATCTATCCGCTGCCGCACATGTCCGTGGTCAAGGACCTGGTGCCGGACATGACCCACTTCTACGCCCAGTACGCGTCGATCAAGCCGTGGCTGCGCACGCAGAGCGCGGCACCGCCGAAGGAGCGCCTGCAGTCCAAGGAAGACCGGGCCAGGCTCGACGGCCTGTACGAGTGCATCCTCTGCGCCTGCTGCTCGACCAGTTGCCCGAGCTACTGGTGGAATGGCGATCGCTACCTGGGGCCGGCCATCCTGCTGCAGGCCTATCGCTGGATCGTCGACAGCCGCGACGAGGACACCGGCACGCGGCTCGACGAGCTCGAGGATCCTTTCCGGCTGTACCGCTGCCACACGATCATGAACTGCACGCGGACCTGCCCGAAGGGCCTCAACCCGGCCAAGGCGATCGCAGAGATCAAGAAGCTGATGGTCGAACGCCGCGCCTGAGGCTGTCGACCGGCTCGCTCATGGACGATGAGATCAAGCGCCTGCGCTGGCGTTGTCGACGCGGCACACGCGAACTCGACCAGCTGGTCGGCTGGTGGCTCGAGCAGCGCTACCCCGACGCCGCCGCCGATTTGCGCCAGGGATTCGCCGACCTGCTCGAGCAGCAGGACCCCGACCTGTGGGACTGGATCATGGGCCGCAGTGCGCCCCCCGATCCGCTCCAGGCCCGCGTGATCGATGAAATCCGCACCCGCCATCGCGTTTGACTACACGCCGTCGCGCCTGATCCTGGCCGGCGTGTTGGCGTGCGGGGCGCTGGCCGCGTTGGCCGTCGTGCTGAGCGGTCTGGGGGGCTTTCTGAAAATCCCTCTTGTGCTGTTGGCGCTTGGCTATGCGGGGCACGCCGCGTGGCGGTTCGCTGACTGCCCGGTTGTACGCATGGCACACGGCGAAGCGGGCTGGATTCTCGTCGACCGCAGCGGAAACGAGGAAGCGGTCGAGCTCGCTCACCACATCAGGCGCGGCGTCCTGCTGGTGCTCGCATTCGCTGCGGGGACGCGTCGCCCGCGGCGCTTCGTACTCGCTCCGGACAACCTCGACGCGGAGACGCGCCGGCGCTTGTTGCTGGTCCTGGCCGCAAGCTGAAGGTAACAACGAAGCGGCAACGCGGGAGCGATAGGCGAAACCCGCGCATCCCTTCGCTTGCTTTTCGTAGGAGCGCCTTCAGTCGCGATGCCTTCCGTCACGATCCCGTTCACCACATTGCACCAGGAGCATCGCGGCTAAAGCCGCTCCTACAACGAAGCGGCAACGCGGGAACGGTCAGCGAAATCCGCGCATCCCTTCGCTTGCTCTTCGTAGGAGCGCCTTCAGGCGCGATGCCTTCCGTCACGATGCCGTTCAGCACGATTCACCAAGAGCATCGCGGCTGAAGCCGCTCCTACAACGAAGCGGCAACGCGGGAACGGTCAGCGAAATCCGCGCATCCCTTCGCTTGCTCTTCGTAGGAGCGCCTTCAGGCGCGATGCCTTCCGTCAC
Organism: Dokdonella immobilis; assembly: GCF_900115085.1. GTDB lineage: Bacteria > Pseudomonadota > Gammaproteobacteria > Xanthomonadales > Rhodanobacteraceae > Dokdonella > Dokdonella immobilis. The sequence continues at coordinate 258,015 of NZ_FOVF01000003.1, read as the reverse complement.
GATGCCGTTCAGCACGATTCACCAAGAGCATCGCGGCTGAAGCCGCTCCTACAACGAAGCGGCAACGCGGGAACGGTCAGCGAAACCCGCGCCTCCCTTCGTTTGCTCTTCGTAGGAGCGCCTTCAGGCGCGATGCCTTCCGTCACGATCCCGTTCATCACATTGCACCAGGAGCATCGCGGCTGAAGCCGCTTCCTACAACGAAGCGGCAACGCGGGAACGGTCAGCGAAACCCGCGCATCCGTTAGCGTGCTTTTTGTAGGAGCGCCTTCAGGCGCGATGCCTTCCGTCACGATCCCGTTCACCACGATTCACCAAGAGCATCGCGGCTGAAGCCGCTTCCTACAACGAAGCGGCAACGCGGGAATGGTCAGCGAAATCCGCGCATCCCTTCGCTTGCTCTTCGTAGGAGCGCCTTCAGGCGCGATGCCTTCCGTCACGATGCCGTTCACCACATTGCACCAGGAGCATCGCGGCTGAAGCCGCTTCCTACAACGAAGCGGCAACGCGGGAATGGTCACCGAAGTCCGCACCATTCATCACCCGCTCTCTGTAGGAAGAGCCTTCAGGCTCGATGCCTTTCGGCACGCTTGCGCAGAGAACATCGCGGCTGAGGCCGAATCCCAGGACGAAGCGGCAACGCCCTCGCACCCGCTCCCGCCATGAAGCGGGGGCGTACCGAAGAATTGTCGCCCTTCGCCGCCATGAGGCTTGCCCACAGCCGGTCGATTGCGGCACTCTGGCCGGATTCCGCTGTCTGGAGTGGACCGCACGGCACGCTAGCGCCCCGGCGGTTTGAACCAAGGACTGACCCACAGCATGTTCCGACCGCTCGAGTTCTTCATCGGCCTGCGCTATACGCGGGCCAAGCGCCGCAACCATTTCATCTCGTTCATCTCACTGGTGTCGATCCTCGGCATCGCGGTCGGCGTGACCGCACTGATCACGGTCATCTCGGTCATGAACGGGTTCGACCAGGAACTCAAGAGCCGCATCCTTGGCATGGTCGCGCACGCGACCGTGGAAGGCATCGACGAAAGCGTGCACGGCTGGCAGCAGGCGATCGAGCGGGTCGAGACCAACCCGCACGTGCTCGGTGCCGCGCCCTATGTCGAGCGCGAGGCGATGCTGCAGGGCGGGCGCGTATCGGGAGCGATCATCCGCGGCGTGCTGCCGGACTACGAGCCGAAGGTTTCCGAGATCGACCGCAAGATGAAGGAGGGCAAGCTCGACGACCTGGTCGCGGGCGGCTTCCGCATCGTGCTCGGCAGCGAACTGGCAATGAAGCTCGGTGTCGGCGTCGGCGATTTCGTCACCGTGATTACGCCGGAGGTCAGCACCTCGCCGGTCGGCGTGCAGCCGCGCTTCAAGCGTTTCAAGGTCAGCGGCATCTTCGAAGTCGGCATGCAGGAATACGACGGCGCGATGGCGGTCGTGCACATGCAGGATGCCGAGACCCTGTATCGCCTGGATGGTCCGAGCGGCATCCGGTTGCGCCTCGACGACATGTTCCTGGCCTACTCGGTGGCGCGCGACCTGTCCGGGCAGCTCGGCCAGTCCTACATGGTGTCCGACTGGATGCAGGGGCACAGCAACTTCTTCAAGGCCATTGCCATGGAGAAAAAGGTGATGTTCCTTATCCTGTCCCTGATCGTCGCCGTGGCCGCGTTCAATCTCGTTTCCACCCTGGTCATGCTGGTCACCGACAAGCAGGCCGATATCGCGATCCTGCGCACGCTCGGCCAGAGTCCGCGCAGCATCATGGGCGTATTCATGGTCCAGGGCGTGCTGGTCGGCACGCTCGGCATCTTCCTCGGCGTTGGCTTCGGCGTGCTGCTCTCGCTCAACCTGACCGCGATCGTGCGCTGGATCGAACACACCTTCGGTGTCGCCTTCCTATCCGCGGATGTCTACTACATCAGCGAGTTGCCGTCCGACCTGCAGTGGAGCGATGTCAGCTGGATCACGCTTACGGCCTTCCTGTTCTGCATTCTCGCCACCCTGTATCCGGCCTGGCGGGCGGCCCGGATCGATCCGGCGGCGGCGCTGCGCTATGAGTGATTCCCGATTGAAAAACCCATCAGCCCCGAATGCCGATGTCGTCCTGCGCGCGGTCGGCGTCGCCAAGATCTACGAAGAAGGCAATCTGCGCACCGACGTGCTGCACGACGTCAGTTTCCATGTGCGTCGCAACGAGACGGTCTCGATCGTCGGCGCCTCGGGCACCGGCAAGAGCACCCTGCTGCACATCCTCGGCGGGCTCGACAAGGCGACCGGCGGCGAAGTCGAGGTCGAGGGCCAGACCATGTCGCGGCTGTCCGATCGCGCCCGCGGCGAACTGCGCAACCGCTCGCTCGGTTTCATCTACCAGTTCCATCACCTGCTGCCGGAATTCACCGCCCTGGAAAACGTCTGCATGCCGCTGCTGATCCGCGGCACGCCGATCGGCCAGGCCCGCGAGCGCGCCAGCGAACTGCTCGGACGGGTCGGGCTCGGCATGCGCCTTGGCCACAAGCCCGGCGAACTGAGCGGTGGCGAGCGCCAGCGCGCCGCCGTGGCGCGCGCACTGGTGACGCGGCCGGCCTGCGTGCTCGGTGACGAACCCACCGGAAACCTCGACGAGGACAACGCCGCGCAGGTCTACGAACTGATGCTCGAACTGAACCGCGAGATCGGCACCGCCCTGGTGCTGGTCACCCATGACCGTGGCCTGGCGGCTCGCATGGATCGCACCCTCGAATTGCGCGGCGGGAAACTGCACGAGTTGGAGATCGCCGCGCGCGCTTGAGTCAACAGGTGGCCGACCTGACCCAACGGTCGGCACGGGACGAACGGGGCAGCGGCAGGCGCCTGTGCCCGAGCAGGGAAGGATCGGCGACATGGACACGCCACTGCGCCAGGCAAACCAGCCACGATCATCGGCATTTGCGCTGCCGACGATCACGGTGGCGCGCGGCATCGCGACTGTCCTCGGTGCTGTCGCCGTCCAGGCGCTGACCGGGCTGCCGTCCCCGGCGCTGGCTGGCACGGCCGCGGTCGTGGCGCTGGGGCTGCTGTTCGTGCGTCGTCTTGATCGACTGCCGGTCTGGTTCCTGCTTGGCTTCTTCTGGACGGCATGGCACGCCCAGGGCGTGCTCGGGGCGCGTCTGCCGGATGCGCTGCATGGTCGCGATTTCGATGTGGTCGGCACTGTCCGTGGCTTGCCGAACGTCGGTCCCGACAGCACGCGTTTCGATTTCGACATCGCCTCGGCGATGCTGGATGGCAAACCGCTTTCGCTGCGCGGACGCGTGCGCCTGAACTGGTATGACAAGGCGCCCGAGCTTTCGCCATGCACGAACTGGCAGCTGCGCCTGCGCTTGCGCCCGCCGCGCGGATTGGTCAATCCGGGTGGCCATGACAGCGAGCGCGGTGCCGCGCAGCGCGGCGTCGTGGCGGTCGGCTACGTGCGCGAGGATCGTGACAACCGCAGTACGGGCAGCGCGGCGGGACCCTGCATCGACCTCTGGCGCCAGTCGATTGCACAGGCGGTCGGCCGTGAGCTGGGTTCCAGTCCATCGAGCGGTCTGCTGCGCGCACTGGCCGTGGGCGACCAGAGTGCGATCGGCGAGCCCGAATGGCAGGTCCTGCGCGCAACCGGGATCGGTCACCTGATCGCCATCTCGGGCTTGCATGTCGGCATGTTCGCCGCATTCGGCGCCTTGCTCGGCCGCCTGCTGTGGAAGCTCTTTCCACGGCTCACCCTGCGCATCCCCGGGCCCCTGATCGAAGCGCCGGTCGCGATGGCCTGCGCGTTCGGCTACGGGATGCTCGCCGGCATGGGCGTGCCAACCGTACGCACCCTGCTGATGATCGCGATCGCGCTGCTCGCGCGGTTTGCGCGACGCGCAACATCGGTTGCGCAGGCCCTGGCGCTGGCCGCGCTGGCGATCGTGGCCTGGGATCCGCTGGCGGTCCTGTCGGCAGGCTTCTGGTTGTCCTTCGTCGGCGTCGCGATCCTGCTTTCGATGACGCGCGCGGGTGGCATCGAAGTGCCGGCCTGGCGCGAACTGCCGCGCGTCCAGCTCGGCCTGAGCCTGGCCCTGCTGCCGCTCAGCGTCTGGTTCTTCGGCCAGGGTTCGCTGATCGGGCCGATCGCCAACCTGATCGCCGTGCCGTGGGTCAGCTTCCTCGTCGTCCCGCTGACCGTGGCCGGCAGCCTGCTGGTCGTCGACTGGCCGGCCCTGGGTGGTCCACTGCTGCACGCGGCTGACCATCTGCTCACGGGGCTGTGGCGGATCATGGAGTGGCTGGCTGCGCTTCCCTCGGCCCAGGTCTATTTCGCGGCGGCGCCGCTGTGGGCCTTGCTCCTCGCCTTGGTCGGCACGGCCTGGATGCTGTTGCCGCGCGGCGTGCCGGTGCGCTGGCTCGGCGTGCTCCTGCTGCTGCCATTGCTGGTGCCGCCGCAGCAGGATCTGGCCGAAGGCGAGTTCGAGGCCTGGATGTTCGACGTCGGGCAGGGTCTCGCGGTGCTCGTGCACAGTCGGGACGGCGCCTGGCTCTACGATGCCGGCCCGCGCTACCCGAGCGGCTTCGACGTCGGCGAGGCCGTGGTGATCCCGTCGCTGCACGCGCTCGGCATCGGCGCCCTCGATCGCATCGTCATCAGCCATGGCGACAGCGACCATGCCGGAGGTGCCCGTGCGCTGCACCTGGCCTTTCCGGATGCGCCGATCGAAAGCGGTGAGCCGGACCGTCTCGACCTGCCAGCCGGCGACTGCCCGAGTGCGTTCGGCGAGGCCACGGACGACGTGCAGATGCGAGGCGTTTCCGCATCTCGCGACGAAGCGACGAAGAGCAATGATCGTTCCTGCGTGATCCTCGTCGCAGGCCGCTATGGCAGCCTGCTGCTGACCGGTGACGCGACATCGCGCGTCGAGCCGGCCATCGCCGCCGCACTCGGCGAGGGGCCGCGTCCCCTGGTCATGAGCGTGCCGCACCATGGCAGCAAGACGGCGTCCTCGTCGGCCTTTCTCGACGCGCTATCGCCGCAGCTCGGACTGATATCGGCCGGCTACAGGAACCAGTTCGGGCATCCGCATGCCGATGTCCTCGAGCGTTATGCGCAACGGGCGGTCCCGCTGATGAACACGGGGAGCAGCGGGTATCTGCACCTGCGTTTTGGTCGCGACGGCCTGCAGACCGAACAGGGCCGCCTGTTGCGCAGCGCCTGGTGGCGAATGCGCTAGGGAGGGCGCTTGCGCACGCTGGTATCATCGCCGACTGGCGCGGCACGATCGCGTCATCCAAACTCTCAGGGAGTTGCTCCAAGTGCTTGAAATTCTTATTGCTGGTGGTTGGGCCATGGTGCCCATCCTGATTTGCTCGGCGGTTGCCCTGGCGATCATCCTGGAACGCTTCTGGACCTTGCGGCGCAAGGCCGTGATTCCGCCTGAACTCGGCGAACAGGTCATGACCTGGGCCCGTACCCGCAAACTCGATCCCAAGCACATCGAGGCCCTGCGCCAGACTTCGCCGCTCGGCGAACTGCTGGCAGCCGCCCTCCTGGTCCGCCACCGCTCGCGCGACATCATCAAGGAACGCGTCGAGGACACCGGTCGCCACGTCGTCCACCAGCTCGAGCGATTCCTCAACACGCTCGGCACGATCGCCCTGATCTCGCCGCTGCTCGGCCTGCTTGGCACGGTGTTCGGCATGATCAGCATGTTCTTCGCGGTCATGGTCAGCGGCGTCGGTGATCCGTTGAAGATGGCCGGCGGCATCGGCGAAGCCCTGGTCTGTACGGCCAGCGGCCTGTGCGTGGCGATTCCGGCCTATTTCTTCCATCGTTATTTCCGCGGTCGCGTCAACGACCTCGTCATCGACATGGAAAAGCAGGTCATCGCGCTGACCGACGAGCTCAGCATGGCCTCCGAAGCCGCGCCCGCGCGCGTCGCGGGCTGAGCAGCCATGCGCATTTCTTCCAGCCGGCGCGAAGAGGATTTCGAGATCAACGTGATCTCGCTGATCGACGTGATGCTGACCCTGCTCATGTTCTTCGTCATGACGACGACGTTCGTCCAGCATTCGAGCATGAAGGTGACGCTGCCCGAGGCATCGACCAGCGAGCAGTCGCGCGACGACCAGGCGCTGACCGTGATGATCGACGCCGATGGCCGCTTCTACATCGACAACAACGAAGTGCTCAACCCCGGGATCGACACCCTCAAGGAAGCGCTGCTCCGCGTTGCCGGCGACGATCGCACTCGCCCGGTGGTCCTTCGTGCCGATGCGCGCACCCAGCACCAGGCCGTGATCACGGCCATGGATGCACTGGGCCAGCTCGGCTTCGAGCGGCTCAGCCTGGCGACGACTCCGTCCAAGCCGGCCGACTCCAAGTGAGCGGGCCTGCCCAGCGCGAAACGGGCAGGGGCCAGGCGTGGCGGTAAGCGCATTCGCGACCTACCGGCGCCTGCTCGGCTACGCCGCGCGCGACTGGCCGTTCGCGCTCGCCGGCATCGCCGGCATGGTCTTCGATGCCGCGGTGGCGGCCGTGTTCACGGCGATGATCCGGCCGATGCTCGACGACCTGTTCATCAGCCGCAACGAAACCGCGATCCTGTGGATGCCGGTGGTCATCGTCGGCCTGTTCGTCGTGCGCGGGGTGGCGACCTACGTCGCCGACTACGGCCTGGCCAGGATCGGTCGCGACGTGGTCGAAACCCTGCGTGGCGATGTCTTTGCGCGCTACCTCGTGCTGCCGGCCACGCATTTTGATCGCGAACCTTCGGGGCAGATGATCTCGCGCCTGACCTACACGGTCGAACAGGTGGCCCAGGCCAGCACCAATGCGGTCAAGGTGGTCATCCTCGACAGCCTGACCGTGCTCGGACTGCTTGGCGTGATGCTCTACCAGAGCGCGCGCCTGACCCTGATGCTGTTCGTGATGGCGCCCTTGATCGCCGCGGTGGCCTGGATCGTCGGTCGCCGCTATCGCCGCATCAGCGGCAAGATCCAGCATTCGGTCGGCTCGGTCACCGGCATCGTCGACGAGGCGGTCAGCGGCCAGCGCGAGGTCAAGGTCTATCTCGGCCAGGCTGCCGAGCGCGCGCGCTTCGCCGACATCAACGAGCAAAACCGGCGCCTGAACCTCAAGATCGCGTCAACCAATGCATTGTCGACCTCGATCGTGCAGATCGTTGCCGCCTGTGCGCTGGCCCTGGTCATCTATTTCGCGACGCGGCCGGCGATGCTGCAGACCATGAGCCCGGGCACCTTCATGTCGCTGATCACGGCGATGCTGATGATGTTGCCTTCGCTGAAGCGCCTGACCACGGTGCAGGCGATGATGCAGCGGGGCGTGGCCGCCGCCGCCGACCTGTTCTCGGTGATCGACTCGCCTGGCGAGCGCGACACCGGCAGCGTCAGCGTCGAGCGCTGCCGCGGCGAGATCGAACTGCGCGACGTGGTCCTGCGCTATCCGGGACAGACGACGCCGGCCCTCGACGGGGTTTCCCTGCATTGCCCACCGGGCACGGTGACCGCCCTGGTCGGTCGCTCGGGCAGCGGCAAGTCGAGCCTGGCCAGCCTGATCCCGCGCTTCTACGAGCCCGATTCGGGCAGCGTGCTGCTCGATGGCCAGGCACTCGACGCCTGGCAGCTCGACAACCTGCGCAGCCAGATTGCCTGGGTCGGCCAGCAGATCGTCCTGTTCAATGACAGCATCGGTCGCAACATCGCCTATGGCGCCCTCGGCGGCGCGCCGCGCAATGAAATCGAAGCGGCCGCCGATGCCGCCAATGCCAGCGAGTTCATCCAGCGCCTGCCGCAGGGTCTCGACAGCCAGGCCGGCGAGGGCGGCGCGCTGCTGTCGGGCGGACAACGGCAGCGCATCGCGATTGCCCGCGCCCTGCTCAAGAACGCCCCGCTGCTGATTCTGGACGAGGCCACCAGTGCGCTCGACACCGAGTCGGAGCGCCTGATCCAGGACGCCCTGAAGCGGCTCATGAAGGATCGCACCGTGCTGGTCATCGCCCACCGCCTGTCGACGATCGAGCACGCGGACCAGATCGTCGTGCTCGACGAGGGGCGTATCGTCGAACAAGGCACGCACCGCGAACTGCTCGCCCGCGACGGCCACTATGCGGCCCTGCACCGCGTCCAGTTTCGCGAACACGAGCCGCTTGCCGACGCAGCGACATGAAGCAGGCCGACATCGACCGCATCTGGTATGGCGCCCGTCCGGCGCCGTGGTGGATGTGCGCCCTGGTTCCTCTCTACGGCTGGCTCTATCGGCTCGTGCGCTGGCCGTACGCGTTCGGCTGGCGCCGGCCTGCGCGACTGCCGCTGCCGCTGATCATGGTCGGCAACCTGACCGCCGGCGGCGCCGGCAAGACTCCGCTGGTGATGGCCCTGATCGACGCGCTGCGCTCACGCGGCCTCACTCCCGGCGTGGTCAGTCGCGGCTATGGTGGCTCGGCGACCGCGCCGACCCTGCTCGATGAGGCGCCGGACCCGCGCGTCGTCGGCGACGAACCGGCCCTGATCCGGCGCCGGACCGGGGCAGCGGTCGCGGTCGGGCGCGATCGTGTCGCTGCCGCCGGATTGCTGCAGGGCAGCGGGATCGACGTGATCATCGCCGACGATGGTTTGCAGAACCCGGCCCTGTGCCGCGATATCGAGATCTGCGTGGTCGACGGCCAGCGCCGATTCGGCAATGGCCGGCTGCTGCCGGCCGGTCCGCTGCGCGAACCGGCTTCGCGCCTCGGGCATTTCGATTTCGTGGTCTGTAACGGAGGTAGCGCGCAGCCGGGCGAAATCCAGATGCAGCTGCAACCGGGCCAGGCCATTCCGGTCGGGCATGGCGCGGCGCCGCGAAGTCTGGCCTCGTTTGCCGATGGCAAGGTCCACGCGGTCGCCGGCATCGGCAATCCGCAGCGCTTCTTCGCCAGCCTGCGCGCGTGCGGACTCGACATCATCGAACATCCCTTTGCCGACCATCATGCGTTCAGCGCCAGCGACTTCGCATTCGCCGATGCACTGCCGGTGCTGATGACCGAAAAGGACGCGGTCAAGTGTCTGGAGCTTGCCGATGCGCGATTCTGGCAGGTGCCGGTCGATGCCGAACTTCCCGCGTCCTTCTTCGATGCCGTTGCGCGACGGCTTGCAGCATTGCACAGCGGGCAGGTCGACGGCGCCTGATGGCGCTGCGCATTTGGACGTCCATACCGCCAGTCAGGAAGTTGCATTCGCAACCATCGAGAAACGCTTGACACGCCGTTCGCGCATCGGTTACGGTCGGTTCATGTCGCAGCGCAACACAAGGTTCAACACCCCCCGGACAAGCCGGCTTCCAGCGGTTTCCGCGCGCTTGCGCGCGTCGCCAGGCCTGGTCGTCGTCCTTGGACTCGTACTTATTAGCTGCGGAGGTGCGGGCTAGGGTACACGTCCACCATTTGGACCCCCAAAACCCCGCACTCGGCAACGAAGGCGGGGTTTTTTGTTGCCAAGACCTTTTCGGAATTTGATCGACAGCGGAGCCACCGATGACCAGCGAGGCCGCGGTAGAGAACAGCAGCGAGGGCAAGCCCGAGCTGGGACAGGATCGCGTCCTGATCTTCGACACGACCCTGCGCGATGGCGAACAGGCACCCGGTTTTTCGATGAGCCGGGCGCAGAAACTGCGCATGGCTTCGGCCCTCGCCGACCTCGGCGTCGATATCCTCGAAGCCGGGTTTCCGCACGCCTCGGACGATGATTTTTCGTCGGTGCGGGCGATCGCGACCAGTGTGCGCGGCCCGCGCATCTGCGGCCTGGCGCGTTGCCAGCAGGGCGACATCGAAAGCGTCGCCCGGGCCATCGAACCGGCGACGAAGGGGCGTATCCACATCTTCCTCGCGACCAGCCCGCTGCATCGCGAGTTCAAGCTGCAGATGAGCCGGCAGCAAGTCATCGACACGGCGGTCGCCGGGGTCGAGCGCGCCCTCGGCTACTGCGGCGATGTCGAATTCTCGGCCGAGGATGCAATCCGCACCGAGCCGGATTTTCTCGCCGAGGTGTTCTCGGCCGTGATCGCGGCCGGGGCGACCACGGTCAACGTGCCCGACACGGTCGGCTATACGACGCCGATCGAGATTGCCGAACGCTTCGCCTGGCTGCGCGCCAACGTGCGCGGCGCCGAGTCGGTCGTCTTCAGCGCGCACTGCCATGACGATCTCGGCATGGCGGTCGCCAACAGCCTGGCCGCGATCTCGGCCGGAGCGCGCCAGGTCGAATGCACGATCAACGGCATCGGCGAGCGCGCCGGCAATGCCGCGCTCGAGGAGATCGTCATGGCCCTGCGCGTGCGCAGCGACCGCTTTGCCGGCCTGACCACGGGAATTCGCGCGAAACGCCTGCATGCGACCGCACGCCTGCTCGCGCAGATCACCGGACAGCCGATCGCGCGCAACAAGGCGATCATCGGTGAAAACGCCTTTGCCCATGAATCGGGCATCCACCAGCACGGCATGCTCAAGCACCGCGGCACCTACGAAATCATGCATGCCGAAGATGTCGGCTTCGCCCGCTCGCAATTGGTCCTGGGCAAGCACAGCGGCCGCCACGCCCTGCGCGAGCGCCTGTCGATGCTCGGCCATGAGCTCGACGAGGCGGCCCTCGATGAGGTCTTCGTGCAGTTCAAGACCCTGGCCGACCGCAAGCGCGAGGTCTTCGATGCCGATATCGAGGCGCTCGCGGTCGGTCGTGATCCGGAAGCGGCAGGCCCCTGGCATCTGAGCCACCTGCATGCCACCAGCCATGTCGATTCGAGCGCGTCGGCCTCGGTTCGCCTGACCCATGACGATGGTCGCGTGGTCAGCGAGGCGGCGATCGGCGACGGCCCGGTCGACGCCGTCCTGCGCGCGGTTTCGCGTGCGGTCGGGCATGAGTTCGCGGTCGAGGAGTTCCATATCCGCGCCCTCAGCGAAGGGGGCGACGCCCAGGGCCAGGCCGCGATCAGCGTCATCCACGAAGGTCGTGAATTGCGCGGCCAGGCCGTGTCCACCGACATCGTCGAGGCTGCCGCCAAGGCCATCCTCGAAATCGCCAACCGCATCGAACATGTCGCCGTTGCCCGGCCGACCGAACCCACCGCCATCGCCCACTGAGGATTCCCGCATGTCCCAATCCAGCCTGATATGGCACAACGGCCAGCTCAAACCCTGGGCCGAGGCGACCGTCCACGTCAGCGCGCATGCGCTGCATTACGGGTCCTCGGTATTCGAGGGCGAGCGGGTCTACGCGACGCCGGAGGGGCCTGCCTATTTTCGCCTCGCCGACCACACGCGTCGCCTGTTCGAGTCGGCGCGGCTCTACGAAATCGACATCGGCTACAGCGAAGCCGAGATCAACGCCGCCTGCATGGAACTGATCGCGGCCAATCGCATGCAGTCGGCCTACGTGCGGCCAATCGTGTTTCGTGGGGCCGGCGGGCTCGGCGTGATTCCGTCGAAGGGCTCCCCGGTCGAGGTTTCGATCATGGCGCTGGAGTGGGGCGCCTATCTCGGTGACGCGATCAACGACGGCGCCGATGTCTGCGTATCTTCGTGGAACCGACCGGCGCCGAACACGATCCCGAGCTGGGCCAAGGCCGGCGGCAACTATCTGTCGAGCCAGCTGATCGGATTCGAGGCCCAGCGCGGCGGCTATGCCGAGGGCATCGCACTCGGCACCAACGGCCTGCTCAGCGAAGGTGCCGGGGAAAACCTGTTCCTGGTGCGCAAGGGGAAGCTGTATACGCCGACCACGAGCGCCGGCATCCTCGCCGGGATCACGCGCGACACGGTGATCACGCTGGCCGGCGACCTTGGCCTCGAAGTCGAGGAACGCGACCTGCCGCGCGAGGCGCTGTACACCTCGGACGAAGTCTTCATGACCGGCACGGCGGCCGAAATCACGCCGGTGCGTTCGGTCGACCGCAAGCCGGTCGGCAGCGGCAGGCCCGGTCCGCTCACGCGGGCCCTGCAAAAGGCCTTCTTCGGTCTGTTCGACGGCAGCACGACCGACACGCGCGGCTGGCTCGAACCGGTCTCCAGCGGACTGGGCGGCCACGGACGGCCGTCCCTCGCTGTCGATCCGGGCCAGGGACGCACGCCGCAGGCCGAACCACGCGCCGACGTCGAGGCCGCGGCATGAGCGCACGTACGATCATCGACAAGATCTGGGACGCGCACGTGGTCCGCGCCGAGACGGCCGACACGCCGGGCATCCTCTATGTCGACCTGCACCTGATCCATGAAGTCACCACACCGCAGGCCTTCAGCGAACTGCATGCGCGGGGGCTCAAGGTGCGCTGTCCGCAACGCGTGCTGGCGACCCTCGATCACTCGACCCCGACATCGCCGCCGGACGCGGACGGCAAGCGTCACTACGTCAGCGCTGAAGCCGAAAGCCAGGTCGCCCGGCTCGAGCAGAACTGCCGCGAATTCGGCATCGCGCTGAACGGTTGGGACAGCGACCATCGCGGCATCGTGCACGTGATCGGCCCCGAACTCGGCGCCACCCAGCCCGGCATGACGATCGTCTGCGGCGACAGCCATACCGCCACCCATGGCGCCTTCGGCGCGCTCGCCTTCGGCATCGGCACGACCGAGGTCGGCCATGTGCTGGCCACCCAGTGCCTGCTCCAGCGCAAGCCGAAGACCATGGCGATCCACGTCGAGGGCAGGCTGCGTCCGGGCGTCGGCGCCAAGGACCTGATCCTGCACATCATTGGCCGCATCGGCGTCGGTGGCGGCACCGGCCATGTCATCGAATACCGCGGCAGTGCGATCGAGGCGCTGTCGATGGAGCAGCGCATGACGGTTTGCAACATGTCGATCGAAGCCGGCGCGCGGGCCGGACTGATCGCGCCAGACCAGACCACCTTCGACTGGCTCAAGGGACGTCCACGGGCGCCGCGCGGCGCGGCCTGGGATTCTGCGGTCGAGGCCTGGAGGCAACTGCGCAGCGACCGCGATGCCGTCTACGACGCCGAGTTCCACTTCGACGCGGGCTCGATCGGTCCGACCATCAGCTACGGCACGCACCCCGGCATGGTCACGCCGATCGCGGCGCAGATTCCGGCGCCGCGCAATGCGCAGGAGAGCAAGGCCCTGGCCTACATGCAGTTCGACGGCGGCCAGGCCCTGACCGGGCAGAAGGTCGACGTGGTCTTCGTCGGCAGTTGCACGAACTCGCGCCTGTCGGACCTGCGCGAAGCCGCCGCGGTCCTGCGCGGTCGCCAGGTCGCCGCCAGCGTGCGCATGTTGATCGTGCCGGGCTCGGTGCTGATCAAGCGCGAGGCCGAGGCCGAGGGTCTCGACCGCGTGTTCCGCGATGCCGGCGCCGAATGGCGCGAAGCGGGTTGTTCGATGTGCATCGGCATGAATGGTGATATCGCCCGGCCCGGCCAGCTCGTGGTCTCGACCAGCAACCGCAATTTCGAGGGACGCCAGGGCCCCGGCGTGCGTACGGTGCTGGCCAGCCCTCGCGTCGCCGCGGCCGCCGCGGTGGCCGGGACCATCGTCGACCCGGATACGATCGAGGAGCGCGCCGCATGAAACCCCTGACCGTGATCCACTCGCGCACGGCCTGCCTGCCGTTCGAGAACATCGACACCGACCGCATCATCCCGGCGCGTTTCCTGACCACGACGAGTCGGGCCGGTCTCGGTCGCCACGCCTTCAACGACTGGCGCTATCGCGAGGACGGCAGCGACAACCCGGATTTCCCGCTCAACCGGCCTGAAGCCGCAGGTTGCCGGATCCTCGTCGCCGGCCGCAACTTCGGCTGCGGCTCGTCGCGCGAGCACGCGCCCTGGGCCTTGCTCGACTTTGGGATCGAAGCGGTCATCTCATCCGAGATCGCCGACATCTTCCGCAGCAATGCGCTGAAGAACGGCCTGCTCACGATCGTCGTCGCCGAGGACGAGCATCGCCAACTGCTGGCCGATCCGGGCATCGAGCTCGTCATCGACATCGGCGCCGGAACGATCAGCCGGCCCGACGGCGCGGTCATCCACTTCGATCTCGACCGCTTTGCCCGGCACTGCCTGCTCAACGGGGTCGACCAGCTCGGCTTCCTGCTCGAGGCCGAGCCCGAGATCAGCACTTGGGAACAGCAGCACGCAACGCATTCGACATCCATGGAGAGCGCAACATGAGAGCAGAGATCGCCGTCCTTCCCGGCGATGGCATCGGACCCGAGGTCACCGCGGCCGCCGTCGCCGTGCTGCGCGAGATCGCCGATCGCCACGGTCACGTTTTCACCTACTCGGAAAACCGCATCGGCGGCATCGCGATCGACGAATGCGGGGAGCCGCTGCCCAAGGCCACCATCGACGCCTGCCTGGCATCGGATGCGGTCCTGCTCGGTGCAGTCGGAGGCCCGCGCTGGTCCGATCCGCAAGCCCGCGTGCGCCCCGAACAGGGCTTGCTGGCCTTGCGCGCCCGGCTCGGTGTGTTCGCCAACCTGCGTCCATTGCGCGTGCACCCGCGCCTGGCCGGGCTGTCGCCGCTGAAGGCCGAGAACCTGGCCGGCGTCGATCTGCTGTTCGTGCGCGAACTGACCGGCGGCGCCTACTTCGGCCGCAAGACACGCGAGGGCGACGTCGCCACAGACGAGTGCCGCTACAGCGTCGGCGAAGTCGAGCGGGTCGTGCGCCGCGCCTGCGAACTGGCCCTGTCGCGCAAGGGCAGGCTGACCTCGGTCGACAAGGCCAACGTGCTCGAGACCTCGCGGCTGTGGCGAGCCACGACCGATCGCGTGGTCGGCGAATACGAGGGCATCACGCTCGAACACCAACTGGTCGATTCGATGGCGATGTTGCTGCTGACCCGGCCTTCGGCCTATGACGTGATCGTCACCGAGAACCTGTTCGGCGACATCCTCACCGATGAGGCCGCCGCGCTGGCCGGCTCGCTCGGCGTCTCGCCCTCGGCCTCGCTGGGAGCAGGGCGGCTCGGCCTGTACGAACCTATCCACGGCTCGGCGCCCGATATTGCCGGGCAGGGCGTGGCCAACCCGATCGGCGCGATCCTCAGCGCGGCCTTGCTGCTGCGTCATTCGCTCGGACTCGAGCTCGAGGCGTGCGCCGTCGAAGCGGCGGTCGATGCGGTACTCGCAACGGCCGAGCTGACCCGTGATCTCGGCGGCACGGCGGGCACCGAACAGGTGACCCGCTGCGTGATCGAGCAACTGCGCTCGAAGCAGCAGGCCGCGGCATGAGCGCCGACGAGCGCATCCCGTTGCGAGCGCCGATGCGCAGCGACGCGATTAAGACCGGTCCGGACCGCGCCCCGGCGCGGGCCATGCTGCACGCCACCGGACTCGATGCCGAGGCGATCGCGCGACCGCTGGTCGCGGTCGTGCATACCTGGTCGAACATCTCGCCGTGCAACCTGAACCTGCGCGAGCTCGCCGAAGCCGCCAGTGCCGGCATCCGCGCCGCCGGCGGCACGCCGATCGAGTTCAACACGATCGCCGTGACCGACGGCATCGCCATGGGCACCTCGGGCATGCGCGCCTCGCTGGTCAGCCGCGAAGTCATCACCGATTCGATCGAGCTGGCCGTCGATGGCCACTGTCTCGATGCGATGGTCGTGCTGTGCGGCTGCGACAAGACCATTCCGGCCGCGGCCATGGCCCTGGCCCGGCTCAACATTCCGGGCGTCGCCCTGTACGGCGGCAGCATCGCGCACGGCACGCTGGACGGAAAGCCGATCACCGTGCAGCAGGTGTTCGAAGCGGTCGGCAGCCACGGCGCCGGCAAGATTTCCGACGAGCGCCTGTGCACGATCGAACGTGCAGCCTGTCCCGGCGCCGGCGCCTGCGGTGGCCAGTACACGGCCAACACCATGGCCATGGTACTCAGCGCGCTCGGCCTGTCGCCGCTCGGCCTCAACGATATCGCCGCGACCGACCCGGCCAAGCGCGAGGCGGCACGGCATTGCGGTGAGCTGGTGCTCGATTGCCTCAGGAACGAACGCAAGCCGCGCGACATCCTCGGCCCGCAGGCGTTCCGCAATGCGATGCGCGTGGTCGCGGCCACGGCCGGCTCGACCAATGCGGTGCTGCACCTGCTCGCGATCGCGCATGAGGCCGGCGTGGCGCTGGGCATCGAGGATTTCGAGACGGCGGCCGCGGCGACGCCGGTGATCACCGACCTGATGCCGGGCGGACGCTACACCGCGATCGAAATGACCGCGGCCGGCGGCATGGCCGCGGTCGCACGCGAACTGCGCGTGGCCGGTCTGCTCGAGGATGCGCCGACCGTCAGCGGGCGCAGCCTGTTCGAGGAAATCGACGTCGCGCCGGAATCGCCGGCCGGACAGCAGGTCGTGCATCCGGTCGCGCGTGCGTTCAAGCCGCGCGGCGGCTACACGATCCTGTACGGCAACCTGTCGCCGGAAGGCTGCATCCTCAAGCTGTCCGGCACCGGGCCGGTGTTGTTCGAAGGGCCGGCCCGCGTCTTCGAAAGCGAGGAAGCCTGCTTTGCCGCAGTCCAGTCCGGCGTGATCCAGTCCGGCGACGTCATCGTGATTCGCAACGAAGGTCCGGCCGGTGGTCCCGGCATGCGCGAGATGCTCGCCGTCACCGCGGCCCTGGTCGGGCGCGGGCTCGGCGATCAGGTCGCCCTGATGACCGACGGTCGCTTCAGTGGCGCGAGCTACGGCTTCGTGGTCGGCCACGTCGCGCCGGAGGCGGTTCGCGGCGGCGCGATCGGCCTGCTGCGCGATGGCGACCGCATCCGCATCGACGCAGCGCGACGCGTCATCGAGACCGATGCCGACCTCGATGCGCGGCGTGCCGGCTGGAGCGCACCCGATCCCAAGGTCAGCCACGGCGTCCTGGCCAAGTACGCCCGTCTGGTCGGTTCCGCGGCCAAGGGCGCCGTCACCAGTCCCTGAATTTCTTCCCTTATCCGACTCACTTCTTCTGGAGCAAACGCATGTCCGCCACCGTCACCACAGAGGCACTCAAGAACGCCCGGATCGCCGTCCTCGGCTACGGCAGCCAGGGCCGTTCGCACGTGCTCAACCTTCGCGATTCCGGCCTCGACGTCGTCGTCGGCCTGCGCCCGGGCGGCCCGACCTCACTGAAGGCCGAAGCCGATGGCGTCACCGTGCTGTCGCCCGAAGAGGCGGTCAAGGGTGCCGACCTGGTCGCCGTGCTGACCCCCGACATGGTCCAGCCGAAGCTGTACAGCGAGGTCATCGCGCCGAACATGAAGGCCGGCGCCGCATTGCTGTTCGCGCATGGCTTCAACATCCACTTCAAGACGATCGAGCCGCGCAAGGACATCGACGTGATCCTGGTCGCGCCCAAGGGGCCCGGCCACCTGGTCCGCACCGAGTTCGAGATCGGCCGCGGCGTGCCGTGCCTGTACGCGGTCTACCAGGACACCAGCGGCAAGGCGAAGGACTTGGCCAAGGCGTATGCGGCCGGCCTCGGTGGCGCGCGCGCCCTGCTCATCGAAACCGATTTCAAGGAAGAGACCGAAACCGACCTGTTCGGCGAACAGGCGGTGCTCTGCGGCGGCGCCAGCGAGCTCGTCATGAAGGGCTTCGAGACCCTGGTCGAGGCCGGCTACCGGCCCGAGATCGCCTACTACGAAGTGCTGCACGAACTGAAGCTGATCGTCGACCTGCTCTACCAGGGCGGCATCACCAAGATGCTGGCCTACGTTTCCGAGACCGCGCAGTACGGCGACTACGTCAGCGGCCCGCGCATCATCGACGCGGCGACCAAGGAACGCATGAAGGCCGTGCTCACCGAGATCCAGGACGGCACCTTCGCCAGGAACTGGACCGCGGAATACAAGGCCGGCCTGCCGAACTACACGCGCTGGAAGAAGGCCGACATGGAGCACCCGATCGAAAAAGTGGGCGCCGAACTGCGCAAGAAGATGGTCTGGCTGAACGAGCCGGCCTGATTAAGGGCCGTTTCCCGAGCCCATGGCCAGTCGCGATAGGAACACGAACAGCGGAGTGGAAACGATGAACGCCGTGATGAAGGAAGACAACGAAGCCCAGGCATGCGGCACCGCCCATGCGTTGGCCGGCTGCACGCTGTCCGGCGCGGACATCGTCGTGCAGGTGCTCGCCGACGAAGGCGTGGGCGTGCTGTTCGGCTATTCGGGCGGCGCCATCCTGCCGGTCTACGATGCCGTGTTCCGCTACAACCACGAGCATCTGCGCAGCGACGGCAGCGAGCCGCTGCCCCTGATCGTGCCGGCCAACGAGCAGGGCGCCGGCTTCATGGCCCAAGGCTATGCGCGGGCATCGGGCAAGGTCGGCGTGGCCCTGGTCACCTCGGGGCCCGGTGCGACCAACACGGTCACGCCGGTTCGCGACGCCATGGCCGATTCGATCCCGATCGTCGTCATCTGCGGCCAGGTGCCGACCGGCGCGATCGGCACCGACGCGTTCCAGGAGGCGCCGGTCAGCAGCATCATGGGCTCCTGCGCCAAGCACGTGCTGCTGGTCACCGATGCCAGCCTGCTCGAGGCGACCATGCGCACGGCCTTCGAGATCGCCCGGACCGGACGGCCCGGTCCGGTTGTGGTCGACATCCCGAAGGACGTCCAGAATGCGATGGTGCCGTTTCGGGGACAGGGGCGTCTGCCGATTCCGGGCTACCGCGCACGCCTGCGCGCGATCTCCGAATCCCGGCTCGATGATGACCACGGCGACCGCCTGCTGGCCGCGCTGGGCCAGGCCGAACGACCCTTGCTGTATGTCGGTGGTGGCGTGATCTCGGCCGATGCGACCGCAGCGCTGCGAGAATTCGCGGCCACGTTCGGCATTCCGGTGACGACCACGCTGATGGGACTCGGTGCCAGCGACACGACCGCGCCGCTGTCGCTGCACATGCTCGGCATGCATGGCACCGCCTTCGCCAACTACGCGGCGGTCGACTGCGATTTGCTGATCGCGGTCGGCGCGCGCTTCGACGATCGCGTCGCCGGCGTGCCTGACCAGTTCGCGAGCAAGGCGCGCTTCATCGCCCAGTTCGATGTGGATCCGGCTGAGATCGACAAGGTCAAGCGGGTCGACTGGCACCACCTTGGCGACATCTCGTGCGCGCTGCGCGCGCTCTGCGAGCGGGCCCGGCAAACCGGCTTCGATCCGAACGGGCAGGGCCGCTACGCCGCCTGGCATGCGCACGTGGCCGCGCTGAAGAAGTCCCACGCGATGAACTTCGATCGCGACAGCGCATTGATCCAGCCGTACGCGGTGATCGAGGAGATCAACCGGATCACGCGCGGCAACGCAATCGTCTGCACCGGCGTCGGCCAGCACCAGATGTGGGCCGCGCAGTATTTCGATTTCACCGAACCGCGGCGCTGGCTGACCTCGGGCTCGATGGGCACGATGGGTTTCGGCCTGCCGGCGGCGATCGGTGCCCAGTTCGCCCGCCGCGACCTGACCGTGATCGACATCGATGGCGATGCCAGCATCCGCATGAATCTCGGCGAGCTCGAAACGGTGACCACCTACAACCTGCCGGTCAAGGTCGTCGTTCTCAACAACTGCGGCGACGGCATGGTCCGGCAGTGGCAGAAGCTGTTTTTCAAGGGGCGCTTCTCGGCGACCGACAAGAGCCTGCACAAGAAGGATTTCATCAAGGCCGCCGAGGCAGACGGCTTCCCGTATGCGATGCGTCTCGAGCGCCCCGAGGACCTGCCGCGCGTGATCCGGGAGTTCATCGAATTCGATGGCCCGGCCTTCCTCGAGGTCATGATCGACCCCGATGCCTGCGTCTATCCGATGGTCGGCCCGGGCATGAGCTATTCGCAGATGATCACCGGCGAGCATATCGCTTCGCGCGACAGCGTGGTGGCCAGCGAATCCGGCCCCGTGGAGATGTTCTGATGCGCCATATCATCTCGATGCTGCTGCAGAACGAGGCCGGCGCGCTGGCCCGCGTCGCCGGCATGTTTGCCGCGCGCGGCTACAACATCGATTCGCTGACCGTGGCCGCGACCCATGATCCGCAGGTTTCCCGCCTGACCATGGTCACCTTCGGCGACGATGGTGTGATCGCCCAGATCATCAACCAGTCGCGCAAGCTGATCGACGTTCTCGAGATCGCCGACCTGACCAGTCGCGACCATATCGAATCGGAATTGCTGGTGGTCAAGGTTGCCTCGAGTGCGTCGAATGCCGCGGCGATCGCGCGCTTCACCGAGCTGAGCTTTGGCGTGGTCCTCGAGGAAACCGAATCGACGCGAACCCTGCAATTCACCGGGCGCGGTTCGCACATCAGTGCCGTGCTGGCCGAACTGGGCGGCATGGCCTCGATCCTCGAACTGGCGCGCAGCGGCACTGCGGCTCTGGAGCGCGGGCAGTCGATACTCGCGCCGGCCGAGTCGACCGTTCCGGCCTGAGTGGATGCTCAGGGAACCGGGTTAGGCTCGGGCGCAGCGCCGAGGCGGACGATCCTGTCGACCGTCTGCTGGCCGCGGCGGACCTTCAGGCTGACCGCCCGGCCGGCCGCCTTCAGCAGAAGTTTCTGGAAGCCGCCGCGATCCGTAACCGGCTGGCCATCGAGCGCGATGACGTAGTCGCCCGCCATCAGGTTCGCCTGTGAGGCCGGAGTACCGCCGACCACCGAGCCGATCTGCACGCCGTGATCGACGCCAAGCTGGCTGCGTTCTCCGGGGGTCAGATTGCGGAAGGTTGCGCCGAACAGCAGCTTGAAGCGGACGTAATAGGCGACCAGGAACTGGTCCGTGGCCGCATCGTCGCTCGACTCGGGATGATGCGGATACAGCAGCATGCGGTCCGCGCCGACTTCCTGGCCCAGTTCGATTGCAGCGCGCATCGTCCCGGCATCGACCAGCGGGTAGCGGCCATTGCCGATGCGCACGTAACCCTTCGAGGCCAGTTCGCGCTGGTCGCCGAGCTCGCTCTTGCCTTCGACGACCTCGGGTTGCGCCGGCGCCGGTTCGGCGCGCAGCGCGTCGATGTATTCGGGCCCGCGCTGGATGACGGCTTCGTAGTGCGGATCGATCGCCGGTTCGGCGGGTACCTCGACTGCCAGTTCGGTCGTCGTGGAGTGCGGCAGGTTTGAGGCACATCCGCCGGCGAGCAGGACGAGGAGGCCACAAAGGCCGAATTTCAGGGCAATGTTCTTCATGCGGCAACCAGTCTGCCATCAACGCCACAGTTTCGCCCATCGCGCCTGAACAAATCGCTTGCGCGAACCCCCGCGCTTGTCGACTATCCGGCCATGAAGCCTCCGATGTCGCCCAACCTGCGCGGTATCCTGTTCATGCTTGCAGCGGTGGCTGCGTTTTCGCTGATGGATACGAGCCTCAAGGTACTCTCGCTGCACTACCCGCCGATGCAGGTCGCTGCCCTGCGCGGTCTCACCTCGCTGCCCCTCGTGCTGATCTGGATCGCCCTGACCGGCGGCTTCCATCACGTCTTGAGCGCGCGCTGGTTCCTGCACCTGCTGCGCGGCGTGCTGGCCGTGCTGATGCTCGCCGCATTCGCGTTCGCGCTGCGCGATCTGCCCCTGGCCGAAGCCTATTCGCTGTTCTTCATCGCGCCGCTGCTGGTCACCGCGCTGGCCGTGCCCCTGCTCGGCGAACGCGTCGGCTGGCGGCGCTGGTGCGCGATCGGGGTCGGCTTGGTCGGCGTGCTGGTCGTATTGCGGCCCGACGCGACGCGCATGGTCAACCTGGGTAGCGCGGCCGTGTTGTTCGCGTCGACCGCCTACTCGTTGTCGGCGATCACCGTTCGCGTCCTCGGCCGCACCGATTCGACCCAGGGCATGGTCTTCTGGATGATCGTGCTGCTGAGCCTGTTTGCCGGCCTCGCGGCCTGGAAGGACTGGATGCCGATCCATGACGAACACTGGTGGGTACTGGCCGGCCTCGCGGTCACTGGCGCCTTCGGCCAGTACGCCGTGACCGAGGCCTTCAAGCACACCGAGGCCTCGATCATCGCCCCGTTCGAATACACCGCCCTGGCCTGGGGCGTCGGCCTCGACTGGCTGATCTGGAAGACGCTGCCCGATCGCCTGATGCTCATTGGCGCCGCCATCATCATCGCCAGCGGCATCTACCTGATCCGGCGCGAGAAGGCCGTGGTCCCGGCCGACGCCAACGGCGTCTGACGAACCCGCCTACAAGAAAGCTCGGACAAGGTCCGGGCTTCCGATTTAGTGGCGGACGGTTAACAGCAAAACTGGTTCCTCGGTCAGCCGTTTCGGACTGTTGCAGACAAGTGCAAATTCCCGCGCTTGCGAATCGGTAACTGTCCGGAATCTCCGGATGGTTGCGGGGGTGGGGTCCAGTAATCCGGGATTTTCGGATAACTGACGCATGCCACAAAGACACGACCTCAGCCTCGCCCACGCTGGCGAAGGTACGCCATCAACCGTTCAAAGCGCGGATCAGCCTCAAGTTCCGGCGTGGCTATTCGTATCGCGTCAAGGCAGGCGCCGAGGTCACTGGGTGGCCATTGGGTTTGATCCCCAATCACCAGACTCAGGAAGTCCAGTGCCTGTTCCGGAAACTTGCCGCAGAGACCTGCCTCGTGTAACCGATGTACCAGATAGTCAGGGTGGGCCGGCGGTTGCAGCCAGGCGCGGAGTAGGGCCAATGCCTGTGGGAATGCATCCTGTGCCGCGACGCAGAGGCGGCCGAGGCTCTCGGCGATGGCCGGGGAAATGTTGTCCCGGGTCTTGGGCCAAATGGCGTGGAGGTACGGCGTTACCCGGTTGGTCCAGTAGTCGGCACGCTGATCGCCTGCGCCCTCCAGCGCTCTCACCAATGCGTGTGCGGCATCGTGCAAACCGTCCGGTGGCAGTGCGCGGGTGGCGGCCGCCAGCTCGGCGGTGGTGAAAGTGTCACCCGGGTCGAGGGCGGCGAATGTCAGCAGAGAAGCGTATTGGCCGTCGTGCTTGCCGAGTGCCCCATAGTGGCGCGCGGTTTCGAGAAAGGCCGGCTTGAGCAGTTCCATCAAGGGTCGGTACAGGCGGGGGGACCACAGGAAGCCCTCCCACGCGGCGCGCGCTTCTAATTCTGAGCGCTGCCAGTCGAATAGCGGTAACAGATGGTGCGTCGCCCATTCCCGGTCGACACGGAACAGCGCGATGACATGGGCTGCGAGCAAGACACGGCCGTGCCGGAACTTGTGGATCCGGGTGTCGCAGAGTTCGATGAATGTGGGCCTGATTTCCTCCGGTAAGACTTGCCCATCCTCCAGCGTGTGTCGATACCACCAGCGCAGCAGCGCCTCCGTCACGTGGCCCACTGGGTGATTGATGGCATGCATGACGGGTTCGTCTGTATCGACGCCGTCCTGATGATCCAGCGCAAGGAGTCGGCGAGCCAGCTCGAAGAAATGCACTTGGTGGCCTTCGAAGGTCTTGGCGATGGCTTGCAACCACCAGCTCACACCATGGGCAAGCGTTTTCAGTAGATCATCGGGTGCATCCGCGAACACTGGTGCCATGTGTCGCCAAGCGCGCTTCAGGAGTTTTTCCTCTGACCAAGCCTGCAGCGCTTCTCGCCAGCGATCTGTCGGCCAGACACCTTCCTTGGCCAACGCAAACAAGGCACAGGCAGTCGTAGCAAAGTTGTCACGACAGCGCTGCCGCCAGTCGTCTTCCTGCCAGTGGTCGGTGCTGGGCTGCTGCTTGAGCCATTCGATCAACTCTCGGCGGCGGCGCGGCGTGGCAACGAACCTACGCCACTCATCGCCATCGCCCATCCAGTAAGGGAACTCATCGCGCTGATCTACCGCCAGTTGCCATTCCGGATACTGGGCCGAAAGCGCCGCCAACCGTTCGTTGCCGGTAACATCCAAGGCCGTGCCGGTATCAGCGATTTTTGCCAGACGCAGCCAGATCTCCCGGTCCACGATCTGCCTCCAACGCTCGGGCTTTATGTCATCCTTGAACATGTCGCGGGGTGGGCCAGCGAGCACGGCTTGTTCCAGTTCCCGCAGCATTACCTCATCGAGTTGCGGCGCCAGGGTCACCAGCAGGCGCATGGCTTCCCGCTCGGTTTCCACGCACCAAAGCCACCAGTGGTCATCGGCTAGCAGCCAGTCGAGGGCACGGCGGAGGGGTATCACGTTGTCCTGTGCAGCGGCAAAGAAGGCGAGGCGCCGGAGCAGCGGATAGGGCGTGTGCCTCCAGGACTGCGCCACCACGGCTGCCCGCGCCGGTGATTGCGCAACAGTGGCGAGCCACGCATCCCGGGTCAGGTCGATCAGTGCCGTCCAGTCGTGGAAGTCCCGGTTCTGCGGGTGCTCGCTGATCGATGGTTGATGCATGTAGGACCGATCGCTTCTGTCCTCGGCGCTGCCGAGTTCACGCATCAGATCCAGTGCGTCGCGCAACAGGGCGCTGAAATCAGACAGCAGTTCCGGCAGTGCGGCGGTCCAGCGCTCATCCCATGGCAGATCACGCAGGCTGGAATGGACGTGATCCGTCGACAGCACGATCTCCCATTCCACCAGCTCCTTGATGCGCTCGGGCACGCGACCGTCACTTTCCTCGGCGGGCGAACGGAACGGCTCGCGCAGCGATACGCGTGGCGTCAGTGTTTCGCGCAGTTCCAGGCGCAAGGTGGTGGTGAGCCCATCGCGCTTGAAGCGGTCGCGCCAGCGGTACAGGTCGAAGTCATGCCGCCACGATTTTACGCGCCCGGTCAACAGCAGCCGCCACAGGGTGCGCATCAGCGGGCCGGGGATCGCGTTGGGCGCACCCTCACGAATGCGCGTCAACTCGGCGGTTTTGCCGTCACGCTCAAGTTTGGCCAGTTTGTCCAGACAGTGTTCGATCCACCAGACCAGATCGTCATGCAGCTGCCCGCCGCGTTTGACCAACCATAGCAGCAGCGCCGGGTCGTCCAGATGACGGATCAGCCAACGCGCCAGTTGCCGCATCACCTCGTCCCAGCGGCTGCCGCGCGCACCGGCATCGACGATACACATCGACGGTGCGAGCGGATACGGCGAGGGTCGGCGAGTCAGGCTGAAGGTGAGCTTGTCATCCACGGTCGTTCTGGGCGGGACGCCGAAGCGGTCCAAGTCGGCCTGCCGGTAGCGTTCCTCGCTCAGCGGCTCCAGCCAATCCAGTGACGGCACCGGGTCTAGGTCGGCAAAGCGCCTGGCGGGCAGGCCGCCCGGATCGCTCAGCGCCCACAGCAGGCGCCCGACGAAGTCGTCCTGCCGGGTGTTTGCCATGGGCCGCGCCATGGCGCACTCGACGACGATGCGCTCCTTGCCGCGTACGCCGTCGCGGTAGGTTTCGGCCCAGGCACGCAGGGTCTTGTGCAGGTAGTCGTGCCGATTGTGCTCGCGGTAGAGGATGGGCGTGACGTTCTTGGCCCGCCACTCGTTGGCGCGTTCTTCGTCCTTGCCCTTGGAGTAACTGCCGAACGCGAACATCTCGGGCGGCGCCTCGCCGAGCAGGCGGTCGGCGGCCAGTGCGTCCATCATGTAGCGCAGCACCGGGTCGTTGATGCTGTAACCAACGAAGCACACGGTGTAGTTGCGGAACAGCTCGCTGACGAAACGCGCCGCCCAGCGCTCGGTGAGATAGGCCAGGCCAAAATCGCCGCTGGAGACGACCAGCCGATCCAGATCGCTCGCTGTCGGCGCAGCGGTGAGAAGGCCATGCAGATACACCAAGCCATCCCAGCGGTTCTTCGGCACCGGCAACAGCGGCGCCTGGAAACGCTCGATCGATAGCGACTTCGCGGTAATCACTTCCTCGAATAGCCGATCGAAGTTGGTGGTGATGAGGCGGGTATTGCCGTTACGGCACTTGCCCAGCGTCAGCAAGGCCTCGTGGGTCGCCGTCGCGTTCGGGGCACTGAGATCCGGCGTGAGGATGGCGGCCAGCGCGCGGCGCACCGTCTCGCGGCCGCCGACGATGTCCGCCTCCAGCAAGCCGATGGCGGTATCGAACTGCCCCGCCTTGATCGCCGCCAGTTGCACGGCGTTGGGTGTGGCTGCGAGGGCCGTATAGAGCTTGTCGACCAGCCCTGAAAACCCCGGCAGGCGGGCCGGGTAGGAAATGCCCGCACCGCAGAAGAACACCACACGCCCGTCCTCATGCGCCTGCAACAGGCGTTCGGGGATATCGGGACCGTGGCGAACGAATTGCATTCAGTCAGCCCCGGAAAACACGCGTTCCAGCGTTGCCGGGATCAGTGCGTCGTTGGCCTGGCGGATGGTGGCGTGGCGGGCTTTGAGTTCTGCCACCTTGGATTGCAGGGCGTTGAAAGTTCGCTGCGCAGACAATGGTGGCATAGGGACATCGATCGCCATCAGTGCCGGTGCCGTCATCGTCCGGTTGCGGGCGGCGGTTCCGGGTGAGGCAGCGTAAATCTTTGAGAAGCCTTCCTCCGTGGTGAAGTAGTACCAGAGGAAGCAAGGAACCGCGACTTCCGCATTTGCTTGGCAAGTTAGCATCCGGTGGTTGCCGACGCAGCCGTCGTCACAGCGCTGGGCAATCGCAATGGCCTGTTCCCAAGCCATGATGTTGCTGAAAACTAGGTCGCTGGCTTGGACACGGTACAAGGCCTGCCATGAAAAGTCCGAGCCTGGGATCGTGCGACGCTGAAATGTCCCTTTGTAGAAGCTGCGAACACCAAGCTCCGTGTAGTCTTTGTCTGGGTTGATGATGATCTCACGCCGCACCAGCGGCGCCACCTCCGCCATCGGTCGCATGGGCGCATCGGCAATAGCGTCACGAAAGCGCACGGCGAGCAGACGATCGGCGTCGCGCTCGATGGCGTCGAGGTGTTCGTTCACCTGCCGAACCTTGTCGGCCAAAGTGTCGAGACGGCTGACAATGGCTTGTTGTTCGGTGAGCGGCGGCAGGGGAATCTCCAGGCTCAAGAACTGAGCTGGTGATACCGACTCGCGCCGTGCCCCCATACCTTTCGCCTTGCCTTGCAGTTGTCTCCAGACGGCTTCTCGCTTGCAGTACCAGTCAAGGTACCGAGTGTCGAGAGCGTCAGTGGGCCGAAAGGTTGGGAACACTGGAGACAAGAACCACCCGTCCATTTCTTCCGGAATGCGAGCCAATGCGCCTTCCCAGGCTTTCGGGCTACTTATTACAAAATCACCCGCATTCAGCCGATGAAAGTTCTTGTAGGACGTCTCCTGTGGCGAGATCGGGCCGCGTTGAAATAGCCCGCGTCCAAATCCGTAAACACCGGCGAGATTCACCGAGGTCAGCGTGGCGCTCGGAACGGCATCGATGTGGACGCACATCACGTCGCCGAGCTCGACTGTCGGCCACAGGCTCATCCCTGCACCTCGGTCACCAGTGCCTCAATCTCGCTGAGCAGGCGCAGCACGTCCTCTTCTCCGGCACGCATGGCAGCGACCAGGTCCTTCGGATCGGCGTGCTCCAGCCCTTCGGCGGCATGCGGGTTCTTCAGGTCCAGGTTGTAGATCGGCCAGTAGAGCGCATCACCCTCCGCCTGCGCGGCCTTGGCGGCGGCCTCATGGGCCTGCTGGCGGATTTTCAGCTCTCGCAACTGCGCTTGCAGCGCGGCCTTGTCGCCATTGGCGGCATGGCTGATGGTCTGATCCAGTTCGCGGATTGGCTTGCCTAGAGCGAGTGCGCTGGCGCGTTCGGTTTCGGCTCGCTGCCAGTGCGGCGTGGCGGCGTCGATGGCGGCGGCACGTTTGGCGGCGAAGCCCACGCGCCAGGCTTGCGGGCCTTCCTGGCGGGCGTTCCACCACTCGAGCACGGGCTGGAAGGCTTCGAAGGGCAACGGTGCGGTCTTGCTGTATTTCTTGCGGCCTTCGGGCTGGGGCAGTTCGTAGTACCAGATGGTGTCGGTGGGGCCGCCGCGCTGGAAGAACAGCAGGTTGGCCGGGATGTCGGTGTAGGGCGCGAACACGCCTTGCGGCAGGCGCACGATGGTGTGGAGGTTGAATTCCTTGAGCATCTCCCCCTTGATGACGGCGCATACGCCATCGCCAAACAGGGTGCCGTTGGGCACCACCACGGCGGCACGGCCTCCCTGCTCTGCGCCATGCCCGGCGTAGCGCAGCTTGCGCATGATGTACTGCAGGAACAGCAGTGCGGTTTCGGCCGTCTGCATGTTGGCCGGGAAGTTGGCCTTGATGCCGGCTTCCTCCTCGCCGCCGAAGGGCGGGTTGGTGAGGATCACATCGACTCGTTCATCGTGGCCAATTTCGGTAATGCGCCGTTCCAGCGTGTTGCCGTAGGCGATCTGCGGCGCTTCCAGCCCGTGCAGCAGCAGGTTCATCTGCGCCAGCATGTAGGGCAGCGGCTTGGCCTCCTGGCCGAACAGGGTGTCGCGCTGCAAGGTGCGACGCTGATCCGGGTTGGTCACCTGCTGAGCAATGTGGTCGTAGGCCTCCACCAGAAACCCGCCGGTGCCGCAGGCCGGGTCGAGCATGGTCTCGCCCAGGCGCGGGTCGGTGACCTGCACCATGAAGCGCACGACCGGGCGTGGGGTGTAGAACTCGCCGGAGTCACCGGCGGCGTCGCGCATCTCGCGCAGCATGGATTCGTACAGGTGCGAGAGGGTGTGGATCTCCTCGCTTGAGCTGAAATGAATGCCGTTGATCTTGTTGATGATGTCGCGCAGCAGGTAGCCGCTGACCATGCGGTTCTGCACGCCGCGAAACACGTTGGCGATGACCTCACGCTGGCTGCCTTTTTCGCCGCTGCCGGCCAGACCTCGCAGATAGGCGAACAGGCCGGCGCCGCGTGAGCCGTCGGCGCGGTGGCATTCGTCCTGGTTGATGAAGGCCAGCAGTTCGTCGCCGGTGAGGCCATCCTCGCGCGCAGCCCAGTCGCGCCAGCGGTAGGGCGATTCGATGATGGGGTGGTAGGGCTTGCCGTCGAGCTCCGCTTCTTCCTCATGCACGACTTCGAGGTCGTCGAGGAACTTGAGGAACATCACCCAGGTGAGGAGCGGCAGGCGGTCGACGTCTCCATTGAGGCCCTTGTCCTTGCGCAGGATCTTGCGGGCGCTGCCGATCAGCGCCGACAGATTGTCCCGTGTGGTCAGCGGTGCCTTGGCACGTTTGGTTCTGGTTTTCTTTTCCGGTGCGGCCATTCAGGAACTTCTCGTCATTGGTAAAGGGCCGTCTGCAAGCGCGAGACGGCTTCCTTGAAGGGTTTGATGCCGCCGAAATGCCGGGTGGCGATTTCGGAGGGGCTGCCGAAGCGGTCGAAGGGTTGCACCTTCATCAGCTCGGAAAGGGCGTTGAACTGGACGATGCCGCGCTCAATGTACTTGTCGAGCAGCAGCGTGAGGATTTCGCGGGCTGAATCGCCGTATTGACCGAACAGATCCTGCGCCGCCTTCCTGGCCTGCTCGGCACGCTGGCGGCGAGTGAGCAGCGGCGCGTTCCAGGCCAGATGACACAGCAGATCGAAGGGGTCGGCGTCGGGCTGGTCGGCGCTTGCCGCCAGCTCCTCGAAACTGATGCCGCGCTCGGTCAGTTCGCGCAGCACCTCCGCGCGGGTGTCGGGATTGGCCCAGGCCGATTGCAGCGCATCGCGGGTCGGGTACAGGGTGCGGACGGTGCGGCCCGAGTACTCGGTGTACTTGACCACCTGAAGCTTCTTGCCGTCAGTGTCGAGGTCGTAGACCAGATGACCGATCACTTCGACGTCGCCCCCGTCCACGTAGAACTTGCGCGGCTCCTCAGGCGGTTCGGTGAGGATTTCGCCCTGGCCTGCGTCGGTTTCCGTGGTGTCGACGGTGTAGTCGGCCTGCTCGTCTTCGATACCGGGCGGCGTTTCGACGACGGTATCGACGGTTTCACCGGCATCGTCGATGGTCACTTCCTCGATGCGCGCGGGATCGCCATCGAAATCCGGATCGGCGAAATGCCGGGTGGCGGTGCCGGTGAAGTCGATGATGTTGAAGTATTCCTTGCCGTAGTCGACCTTGAGTCGGGTGCCGCGGCCGATGATTTGCTTGAACTCGGAGCGGGAGCCGACCACGCGGGCCAGCACCACATTCTTGACCATCTCGGCGTCGACGCCGGTGGTCAGCAATTGCGAGGTGGTCAGGATCACCGGTGTGGGTTTGTCGACGTCCTGAAAGTGTGCGAGGTGGGTGAGGCCAATGGCGCCTTCGTCTGCAGTGACGCGGCAGACGTAGTCCGGGTATTGCTTGACCAGATCGCTGTTGAGGTTGACCAGCTCCTGGCGCATTTCGGCTGCGTGCTCCTGGTCGACGCAGAACACGATGGTCTTGGCGAAGCGGTCGGTGCCCTTGAGGAAGTCGGCGAGGTGCTTGGCAATGGCCTTGGTGCGCGCCCGCAGCGCGATGACGCGCTCGAAATCCTTGGTCTGGTACTCATCGTCCGGCACCGGCCGGCCGAAGCGGTCGAGCTCATCCTTGGACGGTCGCCAGCCTGCGGCATCCACCGTTGTGATCACACGATGCACCCGATAGGGGGCGAGGAAACCATCCTCGATGCCTTGGCGCAGGCTGTAGGTGTAAACCGGGTTGCCGAAGTATTCGTAGCTGTCGCGCGATTCCTCGCGCAGCGGCGTGGCCGTCATGCCGAACTGCACGGCGGGCGCGAAGTAGTCGAGCACCGCACGCCAGTTGCTATCGTTGCGGCTGGAGCCGCGATGGCATTCGTCGATGATGATCAGATCGAAGAAGTCCGGCCGGTACTGACGGAACACGTCTTCGTTGGCGGTGGACAGCGCCTGATAGATGCCGAAGTACATGTCACGGCTCTGGCTTACGTCGCCACCGGCGATCTTGTGGCGGGCGTCGCCAAACGACGCGAACATCTTGGCCATCGGGTCATCGACCAGGATGTTGCGATCGGCCAAGAACAGGATCTTCGGCCGGCGGTATTCGCCGGTACGGTTCCAGCGGCTGCTCCACAACTTCCAGCACAGCTGAAACGCCACGCAGGTCTTGCCGGTGCCGGTGGCCAATGTGGCAAGGATGCGTTTTTGACCAAGCAGGATAGCTTCGATGACTCGATTGATCGCAATCTGCTGGTAATAGCGCGGCACCTTGCCCGAAACCAGGTTGAAGGGTTCGAGTAGGTGGGGTGTGGTCGGATCGGGTAGAGCGGTAGCGGCGGTTAGTCGCTGCCAGAGTTCGGCGGGCGTGGCGAAGCGATCCGCCTCACGCTCGATGCCGGTGGTGTAGTCGATCTCGATGATGCGATGGCCGTTGGTGGCATAAGCGAACTTCAGGCCGAGAATCTCGGCGTACTCTTTGGCCTGCTGCACCCCGGTTTCCGCCCGCAGCCCCAGTTCCTTCGCTTCCACGACGGCTAACGGATAGTCGCGCCGGTAGTACAGCAGGTAGTCAGCACGTTTCTGCTTGCCACGGCGCACACGGCCGCCAGTCACGATGATGCGGCCATTCGTGAAAGTGCGCTGCTCGCCGATCACGTGCGGCGCATGGCCCCATCCGGCCTCGACAAGCTTGGGCGTGACCAGTTCCCGGCAGGTGTCGGCTTCGGTCTGAATTTTTGGAGCGTGATCTTCCATATTGGATTGCTCCCACCCTCCTGGACGAAACTAGAAGAATATTGACACGATTCTCTCGTGCAACAAGTTGTGTCATCGCAGGTACTCATGCTTTCAGCCCCAATTGTTGCCTTTCGACCCCAATGATCTAGTTGCTAGGCGCAAATTCCAGTCGCCCTATGGCTACTATTGCAGGCAGGCATTGGACGCGGTCGCGTCAAAGCGCTGCAAGCAGCTTGATGGCCCATTGGCTCGGACAAGAGAGGGCAGGCACGCCTTGACGCCGGTGCTGGATTGCGAGAAAGCGAAGTGCTAAGTAGCCGGGAGTTCCGGCATGCGCACCATAATTCCGACCAGATGGGCAAAGGAGGGGGCGAAGTATTTGTAGGCTTCACCCTCAGCATAGGCTGTGGGGTGCTGTGTCGCGCGATGTAGGGCATTGCGGAGATTGGGAGGCCCCGGCTATTCATAACGTGCAGGCTTCTCCCGCTTCTTATCCAAGTCGCTCGGACTAGAGCTTGGAGTTTGGGAGATATGAGTTGTGGTTAGGCAGATGGCAGGCAGTCTGGAATGGACTTCGATGACGGCGGTCGTCGCAGCCATCGGACGAGTGCGGGCGCGAGCTAGAGCTCGACAGCACGACATGCGTATCATGTGAATAAGACCAAAACCGTTGGGGAGCGCGTTGTGGCCATAACGCCGTGTAAGGACTGTGGAGATCCAGTTAGCTCAAGCGCCGCTGTCTGTCCGAAGTGCGGTGCTCGCAAACCTGCCAAGTCAAATACTCGTTGGGCGTTGGTTCTCGCGGCGTTAGTGCTAGTTGGCCTGATTGGAAGTATCGCGACAATTCCTAGGCCAGCTCCAGTCAAGCGTCCGCCTAGGGCCATGCCGGTTACCCCCATCACAATTGTGAGCGACAAGAAGGTCAACGAGGCTTGCTCGCGTGGCGATCCGGAAAAAACCTATGCAATGCTCCAGCAGTCTTTCGTCTACGATCGGAATTCGACCGAACCGGTTTTCGTTCATGCGCGCAGGGATACGTGGGTGGTTCTGCGCAGCAACGATGAGATGCGCCGGAAAATGATAGAGGCGATTGTGAACACGGATGCCTGTCTGGCGGACAAGCCGCGCAGCATCTATGTGCTAGACCCGGACTCCAACATGATTGGCAAAGCGACCCCAGAGGGCGGCATCGAGATCATGTAGGCCGGAGTCGGGGCTAAGGACTTTGCCAAGAATGGCTCGGGGGTCAAGGTAGTAGGACCTGCATCCCAACCTTGGACCCAGGTGCTCTCTAAGTACCTGTAATCAAAGGACGTCCTTGTTTGGTGGAGGTGGCGGAAGTTGAACCTGCGTCCGAAGACAGTTGACGCCCGGTATTGCATGCTTTGCTCATCGTTCGATCTCGCCTTCCGACAGTACGTTGTGCGAAACGCATCTGTGGACTCGTCTGGAAGATTTCGCCGTGGTTCGTCAAGGCCGCGGATTCGGGCTATCCCATGATAACGACGGTACATCCACGAGTGCCGGAATCGAGGCAGGTGAAGTCTTTGAAGGAGATCGCCACACGGGCAGGCATCGACAACAGCTACGTCAGCCGGACGGACTACCTCACCACGCTGGCACCCGACATCGTTGCCGCCATCCTGGACGACACGCTGCCGAACCACATCACAATGTTCGATCTGGCGGTCGATCCGCAAGCGCTGTGGCATGAGCAGCAGGCGAGGATTGACGGCTCAACGCCAGCGGGAGGTCACTGATTGATTGTCGTTTCCAGCGCGCGCAGGCGATCGACGATGGCATCGAATACGGGAGGCTCGCCGATAAACATGCCGGCACCGATCATGCGCTGGAAGTCATCGCGCAGCGCGGCCAGTGCGGCATCGTCCGGAATGAGTCTGAGCTGCCCGGCCAGGCATGCGTCGTAGTTGGCGTAGCTCGCGTTGTAGAAGACCTTCTTGTGCTTGACGACGTCCGCGAGCATAGCGTGATCGGCCACAGCGGCTTGCCCATGGGCAAGATCGGCCAGCATGGCCAGGTCGTACCAGTGGCGTGACAGACGTTCGGCGCCTGTGCGGAACTCGTCGCGCTGACACTCGACGTGTATCAGCGTCGCCTTTTCCCAGAAGGTGCGTGTCGGAGACAGCACACTGACCGTCGAGCGAGGGAATTCGAGTTCAGCTACATGTTCCGCAATCTCGGGCCGCACCACATGCTCCTCATTCGGCTCGGTGATGTTGCGGCCACCGAACTCGATCAGGACGCTGTTACCGACGTAGTCTCCTGGTGCCTCCAGTACGCTCGGGTAGTGCACCCGCATCTGCTCGCCGTCATCGCTGACGTCAAGCTGGAATGCATCGGCATCGAACTCGTCCGCCAGCATCTTCTGAAAGTGCGGCGCCACGACATCGTGTGCATGGCCGCGCACAAAGGACTTGAGATCCTCGCTGAATTTCTTCAGTCGATTGCGCGAGACCCCTCCGGCAAATGGGTCGAAGGTTCCGTCCAGTCCTCGATAGTCGAGGGTGATGTCCACGTCCTCGGAGAAGCGTGCGATGGCTCCGAACACCTTGGATAGTGATGTGCCGCCCTTGAAGGCCATCGGAAGTCGGTCGGGCATGGTGAACAGGGTCTGCAGCACCCAGCAGACCCAGACATCTTTTTCCAGTACGACGGGCGTGCGGTTAAGCTGCGGAGCCAGTGCCCGATAGATCTGGGACTGCTCTTGAGACTTCAGGTGCAGGAAGGACTCAAGCATGAATGGCCATCCGCTCGTTTCGGAAGATGGCGTCGCTCATCCACGCAGGCATCGAGCTGGTGGCTGACTTCAACACCTCGAACTCGCTCGATCCCAGCTTGCGCCGAATCTTCTCGACGAGGGCCGGCGTCACTTCCTTCTTGCCGAGATACCACATCGCCGCAAGCGCGAGCCCGGCGGGTCGACCCGCCAGGGCCAACTTGCGCTGACAGACGTGCTGCAGACGGATCTCCATCTTCCCCACGCGGATGCGCTTCGACGGGCCGGATGTCACGAATACCGACTGGGTTGGAACCTGCGTGGTTAGTTCGAGCCGACGTGCCGCTTCGGCACCGTGAACCTGGACGACGGCGCCCGTGGTCTTAGCGACAGTCTCGACCACCTTCAGCGGCGAGGGGCTAACCTTGCCGACGAAACGGCTGACCTCGGGACGCACAAAGACACCGCGCGTCATGCGCTCGATCGACCCAGCCTTGACGAGGCGGGAGAGGGTCTGATCGACGGAAGCACGCGTGCCGCACTCCAGGAATGCTGTCGGGGTGAAAGGCTCCCCGGTCGGCATCGCCTCGATGCGCTCGCGAATCAGCTCGGCAGTCTTGGTCGTCGCGTTCATGTAAGAAAAGATATGCGAGTTTCTGACAAACTGCAAGTGCGATAGCTCGCTGGGGCAAGCGTGTGTCCCCTCCGATAGCCAATGCTACAATCCAACCGCTTGACTGGTTCACGCGTAACTATTTGATCCATATGGGTCTGCGTTGCGGCCTTTGCGGACTTCGGGCCATTTTCGGGAGCGACGTCGGAGCGAGTATTGGCCAGGAGAGAGTGGAATGTTGACCGAAACGTACCGAGAGGCTGACCGGTACGGTCCGCAGGCTTGCGCAGGAACCCCCAGGAACACGCGGGAACCGGCCCGATCAGGCAAGAAAAAAACCCCAACCGAGAACGGTTGGGGTTTCATTATTGGTGGAGGTGGCGGGAGTTGAACCCGCGTCCGAAGGCGATTGACGCCCAGTCCTACATGCTTAGCTCATCGTTCGATCTCGTCTTCCGGCAGTACGATGTGCGAAACGCACCGGTTGACCAGTCTGGAAGATTTCGCCGTGCTCCGTCAGACCGCGGATTCGGGCTATCCCATGATAGTGACGGTACATCCACGAGCATGAGCACAAGTGGGTTCCCGGCTTACGCCTTAAGCGGCGAGAGCGTAGTTGTCGTCGTTGGCAACTAAAAGTTTGCTACTGGATTAACGAGGAAAGTCGCCCCCTCGGCATGCACCAAGCTATCTCACTACCCCCGTCGAAGCCATGACACCCCCGGGGAAGGGCATGCTAGCACGTGGCCGGCATGTGCTGACGAGATCGGGATGAATGTTCGCGATTCAAGTGGGTGGTGCGGCGGGTCTATTTGCAGCGGGGCGGCGATTGCGCATGCGCGGTTACGGGAAAGTCGCTGGGTTCCTGCCTGCGCAGGGACGACGGATTCCGGTGTAGGCCGGGCCTGTCTCCGGATCGCCGTCGGACGCATTCAAAGCATCGCGCCTGAAGGCGCTCCTACGGCGGAGCGGAGAGCTGGCGTAGGGGTGGCTCCGGTTCCAGTGGCCTCAGGCGCCCTTGTTGTGGGCGCGCATCGCGCGCTGCTTGTCGCGCTGCCAGTCTTTTTCCTTGATCGCGTTGCGCTTGTCGTGGTCCTGCTTGCCGCGGGCCAGGCCGAGTTCGATCTTGACCTTGTTGCCTTTCCAGTACATGGCCATCGGCACCATCGTGTAGCCCTTGCGTTCGACCGCACCGACCAGCTTGTCGATTTCCGCGCGGTGCAGGAGCAGCTTGCGCGTGCGCCGGTCGTCGGCGACGACGTGCGAGGAGGCCGAGATCAGCGGCACGATCGAGGCGCCGAACAGGTAGATTTCGCCGTTGCGGACGATTGCGTAGGCATCGGTCAGGTTGGTCCGGCCGGCCCGGAGGCTCTTGACCTCCCAGCCCTGCAGGGCGACGCCCGCCTCGTAGCGCTCGTCGATATGATATTCATGCCGGGCGCGCTTGTTCAGGGCGATCGTCCCGCCGCTCTTCTTGTCCTTGTCTTTCTGCTTGGTCATGCTGTTAAGGGTGTTTCCTCGGGCATCGGCCCTGATTGACCTGGAATTTCGGCCGGGTGAGTCGGCGGGCAGTCCGAAGCACCATCACATTCGTTTGAGAGGTTCGCTTGATCCAGATTCGCCGCAATGCCCTCGTGGCCCGTCCGCCCGAGGTGATGTTCGACCTGGTCAACCACGTGGAAGCATACCCGAGCCTGTTTCCCTGGTGCGCCGGCTCGGAGGTCATGGCGCGCGCGGAGTCCGAGCTGACGGCCCGGCTGGATCTTCGTCTGGCCGGCATGAACCAGAGCTTCACCACGCGCAACACGGTGTCGCGTCCCGAGCGCATCCACATGCACCTGGTCGACGGCCCGTTCCGCACCCTCGAGGGCGAATGGACCTTTGTCGCCCTCGGCGAGTCGGGCTGCAAGGTCCTGTTCGCGCTGGATTTCGACTATGCCGGCCGGTACACCGCGCCGGCCCTCAGACTGGGTTTCCAGAACCTGGCCGATCGCATGGTCGATGATTTCTGCCGGATTGCGCGCCGCAACGATGGCTGAGCGGATCGACGTCGAGGTCGCCTATGTCGCGCCGGGCATCCAGTTCCTGCGCGCGCTGAAGCTGGGCGTTCCGGCCAGCGTGGCCGACGCGATCCGGGAATCCCGGGTCGAGGCCGAATGCGGCATCGATGCAATGCGGCTGGACGTCGGCATCTGGTCCAGGCCCGCGGCCCGCACGGCCCTGCTCAGGCAGGGCGATCGGGTCGAGCTCTATCGGCCGCTCGCGATCGACCCGAAGGAAGCCAGGCGCAAGCGGGCGAAATCCTCGTCCGCGCGCTGAATTCGATCAGCCCTGACCCTCGCCGCCGCGGCGCTTCTTCTTGTCGTCTTCGCGCTTCTCGTCCGGGTACTGGCGCTTGTACTTGCGCGCATCGCGAATGAGCTGTTCCGGATCCTCCGGGAAGTAGTCGCCCTCGATGCGGGCCAGGGCCTCGTTCTCGAAGTAGAGCACGAGATCCTTGCTCTCCATCTTGCCGCGGCCGCGCTTGATGCTGGACACATAGTCCCAGCGGTTCTGGTTGAACGGACTGATGATCGACGGCGAGCCCATGACCAGCAGGACCTGACGCTTGCTCATACCCGGCTTGAGGGTTTCGACCTGGGTCTTGTTGAACAGGTTGCCCTGCTGAACGTCCAGTTTGTAGAGCACTCCGCAACCGGAGAGGGCAGCCAGTGCGATCAGGGCTATCAGGCGTAGCAGCATGCGTTCGGGCTCGGCGATGACCAAACCCCGGATGATACACTAGCCATCCTTTCCTGATCGTTATGGAACGCCGAATCGGCATGCGGAGGACAGCCATGGAATCAACCGATCTACGCAAGGCGGGGTTGAAGGTCACCCACCCGCGGATGCGGATCCTGGAGATCCTCGAAAACCTGGATGGCAAGCACGTCACCGCCGAGGATATCTACCGCGAACTGCTCGAGCACCAGGATGACATCGGCCTGGCTACGGTTTATCGGGTGCTGACCCAGTTCGAGGCCGCCGGTCTCGTGCTCAAGCACAATTTCGAGGGCGGCCAGGCCGTCTACGAACTCGACCGCGGCAAGCACCACGATCACATGATCGATGTCGAGTCGGGCAAGGTGATCGAGTTCACCAGCGAGGAGATCGAGCGCCTGCAGCGCGAAGTCGCGGAAAGGCACGGTTACCAGATCGAGGATCACAGCCTCGTCCTGTATGTTCGGCCGCGCAAGAAGAACTGAGGCGCAGTCGGCAGCAACACCGTCAGCGAGCGGAAATCGGGGTGCCCCGGGCGCTGGTCGTTGAAAATAGTTTCACGGGGGAGTTGACGAAACCCGCCCGGCACAGAATAATCCCGCCCCTCGTTGGACCGGGCCGGCTGCGCAACGCAGCTTTTTCCGCCAAGACGACGATCAAAGCGCCCGTAGCTCAGCTGGATAGAGTACCAGGCTACGAACTTGGTGGTCGGGAGTTCGAATCTCTCCGGGCGCGCCATTAAAAGGAATTAAGGATCAGTGAGTTGTCCTCACTGGTCCTTTTTTCTGTGGCCCCTTTTCGGCGCCCGGAAGCCTTCCATGACGAAACCTCGCGAAACCCGTGCAAGCGCGCCAGCGAAGGGTGGCCACGGGCCTGGGGGTTGATCGCGATCCCTGGGCGAAAGGATCACACCCGGCGCGTCAAGACCATGCGCGCCGGTTCGCACATGGCCCCTCGTGCAGGCAGGTGAAGGTCGTGGACACCTTCCAGGGCAGGAAGGAGTCCTGGCGCGATCCGCCACGCCGCGACGCGGGCCGGTCAGTCCCCGACCAAATTCGAGGAATCAGCTGTTTGCGCGGCGCCCGAGGACCCGGAACGCAATCCGACCCACTGCTTGTCGCGATTGTCATGGCTGCCCGGCTTTTCGGGTCAATCTCCCCCCGATGTCACCCTCGCAGGCTGAAAACAGCCCCTTGGGGCGACATTTCGAAGCACTTCAGGCAAGTCTCTCGAAGAACCTGCTTGAATCTCTCTGGCCAGGTGCCACAAACAGATGTCGACAGGCGGTTTGAAAAGCGGACGTATCCCAAGAACCCCGATATCGGCATAACCTTGGGCAAGTCTGGTGCGCGACGCAGTTCATGTGCGTTGCCAAATTCGTTCGCCATCGGAGATGCTTCAGCTCGTCGTTGGATTTCGAACATACAACTACTTTGGAAGGTCATGAAGAAGAAGCCAGAAATCACGTTGTCCCGGGTTGACGCGGAGCGGTTGGAGCGGATGCTTGAATCTCCCGACTACAAATCCTTTCCGGGTCGCCGGGAGTTGGAGGAGGAGATTGCGCGCGCCCGTATCGTTGAGCCAACGCAAGTTCCAGCCAGTGTGGTGACCATGAATTCTTCGGTGCGCTTCAGGATCGCATCCAGCGGCTCGACGTTCTCCCTGACCCTGGTCTATCCGCGCGACGCGGGTCGTTCAAGCGATACGATTTCGATCCTGGCGCCCGTCGGAAGCGCCCTGCTCGGACTCAGCGAAGGCGACGAGATCGCCTGGCCCGCGCCCGGCGGAGGCATGTTGAATGTCGAGATTGTCGAGGTGACCTACCAGCCGGAGCGAAGCGGCGACTTCGCAGCCTAGCGAGAGTCTGAGCAAGTGGCGCAACCGTCACGATACCTGCCTTCGCGCAACGATGCGTTGCGCGCAGGCAGGCGTCGCCCGGGCAATTGATTCATCAGACCAAGGGAGGGACAGATGAATCTGCAGCTTGCATCTTCCGGCAGTCAGAGCAGGGCTTATTGAGCGGCCAGGAATCGTTTTGCCACGCCCAACCCAACGCTATCGCGATTGATCCGAGGTCCGATGGAAAATCTCGTACAGATCATGCTGCTTCTGGCCGCCGCGATCGGTGTCGTGGTCGTTTTTCAGCGCCTGCATATACCGACCAGCCTGGGATACCTGCTGGTCGGGGTGGTGCTCGGGCCGCACACAATCGGGCCTGTGGTATCGATGCCTGAGCTGGCAGCGCTGGCGGAGTTCGGTGTCGTCTTTCTGCTGTTCACCATAGGCCTCAATTTCTCGCTGCCCAAGCTGCATGCGTTGCGGCATCAGGTCCTCGGTCTGGGAACCGGGCAAGTAGCGTTCACCACTATGGGGGTCGGATTGGTGGTGTGGCTCGTCGGGCTTCCGACTGCCGCCGCCTTTGTGTTCGGTGCGGTCTTCGCTCAATCGTCCACGACGATCATTTCCAGTTTGCTCAAGGAGCAGGGTGAGGAAAACACCCAGCACGGCCGTCTCGGGCTGGCCATGTCGGTTTTCCAGGATGTCACCGCCGTTCCGTTCCTGGTCGTGATCCCGGTGCTGGGTGTTTCCGTCTCGGCGAGCGTACTTGCGGGAAGCCTTGGCCTCGCTCTTGCCAAGGCCGTACTCGCCTTCGCGCTGGTCTACTTCGCCGGGCGTTGGTTGCTGCGGCCGCTGTTCTATCTGGTCAGCAAGAGTGGATCGCTCGAGATGTTCACCCTGGCCGTGCTTCTGGTCGCCCTGCTGGCCGCCTGGGTTACCAATAGCCTGGGCTTGTCGCTGGCATTCGGAGGATTTCTCGCCGGCATGATGCTGGGCGAAACGGAGTTCCGCCACCAGGTGGAGTCCAGCGTTAGTCCATTTCGCGACGTGCTGCTGGGCCTGTTCTTTGTCGGTATCGGCATGCGATTCAACCCTGCGGCGATCCCGCCCATCTGGCACTGGGTAGCACTGGGCGCGTTGCTCATCGTCACGAGCAAGACGCTGATCGTTGCCGGGCTGGTAAGCAAGGTCGGCGGCGACGCCCGAATGAGGTGGCGTACCGGTCTGATGCTGAGCGTAGGGGGCGAGTTCGGGCTGGCGCTCATCGCTATCGCGATCGATTCGAGCGTGCTGGACATCCAGCTCGGACAGATCGCCATCAGCTCCGTACTGCTCTCGATGGTTGTCGGCGCCATGCTGATCCGCTTCAACGGCAAGATCGCTGACCTTCTGATCAAGAAGCCTCAAGAAGCGATTGAAGACCCTGCGGAATTGCCGCATGTATCCGGGCAGCAGGTCGTGATCGGTGGCTATGGCCGTGTGGGACATACCGTCGCCGTGCTGTTGCATGCAAGCGGTGTTCCGTTTGCCGTTTTTGATACGGATCCGAAGCGGGTGATGCAGGGGAGGGCAGATGGTCATTCTGTCTGGCTGGGCGACATCGCCGATCCTGCATTGCTTGCGGCCATTCATGTGGACCGGGCTGCTCTGGTAGTCGTCGCCGTCGATAACCCGGATATGGCCCATGCGGCGATTTCCTACCTGAATCGGGTTTGTCCCCAGGTGCCGGTGATTGCGCGTGCGCGGGATCTCGAATCCAGTTCCCGCTTGCTTGCAGCGGGTGCTACCCATGCCAATCCTGAACTGATCGAATCGAGTCTGCGCCTCGGAGCAACCGCATTGGCTTTGCTGCAGGTGGGCACCGAAGAGATCGATACGATCGTCCAGGATGTGCGGGATCGGGGCTACCAGCCCGTGATGGACAACCAGACCGGCAGCTCGTAGGGTGCCTTGGTCACCCGTTTTCATTGTCGAATACAGGATTGCTTGCGGGAAATTGCAGGGTGGTCGGGATGAATGAATTCAAGAAGATTCTTTACGTGTGTGAAGAGGCTGCATCCCAGGACGCGTCGATCCTGCGCGCCGTGTCGTTGGCGGAGAACAACCAGGCAGAATTGACCGTAATCGATGTCGTGCCGGCTGTTTCGGAAGGTTTCCGCATGCGGTTCGGCGGCCGGACATCAAACGATCCCGTGGCGTCCATGGTGGACGCCAGCCGGAAAAGGATCGAGGCACTGATCGAGCCTTACGCAGAACGCCTGAAAATTCGCGTGGACGTGCTCGTGGGCAGGACGTATCTCGAAGCCATTCGGGTCGTATTGGAAAATGGCCACGATCTGTTGATCAAACCGGCCGAAAATCCAGGCTATATCGAAAGGATCTTCGGAAGTCAGGACATGCAGTTGCTGCGTAATTGTCCGTGTCCGGTGTGGTTGACGAGAGCGGATGAAGCTCCGAAATGCCGGAACA
This sequence comes from Dokdonella immobilis, assembly GCF_900115085.1. Taxonomy (GTDB): domain Bacteria; phylum Pseudomonadota; class Gammaproteobacteria; order Xanthomonadales; family Rhodanobacteraceae; genus Dokdonella; species Dokdonella immobilis. Next base: position 216,118 of record NZ_FOVF01000003.1, on the reverse strand, counting down.
TCCTTGCCGCCGTTGATCTGGACCCGGACAGGCCGGATCCAGTGGAGGAGAGCCTCAATCGGCAGATCCTTGGATTGGCGGGTTCGCTCGCTTTTTCGGATTTCGCGACGCTGCATGTTGTCCATGTCTGGGATGCGCCCGGCGAATCGATGGTGCGACTTTGGGCCAACGACCCGGCTGTCGCGAGCAGCGACTATGTCGAGGGCGTGCGTTCGAGTCATGCAAGTGCATTCAACCTCCTTCGGCAGGAATTGAAGGCACGGATCGGCGAGGATGCCAGCGCCTTCCTTTCTCCTGAATTTCATCTGCGTCGCGGGGTGGCCGCCTCTGTCATACCTGAATTGGCGAAACATGTGCAGGCTGATCTCGTAGTCATGGGAACGGTCGCCAGAACAGGCATAGCGGGCTTGCTGATCGGGAATACGGCCGAAGGGGTCTTCGAACAGTTGCAGTGTTCGGTGCTTGCCGCCAAACCTGCCGGCTTTGTCTCGCCGGTAAAACTCGAACAGGCCGGGACGTAGCGGCGAAAGGAAGGCAGGGCTGCTGAAGTCGGGCTGCGTACCACCATCGCAGGGTGCCGGTGCGGGCGGTCGAGGGGGTCTCTCGATACAGGCGCAACAGGTGCAACACAGGGAAGCATCAAGGATCCGGAAGTCTGCGCATCCTGTTCCTTCTTCCTTGCTCGAGGCCCGGATCGGAGCGCCAGCGGGAGAGGGTTGCCCGTGATGCCGGTCTGAAGCAGGCTTCACGGAAATGAATGGGCCTGTGCCTCATCCTGTTGCCTTGCAATCGGTGCGGATACCCATGACCAGATTCCTCTGCCTGGCGATACTCCTGGGCTGGATCATCCCGGCGCTGGCCCAGCCCGGGTTCGACTGCGTGGCGCCGGCAACCCCGCAACTGGTCAATCCGGTCGTGATCGGCAATGGCTCGCCGGGCAGTGTCACGACTGCCGCCCTGCAAGCGGCACTCGATGCAGGCGGGCCAATACGGCTCGATATCGGTACATCGACACTCACGCTCAGCGCCGAACTGCGCATCACCCGGGCGACCCAACTCGATGCCGGCGGCGCGACCCTGTCCGGTGGCAATGCGCGGCGGGTGATCCGGATCGACAATCCGAACAACCAGACCTATGCCTTCGATTTGCTCAACGCGACGATCGCCAACGGCTCGACGCCAACAGGCTCGGGCGCCGGCCTGTGGAAGCCAACCGGCGGGCCGTGGCAGGCCGTGACGATTCGAATTTTCCATTCGAATTTCGCCAGCAACCACGCCATAGCCACCGCCCAGGACGACGGCGGTGGCGGCATCTATGTGGTCGGTGCCAGCGAACTGAGCCTCGTTGACGTGATGATGAGCGGCAACAGCGGCTCGAACGGCGGCGCGATCTACTCGCTGGGCTCCAAACGGGTCAACCTGTTCGACAGCGAGCTCTCGGCCAATACCGCGACCGGCACGGGCGGCAATCCGGGCAATGGCGGCAATGCCGGCGCGATCGGCATCGACGGTGCCGACCGCACCGTCAACCTGTGCCGCGTGCGTCTGCTCGACAACCAGTCCAATGCCTACGGAGCCGGTCTTTTCACTACGGTCTACGACACCACCAGCTTCACCCGGATCCTCGATTCGACCATCCAGGGCAACAACAGTGTCGGCACCAGCAATGCGCATACCGGTGGCGTCTACCTGCAGGGCGGGCCGTTCTCGATCCGCGGCTCGACCTTCCGCGACAACCAGGCCGCTGGCTACGGCGGTTTGTCGATCTTCGACCACCAGACCGCGACCCTGATCCGCGCATCGGGCGACATCAGCAACAGCACCTTCGTCGGCAACATTGCGCGGACCGGGCTCGGCGGGGCGATCAACCTGCAAGGCAGCGGTGGGCTGATCCTGCAGAACCTGACCATCGCCAACAATGTGGCCCAATGCGATGTCTGCTTTGCCGGTGGCATCAGCAACGGCAACGGTCTGGCCATCACCATGCGCAATACCGTTTTCCTCAACAACACCGGCGGCAACGCCTACAACCCCTGGGCCATGCTGTATCCGGTCAGTGGCAGCAACAACATGCAGTGGCCGCAGATCCGGCCGGTCTCGAATCAGGCGGAAACGGCGGTCACGCCGGGTGCGCTGTTCGCCAATGCGAACCTCGGCGCCATCGCCGGCAATGGCGGGTTGACCGAGACCATGGCACTGACCGCCGCCTCGCCGGCATTCAATGCGGGTACTGCAACCGGTGCGTTGCCCACCGACCAGCGCGGACAGCCACGCTGGGCGGCCGTGGACATCGGCGCCTATGAGCTGCAGGCGGACCAGATCTTCGCCAGCGGATTCGACTGACCGGACCAACCCGATCGCCCGAACGCCGCGAGGAGTCTGTCGGACTTGAGCGGTCGAGGCGAATATTCGGCTGCGTGAGGACGGATTTTCGACGATTCGCAGGCCCATGGTGGTTCCATGGGCCAGGAAGCCGCGGAAACATGGGCCGCGCAGACGGATTTGCAGCCCGATCGATTGAAGTCCGACAGGCTCCCAGGGGTTAGACTTCGGCCATCACTGGCGAAGGGGGAATTGCGATGAGGGTCAATGCGCTTGCGTTGCTGGTTGCGGCCATGGTGGCGGGCTCGGCCACGAACCCGGATTCGGCGCTCGCCAACGAAAGCGAGACGCAGACGATCGTCCTCAAGGCTGCGCACCTTTTCGATGGGCGCAGCGGCAAGCTCGACAGCCCCGGGGTAATCGTGATCCAGGGCAAGACGATCCGGGCCGTCGGCGCGAATGCGACGATTCCAGCCGATGCCCGGGTGATGGACCTCGGTGACGCCACCCTGGTGCCCGGCTATATCGACGCGCACACCCACATCGCCTCTGACTACAGCGAGAACTGGGCCCAGGGCTTCTACGAGGGCATGCTGCGCTTTCCGGTCGAGCAGTCCTTTCACGCGGCCCGCAATGCGCGCGTTACGCTCGAAGCGGGGGTAACCACCGTACGCGAGGTCGGCGCCGCCGACTTCATCGATGTGGGTCTGCGCAACGCGATCAACGACGGCCTGGTCGAAGGGCCGCGCATGCTGGTGGCGGGGCACGCCCTCGGTTCAACCGGCGGCCACTGCGACAGTTCGCCGTTTCCGCCGGACCGGGTCAAGCCGGCGGGCCCGCTCGAAGGCGTTTGCAACGGTGCCGAGGAATGCAGGCTGGCGGTGCGCGAGCAGATGAAGTTCGGCGCCGACCTGATCAAGATCTGTGCATCGGGTGGCGTGCTCTCGGAGTCCGATCCGGTCGACGTGCCCCAACTGACGCCGGCCGAGCTCAAGGCCATCATCGGCGAGGCGCACACCTGGGGGCGCAAGGTGGCGGCGCACAGTCACGGCGATCTGGCCGCGCAGCAGGCGGTCGAGGCCGGCATCGACTCGATCGAACATGGCAGCTTCCTCAAGCCGGCCACGCTGCGCCTGATGAAGGAGCGTGGCGTCTACCTGGTGCCGACGCGCATGACCCAGGAGTGGGTGGTGGAAAAGGCCGATACCTACCCACCCAAGATTGCCGGCAAGGCGAGGGCGGCCGGCAAGGCGCATGGCGAGATGTTCGCCAACGCGCTGAAGATCGGCGTTCCGATCGCGTTCGGAACCGACGCAGCGGTCTTTCCGCACGGTCTCAATGCCCGCGAGTTCGGCGACTACGTGAAGCTCGGCATGAGCCCTGCAGCGGCCTTGATGACCAGTAGCCAGGGTTCCGCTCGCCTGCTCGGCATCGAGTCCGAGACCGGTACCCTGGAGGCCGGGAAATTCGCCGACATCGTTGCCGTGCCTGGCAATGTACTGGCCGACATCCGCGCCACCGAGCGGCCCACGATGGTGATGAAACAGGGCCGGATCGTGGCTCGATCCGAATAGCAACCAAAGGCGGCTGCGCGGCACTTGCTTGAATGCCGCGCCTGCAGCGCCATATGGTAGGAGGCCATGACGGGCCCGGATCCATTCCCGGATCGGCCATCCGCGCGCGTACGCGATTGTCGGGACCCAGGTATCTGGTTCACCCGACAGGCGTCGCGTATAGTCATGGTTCGGCTTTTCCCGGTGGAATTCCATGTTTGATTCGATTGTCACGTTCCTCACCAACGGCCTGACCCATGCGTCATGGCCGATGCTGGTTGTCTATTTCATCGTCGTCTCCCAGTTCACGATCTTCTCGGTGACCCTGTACCTGCATCGCAGCCAGGCCCATCGGGGTGTCGACTTCCACCCGGTACTCGCGCATTTCTTCCGTTTCTGGGCCTGGTTCTCGACGGCCATGGTGACTAAGGAGTGGGTGGCGATCCATCGCAAGCACCACGCCAAGTGCGAAACCGCGGAGGATCCGCACAGCCCGCAGATCTATGGCATCAAGAAGGTGCTGCTGGATGGCGTCGACCTGTATCGGACGGCGCGCAAGGATCCGTCGATTACCGAGAAGTACGGTCGCGGTACGCCGGACGACTGGCTCGAGCGCAATGTCTACGGTCGCTATCCGGAATTCGGTCCGACCCTGATGCTGTTCCTCGGATTTGCCCTGTTCGGTCTCTGGGGCGTGGTCATCTGGGCCTGCCAGATGATCTGGATCCCGTTCATGGCCGCTGGCGTGGTCAACGGTCTCGGCCACTGGTGGGGCTACCGCAACGTCGAAAGCGACGATACCTCGACCAACCTGACACCGTGGGGCTTCGTCATCGGTGGTGAGGAACTGCACAACAACCATCACGCATTCCCGAGCTCGGCCAAGTTCGCGCTGCGCAGCTTCGAGTTCGACATCGGTTGGGCCGCGATCCGCATGTTCGAGGCGATCGGCATGGCCAAGGTCCTTCGCGTGGCGCCGTCGCTGGATATCCGCAACGACATCCACGCGCCGGACAACGACACGATCAAGGCCCTGTTGACCCACAAGTTCCAGGTCATGACCGACTACTTCCGTGGCGTCACCGCGCCAACCTTGCACGAGGAAGTGGCCCAAGCGGGTGCCAGCCTCAAGGAACTGCCGCGTCGCCTGCGCAAGGCGCTCTCGAGCGGCGGGCGCTGGCTCGACCACGATGCTCGCGAGCGGCTCGGAACCTGGGTCAGCCAGCGCCCGGCCATGGCCACCGTGATGGACTATCGCCGGCGCTTGCACGAACTCATGGAGCAGCGCAACGGTGAAGCCATGCTTGAAGGATTGAAGCAATGGTGTCGCGAAGCCGAGGCCAGCGGCATTCGCGCGCTTCAGGAGTTCGCCAGCCGGATCAAGGGCTACCGCCTGGCCCACGCCGCCTGATGCGTCCCCGGCCATCGCGATGACCTGGAAATGCCCGCCTGGCGCGGGCATTTTTCATTGCGAGCCCGGGCCAATGCATGGCCCGCTCCTTGCAGAGCGATGACGCGCCGCTCGATCCAGCGGTTGCGCAACGAAACCAGCAGCTTCCCCAGACAAAAGGTGACTCTCCATGTCGAAGATCAACCAGATCGCACTTTGCGGTTTGCTGTTTGCAGTTGTGCTGGCTCCACCGGCTTTCGCCGGCAAAGGCGATTCCAAGGTCATCATCGTCAACAAGTCGAACTGGGCGATCCATGAGATGTACTTTTCGCCGACCGACGATGATGAATGGGGCGAAGACCAGCTCGGCGATCACACCATCGAAACCGGTGATCAGTTCACCCTGACCGGCGTGCCCTGCGACAGCTGGGACGTCAAGGTCGTCGACGAGGATGGCGACGAGTGCGTGGTGTCGGATGTCGCCTTGTGTGCCGACAATGACAAGTGGGTGATCAAGGACAGCGACCTGCTGGCCTGCCAGGCCGCAAGCGAATAGTAGTCCGGGATTGCATAGACCCGGTCGCCGGCAGGAATCCGTCACAACCGGATTCCTGCCGTTCGGATTTCCGCCGCCGCCTCGTCAGGCCGCCTTTGGCTCGGCCTTGCCTCCCAGGCTGGGGACGCCACTGACCAGATGCAGGTCGCGTTGCGGGAACGGGATGCTGATGCCGTCCTTGTCGAAGCGCTTCTTGACCTGCTCGGTCAACTCGCAGCGCGTGGCAAACCAGTCGGCATTGGCGACGTGGCAGCGGATGCCCAGATTGACGCTGCTTTCGGCCAGTTCGTAGACGAACACCGACGGCTCTGGTTCGGCCAGTACCCGCGGATCGGATTGCATGGCGTCCATGGCGATGGCACGGGCCTTGTCGATGTCGTCAGAGTAGCCGATCCCGATAACCAGTTCGATGCGACGCATCGTATCCGGCGTCAGATTGATGATCGAGTCGTTGGTGATCAGCGAATTGGGCAGGGTGATGACCTGATTGTCGGCGCCGCGGAGCCGGGTCTGGAAGATGTTGACCATCTCGACCTTGCCGGTGACGCCGTTGATGGTGACGATGTCATCGACATGGAACGGCCGCAAGGTGACCAGCATAACGCCGGACGCGATATTCGAGAGGGAGTCCTTGAGGGCAAGACCGATGGCCAGCCCGGCCGCGCCGAGGACCGCGAACATCGAGGTCATCGGCACGCCCAGCACCTGCACGACGGCGAGCAGCAGGACCACCTGCAACACAACGAGGATGATACGGCCGAGGAACAGGGCCGCAGTCGACTCGATCCTGCTCTTTTGCAGCTTGCCGCCGATCCAGTTCGCCAGCATGTGTGCGAGCTTGAGGCCGACCAGCAGCAAAACCAGGGCACCGAGCAGGCGCCCTCCGACCGATATACCGAGATCCACCCAGTGGGCGTGTTCGGGGGCGGTGAGCCAATCCATCATGGTGATCTCCTCTCTGGTCAAGGGACTATGTGCCAGCAGACGCACGGCCGTTCAGTTTAAACACAGGGGCGTTGACCCCCGGCTGACTGCGAGGGTGCGCATCTGCTGCGCAGGGCCCGGGTCGTGCGGCGGTCGTGCTCGACAGCGGTATGCTTCAAGCATGAATACCGCCTTCCAGGACCACCCATCGGCCGAGAACCCCGCGCACGAACGCCGATGGACCGCCGCGCTTCTGCGGCGAGGAAGCGGATGCTTCGACAGGTGGCTGTTGCAAACCGGGGCGGGGCGCTGATGCGCCCTTGGCTTCTGCTGATCCTGCTGTTCGTCTGCGGCGTGTTTCTCTGGCAGCGGCAGACCGCGGACCACCTTCTGGCCGAACGCTCCGACGTGCATCGAACCAGGCCCGGGCACCTGGAAGGTCCGGTTCCGCCCGGGATGGCGGAGGCCTCATCGGTAGCCCCGAAGGATCGGGAAGCGCAGGTTCGGGACGTCCGGGACTCGTCGAGTCCCGGCCAACCCTCGCTGATGGATGCAGCCTTGGCCGCCATGCATGCCGCCCTGCCGGAGCAGGCGTGCCTGGCCGGAACGGCCAGCAAGGCCAGGGCGAAGAAGGTCGCCATCCATCGTTGGGTGGACGAGTCCGGGATCCAGCACTTTTCCGACCAGGCACCGGTCGGCAAGGCCGAAGGCCATCGCCGGATCGAGGTCGATGGGCTGCCACCGATCGTCGTCAACGCCAGCGGTTACGATGTCAATCTGCCCGACTTCCTGGCCCAGCGCGCGATGGCCGATGCCCAGGCCATCGAACGCATCCTGCGCGGTTCGCTCGGCGTGGACGGGGATCCGGGCCTCGTCCTCAACGTCGAGTTCATCGCCTCGGCGCAGTCCTACGCGCAGCGGGTCGGCAATCCGCTCATGATCGGTTCGGAGGGCACCTATTCGATGGCGGATCGCACGATCCATGTGCGGCTGCAGGATCGGAACGAAGCCAATTTCCAGATCCTGCGCCACGAAATCACCCATGCCCTGATCCACGAGCGGATCGGCAGCCTGCCGACCGCGATCAACGAAGGCATGGCCGGGTACTTCGAGCAGCTCGAAGTGTCCGGGCTCGGTGCGCGCGTGGACCTGGAGGAGTCGACGGCCAGCCTGCGCAGCGCGGCACTCGAGGGCGATGGTCGCAACGAACTGGTCGAGCTGTTGGCCCGGGACGGCTTCCTTTTCTATGCTGAAGGGCGTGAGCAGCGCTATCTGCGAGCCTACGCCCTGGTCGCCGTGCTGATGGGCAGCCCCGATGGCAGGCAGGCCCTCGGCGCCGTGCTGGCCACGCAGCGAAGCGCGCCCTGTCGTCCGGTTGCCGCCGAACGGCTGCTGGACGAAAGCTATCCGGGCGGCCTGGCGAAATTGGCTGCGGACTGGGCCCGCTGGCTGCGCGATCCACCGAGGACGGTGCAGGCGTTCTAGGCAGGGTCCCCGATGCCTTGCCCTGCAGGCCCGAATCCCTTACTATCCGCGCCCCTTCGCTGGTCCATGGCGAAGATTCTTGCCTCACCGCTGGTCGGGAGGCTGCCCCCGCACTGTGTGCGGACACCCAAAAGGAAATGCCATGCGTCATTATGAAGTCGTGTTCCTGGTCCATCCGGACCAGAGCGAACAAGTACCCGCCATGATCGATCGTTACAAGACGATGATCGAGTCCGATGGCGGCAAGATCCATCGTCTGGAAGACTGGGGCCGGCGCCAGCTGGCGTTCCCGATGCAGCATCTGGCCAAAGCGCATTACGTGCTGTTGAACATCGAAGTCAGCCAGACGGTTCTCGACGAACTGCTCTCGGGCTTCCGCTTCAACGACGCGGTGCTGCGCCATCTGGTGATCAAGCGCGACGCGCCGGTCACCGAGATGTCGGCGATCATGAAGAACAAGGACGACAAAGGCGACCGTCGCCGTCGCGACGACGACGGCGGTTTTGGCAGCGATGATTCCGACGATCGCGGCGGTCGTTCCGACCGTGGTGATCGTGGCGACCGCAATGCGGACAGCGCCGAATCCTCATCCGCCAGCGCCGACTGACGCCCCCGAATCCAGGAGTTGCCACCATGTCCAAATTCTTCCGTCGCAAGAAGTTCTGCCGGTTCACCGCCGAAGACGTCGTCGAGATCGACTACAAGGATCTCAACCTGCTGCGCCAGTACATCACCGAGACCGGCAAGATCGTGCCGAGCCGGATCACCGGCACCAAGGCGCGCTACCAGCGCCAGCTCGCCGTGGCCGTGCAGCACGCACGCTTCCTCGCCCTGCTGCCCTACAGCGACAGCCATTGATCTGAATACCCGGCCCGGCAGCGGGCCGATTCGGACAGCGCAAGCTGCGCCGGAATGATCCGGCGCTAACGAATTGGAGTTTTCCATGCAACTGATTCTTCTGCAGAAAGTAAAGAACCTCGGCAACCTCGGCGACAAGGTCAACGTCAAGCCGGGCTATGGCCGCAACTACCTCGTGCCGCAGGGCAAGGCGGTGCCGGCCACGGCCGACAACCTCGCCAACTTCGAAACCCGTCGCGCCGAGTACGAGGCCAAGGCCAACCAGTTGCTCGGTGCCGCCGCCGCTCGCAAGGCCCAGTTCGATGGCGCCGAGGCGGTGACGATCAAGGCCAATGCCAGTACCGAAGGCAAGCTGTTCGGTTCGGTCGGTCCGCGCGACATCGCCGAAGCCTTCACCGCGATGGGCCTGGCCCTGGACAAGAACGAAGTAGTGCAGGGCGAAGGCCCGATTCGCCACATCGGCGAGTTCGAGGTGCGCATCCATCTGCATGCCGACGTCGACTCGACGGTCAAGGTCGTTGTCGTTCCCGACAACTGATCGCGCGATCTATCGTGTGATGAAAACGGGCGCCCCTGGGCGCCCGTTTTCATTTCTGCGCACGCAACTGCACAGCTTATGCACAGGGTTGTTCTCTATTGATGAGACGCCGCGCTGGGTATGATCGAGACACGCCGCTTCATCGAACCGAGCCCCCCCATGATTCCCTCCGCAGAACGCAAGCCCGCCGTCAACGTCGAGACCTTGCGCGTGCCGCCGCACTCGATCGAGGCCGAGCAGGCCGTGCTCGGCGGCCTGATGCTGGCGCCCGAATCCTGGGAACGCGTCGCCGATCGCATCAGCGAAGAGGATTTCTACCGTCGCGACCATCGCCTGATCTTTAGGGCGATCAACCAGCTCAGCGAAAAGGACCAGCCCTGCGACGCGGTGACCCTGGGTGAGTGGTTCGATGCGCAGGGCATGGCCGAACAGGTCGGTGGCATCGCCTATGTCATCGAGCTGGCCAATTCGACGCCGAGCGCGGCCAACATCGTTGCCTACGCCGACATCGTTCGCGAGAAATCGGTGCTGCGGCAACTGATCGATACCGGTACCGAGATCACCGGCGATGCCTTCCAGCCCGAGGGCCGGAGCAGCCAGGAATTGCTCGAGACGGCGGAACAGAAGGTATTCCGCATCGCCGAGGCCGGTTCGCGCGGACGCAAGGGCTTCGTCTCGATGCGCGCCGCGGTCAAGGATGCCTTCCAGATCCTGCATCACCGCTACGAGAACCGCGGCTCGATCACCGGCCTGCCGACCGGCTACACCGATCTCGACGACATGACCACCGGTCTGCAACCGTCCGACCTGATCATCGTCGCCGCACGTCCATCGATGGGCAAGACCGCACTGGCTCTGAACATGGCCGAGAACGCGGCCATGCGAACCAAGAAGGCCGTGGCGGTCTTCTCTATGGAAATGTCGTCCTCGCAGCTGGCCTTCCGCCTGATCTCCTCGATGGGGCGGATCAACCAGCAGCACCTGCGCACCGGCGACCTGGCCGAAGAGGAATGGCCGCGGGTGACCAGTGCGATCACGATGCTCAGCGAGGCCAGGATCTTCATCGACGACACGCCGGCCCTGTCGCCGGGCGAACTGCGCGCGCGCGCGCGGCGCCTGAAACGCGAACATGATCTCGGCCTGATCGTGATCGACTACCTGCAGCTGATGCAGGTGCCCGGAAACAAGGAGAATCGCGCCACGGAAATTTCAGAAATTTCGCGTGGACTGAAGGCCCTGGCCAAGGAACTCAATGTCCCCGTGATCGCACTGTCCCAGCTCAACCGCTCGCTCGAACAGCGTACCGACAAGAAACCGATGATGTCAGACCTGCGCGAGTCGGGCGCCATCGAGCAGGATGCGGACGTGATCATGTTCATCTACCGCGATGAGTACTACAACGCGGATTCTCCCGAGAAGGGCGTCGCCGAGATCATCATCGGCAAGCAGCGCAACGGCCCGACCGGGTCGGTCAAGCTCGCCTTCCTCGGCCAGTTCACACGTTTCGAAAACTTGGCGGTGGACCGCTACACGGAACACTTCGAGTGAGCCGGGCGACCAGCGCGACCATCCATCTCGGTGCGCTACGCGACAATCTCCGGCGCTCGCGCGACCTGGCCCGACCGGCCCGGGTCATGGCCGTGGTCAAGGCCGACGGCTACGGTCACGGGCTCGAACGCGTGGCCCGTGCCTTCGACGAAGCCGATGCGTTCGGTGTCGCCTGCATCGCCGACGGACAGCGCCTGCGTGCGGCCGGCGTCGCCCGTCGCATCGTGGTCTTGTCGGGTATCGACGAAGCGGCCGATATCGCCGAGATGCATCGCCTCGGTCTCGAGTCGGCGATCCACCATCGCAGCCAGATCGATTGGCTCGAAGCCGACCCCGATCCGCGCCCGCTCAAGGTCTGGCTGAAGATCGACACCGGCATGCACCGACTCGGGTTTCCGCCCGAACAGGTCGCCGCCGCGCATGCACGATTGCTGGCCCTGCCGAATGTCGACGCGGACATCGGCCTGATGACCCACTTCGCCAACTCCGATGTCTTCGGCGACACGCAGACCACGGCCCAGATCGAATGCTTCGAGCGCATCGCGTCGGAGTTTCCGGGGCCTCTTTCCCTGTCCAACTCGGCAGGACTGCTGGGCTGGCCGCAAGCGCGCGGCCATTGGGTGCGTCCGGGCGGCTTGCTGTACGGCATTTCCGTCGTCGAAGGCCGCACCGGCGAGGACTTCGGCTTCCGCCCGGCGATGACCCTGTCGAGCAAGCTGATCGCGATCAACCGCATTGGCCGGGGCGAGTCGATCGGCTATGCGGCGAGCTGGACCTGTCCCGAGGACATGGACGTCGGCGTGGTCCAGATCGGCTACGGCGACGGCTATCCGCGCTCGGCCAGCGCCGGCACGCCAGTACTGCTGAACGGGCGGCGCGCTCCGCTGATCGGTCGCGTCTCGATGGACCTGATAACGATCGACCTGCGCAAGCACGGCGATGCGAGGGTCGGCGATGCGGTCATCCTCTGGGGCAAGGATCTGCCGGTCGAGGAGATCGCGTCGCGGGCTGGCTCGATCGGTTATGAACTGGTCTGCGGCATGACCCGCCGGGTCCGCTTCCTCGAGGACCCGAACTGAGATGGCCAAGGCCAGGACCGCCTATGTCTGCGCCGAATGCGGCGCCGAGCATTCGAAGTGGCAGGGACAGTGCACCGAATGCGGGGTATGGAACAGTCTGTCTGAAATCGTGCTGGAGCCGGCGACACGGTCGAATGCGCCGGCGGGTCGTCGAGGCGGCTATGCCGGGTCCGTCGACACTGCCCGGGTGACCCAACTCGCATCTATCGCTGCCGAGGCGGACCAGCGCAACGCCACCGGTATCGGCGAACTCGACCGCGTGCTCGGCGGTGGCCTGGTCGGCGGTTCGGTGGTCCTGATCGGCGGCGACCCCGGGATCGGCAAGTCGACCCTGCTGCTGCAGATGCTCGGGACGATCGGTCAACGCATGCGCGGGCTGTACGTGACCGGCGAAGAGAGCCTGGCCCAGGTCGCCGCTCGTGGCCGTCGGCTGGGCCTGTCTCTCGACGGCCTCGCAGCACTGGCCGAAACCTCGATCGAGCGCATCCTCGCCGAGGCGGCGAACAGCAAGCCGGAAGTCCTCATCATCGACTCGATCCAGACCATCTGGACCGAACAACTGACTGCGGCGCCGGGCTCGGTCAGCCAGGTGCGCGAATCGGCGGCGCGACTGGTCCGCTTCGCCAAGGAGACCGGCACCAGCGTGTTCCTGGTCGGCCACGTGACCAAGGAAGGCGGCATCGCCGGTCCGCGCGTGCTCGAACACATGGTCGATGCAGTGCTCTACTTCGAAGGCGAATCAGGCAGCCGCTTCCGCATCCTGAGGGCGTTCAAGAACCGCTTCGGCGCGGTCAATGAACTCGGCGTGTTCGCCATGTCCGAAGGCGGACTCAAGGAGGTTCCGAATCCTTCGGCAATCTTCCTGTCCTCGCACGCGCAACCGACTCCAGGCAGCGCGGTCATGGTGACACGCGAGGGCACGCGACCACTGCTGGTCGAGGTGCAGGCGCTGGTCGATGCCTCGCCCCTTGCCAATCCGCGACGTGTCGCCCTCGGGCTCGAGCAGAACCGGCTGGCCATGCTGCTTGCGGTCCTGCACCGTCATGGCGGCGCGGCGGTCTACGACCAGGACGTCTTCGTCAACGTGGTCGGCGGCATTCGCGTGCAGGAGACCGCGGCCGACCTGCCGGTGCTGCTGGCCGTGCTGTCGAGCTTTCGCGATCGCGCCCTGCCGGAAAAGCTCGTGGCCTTCGGCGAAGTGGGACTGTCCGGGGAGATCCGGCCGGTGCCGAATGGCGAGGAACGGCTGCGCGAGGCTGCCACGCATGGCTTCCTGCATGCGATCGTGCCGAAGGCCAATGCGCCGAAGAAATCGCATATCGGAAAACTCGCGATCATCGCGGTTGATCGTCTCGGCGACGCGCTCTCGGCGACTTCCGAACTCTAGTTTCCGGTCAGCGCCGCTCAGAGCGGGCGATGCAGGATCATCTCGAGCACGAACTTGCTGCCGAAGAACGCCAGTAGCAGGACGCTCATGCCGATCAGGGTCAGGCGCACCGCGCGATTGCCGCGCCAGCCCCAGCGCCAGCGACCGAACAACAGGATGCCGAACACCAGCCAGGACGCGATCGAGAGGATCGTCTTGTGGGCCAGATGCTGGGCAAACAGGTCGTCGACGAAGAGCACGCCGCTGACCAGGGTCAGGGTCAGGAAGACGAAGCCGACCCCGATCAGGCGGAACAGCAGCGATTCGGTCATGGTCAGCGGGGGCAGGGCGCGGATCAGGCCCGAGTCGATCCGGCGCCGCCGCAACGCGCGCTCCTGAAGGGCCAGCAGGATCGCCAGCAGGGCGGCAATGCTGAGCAGGCTGTAGGCGAGCAGGGCGAAACTCACATGCAGCTTGATCTGCCACTCCATCGGCTGGGCGACCGTGGCCGGGGCGTAGAAGACGTCGAGGCAGAGCAGCAGCGCGGCGACCGGAAAGACCAGCACGCCAAGCGCTGCGACTGGCCGGACCAGGTTGACGATCAGGGTCAGCGCGGCAATGCCGAAAGCCGCCAGCGACAGCGAAGCGAAAAAGTGCAGGTCAAGTCCGCCACGATGCATTCCGAACATCAGCGTGCCATGCACGAGCACGGCGAGTGTCGCCAGGGCGAGGCCGATGCCGCGGGCCGGCGCCGGCAGGCGGGCGATCGGCAAGGCAAGGACGACGGCCGCGATCAGGTAGTCTGCGATCGCGAACAGGCTCAGCAGTGCGGTAGGCATGCGTTCAAGTTTGGCACAGCCGTCGACTGGCGGAAACGTGTGCCCCGGTGCAGGATCTGTGCTTCGCCTGAAACGCGAGCCTTCCGGATGCGGGCGCGCTGATATACTTGAAGGCTACGTTTCCGCCGACATTCCCCGCCCATGTTCGAATCCCTCAGCCAGCGTCTTTCATCCACCGTCGAGCGACTCCGCGGTCGCGGTCGCCTGACCGAAGCCAATATCCGCGAGTCGATGCGCGAGGTTCGCATCGCCCTGCTCGAGGCCGACGTGGCCCTGCCCGTGGTGCAGGCGCTGATCCAGCGCGTGCAGGTGCGCGCGATCGGCCAGGAGGTCATGAAGAGCCTGACGCCGGGCCAGGCCCTGATCAAGGTGGTCCGCGACGAACTGACCGTGGTCATGGGCGCGGTCAACACTGACCTGAACCTGGCCGCCGCGCCGCCGGCGATCGTGCTGGTCGCGGGACTGCAGGGCGCCGGCAAGACCACGACCGTGGCCAAGCTGGCCCGCTTCCTGCGCGAGCGCAAGAAAAAGAAGGTCATGGTGGTCAGTTGCGACGTCTACCGCCCGGCCGCGATCGAGCAGCTGCGCACCCTGGCAGGACAGGTCGAGGTGCTTTTCCATCCATCGTCCGCCGGGCAGGCACCGATTGACATCGCCGCCGCGGCACTGGACGCGGCGAAAAAGAATTTCGCCGATGTGCTGATCGTCGATACCGCAGGCCGCCTGCACGTCGATAGCGAGATGATGGACGAGATCAAGGCGCTGCACGCCTCGCTCGATCCGGTCGAAACCCTGTTCGTGGTCGACGCGATGACCGGCCAGGACGCGGCCAACACCGCCAAGGCGTTCGCCGACGCGCTGCCGCTGACCGGGGTCGTGCTGACCAAGACCGATGGCGATGCGCGCGGCGGCGCCGCGCTTTCGGTGCGTTACATCACCGGCCGGCCGATCAAGTTTGTCGGTGCCGGTGAAAAGACCGATGCCCTGGAGCCGTTCCATCCGGATCGCCTGGCCCAGCGCATCCTCGGCATGGGCGACGTGCTCTCGCTGGTCGAGGAGGTCGAACGCAAGGTCGACCAGGAGCAGGTCCAGAAGCTCGCCGAAAAGGTCATCAAGGGCAAGCGCTTCGATCTCAATGACATGAAGACCCAGCTCGAGCAGATGGTCAACATGGGCGGAATGGCGTCGCTGATCGACAAGTTGCCGGGCATGGGTGGCATGTCCGAGCAGGTCAAGTCGAAGGTCAACGACAAGCAGGTCCACCACATGATCGCGATCATCAATTCGATGACCAAGAAGGAGCGTCGCCACCCCGACCTGCTCAAGGGCTCGCGGCGCGCGCGCGTGGCGCGCGGCTCCGGCCAGCAACCCGCTGACGTCAATCGGCTGCTCAAGCAGTATCAGCAGATGGAAAAGATGATGTCCAAGCTCGGCAGCGGCGGCCTCAAGGGCATGATGCGCCAGATGAAGGGCGCGATGAAGGGAATGGGCGGTCCGGGTGGCTTTACGCGCTAGCCACGCCGCCTGCAGGATCCCGGCACCGGGCAGCGACCGTTTTCAACACGCCATCCTGCCTATGGCGGGCGATGTTCGCGATGCGCTCGGCCCCGTCGTCATTCCGTTCCGATGATGATGGCGCACTTCTGTCGATCGATGGTTCGAGATCGACGGGAGCCGGCTCATCGAGTGTCACTTGCCCTGTTCCGATGGTATGATCAAGAGAGGTGCGGCCTGTCTATGGGGAAGGCTTCGCCGGCGTGGAGAGATTGGGCACTGAAAAGCATCCAGGCGGGTGCCTGTTGCTTGCAGGGCTCAAGATGGTATTGTCTTCCACGAGGGGACCTGAAAACTGGCGCGAATCGAGTCGCGGCTTCATCTTGATCGCCGTCGTTCAGTCAATTTGAGTTCAAATATTTCCTGTAAGTGTCCAATTTCTGGAGGGTTTGAAAGCCGATGAGCATGAAAAAATCTCGATTCGAAAAATCTGCGGTGATCGCGGCCATCTTGCTGGCCTCGGCAACCACGGCGTCCACCAGCGCCCTCGCGGCAGTCGTTTGCGGCCCGGGAAGCAACGTGTCGGTTCCCGAGAACATCGATGGTGTCTACTACAACCTCGTGACGGGCGTGGGTGCAACCTCCGGCGGCGCCAACGCAGGTTGGGACGTCAACATGTACTCGACTGGTGGAACGCTGTTCTTCTTCTGGCCGTCGTCACCCGCCAGTAGCTTTGGTGGCGTCGCTGACGGAACCGGCACCAACTATGCGGTTCTTAACTCCGGCGCCCTGATCGACGGTTCGTCGACGTTCCTGGTTAGTTCGGGTGGCGGCGGCGCTGGGCCCTACGTGAACTGGCTCGCGGGCTCGACTGGCAATTATCTTGGCGTCCGCTTCTTCAACGAAACGGCAGCAGCGGTCAACTACGGGTGGATTCAGCTCGATACGACCGCGCCTACCGGATTTCCGGCAACGATCGTCTCCTATTGCTATGAGGATTCGGGCGCCGGGATCACGGCTGGAACCACGCCAGTCTCCCTGCAGAGTTTCTCCGTCGACTAAGCTGGCGATTTCCGTCGCAAAACAGTGCTTTGCGCTTGGGAAAGGGGCTGATTCTTCAGCCCCTTTCCTTTTGGATGGAAGGAACCCGGATCATGCCTGGGCTGCTACCCGCGCAGGATCCTTGAGCGGCATCGGATTGCGCAGCCGCTGAACCACCGTCTCTGTGGCCCCCGTGTAAATGCTTGCAGGGCTTTCATTTTCCTGCAAATCCGCTAGAATGCGCGGCTCCCTTGGCCCGACCCGGTAGTTACCCGGCGTGCGCGCCGGAAACTTCAGCAATATCAGAGAGATACCATGGTCAAGATTCGCCTTTCACGTGGCGGCGCGAAGAAGCGCCCGTTTTACCACATCGTCGTGGCCGACCAGCGCGATGCGCGCGATGGTCGCAACATCGAGCGCGTCGGGTTCTACAACCCGATCGCCGCCGGCCAGGACGTCAAGCTCCAGCTCGACACCGAGCGCGTCAAGCACTGGGTCGAGAAGGGCGCGCAGCTGACCGAAAAGGTCAAGGCGCTGTACAAGGCGGCATCCAAGCAGGCTGCAGCGGCGGCGTGACCGCGGCGGGTGACCGGTGGATCCTGGTAGGCAGGATCGTCGGGCTCCACGGTGTTTCGGGCGAGGTCAAACTCGAGTCCTACACCGAACCTCGCACGCGAATATTCCGCTACCAGCCCTGGCTGCTGAGCACGACGACCGGGAATAGCGAGATTTCCGGTTGTCGCGGCAGGGAACAAGGTAAGGGCATCGTTGCGACGCTGCCTGAAATAACCGACCGGGATCGCGCTGCGAGCCTGGTCGGCAGCGAGATCAAGGTCAGGCGTTCAGTTCTTCCCGAACCGAAGCCCGGCGAATATTACTGGACCGACCTCGAAGGACTCGAAGTCGTCACCATCGACGGCGTTGCTCTGGGCAGGATTTCGCACCTGCTCGCAACCGGCGCAAACGACGTCATGGTGGTCCGCGACGGAGAACGCGAGCGGCTGCTGCCGTTCGTGCTCGACGATTATGTGAAGACGGTGGATTTCGAGGCGGGCCGGGTAACGGTCGACTGGGATCCGGAGTTCTAGGACAAAGGCTTTCGGAAATCCGCGCGATGCGCATCGACGTCATCACGCTGTTCCCGGAGTTCATCGATTCCTGTGCCGGAATCGGCGTGGTGGGAAGGGCGCAGGAGCGTGGTTTGCTGCAGGTAACGACCTGCAACCCGCGCGATTTTGCGACCGACAACCATCGCACGGTCGATGGGCGCCCGTTTGGCGGCGGTCCCGGCATGCTGATGACGATCGGGCCTTTGCGCGACGCCATCGAAAGCGTCAAATCGGCAACCGCGCAGTCGGCACGAGTGGTTTATCTGAGTCCGCAGGGAGCGCGGCTCACGCAGGAAAAGGTATTGGAATTCGCACGCATGGATCGATTGATCCTGCTGTGCGGTCGCTACGAAGGCGTCGATGAGCGTGTCCTGGAAAAACTGGTCGACGAGGAAGTTTCCATCGGCGACTACGTCCTCTCGGGTGGCGAGTTGGCGGCGGCGGTCGTGATCGATGCGGTTGGGCGATTACAGGATGGCGCGTTGAACGATGCGCAGTCCGCCGAACAGGATTCCTTCACGGATGGCCTGCTCGATTGCCCGCACTACACACGCCCGGTCAGCGATGCGCTGGGTGACGTGCCGGAAATATTGATGTCGGGTGATCACGCGATGATCCGGCGTTGGCGACGCAAGCAGGCCCTGGGCCGGTCCTGGCTGCGGCGCCCTGATTTGCTGGCGCGCGTGAGTCTGGACGACGAAGCGCGCGCCTTGCTCGATGAATTCCGCCGCGAGCATCGGGCGGCGAACAGCTAGCAGGGCGGAACTGTCCGAACCTGCACGACGAATCCAACGATACTGGTGAATGCCATGAACCTCCTCCAACAATTCGAAGCAGAACAGATCACCCGCGCCTTGCCGAAGTTCAGCCCCGGCGACACGGTCGTGGTCAACGTCAAGGTCAAGGAAGGCAATCGCGAGCGTGTCCAGGCCTATGAAGGCGTGGTCATCGCCAAGAAGAACGCCGGCCTCAGCTCTGCTTTCACGGTGCGCAAGATCTCCCACGGAACCGGCGTCGAACGTGTGTTCCAGGCGCACAGCCCGATCATCGAATCGGTCGTCGTCAAGCGTCGCGGTTCGGTGCGTGGCGCCAAGCTGTACTACCTGCGCGGATTGCAGGGCAAGGCGGCGCGCATCAAGGAAGATCTGGGCACGCCGATCGCGGCCCAGGACTGAGGTTCACCGCGCCAGCGTATTTCCGTCTTGGAGCATTGAGTCGCGTCTGTGCTCCTCGTCGCAATACGGCCGCCGCAAGGCGGCCGTATTGTTTTTTGGGGCAAGCGCCAAATGCCCCGGATGCAGTTGAAATTCGGGCTGCCCACCCCCACCGAGCAGGGCAGATGAGACTCCCCGAGATTCCTGCCCATGAGTACGACTGCTGAAACCCGAAAGTTCGAAGCTGAAGTCGCCCAGGTCCTGCACCTGGTCACGCATTCGCTGTATTCGCACAAGGAAATCTTCCTTCGCGAGCTGATCTCCAACGCCTCCGACGCCTGCGACAAGCTGCGCTTCGAGGCGTTGGCCCATCCTGAGTGGTTGGCGGACGATGCGGAACTGCGCATCGACGTGTCCTTTGATGCCGCGGCACGGACGCTCAGCGTCCACGACAACGGCATCGGCATGGATCGCGACGAACTGGTCGCCAATCTCGGCACCATCGCGAGTTCCGGCACGCGCCGTTACCTGGAATCCCTCGCCGCTGACAAGAAGGCCGACAGTCGCCTGATCGGTCAATTCGGCGTCGGCTTCTACTCGGCCTTCGTGGTCGCCGATCGCGTCACCGTAACCAGCCGCCGCGCCGGCACCTCGGCGAGCGACGGCGTGCGCTGGGAGAGCGACGGGCAGGGTGAATACAGCCTTGAATCCGTCGAAGTGCCGAAGCGCGGTACCACCGTGACGCTGCACCTGAAGGCAGACGAGAGCGAGTTCCTCGAAACCTGGAAGCTGCGCAGCCTGGTCTCGCGCTATTCCGATCACATCGGATTTCCGATCCGCATGCCGAAGGCCGTCGATGGCGAGGCCACGGCGGAATGGGAAACCGTAAACTCGGCCTCGGCCCTGTGGACGCGACCGAAGAGCGAGCTCAAGGACGAGGACTATCAGAACTTCTACAAGTCGCTGAGCCACGATTTCAGCGACGCCCTGACGTGGACCCACAACCGCGTCGAAGGCAACCAGAACTTCACGTCGCTGCTCTACATCCCGGCCAAGGCACCGTTCGACTTCATGAACGGCCGCGAGGAACGCAAGGGTCTCAAGCTCTACATCCGCCGGGTTTTCATCATGGATGCCAGCGAACAGTTGTTGCCGGCCTACCTGCGCTTTGTCCGCGGCGTGGTCGACTCCGACGACCTGCCGCTCAATGTCAGCCGGGAGATCCTCCAGCAGAATCGCCAGGTCGAGCGCATCCGTGGCGCCTGCACGAAGCGTGTTCTCGATCTGCTCGACAAGCTGGCCGTCGATGAGGCGGAAAAATATGCGACCTTCTGGTCCGCTTTCGGCAGCGTGCTCAAGGAAGGTATCGCCGAGGACGCCGGCAATCGCGAGCGCATTGCCAAGCTGCTGCGCTTCGCCTCGACCCACTCGGAAGGTGCGGCGCCCAGCGTTTCGCTGGATGACTACATCGGGCGCATGAAGGCCGGGCAGGAGATCATCTGGTACATCACGGCCGACTCCTATGCCGCCGCCAAGGGCAGCCCGCAACTTGAAGCGCTCAAGGCCCAGGGCGTCGAGGTACTGCTGATGTCCGATCGCATCGACGAGTGGATGGCGGGCTACCTGACCGAATACGCCGGCAAGAAGCTGCGTCACGTCGGCAAGGGCGAGATCGAGCTCGATGCGGCGGCCAGCGAGGCCCACAAGGCCAGCGAGGAGGCGGCATCGGCCGTGGTCGCCCGACTCAAGGAGCTGCTTGGCGAGCGTGTGCGTGACGTCAAGGTCAGCCGGCGCCTGACCGAATCGCCCTCGTGCCTGGTCCTCGACGAGTACGACATGGCCCTGCACCTGCGCCGGGTGCTCAAGCAGTCTGGCCACGACATGCCGGATTCCGCGCCGGTGCTTGAAATCAATCCCGGGCACGCGCTGGTCAAGCGGCTCGAGGTGGAGGCCGACAACGCCCGAGCCAGCGATCTGGCCTTGCTCCTGCTCGAGCAGGCCCAGGTGGCCGAGGGCGCCCAGCTCGAGGATCCGGCGGCCTTCGTGCAGCGGCTGAACCGCGTCATCCTCGAGGCGCCAGCCGGAAGCTGATCCGGGCCGGCGCCGGGATTGATACGGGGGTCGAGCGGAACGCCCCCGGCATCGCGAAATCTGGGTTATTGTTGGAGTCGGCGCGGGTCGCACCCCGCGCCGTTTCTTTCGGACAACCAATGAGTTGCGATGAAGATTGAAACCAAATTGCCAAAAGTCGGAACGACCATCTTCACGGTCATGAGCCAGTTGGCCGCGAGTCATGATGCGGTCAACCTGGGCCAGGGATTTCCCGATTTCGACGGTCCGCAGGCGCTGCGTGACGCGCTGACCGCTGCCATGAATTCCGGCAAGAACCAGTACGCGCCAGCGACCGGCTGGCCGGCGCTGCGCCAGCAGATCGCACGCAAGTGCGAATCGCTGTATCGATGCAGGGTCGACGCCGATACCGACGTCACGGTGACCTCCGGCGCCACCGAGGCACTGTTCGCGGCCATCGCGGCGGTCGTTCGCCGTGGTGACGAGGTGATCATGCTCGACCCGTGCTACGACTGCTACGAGCCTGCCGTCGAGCTCAACGGCGGCATCGCCGTGCACGTGGGATTGAATCCGGATGATTTCTCCGTCGACTGGCAGCGTGTCCGCGATGCGATCTCGCCGCGCACCCGCCTGATCATCGTCAATTCGCCGCATAACCCGTCCGGTGCGGTCTTTGACCCAGGCGACCTCGATGCGTTGGCCGCGATCACGCGCGACACCGACATCCTCGTGCTCTCCGATGAGGTCTACGAGCACATCGTGTTCGACGGGCGCGAGCACCAGAGCGTGCTCCGGCATGAGGAGCTCGCCGCGCGCAGCTTCGTGGTCAGTTCGTTCGGCAAGACCTATCACTGCACCGGCTGGAAGATCGGCTACTGCATCGCGCCGAGGGCGCTCAGCGCCGAATTGCGCAAGGTCCACCAGTACCTGACCTTCTGTACGTTCACGCCGGCCCAGGTGGCGCTGGCCGAGATTCTCGAGAAGCAGCCCGAGCACTACCTGCAGTTGCCCGCGTTCTACCAGGCCCGTCGCGAGTACTTCCGTGAGCTTCTCGCGAGTACCCGTTTCCGCCTGCTGCCGGTTTCCGGTGCGTATTTCCAGCTCGTCGACTACTCCGAAATCAGCGACAAGGATGATTTCGGCTTCTGCGAGTGGCTGGTTGCGAATGCCGGCGTTGCCGCGATTCCTGTTTCGGCCTTCTACGAATCGCCGCCGCCGGACATGCGCCTGATCCGCTTCTGTTTTGCGAAATCCGATGAAATCCTGCGCACTGCTGCGCAACGAATGAGCGCGCTCTGACCATGACCTCCGCGGTTCCCTCGTCCCTGCGTGTATCCCTCGTGCAAGGCGCCACGCGGTGGCACGATGCCGCCGCCAACCGCGATTATTACGGCGCCCTGGTTCGCAACCTGCGCGGGCAGAGCGACCTCGTCGTGCTGCCGGAGACCTTTCTCAGCGGTTTCACCAACGAGACCCTCGGTAATGCCGAGAACATGGATGGCGAAGGCATGCGCTGGCTCGATGCGCTGGCCGTCGAAACGGGTTGTGTCGTCACCGGCAGCCTGGTCATCCGCGACGGCGAGAAATGTGTCAACCGCCTGGTCTGGGCGAGTCCGGATGGCAGCCATGCCATTTACGACAAGCGCCATCTCTTCCGCATGGCCAACGAGCACGAGCGTTATTCGGCCGGCAGCGAACGCCTGATCGTCGAGCTCAAGGGCTGGCGCATTTGCCCGCTGGTCTGCTACGACCTGCGATTCCCGGTCTGGTGCCGCAACCGTTACGCCAGGGACGAACAGCGCTTCGAATACGACCTGCTGGTCTTCGTGGCGAACTGGCCGGCGCCGCGCCGGCATGCCTGGTCGACCCTGCTCAGGGCAAGGGCCATCGAGAACCTGAGCTATTGCGTCGGATTGAATCGCGTGGGTGTCGACGGCAACGACATTGCCTATGCCGGCGACAGTGCGGTTCTCGATTTTCTCGGCCAGCCGCTGCTCGAGCTTGGCAGCCAGGAGCAGGTCGTTACGGCGACGCTGGATCCCGTTGCGCTAAGCGCCTTCCGGGCCCGCTTTCCGGCCTGGATGGATGCCGATACGTTCAGCCTGGGCGTTTGACCGGCCTGCTGGCCGCGCAATTTGCCTCCCAATACGGCTCGGGTCCGAAGCGTTCGACCAGGTAGTCGATAAGCACGCGCGTCTTCGCCGGCAGGGCGCGGGTCTGCGCATACACGGCATGGATGGCGATCGGCGGCACGCTCCATTCGCGCAGGATAGGGACCAGGGTTCCGGCCTTGATGTGCGGTGCGGCGATGAAGGTCGGCAGCAGGCTGATGCCATTGCCATCGATGGTCGCAGCGGCGATGTAGTCGCCGTTGTTGACCAGCAGGTTACCATGGATGCGTACGGCGGCCTTCTCTTCGCCACGCTCGAAGACCAGCTCGTCGCGCCGGCTGGCCAGCGTGTAGATGAGGAATTCGTGGTCCGACAATTCCTCCGGGCGGGTTGGCGTTCCGGCCCTCTCCAGGTACGCAGGCGAGGCCAGCAGGACCAGGCAGGCAGGCGCGATCCGGCGTGCAACCAAGGATGAGTCCGCCAGCCGGCCGATACGGATGGCGAGATCGAAGCCTTCGTCGACCAAGTCGACCACGCGGTCGTTGAGGTCCAGCTCCAGTTCCAGGCGCGGATAGCGGCGCTGGAACTCGGAAAGGGCCGGTGCCAGATGCAGCACGGAAAACGAGATCGGTGCACTGACCCGCATGCGACCGCGCGGTTCGATCTGCAATTCGGCCGCCTCGGCTTCGGCCTCGGCCAGTTGGGCGAGCAGATCGCTGACCCGCTGGTAATAGTTCTTGCCGGGATCGGTGAGGCTGATCCGGCGCGTGGTCCGGTTGAGCAGGCGCACGCCGAGCGAATCCTCCAGATTCTGGATCAGCTTGCTGGCCAGGGCCCGCGAAATGCCCATCTGCTCGGCACCGGCAGTGAAGCTTCCGGCCTCGACGACCCGCGTGAACAATTGCATGCCCTGCAGCTTGTCCATCAGAGGATGTCCAGGACCGCCTCGGGTGGCCGTCCGATCGCCGCCTTGCCATTGCCGATGACGATCGGCCGCTGGATCAGCATCGGATGCGTAACGAGAGCCGCCAGCAACTGGCCGCGATCGAGCTGCGGGTCGTCCAGGCCGAGATCGCGATAGGCGGGTTCATCCTTGCGCATCAGTTCGCGCGGGCCGATGCCGAGCATGCGCAGGATCCGTTCGAGCTCGTCCTGGTCCGGCGGTGTCGCCAGGTAGTCGACGATACGCGGCTGGATGCCGCGATCAGCGAGCAGGGCAAGCGTGGCCCGGGATTTGGAACAGCGGGCATTGTGCAGGATGGTGACGTCGGTCAAGGCGCCGCTCCATTGGCCGGAGCGGGCACTTTGACCGGATCGCGCCCGGCTGGCAAGACGATCGCCGGCTTCCCGGATCTGTCCTGACCGGCGCCCTCAGGACCTGGAGTCAATAGGCCGGATTTCGAATTCCCGGGGCGCAGCCGCGCAATTCGCGCAGCAGGATGAAGCGTTCCGCCGACGGACGATCGGGAAAGCTCGCAATGACGTTGTTGTCCTCGGGTCCGAGAACCTCGTATCGGGTAGCCCACTGGCTGGCGCCCTCGACGCGATCAAGCTGGTAGCCGAGGATATTGGCTTCGGTTCGGCGGTTGTCCTGCATGGTCCTGGTCGGCCTTTTTGCGAGGATGCCGACTCTATCGATTTCATGTGTCGCGTCGGTTAACCATGCGTTTCGGTCCCGTTATCGAAGCACGGCGTCCGCTTTTGGCGCCGAAAAGCGTTAATCAGCACACACAATGCATGCGCACCAGTTGGGGTTTGCCAGGACGACCGGTGCGCCATTGGTCACGAAATCGCCTGCTAGAATGCTCGCAAATCGAGTTGCCTGGAGGTTGTCCGGCCACTACCAGGCAGGAGACGTTGGCATACAATCGCCATGTCGACCTGGCTAGCCGGGCGGACGGGCGATAGTCATGGGTCCGAATCAAACGGGAGAGGTAAGATGAAGAAGCTTGCAATAGTGGCCGCGCTGGCCATCGCAGGAATCGGTTTTGCCGGCACGGTGCTGGCGAGCGGTGACAAGCCATCGGTCGGCGTTGCCGAATTCAAGAACGAATCGGGTGCTGGCTGGTGGCGTGGCGGCGTGGGTTGGGAGCTGTCCGGCATGCTCTCCAACGAACTTTCGAGCACCGGCAGCTTCCGCGTCGTCGAGCGCGCCAAGCTGGAAAAAGTGCTCGAGGAGCAGAACCTGGCGGCATCAGGTCGGGTTCGCTCGGGCAGCGGTGCCCAGATCGGCAAGCTGACGGGCGCCGACTATCTGGTCATGGGCACGGTGACGTCCTATGAGGAGAACACGGCCAGCACCGGCGGTGGCATCAGCTTCAAGGGTATTTCGCTGGGCGGCAAGAAGAGCGAGGCCTACATTGCGGTCGACGTTCGCGTGGTCAATGCAACGACCGGCGAAATCGATTTCTCGCGCACGGTCGAGGGCCGGACTTCAGGCGGAGGCGTGAGCGTCGGCGTTTTCCGTGGCGGCTTCGGTGGATCGCTGTCGCAGGAGAAGAATACCCCCGCCGGCAAGGCCATTCGCGCCGTTCTGGTCGAGGTAACCGACTACCTGAGCTGCGTCATGGTCGAGCACAATGGGTGCGAAGACGAGTACGCGGCCAAGGAACGCAAGCGGCGTGACAGCAACAAGAAGGGTCTGAAGCTCGACTAGCCTGCTGCCTGCTTGAGCCAGACATGCGCGGCGGAGCGAGAGCTCCGCCGTTTTTCTTTGATGCGTTCGGCAGGGCGGAAGCCTCGCTCGCGAATCGCCGTATGCGGAACCGCACGTGCAGTGGTGCGGGAGACGGAGGTTGGAATATTTCCGGCTCCTCTCCTGGCCGAGGTCAGTCGCGTTTGCCGCCGCCGGGACCACGACGGTTGCCGTTACCGTTGTTTGTCGTGTTTCCGCGACGTCCGGCGTTCCCGCCATTGCCGCTGCGCTGCGGATTGTTCCCGCGTGGACCCTTGCCGCGAGCCTGGTTTCCGCGGCCCTCGGCACCCGTCGTTCGTCCGCGGTTGCCCCAGACCCCACCCTGATCGCGTTGCCCGGCATGCGGTTGGGCGCGATTGCCGCGGGCATCGTCTTGGATCGAGTTTCCACGGGGCGCACGGTTGCCGACCGAATCATCGCCGCGGACATGGTCGCGCGGCGGCCGATTGCCCTGGACCGGTCCGCTTCGCTGCGGATTTCCGCGTGGCGCGCGATTGCCGTGCTCGACATTGCCATTGGCATTCGGATTCGACGGATGGCCTCCCGGGCCGCGCTGTCCCGGCTTGCGCTTGCGCGAACCCGGCTGCGGCGAATCGGGGAACCACGCGCGCAACACGGCAGGATTGAGGCCGGGATCGACGTACTGCGAACCGGCGACCGGCCCTGGCTTGCCACGTGGTCGCGAGGGACGCGGTCCGCCGCCGCCGCGCGAACGCTTGCCCTTGTTCGCCGAGGGCGACTTCCAGCCGTCGTCCCGAATGCGGTCGAACTGGCCGAACTCCCGCGCCTCTTCGGTGCGCGTGCTGGTCCAGGCCTGCTGGGCCTTGGGATCGGGACGGAACTCGGTCGGCATGCTGCGGCGTTGGCCGATGACTGGGGCCAGGGTCAGGCAGGGTTCCGGTTCGGCGGCGCCACACAGTTCACGCAGGGCCTTGACCTGGTCCGGTTCCAGCTGACTGCTCTGTTCGCGCTTGAGCAGCCGCGGCAGTTCAACGTTGGCGTAGCGAACGCGCTTGAGGCGGCTGACCATCAGGCCGACCGCCTCCCACATGCGCCTGACCTCGCGGTTGCGACCCTCGCGGATGACGACGCGGAACCAGGAATGGCTTCCGCCGCGGCTGATCACGGCAATCTCGTCGAAATGGGCCGGGCCATCCTCGAGGTCGACGCCGCTGCGCAGGCGCTCGATCACCTCGTCGGGCACTTCGCCGTGAACCCGGCAGATGTATTCGCGCTCGAGTTCCGAACTCGG
The DNA here is from genome assembly GCF_900115085.1 of Dokdonella immobilis. Lineage (GTDB taxonomy): Bacteria > Pseudomonadota > Gammaproteobacteria > Xanthomonadales > Rhodanobacteraceae > Dokdonella > Dokdonella immobilis. The sequence continues at coordinate 188,734 of NZ_FOVF01000003.1, read as the reverse complement.
GTGCATGAGCGCATTGGCCAGGGCACCGTCGGTGGTCAGCAGGAGCAGTCCGGTCGTGTTGATGTCGAGGCGCCCGACGGCGATCCAGCGCGCACCCTTCAGGCGTGGCAAGTGCTCGAAGACCGTAGGCCGGCCATCGGGATCCTCGCGCGTGGTCACGACCCCCTCGGGTTTGTTGTAGACCAGTACCTGGGCGTGCTCGGTGTTGTCGCTGATGACGACGAAGCGCTTGCCGTCGATCTCGATGCGGTCGCCGGCGCGCACGCTGACCCCGAGGCTGGCGGTGCTGCCGTTGACCTGGACTTCACCGGCCTCGATGCGGCTCTCGAGCATGCGTCGCGAGCCGAGACCGGCGGTGGCCAGAACCTTGTGCAGGCGCTCTTCGAGCGTGGCTGCGACCTCTTCGGGTGCCGATCGTTTCAGGGAAAGTACGTTGCGTACGGGGGAAGTCATGCATCTTGCTCCGTGGTCTCGGCGTCGGTTGCGGACGCGGACAGGGTCGGGGAAGGGGATTCGGCCTCGGTCGAGGCATTGGTTGGCCGGCGCTCGTCGGCGTCAGCTTCGCTGGCCAGTTCATCGTTGACGGCGCCCGCCTGGTGGGCCGCGGCGGCGAGCGTGGCCGGATCGTCACTGACGGCAGCGACGGATTCATCCTGGGTTGGCGGACCGAGCGACAACTGAGGATCGAACTCGTCGATGTCACGGATTTCGCCGAGCGATGGCAACTCATCGAGCGACTTCAGGCCGAAATAGTCGAGAAAGCCCCGGGTGGTTCCGAACAAGGCCGGCTTTCCCGGCACGTCACGGTGACCGACGACGCGGATCCACTCGCGTTCCTCGAGCGTCTTGACGATATGCGTGGACACCGCGACTCCGCGGATCTGCTCGATTTCCGCACGGGTGATGGGCTGGCGATAGGCGATCAGGGCGAGGGTCTCGAGCAAGGCGCGCGAATAGCGGCTCGGCCGTTCGGTCCAGAGGCGCGCCACCCAGGGGTGCACGTCCTGGCGCACCTGATAGCGGAAACCGGATGCGACTTCGACCAGTTCGATGCCGCGCGAATCGCAATCGGCCTGCAACGAGGCGATCGCCCTGGCGATTTCGTCGTGGCTCGTCGCCTCGTTCTCTCCAAACAGAGCGAGCAGCTGGGTTGGCGTGAGCGGATTGCCGGAGGCCAGCAGGGCGGCCTCGATGATGCGCTTGAGCAGTTCGAATTCGATCATGGGTCGGAGTTCAATCGGATGAGGCGAGCGACTTCAGGTAGATCGGCGCGAGCGGCTCTCCCTGCGAGATTTCCACCAGCTGCTCCTTGGCCAGCTCGAGAATGGCAAGGAAGGTGACGATGATGCCGTGGCGCCCCTCGCTGAGATCGAACAGATTCTCGAAGCGATGGAACTCGCCGTTGTCCAGCGCGCGCAACACGTCGCTCATGCGGTTGCGCACGGACAGCGCTTCACGCTGGATCGCATGGTGGCTGAACAGCTCGGCCCGGTTGAGCACATCCTTGAGCGCCAGCAACAGCTCACGCAGGTCGACAGGCGGCGGCATGCGGATGATGTTGCGGTCGGGGACATAGGCTGAAACGGTGCTGGTGTCGCGCTCCATGCGCGGCAATTCGTCGATATCGGCAGCCGCTTTCTTGAATCGTTCGTATTCCTGCAGGCGACGCACCAGCTCGGCGCGCGGATCCTCCTCGAACCCCTCGGCATCGGGGGGGCGCGGCAACAGCAGGCGGGACTTGATCTCGGCCAGGATGGCGGCCATGACCAGGTATTCGGCGGCCAGTTCGAGCCTCATTTCCTGCATCAGATCGATGTAGTCGACATACTGGCGCGTGATCTCTGCAACCGGGATGTCGAGGATGTCGAGGTTCTGTCGCCGAATGAGGTAGAGCAACAGGTCGAGCGGGCCCTCGAAGGCGTCGAGAATGACCTCGAGCGCATCCGGCGGGATGTACAGGTCCTGCGGCATCTGCAGGACCGGTTCGCCACGCACCAGCGCCAGCGGCATTTCCTGCTGCTGCGGTACCGGCGGAAAGGCCGGGGCGGATTCGTCGAGCTGATTGAGGTTTTCGGCTATCGGGGTGTTCATATCCGATCCGGTTGCCCGGCGCCTCACGGCGTGGGTTACGCGCAGATCTAGCGTGCTGAGGTTTCAGTCCGCGGGCACCTCCCGCCTGGACCGTTTGCGTGGTGGGCGACTCTGCGCCGGAACCATGCGGTTTACTGTTGGCGTGGGCCAAACCCGAAGGCCCGACGTCCGAGGATCACAAGCAACGAAAAACTGGTACCGGCTGATCCGTATCGCTGCAGCCATCCACGGCCAGCGGTGGCCCGGGAGATCCGAAGCGATGCATGGTCGATGGTTGCGTGCTGGCAAACCGGATACGGGGACAAGACCGGTATTCCCGCGCGAATCCGGATGCCCGACGCCTTGCACGGAAACCAGCGGTGCAATTTCCGTTGTTGCCGAAATTGCCATCACGGCGGCCCTGGATTGCCCGCCGATCGCTGGTACACGCCAAGCGTAAGCCCAATGGGTACCGGAAGTCCAGCCTGCGCGGGGGTTCCATCCCCCGCTGCCGGATGCGCTCCGATCCAACCCTGGTTGCCATCAGGCCGGTGGATTCCGGCGCAGGCAGCGTGCTGCGCCCGCATCCCGCCCTCGCGCGCGCTCATCGGCTACCATACGCGCCCCTCCCCGGAAGCCTGCCGAATGTGGTACGCCATCGTTGGAACCGACAAGCCAGCGGCACTCGATCGACGCAAGAGCGCGCGGCCTGCCCACCTGCAACGCCTCGAAGCGTTGAAGGAGCAGGGGCGCCTGCTGCTTGCCGGACCCTTCCCCGCGATCGATGCGGAAGATCCGGGCCCAGCGGGCTTCAGCGGCAGCCTGATCGTGGCCGAGTTCGACGATCTGGCCGCAGCGAAGACGTGGGCGGCGGAAGATCCCTACGTCGAGGCCGGTGTCTATGCCAGCGTCGATGTGCGCCCCTTCCGCAGGGTCTTGCCGTGATCGAGAGGCAGGAAGCCATTCGTGCGTGCCTTCAGCAGCAGTTGGCAGCGCTCGAGTTGCAGGTCCGGGACGACAGCCACCTGCACGCCGGGCATGCCGGCGCGCGAGATGGCCGCGGCCATTACCACGTGCGCATCGTCAGCCCCGTGTTCGAAGGCATGGCGCCGCTGGCCCGGCACCGTGCGGTCTATGCCGCGCTTGGAACGCTGATGCAAACCGATATCCACGCGTTGTCCATCGACGCCAGAGCTCCAGAGGAGAACCCATGATCCGTCGACACCCCTTGCCAGCCGCCCTGGCAGCCTTGATCGCAACCTGTGTTGCTGCGGCGTGCTCGGGCCAGCGCGATGGCACTGCATTGCCGGCCGACCTGCCGGTGGTGGAGACGGTGAATGGGCAGGATGTTCCGCAGATCCTGCTCGACGTGCTGGCGCGCGAGCGCAACCTGGATCTTTCCGTGCCGGAGCAACGTGCGCGGGCGCTGACCGAGCTGACCGACTATATCCTGCTCAGCCAGGCCGCCAGCAGTGAAGACTATGCCAGGGACCCGGCGTTCGCGGCCGAAGTCGAGATCAATCGGCTGCGCGGTACCGCGAATGCCACCCTGGCGAAGTTCCGCAGCAGCGCACAGGTCGACGACAGTGTGCTGCGCACGGAATACGATCAGCAGATCGCGCGCGCCGGCAAGTCCGAGTACGACTTCAGCCAGTTGCTCTTCGACAACGAGGACGATGCGCTGAAGGCTGCCGGCGAGGCAATGTCGAAACCGTTCGCCGAAGTATTCGACAGTTGGAACGCAAAGGCCAAGCAGGCGCGCTCGTACCAGCGGATCCGGCCGGGTCAGCTGCCGCCGGCACTCGGCACGGCCCTGGCCGCACTGAAGTCGGGGGAAACCACCAAGATACCGGTGCGCACCGAGTTTGGCTGGCACGTAATCCACGTGGGCGCCATCTCGCCTTTCGTTCCGCCGACGTTCGAGCAACTCAAGGACAGCATCCGCGAGACCCTGCTGGGGCAACTGGCCGACCAGCGCCTGGCCAAGCTGCGCGGCGACGCAAAGGTGGTCACGAATTCGCCGACGGCTGCGGTCGCACCGGCCTCGGGTGAAGCCAAGCCTGCCGAAAAGAAAGCCGATTGATCCACCGGGGATGAACCAGACTCCATGCGACTGACCACGATCAAGCTGTCGGGCTTCAAGTCCTTCGTCGATCCGACCACGCTGCACCTGCCCACCAACATGTCGGCCGTCGTCGGTCCGAATGGTTGCGGCAAATCCAACATCATCGACGCGATTCGCTGGGTCATGGGCGAGAGCGCCGCCAGCCGTCTGCGCGGCGATTCGCTGACCGACGTGATCTTTTCGGGTTCGAGCGCGCGCAAACCGGTCGGCCAGGCCGTCGTCGAGCTGATCTTCGACAATTCCGACGGTACCGTGACCGGCGAATACGCCCACTACAACGAGATCTCGGTCAAGCGCCTGGTCAGTCGCGACGGTCAGTCGCAGTATTTCCTCAACGGCACGCGTTGCCGCCGCCGGGACATCACCGACCTGTTCCTCGGTACCGGTCTCGGTCCGCGCAGCTACTCGATCATCGAACAGGGCATGATCAGCCAGATCATCGAGTCGGACCCCGAGCAACTGCGGGTCCATCTGGAGGAGGCCGCCGGGATTTCCCGTTACAAGGAAAGGCGCAAGGAAACCGAGAGCCGGATCAAGTCGACCCGCGAAAACCTCGATCGGGTCAAGGATGTCCGCGACGAAGTCGACAAGCAGCTCGAACACCTCAAGCGCCAGGCGCGGGCCGCCGAGCGCTGGCAAGGCTACCAGGCCGAGCACAAGCGCAAGGAGGCCGAGCTCAAGGCGCTGACCCTGCGCGAGGCCCGCGCCGCACTCGATGCGCAGTCCGGCGCCTTGCGCCAGGCGGAAATCGCGATCGAGCAGCAACTCGCCGAGCAACGCCAGCGGGAAGCACAGATCGAGGCCGGGCGCGAGGCCCACGTTGCTGCTTCCGAGCACCTGAATGCGGTGCAGGGCGAGGTCTACAAGGTCGGTGCGGAGATTGCCCGCGTCGAGCAGCAGATCCAGCACAGCCGGGTCCTGGCCGAGCAGCTGGAGCGTGGGCGACTCGAGACCGAGCGCGCGCATGCGGAACTGGCCGAGCATATCGCCGCGGACCTGGCCCAGGCCGAGTCCCTGCAGGCCACGCTGAGCGATTCCGCGCCGCAACGCGAAGCGCTGCACGAGGCGGTCGAAAACGCCGCCGAGGTCTTGCGCGTCGCCGAAGCCAGCCTGGCCGAGTGGCAGGAACAATGGGACGTCTATTCGAAGGCGAGCTCGGAGGCGGGACAAGCCGCCGAGATCGAGCGAACCCGTCTCGACTACCTGGACAGGCAGTGCGTGGAGGCCGATCGTCGGCGCGAGACCCTGGAGGCGGAAAAGAAGGCGGCCGACCTCGGCGAACTGGCCCGTGTCCTCGAAACCCTGGTCGGCGAGCAGGACAAGCTGCGGGAAATGGTCGAGACCCTGGGCGCCGCCCTCGAATCGCGGCGCGAGGCCTTCGAGCAGATCGTCGAGGCCGAGCGCCAGCAACAAGTGATGTTGAGCGCCAAGCGCAGCGAAGTCGAGAAATGCCGGGGTCGGCTGGCTTCGCTCGAGGCCCTGCAACATGCAGCCCTCGGTGAGGATGGCGGCGCCGTCCATGACTGGCTCGAGCGGCTCGGTATCGCGGACTCGCGCCGGCTCGGCGAAGTGCTCGACGTCGACGCTGGCTGGGAACAAGCCGTCGAAACCGTCCTGCAGGGCTGGCTCGATGCGGTCCTGGTCGAATCGCCGGAGGCGCTCGAGGCCGGTCTCTCGAGCCTGCAGGAGGCCGACCTGACCCTGCTGGCCGAAGCGGCCGGCGAGGATACGCATGCGGAGTCGACCCTGGCCGCTCATGTTCGAGGGCCGCGGGCCATCCGCGCCATGCTGGCGCGTGTGCACACGGCGGAGTCGCTCGACCGGGCCCGCGACCGCGTTGGCGGTCTTGCCGATGGACACTCGATCATCACCTCCTCGGGAGAATGGCTGGGACGCGGATTCGTGCGCGTGGCCAGGGCCCAGGGATCCCAGGTCGGGGTGCTCGCGCGCGAACGCGAAATCGTCGAGCTTGGCAACCGGATCGTTGACCTCGATGCACAGATCGCCGAACTGGCGGAGCAGCTCGATGCTTCGCGACAGGCACGCGTCGACGCCGAACGCAGTCGCGATGACGCCCAGCGCGAGGCTCACGCGGGTCACCGCCGCCTGGCCGAGATCTCCGGCCAGCTGCAAAGCCAGCGTGGTCGCATGGACAGTGCCCAGGAACGCCTGCAGCGGGTCGACACCGAACTGGGCGAGTTGATCAGCAAGCTCGACGAGGACCATGCCCAGATCCGCGAAGCGCGTGGTCGTCTCGACAAGGCGGTCGAGCGCATGGGCGAGCTCGAACAGCAGCGCCAGCAACTCGACGCGGGGCGGCGCCAGCTGCTCGAATCGCGCGAGGAGGCTCGCATGAATGCGCGCGAGGCGCGCGACATCGAACACCAGGCGGCGCTTTCGATGGAATCCAAGCGCTCGGCGCTGACTTCCCTCGAACAATCCCTGCAGCGCATGCAGGCCCAGCTCGCGCAACTCGAGACCCGGCGGGCGGAGATCGCTGCCCAGCTCGAATCGAGCGGGGACCCGATGGCCGAACTCGAAGCCGAGCGACAGTCCTGCCTGAATCAGCGTCTGCTGGTCGATCGGCAACTGGTCGAGGCGCGCAAGCTGCTCGAGGAACGCGATGCCGAGATGCGCAAGCACGAGGTCGAGCGCAACGCCATCGCCGAAGCCCTGACTGCACGCCGCGAAGCGCTGGCCGAACTGCGGCTCGGCGAACAGGAGCGGCGCCTGCAGGCGCAGAGCCTGGCCACGGCCATCGTCGAGGCCGGTTTCGAGGTCGATGCGCTGTTTGCTGAATTGCCCGAGGAGATCGAAGCCGGGCAATGGCAGAAGGATCTCGAGGACCTCGAACAGAAGATCCGGCGTCTCGAGCCGGTCAACCTGGCCGCCATCCAGGAATACGAGGAGCAATCGCAGCGCAAGGTCTATCTTGACTCCCAGCTGGCCGATTTGGGCACTGCGCTGGAGACCCTCGAAGGCGCCATCCGCAAGATCGACCGCGAAACGCGACAGCGATTCAAGGATACCTTCGATCGCGTCAATGCCGGCGTGCAGGAATTGTTTCCGCGCCTGTTTGGCGGCGGCCAGGCCTACCTCGAACTGACCGGGGATGACCTCCTCTCGACCGGCGTGTCGATCATGGCCCGTCCGCCCGGCAAGCGCGTGACCTCGATTTCACTGTTGTCGGGTGGCGAAAAGGCGATGACCGCGGTTGCCCTGGTGTTCTCGATCTTCCGTCTCAATCCGGCACCATTCTGCCTGCTCGACGAAGTCGACGCGCCGCTCGACGAGGCCAATGTCGGGCGATTCTCGGCGATGGTCACCGAAATGAGCCAGAACGTGCAGTTCATCTTCGTCACCCACAACAAGGCGACCATGGAAGCGGCAACCCAGCTTTGCGGCGTGACCATGCGTGAGCCCGGCGTTTCGAGGCTGGTTCAGGTTGATCTCGCCGAAGCGGCTAAACTGGCCGGAGCAGCCTGAGAGCCTCGGAGTCAGCATGGAACAGCAAGCATTGGGCGCCACCGAAATGCGGGTCATCATCTTCTTTCTGGGCTTGATCGTCCTGGCCGCGATCTACTTTTTCGGGCGCCCGAAGAAACCGGGGCAGGGCAAACGCACGCTGTTCCGTAAGCTGCCTGCGGAGCGGGTCGAACCGACGCTTGGCGGCGAAATGGATGCCGGCAGCGACGAGTCGGCAGAGTTGGGCGAGCAGTTCAGTCTGCTCGATCCGGTAGATGGCGATGCGACCGCGCGAAAGACCAAGGGTGGATCAGGACCGAAGTCGCGACGCTCCGCCAAGGCACCTGTCGGCGCCCGGCCCGACGGCCCGATCGAGCGCATCGTCACGCTGTATGTCTGCGCGCGAGACGGAACGACCTTCTCGGGCAGCGACCTCGTGGTCGCGGCGGAAAAGGCCGGACTCGAGTTCGGGGATCGCGGCATCTTCCATCGCATGCTGGTCGGCAAGCCGGAGTCGGGGCCGATCTTCAGCATGGCCAACATGCTCAAGCCCGGCAATTTCGACATGTCGCGGATCGAGACGCTCGAGACAACCGGCATTTCCCTGTTCATGACCCTGCCCGGGCCCTTGCCTGCGCTCGACGCCTGGGAGGCCATGCTGCCAACCGCGCAGCGACTCGCCGAGCTGCTCGATGCCAGCGTCCTGGACGAAAACCGCAGCGCGCTCGGTCGCCAGGGTGTCGCCCATGTGCGGGACGAACTGCGGGCCTGGGACCGGCAAAAGGAAAGCGGCCAGATCCGGGCGAACTGGTGAATCGCCGAAGGGCGGGCGCGAGAGCTTCCGCGCCACGGCGCAATTCCGCAGCCCCGACCTGCACCGCCCCATGCAGCACTTCGCCTGTAGTGTGAATGCTCGACAGCGAGCGATGATGATGTCGACATCGCCACGGTGTGGCGAAAATTCCCCATCAGGAGACGCATCGTGAGCAAGCAGATCAAGGTGACGAAGCAGGCCAAGCCGGCTGCCAAGGTCAACGTCGACAATGCCCGCAAGGTCTGGCTGGCCGGCCTCGGCGCATTTTCCATCGTGCAGAAGCAGGGCGCCGAGCTGTTCGAGAACATGGTCAACGAAGGCAAGTCCTTCCAGACCCGCAGCGAGAAACTCGCGCGCAAGGTATCCGGCGAAATCCAGACCGTGGTCAGCAAGCGCATGAAGCCGGTCGAGGCTCGCCTGCAGGCCGTGCGTCGCGAGGCCGAGGCCAGGGTGGAGCAGGGCGTTGGCCGCGTGCTCTCGTATGCCGGCATCCCGTCCAAGGCCGATGTCGATGCACTGATTTCGCGCGTCGATGCGTTGTCAAGGCAGCTGCGCGCAGCCAGGTAAGCCCACGCTTCTCTCCAGCGTGACCCGACCGAAACGGCCGCCTTGTGCGGCCGTTTCGTTTTGGCAAACAGGTTCTAGCGCAGGTAGGCGCCGGCCAGGGTATTCAGATGCAGGCGTTCGGAGTCGCGCAGGAACGGCGCGATCAGCATCATGACCTGGTGGATGCCGCGACCGATGTCGAGCTGGCCGGACTCGTTCTTGCCGTGCCTGACCGCATCGAAATTGAGCCAGAACGTAGCGACCAGGACGATGTTTTCGGCGGTGGCGCGTATCTCGTCGGCGCTGGCCCGGAAGATGCCGGCCGCGGCCAGCCCGCGCATGACCGCAGCCGCGTTTTCCGAGGCGCGTTTGAGAATACGGGCAAAATGCAGGCGCAACTTGCGGTTGCGCGAGAGGATGTCGACCAGGTCGCGGTAGACGAAGCGGTAGTCCCACATGCACTCGAAGATCAGATGCAACTGCAGCCAGACGTCCTCGAGGTTGGGCAGGCGATCGTCCGGCGCGACCAGCGCTTCATCGATGCGCTGTTCGTAGCGTGCGAACAGCTGCCCGATGATGTCGTCCTTGTTCCGGTAGTGGTAGTACAGGTTGCCGGGACTGATGCCAAGTTCATCGGCGATGTGGTTGGTCGTGACATTGGGCTCGCCCTGTTCGTTGAACATGGCCAGTGCCGTTTCCAGGATGAGCTCGCGGGTCTGACGCGCCATCGGGTACCCCCTGCGAGTGGCGCGGCGCTCAGGCGCGCAGTTTGGCGACCAGGTCGATGTATTTCTGCATGGCCTCTTCCTGGGCCGTACCCTTCAATTTGGCCCAGGCTTCGTACTTGGCCGTGCCGACGAAATCAAAGAAGCCGGGCTTGGGGCCCGACACGTCTCCATCCGCGCCCTGCTTGTAGAGAGCATAGAGTTTAAGCAGGGTGTCGTTGTCCGGGCGCTCCGGCAGCTTCTTGATGTCGTCCGCGGCTTTTTCGAAACTGGCTTGGAGTTTGGACATGTCATTCGGCCTGTCTGGTCGCGTCCCCTGCGCTCGAACTTTCTATCATGCACCCTGTAAGCGGTCAACGCGATCGGCTGCTCATGGAAACGCGCACGACGGACGTCTATGCTGTTCGCCGATGGCGCCGGTCGGGATCGGCGCCGTTCTTTGTATCCGGCATCCTGAATCTGGAAGGGAGTGGGGAAATGACATATTTCGTGACCGGCGCGACGGGCTTCATCGGTCGTCATCTTCTGGAGCGGCTGCTGCTGCGCAAGGGCAGGATCCATTGCCTGGTGCGCAAGGAATCGATGTCAAAGTTCGAGGCCCTGCGCGAACGCCTCGGTGCCGACAAGGATCGCCTCGTCGCGGTCACCGGCGACCTCGGCAAGCCCCGTCTCGGAGTCACTCCGGCGACGCTCAGGAGCCTCGGTGGCAAGATCACCCATTTCTTCCATCTCGCCGCCGTCTACGATCTGTCCGCCGACGAAGCCAGCCAGGTCACGGCGAATATCGATGGCACGCGCCATGCCATCCAGCTTGCCGAAGCACTCAAGGTCGGCTGCTTCCACCACACCAGTTCGATCGCGGCGGCCGGACTGTACCCGGGCGTCTTCCGTGAGGACATGTTCGATGAGGCCGAAGGACTGGACAATCCGTATTTTCGGACCAAGCATGACTCGGAAGGCATCGTGCGCAAGGAATGCAAGCGTCCGTTCCGCATCTATCGGCCCGGTATCGTCATAGGCAATTCGCAGAATGGCGAGATGGACAAGATCGATGGACCGTACTACCTGTTCCCGCTGATCAAGCGCATGCGCGAATTGCTGCCACCGTGGATGCCGGCGATCGGGCTCGAGGGCGGGCGACTGAACCTGGTCCCGGTCGACTGGGTGGCGGCCGCGATGGATCACATTGCGCACTTGCCGAAGCTCGACAGCCAGTGCTTCCACCTCACCGATCCGGCGCCGCGGCGCATCGGCGAGGTCCTCAACATCTTCGCGCATGCCGGTCATGCCCCGAAGATGTCGATGCGCATCGATGCCCGCATGTTCGCCTTCATCCCGGGCGCGATCCGCCAGGCCTTGTCGAGCCTGCCGCCGGTGCGCCGCATGATCCGGTCCTTCCTGACCGATTTCGGGATTCCAGCCGAAATCATGCGCTTCATCAATTATCCGACGCGTTTCGACATGCGCGAGACCGAGCGCGCCCTGCGTGGTTCGAAGATCAAGCTTCCGAAGCTGCAGAGCTACGCCTGGCGACTCTGGGACTACTGGGAGCGTCATCTCGATCCGGCCCTGTTCGTCGATCACTCGCTGTCCGGCAAGGTGCGCCGCAAGGTGGTCGTGATCACCGGCGGATCGTCGGGCATCGGCAAGGCCGTGGCTCTCAAGGTGGCCGCGGCCGGGGCCAAGGTGGTGATCTGCGCACGTGGCGAGGAAGAGCTGGCTGCGGCAAAGGTCGAGATCGAGGCGGCTGGGGGCAGCTGCCATACCTACAAGGTCGATCTTGCCGACCTGGCCTCGTGCGATGCATTCATCGAGCAGGTGACCGCCGACCATGGCGGGGTGGAGGTCCTCATCAACAACGCCGGACGTTCGATCCGGCGCGCCATCGCATCGAGCTACGACCGCTTCCACGATTTCGAGCGCACGATGCAGCTCAACTATTTCGGCTCGCTGCGTCTGATTCTCGGTTTCCTGCCGAAGATGACCGAACGGCACCGCGGTCACATCATCAATATCTCTTCGATCGGCGTGCTGACCAACGCGCCCCGCTTTTCGGCCTATGTGTCCTCCAAGGCCGCGCTCGATGCCTTTTCGCGCTGCGCGCAGGCGGAGTTTTCCGACCAGGGCATCAATTTCACGACGATCAACATGCCGCTGGTAAAGACGCCGATGATCGCGCCGACGAAGATGTACGAATCGGTGCCGACCCTGAGTCCCGAGGAAGCGGCCGACCTCGTCGTCGGCGCCATCATCGAGCGCCCGGTCCGGGTGGCGACGCGCACCGGCATCTTCGCCCAGCTGTTCTATTCGGTCTCGCCGCGCGCCTACGAAATCGTCATGAACACGGCATTCCGGCTGTTCCCCGATTCGCCGGCAGCCAAGGGCATCAAGGGCGTGCGCCAGGAAGCCCAGCACGGCCCCTCCTCGGAGCAGGTCGCCTTCGCGGCGCTGATGCGAGGCGTCCACTGGTAAGCGGTCGCGCGGGGCGGCGGCCCAATAAAAAACCCGCGCCGGACCCGGCACGGGTTTTTCCTGCCATCGGCGATTGATTCAGCGGGCTACTTCCGCGAAGACTTCTTGCCGGCCGGGGCTTTCTTGGCCGGAGTCTTGCGCGCAGCGGCGGTCTTGCGTTTGCTGCTGGCCTGATTGAGCTGGGCGGACTCCAGCTCGCGAGCGACGTCAGCCAGCTCATCCTTGACCCGCGACACCGAGCGGGTGGCGCCGCTTCGGGATCCGGTGGATTTCGCCGCCGGCTTGCTGCCCGACTTGGCATTGAGCTTGTGGACTTCACGCGCGAGTTCCTCGACGCGCGCAGAAAGGCCCTTCAGTTCCTTTGCACCCGGGACGCCGAGATGGTTGAGAGCGCGCGACACGCGCGACTCGAATACCTTCTCGAGCTTGTCCCAGGTTTCCTGGCTGCGCTCCTTGACCTGCCCGACCGCGGCTTCGACCGCGCCGCGTGCTTCCTCGGCCTTGCCCGCGGTCAGCTTGCGGGTCTTCTGCTCGAGCGATACGCCTTCGCGGACCAGCGCCTCGAACAGGCGGGTTCCCTCGTCCTGGGCCTTGGCGAACGCACCGAGGCCGGCCAGCCAGATATGCTGCGCGGATTCGACGATGCTCTTGCCGCTGGCGCGGGCCGCCGGCTTGCTTGCCGCGGGCGCGGCTTTGGATTTCAGCTTGGGCTTGGGCTTGGACATAGCGTTTTCCTTCGATGAGTCGGTCGCGAATGCGCCCGAATGTTGAAAAGGATAGCCGGAACTCCTAGAGCATCTAGTCGATGGGGCAGGTTGGGTGGGCTCTCAGGAGTGTGCGGATGGTGTCGATCCTGCCCCGGAGCCCGGTCTCTTGCCGGGCTTTTCGCGCTTGCGGCCTGGGCGGGTGCGCTCGAGTGCGACATCCAGATCGTCGAGCGCGCGATGCAACCTGGAGGTGGCCTGGGAGCGCCTCGGCGGCTTGCCTTCGAGCCCGCTCAGTACGGTTCTCGTCGGGTCATCGAGGACATCGTCGCGCAGGACCAGGCCGTGCCGGCCGAGCAGATGGGCAAGTGCGCGGCGATGCCGGCGCAGGTCATTCATGGTCGCCTGATACGCATGCTCGGCGAGTCGCTTGCGGTGCGCGAAACTGAAGACGTTGGTGAAGAACATGTCGGTGTCGTCGCTTTCCGGCTCGAGCAGGATCAGGTCCGAAGCGGGGTACTTGCGCTCGTACTTGGGCATGCTCGCCTGCATGCGCGATTGCAGCAATGTGCGGAACATCTGTGAGAGGACGGTTGGAAGGCCCCCTTCGATCAGGCTGGCCGGAGAAGACTTGCCGAGCGCGTTGGCGCTGGTCGTGTCGATCGGGACCAGCGGATTGATGGCCAATACGAGGTCCGCCCCCGCATCGAGCGCGACCGACGCGTGCACGGTATGCCTGAGCGCGCCGTCGACGAAGTACTTGCCGTCGATCCTGACCGGTGGGTAGAGGCCGGGCAAGGCGGCACTTGCTTCGATGGCGCGAGAGATGGGAACGGCGTCATGGCCTTCGGTTCCGAAACGGACCGCCTGGCCGCTGTCGAGTTCCACCGCGACGATCACCAGCTTGCGGTCGAGCGCGCGGAAGTCATTGCTGCGTCCGTGGGCGGTGAACGCGCTGCGTAGAAATTTTTCGATGGCTTCGTTGTCGAACAATCCGGTCGGCAGGATGCTGCCCATGTGCAGGATGCTGTCGGAAATACGCAGGCTCAGCGGATGGCGGGCGATTTCGGCCAATCCTGCCAGGAGCATGCGCGGCACGCCGGCCAGGCGACGCAGGTATTCATAGAGGGCCGGACGCACGAAATTCTCGGGCTGGAAGCGGAACTGGTCGGAATCGCCGGTAATGAAGATCCTGCAGAGCTCGGCCGTGCTGAGCCGGTTGGCCAGGCTGGCGGCGACGAATGCGCCCGAACTGATGCCGACGTAGACATCGAGCGCATTCATGTCGAGGCCCTCGATGGCCTCGTCGAGGGCGCGCACGGCGCCGATTTCGTAGATTCCGCCGATCGGTCCGCCGCCAGCGACGGCCAGGGCAATGCGCGGATGGGCCTTCTTGCGGCCGGGCCTGCGCGCGGACTTGACGACCAGCATCAGCCGATCTGCTCGTCGAGGTGGCGATGGATTTCGCGTTCGATCATCGGTTTCATGACGCCCATCAGGAATCCGAGTTCCGCATAGACATGGACCTCGCCTTTTTCGAGGGCGATGTGACCGTCGACGCCGCTGCGGGAAAAGGCCAGGGTGTTGCCTTCCCAGCCACAGTCGAGGTCGAATTCGCTGGCGATCGATTTGGCCAGCTTGTTGACCGCCTTGCGCGCCTCGGCCAATGACAGGTGGTGCTTGCGACGGATGTCGATTTTCGCCATTCATTCTCTCCGGTTGCGCGGGAATGCTGGCCGCGCGACGGGCGCTATGATGCCCTAGCCGGCAGCATGGCAGAAGCGTCGGATCGGATTCGTCACCGCCCCTGGCTGCGGTTGAGCCGGTGCGAATGCTCCGGGTTGCAGGCAGGTGTCAGCCTTGCCGCATCCTGCTAAAGTGCCCGCACCTCCACAGTCCGTGCACCGATGCGCCTGACTTTTTCAAATGGAGAACATGCCGATGTGATCGTCGAAGGCGGCGTCACCGGCATTGGGGCAGCGCAGGGCAACACGATCAGGCTCGAAATGGGCGGGGTCAAGCCGTGGCATGCGCGGTTGGTCGTCGACCAGCGTGGCATGATCCTCGAAGTACTCGACACCCAGGCCAGGACCCACGTCAACGCGCGCCCGGTCCTCGAGAAGGCCCTGCTTCGGCTCGGTGACGTCATCAATATCGAAGACGTGACGGTCCTCATCAAGCCGGACGATGACCGCATCATCGACACGCGCGTTCCCGCCGAGGCGGCTCCCGGCAGTTCCTCCGAGGTATCCCGGGTCGTCCTGCGTGGCGTCTCGGGCGCGCATTTCGGCAAGACCGTCAGCGTCGGAGAACGCCTGCTGATTGGCAGCGGCGGCGGTGGGCTGGACCTCGACGAGCCGGGCATGTCCGCCCGGCACGCGTCGATCGATGCGACCGACGAAGCCATCCACCTGCGCGATCTGGGCTCGGCATACGGCACCGAGGTCAACGGGGTCAAGGTCCGCAGCGCCGTGCTGCACCCGGGCGACCAGATTTCCTTCGGGCGTAACCGTTTCGTTCTCGAGGCGCCGGGCTACCCGGCGCGCGGCCAGAGCATGCCAACCCCGGCCCACCTGGCGCCGGCCATCACCCAGACCCTCGATGCGATCCAGATTGCCGAGCCGATCCGGGCACCGGTCCAGGATGATGGCGGGTCCAGCGTCTGGTGGCTGATCGCAGCGGCGGCCCTGATCGGGGTCGGGATCGCCGGCCTGCTCTGGTTCGGAAACTATTGAACCAGCGGGCGGCCCGGAGCCACGCGTCCTGACGCGGCAGCGCGGCGTTGCCGGCTGCGGCGTATCCAGTCCGGCAGGCGCGCCACCATGAGCATTGCGAAGATGCCCGCATAGACCACCGGTTCGATGGCCGCGATGGTCTTGCCGTACTTGACCTGCCAGAGGAAATGCAGGGCCGCCAGGGCACCGCTGACGTAGACGAGGCGGTGCAGGCGCTGCCATAGGCCGCCGAGCCGACGCATCATGCTCCGGGTCGAGGTCGCGGCGAGCGGAATCATCAGCAACCAGGCGAGGAATCCCACCGTGACGAACGGCTTTTTCGCGATCTCGGTCAGGACCTGCGACCAGAACCCGCCGAGGTCGACGACCAGATAGACCGCCAGGTGGACGCTCGCGTAGAAGAACGCGAACAGGCCGAGCATGCGCCGGAAGCGCAGCGCCGCGCTCCACCCGGTCAGCCTGCGCAACGGCGTGATGGCCAGGGTCACGAGCAGAAACCGCAGCGCCCAGAGGCCGGTATCGTGCTCGAGCTGGGCGACCGGGTCCGGGCCCAGGGTATTGCCATGGATTCGCCACGCGAGGATGCCAAGCGGAACCAGGGCAGCGGCAAAAACCAGCGGTTTGCCGGCGGCGACCCGGTCGATGCGATGGGCCATCAATGATTCCTGACCAGATCCATGCCGGCGTACAGCGAAGCCACCTGCTCGGCATAGCCGTTGAAGGGTAGGGTCTGCAAGCGATTTCCAGTCAGGCTGAAACCGCCGCCGGCGATGCGTCGCTCGGTGGCCTGGCTCCAGCGGGGGTGACTGACCGCCGGATTGACGTTCGAGTAGAAGCCGTATTCGTCCGGCGCGGACTGGTTCCATGAGGTCGGGGGTTGTTCTTCCGTGAAGTCGATGCGGACGATCGACTTGATGCTCTTGTAGCCGTATTTCCACGGCACGACCAGGCGCAGGGGCGCACCGTTCTGTGCAGGCAGCTCGTGCCCGTAAAGGCCGACTGCCAGCAGGGTCAGGGGATGCATCGCTTCATCGATGCGCAAGCCTTCGCGATAAGGCCAGTCGAGTACCGGATAGCCGAGCCCCGGCATTTCCGCCGGCCGCGCCACAGTCGTAAAGGCGACATAGCGTGCGTCCGCCGCGGGTTCGAAACGCTTGAGCACGGCGGCCAGCGGAATGCCGATCCACGGAATCACCATCGACCAGGCTTCGACGCAGCGCAGCCGGTAGATGCGCTCTTCGAGGGCGTGGCCCTTGAGGATGTCCTCGAGGTCGAAGGTACCGGTGACGGCGGCCTTGCCGCCGACCGTCACGCTCCAGGGTTGCGGCCGGAACCGCGACGAGTTGCGCGCCGGATCGGCCTTGTCGGTGCCGAATTCGTAGTAGTTGTTGTAGCGGGTCGCGTCGGTCGCCCGGGTCAGGGTTTCGGTCGTGCTGAACGCACTGCCCGGACGAGCGGCGAGGCGTTTTCCCGGTAGCTCCGGTTCGACCGCGGCTGCCGGCTGCGGGTCCTGTGTATCTCCACAGCCGGCCAGCAGGGCTGGAGCAAAAGCCAGTCCCTTCAGCAACTCGCGCCGGCGCAGGTAGACCGATTCCGGGGTGATCTCGGATGGCTTGATGCGCGGGTCGGTTCGTCGTCTCACGATTCGGACTCCTGTGGCTTGCTGCAACGGACGCTGGCTGGGCCCCGATCCGGGGAAGACTCCCAACAGACCCAGTTGGCCGGCGAAAGCTTACATGCCACTCTTGCGGAGATGTTGCATTGCGACATACTGTTGCCGCGAGATAACCGGCATCGTCAACGCGGGGTTGCACGACCGGGCCGAGCCACTCGACGAGGAAGACCCTGGTGACGCGTGCGTGCAATTTCAGCGCCGGCCCTGCCGCGCTGCCGGAAGAGGTACTGGTTCAGGCCCAGTCCGAGCTGCTCGACTGGGGCCACACTGGTGCCTCGGTCATGGAACTCAGTCATCGCGGCCGCGACTTCATGGCCCTGGCCGCCGAGTCCGAGCAGGACCTGCGGGATCTGATGGGCATCCCGGACCATTATCGCGTGCTGTTCCTGCAGGGGGGCGCGACCCAGCATTTTGCCCAGATCCCGATGAATTTCGCCGCCCCTGACCAGGTGGCCGACTACATCGTCACCGGCGCCTGGGGCGAAAAGGCCGTTCGCGAGGCCATGCCCTACGTGCAGGCGCGAATTGCGGCAACGTCAGTGGACAAGCACTTCACGCGGATCCCGCCGCGCGATGCCTGGTCGCTCGATCCAAGGGCACGCTATGTCCACTACACACCGAATGAGACCATTCATGGCGTCGAGTTCCAGGAAGTACCCGAGGTTGGCGACGTGCCGCTGATCGCCGACATGTCCTCGGACATCCTCTCGCGTCCGCTGGACGTCTCGAAGTTCGGCATGATCTACGCGGGTGCCCAGAAGAACATCGGCGCCTCGGGCCTGGTCGTCGTGATCGTGCGCGACGACCTGCTCGAGCGCTGCCCCGACTCGATCGCCCGCATCTTCAGTTATGCCGAACACGCGGCCGGGCATTCCCTGTTCAACACGCCAAACACGTTCGGTTGGTATCTCGCTTCGCTGGTGTTCAAGTGGCTCAAGCGCGAGGGCGGGCTGGCGGTCATCGGCGAACGCAATCGGGCCAAGGCCAATCGGCTGTACGGGGTCATCGACGGTTCCGGCTTCTATTCCAATCCGGTCGAACCGTCGGCACGCTCTTGGATGAATGTGCCGTTTTTCCTGCCGCGCGTCGAACTCGAAGCGCCGTTCCTGGCCGAAGCGGGCGCGGCCGGCCTGATCGGACTCAAGGGCCATCGCGCCCTCGGTGGCATGCGCGCCTCGCTCTACAACGCCGTGACGATGGAAAGTGTCGAAACACTGGTCGATTTCATGACCGACTTCGCCCGGCGCCATGGGTAATTGCGCCACGCCATCCCAGCAGCCATCGGCCATGTGCCGGGGCGACTCGCCGCCGATGCAGGCAGGTACCGCACGGAAACAACAGCCATGAGCAACGATATCGAATCGGATCAGCCGACGCCGGATCTTTCCACGGTGCGCACCCGCATCGACGGCATCGACCGCGCCATCCAGGAACTGATCGCCGAGCGTGCGCGCTGGGCGCACCAGGTCGGCCTGGCCAAGGGGCCGTTGGCCGCCGCCGTCGACTACTATCGTCCCGAGCGTGAGGCGCAGGTCCTGCGCATGGTCGTTGACCGCAACGAGGGGCCGCTCAGCGACGAGGTCCTCGTGCACGTATTCCGCGAGATCATGTCGGCGTGCCTGGCCCAGCAGGAACCCTTGAAGATCGGCTTCCTCGGCCCCGAAGGTACGTTCAGCCAGCAGGCCGTGCTCAAGCATTTCGGACGCTCGGCGCATGGCCTGCCGATGGCCAGCATCGAGGAGGTCTTCCAGGAGGTCGAGAATGGCGGCGCCGATTTCGGCGTGGTCCCGGTCGAGAACTCCGGGCAGGGCACGATCCAGGTCACCCTCGACATGTTCCTGACTTCGCAGTTGAAGATCTGCGGTGAGGTCGAGTTGCGCGTGCACCAGTACCTGCTTTCGCGCAGCGGCCGCATCGAGGATATCGAGCGCATCTATTCGCATCCGCAGTCGTTCGCCCAGACCCAGGCCTGGTTGCGTGGCAACCTGCCCGACGTCGAAAAGCTGCCGGTGTCGAGCAATGCGGAAGGGGCGCGTCGGGCGCGCAATGCCGACGATGCGGCGGCGATTGCCGGCGAATCGGCCGGCCTCGTCTATGGCCTCAAGAAGGTCATCATGGGGCCGATCGAGGACCACGCCGACAACACCACGCGCTTCCTCGTGCTCGGTCGTCAGATTTTCCCGCCATCGGGGCATGACCGGACCTCGGTGCTGGTCTTCATCAAGGATCAACCCGGCGCGCTGTTCAACGTGCTCAGTCCGTTCGCCAAGCACGGCATCACGATGAACCGGATCGAGTCGCGGCCGTCGCACCAGGCCAAGTGGGAATACGCGTTCTTCATCGATCTGGCCGGGCACGTCGAGGACGAGCCGATGCAGAAGGCGCTCGGCGAACTCGACGCGCACGCGGCGCAGGTCAAGATCCTCGGCTCCTATCCGGTCGCCGTCCCGTGAGCTTCGACGCTGCCGCACTGGCCAACCGGGTCACGCGTCCGCTGCGCGCCTACGATCCGGGCCATGATCTGCCGGCCCTGCGCAAGCGCTTCGGCCCGGTCCTCGCCGAACTCGGCTCGAACGAAACCGTGCTCGGCCCGAGTCCGCAGGCGATTGCGGCGATCGAATCGGCGCTGCCCGAGGTATTCCGGTATCCGGATCCCCAGGGCGGCGCGTTGAAGCAGGCTCTCGCAGAGCGGCTCGGAGTCGAACGCGCGGGCATTGCACTCGGCAACGGCTCGCATGAGTTGCTGATGCTGCTCGCGCAATGCTTTGCCGACGAGCAGAGCTCGGTGGTGTTCTCGCAATTCGGTTTCGCCGTGTTCCCGATCGCCACCGCGGCAGCGGGCGCCACCGCGATCTGCGTGAAGGCGCTCGCGCCCGATCATCCTTCGGCCCCGTACGGACATGATCTGGATGCGCTGGCCGCGGCGGTCCGGGTGGATACCCGTCTGGTCTACCTGGCCAACCCGAACAACCCGACCGGGACCTGGTTTTCCGATGCCGAACTGGCCGCGTTTCTCGGTAACGTGCCTGAGTCGACCCTGGTCGTGGTCGATGAGGCCTACCAGGAATTCGTCGATGCGGCAGGCGCGGGTGGCGCGCTGGGCCTGCGCAAGCATTTCCCCAACCTCGTCGTGACGCGGACCTTTTCCAAGGCTTACGCCCTGGCCGGATTGCGTATCGGTTATCTGCTGGCCGACCCCAGCGTCGTCGCTGTTCTCGAACGCCTGCGCGAGTCGTTCAACGTCAACAGCCTCGCCCTGGCCGCCGCCGCTGCGGCGCTCGGCGACACGGCGCATCTCGAGCGGGTCTGTCGCTGGACGCGCGAAGAGCGCGCCTGGCTGGCCGCCGAACTGGCAGGGCGCGGTTACCGGGTGCTGCCATCGCAAACGAATTTCCTGCTCGTCGATCTCGGCGAGGATGCCGCCGGCCTGCAGGATCGCCTGTTCGAACGCGGTGTGATCGTCCGCCCGATGGCCGGCTATGGCCTGGCCCACACGCTGCGCATCAGCCTCGGCACGCGCGCCGAGAACGAGCGCCTGCTCGCCGCCCTGCCGTGACCGGCCCGATCGCCTGGCTCGCCTCCAGCGGCGGACCCGTGCGCGGGGAGGTGCTCGTGCCTGGCGACAAGTCGGTTTCGCACCGGGCCATCATGCTGGCCGCGATGGCCGATGGGGTTTCGCGCATCGAGGGCTTCCTCGAGGGCGAAGACACCCGGGCCACGGCTGCTGCATTTGCCGGCATGGGCGTGCGCATCGACACGCCGTCGCCTTCGCAGCGCATCGTTCACGGCGTCGGCATGCACGGACTGGCCGCGCCACGCACGGCCATCGATTGCGGCAATGCCGGTACCGGCATGCGCCTGCTGGCCGGCCTGCTGGCCGGGCAGCCTTTTGACTCGGTCCTGGTCGGCGACGAGTCGCTGTCGCGTCGGCCGATGCGCCGCATCATCGAACCCCTGGTTCGGATGGGGGCCGAGATCCGTGCCGAAGCGGGCGATCTGCCGCCGCTGCGAATCCGCGGGGGGTGCCGCCTGCAAGGAATGCTGCACGCGCCGTCGATCGCCAGCGCCCAGGTCAAGTCGGCAATCCTGCTGGCGGGACTGCATGCCGAGGGCATCACCGAAGTGCGCGAGGCCCATCCGACCCGCGACTACACCGAACGCATGCTGCAGGCGTTCGGATGGCCGATCGAATTCGGTCCCGGCTGGGCGCGACTGGCTGGCGGTCATCGGCTCGCGGCCACCGACATCGTGGTGCCCGCCGATTTTTCCTCGGCCGCGTTCTTCCTGGTCGCGGCCAGCATCGTTCCCGGTTCCGAACTCCTGCTGCGTTCGGTCGGCATCAATCCGCGGCGGACCGGGTTGCTTTCGATACTGCGCCTGATGGGCGCCGATATTGTCGAAACCGATCGCCGGGGGCAGGGCGATGACGCGGTGGCCGATCTGCGCGTGCGCCATGCGGTGCTGCGCGGAATCGACGTGCCGGAATCGTTTGTCGCCGACATGATCGACGAGTTTCCGATCCTTTTCGTCGCCGCGGCGGCGGCGCGCGGGACAACCCGGATTGCCGGCGCGTCCGAGTTGCGGGTCAAGGAGTCCGACCGCATCGCAGCGATGACGCAGGGCCTGCAGGCGCTTGGCATTGCCGTGGTCGAGAAGCCCGACGGCGCGGTCATCGAGGGTGGCGTGCCGGGCCCCGGCCGCATCGAAAGTTCGGGCGACCATCGCATCGCCATGAGTTTCGCCGTCGCCGGCCAGATCGCCTCGGGGCCGGTCCGGATCGCCGATTGCGCCAACGTCGCGACCTCGTTCCCGGGCTTCGCCGAACTCGCCCGCGGCTGCGGCATGAACGTCCGCGTCGCGGCGGACCCGGCATGATCGCTTCGGCGAACCGGGGCCATCCGAG
Organism: Dokdonella immobilis; assembly: GCF_900115085.1. Taxonomy (GTDB): domain Bacteria; phylum Pseudomonadota; class Gammaproteobacteria; order Xanthomonadales; family Rhodanobacteraceae; genus Dokdonella; species Dokdonella immobilis. Next base: position 166,500 of record NZ_FOVF01000003.1, on the reverse strand, counting down.
GCTACAATCGCGATTCGTTCCCAGCCGCAGGTCCCCATGTCGAACTCCGCGCCGGTCCTGACCATCGATGGCCCTTCCGGCTCCGGCAAGGGCACGATCAGCCGCCTGGTGGCCGAACGCCTGGGGTGGCATCTGCTTGACTCGGGCGCGCTGTACCGGGCAGTGGGCTACGCGGCTGGGGCCGAGGGGCTCGATCTCTCCGACACCGAGGCGGTCACGCGCTGCGCGCAGACCACGAAGATCCGCTTCCGCGACCCCGGCGACGGCGGCGAGACCCGGGTCATCGTCAACGGCCACGACGCCACCGACGAACTGCGCACCGAAACGGCCGGTGCCGCCGCCTCGGCGATTGCCGCCATTCCGGGCGTTCGCAGCGCCCTTTTCGAGAAACAGCGCGATTTCCGCAGGAATCCCGGACTGGTCGCCGACGGCCGCGACATGGGCACCGTGATCTTCCCGGATGCCCGCTACAAGGTGTTCCTCACCGCGAGTGCCGATGAGCGGGCGAAAAGGCGCTATAAGCAGTTGAAGAATAAGGGGTTGAATGTTACCCTTGCCGCCCTTTTGCGCGAGATCCAGGCGCGCGACGAGCGTGACGCCGCTCGAACGGTGGCTCCACTCAGGCCGGCGGAAGACGCGCTGACGATCGATACCACGGGTATTTCGGTCGACAGCGTGGTCGCTGCCGTGCTTTCGGTGGTTCGTCCCGCCTGATTGCGTGCAAGAGGGAAAACGGTCCGGTGCCGATGGCGCCGGTAACAGCAACGGCATGTCCTGCATGCCCCCGACAGGTGGGCCGAATCCTTTCCCGTGCGCCACGGTGCCACGTTCGGATTACGGTCTGTTGTCTTCTCTGGATAATCACATGAATGCAAGTGTTGCCGAAACCGCGATGACCGAAAGCTTTGCCGAGATGTTCGAGCAGAGCCAGTCGATCGCCAACCTCAAGCCGGGCTCGATCGTCCTCGGCACCGTTGTCGAAATCCGCTCCGATGTCGTCGTCATCAATGCCGGACTCAAGTCCGAGGGCATTGTGCCGATCGAGCAGTTCCGCAACGAAGAGGGTGAACTGGAAATTGACGTCGGTGACGAGGTCAAGGTTGCCCTCGACTCCATCGAAAACGGATTCGGCGAGACCATGCTCTCGCGCGAAAAGGCCAAGCGCTCGCTGGTCTGGGACGAACTCGAAGAGATCCATTCGAAGAACGAAAGCGTCGTTGGACGCATCTCGGGCAAGGTCAAGGGCGGCTTCACGGTCGACATCAAGGATGTCCGCGCGTTCCTGCCTGGTTCGCTGGTCGACGTGCGCCCGGTGCGCGATCCTTCCTACCTGGAAGGCAAGGAACTCGAGTTCAAGATCATCAAGCTCGACCGCAAGCGCAATAACGTCGTGGTTTCGCGCCGCGCCGTGGTTGAAAGCGAATTCAGCGTCGAGCGCGAACAGCTGCTCGATCGCCTGCAGGAAAACGCCGTGGTCAAGGGCGTGGTCAAGAACCTCACCGATTACGGCGCGTTCGTCGACCTCGGCGGTATCGATGGCCTGCTGCACATCACCGACATGGCCTGGAAGCGCGTGCGTCATCCGAGCGAAGTGGTCAACGTCGGCGACGAGCTCGATGTCCGCGTGCTCAAGTTCGATCGCGAGCGCAATCGCGTCAGCCTCGGCCTCAAGCAGCTCGGCGAGGATCCCTGGGTCGCCATCAGCCGCCGTTACCCGAGCGGAACCAAGGCGGTCGGCAAGGTCTCCAACGTCACCGACTACGGTTGCTTTGTCGAACTCGAAGCCGGCGTCGAAGGCCTCGTCCATGTTTCCGAAATGGACTGGACCAACAAGAACGTCAATCCGGCCAAGGTCGTGCAGGTCGGCGATGACGTCGAAGTCATGGTCCTGGACGTCGATGAAGAGCGCCGCCGCATTTCGCTCGGCATCAAGCAGACCCGCGCCAATCCGTGGGAAGCCTTTGCCGCGATCTACAAGAAGAACGACAAGGTCTCCGGCCAGATCAAGTCGATCACCGATTTCGGCATCTTCATCGGTCTCGAAGGCGGCATCGACGGCCTCGTCCACCTGTCCGACATTTCGTGGGCGGCTGCCGGCGAAGATCTCGTGCGCAACTTCAAGAAGGGCGACGACATCGAAGCCGTGGTCCTCGCGGTCGATCCGGAACGCGAGCGCATTTCGCTCGGCATCAAGCAGCTCGAGCAGGATCCGTTCGGCCAGTTCATGGCCAACCATCCGCGCGGCAGCATCCTGACCGGCACGGTCAAGGAAGTCGATGCGCGTGGCGTCACCGTCGATATCGGCGAGGGCATCGAGGGCTACCTGCGCGCCAACGACATCGCCAAGGAGCGCGTCGACGACGCCACCCAGCACTTCAAGGTGGGCGATTCCGTTGAGGCCAAGTTCATCGGCATGGATCGCAAGGGCCGCGTGTTGCAGCTTTCGATCCGGGCCAAGGACGAAGAAGAACTGCAATCGGTGCTCGACGACTACCAGGGCACTACCGGGGCTACCACCCAGCTCGGTGCCTTGCTGAAAGAGAAGTTCAACCGCGAGTGATGCGGAGTGGCCGTTTCGCGCGCGAAGCGGCCATTGATCTGATGGTGCCCACCACCGGGGTGGTGGGCACTTTTTTATCCCGACCAAAGTGCTTTCAGCGATGACCAAATCCGAATTGATCGAAGCGCTGTCCATCCGTCAGCAACATCTCGCCGGCAATGATGTCGAGCTGGCCGTGAAGAGCATGCTCGAACAGATGACGCATTCGCTCGCGCACGGCGAACGCATCGAGATTCGCGGATTCGGGAGCTTTTCGCTGCACTTTCGCCCACCGCGCATGGGCCGCAATCCGAAGACCGGCGACGCGGTCGCCTTGCCCGGCAAACATGTGCCACACTTCAAGCCCGGCAAGGAATTGCGCGAACGGGTGAATGGGGGCATTCGCTCCACTCCCTCCGACAGCAGCCACTGATTGCCTTAGGATCGCCGCACGGCGATCGTCTCCTGGAGAGATTGGCCATGCGACTTGGCGTGGTGGTGTTGATTCTGCTGTCCATCGTTTTTGGCGCCACGTTCGGCGCACTGAACGCCGAACGCATCGCGTTCGATCTCTATGTCACCGAATTCCTGCTGCCGAAGGGTGCCGCGCTGCTGGCGGCCTTGCTGGCTGGCTGGATCCTTGGCGGTCTGCTGGTCTGGGTCCTGCGCGTCCGGCGCTTGCGCACGGAATTGCGCAACTGCAATCGCCTGTTGAGGGAGTCGAGGGCCGAACTGACCGCAATGGTGAACCGCGACAACGCTGCCGGCGACGCATGAGCGAACTTTCCCTGCTTTTCCTGCTGCTTCCGGTAGCGGCCTTTTCCGGCTGGTACGTCGCCCGACGTGGCAGCGAACGGACTTCCGGCGCTCGCGTCAGCGAGTTGTCGAGCAACTATTTCCGTGGCCTGAACTATCTGCTGAACGAACAGCAGGACAAGGCCATCGAGGTCTTCCTCAAGCTGGCGGAATACAACCGCGATACGGTCGAGACACACCTCGCCCTCGGCAACCTGTTCCGGCGCCGTGGCGAGGTCGATCGCGCGATTCGAGTCCACCAGAGCCTGATCGCGCGGCCCAGTCTGACCGACGAGGAAAAGACCGTTGCCTTGCTCGAACTCGGCGAAGACTACATGCGCGCCGGCTTGCTCGATCGGGCTGAAACACTGTTCACCGACCTCGTCACGATGGATGCGCTGGCATCGTCGGCGCTGACCCACCTGGTATCGATCTATCAGCACGAGCGCGACTGGAACAAGGCCATCGACAATGCGACGCGGCTCGAGACGGCGACCGGAGAGTCATGCGGATCGCTGATCGCCCAGTTCCACTGCGAACTGGCCGAGCAGGCACGGGCCCGCCGCGACTGGGATGAAGCGCGGCGATGCCTCGATGCGGCGTTGGCCGCGGAAGACGATTGTGTGCGTGCGAGCATGATCCTCGGTCATATCGAGGCTGCGAACGACAATCTCGACGCGGCCATCGATGCGTTCGAGCATGTGGCCGAACGCGATGTCGACTACGTACCCGAGATACTTTCGCCCCTGCTTGACTGTTATGCCCGGGCCCACCAGATGCAGCGCGCAGAGGAATTCCTGCTGCGCATGACCGAACGCCACCAGGGCGTCTCGCCCGTGCTGGCCCTGGCCAGGTTGTACGCACGCACGAAGGGCGAAAAGGCGGCGGTTGAATTCCTGACACGCCAGTTGCATCAGCGCCCGTCGGTGCGTGCCCTCATGGCCTTGATCGACGCCAATCTGCATACTGCGCAAGGCGAGGCGCGGGAAAGCCTGCTGATCCAGCGCGACCTGACCCGCAAGCTGCTCGAGGGGCAGGCGATGTACCGGTGCACCCGTTGTGGATTCGGTGCCAAGGCTCATCACTGGCAATGTCCGAGCTGCAAGAACTGGAGCACGATCCGGCCCATCCACAGCGTCGTCGGCGAGTAGGGCACGCATGCCGGGTGTTTCCGATGCCGTCTGGTTGCTGTTGGCCCTGGCAACAGCAGTGGTCGCGCTGTTCGGGACCCGCGCAAGCATTCGCTATGCGCTCAAGCGCCGACTGATCGACCAGCCCGGGCATAGGCGATCGCATTCACTGCCGACGCCGCGGGGTGGCGGAATCGCGATCGTGATTGCGGTCGTGTTGTCGATGCTGGCGCTGGTGGAGATTCGGAATGGAGCCGCCGGCATGATCGCTTCGATGCCTCTGCTCGGAGCCATCATCCTGGTCGCAGTGGTTGGCTGGATCGATGATCACCGCGGCCTGGCCCCGGGCTGGCGCCTGCTCGCCCATTGCCTTGCGGCCTTCATCCTCGGCGTGCCGGCGCTCTTGTTGTTGTTTCGCGATCCCGGCTCGAACCCGGCGCTGCCCTGGATCATCGCGGCCGCGCTGTGCTGCGGGCTCGCCCTGGTCGGGTCGATCAACCTGCACAATTTCATGGACGGCATCGACGGATTGCTCGGCGCCCAGGCCCTGTTCGTGTTCTGCGTGCTGGCCTGGATCTGCCACCAGGCCGGCCGTCTCGGCGAAGCCCAGCAGATCGGTCTGTTCGCCGCGGCCACGCTCGGTTTTCTTCCGTTCAATTTTCCGCGTGCACGCATCTTCATGGGTGACGTCGGCAGCGGCGTGCTCGGCCTGTTGATCGCGGTCGCGGTGTTTCGCCAGATGGCCGCGGTACCCACGGCGTTCTGGGCCGGATTCATTGCCTGTTCGGCCTTCGTCGTCGACAGTACGGCGACTTTGCTTTCGAGGGTGCTGAGCGGCCGGCGTTGGTATAGTGCGCACCGCGAACACCTGTACCAGTGGCTGGTCCGCTGCGGCTACAGCCATCCCCAGGTCGTAGGCATGTACATGAGCTGGAATCTTGCAGTCGCCTTGCCGATGATCTACTGGAGCCTGCGGACGCGCGATCCGCTGCCCGCCGGTCTGGCATCGGTGGATGTCCGTTCGAGCTCCGGGAGCTGGGCGCTTGCGCTCACCTATCTCCTGGCCGTGGCATGCTGGGCGGCCGGCAAGCGCTACTGCCTGCGGACAATCCGGACCGTCGGGTCCAGGTCGACATGATCAATCGCATCATCGCAAAGATCCATCCCAGGCTCGCCGTCGTGGTCCACGACCTGACGATGGTCTGGCTTGCCTGGACCGCGATCACGTCGATTCGATGGTCCTTCGAAAGCGCGCGCCCGGAACTTGGTCTGTTCGGGCCCGAAGTGCTGCTCGTACTGGCATCGCAAGGCCTGATTTTCTGGATTACCGGCCTCTACAAGGGGCTATGGCGTTTCGCCAGCCTTCCGGATCTGTGGAACATCCTGCGTGCGGCCACGCTCGGCGCGCTGGCCATCACCGTCACCTTGTTCCTCTACAACCGGCTGGCGACCGTGCCACGCACGGTCCTGCTCGTCTATACGCCGACCCTGGCCTTGCTGCTGGGTTTTCCGCGCCTTGCCTACCGCTACTGGAAGGACAATCGCCTCGATTTCCTGTCACGCTCGCCGGCCATGCGCGTGCTCGTGCTCGGCGCTGGCCGCGCCGGCGACACGCTGGTCCGTGGCCTGGTCCGTGAAAACCGCTACAGGCTGGTCGGCATGCTCGACGACAATCCGCAGATTCGCGGCGCCCGCATCCATGGCGTACCGGTTCTCGGAACGCTCGAGCAGCTGCCGGACCTGGCACGCGAGACTGCTGCCCAGATGCTGCTGATCGCGATGCCGTCGGCAACCAGCGTCCAGATGCAGCGCGTGGTCGGCTTTTGCGAACAGACCGGTCTGCCGTTCCGCACCATGCCGCGGCTTGCCGATGTGGTGGCCGGGCGTTCCAGCTTCGGCGAACTCAAGGAGGTCGCCATCGAGGACCTGCTCGGGCGCGAACAGGTCCAGCTCGACTGGACATCGATCCGCACCGGCATATCCGGCAAGCGCGTTCTCGTTACCGGCGGCGGTGGTTCGATCGGATCGGAGCTTTGCCGCCAGGTCGCCCGTCTCGGAGCGGCCTCGCTGACGATCCTCGAACTCTCCGAATACAACCTTTACCGCATCGAACAGGAATTGCGTCGCGAGTTTCCGGAGCTGCTGCTCGATGCGCGCATCGGCGATTGCGGGGATACCGTGGGATGCGAGCGCGTCTTTTCCCTTGCCAGGCCACAGGTCGTCTTCCACGCCGCGGCCTACAAGCACGTGCCCCTGTTGCAGGAGCAATTGCGCGAGGCATTCCGCAACAACGTGCTCGGGACCCACGCGGTGGCCGAGGCAGCGGACAGGCACGGGGTGGAGTGCTTCGTCCTGATCTCGACCGACAAGGCGGTCAATCCGAGCAGCATCATGGGTGCCTGCAAGCGCGCTGCGGAAATCTATTGCCAGAATTTCGCCGCGCAATCGAGGACCCGCTTCATCACGGTTCGATTCGGCAACGTGCTCGATTCCGCTGGCTCGGTGGTTCCGCTGTTCCGCGAACAGATCAGGGCCGGTGGGCCGGTCACGGTCACCCATCCGGAAATAACGCGCTACTTCATGACCATCCCCGAGGCCTGCCAGTTGATCCTGCAGGCCGCCGTACTCGGCAAGGGCGGCGAGATCTTTGCCCTCGACATGGGCGAGCCGGTCAAGATCGCCTATCTGGCCGAACAGATGATCCTGCTCGCCGGCAAGCAGCCGGGGCGCGACGTGGAGATCGCCTTTACCGGACTGCGGGCCGGCGAAAAGCTGTTCGAGGAGCTGTTTCACCCGCTCGAGAACTACCAGGCGACGACACACGCGAAGATTTTCCTGGCGCAGCCGCGCAGCATGGCCTGGAGCCTGCTGACGATGCTCATGCAGCAGGCCGAGCAGGCCGTGCGGGAATTCGACGAGGTCCTGTTGCGCCGTATTCTCGATCAGCTGCTGCCGGAGTTCGAGGCGCGCGGCAGCGATACCACGGCCACCGTGATTCCATTCTCGGCGCGGCCTTCCTGAACCCTGCTGGAGAGTGATTCGATGAGCAACGGACGATTGCGCAAGGTGGTCTTTCCGGTCGCGGGCCTCGGCACGCGGTTCCTGCCTGCGACCAAGGTCGTGGCCAAGGAGATGTTGCCGGTCCTCGATCGGCCCTTGATCCAGTACGCCGTCGATGAGGCCGTGGATGCCGGCGCGGATACCCTGATTTTCGTCACCAATCGCTACAAGCACGCGATCGCCGACTATTTCGACAAGGCCTACGAACTCGAGAGCAAGTTGGCCAGATCGGGCAAGGACGAACTGCTGGCGCTGGTCCAGGGAACCCTACCCAAGCACGTGCGCTGCGTGTTCGTAACCCAGCCCGAAGCGCTTGGACTCGGCCATGCCGTGCTCTGTGCGAGACCCGTGGTCGGCGACGAGCCGTTCGGTGTGGTCCTCGCCGACGACCTGATCTGGAACGGCAATCCGGGTTCCGGCCGCCCCGGCGCACTGCGCCAGATGAATGAAGTGGCGATGCGCGAAGACGCGGGCGTTCTGGCCGTCGAAGAGGTGCCGCAGGCCGATACCGGGAAATACGGAATCGTCGATGCCGAGCCGATCTCGGAGCGGGCGGCACGGATCCGCCTGGTCGTCGAGAAGCCCAAGCCGGAGGTTGCGCCGTCGAATCTGGCGATCGTCGGCCGCTATGTCCTGCCGGGAAGCATCTTCGGCCTGCTCGAAAAGACCCGGCCCGGAGCCGGTGGTGAAATCCAGCTGACCGACGCGATCGAGGACCTGCTGCACGAGAAGCCCGTCCTCGCCTATCGCTTCGAGGGTACGCGCTTCGATTGCGGCAACAAGCTCGGGTTGGTCAAGGCGACGGTGCACATGGCCCTGAACGATCCGCAGATCGCCGCCGAAACCCGCCGGCACCTGCTCGGGGCGGCGCAGTGATTTTGCGCCTGCTGGCCCTGGCCGGGTGCGTGTTCCTTTGCGCCAAGGCCGGAGCCGCTATGGCTGCGGATCCCTTCGCCACACTCATGAGTCTGAGCGGACATTGGCAGGCAACCGGTGACAGCGGACAGGCCATGCGCCTGGGCTACGCGCCGACCGCACGCGGCTCGGTGCTCGTCGAGACCTGGCAGGAAGGCACGCCCGGCGAAACGATGTCGGTCTTTCATCGCGACCGCGACCGCATCATGGCCACCCACTATTGCGGGCAGGGCAACCAGCCGCGACTCGTGCTGAAGGCCGGCAGCGACGATGATCTGGTATTCGAATACCTTGATGCGACCAATCTCGCCGACGCCGATGCCTCGCATCTGGTCCGGCTTCGCTTCGTGATCCACGACGACGGCAGTCTCGACCGGATCGAGACCTATCGGCATGCGGGCTCGGAGCAGAGCAGTCGTCTACACCTGCAGCGCGTCGATGACCAGGGGCCAGCCAGCGGCCATGGACCTTAGCTACATCCTCAATCATCTCGGCGAAGAGCGCGAGGGCTATCACGGCGCGGTCTCGCCGCCGCTCATGCAGTCGTCGATCTTCGCCTATCCGACCGTAGCAAGGATGCGCACGGGCTTCGCCGATGAGTTCGCAGAGCATCTGTACACGCGCGGCAACAATCCGACCGTGGCCATCCTGCGCAAGAAGATGGCGGCGCTGGAGGGGGCCGAAGACTGCCTGGCTTTCGGCAGCGGCGCGGCGGCCATTTCCGCAGCCGTGTTCGCCAGCATCCGTGCCGGCGATCATGTGGTCTGCGTGGCGCGACCCTACAGCTGGACGCGAAGCCTGTTGCGGGACCTGCTGCCGAAGTTCGGCGTCGCCACGACATTCGTCGATGGCACCGATATCGGCAACTTCGAAGAGGCGATCACGGACGGGACGCGCCTGGTCGTGCTCGAGAGTCCGAACTCGATGACCTACGAGCAACAGGATCTGGCCGCGGTCGCCAGGCTCGCCCGTGGGCGCGGTATCCGTACGCTCTGCGACAACAGTTTCGCCACGCCACTCAATCAGTCTCCGATTGCGCTCGGTATCGACCTCGTCGCGCATTCGGCGACCAAGTACCTGAATGGCCATTCCGATGTCGTCGCCGGCCTGCTGTGCGGCAGCGAAGCGCTGTTGCGGGAGGTCTTCAAGGGGCCCTACATGACCTTTGGAGCGATCCTCTCGCCGCACGACGCGTGGTTGCTGATCCGCGGGTTGCGCACCCTGGCCGTGCGCATGGAACGGGTCGCGGCGACGACGATGCGGGTCCTCGGATTTCTCGAAGCGCACCCGAAGATACGTCGCGTCCACCACCCGCACGCGACCGACAATCCACAACTCGGCCTGACCCGACGCCAGATATCCGGGGCCAGCGGCATGATCACGATCGATCTTGCCACCGATGAGGTCGCCGCGGTCGAGCGCTTTTGCGATGCGCTTCGGCGGTTCCTGATGACGGTGTCGTGGGGTGGCTACGAATCCCTCGCATTTCCGGTCTGCGCCGTCTTTCCCCCCGATGCTCCGCTGCGCGCGACGGCGGGATTGCCACTGAGCCTGGTTCGCCTCTCGATCGGACTTGAAGACGCCGATGTGCTGATCGGGGACCTTGCCCAGGCCCTGGACAAGCTGTGAGGGCAGCGATGCGCCCGGCCGAATCGGCGCATGCATAGGCGACAGGCGGACCGGCTGCACGTCGCCATCGTCGGCTACGGAACGGCAGGGCAGGCCGCGGCGATCCTGTTGTCGCGTGACGGGCACCGTGTCGAAGTCTTCGAACGTTCGCCTTCGCTCGGTCCGGTCGGTGCCGGGGTGCTCCTGCAACCGGTCGGTCTTCGCGTGCTCTGGGAAATGGATCTGCTCGGAACGGCGCTCGTGCACGGCCGCCGCGTCGATCGCCTGTATGGCGAAACGCCGTCGGGTCGATCGGTCATGGACATGCATTATGCGAATCTCGATCCGCGCATGTGCGGACTCGGCATGCAGCGTGGCGCGCTGTTCTCGATCCTGGCCGCCGCACTGGATGCCGAGGTACAGGTCCACTGCGCCCGCCGCATTGTCTCGTGCAGCGATGATGGCCGGCGCATCGTGGACGATACAGGTCGCAACCATGGGCCGTTCGATCTGGTTCTCGGCGCTGACGGATCGGCCTCGCTGCTGCGAGCCGGGGCGGGTCCGCCGAAGCTGGACAGACCCTATCCTTGGGGCGCCTTGTGGTGTCTGCTGGAAGAGGGCGACTGGGCGTTCCCGTGTGAGCTTCGACAGCGCTATGTCATGGCACGCAAGATGGTCGGACTGCTTCCGGTCGGCACGCGCCCGGGTGATCCGACGCCGCGACTGAGCTTCTTCTGGAGCCTTCCGACGGGCCGTTTCGAGGCATGGTCGGCGGCCGGTGTTTCCCCTTGGCTCGATGAAATCCGGGCGCTCTGGCCCGAGCTGCGTGGCTTGCTCGACGGCATCGGCGATGCCGTGCAGCTCAGTCGTGCCAGTTACCGCGACGCCATTCCGCGCCGCTGGCAGCGCAATCGCCTGGCCCTGATCGGCGATGCCGCGCACGCCATGAGTCCGCAGCTGGGGCAGGGCGTGAACATGGCCCTGCTTGACGCGCTCGCGCTGCGCGACGCCCTGCGTGAAGCTCCTTCGGTCGAGCTTGCACTCGCCGGCTACGAGCAGGTGCGCCTGCGCCATGTGCGCGCCTACCAGTTCTGGAGTCGCTGGCTGACCCCGCTGTTCCAGTCCGACCTCGATGCGCTCGGGGCGCTGCGCGATCTCGCGTTTCATCGCCTCGGTCGACTCTGGGGCATGCGCGGCCTGATGTTGCGCGTGCTCTCCGGAACCCAGTTGGGCTGGCTTGGCAAGGTCGCCTTGCCCGAGCCGTTCCTGGGCGTCCTGACGCAAGCCGGCAGACCCGGTCGGGCAGGCTCTCGGTTAGACTCATCGGCTGTCCCGAATCGAAGAGAAGGCGATGGCCAGTTTCCAACCCCCTGACGTCCTCCTGCTTGGCCCCGGTCCATCGCCGGTCTCGCGGCGCGTGCTCAATGCCATGGCGCGACCGACCATCGGCCATCTCGACCCGCGCTTCGTCGGCATGATGGACGAACTGAAGGAGCTGTTGCGTTTTGCCATGCAGACGCGCAACGCGCTGACCGTGCCGATTTCGGCACCGGGCTCGGCCGGCATGGAAGCGGCCTTCGTCAATCTCGTCGAACCGGGCGACACGGTCGTGGTCTGCCAGAACGGTGTCTTCGGCGGCCGCATGCGCGAAAACGTCGTGCGCATCGGGGCCACTCCGGTCATGGTCAATGATGCCTTCGGTACCCCGGTCGACCTCGAAAAGGTCGATGCGGCATTGAAGGCACATCCGGGCACCAAGGCCCTGGCCTTCGTCCACGCCGAAACCTCGACCGGTGTCGAATCGGATGCGCAGGCGCTGTGCCGGCTGGCTCGCGACCACGGCGCGCTCAGCATCGTCGATGCGGTGACCAGCCTCGGCGGCATACCTCTACGTACCGACGCCTGGGGCGCCGATGCGGTCTATTCGGGATCGCAGAAATGCCTGTCGGCACCGCCCGGATTGTCGCCACTGAGCTTCAGCGAAAAAGCCGTGGTCGCCCTGAAGGCGCGAAAGACGCCGGTGCAGAGCTGGTTCCTCGACCTCAGCCTGGTCATGGGTTACTGGCAGGGCAGCGGCGCGCGTGCCTATCACCATACCGCGCCGATCAACATGCTCTATGCGCTGCACGAAGCCTTGTTGATCCTGCAGGAAGAAGGTCTCGATGCGGCCTTTGCGCGGCATCGCGAGAATCATCTGCGCCTCAAGGCCGGACTCGAGTCGATTGGGCTCGAGCTGCTGGTCGCAGAGAAATCGCGACTGCCGCAGCTTAACGCGGTCAAGGTACCGGACGGGGTCGACGAGGCCGCGATCCGCAAGCGCCTGCTCAGCGAATTCGGCATCGAGATCGGCGCCGGCCTCGGTGAGCTGGCCGGCAAGATCTGGCGGATCGGCCTGATGGGAGCCGGAAGCAACCCGCAGAGTGTCGACCGCGTGGTCGAAGCGCTCGCCGTCTGCCTGGCCCGCAAGGCGGCCTGACAGGGGAAGTCCCGGCCAGGATCGGGCCGGGACGATCGATCACCTCCTCGTGGGGTCAGTGAAGGGCGGTGGCAACCTGCCGGGTCGGCGCCGAAGCTGAAGATTCGCCGCGGCGGTAGGCGATGCGCTGTGTGCCGCCGTTGCAGCTGCCGACGATCTTCGCGTCGGACTCCGTGTCGGCGGCGATGACTTCGAGCGAATAGGCGCGCACGCCGTTGTGTTCGATCCTGGCGGCGATTTCGGATTTCAGTTCGTCGCAGGGCTTGCGCAACGAGGTGCCTTCGGCGTTGGCCAGGCAGGGGATGATCAGGGCAAGCGTCAACAGGAATTTCATCGCGGGTACTCGTGGGTTTCCGGGGAAGGGGGCCGGCTCGTTGTCCTGCTTGCCGGTTGATGCAGAGAATCGGCTTGCCGGGTGGCCTGGTCCGGTTCCGTTTCTGGCTTTATGCGGGCACGGGGTAGCGGCACGCCGATGTGTGCGATGCGCTCCGCGCATCGCCGTATGATCAATGGAAATCACGCGACTGCGCGCCGAGTTCGGGCAGCAGGGCATCGAGATTGAGCAGGCGGTGGGCGATCACGTGCTGCACGCCTTCGCTCGATTGCAGTTCGCCTTCGACCCCGAGTACGGCGCTTTCGATCAGCACGCGGCGCTGGCTGCTGGCCAGGGCCGCCCAGACGATGATGTTGAGGATGCCGGTCTCGTCCTCGAGGGTGACGAAGGTGACACCCTTGGCCGTGCCGGGACGCTGGCGTACGGTGACCAGGCCGGCACAACGCACGCGGCGGCCGTTGCGGCTGCCGAGCACATCGCGGGCGCGCAGCATGCGTCGCGCGTCGAGGGCGTCGCGGACCAGGGCCAGCGGATGCCGGCGCAGGGTGAAGCCCTGGCTTGCATAGTCGCTCATCACGTCCGCACGCAAGGATGGTGCAGTCAACTGGATGGACTCCTCGTTCAAGGGCGCATCGGCGATCACGGCGATCGGCGGCTCGACGCCGGCACTGTCCCAGCGCGCCTGGTGGCGATGACCGCTGAGGCTGCGCAGCGCGTCGGCATCGGCCAGGCGCGCGCGTTCGCCCGCATTCAGGCCGGCGCGATGGACGAGATCGGCGATGTCGCGGAATGCCTGCGTATTGCGTGCTTCGACGATGCGTCGTGCGGTCGCTTCGGAAAGGCCCGAGATGCGCGAGAAGCCGAGACGCAGGGCATGCGCCCGCCCGGATCGGGTTTCGGTCGAGTCTTCGAGCGTGCAATCCCACATGCTGATGGTCACGTCGACCGGCAGCACGCGCACGCCATGGCGCTGCGCATCGCGGATCAGTTGCGCGGGGCCGTAGAAACCCATCGGCAGCGAATTGAGCAGGGCGCAGGTGAAGGCGGCCGGGTAATGGCACTTGAGCCAGGACGAGGCATAGGCGAGCAGGGCGAAACTGGCCGAATGTGATTCGGGGAAACCGTAATCGCCGAAGCCCTTGATCTGCTCGAAGATGCGTTCGAAATAGCTCTCCTCGTAACCGAGCCCGAGCATGCCGTCGCGAATGCGCTCGCGGAACGGTTCGAGGCCGCCCTTGCGCTTCCAGGCCGCCATGGCGCGGCGCAGTTCGTCGGCCTGGCCGGGGGTGAAGCCGGCCACGACTTCGACCAGCTTCATGACCTGCTCCTGGAAGATCGGCACGCCGAGCGTGCGTTCGAGCACGACCCTGACCCGCGACTCGCCCTTGCCGGTCGCGCGTTCGCTGGCCGATTGCGGATAGTCGATCGCCTCGAGGTTCTGCCGCCGGCGCAGGTAGGGATGCACCATGCCGCCCTGGATCGGACCGGGGCGCACGATCGCGACCTGGACGACGAGGTCGTAGAACACCGCCGGACGCAGGCGCGGCAGCATCGACATCTGCGCCCGCGATTCGATCTGGAACACGCCGACGGTATCCGCCGCGCGGATCATCGCGTAGGTGTCCGCGTCGTCCTGCGGCACCGTGGCCAGCTCCAGATCCCTCCCTTCGTGCCGGCGCACGAGATCGAAGCATTTGCGCAGGCAGGTCAGCATGCCGAGCGCGAGGCAATCGACCTTGAGCAGCTTGAGCGATTCGAGGTCGTCCTTGTCCCACTGGATGATCGTTCGATCGGCCATCGCCGCGTTCTCGACCGGGACCAGGGTGTGCAGCGGATGCTCGGAAATGACGAAGCCGCCGACATGCTGGGACAAATGGCGCGGAAAACCGCGCAACTGGGCGACCAGGCCGACCACGCGGCGCATGACCGGCGCCTGTGGATCGAAGCCGCGTTCGCGCAGGGACTCGGCGATCGGCAGGTCCTCGCTGGTATGCGCATAGGCCTGGCTGAGCTGGTCGAGCTGGTCTTCGGCCAGGCCGAGCACGCGACCGATGTCGCGCGCCGCGCTCTTGCCGCGGTAGCGGATCACCGTGGCTGCCAGCGCCGCGCGCGTGCGGCCGTACTTGTTGAACACGTACTGGATCACTTCCTCGCGCCGTTCGTGCTCGAAATCGACGTCGATGTCGGGCGGCTCGTCGCGCTCGATCGAGAGGAAGCGCTCGAACAGCAGGTTGCCGTGTTCGGGATCGACCGCGGTGATGCCGAGGCAGTAGCAGACCGCCGAGTTGGCCGACGAGCCGCGGCCCTGGCAGAGGATCGGCGGACGCTGCGCACGCGCCCAGCGCACGATGTCCTCGACGGTCAGGAAGAAATGCTCGTAGCCGAGCCGTTCGATCAGTACGAACTCGTGCTCGAGCTGGCGGCTGACGCTCGCGGGAATGCCCTGCGGCCAGCGCCGGCATGCGCCGGCCAGGGTCAGCGCGCGCAGATGATCGATGGCGCGCATGCCCTGCGGCACGAGCTCGTGCGGGTAGACGTAGTGGATCCTGCGCAGGTTGAAGCGGCAACGCGCGGCGACATGGGCGGTTTCCTCGATCAGCGCGGGCGGATAGATCGAGACCAGGTCCTCGATCCGGCGCAGATGGCGCTCGCCGTTCGGGAACAGCGCATGGCCGGCTTCGGCGACCGTGCAGCCGAGTCGGATCGCGGTCAGCGCATCCTGCAGGGCGCGCCGGCCACGCACGTGCATGTGCACGTCGCCGCTGGCGACCAGGGGTAGCCCGTGGCGCTGGCCGAGTGCCTGCAGGCGGGCGAGGGCGCCGGCATCGTCGGATCCGCGATGCAGTTCGACCGCGATCCAACTGCGGCCGCCGAAGTGCCCGGCGATCCATGCGGCGGTCGCGTCCGCAGGGTCATGGTCATCTCGTGCAGGCGCCAGCACACGCCCAGTCCCTTCTTCCCCCGCTTGCGGGAGCACACACTTCCCTTTCCCTTCTCCCGCTTGCGGGAGCACACACTTCATTTTCCCTTCTCCCGCTTGCGGGAGAAGGTGCCGACAGGCGGATGAGGGAGTCCAGGCAGAGCGCAGTGCATGGATCTTGCGCGCATCCTGCGCAGGCCTATCCACGACACACGCCTTCTGGCTGCTCGCGCCGACAGCAAGGCCCGCCGGCGCCCACAGCACCAGTACATCCTCATGCAAGGACTCGAGATCGGCCCGACCCAGCTGATACTCGCCCTTGGCACTGCGCCGGCGTCCCAGCGTGATGATCCGGCAGAGTTCCGCATAGGCCGCCTGCGTGCTCGCCAGCAGGACCAGCTTCGGCCCGTCGTCGAGGTTTATCTCGGTGCCGACGATCAGTGGCACGCCACTCGCTTCGGAGGCTTCCAGAGCACGCACGATGCCGGCCAGCGAACACTCGTCGGTGATCGCGAGCGCGTCGTAGCCGAGATCTGCCGCGCGTTCGAACAATTCGTCGGCACTCGAGGCGCCACGCTGGAAACTGAAGTTGCTCAGCGCGTGCAGTTCGGCGTAGCGGGGCGGGTTCAGGCAAACCATCCCTGCAGCATCCAGTGGGCGGTCTCATCCCGCGCGACATAGGCCCAGGCACGCTGGCCAGCACGCGTCTGCACGACGTAATAGTCATGGCGGCGGTCCTCGCCATCCCACCAGCCGCTCTCGATGCGTTCGGGTCCGGCGAGGATGCGCAGCGGATCCGGACGCAGCGGAATGGCCTTGCGCAACAGCCACAGCGGACGTGGAGGCACGCCACGCAAGCCGCTCATCGCCGTGCGGAATGCTTTCCGGCTCATCGTCTCACGCAGCGCCGCCTTGCCGAGCGCCTGCCAGCGCCAGGCCCGCTCAGGCCGATGGTCGGCCACTTCGAGAAAGCAGCCGACCGCCTGGTCGCCCAGGCGCGCGCGCAGGCGCTCGATCAGCACCGGCCATTCCAGGGTCTCGCGCGGATTCGTATCGAACAGATCCTCGTGCAGCGGGCGCAGGGCGGGCAGGTCGTCGGCCATCACGTTGAGGGCCTGCACCGGTGCGACCAGGGCGACGCGTTCGAGACGGGCGTGGGCCAGTTCGAGCAGCATGGCCGGGTCGCGTTGGGCTTCGAGCAGGCCGACCGTGATCCGCGTGGTCGCCTGATGCTCGTGTTCGAGGATCAGCTCGAACGACTGCACGCCACCATCGCGTGCGACGAGGAAGCGGCCGAGGTCGCGCAGCATGCGTTGCAGCGGAAACAGCAGCGCCTGCACGCTGTCGATGCAGTAGTCGAATTCGAGCCGGCGCGCATAGCGGGTCGGCGGCTGGTAGCTGACCAAGGCCTCGGGCACGAGGCCACGCATACGGTCGAGATGGTCGAGGGCCTGCGGACCGATACGCCGGGTCAGCTCGATGCGCGGCAAGGCAAAAAGCGGGCCGAGACGGGTCAGGCCCATTGCTATCAAATTACTTGATGTTTTTCTCTCAAGTCCGCAATTTTCAACAGGAATATTGCCAAGAATATTGATCAGCTGCGCGTGCGTGGTGAGCGCGATGCCATCGTGCAAGCCGGCCAGAACACGCGCGCCGGCCGCCACCGGCGCAGCGACCAGGCGATAGGCCAGGTTCCAGCCATCGAAATCCTCGCGCAGGCGACGTTCCAGAGCCGGCCAACCACCGAACAGGTCGAGGCTGGCACCGATCTCGACCAGCAGCGCGCGCGGCCTGGCCAGGCTCAGTTCGCCACTGTAGCGATAGGCCGTATCGGCCAGCAGGGTCAGCAGATGCTGTTCGGCTTCGCCATCCCGCCGCCAGCCCGGCAGGCCGGGCTGCAGGGCGCGCGCGGCCGCCAGCGACTGGCCGGGATGCACCCCGGCGGCGCGCGCGGCCGCATTGCTCAAGACGATGCGCGGACTGCGCAGCGGGCCATCGACCAGGGCGGCCGGCACCTCGCGCGGGCAGTCCGGCGGGCGCACGGCATCGAGCGGCAGTTCGGGGAAATACAGGCAGGCCCAGCGCATGGAACGGTCCGGCGAAAATCGATGTACGTATCTTAGTACGTATTCCAGAAACCGTCGTGGGGGTTTCGCCCACGGGCCGCTCGGCGACGCCGGATCAATCGATCCGGTAAACGCGCGCCTTCGGCATGTCCTCGACGACCTGCAGGAACCAGCGTCCGGCGATGCCCGGAACGAGCTTGATCCCCGGCTCATGCAGGGTCTCGCGCAGTTTCACGCTGCCCTTGAGCACTTTCCATTGCTGGCCATTCTCGAGTTCGAAGACGGTGCCGGGTTGCCAGCCATCCAGCGATCCCTTCAGGTGGCTGCTGATCGGGCCTTCATCGAGGCCGGCGAGGAATTTCGGCGACTGCTCGTGCGCCGACTCGGCAACCGCGGCCTCGACCGCCTTCACCGACTCCTCGCGCAACAGTCGGTTGAGCAATTCCAGTTGCTGCGCGGAAAGGGTATCGAGTCCGGTGGCATGGAGCTGCTCGGCATCGAGCCTCTGCTCGATATCCACGTAGGCCTGCTCGGCCAGCACGGTGGACGAGAGCAGGAGCAAGCCGGCAAGCGGAAGTCCCAGGCGCATGTTCAAGGGGGCAGTCCTCGCATCTGGCGGCGCGCATGCGATGACGGCGCCGGTACGCAGCGGAGTCTGTGTCAGCGGGATTGCAATGATATGACAGCCGCCAGGGTGCCCTCGGAGAACTCCGGAACATCCATGATTTCCGGGCAAAACAGTTATGAAATCAGATTCTTGAAGGTCACTTCTCAAGCATTACCGCCCAACCCTGCAGACCCTCGACACGACTGCAGACGATCTTCACGCAGACCAGCATCGGCACCGCCAGCAGCAGGCCGAGGATGCCCCACATCCAGCCCCAGATCATCAGCCAGAGGATGATCGCCAGTGGATTGAGATTGATCGTGCGGCCCAGCGCGAGCGGCGTGGCCAGCTGGCTTTCGAGCAGGTGCAGGCCAAGGTAGCCGGCGGCCGGCAAGGCCGCCGCGCCGAGGCTGGGAAACTGCGAAAGACCGACCAGGGCGAGCAGGGCGGCCATGATCAGCGGTCCGACGTAGGGGGTCAGGTTGAGCAGGGCGGCCAACGCACCCCACAGCAGCGGTGAATCGACGCCGAGCCCCCAGAGTAAGCCGCTGGTCGCGCAGCCCAGCGCGATGCTGGTCGAACAGACGGTCAGGAAATAGCGCGACAGGTCGTTCTGGATCGAACGCACGATGTCGACCGTGATGCGTTTCTTCTCCCAGGTCGAGCGCATCATCAGGGTACGGCGCAGCAAGCTGTCGCCGTAGAGCAGGAAAAAATAGGTCAGCAGGACGACGGCCAGCACGCTTGCGAGTACCCGTGGTGTCGTCGTCAGCAGACTCGGACGGGGCTGCGCCTGGACCACGACCTGCTGCTTGCCGGGTTTGCCCTCGCCGGCAATCTCGCTCAGCGACTCGCCCATCTTGTTGGCCTCGGCAATCGGTCGCATCAGCGACCTGAGCTTCGGTGTGGCACTGCGCAGGACCTGGGGCGCACGCCCGACCCATTCGGCAGCTGGAGCATAGAGCGCGTTGCCGATGCCTACCAGGGTCGCCATGGTCAGTGAAATGAGCAGCAGGGCGGCGATCCAGCGCGGCAGCCAACCACTGGCCAGGCGCTTCATCATGGGGCTCAGCAATAGCGCAAAGAACGCCGCAAGCAGGATGGGCAGGATCAATTCGGCGGCGAAATAACAGGTGTAGAGACCACCGGCGACGACCAGGACGGCGAGCAGTCGATGAATGCCGGCGTTGACCTCGAGCAGGGACTCGCGAACGGCCCGATTGAGCACGCGATTCACGGGTGTTGCTTCGCTCTGCGCATCCTCGACCGGGGTCTCGATGGTCGCTGCAGGCTTGTCGACCGACTGCGCGGGCTGTTCGGTCCGGTCAGTCGGATCGACGAGCTTTTCGTCTGCTGTCATGGAATTACCCCCAGGAGCACTCTGGCCATTCTGCACGCGTTCCCGGGCGGATGCGGTGAACCGCGAACCTGCGTTTAGCCGGCGTTCCCGAACCGCTGCAGGGCTGGACGACGAAAGACTGGTTTGGCGACGGCGCCCCCCCCGTTCAGCACATGTCGCAGGCGACGCGCGTAGGGTTGACCCAAGGGAGTCCAGCGTCAGAGGAGTTCAGACCATGAAAATGCATTGGGATTTCTTCAAGGAATCGGACACATCGATGGGTGTTTTCTACCCGCTGCACTATGTGATGGCGGCGTTCGACAACGAGGCGCGCGCCGAAGAAGTCCGTGACCGGTTCCTCGAGGCGGGTTTCAGGGAAGATGACGTCGCCGCCGTCGACGGACCATTCGTCGCGGAGCGGCTCGAGTCGATGGAAGACTCCAACATGCTCGAAAAGATGGGCCAGGAACTGGTCCGGGCGGTTGGCACCGAACTCGGCTATGTCGATGACGACCTCAAGACTGCCCGGCGCGGTGGCGCTTTCCTGTTTGCCTACGCGCCTGACCGGGAGACGACCGACAAGGCCGTCGAGTTGCTCAAGTACGCCCATCCGATCTATGCGCGCCGCTACCACCGGGCCGGCATTCACCGGATCAGCTATCCCAAACAATCCGTGCTGTAGATTCGGTATCCCGTTCGCTGCGAGGGTGCATGCGCCTCGGCGTCATTCGCGCCGAGGCGCCTACAGTCGCAGCAGGCTGCTGGCCACCGATTCGGCAACCCTGATCCCG
The DNA here is from genome assembly GCF_900115085.1 of Dokdonella immobilis. Lineage (GTDB taxonomy): Bacteria > Pseudomonadota > Gammaproteobacteria > Xanthomonadales > Rhodanobacteraceae > Dokdonella > Dokdonella immobilis. The sequence goes on along the minus strand of NZ_FOVF01000003.1, from coordinate 145,920 downwards.
TCCACGGCCGCCGACAGGATGCCGCCGGCATAGCCGGCGCCTTCGCCGGCCGGGTACAGGCCGCGCGTGTTCAGGCTCTGCAGGTCATCGTCGTTGCGCTTGATGCGAATCGGCGATGAGGTGCGGGTCTCGATCGCCGTGAGGACCGCGTCATGCTGGTCGAAACCGCGAATCTGCCGGGCGAACGCCGGCAGCGCCTCGCGCATGGCATGCAGGGCAAAGTCGGGCAGGGCTCCGGCCAGGTCGCCCAGTTGCACACCCGGCCTGTACGAAGGCAGGACCGTGCCGAGTCCGGTCGATGCGCGACCGGCAATGAAATCCCCGACCAACTGCCCCGGTGCATCGTAGTTCGATCCGCCCAGGCCAAAAGCGCGCTCTTCCCAGTGGCGCTGGAAGGCAATGCCGGCGAGCGGGCCGCCCGGGTAGTCGGCCGGAGTGATGCCGACCACGATCGCGCTGTTGGCGTTGCGCTCATCGCGCGAGTACTGGCTCATGCCATTGGTGACCACGCGCCCGGGTTCGGACGCCGCGGCAACCACGGTGCCGCCAGGGCACATGCAGAAGCTGTACACCGAACGCCCGTTGCCGGCGTGGTGCACGAGCTTGTAGTCGGCGGCGCCGAGCAGCGGATGTCCGGCACTCGGGCCATAGCGGGCGCGATCGATCAGCCCCTGTGGATGCTCGATGCGGCAACCGATCGAGAACGGCTTGGCTTCGACGTAGATGCCGCGCGCGTGCAGCATCTCGAAGGTGTCGCGCGCACTGTGGCCGATGGCGAGGATGACGTGCTCGGCCTCGAGTTCCTCGCCGTTGGCCAGCACGACGCCCCGCATCTGGCCGCCCTCGACGCGCAGGTCCGTCACCTTGCTCGAAAAGCGGAATTCGCCGCCGAGCGCCTCGATGCCGGCGCGCATGTGCTCGACCATCTTGACCAGGCGAAACGTGCCGATGTGCGGCTTGCTGACGAACAGGATTTCCTCCGGCGCGCCGGCCTTGACGAATTCGGTCAGCACCTTGCGCCCGTAGTGGCGTGGGTCCTTGATCTGGCTGTAGAGCTTGCCATCGGAAAACGTACCGGCGCCGCCCTCGCCGAACTGCACGTTCGATTCGGGATCGAGGCGGCTCTGACGCCAGAAGCCCCAGGTATCCTTCGTGCGTTCACGCACGGCCTTGCCGCGTTCGAGGATGAGGGGACGCAGGCCCATCTGGGCGAGAATCAGTGCGGCGAGGATGCCGCACGGCCCGGTGCCGATGACGATCGGACGCCCTGGGGCGGGCTGGGCGCGGCGGGCCGGAACCGTCTCGCCGCTGTCGACGAAGCGGTAGCGCGTGTCCGGAGTCGCCATGACATGCGGGTCCGCGGCATGCGCCGCCAGCAGCTCCGTATCGCGGCTGGTGCGCACATCGACGGTGTAGATGAAGGCGATGGCCGTCTTCTTGCGCGCGTCGACGCCGCGCCGGAAGATCGCGAATTCGAGTGGTTCGTCAGCCGCCAGGACAAGACGCGTCCTGATCGCCTGCGCCAACGCCTGGTCGTCATGATCGAGCGGCAGCTTGATTTCGGTCAGTCGCAGCATCAGGAGTCCACGGTCGGAATACGCTCAGAGGGCCATGCCGGCCGCATGCCCGGAGGCCCAGGCCCACTGGAAATTGTAGCCGCCCAGGTGCCCGGTCACGTCGACCACCTCGCCGATGAAGTACAGGCCGTCGACCTGCTTCGACTGCATCGTGCTCGAGGACAGCTGGGTCGTGTCGACGCCACCGAGGGTGACTTCGGCGGTCCGATAACCCTCGGTGCCGCTGGCGACGACGGGCCAGGCCTTCAGTTGGTCTGCGATCTCACGCAGTTCGGTCTCGCGCCATTGCTTCATCGGCTTGTTGCCGAACCAGACCTCGCACAGGCGCTGCGCGAATCGTCGCGGCAGCACCTCGCCGAGCACGGTTCTCAATTCGGCGGCCGGTCGCTCGCGCTGTTGCGAGCGGAGAAACTCGAATGCCTCCGAATCCGGCAGCAGATCCAGGCGCAGGTCGTCGCCCGGTTGCCAATAGGAAGAGATCTGCAGGACGGCCGGGCCGCTGAGACCCCGATGGGTGATCAACAGATCGGCACGGAAACTTGCCCCGTTGCAGCGGCTTTCGACCGGCAGGGCGACGCCGCTGAGATCCTGCAGGCGCTCGTGGTGCTTGCCGCTCAGGGTCAGCGGCACCAGCCCGGCTCGCACCGGCAGGACATCGTGGCCGAATTGCCGGGCCAGGTCGTAGCCGAAGCCGGTCGCGCCCATGCTCGGGATCGACAGGCCACCCGTGGCGACCACGAGGGCAGGGCACTCGATTTCTCCAGGGCCGGTTTCGATGCGAAAGCCGCCGCCCACGCGGTGAACCGCGTCGACCTTGCAGCCGACGTCGATGCGCACGCCGGCCTGCGCGCACTCCTCGAGCAGCATGCCCACGATCTGTTTTGACGACACGTCGCAGAACAGTTGGCCGAGTTCCTTCTCGTGCCAAGCGATGCGGTGGCTGTCGACCATGTCGATGAAGTCTGCAGGCGTGTAGCGCGCCAGCGCCGACTTGCAGAAATGCGGATTGGCCGACAGGAAGTTGGTCGGCGACGTCCCGGTATTGGTGAAGTTGCAGCGACCGCCACCCGACATCAGGATCTTCTTGCCGACCCGGTTGGCGTGTTCGATCACGCGCACGCGTTTGCCGCGTCGGCCAGCGGTGAGCGCGCACATGAGCCCGGCGGCACCGCCACCGATGATCACCACGTCCTCGGCCGCGCTCGCCAAATCAGCGACCCGGCGGATTCGAGGTCATGCGCGGCCGCGGATCGATTCCGATCACCGAATCGACAGACAGGATCTGCACGTGGCCGTCCTGGATCAGGCATTGCACGCGCAACCCGCGTTCCGACAGCGCGGCCAGCGCGTCGACCGATTCGCTGGCGATGTCGATCACGTCGAGGTTCTTCAGGCGCTGCAGGGACTCGGCCGATTTCTCCCACCAGATGTCGGCGCTGCGACCGCCGTAGTTGACCACGATGACCTTGCGCGCCCGGGCGCAGGCCTTGCGGACCCGGACCGGGTCGGGCTGGCCGAGGTCGATCCATAGCGCAATGTCGCCGTCGAGCTCCTTGCGCCAGAGGTCCGGCTCCTCGTCGTTGCTGAGGCCCTTGCCGAACTCGAGGCGCTCGTCGGCATACAGGGCGAAGGCAAGCAGACGCACCATCATGCGTTCATCGGTCTCGGAGGGGTGCCGGGCCAGGGTCAATGCATGGGTCGCATAGTAATGGCGGTCCATGTCGCTGAGCTGCAGCTCGATCTTGTAGATGGTGGCATTGGGCGCCATGGCTCGGCCTGGTCGGACAAAGCCGCCATTGTAGGCGCTGGCCATCAAGAATAGCGGAGCGCGGCCGGGCCTGGCGTCGATAGCGGGCTGCCAGATCAGACCCTCCCTTGAAAACTTTTGCTTCAACGAGCAGTCTATTTCAGCGCAGAGACCGTCCGGATTGACCTTGCCACGTACCGCCCTCAATTGCCTTCTGGCCCTGATGCTTTGCCTGAATGGCTCCGGCATGCGTTCGGCGATGGCGCACGCCGGCGTGCCGGGCGGTGCAGCAGCAGCGGCCGGCGCCGTTTCACCTTGCCACGAAGACATGTCGGAGCGCTCCGTGGCCGACGAGCCGGAGGCTGGCCGGCCGGCTGGAACCCACGACGAGCGCAGCGCTTGCTGTGCAAAGGGTCAGTGCTTTTGTGGCTGCATCGTCTCGGCGGTATTCGACGTGCCGCTGCTGGCACCGGCCATGCACACGCTGTCCGTGCGCAGACTGGCTGCCGATGAGCCGGGCTTCCCACTTGCCCGTTCCAGCGTGCTGCAGCGCCCTCCCATCCGCTGATTCCCGTCCGACGACGGCTGTCGTCCGTGTCGCGAGCCTGGCGGCTCGCATCTTCCAACTGCGCGATCTCGAACGCCGACATCCGCGTGTCCGCGAGTCGTGCCTGTCAGCGGAAAATGAAATGAAACGAGTCCTTCTGAGGCTGCTTGGGGTGGTCCTCATGACCATGCTGGCGGCTTGCGCTTCGGTGTCGCGGCGCGAAGGCGCCGATCGGGTCCAGGCCCTGGTCGGACAACGCGTGCCGGATGCCGGTTTCTGGTCGCAAGCGCCGCAAGTCCCCGCGGCCATCGAATCACGCGTGAACGAGCTGCTCGCGGCCCCTCTGACGCCGGTCTCCGCGCAAAAGGTCGCGTTGCTCAAGAACCCTGACCTCGCCGCCAGCTTCGCCAAGCTGGGAATCGCCCAGGCCGACGTCGTCGAGGCAAGCAGGATCGGCAATCCCGGCTTTTCGGCTTCGGCCTTGCGCGACGGCGGGCCTTCGAAGATCACGATGGGCCTGAGCCTGCCATTGTCCGACCTGCTCTTGCTGTCGTCGAAGCGCCGCTTCGCCGAAGGCGAGTATGAGCGGGCCCAGCAGTTGATCGCCGCGGAAATCGTCACGCTCTGCGCCGATGTCGCGCGGGCCTGGTACGAGGCGGCGGGGGCACGACAGGTGGCGGCCATGCGCGATGCGGTTTCGAGAGCGGCCGCGGCCTCTTCCGATCTGGCCCAGCGCTACTACGAAGCGGGCAACATCAGTGCGCTGGCCCTGAAGCTGGAACAGGCCTCGGCTAGCCAGGCGCGTATCGCAGCAAGCATGGCCAGAGCGGAGTCCACGCGTGCGCGGCTGGCACTGAATGCCCGAATGGGCCTCAACGGGGACATGGCTGGCCGCTGGCAGCTCGATGTCCCGCTGGCGGCGCCCGCCGAGACTGAAGATGAGCTCGAAACGCTGCGTGCGCTGGCTCGCGAGAATCGTCTCGACCTGCTTGCCGCGCGCCGCGAAGTGGACCAGCTTGGCGAGGCCCTCGGCGTGGTCCGACGCTGGCGCCTGATCGGCAACATCGACCTCGGCGTCGAACGCGAGCGCGAGCCAGATGGCGGCAAGTTGAGCGGACCCAGCCTGGCCCTGGCCATTCCGCTGTTCAACCAGGGACAGGCGGCGATTGCGCGCGCCCAAGCGCAGCTCGAGATCGGCCGGGCCAACCTGGCCCGGCTCGAATTGCAGATCGACAACGACGTGGTGCTCGGACGCGATCGCGTGGCGGCCATGCGCAGCATTGTCGAGGACTACCGGTCCGCCCTGGTCCCGCAGCGCGAAGCCATCGTCGCGCGACAGCAGGAACGAACCGACTTCATGCTCTCTGGCGCATTCGACCTGTTGCTGTCCCGGCAGCAGGAATTCGATGCCTATGCAGCCTACCTCGATGCCGTGCGTGACTACTGGGTGGCCCGCACCGAGCTCGGCCGTGCGGTCGGCACGGTCCTGCCGAGTGACGCCTCGATCAGTACCCGCGTGATAGACGTCGAGGCGCTGCTCGCGCCGACCGAAGTTTCCGCCCCGGAGCACATGCACCATGGCGGTTCGGCGGACGCCATGCCGGGCATGGATCACTCGGGACATGGCGTGCCGGCGATGGAAGCCGGGCCCGCGGACGATCAGGCACCGGCAGGCGGCGAGGGCAGGACCATGGATCATTCCGGCCATGGCTCGCCGCCGATCGGACCTGCGCCGACCGGCACGCATGGCGCAAAGGAGCGTCACGAAAAAGCACAGGACACCAGCGACGCAATGCACGATGGATATGAGGGCTCGAAATGACGACGCGACGAAATCTCCTGCAGCTCATGGGCATCGGCGGTGCCGGCCTGCTCGCCGCCGGCGCGGCCCGGCCCGCACTCGCCCGGCTTCCGAACCAGGCCATCGATACCGGCCCCTCGACCGGATCGCACTCCGCACGGACCGCCGGGCAGGGCTATCGTCCGGTACGCACGCTCAATGGGTGGACCCTTCCGCACCACATGAACGGCGGGGTCAAGGAGTTCCATCTGGTGGCCGAAGAAATCGTCCATGAGTTCGCGCCTGGTTCGCGGGCGAAGTGCTGGGGCTACAACGGCACCACGCCGGGCCCGACGCTGGAAGCCGTCGAAGGCGACCGCGTGCGGATCTTCGTGACCAATCACCTCCCCGAGGCCACCTCGGTGCACTGGCACGGCATCGACCTGCCGAACGGTTTCGATGGCATCAGCGGACTGAACCAGCCGGCGATCGAACCGGGCGAGACCTATGTCTACGAATTCACCCTGAAGCAGCACGGCACGCACATGTACCACCCGCATGCCGACGAGATGACGCAGATGGCTTTCGGCATGATGGGCATGTTCATCATCCATCCGAAAGACGGCGAGGAGGTGCCGATCGATCGCGACTACTGCTTCCTGCTGCACAACTGGGCACTGCACCCGGGCACCTACCGGCCCGATCCGAGCATCATGGTTGACTTCGACCTGTGGACCTTCAATTCGAAGACCTTTCCGGCCATCGAGCACCTCGTCATGCGCACCGGTGAGCGCCTGCGCATTCGCATCGGCAACCTGTCGATGTGGAACCATCCGATCCACCTGCACAGCAATCCGTTCTGGGTGACCGGTTCGGATGGCGGACGCTGGCCGCGTTCGCAGTGGCGACGCGAAGTCACCGAGATCGTCGGGGTCGGCCAGATGCGCGACTTCGAGTTCGTCGCCTCGGAACCGGGCGACTGGGCCCTGCATTGCCACATGGCGCATCACACGATGGGCCCGATGGGGCACGGCGTTCCGAATCCCACCGGCGTCGACCAGTCCGGCGTCGAAGCGGAGATCAGAAAGCTGCTGCCGGGCTATATGGCGATGGGCAGGAACGGCATGTCGGAGCACGCCGACCATGTCGCCATGGGCATGTCCGGCCCGGCCAATACCTTGCCGATGATGAGCGGCCAGGGGCCGTTCGGAAACATCGAGATGGGCGGCATGTTCACGGTGCTGAAGGTCCGCGACGATCTCGCCCCCGGCGACTATCGCGACCCGGGCTGGTACCGTTACCCGGAAGACAAGCGGGCCCGTCGAGTCAGCACGGATCCTGGCTTCGGCCAGCCGCATCGGCGCAATCCGGGTTTCAGCCTGGATTTGCCGGGGGCTGACGATACCCGGCCGGCGGATCCGATGGACCATTCGCAGCACGGAATGAAACCGGGAAAGTAGCCGATGAAAACCATCAGGATCCTGTTCGCCCTGGCCATCATCGCGGCCCTCGCGCTGCTCGGGTTCATCTATTCGGGAATCTACCCGATCGGTGCCGATGTTCCGCATGCCCGGATTACCGCCCTGTTGCTCGAGACGCTGCGCGAGCGATCCATCGAGCAGGCCAGTGCGCGCATTGCGGTGCCGCCGCTCGATGATCCGGCGATGATTGCGCGTGGCGGTGCCGAGTACGAGGAGATGTGTTCGGGCTGCCACCTGAAGCCCGGTCTGGACGATACCGAGCTGCGCAAGGGCCTGTACCCGCAGCCACCGAACCTGTCCCTGGCCCGCGGGGGACACGCGGATCCTGTGGCCGCGGCGGCAGAACGCTTCTGGGTCATCAAGCACGGCATCAAGGCTTCGGCGATGCCGGCCTGGGGGCTGAGCCACGACGATGAGGTCATCTGGTCGATCGTGGCTTTCCTGGGGAAGCTGCCGAACATCGATCCGGCCGAGTATGCCGCGATGACATCGGGCGAAAGCAGTCACCACCACGAGCACGAACATGGCGCGTCGACGAGCGCCGCGCAACCGGATTCCGGTGCGGATGACATGGCCGGAACCGAGCCGGCCGCGATCGTCGAACAGTTCCAGAAGGCCTTGACGAGTGGCCAGACGGACGAGGCGGTGGCCCTGCTCGATCCGGACGTGAAGATCTTCGAGAGCGGCGGCGTGGAACGTTCACGCGAGCAATATGCCGCACATCATCTTGGCGCCGATGCGGAGTTCCTTGGCCAGGCCAGCATCAAGTTGTTGTCGCGGTCGGGCGACGCCGTGGGTGATCTCGCCTGGGTCGGCAGCGAGTCCCGGATCAGTGCCATGGACGCAGCGAAGCCGATCGAGTTGGCCAGCACCGAAACCATGGTGCTCAGGAAGGGCGAATCCGGTTGGCGCATCGTGCACATCCACTGGTCATCCCAGCCAATCGGCCAGTCCGCAGGCAACGAATGAGCGGTCAGGTGGACTGATCCGGCCAGCGCCTGCCGGGGCGGACGCCCGGCCGCGCTGGATGAACAGAGGCCGGCCGCAGTTGCATTGCGCAGATCGAAGTTGAGCCCCACGCCACCGCGCCGCGCAGTTACCAGAAAATGGTAGGGCAGGGCAATCGGACTGGGACCGACATCGAGGTCGACCATCGTATTCTGGGTGCTAGGGAGAGACTGACCAACTGGCGCAATCGTCATGGCGTTCAGAAGGCTCGCCACAGGTGCTGCGTGGCGACGTGAAGGCTGGTTGCCTTGACGAGCCGTGCGGTGCGTGTGGCGAGCCTTCTGAACGCCACCCTTGGTCGATTGAATCAATTGCTTGGGCGGCGCCGGCCTGCGCGCAGTTCCTTGTTGCGCCGCCTTGAAAGACGGCCGGCCTGTCTGCGTCGGCGCGCCGCGATCTGCAAGCAGGCAGGTGTCGTGAAGGTTGTGCCCGTTGTTCAGACCCTCCCTGGCGAAATTTGCGCCGAGCAAGCCGCCGGCGGCAATGACAAGCGAGGCACCGAGGCGCGTGCCGCGAACGGCAAAAAGCTACGCGTGACGTGGTTTCTCTCTGCGTTGACGAAATGGACTGACGCTTCATGCGCAATTCCGACACTCGGCGCATACATATCGCTGGAAGACACCCAAGACGCCGGCACTCCGGCCGTCATCTTGGTCCCCCGTGCAGCGAATCCATCGCCAGACAGTCGTTTCGAATCGGTGAGCCCATGGCGGGGCGTCTCTTTCCTCAGGAAGTCCCCAGTGACCTTCCTGCAGACGAGATTGGCCGTGGGCCTCGCATGCGGATAATGCCAGATCCATGCCAACTGCGTCACAGAATCGCAATCCCGCTTCGCGGCGATGAGAATTCGTCCGCGGAATGCCCGTTGGAATTCCGAACAGCCCGCCCAGTCTTTCGATTCTGGCAGCAGATTCCAGTTGCCATGCCGGGGAGGGTCTGACGAAACGATTGATCTCCATCAAGGCGCGCGATGCTCCGATCAATAGACTGGTCTCGACGGAATCCGCCGTTTTCCTGGAGTCTGTGCACATGTTCAGACACATCCTCTTGCCTACCGACGGATCGGAGCGTTCCCTCCAGGCCATCGAAAACGGGATCAAGCTGGCCGGCGAGATTGGAGCCAGGATCACCGGCTACCACGCGACACAGGATTTCGCCGCGATCGCCCATCGCGCCGAAATGCTCGAAGTGACTCGTGAGCACTACGCGGCCCAGGCGAGACTTCGCACCACCAAGGCGCTCGACGAAGTGCGCCACCGGGCGAAACTTGCGGGTGTCGAGTGCCATGTTGAATCCAGCGCCAATGAGCATCCGTACCGCGGAATCATCGACGCAGCCGAACGAAATGGCTGTGATCTCATCCTCATGGCTTCCCATGGCCGCAAGGGCATTCAGGGGCTGCTGCTCGGCAGCGAAACCCAGAAAGTTCTTACCCACAGCAAGATTCCGGTGCTCGTGTATCGCTAGGAAGCGTCCGGTGTCCGCCGGAATCAACTGGATATCAAACACTTGCGGCAATTGCAGCGTTAGCATTTGCCATGACCCTGGGTGGCGGGCGAAGGTCCAAGTGAAGGCCTCCGAACGTCAAAGGCGACGTGTTCCGCGGTCGATAATTCGGGTGCGCCGCCATGCCGCGTCCCATACAGGACGTTCCAGTTCGGGACTTGCTGGGTGGAACTGACCCGCATCGTTGCTAAACTCGGCTCGAACCCTGCCAAGGAGCGAATGCTTGCCAAACATTGCCTCAGTTCTGAAAGACGAGATCACGCGCCTTTGCCGCAAGGAATTGCGCGTTCAACTTGAGCCGATCCGGAGCGCTTCGGCCACCCACCGCCGTGACATCGCCGACCTGAAGCGTCGGCTTGCCCAACTGGAGCGGGAAAATGCCCGGTTGCGCAAGGGAACAGCTCCGAGCGAAGAGGAGCCCATGGACAATGGGCCGAAGCTGCGGTTCGTCGCCAAGGGACTGGGTTCGCTACGCAAGCGCCTGGGCGTCTCGATCGAGGAATTCGCAACGCTGCTGGGCGTAAGCCCGCAGAGCATCTACAACTGGCAGGCAGGAAAGACCGTGCCACGGCGGGCCCAGCTTGAGAAGCTCGCTGCGGTTCGTTCGATCGGCAAGCGTGAGGCGCGCCAGATGCTCGAATCGAGCGAGTAGGCCTGTTCCTGGCAGTTGGCCGTGCCGCAGCGCGGCGCGGGGCGGTTGCGGCTGCGCGAAGCAATCGTTGGAGGCGCGTTGGATCTACAGGGATTGGGTCGACCCGGAGTGTCCATGGCGGCTGCTGTTTGTATGCACAATGCATATTATGTCAAATACGTTTTGACCCCTTGAGCCCGTCTTTGGCGTCAAGGTTTGCATGCCCCGGCGATTCAGCGAAGCCCGCTCTACCGATCATTCGATCCGCGTCGCGATCTAGCGCAGCCAACAAGACTCGAATTCGGCGATCGAAACCGGACGACCGAGATGGAAACCTTGCATCTGGTCGCATTCCCCATCGCTCAACATCCGCAATTGCGCGGGAGTCTCGATTCCTTCGGCCACCACCCCGAGCGACAGGTTGTGCGCCAGTCTGATCAAGGTCTCGATGATGGCGCCATAGCGCGGATCGTCGACGGCCCGACTCACGAACGAACGATCGATCTTGACGGTGGATAGCGGCAGTTGGGCCAGGTGGGTGATCGATGCATAGCCCGTCCCGAAGTCATCGAGGGACAGGCCTATGCCGGCGGACGCGAGACGATGGATCACCGACAGATCGCGCTCCTGGTTGGTCAGCAGGGAGTTTTCCGTAACCTCCACCGAAATTGCATCGGCAGGCAAACCTGCCCGCAATGCGACCGCGAGAAGCTGATCGGGAAATCCGGCAAGGGTGAACTGGACCGAAGAGAAGTTGATGGCAATTGCGAAACGCGGACACTTCGCCGACCGCCACCTGGCGACCTGCCCGAACAAGTCGCCGAGCAAGGGCCACTGCACGAGGGAAAGTAGACCGGAATCTTCGGCGACCTGGAGAAAATCCGATGGCAACAGCAGGCCACGCCGGGGGTGCTCCCAGCGAATCAGGGCCTCGGCTCCGTCCAGCTTGCCGTCACGGGAAAAGATCGGTTGCAGGTGGAAGACGAATTCGGATGCTTCGATGGCGCGTCGAATGTCCGCTTCGAGCTCAAGCCGCCGACGGATCGGCTCTTCCATTCCGGACTCGAAGATCTGCACGAAATCGCGCCCTGCCCGCGCCGCCGAGTTCTGCGCGATTTCAGCGTCGCGCAGGATGTCCTGCGCCGACTCATAGTGGCGAATGGAAGGCACCAGGCCGATGCTGAATCGAACGCGGACATCCTGCCCGTCGATGATCATGCCGGCCTGCATCTTTGCCCGCAGGTCGGTCGCGCGCTGCACGGCGTCCATCACGCCTCTTTCACCGACCAGCAGCAAGGCAAACTCGTCGTTGCCCATGCGCCCAGCCAGTTCTCCTCGCCGGACGCCCTGTTCGAGGCGCAGCGCCGTTTCGCGCAGCAATTGATCGCCGAATGCCGGGCCGAACGCCTTGGCGAATTCACCGAATCCGTCGACGTCGAGGACCAGAAGCGCGGCATCCCCATCCTTGCGGGCCGAATCCAGGCGTTCGAGGAAAAGCGCGCGATTGGCCAAACCCGTGAGCTGATCGTGGAAGAGCGCATGCTGGCGCTCGCGCTCCGACCTGCGCAGCTTCTCGAACTCCATGACCTGGGAGCACAACGCACCGATTGCGGCGGCGAAGACGCGCTCGGTCACGAGCCACTCCCGCGGCGAGCCGGTGTGCTCGTGGCACAGAATCCCTATCAACTCGCCGAACTGGCGCACGGGCACATCGAGCATGGCGCCGATGCCGAGCGGTTTCAGATAGTCATCCGAAAGCTGTCGGGTCCGCGGATCCACCAGAGCATCCGCTGCAGCCAGGGTCAGCAGACCCTGCAATGACTGGAAATAGTCCGGTGCGGCTACGGCGGACAGGCGTGTCCCGGGATGGCTGACCCCCTTCCCGCTTTCATAGATCGCGACGCAAACGATTGTGGACAGGCCGGGCTCGAACAGCCAGAGACTGACGCGATCGACCTCAAGCGCCTCCGCGGCAGTGATCAACAGGCGTTTGCGGACCGCTTCGGCATCGTGGAATGGCGTGCAAGCCAGGGTAAGCAGGGCGTCGCGCAGGCGCATCCAATGCGGATCGGTATCCATTGAGACGACATCGGCACTGATCTGGACCACGTTTCCCTGACTCATTGTCGGTCGTTGTCGGATGTTCCGGGAAGCTGAAGTGTACGCCGACATCCTGCGAATGGCTGCGCCCGGACAGGAGCTGGCTGTTTACGACGAGAGGCGATCCGGCAAGCCTGTTGCCACCCGCCGGCGTGCCCTCGATCCCTACCAGTCGGTCGGCTTGTAGTCCTTGAGGAATTTGCCCCAGATGTGTTCACCGGTGTTGATGCCGTGGATGATCGGATCGACGATGCGGGCGGCGCCATCGACGATGTCGAGTGGCGGATGGAAGCGCTCCTCGACCACCTTGCGCGCAGCGATCTCGACCGGGTCCTCGTCGGTGACCCAGCCCGTATCCACGCTGTTCATGTGGATGCCGTCGTTGTGGTAATCGGCGGCCGCCGTGCGCGTCATCATGTTCAGCGCGGCCTTGGCCATGTTCGTATGCGGGTGCTTGGTGGTCTTGAAATTCCGGTAGAACTGCCCCTCCACGGCCGACACGTTGACGATGTGCTTGTCGCGCCCGGGCGTTCGCAGCATCAGCGGCTTCAGCCGCGCATTGATGATGAACGGTGCGATCGCATTGACCAGTTGCACCTCGAGCAGTTCGATGGACGGTACTTCGGCCATCTGCAGGCGCCAGGAATTGCGCCCGCGAAGATCGACCTGCTGCAGATCCTGGTCGAGGCGGCCCTCGGGGAAGAGGTGCTGCTGGGCAAGCAGCTCTTCGGGCAGCAGCTTCAGTTGCGAGAGTTCGGCAGCGCGCGTCAGTCCCGGTGCCGCATCGCCGGACCGCGAGGCAACCCGCAAGCCCTGCCCCGCATCGGCTTCGAGCATTCCGGCGCTGCGCAGACCTTCATATCTGCCAATCAGCCTGCGCACCGGCTCCGGCAGGTCGCCCGGCACGGCGTTCTCCCCTTCCATCATGTGGGCATAGAATTCGGGCGGGCGGCGCACGGTCTGGCAGGCGTTGTTGATGATGAAATCGAGTCGCGGCCGCGTTTTCAGCAGCTCGTTGCAGAATGCCTCGACGCTCGGCGTGTGGCGCAGATCGAGGCCGAAGATCTCGAGACGGTGGCCCCAGTCGGCGAAATCGGGTTCGTTCGCGTAGCGCGCAGCCGAATCACGCGGAAAGCGCGTCGTGACGATCAGTTCGGCTCCCGCGCGAAGCAGTTTCAGGCCGGCCTGGTAGCCGATCTTGACGCGCCCGCCCGTGAGCAGGGCGACCCGCCCTCGCAGATCGGCGAGTTCGCTGCGCTTGGCATGGTTGAAAGCGGCGCAGTCTGGACAAAGCTGATCGTAGAAGTGATGGATCAGCGAATACTTCTGCTTGCAGACATAGCAATGCTGCGCCGCGATCGATTCACGTGGCGGGTCGGTCTCGTCGCTGTCGCGGGCCACGAAACCCTCGGGCGGAAAGACGTTCGGGGTCGTAAATACCGGCTTTGCTCGCAACTGCCGGATGCCGGTCGAATTGAGCAGGGCTTCGTCACGATCGATATGCGACTGGACTCGCTCGCGCTCGGCCGCCTTCATGCGCTGGCGCCGCGACACTGGATCCGGGTGGTAGACGCCGGCGACGGCCTGATGCAGACGCCGGCGGTCCTCCGCAGGCAGGCGGTCGAGCAGGCTCCAGTCTTCGGCGACCGCTTGCAATACCGCGGTGGCGGCACGCAGGCGCTCGACCAGATCGGTCGCTTCAGCGACATCGGCGGATTCGGATGATCGGCAGTTCACGTCGGGCGCATTGCAGGTAGCGGGCCGCACATGATCGCACGTGACGGGTCGACCAGCAGGCCCTGGCTAGGGCGTGGCGGGTGGCTCGGCCAGTCGTCCAAGCAGGGGCCGGTAGTAGGCCAGTTCGGCGATCGAATCGCGGACATCGCTGAGCGCGGTATGCGCGGCTTCCTTGCTGAAGCCGCGCGCCACCTCCGGCGCCCAGCGCCGTGCCAGTTCCTTGAGGGTCGACACGTCGAGGTTTCGATAGTGGAAGAACTGCTCGAGGCGTGGCATCAGGCGATGCAGGAAACGCCGGTCCTGGCAGATCGAATTGCCGCACATCGGGGATTTTCCGGGTGGCACCCACTGGACGAGGAATTCGACCGTGCGGATCTCGGCCAGGGCCATGGTCACCGTGGAATCGAGCACGCGTTGCCAGAGACCGGACTTGCGGTGCTGGTTGCGATTCCAGTCGTCCATGCCGAGCAGGCGTGCCTCATCGTGGTGGATGGCGAATTCCGGGCCTTCGGCGAGCAGGTTGAGGTTGCGGTCGGTCACCACCGTCGCGATCTCGAGGATCGAATCGTTGTCGGTATCGAGCCCGGTCATCTCCAGGTCGATCCAGATCAGGTTGTCCTCGTGGGCTAGCGATGGCGACATGCGGATCTCCGCTTCAAGGGCTGGCCCCGATTATTGCCGGCTTGCACGCGCAAGGCCAGATTCCGGCGTCGAAGTGCCGGCGACGGGTTAGCATGTAGCGGCCCCCGAACGCATTTCGCGAGATGCCGCAGACCACCTTCTTCTGGCACGACTACGAGACGACCGGAACCGACCCGCGCCGCGATCGACCGGCCCAGTTCGCCGGCATCCGGACCAACCTCGAGCTCGAGGTGGTCGGCGATCCGGTCATGCTCTACTGCAAGCCGGCAGCGGATGTCCTGCCACACCCCGAAGCTTGCCTGGTCACCGGCATCACGCCGCAGCGAGCCGACCGCGAGGGTCGCATCGAGGCCGAATTCGCCGCGATCGTGCACGACGAGCTGGCCGCCCCGGGTACCTGCGGAGTCGGCTACAACTCGCTTCGTTTCGATGACGAATTCACCCGGCACCTGCTCTACCGGAATTTTTACGACCCCTATGAGCGCGAGTGGCGGAATGGCAATTCACGCTGGGACCTGATCGACCTGGCGCGCATGTGCTACGCGCTGCGACCGCAAGGCATCGAATGGCCGTTGCGCGAGGATGGCACGCCGAGCTTCCGGCTCGAGGATCTGGCCACGGCCAACCGGCTTCAACAAGATCGGGCCCACGACGCGCTTTCCGACGTCGAGGCGCTGATCGGACTGGCCCGCCTGATCAGGGGCCGGCAACCTCGCCTGTTCGACTTCCACCTTGAACTGCGTAAGAAGCAGCGCGCATTCCAGTACCTCGACGTCGCCCACCGCACGCCCGTGGTCCACGTTTCCTCCCGCTATCCGGCCAGTCGCGGCTGCCTGGCCATCGTGGCGCCGTTGGCCATGCATCCGCAGCAGCCGAACGGGGTCATCGTCTATGACCTCGACGTCGACCCGGCACCGCTGCTCGCTCTGGCCGCCGACGAAATCGCCGATCGTGTCTTTGTTTCGCGCGAGGACCTGCCCGACGAGATCGAGCGCATTCCACTCAAGCTCGTCCACGCCAACCGTTCGCCGGCGCTCGCTCCAATGAGCGTGCTCAAGGGTGTCGATACCCACCGGATCGGGCTCGACAGCGAGCGCGCGCTGCGCCATCTCGATCGACTCAACCGCGATCCCGATCTTGGCGCCAGGGTGCAGGCGGTCTTTTCCACGCCAACGTCGCCGGACGTATCGCCGGACCCCGAACTGGCCCTGTATTCGGGTTTCCTGCCCGATGCCGACAAACCCCTGCTGCGCGAGGTTCGCCGCTGCGCAGGCGAAGGCCTCGGCGAACGGAACTTCCCGTTTCGCGATCCGCGCCTGGCGGAACTGCTGTTCCGCTATCGGGCGCGCAACTGGCCGCAGTCGCTGGACGAGGGCGAGTCCGTGCGCTGGCAGGAGTGGCGTCGGCGCACATTGGGTAGCGAAACGCCGTTCACCACACTGACTTTCGACCAGTACTTCGCCACGATCGCCGACAAGCGTGCAGAAGTCGACGCCGATCGATGGCCCCTGCTCGACGCGCTCGAAGCCTGGGGCCGGGAGCGGGCCCTCGAACTCGCCTGACTGCAAGCGAATACCCACCGCATCCAATGGAATCCCCTGCCCTATGGCAACCCGCTACTTCACCCCGGCGACCTTCAAGTTTCTTCGCGATCTCAAGGCCAACAACAGCCGTCCCTGGTTCAGTGCCAACAAGACCCGCTACGAAGAGAACTTGCGCCAGCCCTTCCTGCAGCTGATCGCCGACCTGCAGGCGCCACTGGCGAAGATTTCGCCGCATTTCGTCGCCGATCCGCGCAGCCAGGGCGGCTCGATGTTCCGAATCCACCGCGACACGCGCTTCGCCAACGACAAGACCCCCTACAAGACCTGGTCGGGTGCACGTCTTTTCCACGAACGCTCGCGCCAGCTCGAGGCGCCGGTGTTCTACATGCATTTCCAGCAGGGCGATTGCTTCTGCGGCGGCGGCATCTGGCATCCGCAGTCGGAAACGCTCAGGCGCATCCGTGAATTCCTCGCCGACAATCCGGCCGCCTGGAAGAAGGCCACACGCTCGAAGGCGTTCGCCGCGCATTTCGCGCTGGGCGGCGCCTGTCTGACCCGGCCACCGCGAGGGTTCGATGCCGGACATGAGTTGATCGAGGACATCAAGCGCAAGGATTTCGTTGCTTCGGCTCCGTTCAGCGACGCGATCGCCACGTCGAGCGAACTCAAGGCCCTGCTGGTCGACCGCTTCAAGCGCGTCGCACCGATGGTCGACTACCTGTGCGCCGGCCTCGACCTGGAATTCTGACGTGACCGGAACGGATCCCGCATGCGCCAGGATTCCCACGTTCCGGCTATCGAGCTTCTACTTTGCCTACTACGCGGCGCTTGGCGCGTTCAATCCGTACTGGAGCCTGTACCTGAAGGCACGTGGCCAGGACGTCGCCGCGATCAGCATCCTGATGAGCCTCTGGTACGCCACCCGCATCATCGCGCCGAGCACCTGGAGCACCCTGGCAGGGCGCTCGAGCCATCCGGTCCGCTGGCTGCGCGCCGGTTCCCTGTTGACCCTGGCCAGCTTCGCGGTGTTCACCGTGCCGCTGGGCTTCCCTGCCCTGTTCGCCGCGATGTGCGTGTTCTGTTTCATGTACAACGCGGTGATGCCGCAGTTCGAGTCGATCACGCTGTCGCATCTGGTTGGCCGCAGCGAACGCTACGGACGCATCCGGGTCTGGGGCTCGATCGGCTTCGTCGCCATCGTCGCCCTGTATGGCGTCGTGCTCGATCACCTGGCTGTCGACCTATTGCCGTGGCTGATGCTGCCGCTGTTTGCCGGGATGGTCGCCTCCGCCTTCGTCAACGAGTACGGCAAGCCGGTCGCCGCCGCTGTACACGCCGAAGGCACTCCTTTCGGCGCCCGGCTGCGGCGCCCCGAAGTGATCGCCTTCTTCGCCGTCGCCCTGCTCATGCAGGTCTCGTTCGGGCCGTACTACACGTTCTATTCGATCTTCCTCGACGAGCACGGCTACAGCACCTCGGCGCTCGGCATCTACTGGTCGATCGGCGTGGTCCTCGAAATTGCCGTGTTCACGTTTTCGAGCTGGATATTCCGCCAGTGGAGCGCGGCGACCGTGCTGATCGTTTCGCTCGTGGCGGCCAGCGTGCGCTGGGCCATGATCGCCCTGTGGCCGGACAATGCCCTGCTGATGGCCGCCGCCCAGTCCCTGCACGCGCTGAGCTTCGCCGCCTTCTTCGCCGCCAGCATGCAGTTCCTGGTCGCGTACTTTCCGGGTCGCCAGAACGGCCATGCGCAGGGCATCTTCTACGGGTTTTCATCCGGCGTCGGTGGCGTGCTCGGCGCCCTGCTCTCGGGCCAGGCCTGGAAGCTCGCCGGGGGCGAATCGGCCTTCCTGCTGGCATCCGTCTTCTCGCTCGCGGCGACCGTCATCGCCTGGGTCTGGATCCGTCCACGCCACGCCCGGCGCGTAGCCTGAGTCGATACCGGTCAGGCTTCGTCGAAGGCGAAAGCAAGCACATCGCGGATGTCGTCGCAGTCGCCGAGGCACATCAGCAGGCGTTCGATGCCGAGCGCGACACCCGCGCAATCCGGCACCCCGCGCTCCAGCGCGTCGAGGAGCTGCACGTCGATCGGCAGTTCGCGCTGTCCGCGTGCCTGGCGGCGCCGATTGTCGTTTTCGAATCGCGCGCGCTGTTCCGCAGCGTCGCAAAGTTCGTGATAGCCATTGGCCAGTTCATACGGTCCGAGGTAGAGCTCGAAGCGCTCGGCGACGGGAGGATCGCCGGGTCGGATCCGGGCCAGGGCGCACTGGCTGGCCGGCCAGTCGCTGACCACCGTGATCCGGTCCGTCGGCAGCTGCGGCTGCAGGAGATGGGTGATCAGGAGGTCGAGCCAGTCGTCGCGCTGAAGATTGGTGCCGTCGATACGGAAATCCCGCAGCGGATCGCGCAGGGCATCCATCGTCGCGCTGAATGGATCGATCTGCAGACCATCAAGAAACCATTCTCGATAAGTCATCGAGACTGCGTCGAGGGTTCGACCGACCGATGCTGCCGCCGCTTTCACGAGTTCGATGGTCTCGCCAATCAGCTGTCGGTGATCCCAGCCGATCCGGTACCACTCGAGCATGCTGAACTCGGGATTGTGCCGACGCCCGGCTTCGCCATTGCGGAAGACCCGACCCAGTTCGTAGCAGTCACCGACGCCTTCGGCGAGCAGGCGCTTGAGTGGAAATTCGGCCGAAGTCCGCAGCCAGCGTTCGCTCGCGCCGGCATCGGAGCGACCGCTGAAGCGGGTACTGAAGCTCTCGATATTCGGTTCGGTGTTGGCCGCCACCGAAAGCATCGGCGTTTCGACCTCGAGAACGCCGCGTTCGGCGAAGAACTGCCGGATCAGTGCATAGACCTGCGCGCGCAGTTCAAGCATTCGTGCGAGCCCGGGCCGCCTCAAGATGGTTGTCCGGCGAGAAACTTCAGCAGCGCCTCCTCGTCCCAGATCGCGACCCCTAGCGCCTGCGCTTTGTCGAGCTTGGAGCCAGCCGCCTCGCCCGCGACGACAAAGCTGGTCTTCTTCGACACGCTGCCTGCGACCTTGGCCCCGAGCGCTTCGAGCCGGGCGCCCGCCTCGTCGCGCGTCATCGACGACAGCGAGCCGGTCAAGACGACGGTCTGGCCATCCAGCGGCAACGACTCGATCGACTCGGCACTGGTCTCGACGGCTGCCCTGAGTCGTCTCCAGCATGAAATCGTGCGCGCAAACAGCTGCGCATTCGCTTCCACCTCACGCCAGAGCATGAAGGCCGCCGCGGTTTCGGCCGGCAGTCCGGCGCTGACGAGATGGTGTTCGGGTACCTTGAGCAACTCCGCCGGATCCTCGAACGTCGACTCGAGCTGGGTCGCGCGCTTGTCGGTCATTCTGGGGATTTCGAGCGAGGCGAGCACCGACGCGGGGGCAAGCGCGGGTCGCAGTTTCGGCGAGACATCGTGCTCGTCGGACAGCTGCACGCCGCGGGCCAGCAGAGCATCGATCGCGGTCTGGTTTCCGTCCTGCTCGAAGAACCGGTCGATCGAGCGCGCCACCTCGCCGCCGATGTCGGGCACGAACTTGAGCAGCGGCCAAGGCAGGTGCCGGATCAGTTCGAGGCGGCCGAACCAGGTCGACAGCGTCTTGGCCGTGCTCTCGCCGACATGCTCGATGCCGAGTGCGAACAGGAAGCGCTCGAGCGTCGCCCGCTTGCTGTTGTCGATCGCCTCGATCAGATTCTCGGCCCATCGGGTCGCGATCTTGCCTGCCTTGACCGTCTCCGGCACGGTCCCGTCGCGCTCGTCGGCGCGACGTTTCATCTCGACGAAATCCTCGAGCGTCAGCTTGTAGAGATCCGCCACGGACGTCACGAAGCCGAGATCGCACAAGTCCTCGATCAGGCGCGAACCGAGTCCATCGATGTCCATCGCACGGCGCGACGCGAAATGGATGATGGCTTCCTTGCGCTGGGCCGGACAGATCAGTTCGCCCGAGCAGCGCCAGACCACCTGGCCTTCCTCGCGGACCAGATCGGAGCCGCAGATCGGACAGTGCAGCGGCATTCGCCATGCCTGCGCATCGGCCGGACGCAGGTCGGGCATGACCCGGACCACCTCCGGAATCACGTCGCCGGCGCGACGCACGATCACCGTGTCACCGACGCGCACGTCGAGCCGTTCGATCTGATCGGCATTGTGCAGGGTCGCGTTGGTGACCACGACGCCGGCTACCTGGACCGGCTCGAGCCGGGCGATCGGCGTGGCCGCGCCGGTGCGGCCGATGTTGATGTCGATCGCCAGCACGCGCGTGCTCTGCTCCTGGGCCGGGAACTTGTGCGCGATGGCCCAGCGCGGTGTACGTCCGACGAAGCCCAGTTCGCGCTGCGCGGCGAGATCGTCGAGCTTGTAGACGACACCGTCGATGTCGAACGGCAGGCTGTCGCGCTGTTCGCCGATGCGCCGGAAATAGTCGAGGCAGCCGGCAGCGCCGCGCGCCTGTTCGACCAGATGGCTGACCGGAAAGCCCCATTCGCGGAAGCGTTCCATCATGGCCGAGTGCGTGGTCGGCAGGCTGCCGTGCTCCACGGCTCCCGGCGCGTAGGCGAAGAATGCCAGCGGCCGCGAGGCGGTGACCGAAGGGTCGAGCTGGCGCAGGGAGCCGGCTGCGCCGTTGCGCGGATTGGCCAGCACCTTGCCACCGTGTTCGCGGGCGTGGGCGTTGTAGGCCTCGAACGCCTGCCGAGGCATATAGACCTCGCCCCGGACCTCGAGCACGGACGGCCAGCCCGTGCCGCGCAGGCGCAGCGGAATCGATTTCACCGTGCGCAGGTTGGCAGTCACGTCCTCGCCGGTCTCACCATCGCCGCGCGTGGCGCCCTGGACGAACCGGCCGTTCTCGTAGCGAAGGCTGATGGCAAGGCCGTCGAATTTGGGTTCGACCGAGAACAGCGGGTCGGCGAGGTCGAGGCGTGCTTCGATGCGTCTCACGAATTCCTCCACCTCTTCGTCACTGAACGCGTTGGCCAGCGAGAGCATCGGCAAGGCGTGGCGAACCTCGGCGAATTCGCGCGAGGGTGCAGCGCCGACGCGGCGGGTCGGCGAATCCTCGGTCGCCAGTTCCGGATGCTCGCTTTCGAGCGTCTCGAGTTCACGCATCAGGCGGTCGTAGTCGGCATCGGGCATCGGCGCGTCGTCGAGCACGTGATAGCGGTAGTTGGCGTCCTGGATGCGCTCGCGCAGGGCGGCGGCACGCCGGGCTGGATCGTTGGCGGTGGATTCGGTCGTTTTCATCGAACGGACGGTTTTCAGGGTCGGGGCTGCCTCGGACCTGGACGCTGTCGAGGCCATCCAAGTTTAGCGGCTTGCCCGCGCCCATGCCGGCAAGGCACGATGCAGTCCGACGACTCGAGGATCCAGCCATGGCGAAGAAGAACTGGGCGGTTTTCCCGCACAAGGACAAGGCTTTCGACCTTGCGGGCGACAAGCTGGCCAAGGCCTGGCCGAAACTGCACGCGGGCGACCAGGAACCGTTTCCCGACCAGGCCCACATCACCGCCCTGCTCGAAACCCACCCGAAGCTCGGCAAGGATGCGGCGGCCATCGCCGCGCAGTTGCAGGAAGCATGGCGTTGCTTCCACCGCGGCGATTTCCAGCAGGCCTATGAAAGCGGAGTCGCCCTGAAGGCCCTGGGTGCATCGGTGGCGATCAAGGCCGCAGGCATCCATGCCACCCATCTGCTGGACGACGAGGCGGCACGGACCGCGCGCTATGAAGACCTTGTGCGGCTCGCCGATGAAGCGCTGGTTGCGCTGCCAGGCGAGGTCAATAGCCACTACCGGCGCGCCTATGCGATGGGGCGACTGAGCCAGTCGATTTCCATCGCCAAGGCACTGGCCCAGGGCCTGGCCGGCAAGGTCCGCGAATCGCTGGTGACGACCCTGAAGATGGCTCCGAAACATGCCGAGGCCATGACCGCGTTGGGCCTCTATCACGCCGAAATCGTCGACAAGGTCGGCGGCATGCTGGCCAAGTTGACCTATGGCGCCAACGCGGCCGATGCCGAGAAGCACCTCAAGGCCGCGCTCAAGCTGACCCCCGATTCGCCGATCGCCTGGATAGAATACGGCAACGGCCTGCTGCTCCTGCACGGCGACAAATGTGAAGACGAGGTCGCCGAGGCTTACGACAAGGCCGCCAGGATAAAGCCGAAAGACGCCATGGAAGCGCTCGACATGGCCTGGGCCAAGGCACAGATCGAATAGGTTCTGCTGCGCGGCATTTGGATTGGAGATTCGCAGGGGTAGATCCCGGACCCGCCCGGCCGATGCCGCGCGTGCAGGCCGGCGACCCTCAAACCCGGCCTTGGAGGGCTGTCCGGGACCCCCGGTCCTGAGTCCTGAATCCCGCTTCCAGGCCGTTCGACCCCGTCTCGGCCCTTGATGCGTTGAACGACGCAACCATGTTGATGACGGACCCCATGGATTGCCTTAACCTCGCACCCATGGGGTCGGAACGAACGGACGAAGAACTGATGCTTGCGTATGCCGGAGGCGACATGCTCGCCTTCGAGATGCTCTATCGGCGCCACCGCGGCACCCTGTACCGCTTTCTCCTGCGATCCCTGCGCCAGCGCGCCGATGCCGATGAACTGTTCCAGGAAACCTGGAGCCGTGCCGTGGCTGCGCGCGAACGTTATCGGGTCGAGGCCAAGTTCACGACCTGGTTGCTGCAGATCGCCCACAACCTGGTCATCGACCGCTTCCGTCGGGCCCGACCTCAGGCTTCGGCCGAGGAAGCCGAACTCGTCTTCACCCAGCTCGACGCGCCCGAGGGCGAGCAGCCCGACCGCGTCCTGAGTGAATTCGAGCAACGCCGGCGGCTGCAGATCGCCCTTGAGGATTTACCTGAAGAACAGCGTGTAACGTTCCTGTTACGTATGGAAAATGGCCTTGGCCTCGAAGAGATCGCCGAGGTCACTGGCGCAGGCCGCGAGACCGTGAAGTCGCGCCTGCGCTACGCATTGGCCCGGATCAGGGCGAGGTTCGAGACATGAGCCCAAGCCGCGACCCCGATCGCGAGCTGCAGCGCCTGCTCGATGAGGATGGCGGCGAGTATGGCGCCATTTATCGACGCCTGAGCCGCCCCGAGCCTCCGCGACGTCTCGATCGTGTTGTCCTCGCCAACGCCGCGCGTGCCGTGCACGCCGACCGCGCCCCGCCCGCCCAGCGCTGGATGCTCGGAATCGGCTCGGCCGCCGGAGTCGTGCTGGCCGCGGGCATCGCCTGGCAGGTCGGCAAGCAGCTCGAATCCCGTGACGCGGCGTCGGGCGGGAGCCTCGAGCGCAGCCATCCGTCGGTGATCGCGGTGCAGCCGATCAACGAGCCGGCCGCACCGCCAAAAGCCGAAAGCGACAGTGCCATGAGCGATCAGTCGGGACCGGCCGCGGCAACATCGGTCGAGGAGCGCAAGCCGGTGGGCGCAAGCCGCCAGAAAGCCGCCCGTCCACCACCACCTGCGCCTGCCCCCCGGCCCGCCGTCGCACCACCCGAAGTGACGCAGATTCAGTCGCAGGCCGAGCGCGCCAACACCATGGCTGCCGATGCGGAGGCTGAACCGTTCCCGCCCGCCAAGGATTTGCCCCAAGCTCAGGGTACGCCCGGTGCGATGGACGAGCTCGGCAAGAGCGACCGAAGGGAGCAGGCCGACGAGGCGGCGGGTGCGGCCCAGGCCAAGTCGCTCGCTTCACCGGAGCCCATGCAGTCGCGGGCACCGGCGCCGACCAGTTCGGTCCAGCTTCGCCAGAACATGCGCCTGCCGCCCGAAGAATGGCTGGCTGAAATCGTGCGTCTGAAGCGCGAGGGCCACCGTCAGCAGGCCATCGAGAACCTGCGTCTGTTCCGGCGCATGCATCCGGACTGGAAGCTCTCCGACGAGTTGCTGCGCCTGTCCCGGTGAGCATGCTGCACACGCTGCAGGGTCCAGCCCGGTTGCAGCAGGAAATCCGCAGGAGCCGCTTCATCGCTCTGGCCTCGCCCATCGGCGACCCGGAGCAGGCCCTTGCCTTTATTGCCGAGGCGAGCGATGCCCAGGCGACGCACAATTGCTGGGCCTACCGGATCGGCCAGCAATACCGCTTTTCCGACGACGGCGAACCGGGTGGCACGGCCGGCCGGCCGATCCTGCAGGCCATCGATGGACAGGGATTCGATCGTGTCGCGGTTCTCGTCACGCGCTGGTACGGCGGCATCAAGCTCGGCGCAGGTGGTCTGGCCCGCGCCTATGGCGGCAGCGCTGCGGAATGCCTTCGCCTGGCGGATCGCGTGGCGGTGGTCGATCAGGTCGATGTCCAGGTCTTCTGCGACTTTGCCTGGCTCGAAGTCCTGCGCACGCGCCTGGGCGAATATTCCGCCATACAGATTGCCGAACGATTCGATGCGTTCGGCGCCGATTTGCGCCTGCGCCTGCCGCGCGAATGCGTGTCCGCGCTTGCCGACCTCGTACGTGACCTGAGCCGTGGCCAATCGCGGCTGCGTTCGGATTGAGGCGCACAGCCTCGACCGTACTCTGCGCGATCGATCCGGAATTCGTCCCGTTGCGCTGGAGCTGGAGCAAGCGCGTGCTTGAAAAGACTCCGGCAGGCACCCATTCGTCGGATATTCCCGGCGATTCGAATCCATGGCCACTCCCGATCAAGGCACAACGCGGCGACTCGGTGCCTACCGACGCCTTGTCCCCTACCTGCGCGAACAACGTGCCCTGATTGCCGGTTGGCTGGTCTTCCTGGCCATCTCCTCGACGGCCACCCTGGCCCTGCCGGCCGCGGCCCGCTTCATGATCGACCGCGGCTTTGGCCAGACCGACCCTGCCCAGCTCAATGCGGGCTTCATCGGCCTGTTCGGCGTCGCCGTGATCATGGCGATTGCCGGTGCTTCCCGGTATTTCTGCGTGACCCTGCTCGGCGAACGCGTGGCGGCGAACCTGCGCAGCCGCCTGTACGCGCACCTGCTGACCCTGGATCAGGCCTTTTTCGAACGCACGCGCTCCGGCGAACTGGTCTCGCGACTCGCCGCCGACACGGAACTCGTGCAGACCGTGGTCGGCTCGACGCTGTCGCTGTCGCTGCGCAGCGTAGTCATGCTGGTCGGCTCGACGACCATGCTCGTCATCACCAGTCCGCGCCTGGCTGGCCTGACCGCGCTGGTCATTCCGGCCGTCATCCTGCCGATCGTGATCCTGGGCCGCCGGGTCGAGCGATTGTCGCGGCAAAGCCAGGACCGCATCGCCGATTCCGCGGCGATCGCCTCGGAGTCGCTCAATGCCATCCACACCGTGCAGGCCTACACGCGCGAGCCGCGCGAGCGCGATCGTTACACACAGGCCGTCCAGCTCGCCCTGGCCACGGCGCGCAAGCGCATCGGCACGACCGCACTGCTGACCGCCCTGGTCATCCTGCTCAGCTTCGGTGCCATCACCCTGGTCCTCTGGGCCGGTGCCCACCAGGTCATTGCCGGCCAGATGAATGCCGGCGTGCTGGCCCAGTTCGTCCTCTACGCCGTGGTGGCGGCCGGCTCGGTCGGCGGACTGACCGAAGTCTGGGGCGAGTTGCTGCGCTGCGCCGGCGCGTTGGGCCGGATCGCGGAACTGCTCGACACCGATTCGGAAATCAGGAGCGTGGATGGTGCGCAACCGCTGAGCCGCCCGGTCAGGGGCGCACTGCGCTTCGAGCATGTCGAGTTCCGCTATCCATCACGTCCCGACCACGCCGCTATCCACGATCTCTCGCTGACCATCGAGCCCGGTGAAACGGTGGCCCTGGTCGGACCGTCGGGAGCGGGCAAGACCACGCTGTTCCAGCTGCTGCAGCGCTTCCACGATCCGCAGGCGGGTCGCATTACCCTCGACGGTCGCGACCTGCGCAACGTGCAACTGCCCGAATTGCGTGGCTGCTACGCCCTGGTGCCCCAGGATCCGGTGCTGTTCGGCGCGAGTGCAGCGGACAACATCCGCTTCGGGCGCCTCGAAGCCGATGATGCGATGGTCGAAGCCGCAGCCCGGGCAGCTGAGTGTCACGAGTTCCTGAGTGCCCTGCCCGAGCGCTATGAAACCTACCTCGGCGAGCGCGGCGTGCGCCTCTCGGGCGGCCAGCAACAACGTGTCGCGATCGCCCGGGCGCTGCTGCGCGATGCGCCGATCCTGCTGCTCGACGAGGCCACGTCGAGTCTCGACGCGCAGTCCGAACGCCTCGTCCAGCAGGCCCTCGACCGGTTGATGGCCAACCGGACCACCCTGGTCATCGCCCACCGTCTGGCCACCGTGCAAAAAGCGGATCGGATCGTCGTCCTCGATGCCGGGCGCATCGTCGCCCAGGGTTCGCATGCCGAGCTGATGCGCGAGGGCGGGCTCTATGCGGAACTGGCGCGTCTCCAGTTCGCCGCCTGACAGGGCTGGATCCGCCGATTCGATGGCCTGGCCCGCGGGCTTTGTACCGGCTCAGGGCTTGAGCAAGGCGGCGATCAGCGCGGGAACCCTGGCCGTGGCATGTTCGAGATGGGCGAAGATTTCCTCGAGGCTGATTTCCGCCTCGTCGCCGCAGCCGGCAGCCCAGTTGGCGACCAGGGCCAGGCAGGCGTATTCGAGTTCCAGCTCGCGCGCCAGGGCGGCTTCGGGCATGCCGGTCATGCCGACCAGGTCGCAGCCATCGCGACGCATGCGGGCGATCTCGGCGCGCGTTTCCAGACGCGGCCCCTGGGTAGCGCCGTAGCAACCCCCGTCGACCACACCGATCCCGGCAGCCGCTGCTGCCGCAAGCAGGTCGGCGCGCAAACTGGCGGTGTACGGCTCGCTGAAATCGATATGCCGGACCGGCTCGCCGCGCCCCTCGCCGAAACTGGTGACGCGCCCGTGCGTATAGTCGATGAGCTGGTCCGGAACGACCAGAACGCGCGGACCCATGTCTTCGCGAATGCCACCGACGGCATTGATGCCGATGACGCGCTTGGCGCCGAGCGAGTGCAGTGCCTGCAGGTTGGCCCGGTAATTCACCTCGTGCGGGGCGATATCGTGCTGCCGTCCATGCCGAGCCAGGAACGCGACCCGCTTCGTGCCGAGCCAGCCGACGACGATGCCGTCGGAAGGCGCGCCCCAGCGCGTTTCAACGGCGCACTCCTCGACCCTCTCGAGACCGGGAAACCGGTACAGGCCCGTTCCGCCAATCACGGCAAGATCGATGTCCATGGACGACTTAGAGGGCATGGATGGCGGGCAGGTTGCGGCCCTGCTCATGGAAATCCATGCCGTAACCGAAGACGTAACGATCGGGAACCTCGACTCCCACGAAGTCGGCGCTCAGTCCGGGCACGGTGCGCCCATGACGCTTCTCGCAGAGCACCGCAAGCAGGACCCGCTCGGCCCCCTGCTGCAGACACCAATCCCGAATGGCCTTCAGCGTGTGGCCTTCATCGAGAATATCGTCGACCAGCAGGACGATTCGCCCGGCCAATGGCGTCGCCGGGCGCCGCAACCACTGCAGGGCGCCTCCCTCGGTGCCGCCGCGGAAGCGCGTGGCGTGTACATAGTCGAACTCCAGCGCGGCGTCGATCTCCGTGGCCAGCTGGCCGGCGAAGACCAGACCGCCCTGCATGATGGTGAGAAAGACCGCGGACTTGCCCTCGAGTGCACGACCGATGTCGGCACCGATCGTCGAGATGGCCGCCTGCAGCGTTGCATGGTCGTGGATCACATCGCCATCGCGCAAGGCGGTGGCCAGTTCGGGTCGGCTCATTTGCTGCTCGGCTCAGGACACAGTTCGGCCAGGCGGGCCATGACCTTGTCGCGCTTGGGGTTGTCGACGAGCGCCTCCCAGGTCGGCGCCACGGCGCCTCTCAGGCTTTCCACGCGGGCCGGGTCGCAAACCGGCAGATGGGTGCTTGCGGTGACCGCCTCATCGACGATCGAGGGGCTGCACGCAAGCACGAGATCGCAGCCGGCGGCCAGATGCGCTTCGATGCGCTCTGGAATGCCACCAATGGACTCGGCTGCGGCCATGCCGATGTCATCGCCGATGACGATGCCCGCAAAGCCGATTTCCTTGCGCAGGATCTCGCCGATCCAGATTCTCGAATAGCCGGCCGCGAAGGTGTCGATCTCGGGGTAGGTGACATGCGCCATCATCACCGCTTCGGCACCTGCGGCGATGCCATCGATGAACGGGACCAGATCCCTGCTGCGAAGATCGTCCAGGATGCGCGCATCGGCGGCCACGTCGAAATGCGTATCGGCAACGACCGAGCCGTGTCCGGGGAAGTGCTTGAGGGTCACGGCCATGCCGGCCAGATGCATGCCGCGTGCATAGGCCTGCACGAGATCGGAAGCAATGGCGGGATCGGCATGGAATGCACGGTCACCGATCGCCAGGTTTCCGCAAGCGAGATCGGCCACCGGCGCGAAACTCAGGTCGATGTCGATGGCCCGCATTTCGCTGGCCATGAGCCAGCCATGGTCCTCGGCCAGGGCCAAGGCACGCTTTGCATCGCGAGCGTAGAGCTCGCCGAGCCGGGACAGGGCCGGCAGCCTCGTGAAGCCCTCGCGGAAGCGCTGGACCGGCCCTCCCTCCTGATCGACGCAGATCAGGAAGGGATCGTCGGGCCGCTCCATGCGGATATCGTCGATCAGCGACGTCACCTGGTCCCGGTTGGAAAAATTGCGCGTGAACAGGATCACGCCGCTGACCTGCGGCGCCGATAGCCAGACTCGATCCTCGTCGCTCAGGGTCTTGCCGGGGATGCCGATGATCAACATGCGTCATCTGCCTCGCGAGTGTGTGTCGTCATGTGCCGTATCTGCTTCAACGGATTCGGATTGCAGGAAGTCCCGACGATAGAGCCACTACATCGTACCGGTCGCTCAGCGCTCGAACAACGCTATTGATTCGACATGGGCGGTATGCGGAAACATGTCCATAACGCCGGCCCGTGTCAACGTGAAGCCATGCCGCGTGACCAGCGTGCCCGCATCGCGGGCCAGGGATCCGGGGTGGCACGAAACGTATACCACGCGATCGGTGCCCTTGCGCGGCAGGTATTCGAGAACCTCGGCCGCACCTGAACGCGGTGGATCGAGCAGGAGTTTGTCGTATCCCGCCCTGGCCCAGTTGCTCTGCGCATGGCTGATCGAAAGGTCAGCGGCATGGAAGTCCGCATTGGCAATGCCATTTCGCACCGCGTTGGCCGCTGCACGTTCGACCAGGCGGACGTCGCCCTCGACGCCGACGATCAAGCGCACCCGGCGCGCGATGGGAAGCGTGAAGTTGCCGAGTCCGCAATACAGATCGAGCACCGTGTCCCCGTCCCGAGCGTCGAGCAGGTCGAGCGTTCTGGCCACCATGCGCTGGTTCATTCCCGCGTTGACCTGGATGAAATCGAGAGGTTCGAACGCGAGGTCCACGTCGGCATCATGGATCCGGAAATGCAGCTCGATGCGGTCCGGCCACAGCGCTTGGACACTGTCGGGCCCCTTCGGTTGCAGCAGGATCGCAAGCCCATGGGCCCGGCCGAATGCTGCGAGCTTGCCGAGATCAGCCTCGTTCAGCGGCGACAGATGGCGAAAGACCAGGGCCACGGTATCGTCGCCGGCGGCAATCTCGATCTGCGCGATCTCGCGACGGGCATCGAGCGACCCGATCAGGGCCGACAGAGCCTCGATGCGTTGCCCGACTTCCGGCAACAGGGTGTGGCAGACCGAAAGATCGGCGACGAACCTCGGGTTGTCCTCGCGAAAGCCGACCAGCGCCTTGCCCTTCTTGTCGACCCATTTGACCGACAGCCTGCCCTTGCGGCGGTAACCCCACGACTGGTCGGTCAGTGGCGGCAGCCATTGCGCGGGCGAAACCTTGCCGATGCGCTCGAAGTTCTCGGCGAGGACTCGTTGCTTGGCCTCGATCTGCCGGGGCGCGGACAAATGCTGCAGGGCGCAACCGCCGCATTGGCCGAAGTGCGGACAGTGCGGATCGACACGATCGGGGGACTGCGACAGCAACTCGACCACGCGCGCTTCGTCATAGTGCCGATGACGTCCCGCGTAGCGCACGAGCGCACGCTCGCCCGGCAATGCGCCGGCGACAAACAGGGCCTTGCCCTCGACGCGCGCCACGCCGCGTCCATCGTGGGTGAGGCTGTCTATCTCGACTTCGAAGCTCTGCATGACCGCATCCGGACCGGTATCAAGGTGTCGACAAGGGCCGCGAATGGTAGCAGCGATTGAGCGAATGCCGGGGCCAACCGCGCCCTCGCTGCGCAATTCGCGTTGACCTGGGCAGGCAATGCGTTGATGCTGAACCTATCGCTGGAGACGGAGTTCCATGAGTGAGCCGCGTGTTGGTCGCAGACGACAATCCATTGAGTCTCGGTTTCTTTCGCGAAGCGATCGCCCTGGCCGGGCATGAGGTCGCCCCGGCCGCGGATGGCGCCGAAGCCGTCGCGCTTGCCACGACGCAACGATTCGAACTGATCCTTCTCGACACGCGCATGCCGATCGTCGATGGACCGGAGGCCCTGCGCAGGATTCGCGCGGCGGCGGGGCCGTCGCACCGGGCGCCGGCGCTGGCAACCAGCGCCGACGCCGGCATCAGCCGCGCCATGCTGTCCGACGCCGGCTTCGACGATGTGCTGGTCAAGCCGATTGCATTGGACGCCCTGCACGCGATGCTCGAGCACTATCTCGGGTCGACAACGCCAGCGCCCGATGCCGTGCTCGACGACGCCATGGCCGCGCAGAAAACCGGCGGTGACGTGGCCATCGTGAGCGCATTGCGAAAATTGCTGGCCGGTGAACTCGATGCGTTGCCTGCAGAAGTGCGGCGGTTCGAACGCCATGCCGATACCGGGGCGCTTCGTGATCGACTGCATCGCCTCGAGGCGTCCGCGGGATTCTGCGGGGCATCGGCCCTGGCCCTGGCCGTCGGCAAGCTTCGCGCGCGACTCGATCAGCATTCCGGCTGGCCCGATTCGGCCGTTTCGGAGCTGATGAAGGTCAGCGCAAGGACCCGCAGCGCCCTCGACTGAGGGCCACGATGGACCGATGATGAAGCCGTGCGGATTTCGCATGCTCCCGACAATCGCCATCGGGCCTGCAGCAATCCGGGCATCGACCGGCCGAGCGATCGGGGCCGGAACGACGCGGCGCGGGAGTCAGGGAACCCTCCCTAGCGCTCGGACCGCGCCATCGACGGTGTGCTCAACGCCCACGCATTCAGGTAAGCGCCGCCCAGTTGATGCTGCAGCAGCATGCGCATCAGACGACGCAATTCGGCGCAATGCGCGGCACTCGGCATGACGTCCGCGTGCAGGGCCCGCAAGGCTGCGCCGCTGATTCGGAAGACGCCGTTCTCACCGCGCCAGACCTGCGGACCCGCATCCGGCACGTAGACGTACTCGGCATCCGCATCGAGGTCTGCTCCTGACCGGCACTCGCGATCCAGGACAATGCCGTAGCCCAGCAAGTCCATCAGGTCACGCTCGAAGCGCCGCAAGGTCCATCCTTCCGGCTCGCCATCCGCCAGTCGTTGCAGGCACAACAGGTAATGGCCGAAGAGGTCGCCATGCGGGTCGCCGCGCGCGCACAGGCGCAGCACAAGCTCGTTGAGATACATCGCCGAATACAGGCGCTCGCCGCGCAGGGGCAACGGCCCTGCGCTCGCCTCTGCGCTGGTCAGGGTAACCAATTCGCCATTGCCCACCCAGCCCAGATTCAGGGGCTGCAGCGGTTGCAGCAATCCACGTGGCAGGCGCGATTTTTCCCTGCGTACGCCACGTGCGACCAGACCGATGCGGCCATGGTCCCGGCTCAGGCATTCGAGCAACAGCGAAGTCTCGCGATAGGAGCGAGCGTGCAGAACCAGCGCGGGCTGGGCTTCAACGCGCATGCCGGCGATCGATCAGCCGGTGTACCCGAACTGCTTCAGAGATGCATCGTCGTCGGACCAGTTTTCGCGAACCTTGACCCAGAGTTCGAGGAAGACCTTGCCGCCGAACAGTTTTTCCATGCGCCGGCGAGCCTGGCTGCCGATCGCTTTGAGCTGCGCGCCAGAGGCGCCTATGACGATACCCTTCTGCCCTTCCCGCTCGACCCAGATCGCCGCCGCGATGCGCGACAGGCCACCGACCTGCTCGAAATGTTCGATTTCCACCGTGGTGGCGTAGGGAAGCTCCTCGGACAAGCGCAGCATCAGCTGCTCTCGAATCATTTCGGCGGCGAGGAAGCGCTCGCTGCGATCGGTCAGTTCGTCCTCCGCATAATTCGCCGGCGCCTCGGGCAGCAGGCGCACGAGGTCGGCCAGCAGCGCCTTGAGGCCCTTGCCGTGGGTCGCCTGGATGTAATGCACCGCATCGTAGCGCCTCGTTTCGCTGATCGCCGCGACGAACGGCAGCAACTGCGCCTTCTCGGTTACACGGTCGATCTTGTTGACGGCAAGCAGGCGCGGCACGTCGTGTCGCGAGATCAGTTCCCAGACCTGCTGGTCTTCCTCGGTCCAGCGCGGCGCGGCGATCACGTGCACGATGAGATCCGCCTCCTCGGGCACCTGGCGCGCGACCCGGTTCAACTGGCGGTTGATCGCGCGCTTGCCGCCTAGGTGCAGGCCGGGCGTGTCGAGAAAGGCGATCTGGGCATTCTCGTGGGTGGCAATGCCGAGGATCCGGTGGCGGGTCGTCTGCGGCTTCGGCGAAACGATGCTCAGCTCGGTGCCGATCAGGGCATTGAGCAGGGTCGACTTGCCGACATTCGGCCGGCCCATCAGGGCGACCTGGCCGAATCGGTGACTGACTTGGGTTGGCATGTTCAGGCCTTGCGCTTCTTCCTGCGCTCGGCAAGTGCCGCGCGCGCTTCGCCGAGTATGCCCTCGGCAGCCGACTGTTCCGCGGCGCGCCGGCTGCCGCCGCGCCCCTGCATCTTCAAACCCAATGCTTCGATGCAACAAAGCACATCGAATACCTTCTCATGATCGTCACCCTGTGTCGCGACCAGGTCATAGACCGGCAAAGCCAGGGCGTTCGCCTGCATCAGCTCCTGCAGGGTCGTCTTTGGATCCTTGGCCACCTTGCCTTCCGCCTCGAGTACCCGGCTGGCAAACAGCCGCCGCACCAGCGTCCGGCAGGTGAACCAGTCGGAATCCAGGTAAACCGCCGCAATCAACGCCTCGAAGGTGTCCGCAAGGATGGATTCACGGCGAAAACCTCCGGTCTTCAACTCGCCCGGGCCGAGCACCAGGCTCTCGCCAAGCTCCTCCTCCCGAGCCAGTTCGGCCAGCGCGGCTCCATTGACCAGGGCCGCGCGCAGGCGGGTCATGTCGCCTTCGCTTGCGCGCGGATATTGCTCGTAGACGAATTCGGCGACGATCAGGTTGAGCAGCGCGTCACCGAGGAACTCCAGCCGTTCGTTGTTGCGTCGACCGGCGCTGCGATGCGTCAGCGCCTGTTCAAGCAACGAGGCATCCGAGAACGAATGCCCGAGGGCAGTTGTGCGGCTAGTCATCGGCACCGGACAGGTTGACCGACTTGTCGAAGGTGCCAAGGATCTCGAGATTGTGGATGAACGGCACGCGACGCTCGTAGCGGATGCGCAGCGTCTGCGCATTGCCCTGGCGGATCACCTGGATGGCCTCCGGCGGAATGGCGCCACTTTCGACGTACTGGGCATCGAACTTGAACTGCAGCGAGCGGCGCACCTGCTCGGGGGACATGTTGCCCGCACCGGGCTCGGAGCGGACCTGCTCCATGGATTTGACCACCCCCATGTACTCGATATACATCGGCACGAGGCGCATGCCGAGGTAGACAAAAAAGCCGACGACCACGAGTACGACCAGAAATCCGATGAAGGTGATGCCACGAGAACGGTTACGAATGGACATGCTGCTACTCCCCTTCTATTTGATGACGGTGCCGATGCGCCGGTAGTCGATGCTGTCGTCCCAGTTCATCCATATCACGATTGCCCGACCGACAAGGTTGTCCTCCGGCACAAAACCCCAATAGCGACTATCCGCGCTACTGTCGCGATTGTCACCCATGACGAAATAGCTGGCCGGCGGAACGCGCCAGGTCCCTTCCCGACCCGAATTCTGCGGAAGCACCATCATCCTGTGCGTGGTCCCCGAAAGGTCCTCGTCCTTGACCTGCGCCTCGGCCAGGCTTCGTCCCGATTCGGCCGGGCCAACATAGGGGCCGACGTAGGTCTGCGGAACTTGCACGCCGTTGACGTAGATGAGCTTGTCGCGATAGGTGATTTCGTCGCCGGGAAGGCCGACGACGCGCTTGATGTAGTCCTGTTTCGGTACCGGAATGAGCGGCTCGTAGCAGGGATTCCCGCTGCGCACCTCCTTGCCATCGCGCTCGCACAGATAGCCGGGATAGCGGAACACGATGACGTCGCCACGCTTCGGCTCGCCGATTTCGAGAAAACGGCTGTTCAGTACCGGCAGGCGCAGCCCGTAGGCGAACTTGTTGACCAGGATGAAATCGCCGACCAGCAGGGTTGGCATCATCGAACCGGAGGGAATCTTGAACGGTTCGGCGATGAACGAGCGGAAGATCAGGATCAAGACCAGCACCGGGAAGAACGAACGCGCGTATTCGGTGATCACCGGCTCGCGCATCGCCTCCTGCATGCGCGCCTTCCTTTCCGCCTCGGACAGTGCGGCGATGTCGGCGATGCTCTCGGCGCGGCGACGCCGCGCAGGCGCGAAGGCCAGCTTGTCGATGAGCCAGATCACCCCGGTCAGCGCACTCAGCACCACCAACAGCAAGGCCAGGTCGAAATTCATTCAATCTCCTCGAAAGATTGCCGGAAGCGGCAGCTGCTACTTGTTGTCTGATTGCAGGACGGCCAGAAACGCCTCCTGCGGGATGTCCACGCGCCCGACCTGCTTCATGCGCTTCTTGCCTTCCTTTTGCTTCTCGAGCAACTTGCGCTTGCGCGAAACATCGCCGCCGTAGCACTTGGCCAGCACGTTCTTGCGCAGGGCCTTGACCGTCGAGCGCGCGATGATCTGGGCACCAATGGCGCCCTGGATGGCGACGTCGAATTGCTGGCGCGGAATCAGGTCCTTCATCTTCTCGACCAGTTCGCGACCACGCCGATCCGCCGCGGAGCGATGCAGGATCAGGCTCAATGCATCGACGCGCTCGCCGTTGATCAGCACATCGAGGCGGACCAGGGGGGCGATCTGGAAGCGTTCGAAGTGATAGTCCATCGACGCGTAGCCGCGCGATACCGATTTCAGGCGATCGAAGAAATCGAGGACGACCTCGGCCAGCGGCAGCTCGTAGCTGATCTGCACCTGATTGGCCATGTAGTGGATCGAACGCTGCACGCCCCGCTTTTCCTCACAAAGCTTGATCACGCTGCCGATATGGTCGGGCGGCGTGAGGATGTTGGCAACAATGATCGGCTCGCGGATTTCCTGGATGGTCTGCGTGGGCGGCAACTTGGCCGGATTGTCCAGCGCCAGGATCGTGCCGTCGGTCTGCAGCACTTCGTAGATCACGGTCGGCGCCGTGCTGATCAGATCGAGGTCGTACTCGCGCTCCAGGCGTTCCTGGATGATGTCCATGTGCAGCAGGCCGAGGAAGCCGCAACGAAAGCCGAAGCCCATCGCCTCGGAGCTTTCCGGCTCGAAATGCAGGGCAGCGTCATTGAGCTTGAGCTTGTCGAGGGCTTCGCGCAGCGAGGGATAGTCCTCGGCATTGACCGGGAACAGGCCGGCGAAAACACGCGGCTGGACCTTCTGGAAACCCGGCAACGGGTGCGCCGCCGGATCGGCATTGAGGGTCAGGGTGTCGCCGACCGGCGCGCCATGGACCTCCTTGATCGACGCCGTGACCCAACCCACTTCGCCGCCGCAAAGCTTGTTCTTGACCAGACGCTTGGGCG
Source organism: Dokdonella immobilis (assembly GCF_900115085.1). Taxonomy (GTDB): domain Bacteria; phylum Pseudomonadota; class Gammaproteobacteria; order Xanthomonadales; family Rhodanobacteraceae; genus Dokdonella; species Dokdonella immobilis. The sequence continues at coordinate 109,715 of NZ_FOVF01000003.1, read as the reverse complement.
TGAACACGCCGACCTGGTCGACTTCATGCCAGCGTCCGGTCGACATGACCAGGATCTTGTCCTTCGGCTTGATCTCGCCCTGCATGACGCGCACCAGCGAGACCACGCCGAGGTAGTTGTCGAACCACGAGTCGATGATCAGGGCCTGCAGCTTGTCGGTATCGCGGGGCTTGGGCGGCGGAATGCGGGCAACGATCGCCTCGAGGACATCGACAACGTTGAGGCCGGTCTTGGCGCTGATCGCGATCGCATCCTCGGCGTCGATGCCGATGACGGCCTCGATCTCGTCCTTGGCCCGCTGGATGTCCGCGGTCGGCAGGTCGATCTTGTTCAGCACCGGGACCACGGTCAGGCCCTGCTCGACCGCGGTATAGCAGTTGGCGACCGATTGGGCCTCGACGCCCTGGGCGGCATCGACGACCAGCAGCGCCCCCTCGCAGGCGGCCAGCGAGCGGCTGACCTCGTAGGAAAAGTCGACGTGGCCCGGGGTGTCGATGAAGTTGAGCTGGTAGGTCCGGCCGTCGCGCGCGGTATACGGCAGCGAAACGCTCTGCGCCTTGATCGTGATGCCCCGCTCGCGCTCGATCGGATTCGAATCAAGCACCTGCGCCGACATCTCGCGGTCCTGCAGGCCGCCGCAGAGCTGGATGATGCGGTCGGCAAGCGTCGACTTGCCGTGGTCGACGTGTGCAATGATCGAGAAATTTCGGATATGGTCCATCGGGTCTGCCGTAAAGCACCGTCCAGATGGGCGGCACAAAGGCGGCGATTATCGCAGAAAGCGGCTGCTTTGGCTGCGCTGCAACATCGGTGACCGCCCTCGCCAGGGTCCAGCGTCTGACATCCCCAAAATGGACCGACGCGGGCCGGGACCCGCGTCGATCCGGTTGCAGGCAGGCGGACGACCCTATTCGTCGTCGGATTTCGGCACGGTCAGGGCCACAAACGACGTGGTGTCATTGCGGCGGATCAGCAGCATGACCGACTCGTCCGGCTTCAGATCCTTGACCGCTGCGTTGAAATCCGCGGCCGACTTGACCGACTTGCGGCCGATCATGAGGACCACGTCGCCAGGTTGCAGTGCGGCACGGCGTGCCGCGGCGCCGGCAATGCGCGTGATCACGACACCCTCATCCTTCAGGCCGAGTTGCTGGCGCTGCTCCGCGGTCAGGTCTTCGACGACGACGCCGAGCTTGTTCGCGGGCGCCGCCCGCGGCGCTGTGCTGGCCACCGCGCTGGCGTCCTGTGGCAACTCACCGACGACGACCGGCACTTTCATGGTCTTGCCGTTGCGGAATATTTCCAGTTCCGATTTCGTTCCCGGCGGAGTCAGGCCGACCATCGGCGGCAGGTCGGAGGAACTGACCACTTCGCTGCCGTCGAAGCCGAGAATGACGTCGCCCACCTTGACCCCGGCCTTCTCGGCCGCGCCGCCAGGAGAAACGTTGTTGACCAGCGCGCCGCCACTGCGCGGCAGGCCGAGGGCCTTGGCCGAGGCGCGATCGACGTTCTGGATCTGCACGCCGATCATGCCGCGCGAAACGTGGCCCTTTTCCTTGAGCTGGCCGACCGTATTCATTGCCACCGAGATCGGTATGGCGAACGAGACGCCCATGTAGCCGCCGGTATTGGAGAAAATCTGGGAATTGATGCCGACCACCTGGCCATCGAGGTTGAACAGGGGGCCACCCGAATTGCCCGGGTTGATCGGCACGTCGGTCTGGATGAACGGAACGTACTGCTGGCTGCGATCGTAGCCGCGACCGACCGCGCTGACGATGCCATGGGTCACGGTGTGATCCATGCCGAACGGTGAGCCGACGGCGACGACCCACTGTCCGGGCTTGAGCAGGGTCGAATCGCCGATGCTGACGACCGGAAGACTGCTCGCCTCGATCTTGAGCAGGGCGATGTCGGTCTGCTCGTCAGTACCGATGACCCTGGCATCGAATTCGCGGCGATCGGAAAGGCGAACGGTGACCTGATCGGCCTCACCGACCACATGATTGTTGGTCAGCACGTAGCCGTCCGACGAGATGATGAAGCCCGAACCGGCCGAGCGGCGCTCGCCTTCGGGCTGCCCGCCGCGTGGAATGGGACCGAAGAAGCGCCGGAAGATTTCCGGGATTTCCTGCTGGCCATCCGCATCGGGTCCAAGGTCCTGCGCGATAGCGCTCGGCGTGACGGTTGCCTGCACATTGACGATGGCCGGCGCGTTCTTCTCGACCAGGCTCACGAAATCGGGCAATTCCGCAGCGTGCAGGCTCCCGGCCATCGCCAGGAGGAAGACCCACGCCATGGAGACAACGCCGGCATTGCGCCGGCTCGATACATTCGTCATCTTGATATTTCCTCGACTGCTGATGCGTATAAAACCTTTGCGCTGGATCGCCGCAGCGCTGCGTTCCGGATGTCGTTTGGAGCCGCGGCGATATTCCAAAGTTCCCGCGGCCGACGGTGACTCATGGCACGTCTTCAGGCGCCTGCCGGGTCGCCGCATCTTTCGCTGAGCGACCGATCGATCGTGCAATCGTGCTGACCGTGACCACCGGAACATCACCGAGGACGGTGAACCGCCATTCGCCGTCGACCGTCGTGTAGACGTTGAGCGTGCCGCGTCCGGCGACCGTGGTTTTTTCCTCGTCCTTCGCGTCGCGTGGCTCGATATAAATGGAGACGTTGGCGAGGCCGTCCGAATAGACCAGATGCTCGGTGCCGGCGACGCCGTTTCGCGGCCTGCGCGCCGAGCTCAGGCTGAACCCCGGGGGTGGCTCGGCCACGCTCCAGACCGGTGCGCCGCGCAGCTCAAGTTCGTCTGGCGTCGCCGCCGTGGTCGCCAGCAGTTCACTCTGGCGCGGGACCAGATCGGTATCGCTCGGCAGTTTGCCAAGTTCCAGCGATACGAACATGAATTGCTCCAGCGCTCGGCGTTCGCTGTCGGTGACCATCGAGCGCAGCAGGAAGCGGGTCGAATGATCGAGCCAGAGCCGGTAGCCGTAGCGGAACCGGTCGCGCGGCAGGACATCGATGACGTCCGCGTCGTAGCCGGCGACGCGATCCTTTCCGGCGATGCGAACTTCGTAGTGCTGACCGATCTGGCTGTTGCCTGCCTCGGGCACCAGTGGCAGCAGTCCGCGCCCCGAACTGCTCGTATAGACCGTGGCCGAGCCATCGGCCTGGATGCAGGTGACGTTCGCCCCGTTGCGGATGACCTCGCTGCGCGGACCATTCAGGCTGACCAGACGCTCGCGTTCGAGGCCGCCGCCGGCATGGTACACGCGCAAGGTGTCGACCCGGCCGGCGTGCTGGTAGACGAAGGAGCCCTGGTAATCGAGGGAGCGGATGGCCGTGGCCATCTGCTGGAGAAGTTCGCGGCTGTCGCTGGACTGCGCGTGCACGCCCTGGCCCAGACCAAAGACCAGGCCGATGAGGATCCATGCGCCGAACAGTCTGATGAATCCCGGATGGCGGCCCACCGGTTCCGACGGATGGTCTTGCATTGGACCTCAGCGCTTCTCCGGATTCCCCTGCGCCGCCGCTTCGGCGGCAGCCTGCTGCTGGGACGGCACGATCAGGAGTACATAGGGCATGAGCCCGGACTGGCCCGCATTGCCGGCCGCATCGTAGTGGCGGATCAGGTAGGACTGCAGGCGCGGATCCAACGGGGCACCGGGAGCAGCAAAGCCTTCGCTGCTGACCGAGGCCGGCTGGACATCGATAGCCGGGGATACCAGTGGCGCGCGGAACTCGCCTGACCTGGTCCCGCTGGAAACAACGGGAGTGCTCGCGCTCATGGTCGCATTCGCCGGAAGTGCTGCAAGCGGCTGCTCGACGGACTCATGGCCCGCCTCGCGGGGGCCGCTGAACATCAGCGCCATCACCGCCACCGAGGCCGCGATCGCGCCACCGGATACCCACTGCAGAACGCGCCCTTTGCGAACCGGAACCGAGAGTGGCTCATCGCCAATCCGGGCCAATACCGCGTCCGCGAAGTCCGACGGCAATGCCATCAGGTCCTGGCGTCGAAGCACCTGTCGGCACACGTGATAGCTCGACCACTGTTGCAGAAGCGCGCGGTCATGGGCGACCCGCCGCAGGAGAAACGCGGTTTCGTCTTTGGGCAACTCACCATCCATGAGGGCGGAAAGCTGTTCCCGGATCTGCTGGCTCATGCGGCTCAATCCTCGTCTTCAGACAATAGCGGCCGGAGCTTCTCGTCGATTGCCTCGCGAGCGCGGAAAATCCGCGAACGCACGGTACCGATCGGACAATTCATCGCTTCCGCGATTTCCTCGTAGCTCAGACCATCCACTTCCCGAAGGGTAATTGCGGTTCGCAGCTCCTCGGGCAGTTCTTCGACCGTGCCGAACACGGTTTGTTCAATTTCCTGGCGCAATAGTTCGCGTTCCGGCGTGGCGCGGTCGCGCAACTGGCTGGCTCCGTCCAGTTGCACGGCGTCGTCGATCGCGATATCGCCGATCGGCGGCCTGCGACCTTTCGAAACGAGATAATTCTTGGCCGTGTTGATGGCGATCTTGTAGATCCAGGTATAGAACGCGCTGTCGCCGCGGAACGCGCCGATCGCCCGATAGGCGCGTATGAACGCCTCCTGGGAGACATCCTGGGCCTCGCTCCAGTCCGAGACATAGCGCGTCACCACACTGACGATCTTGTGCTGGTACTTGCGTACGAGCAGATCGAAGGCATGCTTGTCGCCACTCTGGACACGCTCAACCAGCGCCTGATCCAATTCGCTTTCGCCCATGCGGGCAGGTCTCCTTGCCGGCGATGGGGTCGAGGCACACTGCCCTAGACCGCCTCGACGGGAAATAGTTTCACCGCATTTTCCCCGATCTGGCCGGCAGCGCCAGCATGCGGGGGTCCGGGCACTTCATCGAACTGCCGCAACGGCCCTATCTGTGGCCAACCTCCGCAAAGCTCAATCCTGAAGATTCGAGATCCGCGATTCCTGGTGCAGACGCTCGCGTTCGCTCAGCAGGCTCTCGAAACTGGCCGCAGGCAACGGCCGGCAGAACAGATAGCCTTGCAGGACTTCGCAGCCGAGTCCGCGCAGGAAATCGAGGTGGGCCTCGATTTCGACCCCCTCGGCGACGACCGCCCGATTGAGGTTGTGGGCCATGCCGATGGTCGCCTGGACGATGGCTTCGTCGTCCGGGTCGAGGCCGATATTGCGCACAAAGGCCTGGTCGATCTTGATCCGGTCGGCCGGAAAGCGCTTGATGTAATCGAGCGAGGACTGGCCGGTACCGAAATCGTCGATGGATATCTGGCAGCCGAGCTCGCGCAGGGCCTGCAGGGTCTCGAGCAGGTTCGGGATCGACTTGACGCTGATGCTCTCGGTGACCTCGAGATCGAGCAGATGTGCGGGCACGCCCGTCTCTTCAAGAACAGCCGCGACCAGCCCGACCAGGTTCGGCTGGCGCAACTGCAGCGGAGACAGGTTCACGCTGATCCGCAGCGGCAAAGAAAAGCGCACCTGCCAGCGCCGCGCATCCTGGCAGGCAGCGCGCAGCACCCATTCCCCGATCGGGATGATCAGCCCGGTTTCCTCGGCCAGCGGAATGAAGAAGCCCGGGCTGATCATGCCGAGCTCGGGATGCTCCCAGCGGATCAGCGCCTCCATGCCGACGATATCCTCGGTGGTGGTGTCGACCTGGGGTTGATAGAAGACGCGCAATTCCCCGTTGCGTTCGGCCTGGCGCAGCTTGGCTTCGAGCGCCAGACGTTGCTGGTGGGACTCTTCCGGCACCGCGACATAGGCCTGGTAGTTGTTGCGACCCATGCCCTTGGCCGTGTACATGGCGACATCGGCGTGCTTGAGCAGGCGCTCGGCCACGGTCGCGTCGTCCGGATAGAAGCTCAGGCCCAGGCTTGCCGTGATCTGGATCTCGAGTCCGTCCGGCAGGGTCAGCGGGGCCTCCATCACGCGCACGATCTTTTCGGCAATGCGCATGACGTCGTCGCGCTGGACGATATGGCGCAGGATCATGGTGAATTCGTCGCCGGCATAGCGGGCAACGGAATCCGAGGCGCGCACGCACAGGCGCAGGCGCCGGGCCACTGCCACCAGCACGTGGTCGCCGACGCTGTGGCCGAGCGAATCATTGATGTTCTTGAAACGGTCGAGGTCGACGAACAGCACGGCGAACATCTCGCCGGTACGGTGCGCCTCCTGGATCACCGACTCGAGCCGGTCGTTGAACAGGAGCCGGTTCGGCAGTCCGGTCAGCGCATCCTGCAGGCCCCTGACCCTGCCCTGCTCCCGGGTACGACGCAACTCCAGTTCCATGGCCAGGCGATGGGCGACCGCGCGCAAACCCTCGATGACCGGCGACTGGCGCAGGATCGGCTCGCGCCGGGCCACGATCAGGGCGCCGAGCGCCACCTTGCGTTCGTCGCAGAGCGGCAGTCCGATCAGGCATTCGAAACGCCTTTCGCGGACGAACCCGTTGTCCGGACTGAGCCGCCAGGCGTCGGCCAGCTGGATCAGCTCGTCGCCGTCGAGGACGTGCTTGAGGGTCGATTGGCGCAGCGGATCGGGGGTTTCTTCGGCCGGACTGAAGCGATGGTAGACGACCAGCGGCTGGATCTCTCCGGCCTGCTCGAGGCGCAGCGAAACCAGGGCGACGAAATCGAGCGACAGCCAGTCGACCAGGCTGCGGACCGCGGCATTGATGCCCTCTTCGCCGCCACCGGCCAGGGACAGGCTCGAAATGACCTCGAGCGCCTGCTCGTAGCGACCGAGTTCGCCGAGTTCGCGGAATGTATAGAAATGCACGACCTTGCCATCCTGCACGGCAAGCTGCACATGGACGTCGACCAGGTAGGCGCTGCCGTCGGCGTGCGGCTTCTGCGCGCGGAACTGCACGCTGCCCTCACGCTGCAGGCGCAGGTTCAGCTCGCTGCGAAGTTCCGGCGCAAGGGCGGCATCGAAATGCTCGATGCGTCCGGCCAGCAGTTGCATGCGCGAATAGCCGCTGCGCTGGATGAAGGTCGGATTGACGTCGATCAGGCGGCGTGTTTTCGGGTCGACCAGGGCGAGTTCGTCAAGGCTGCCGTCAAATGCATAGCGGTAGCGGGCATCGCTTTCCGCCGCTGCGGATCCGCCCGGCTTGCCGCCGTCATCCTGGAGCTGGGCATGGATCCGGGCCAGGGCCTCCGCCGGATTGACCGGACTGGATATCCAGTCGACCACACCAGGCGGCATGTTCTCCCAGTTCCAGACCTGCTCTGCGGAGTTCGAGGCGAGGATCCCGATCACGGGTACCGGATTCTGCGGACGATAGCGCAGCAACTCGCCGCAGAAAGCGACGGCGTCACTGGCCGAGCCGATGAACTCGAGCAGGACCAGGTCGATCTGCGGATCCTGGTCGAGGAAGGTGCGCGCCTGGCCGATGTCCTTGGCCGTGTAGATCGCGTCGAATTCCTGCGCATCGAGGGCATCGAACAGGAAGCGCCGGTCGTCGCGATCGGTGGCGACGATGAGGACGGCTCCGTTGACGCCTTCGCTGACCATCAGCTGACCCAGCGGCCGTCGCGCAAGCGCGGGCGCGCATTCGCCACTGCGCCAGGCGACATGCGCTCGACCAGGGCATCGATTTCCTGCGGAAACGCAAGCTTGCGGGCGATGAATACCATCTTGCGCTGGTTGCCCGTGCGGATCCGGGCGAATCTTCGCAACAGCGCGGTATTCGGCGGCTTGACCTGGTCGTCGAAGTCGATCAGCAGGTAAACGGCGAACTGCATGCTCTGCAGGATGAAACGCAGCGCGTCGCTGAGGCGCTTGGAGCCCGGGATGCGCAGTTCGCTCTGGCGCAGCGCGGCGATGCCGTTGTCCGGATCCCACAGGTAAACGGACTGGCCACTGCGCATGGCCAGCTGACGAAACTGCTCAAGCGTTTCGTCGATCTGGCCCGTTTCAATGCCGATCAGGTTGCCCTCGGCTCCGAGAATCTGCTCGAACAGCTTCGGCGTGACCAGCACGTCCGTCGATTCCTGCATCACCTAGACCTGCGCCCCCACCCAAGTCGCCAACAGTAGACCGATCCGGGTGCATTGACCAGAGCCGCGGCTTGCCCGGATCATAGATGTCCGCCTTTTCGAGGATCTTGCCATGTTCGAGGGACTCCGCTTCAAGCACTGGAGCAGCGAACAGGACGCCGACCGGATCGTAGTCCTCACCATCGATCGGGCTGGAAGTTCAGTCAACACCTTCGCCCGCGAGGTCCTCGACGAGCTCAATGAAATCGTCGAGCGTCTGTCATTCGAACTGCCGAAAGGGGTCGTCATCCGCTCCGGCAAGGCCGCCGGATTCATTGCCGGCGCCGACATCAGCGAATTCGAGAGCTACGGACACTCAGGCAGCGTGCTCGATGCGATCAGCTTCGGGCAGGGTGTCATGCAGCATCTGTCGCGGCTGCGCTGCCCGACCGTGGCCGCGATCCACGGCCACTGCATGGGTGGCGGCACCGAACTCGCGCTGGCCTGCCGCTATCGCGTCGCCAGCCGTGATCCGTCGACCCGGATCGGATTGCCCGAGGTCAAGCTGGGCATCTTCCCGGCCTGGGGCGGCAGCGCCCGCCTGCCCTACCTGATCGGCGCACCGAAGGCGCTCGAGCTGATGCTCAGCGGCCGCACGGTGTCGGCCGAGCAGGCCCGCGCCATGGGCCTCGTCGACGCGGTGACATCAGCGGAAATGCTGGTCGAACGGGCCCGGGAAATCGTTCGCCGCCCACCTTCGCGATCGCTGCAGCAGCGCCTCCTGGCCTGGGCCACGAATACCTGGCCGGCACGCCAGTTGCTGGCGCCGATGGTGCGCAAGCAGACCGCAGCCAAGGCCCGTCCCGAGCACTATCCGGCCCCGTTTGCCCTGATCGAAACCTGGCGTCGCGGTGGCAGCCTCGGCCAGCGGCTCCGGCATGAGGCCCGCGCCGTGGCCAAGCTTGCGCAGACGGCGACGGCACGCAACCTGATCCGCGTGTTCTTCCTGCAGGAGCGCCTCAAGGGTCTCGGCAGCGGGACTGATTCGGGCATCAGTCATGTCCATGTCATCGGTGCGGGTGTCATGGGCGGCGATATTGCCGCATGGGCGGCCTTGCGCGGCTTCACGGTCACCCTGCAGGACCGCGAGATGAAATACATCGAGCCGGCCATGACCCGCGCCCGCGAGCTGTTTTCGCGCCGCCTGAAGACCGCCGAGCGCATCGATCTGGCCCTGGCCCGACTCAAGGCTGATGTCGAGGGCAAGGGCGTGGCCAATTCCGACCTCGTCATCGAGGCCATATTCGAGAACGCGGAAGCCAAGGAAGCCCTGTACCGGAAGGCCGAACCGGACATGAAGGAAGGGGCCCTGCTCGCCTCCAACACCTCGAGCATCCCGCTCGACGAACTGCGTCAGGCGGTCAGCCACCCGCAGCGCTTCCTCGGCCTGCACTACTTCAATCCGGTTGCGCTGATGCCGCTGGTCGAGATCGTTCGCCACGACCAGCTCGACAAGACCGCCGAAAAACGTGCGCTGGCGTTCTGCAAGGCCATCGACAAGCTGCCGGTCCCGGTCCGCGGAACGCCCGGATTCCTCGTCAACCGCATTCTCATGCCGTACATGCTCGAGGCCGTGCGCCTCTATGGCGAGGGCGTTCCTGGCCCGGTGCTGGACAAGGCGGCGAAGAAGTTCGGCATGCCGATGGGGCCGATCGAACTGGCCGACACGGTCGGGCTCGACGTCGCGGCATCGGTCGGACGCGAGCTCTCGGAGTTTCTCAAGCTGGAAATCCCGAAGGGCATGGAATCCCTGCTCGAGTCGGGCAAGCGCGGCAAGAAGGATGGTGAAGGATTCTACAAATGGGAAAATGGCAAGGCGCAGAAGCCGGAGGTCGATCCCGGCTATTCGGCGCCAGCCGACATCGAGGACCGCATGATCCTGCCGATGCTCAACGAGGCAGTCGCCTGCGTGCACGACGGCGTCGTCGACGATGCCGACCTGTGCGATGCGGGCGTTATCTTCGGCACCGGATTCGCGCCGTTCCGCGGCGGTCCGATCCAGCACATCCGCGACACCGGCGCCGATCTGCTCAGGCAACGCCTGGTCGATCTGGAAAAACAGTACGGTCCGCGCTTCGCTCCGCGCGCGGGCTGGGACAGCGCGGTGTTGCGGGGCCAACCGGAGTCGGCAAAGACCGCCTGAGGATCGATTCGCCGGAGTGGACAGTCAGCGCTCGCCGCTGGCCAGGCGCGCCTCGTGAATGCGCAACTGCGCGCAGGCCGCCGCAAGCAGCGGCGCATCGACGCCGAGGGCGCCGGCTCGGCCGAGCATGTCGCCGAGGACGTGCTCGACCTCGGTGCGCTGCCCGCGCTCGACGTCACGCAACATCGAAGCCTTGAGCGGCGAATGCGGCGCGGTAAGGATGTCGAGCGCTTCCGACAGCGCGGCATCGTCAGGCGGATGACCGCTGCGCCTCGCCACTTCCGCGCATTCGAGATACATCCAGCGAATCAGCTCGGTACCTTCCGCGACCGCGACGATGGCGCCGACATTCGCCCGCATCAGGCAGGTGATGCCGGCCAGGGCGGTGAGAAAGGCGAATTTCTGCCACATCGCCGAGATCACATCGGCGCTGTGAATGACCTCCTCGGATATCGACAGGAGTCCGTCGCGGACGTCGCCGGGAACCGCCGGCGTCTCCGCTCGCGAGCCGAAGGTCAGGCGGGCGATACTGCCGACCTGGCGCACCGAGCCGTCCTCGGCCAGGGTCACCGAAATGTGGCAGAGCCCGCCGAGAACCCGGTTCCTGCCGAAAGCGGCATCGAGCGCGTCGAGATGACGCAGGCCGTTGAGCAGGGGCAATACGCAGGCTCCCGACTCGACGGCAGGGGCGATCGCGCTGATCGCCGAAGCGAGATCGTAGGCCTTGCACGAAAGCAGGACCAGATCGAACTTCGTGCCAGGCGGAACCGCAGTGATGGCATCGACCGGCCGCTGCACGGTGCCCGACGACGCGCGGATGACGAGTCCCTGGCTGGCCAGCGTGGCCGCCCGGCGCGGTCGAACGAGGAATGAGACGTCGGCGCCCGACTCGATCAGGCGATTGCCGAAATAGGCTCCGGTTGCGCCAGCGCCGAGGACCAGGACGCGCATCACATGGTATGCGTAGCGCGCTCCTGGCCGAGGATGCCGGCCAGGATCGACTCGATCTTCGTGCGCGCGGCTTCACCGTCGCTGGATTCGTTGAACTGCACGCCGATGCCGGCCGTGCGGTTGCCCTGGGCACCTGGCGGAGTGATCCAGACCACCCTGCCGGCGACCGGCAGGCGATCCTTTTCGTCCATCAGCGAGAGCAGGATGAAGACCTCGTCGCCGGGGTTGTAGCGCTTGCTGGTCGGCACGAACAGTCCACCGCCCTTCACATACGGCATGTAGGCGTTGAACAGCGCGCCCTTGTCCTTGATCGCCAGAGACAGGATTCCCTGCCTCGGCATGCCTCCAGCGGCGGGTGTCGACATCTCAGGTCCTCCGGGGCATCTGCCATGCATGCAGCAGGTCCAGCAGGACCAGTTCGCTGCGAAGTTGTGTAGCAAGCAGCTCGCGCGAGCGATTGGCCGACGCGAACCATGCGGCTAGCTTCGGTATTTCCTCGGTCCCGGTCAAGCCGAGCGCGCTCTTTCCGCCGCGAACCAGGTTCAGGGCCTCGTCGTGGACGATCGCCGCCGCGTGCCAGAGTCGCTGTTCGGGTCGGTCGGCAGACCAGGCCTCGGCCACTGCAAGCGCGTTGCCATGCCGATCGCGCAGGGACCGAAGGTCCTTGCGACATTCATTGCGCAAGCCGAGGGTATCGTCCCGGATCGCCTGCATGGCCTGGCCAGGATTGCCGAGGGCCACGGCGAGCGCTTCCTCCGCCGTGGAGACGGCGACGCCGGCAGCGACCATCCAGTCCAGCGATTCGGCCTTGTTCGGCACCTGCAGCTGGATCCGCTGGCAGCGGCTGCGGATGGTCGCCGGCAAGCGCGAAGGCTTGTCGCTGACCAGGATGATGACCGTGCTCGGCGAGGGTTCCTCCAGTGTTTTCAGAAGCGCATTGGCCGCGCTGGCATTCATCTTGTCGGCCGGATCGATCAGCACCACCTGCAGTCCGCCAAACTGGCTGGACAGGGACAGGCGTTGCGACAGGGTCCGGATCTGCTCGATGACGATCTCGGTGCGCGGCTTGCCATCGTCGCGCAGCTCGAAGCTGACGAACACGCGATCCGGGTGCGAGCCGGCCGCGAGCAACAGGCAGGCGCGACACTTGCCGCAGGCAAAGCCCGCCTCGGTGCGTGAATCGCACAGGGCGCTGGCTGCCAATGCATCGGCCAGGGCGCGCTTGCCAAGCCCCGGCTCCCCGCAGACCAGCAGCGCATGCGGCAATTCGCCGGCGCCAAGGCGCGCGCTGAGCGAATGCCAGGGTTCAAGCAGCCACGGTGCAAGCTTCGCGCTCATGGCTTCCAGTCTGCGACAAGCGCGTCGACCGCGGCAATCGCGTCGGCCGTGACGCGCGGCAACGGACGGCTCGCGTCGATCACGCGAAAGCGGTGTGGATCCGCGTCGGCGCGACGCCGGTAGGCTTCGCGCACGCGCTCGAAAAATTCACCCCGTTCGGCTTCGATGCGATCGGGTCGCCCGCGTTCGCCCGCACGTGCCAGGCCGAGACTGACCGGCAGGTCGAGCAGGATGGTCAGGTCGGGGCGCAGCCCCTCGGCCGCCCAGACCTCGAGGTCCTCGATGCGTGCGCCGGGCTGTCCGCGCCCCCCGCCCTGGTAGGCGAAGCTGGCGTCGGTAAAGCGGTCGGCAAGCACCCATTCGCCCCGCTCCAGCGCGGGACGGATCAGTTCGCGCACGAGCTGCGCGCGCGCCGCGAACATCAGCAGCAGCTCGCTCTCCGCGCAGACCGTGCCGAGTTCCGGATCGAGCACGATCGCCCGGATCGCCTCGCCGAGCGCGGTTCCGCCCGGTTCCCGGGTGACCTGCAGGCGAATGCCAGAGGACTCGATGTGCTCGCGCAAGGTCTGCAGGACCGTGCTCTTGCCGGCACCCTCGCCTCCCTCGAGCGTGATCAGGCGCCCTTTCACCGTTGCCTGCTCCGGTTCAGGTAACGCGCCACCGCACGGTTGTGCTCCTCCAGCGAGGCCGAGAATTCGTGCCGACCGCTGCCATCGCCGAGGGCGACGAAATACAGCGCATTGCCCGCGGCCGGATGCAGGGCGGCCTCGATCGCCGCCAGGCCGGGCAAGGCGATCGGCGTGGGCGGCAGGCCGTCGCGCGTGTAGGTGTTGTACGGGGTGTCGGTTTCGAGATGGCGGCGCCGGATATTGCCGTCGTACTGCTCGCCAAGGCCATAGACGACGGTCGGGTCGGTCTGCAGCCGGATGCCGATACGCAGGCGCCGTGCAAACACACCGGCAATCCTGGCCCGTTCGTCACCGACGCCGGTCTCCTTCTCGATGATCGAGGCGAGGATCAGCGCTTCGTAGGGGCTGGCCAGGGGCACCTGCGGATCGCGCAGCGGCCAGAGCCGGTCCAGGGCCTTTTTCATCGCTTCATGGGCACGCTCGAGCACGAGCATGTCGCTGTCGCCCTTGACCCAGGCGTAGGTCTCCGGAAGGAACCAGCCTTCGGGCTTGCCGTCCGCAATATCGAGCCTGGCCGCGATCGCGGCGTCATCGAGGCCCGGCAGGCTCTGCTGCAGGCCGCTCTCGCTGGCCAGGGCCAGCCGCAACTGGCGGAACGTCCAGCCGTCGACGATCGTGAAGTGGTGCTGGACCACCCTGCCCTCGGCCATCATCGCGATCAGCCCGCGCGGAGTCAGGCCAGGCTGCAGCGCATATTCGCCCGCCTGCAGGCGCGAGGCCACGTTCATTTCGCGTGAGAGCAATTTCCAGTAGAACGGTGAGCCGTCCGAGATGTGCTCTCGCCGCAACTGCCGGACGATGTCCCTGAACGGCGTTCCGCGCACGTAGTCGATGGTCCGGGCCTGCTCCAGTTGCAGCGGCGCATCGGCGAAGCGCCGGTAATCGCGCCAGGCCAGCCCGGCGACGACGCCGACGGCGGCGAGGGCGGCGAGGACCAGCAGCAGCCACCAGCGCACGCGTCCGCGCGCGCTTTTGTAGTTGGTTCGCCGGTTTTCGAAAATGCTGTTCATCGGTCGAAGCGTAGCAGGATTGGGTTATCGAATCGGCGTAGCGGATCAGCGATCCAGGCCGAACGCACGCAGCATTCCGCGCGCCTTGGCCCGGGTCTCGGCGAGCTCGGATTCGGCGTCCGAGTCGATCACGATACCGGCCCCGGCGCGCAGCCGGATCTCGGCACCGCCGATGTCCAGGGTGCGGATGAGGATGTTGAGGTCGAGATCGCCGTTGTTGTCGAGGTAGCCGAAGGCGCCGGTGTAGCAGCCGCGTGGCGATTGTTCGAGTTCGGCGATGATTTCCATGCAGCGCACCTTCGGGCAGCCGGTGATCGTGCCGCCGGGAAATACGGCGCGGATGACCTGCCCGGGGCTCGTGCCCTCGCGCAGGCGGCCGCGCACGTTGGAGACGATGTGGTGCACGTGGGCATAACTCTCCACCACCATCAGCTCGTCGACCTCGACGCTGCCCGGAACACAGACGCGACCGAGGTCGTTGCGTTCGAGATCGATCAGCATGACATGTTCGGCGCGCTCCTTCGGATGCGCGACCAGTTCGCGAATGCGCGCATCCGCATCGTCTCCCTCGAGGCGCGGGCGGGTGCCGGCAATCGGTCGCGTCTGCACGCGATCGCCATGGCATTGCACCAGCCGTTCGGGAGACGAACTGGCCACGGCCCAGCCGGCATGCTGCAGGAGGCCGGCAAACGGCGCCGGGTTGGCGCTTCGCAGGGCCGCATACACGGCTGCCGGTGCCGCCGGTTCGGCCAGCGAAAGCCGCCACTCGCGCGACAGGTTGACCTGGAACACGTCGCCGTCACGCAGGTAGTCGTGGGTCCGCGCGACCGCATCGAGAAAGCGCAGCGGTTCGTCCTCGGCGATCGTCGCGACCTGCAGGGCCGCATTGCCGGGGGCCACGGCGCGCGCGAGGTCGGCCTCGATCTGGTCGAGCCGGTGCGCATGGCCATGCTCGGCGATCAGGAAGGTCTGACCAGCGAGATGATCGACAACCACGGCGACCGGGCAACGCAGGGCCAGGGCCACCGGCTGGCCGGCCGGCGACCGCGGCAGGCGCAGCCGCGGCTCGATTTCGCCGGCCAGTTCATAGCCGAGGTAGAGCAGCCAGCCACCGTGGAACGGCAGGCCTTCGGCACCGCGAAACCCGTCGCGCGCGTCTTGCCAGGCCTGATCGAGGGCGGCGAGGAATCCGTCGCCGGCCCGATCGCCGTGGACGCCGTGGACGCGGCCTTCGGCATCGAGCCACAGCGACTGCTGCGGGTAGGCCAGCAGGATGTCGAAACGCGCATTGGCCGTGCCATCGGCGGCACTCTCGAACAGGCCCGGGTAGCGATCCGGGTCCAGCGCGGCGAGGCCGAGCAGGTCACGACGACCGGCCAGGCTGCGGATCGAGGGGGGTGTACGCTCCGGCACGACGGCGGTGCCTGTCCCGATCGCGATCAGATCTTGCGGAACACCAGGGTACCGTTGGTGCCACCGAAGCCGAAGCCGTTCGAAACGGCGATCGAAATCTTCTTCTCGCGGGCCACATTGGGCACGTAATCGAGATCGCAGCCTTCGCCCGCGGCATCGAGGTTGATGGTCGGCGGAATGATCCCGTGATGAAGGGCAAGTATGCTGAAGATCGCTTCGACGCCGCCGGCCGCACCGAGCAGGTGGCCGGTCATCGACTTGGTCGAACTGACCATCGTCTTGTAGGCGTGATCGCCAAGCGCCCGCTTGAGTGCATGCGTTTCAGCAACGTCGCCGAGCGGCGTCGAGGTTCCATGCGCGTTCAGGTATTCGACCTGTTCGGGATTGATGCCGGCATCGTTCATGGCGGAGACCATGCAGCGCGCGGGACCCTCGCCGTTCTCGCTCGGCGCGGTCATGTGGAAGGCATCACTGCTGCTGCCGCTGCCGGCCAGTTCGCAATAGATGCGCGCGCCGCGGGCCTTGGCCGACTCGTATTCCTCGAGGACGAGGATGCCGGCGCCGTCGCCGAGCACGAAGCCGTCGCGATCCTTGTCCCAGGGGCGACTGGCCGCCTGCGGATCGTCGTTGCGCGTCGACATCGCCTTCATCGAGCAGAAACCGCCGACCGCGGTCGGCACCGTGGCGTATTCGGCGCCGCCGGCGATCATGACGTCGGCATCGCCGTACTGGATCAGACGCATGGCCATGCCGATGCTGTGGTTCGAGGTGGCGCAGGCCGAGACGGCGGAAAAATTGGGTCCCTTGATGCCGGTCATGATCGACAGGTGACCGGCGACCATGTTGATGATCGTCGACGGCACGTAGAACGGCGAGATCTTGCGCGGGCCGCCTTCGTGCCAGGCAACTGTGGTCTTTTCGATACCGGCAATGCCGCCGATACCGGAACCGATCAGCGCGCCGGTGCGCTCGGCGTTCGCTTCGGTGATCTCGAGCCCCGCATCCTGCATGGCCATGAGACCCGCGGCGACACCATAATGGATGAAGAAGTCCATCTTCTTCACGTCCTTCGGCGGGATCCAGGTCGCCGGATCGAAGTCGCGAACCTCGCCGGCAATGCGGGTCGGGAACGCCGTGGCGTCGAAATTCGTGATCGGGCCAATGCCGCTCCTGCCCGCAGTGATGTTGCCCCAGGCGGTGGCCAGGTCATTGCCGACGGGGCTGACGATGCCGAGGCCGGTAACGACGACGCGACGCTTGTTCATGCTCGAGTATCCGCAGTGCTGGGAACCGGTCGGCGAACATACGCCGGCGTAGTGTTCCCTGTCCTCAAAATGAAAGCTGCGCCTCGTGGGCGCAGCTTGGCGAATCGCTGGTGATCGGATCGGCCCCGGAAGCCGGTTGCCGGGGTGACGGGCCGGTGCCGATCATGAAGGGTCGGCGCCGGAAAGCATGCGCTCCGGCGCCCGGGAAATCAGGACTTGACGTGCGCCTTGACGTAATCGACGGCCTGCTGGACCGTGGTGATCTTTTCGGCGTCTTCGTCGGGAATCTCGCACTCGAATTCTTCCTCGAGAGCCATCACCAACTCGACCGTGTCGAGCGAAT
Source organism: Dokdonella immobilis (assembly GCF_900115085.1). Taxonomy (GTDB): domain Bacteria; phylum Pseudomonadota; class Gammaproteobacteria; order Xanthomonadales; family Rhodanobacteraceae; genus Dokdonella; species Dokdonella immobilis. Next base: position 92,502 of record NZ_FOVF01000003.1, on the reverse strand, counting down.
CGGCGCCCAGATCGTCGACAAACGACGCATTTGGCGTGACTTCGTCTTCCTTTACGCCCAACTGCTCGACGACGATTTTCTTGACGCGTTCTTCGATAGTACTCATGAGTTTGTTGTCTCCCGATGGGATCTCGTTTCGTGATTCGGATTGCGGAACACCGGTGGCGTCAGGTTGGCCCAGGTATCCGCTACACAGCGATGCGTGCTGCGAGGCGCCGCGAATTGTAGTGGAACGTGTCGATACCCGCTACCGCCAGAAGAAGCGCGGCTCAAATGGTCGCGGAATGACCAGGCGCGGTCCCGATGCGTTCGACGGCCAGCAAGGCCTGCCGATTGTAAGGGATAGCATGGGCCGCGCGCCCGTCCACGCAAGCATCGACATATTCAGGCCATATGCATGCCGCCGTTGACGTGCAGGGTTTCGCCGGTGATATAGGCGGCGCCGGGCGAGGCCAGGAAGGCGACCGCATGGGCGATGTCGTCGGCTTCGCCGAAACGCTGCAGGGCGATCTGTCCGAGCAGCGCGCTGCGCTGCTCTTCGGCTAGGGCGCGGGTCATGTCGGTGTCGATGAAGCCCGGCGAGACGACGTTGACCGTGATCCCGCGCGAGCCGATTTCGCGCGCCAGCGATTTCGAGAAGGCGATGATGCCGGCCTTGGCCGCGGCATAGTTGGACTGCCCGGCATTGCCGATCGAACCGATCACCGAGGCGATGCTGATGATGCGCCCCTTGCGCGCCTTCATCATGCCGCGCAGGACCGCCTTGGAGGTGCGGAACACGGAACTGAGGTTGGTGTCGAGAATGGCCTGCCACTCCTCTTCCTTCATGCGCAGGAGCAACTGGTCGCGCGTTATCCCGGCATTGTTGACGAGGATGCTGACCGCGCCGAACTCCTCGGCCACGGCGCCGATCAGGGCGTCCACCGCGGCGCTGTCGCTGACATCGAGCACGCGCCCGCTGCCACCGTGCGCTGCCAGTCGTTCCGCGATCGCCCGGGCTCCGCTCTCGCTGGTCGCGGTACCGATGACCGTTGCGCCATCGGCAGCCAGACGATCGGCAATGGCCGCACCGATACCGCGGCTTGCACCGGTCACCAGGGCGACCTCGCCTTTCAATATTGAACTCATGTGGGGATCCTCAGACAGCGAATAATGGCGACAGCGGTCGGCTCAGCTCCATGCCTCGCGCGCCGCCTCGAGCTCGGCGGGCGTGCCGAGCGCATGCATGTCAATGCTGCGGTCGATGCGTCGCACAAGACCGGCCAGCACCTTGCCCGGGCCGCACTCGGCCATCTTCTTGACGCCGGCGCCGGCCAGGGCCTGCACGCAGCCGGTCCATTGCACCGGCAGATAAAGCTGGCGGACCAGCGCCGCGCGGATGTCGGCCACCGTGGCATGCACGCTCGCATCGACGTTCTGCATGACCGGAATCTGCGGCTCGCGCCACTCGTAGGCGCCCATCGCCTCGGCCAGGCGGTTCGCCGCCTCGCGCATCAGGGGCGTGTGCGAGGGCACGCTGACCGCGAGTTTCACGACCTTGCGCACGCCATTCTCGGCGAGCTTCGCGATCGCTGCGTCGATGGCGACGGCATGTCCGCCGATCACGATCTGACCCGGCGAATTGTAGTTGGCCGGGACCACCACGTGATCGCCCGAGACCTCGCGACAGATCGACTCGACCAGTGCATCGTCGGCGCCGATCACGGCCGCCATGGCTCCGACGCCGGCCGGCGCCGACGCCTGCATGGCCTGGCCGCGAATACGCACCAGATGCGCGGCATCGCCCAGTTTGAGGGCGTCGCCAGCGACCAGGGCCGTGTATTCACCCAGGCTGTGTCCGCACAAATGCGAGGGCGTCGGCGCCGCCAGCTCTTGCCAGACCCGCCAGACCGCGATGCCGGCCGCAAGCAGGGCCGGCTGGGTGTATTCGGTCCGGTTGAGCATCTCCTCGGGACCGCCCTGGGACAGGTGCCAGAGATCGATGCCGGCGCCATCGGAGGCGTCGACGAAGGTCTGGCGCACGACCGGAAACTCATCGCTGAGCGCCGCCAGCATGCCGACGCTTTGCGAGCCCTGGCCCGGGAAAAGGAACGCTGTCGAGCTCATCGTGTGCTCCGGAAATCAGTAACGAAGCAGCGCGGAAGCCCAGGTGAAGCCGCCGCCGAATGCTTCGAGGAGGATGTTCTGCCCGCGCTTGACCTTGCCCGAACGAACCGCTTCGTCGAGGGCCAGCGGCACCGACCCCGAGGAGGTATTGCCGTGTCGGTCGACGGTGACGATGACGCGCTCCATCGGCAGCTTGAGGCGCTTGGCCGTGGCTTCGATGATGCGCAGGTTGGCCTGGTGCGGAATCAGCCAGTCGACCTGGGATTCGTCCATGCCGGCCGCTTCGAGGGTTTCGCCGACGATGCGGTCGAGGGTCTTGACCGCGACCTTGAACACTTCATTGCCGGTCATCATCACGCGGATGCCGTGGTTCGGCTCGTCGTCGCGGAAACCGGCCGAAACGCCGACCGGGTTGTACAGCAAATGCTTGTAGCCGCCATCGGCGTGCAGCTTGGTCGTATAGATGCCCGGCTCCTCGGCGACCTCGAGGACCACGGCGCCGGCGCCGTCGCCGAACAGCACGCAGGTGCCGCGATCGCTCCAGTCGAGCATGCGGGTCAGGGTTTCCGCACCGACCACGAGCGCCTTCTTCGACTGCCCGCTGCGAATGAAGGCATTGGCCACGCCGAGCGCATAGACGAAGCCCGAGCATGCGGCATTGACGTCGAACGCGGCGCAGCCGTTCGCCCCGAGCCGATGCTGCAGCAGGCAGGCGGTCGAGGGAAAGATGATGTCGGGGGTAGTCGTGCCGAGCACGATCAGGTCGATTTCGGAGGCCTCGACACCGGCCGCCTCGAGGGCCCGGGTCGCGGCATGGAAAGCCAGATCGCCTGTGGTCTCGCCATCCGCAGCCTTGCGTCGCTCACGGATGCCGGTACGGGTCCGGATCCATTCGTCGCTGGTATCGACGAACTGCTCCAGATCCTTGTTGGTGACGATTTTTTCCGGCAGATAGCTGCCGGTGCCCGCAATGCGTGAGTAGAACAGAGCCGTTTCTCCCGAACAAATGGAAACGGCGGAACCCCGGGTCGGGGCGTCCGCCGCTTCAGCGCATCATCCGTGCGGAATCAATCCGCGTCGGCGACCGGGGTCTTGCTTTCGATCACCTTCTTGCCGCGGTAGTAGCCATCCTTGGTGACGTGATGGCGCAGATGCACCTCGCCCGAGGTCGGGTCGGTCGCCAGCTGCTTTGCGGTAAGGGCATCGTGCGCGCGGCGCATGCCGCGGCGGGACGGGGATTTACGACTTTTGGCGACTGCCATGACAACTCTCCAGATGAATCCAGGCTTGCGTGCAAGCGTAAGTAATGAAACTGACCAGGGTGGCGCGACACCACGGCATCAGGAGATGCCTGTTCAGTGTCGCGAACTCTTCAACTGTCCCAGTGCGGCGAACGGATTCGGCGACTGGCCGTCCTCCGGAGCGGACCCGGCGGTAACCGGCACCTGCTCCAGCGGTGCGCCCGGACTCAAGGGCACCAACGGCAATGCGAGGATCAACTCATCCTCGAGGACATCCTTGATGTGCAACTGACCGTCGGTCACGAGCAACGGCTCGTAACCCTCGGGTAACGCATTCTCTTCCCGCTCGTCCCGCAACAATCCGAGTCGCTGGCTGATGCTGCACGGCTGCACGAAGACGTTCATCGTGCGCTGGCATACCAGCGGCAGCCCCGTATCCACACGGATATCGACGAATTCAACGTCGAACTCGTCGATGCCGAATTCGACCCTGTAGACGGCGTCTCCCTCGGCCGAAGCCAGCAGGTCCCGCAGGCGCTCGAGCTGCCGTAACGGCACCGTTCCTTCGAACACGCGCCCGCCCTGCACCATGCGCCAAGGATCCACACTGTCTGGCAAGGTGTCTGGCATGGGCGCGCGATGGTAGGTGCGAGCGTTGCCGATGTCAAATCGCAAATCGGCGCAAGCAGTTGACCGGGACCGCAATTTTAGCGCTTTCCGCGAGGAATTGCTGGGCGGGCCGGCAACCGGCAGACTGGTGCCTTTTCCGGGGGAACCACGCTTGCTGGACTACCTGCTCATTGCTGCGCTGCTGCTGGCTCCGATTCCGATCTTCGTATGGATCAGGGAACGTCGCCTCGGAGCGCGCACCCGCGAGTTGCGCAGCGTGCTCGACCACGCCGATGCCCTCGAGCACGAGTTGCAGGAGTGCCGCGCCCGGCTGCGTGAAATACCCCCCCTGGTCAGCCGCCTGCCGCCGGCGATCAGCCTGTCCGCGCACGCGACCCTGACCGCCGAACCCGAAGTCCAGGCGGCTCTCCACGACCTGCTCCAGCATCGGCTATGGCTCAAGCAGTTCGGCGCCGACGCCTCGCTGGCGGAACTCAAGGCCGCCTCGGCGGCGCTGGTCCACTCGCGCGAAAAGCTGGCCCTGCAGCTCGACCGGCTCGACGAGGTGCGCAAGGAACTGGCCAGCGCCGGCGGCGACATGGAGAAGACCCACTCGTGAGTGGCCGTGGTCCCACGCTGGTCCTCGCCTCGACCTCGCCCTACCGCGCGCAGATGCTGGGCCGGGTCGTGGCCGACTTCCGCAGCATGGCCAGCCACGTCGACGAGACGCCACGGGATGGGGAATTGCCGCGCGACACCGCGTTGCGGCTGGCCATCGGCAAGGCCAGGGCCGTGGCCGCCGACTGCACCGACAGCCTGGTCATCGGCTCCGACCAGGTCGCCGAACTCGATGCGCGCCCGCTCGGCAAGCCGGGCACCGCCGAACGCGCATTCGCGCAGCTCAGGCAGAGCTCGGGCAGGATGCTGAGCTTCCACACCGCCCTCTGCGTGGTCGACACGCGCGCCGGAGCGATGACCGTGCGTTCGGCCATCGACACGACCCGGGTGCACTTTCGCGAGCTCGGCGACGCGGAAATCCATCGCTACCTCGAGCTTGAACGTCCGTTCGACTGCGCCGGCAGTTTCAAGGTCGAGGGGCGCGGGATCGCCCTGTTCGAACGCATCGAAAGCGATGATCCCAGTGCCCTGGTCGGGCTGCCCCTGATCGCGCTGTGCCGCCTGTTGCGCGAAGCCGGGCTGGCCATTCCCTGACCGGTCTGCCTGGCGCCGACCACTGGTCGATGCAGGGGCATGAGCGGAGCCGCAACGGCGGCGGCCGGGTCGCCTGCCGCTGCGGGCAGAGGCTACACTGGCGACCGCAGCCCTTAGGCCGTGCAGCCCGTCTCCGCAACCACCCTGCAGCCCATGCCTGATACGCCCGTCGCCCCCGAATCCGCCGTCCCCGGACTGGCCGCCGACCTGCGCGAGGCCCTGGCCCGCAGCATCGTCCAGGTCAACGGCATCCTGCTCGGCAAGAAACAGGAGGTGCGCCTGGCCTTCGTCTGTCTGCTCGCCGGCGGGCACCTGCTCATCGAGGATCTGCCCGGAGTCGGCAAGACCACGCTGGCCCATGCCCTGGCGATTACCCTGGGCCTGGATTTCCAGCGCGTCCAGTTCACCAGCGACCTGCTGCCGTCGGACATCATCGGGGTCAGCATCTACGAGCGCGATCCGGGCAGCTTCAAGTTCCACAACGGTCCGGTCTTCACCCAGCTGCTGCTGGCCGACGAAATCAACCGGGCCACGCCGAAGACGCAGAGCGCCCTGCTCGAGGCCATGGCCGAAGGCCAGGTCACGATCGACGGCCGCACGCATGCCCTGCCTGCCCCGTTCTTCGTCGTCGCGACCCAGAATCCGGTCGATTTCGCCGGAACCTACCCGCTGCCCGATTCGCAGCTCGACCGCTTCATGCTGCGCATGAGCCTGGGCTACCCGGATCCGGAATCGGAGCGTTCGATGCTCGGTTCGACGGATCGCCGGCAATTGCTCGAACAACTCGGCCCCTGCCTCGCTCCGGATCAGATCCTGGCCCTGCGCAAGGCGACCGCGTCGGTACTGGCCAGCAGCTCGCTGATCGCCTACGTGCAGAACCTGCTCGAGGCCAGTCGCCGCCATGCCGAGATCCGGATCGGCCTTTCGCCACGGGCCGGCCTTTCCATTCTCGCGGCGGCGCGCGCTCATGCCCTGCTCGGCGGCCGCAATTTCGTCGTCCCCGAAGATGTGCAAAAGGTCTTTCCGTACATTGCCGCGCACCGACTGAGCCTCGGATCCGGCTCGCAGACGAGTCGGGCCGCCGTGGTTGCCAGCCTGATCGAGAACACGCCGGTGCGATGAGCGCCCTCGGCGCAAGGCTCGAATCGACCTGGCAGAAGCTGCTCGCGCTGGCCGAGCGGCGGCTGCCGGCGCTGACCCGCCTGCGCGCCGCCGAGGCCCTGCCGATCCGCTTGCACCGGCGGCGCATCTACGTCCTGCCGACGGCCTTCGGCATCGGATTTGGCGCGCTCCTCGTCATCATGCAGCTCGGCGCGCTCAACTACGCCAACAACGCCGCCCTGCTGCTGACCTGCTTTCTCGCCGCCGCCGCCTGGATGAGCCTGTTCGCCGGATTCCGCACGCTCGCCGGCCTCGAGCTGGTTGCGATCCATGCCGCCGAGTGCCATGCCGGCCACGCGCTGCCCCTGACGCTGCACTTTCACGCATCGGCGCGTGCGCGGCCCAGCCTGCGCCTGCGCATCGGCACGCACCTGTTCGCCTTCGCCCTCGCAGCCGGCGACGGCGCCGGGGTCGCCATCCAGCTGCCCGCGCCGCGGCGAGGCTGGATGCGACCCGGGCGCATGAAGCTCTGGACCGATCAACCGCTCGGCCTGTTCGTCGTCTGGAGCTGGATCAACCCGCAGACCTCGATTCTGGTCTACCCGGCGATCGAGGAATCCGCTCCGCCGCTTCCGCATGGACCGGGCCAGCTCGGCGAGCGCTTCAGCGCCGGTGACGGCGAGGAGTTTTCCGGCCTGAGGGAGTACCGCAGCGGCGATCCGCAGCGACGCATCGCCTGGAAAGCCTCGGCCCGGCACGACGGCCTGCTGGTCCGCGAGAGCGAGGTGCCGGTCGATGACAATCGCGTGCTCAGCTACGCCAGCCTGCACGGCCTCGATCACGAGGCACGCATCCGCCGCCTGACCGCCTGGGTGATCGCGGCGGATGCGGCCATGCTGAGCTACGCCCTCGAACTGCCCGAGCTGCGCATCGGCCCGGGGCTTGGCCACTCCCACCGGCACGCCTGCCTGCGTGCGCTGGCCCTGATGCCCGATGCGCCTCAGTAACCGCCAGTTCAACCTGCTCGCCGTTTCCGCCCTGATCGCGGTTTCGGCCCATCTCGCCCGCCTGCCCTGGTGGCTGTCGATCGCCCTGGTCGCGGTTCCACCGCTGCGCATGTTCAGCCGTGCGCGCAGCGCCAAGGCCATATCGGCCTGGCTGCGCGTGCCGCTGGTCCTGCTGCTGGTTGCGGTGGTCATTCTCAACTACGGAAACCTGTTCGGCCGCGAACCCGGCAGCGCCCTGGCCTGCGGCCTGCTCGTGCTGAAGCTGCTCGAGAGCGAACGCATCCGCGATGCACGCACGGCGGCCGCGTTCGCCGCATTCGTGCTCATGAGCGCGCTGCTGTTCACCCAGTCGATCGGCTACACCCTGCTCGTCAGCAGTTGCCTGATCGTCCTGCTGGCCACCCTGAACGCCCTCGAGCCTGCTCCGCTCGACAGCAACCGTCCGCTTGGCGCCGAGTTGCGCACGGCGGCGCTGTTGCTGGGACTGGGTGTGCCGCTGGCCGCCGCGGCATTCCTGTTCACGCCGCGCCTGGGTTCGCCCTTGTGGGGCACACCCGGCGCTTTCGCTGAGGCCCGTACCGGGCTGGATGACCACATGTCGCCGGGTTCGATGACCGAGTTGCTGGTCGACGATTCGCCGGCTTTCCGGGTCCGCTTCGAGACGGCGGCACCGGCGCCCAGCGCGCGCTATTTCCGTTCGATCGTGCTGCCGCGCTTCGACGGGACCACCTGGACGCGCCAGGAAGCGCCGGCGCAGCCGGGGCTGGAACCCGTGGTCGGCGAAGCGCCACCGATCGACTACGAAGTGACCTTCGAGCCAAGTCATCGGCCGTGGCTGGTTGCGCTCGACGTGCCGCTGTCCGCCGACACCGGCCTGCGCATGCGGCCCGACCGCACCCTCAGCGCGGTAGGCGGCATCCGCAATCCGAACCAGTATCGGGCGCGCTCGGTGCTGGCCTATCGGCTGGCCCCGGATCTCGATCCGGTCGATCGCCAGCGTGCCCTGCAGTTGCCCGAAGGCTTCGATCCGAAGACCCGCGAACTGGCCGGGCGCTGGCGCAGCGAAGGCCGCAACGACGACGCCGTCATCGCCAGCGCGCTGGCCATGTTCAACGCCCAGTTCACCTACACCCTGTCGGCGCCCCTGCTCGGACGCAATTCGGTCGACGATTTTCTCTTCGATACCCGGGCCGGCTTCTGCGAGCACTTCAGCTCGGCCTTCGTCGTGCTGATGCGCGCCGCCGGCATCCCGGCGCGCGTGGTGACCGGCTACCAGGGCGGCTGGTGGAGCGACGTCGGTGACTACCTGCTGGTCCGACAGTCGGATGCACATGCCTGGTCCGAGGTCTGGCTGCAGGGTCGCGGCTGGGTGCGTGTCGATCCGACCGCGGCGGTCAACCCGCTGCGCATCGAATCCGGGGCAGATGCCGCAGCGGGCGACCGGGCCTGGTATTCGGGGTCCTGGTGGCTGCCCCTGCGCAATCGGCTCGATGTGATCAACCGCCTCTGGACCCAGTCCGTCGTGCAGTTCAACGCGCTGCGCCAGAAGAGCCTGCTCCAGCCGATCGGCATTTCGAGCGCGGACCAGCGCGACCTGTTACTCGCCCTGGCCGGTGCATTCGCCGCCATCCTGCTCTCGGCCTCGCTCTGGGTCATGCGCAGCGGGCGTTCGACCCGCCACGATGCCCTCGATGCCGCCTGGGGCCGCCTTTGCCGGCGCGTCGCCAGGGGCGGCGTTCGCGTGCGCGACAACGAAGGGCCACTCGATTTCCTCGATCGCAGCCGCGCCGCCTTTGTCGATACACCGGAACGGGCGCGGCTGGAAGACCTGGTCGACGCCTATGTCGGACTGCGCTACGCGGTAACCGAACCGGTCTTGGCCGAGGTTCAGGCATTCGCGCGCAAGGTACGGGAATTCCGTGCGCCGCCAAGGGTCCAATGACCGACCCGAACGCCAACCGCCGACGACCGCGAACACCACGATGAACGCATCCGAAGGAGCCCCCTCATGCACAAGTCCGTCCTGCTGACGCCTCTCATGCTTGCCCTGGCGGCCTGTGCGACCGTCCCGGCCCCGCTGAACGGGGAATTTTCTTCGCTCACGCCCCAGCAGAGCCTTTCCGGCTCGCATTCCGGTGAACGCGTGCGCTGGGGCGGCGAGATCATCAAGGTCGAGCCCGGCGAATCCTCGACCTGCTTCGAGATCCTGTCGCGCGAACTCGATGCCAGCACGCGACCGCGATCGCGCGATGCCAGCGAGGGGCGCTTCATCGCCTGCCGGGCAGGCTTCTACGATCCCGAGGTCTTCGTCAAGGGCCGCGAGCTGACCGTGACCGGCAGCGTCAGCGGCACCCAGGTCGGCCGCGTCGGCCAGTTCGACTACACCTATCCGAGGATCGCGGCCGACACGATCTACCTGTGGCCGAAGCGGCCGGTCATCATCCGCCAGTCCGCCGTCTGGCCCTATGACCCGTTCTGGGGGCCCGGTTTCGGACCCTATTGGGGCCCCGGATTCTGGGGCCCGCCGCCGGTCATCATCGTCAAACCCGCGCCGCCCCATCCCGGCGACGGCAAGCGATAGCCTTTGAGATACACCTAGCCCGGCGGCCAGGTCATCTGGCGACCGGCCAGCAGGTGCAGGTGCAGGTGGTAGACACTCTGGCCGCCATGGCCATTGCAGTTGATCACGCAGCGGTAGCCGTCTTCGGCGAAACCCTCGCTGCGCGCGTAACGGGTCGCGGCGAGGACGAGCTTGCCGATCAGCGTCGCATCGCCGTCCTCCAGATCGTTGAGCGTGGCGATCGGACGCCGCGGAATGAACAGGATGTGGGTCGGTGCCTGCGCGTTGACGTCGCGGAAGGCGAGCACGTCATCGTCCTCGTAGACGATATCGGCCGGAATCTCGCGTCGGATGATCTTTGCAAATATCGTGTCGCCCACAGCAGTCTCCTCAGAGCAGCGACTGGCGCCCGCCGAAGGCATGGGCCAGGGTGCCGCGATCGATGAATTCGAGTTCGCCGCCGAGCGGCACGCCATGGGCCAGCCGGCTGGCCCGCACGTCGGCCGCCCGGGCCAGCTGCGAAAGCATGTGCGCCGTGGCTTCGCCTTCCACGGTCGGATTGGTGGCCACGATCATCTCCTCGATTTCGCCCTCGGCGAGGCGCGCGGCCAGCAGGTCGAGGCCGAGTTCCTTCGGCCCGAGTCCGTCCAGCGGCGAGAGCCGGCCGAGCAGCACGAAATAATGTCCGCGATAGCCCGTGGCCTGCTCGATGGCGAGCTGGTCGACCGGTGTCTCGACGACGCAGAGCAGGTGCTTGTCGCGCGAGGCGTTGGCGCAGAATGAACAGACCTCCTGCTCGCTGAAGCCGCGGCAGCGGCGGCAGTTGCCGACCTTTTCGACCGCCACGGCCAGCCGCTCGGCCAGTCGCCGGGCGCCGGGCCGGTCGCGCTCGAGCATATGGAAGGCCATGCGCTGGGCGGTCTTGGCACCGACCCCGGGCAGGCAGCGCAGGGCCTCGATCAGGTCGGCCAGCAGGGGCGAACCGGTGCTCAAAACGGCATCTTGAATCCGGCCGGAAGGTTGAGGCCGGCAGCCAGTCCGCCGAGGCGCTCCTGGCTCAAGGCGCCGACCTTGTTGACCGCATCGTTGATCGCCGCGGCAACCAGATCTTCGGCCATTTCCGGATCGTCGGCAAACAGCTTGCGGTCGATATTGACCCGGCGCACCTCGTGCCGACCGCTCATGACGACGCTGACCAGGCCGCCGCCGGCCTGGCCGGTGACCTCGAGCTGGGCCAGCTCTTCCTGGGCGCGCTGCATGTCTTCCTGCATGCGCTGGGCCTTCTGCATCAAACCGGCGAGCGGACCTTTCATCTCAATTCTCCAGGGGGCGTACCGAATCACTGATGATGCGGGCGCCGAAAGTGTCTATCAATGATTGCACGGCCGGATCCGCATGCAGGCCGTCATGGGCCTGCTGGCGCCGCGCGGCACTGGCCCGTGCGCGACTGTCGGCCGGACTCTCGGCCGCATCGGCCACGCGCTCGATGCGCACCCGCAGCGGTCGGCCCAGCGCGGCGCCGAGCCGCTGGCCGAGCATTTCGAGCAGGGGCGGCGAAGCGAAGTGCTCATGTGCCGCCTTCATGCCAAGCCGCAGCACGTTGCCGTCGACCCCGAGCAGGACCGCATGCAAGGCCAGCTGGCCCACCGGGCCGCCGAGCTCGGCCCGTTCGAGCAGCCCCGGCCAGTCCTCGATGACAAGCGGCGTATCCACGGGCGGCGCTTCCGCGACCCGGTCGGCCGGCCGTTCCGGGGAACGGCTGACGCGGCTGGCCGCTTCCGCCGTGTCGGCGGGACGTGCGGCCGGTGAAGCACCGGCGGCTCCGCGCTGGATGGGCGGCGGCACGGGCCGCGTGCCGGTCGAGGCCGGGCCGCGATCACCCGGCGCCGCGCCGCCCTCGCCGCCGTTCGGGGCGAAGGCCAGCATGCGCAGCAGGGCCATTTCGAAGCCGACGCGCTGGGTCGGCGCCAGCGGCAGGTCGCGCCGCGCCGTGATCGCGATCTGGTAAAAGAGCTGGACCTCGCGCGGATCGATCCGCGCCGCCAGTTCGGCCAGCTCCGGCCCGTCGGCGATCGCCGCTCCGGCCATCAGCTGCTGCAGCTGGATGCGATGCAGCAGCCCGGCCAGCTCGTCGAGGACCTGGCCAAAGTCCGGCGCGAATTCAGCGATGCGTCCGACTTCGGCGAACAGGCTCTCTGCCTCGCGACCGACCAGGGCCTCGAGCAAGACCCGCACCCGGCCCCGCTCGACCGTGCCGAGCATCGAATGCACGTCGGCCGCGCGCAGCGCGCCACCGCCATGGGCGATGGCCTGGTCCAGCAAGGACAGGCCGTCACGCAGGGAACCGTCCGCGGCACGCGAGAGCGCCTCGATCGCCTCGTCCTCGAATTCGACCGCCTCGGCGCCGAGGATGTGCCGCATCTGGCCGAGGATCTGCTCGGGCGTGAGCCGCTTCAGGTTGAACTTGATGCAGCGCGACAGCACCGTGATCGGCAATTTCTGCGGATCGGTCGTCGCGAGCAGGAACTTGACGTGCGCCGGCGGCTCCTCGAGCGTCTTCAGCAGCGCGTTGAACGCGGCCTTGGACAGCATGTGCACTTCGTCGATCAGGTAGACCTTGTGGCGACCGCGCGAGGGCGTGTACTGGGCGTTGTCGATCAGCTCGCGAACGTTGTCGATGCCGGTGTTGCTGGCCGCGTCGATCTCGAGCAGGTCGACGAAGCGCCCGGCGTCGATCTCGGTGCAGATGCCGCAGACCCCGCAGGGCTGCGAGGTCGGACCCTTCTCGCAGTTCAGCGACTTGGCGAAGATGCGCGCAATCGTGGTCTTGCCGACCCCGCGCGTGCCGGTGAACAGGAAGGCATGGTGGATGCGCCCGCCATCGAGGGCGTGCGACAGCGCGCGGACGACGTGTTCCTGCCCGACCAGCTCGGAAAACTGGCGCGGACGCCATTTGCGCGCGAGAACCTGATACGACATCGTCAATTCCGTGGAGCGATCCGCGATTGTGCCAAGTTCTGTCCGGCCTGACCAAACTTCCTCACCGCCAGCTTGTCTGAAGAGGACATGCCTAGTATCCTCCGCCGCCCGCCATGGCAGGCTTTTCCGGCTGCAGCGGCGGGACCGCCCCGCGGGGCCGTAGGTTGCGGAGAGGTGTCCGAGTGGTTGAAGGAGCACGCCTGGAAAGTGTGTAAGCGGCTAAACCCCGCTTCGCGGGTTCGAATCCCGCTCTCTCCGCCAGTTACGAAGTAAAATCAATGGGTTATGCGAGCAATTCGCCGAAACCCAACATCTGCGCCAACAGTGGCAGAACCGTCTTATGGTGACCCCGTCTGTCCCCTCGCGACGATAGCTTGTGAACTCCGCCAGGTCCGGAAGGAAGCAACGGCAGCAAGTGACTCGGGCGCCGGGGTGTGGCTGGCGGGGTCGCCACCCTTCCAATAGCGCACCCGCAACGCGGCTGCGGTCAAATTGACGGAGGTCTGCAATGAGTGGAGGCGCGTTAGGTTTTGAAATGGTGCCGCCCAATGCGACGTCCGGTTATGCTGCAGCGGCTCATGATTTTTGGAATGGCTTGAACGTATTCGGCAGCTCTCGGAAACGTCCAATGCTGTCCGTCCTTCTGCTCGCAGCATTTTGTGCGGAATGCGCATTGAAGTCATTTTTGAGTCGGGCAGGCTTTGATGAAGATACGCTGTCACGCCGTCCTTATGGCCACGATCTGGACAAGCTTTGGACCGAATCGGCCGCGCGTGGTTTGGGAATTTCTCCATCTTCGCCGGATTGGCTCAAAATTCTGCACGAACAGAATCAAGCCGGGGACTTCCACATTAGGTATTGCACTAGACGACACTCAACGACGTCACCAGGTCTGCATACCCTCCTCGACGAGCTGAAGTCGCTACTCGATGCAATTGAGCTCGTTCGAATCAATGGTCTCCCTTCCAGATCGCCAGAATGACTCGAGCTACGGTCTTGATCATCAGTCCACTCGGCAAAAACCTCGACATAGGTCGATTGCATACCCAGTTTGACTCAATTTCGTTGAGCCGGATTCTCTGCCCGTGTAATGCTCTTGCAGTTGCGGAATAGGATTGTGTGCGATGCAACGGATCGGAAGGATCGACATCGAATGTGACGATTTGGACGCTCTCCGCGCGCACCTTTCGAACGGCACATCCATCTACGAACTAGTGCCAGCTCTCTTCCGTTGGAACACACACTCCGAGTTCGTCTCTTCTCGAATCGAACGCCTGAGCGCTAGGCCGAGCCGGTCAGTCTCGGATCGAATCAGGGATGATCTAGCCGGCGCCGGGGAATGGATCGACCAGGCGGCGCAAGGGCACGCCAGAAGGCGTGTCTTCTCGAACATGCTGTTTCATCTCTACGACGATGACCAGTGCTACTTCAACGTGAAGATGTGCGAGGCGCGGCTGCGTCAAGGGACGCCGGTGTTGTTCGTCCCACCGAGCGACCATTATCGGACGCGATTCGAGCGCCTGCATCTCTGCGGATCTGTCGACCGTGGTGCGGAGATTCCGTTGAACGAACGTCTAGCCGCGATGCCAATGTCTGTACTTCGCGCACTTGCTGGACCTCGAGACATCAAAGGCCGAACGAAAGGTGCTATCGCAGAGCGCTTGGAAACCGATGAGGTGCTCCGCCGAGTCATCGATCAGAACAGTCGAAACTTCTTCCGTGTGCATCCGCTCGGATTCGACTTCGCTGACTTCGCCGCAGAATTCGCGATTTGGGCAGTTCTTGCTTCGGTACTAGTTCGCGCTGCAGAACTCGTCGATTAGCGAACGCAAGCGCGGCGCGAGAGGGCCAGGAGGGTCTTCTATGGCGCATGTGAGATCGGAGTGGCCAAAACGCCGGTTTGCCTGCAGGAAGCGCACCCGGCGCCGTATCCGCTGCAGACTGGGCATTGGGCATAGATCCATTCCCCGCGGTGAAGGAAGGCGCCCTTGCCGCAGTGATAGCAGCGCATCCCGACTTGGTGCAGCCCTTGGCAGTGCCGGCCGCACTGGTCGCAGATGCCCGGGGGACCAAGGAAGCGAGTGTTTCGTTTCACCATGCCGGAACCATGCATCCCGGCAGTCTCACAGACCGCGCCCCGGACGCGATGCCCGGGGCGCGGCAATCCTTACTGGCTGACCGGCTCGAGCTGGACCTTGCGCCAGGCTCCGGTGTCGAACGTCTGCAGGCCGACGCGTGCCTCGACGAGCAAAAGGACCAGGTTCCGTGTGCGGTAGTCCTTGTGGTCGCGCGAGATAAACAGCGTGGGCTGCATCCGGTCGAGCAAGGCACACTGCTTCGTGTCACCGACGAGCGCAGTTCCCGCCGGCACGCTGGCCAGGGTAATCACGCGGCGATTCCAGAGTGTCGGCGGCGCCGGCGATGCAGGGTTGCCGTAGATGAAATTCCCATCGGCATCCTTGGTCGTCTGGATGGCGAACCAGTCTTCCGGGTTGAGCACGATCGTATCGGGCACGTAGCCGAGCGTTTCCAGCCGCATGAGCGCCTGCCCGATCTTCTCGGCCGCGGAGTTGGCTTCGGTCGCGAGCGTGCTGGCCAGCGTGTACAGGCCCTCGATGCGATTCAGCGTGCCTGAGCCCACGATCAGCTGAGACTCGATCTTGGCGGCGACGGAGTTGGTCAGCACGCGATCGATCGTGTTCTGCAGTTGGTCGACGTCGTCGAGGATCTGGGCCGATGCCGTCGTGTGCACGGCGATGGTCTCGACGTAGGCCGTGACCGGCTCGCCCTCACCTTCGATTTCGGCCTTCTCGTCGGCTTCCTCGACCTGGGTATCGGCGTCACCGGTCCAGGTCAGGCGCGTGAACTCGATGCTGTTCCGATCGACCGGGATCGGGGTCAGCACGTCCAGGAAGCGCAGCGGCTTCAGCGGCTGGCCAAGCTGGTGCGGCAGCGGCTGCGCCGGGTTTGAGAACACGGTGTTCACGCTGGAAGGATCGCCGCCGCCGTTCACCATGGCCTTGATCGATACCTCGCCGAGTTCGAAGCCGCAGGCCGTCCCGCGGTTGCCCGACTTGATGCGCTGGAATGCCTCCGACTCGACCAGGGATTTGACATCGATAGCGCGACCGGTACCGGCATCCGATCGGGTGCCGATGCTTTTGATCGCCTGGGCGACATGCTGTTGCACTTCGCGCAGCTCGACGCTGAATTCGCTCTGCTTGGCTTCCACTTCCTCGCGGAATTCCTTGATCGCCTCGCCGTGTTCGGTGATGGCCTTCAGGACGATATCGCCCGATCGGCCCGGGTCGTGATTGGTGGCGCCACGGTGGCCGCGATCATCGGCGCCCTTGGTGCTCTTCGTGTGAACTTGCGTTTGCATGGTTACGTCCTCAATTTCTCAGTGATTTGGTGATGGCCCGGATCTGCGAGGCAATCGCAACCAGGTCTGAATCGGTCCGTTCGGCGGGCTCGTCGCGAACCATGGCCGACCATCCGCCCGCGCAGAGCCTCTTGGCTTGGCGGGCACTCAAGCCCAGTGCGTCGCGCACTGCGTGCTCGAACTCCCCGGGCGAGCCGAGGATGCCTTTCACTTCGGTGATGCGTGCATTGCTGTTCGCGGGGATCGACACCGCGGACACTTCGAGCAGGTCGACTTGCTGCAAGTACTGGATGCCCCGTTCGACCATCGAGCCATTCGGCATGACGCGGTAGCCGATGGACAGGGCGAGCGCGTCATCGAGCATCAGCGCATGCGCCTCGCGGCCGCGGGCGACATCGAGATTCAAGCGGCCTTCGACCTCGAGACCTTCGGCGGTTTCCCGCAGCGAGGTCCAGACGCCGATCGGATCTTCCAGGCGGTGATGCCAGAGCATCGCAGGGCGCGTGCCCTTGGCCTTGTGCGCTGCCAGTGACGCGGCGAAGGCGCCACGCAGCACGACATCGCCGAAGTCATCAGGTTCGCCTCCGAACGTCGACGCGAGACCGCGGAAGGTGCCGGCAGTGGAATCGGTAGTTGTGAGTTTGGTCCGCAATGCGGACAGAGTCGCGTGCATAAATCAGCTCCAGCGCTGCAAACGGGGGACTTCGCGTTTGCCGGCAGGAGCGCGTCGCGCACTCTCAGACGGGTTGGCCGCACGTCGCGCGCGGCTCGATCGAGAATGTATCACGGCGCGCTCGCTTCCGGAAGTTGTTCAGTGCGTTCGGCGCACGTAGCCTGCGCCTGCGCAATCGATCGTTGCCAGGTCGACGGGTCGACCGCTTTCCTCGATGACGCTCATCACCACGCGCCGGCATCCGGCCTGGGTGAAGTCGAAACCGATCCGAAGCGGCAGACCGTGCGCGATGCCGGCATCCATGGCCACGCCTCGGTTCGGATCGGCGAGTCGCAGTTGCTGAACCATCAGCTGGGCGAGCTTCTCGACCGCCTCGATGGCGGCAGCGGTAGCGTCGTGGTGCGCTTGTTCGTTCGGGGTCATTCGTGGCTCCGGGGTTGATCGAGGGGAGGAAGCGGAATCGATGCAATGCGCCGCCGCGTGCCGTAGTCGCTCACGGCAGCGAGCTCGATCCGCGGCTCTGATCGCTCGTAGTGAAAGGCAATCGCCAGGTGCTCGCCGGCCTGCACAGCCTCGACGACAGACGCGGCCATTCCGGCATCAGTACGGGCCAGGTCGTCGAGCATTCGCTCGCAAAGCGCCTGCGAGGCCTTCAGGTAGTCCCCGACCAGGGTCGCGGTTGTCTTCATGGCCCGGGGTCCTCCTCGGATTTCTGCATTCGCGTTTTGTGGATGGGAAAAAGACGGGGGGACGACGGGTTCCGGGCTCGAGGTCCTGAGGTTTGGACCCACCCTTGGGGTCGGTGCGCCGCATAGGGGTCTGCCGCGGCCGCTCATGGGCGCCTCGCACGGTGCAGCCGAAGTTGTCGTGCGATCCAGTTGCGCAGCGCGGCGCATCGCCGGCCGCAATACCGAGCCTTGGCGCGTCGGTGGCGCGGCAGGTGGCGGCCGCAGGTCATGCAGACATGGGTCATCGGAAGCCCTCTATCGAGATTCAAGGTTCAGGTTTTCGCGAACGCGCCGGGCCTGTTCGCCAACGGTCGTCAGCACGTAGCCGTCAGGCGTTGTCCGCCAGCAGTTCAGCCACCCTTGGCGAACGTAGTTCCGGAAGGTTGCTCGCCAGTCGCGCTGAACCTTGTCGCTGCCGCCAAAGCGCTCCCCGAACTGCGTCCAGGCGATAGCCACGTATTCGCGTGGCAGGCCTGCGAGCTTGGCCCATTCGAAGATCGGATCATCGCTGTAGATGCAGTCTTCGTCCTTCCGCTCCAGAGCATTGCACCACTCGTCGAACGTCATGCCTTTCGCTCTTGCTGAACGCTTCTCCCTCTTCTGAGGGTCAGCAGGGGAAGCGATCGCGCCAGCGGTCGCCTTCTCTTCCAATTTGCTTTTACCAATCTCAAAGCCAACCTCATCGGACACTGTGTCCGCACCATCTGTCGTGAATGTCCGCACCACACGGACAGAATGTCCGCACGTCGCGCCATCAGGTGCGGGCGCATTGTCCGCACGTTGCCCTGTTGGTGCGGACTCAGTGCCCGCACCATCTGGGTGGGATAGGGTCCATCGTGCGGGTCTTGTGTCCGCACCATCAGGTATCCGAAGGACATACCCATAGGTGCGCCAGCCCCGGCCACCATCCATACCGGCATGCCCGACACGCTCGAACCAAGGGCATGACTGCTCCAGGTATCGCCGTGCCGTTCTCTCGTTCATGCCCGCGAATCGCGCGAGCGTGGCAATGGATGGAAAGCAGGAACCTCCCTCGCTATCGGCGAACTCAGCGAGTACCAGCAACAGGCATTTGAGCGGGTGCGCGATCGGCGCGCGCAAAACCCCGGACCGAAATCGGTGCATGAACGGGCGGGCATGTGCGGGATCGGCGGCACTCATGCGGCACGCCTTGCCGACAGCAACAGTCGATAGAGCCGCTCTGCTGTCGCGCGTCGAGCCGGCATCCATTCGGCGGACTCTGGGTCCCGAAGGCCGAGCGCCTCGAGCGCGCCGGCGAGTCGAGACCTTCGAACCGGCGCGGCTATGCAGGTCGCAACGGTCGACGGAGCCGCGGACTTCCGCAGCGCCAGCCAATGGCCCGGACCCTGCTCCCATACGTAGAAGCGCGCCCCACCAATCACCGCGCGCGCGCATCCGTGAATAGGCACGGCGCCGACGGTGATAGACTGCGGCCCTCGATGTTCCTGATTGGCGGCCTCGTTGCGTTCCAGCGCAGCGGGGCCGTGTCGCTTCTGATCATCCTGCATCGGCACCTTCTCCCTGCGTTCGCAGTTCGACCAGGGCCCGGCGCAATCCCTCGACGATGATCTCGGCATCCTGCAGCGACCGCGGTCGTGCGCCGAATGTCCGCCAGTTCGTGACGATGCTGTCCAGCCTGCGGATACCCGACTGCATGTCGGCAATGCGGTCGACGGGATTGCCGGCCAGGGCCCGCAAGTGGCGGACGTCGGCCAGATGGTCGGAATTCATGCCGCAGCCTTGCGATTCTGAACCTGCTGCGCTACCAGCGCCCGAATGTCGTCATCGGACGCGCCGGCCAGGCGAGCACGATCGATCGCGTCGACTTCGAATTCAGGCCAGACGCTTGAGTTCGCGCCGAGACGAACCGGCGGCGGAAACAGCCCATCTTCGATATCGCGATACGTGGCGGATCGGCTGCGCCGACGGCGCGTGATCAGATCGGGAAGTCGCAGCCACTGCAGCGGCTGTCGAGCTGGTGCGGATTGCATTTTCGGGCTCCTCGTCGCGATTGGGCCGCGGCGGGTTTGCCTGCGGCTGCCATGGCGGCGCGAGGAGCATAGACACGGGTATTTGCCGCTGTCGGCCCGAAATTCCCCCGACTTGCGGGGGGAATTCGCTGCTTTTGGCTTACTGGCGCCGTTTGCGAGGATCGGGGTGTTTTGGGCGCGGCTTGCGCTTGGAATGCAGCCCGCAGAGACCCAGAAGCTCTCCTGATAGAGCGCGAGCATCTTTTTTCGGCATTCGTGGCTCGGAATTCTCGCGGAGCGCGTCTGCGAGAGATTCCTTGGCCATTGCCAACTCGGTCTGCTTCGGACCGGTTCGAACTTTCTTGGCTCCCACGATGCGGCCGGCATGATCGATGGCCGCGCGGATTCGCAGCAGGTCCGGATCGATGCGCAGGTTCAGCGCGTGCAAAAACGTCGATTGGCTTTGATAGAGCACGTCATTCGCCCAACAGTCGATGTGCGGGTGCAGGTTTGAGAGTCTTTCGCGCAGCTCGTCGATTACAGCGACCGTTGCCTTTGCCTGGGCCACGATCTGCGCAGGCTCCATGCGTGGTGGAACGATTCCGCCGGGATCGCTCGGAACATGAAACCCTCTGCAGCGACCGGCGGCTCGCCTCACCGCGTCGAGAATGGGGTCAGTATCGAATTTTCGTCCAGGCTCATCTTTTAGCCGGCGGAGCAAAGCCTCCTCTGGAATTCTGTCATCGACAACGCCGCCTGCGATCGCGGCTCGTTTTTCCGCGCGCGTCATCAGCGTTAGACGCTGCTTATTGGGCGCAGCCGTCGCCGCGCCTGCCTTCGTTGTCCGCTTCGTGGCCATCAGTCGCGCGACCAGCCAGGAGCAGCCGAGGCCCGATTGCGCTCAATCTCCCTTTGCTCTTCAAGCACCATCTGACAGAGATCCTCGTAGACAGGGATATTCCTCCTACACGGGTCCGCCTTTTCGAGGTCGGAAAGCTTGAGCAATAGCAGGCCGCAAAATGAAGGATGCGATCGACTCATGGGTGCGAGGCTTGGATCGGTCTTGATCGCTCGGGCCTTTCGCACTTCTGACAGATCGATCAACGTTGATGGGCCTGTCATGACACTTCCACTGCCTTCGCGACGCCTGTGAACACTCCGATTCGCTCGAACCCTCGGAGGTCGATCATCACAATCGATTCACGATCAGATTCGAGCACTCCCATGCACCATTGGTCGCGTGGCGCCGATTCAAGCGGGGCAATTTCGCAGCACCGCACAAAGGGACGGCCTCCATCGCGCCAGAGAAGGACCAGGTCGCCATTTTTGGGGCATGCCTCGAGGTCGAAGACCATTTCATCGCCTTCGCGGAGCGTGACGCCGTTCGAGAACGTGTGCGCGTTCTCCGCCGGCAGAACCACGCAATTTTTGCTGGTGACAAGCCCGCGGCGGACTCGTTTTGTGAATCCATCGGGTACGATCGTTGTTGCCATGATTGAAACTCCTGTTTTCGGTCGTGGAAGTCACGCCGGCCGTGTCGTGAGCACGCCGGCGCGGCGATTACCGGCTGGTGCCGGATACTTTGCGGGTGTTCGCCCGTTTGATCGGTGTCACGTTGCCGGCGATGGCCGGTGCACTACAAAACTTCGCCCAATCGCGCATCAGGTTCACTCGCTTCGCCAGAAGATCGCCGCGACGGTATGCCGCCTCGACCTTGTTGCCGATGGCATGTGCCAAGGCCATCTCGGCAACCTGCGCCGGGTAGCTTGTGCGCTCGCTGGCCCAATCTCGGAAGGTCGACCGGAATCCGTGCGGCACCGCATCGATCTGCATGCGCCGCATGACGGCGGTCAGGGTCATATCCGATAGAACTCCCCCACGCGGGGCCGGGAATACCAGATCATTACCCGCGAACCGCGGCAGGGTGCGCAGTAGGGCCAGGGCTGGCGCGGACAGCGGGACCGCATGCGCTTTGCCCGCCTTCATTCGGTTGGCCGGAATCGTCCATACAGCGGCCTCCAGGTCGATTTCTGACCATAGGGCCCCGCGGACCTCGCCGGACCGCGTTGCTGTCAGGATCAGAAACTCAAGCGCACGCGCGGCCGTGCCGTCGCGTTCGCGCAATGCGACCATGAATTCCGGCAATGCGTCGATCGCGAGCGCCGCGTGATGGACGACCTTTCGAATCTTGCCGGCCTTCGGAAAGATGCCCGCATCCAGGTTGCCGCGCCAGCGCGCCGGATTCTCGCCCGATCGATACCCGCTTGCAGTGGCCCAAGACAGGACCGCTTCGATCCGTGAACGCAGCCTCGTCGCGGTTTCGGTCTTCTCGCGCCATATCGGCGTCAACACGTCGACGATGTGGGTCAACTCGATTTTGTCGACGGGCAGCTTGCCGATGATCGGGCTCGCGTAGGTCTTCAGCGTCGCGGCCCACTGAGCCGCATGCTTGGCGTTCTTCCATTCGGGCGCCTTCGCCTCGATCAAGCGTTCGGCCGCCTCGTCGAATGTCAGGGTGCCGCGCAGCGCGGTCAGGGCCGCGCGCCGGGCCTCAATGGGGTCAATACCCTCGCGAACCTTTGCGCGCGCCTCCCTCGCCCGCTCCCGGGCTTGTGCGAGGGTCACGTCGGGATAGCCACCGAGCCCGATATCGCGGCGCCTGTTGCCGACCATCAGGCGGGCAATCCAGGATCGTGCACCAGTCTCCGAAACGCGCAGATGAAGCCCGGCAACGCCTCCGACAGCATGAAAGCCGGGCGCCTTCAATCGCTCGACTTGAATCGGCTTCAGCTCGTCTGCTTTCCTGGGCATGTTCTGAGTCTCCGCCATGTTTCCGTACCAACAACCACGCCATCATAAAAGGGTGCGCTTGGATGGTACGCCGTGGAACGGCAAGAAACAACGAAAACCCGCAGAGCCACGCAGGACATAGGCTGCGTGGGTTTTCATGGGACGGGACGGAATGCCGAAAACGCGGACGCTCTCTCCGCCAGTTTCAAGGTAATTGGTAACCGCAATCCGCCGCAGCGCTCATTCTTGCGCGAAAGGTGGAGGGCGGGGTTCGAACCCGCGAAAATAAGTATGACGGGTTCGACGCATGGGCAGGACGCCCATGCGTGCAGCGCAAGCTGCCCGAAGGGCGAGGCACAGGATGTGCCGAGTACATCCCGCTCGTCCACGGGTTGAAAGGCATCTGCATTGATGCGAATACGTCTTATGGTGGCCTCGTCTGTCCCCTCGCGACGATAGCTTGTGAACTCCGCCAGGTCCGGAAGGAAGCAACGGCAGCAAGTGACTCGGGTGCCGGGGTGTGGCTGGCGAGGCTGCCACTCTCTCCGAATCGACTAGAAGCGCAACTCGGCAAGCAGCCATCCCTGGAGCTGCTCCCGGCCCGGCCATCCATGGCCGGTCGCTCAGCGCCGCTGGCGTTGTCATATGGAGCAAGAGCGCTTCTGCGCAAGCAGCCATCCCTGGAGCCCCTCCCGGCCCGGCCATCCCTGGCCGGTCGCTCAGCCCTGCATGCGTTGTCCGACGACAACGCATAAGCGCAGGACTTCGCCCGGAAGGAAGCAACGGCAGCAAGTGACTCGGGTGCCGGGGTGTGGCTGGCGGGGTCGCCACCTTCGAACCGCGTGCTCGCATGGTGCCCGCAGTAGCCGCCCCCGGCATCGACTGTCCGAGCGATCAAAAGGCGCCTGCTCAATGTGGATGGCCCACTTGCGGAAGCTAGGGCGAAAGGATCGTCGTGAGTTCAGGAAACGTGGCCTTGCATTCGGGACATTGGGCCTGATGAATTCCCTTACTGCAGCGGGTCAGATGAACGAGGTTGTTTCTCACTTCAAAACAGGGAGCGCAATAGGGTTCGCCGACCGGCTTCCCGTTCGCCTTCTTTCGATAGTAGGCAAAGAGCGCATACACAACGCTTTCTCGTTGGGATAGAAGTTCGCTCAATCTGCGAATCTCCCTGTCTTTTTCGACCAGGGCTTCTTGAACTTCCGATACGGCCATTTTGGAATCAGCGATGCGATCGACCAACTCGATAATCTGCATCTTGTATTCAGCGCTCTTCATGAGCACGTCGATATCTCGCAGTCCAGAAGCAATCTGTCCAGCAACCTTGAGACCGCTGTAGGCCGTGGTAGCAACGCTTATCGCGTCCATTTTTGCACTCCGCCTCGACTATCGCCGCCAGACTACCTCATCCCGCAACAAGAGTACGCTCAGTAACTGGCCAGACCGTCTACCGAGATATCAGCTTAAACATAAGTCGGGCGTCGAATATCAGACACACTGTAAACGCAACCAATCCAAGCCCCAAGCACGTGGGCCCTAACCGCAATGGCATACCATTCCATTGCGCATTAGTGATCGAAGGTACCAAACATAGTGTCAAAACGGATCCAACCATCGTGATTCCGGAAATGGCAAAAGAGAACTTTGCCAGTGACACTATGCTCGATCGTACGGGAGCAAGGACCCGGACCCCCTGAATATCGGCCCTCTCGGACAAACCAAATCTTATTTTCAGGCTGGCCTTCTCTCGCCCTTCAATAAACTGATCAAGGCACTTGATAAACTCTTCAAACCTGCCGTAGGTATAGGCATATGTGGTGGCCTCGTCCGCCCCATTTACGCTGCGGAGAATCCTGCTTCCCCGTTCTCTCAACTCAGACTCGACCGTCTGAAGACGAAAGAGTGCCACGGCACCCAAAAGCCCCATTATTGCTGCGAGAGATTGAGCGATAGTGCTGAATGTGTAGTAGAGGGCATTTTCCATGTGGCCAGCGTATCCCTATCCCCCCTCGCCACTCAAGCTTTCGCAATCTTAGGCACGCCGCGCAATCTGCCCCTGCCTCTCCCGATACCGCGTCAGCGCCCCGGCCAGGCCTCGGCGTGGTCCCTGAGAAACAGCATGCGCTTGCGGGTAAAGATCCCCGAACCAATCAACCTGGCACCCAGACTTCGCCGCCCAGCAACCCAATCAGGAACTCGTCTCAACCGGCGTATTGTCCGGATGCAGCCAACCCGACTCCCCATCGGCGTAATGTTCATTCTTCCAGATCGGCACGCGCAGCTTGATCTCGTCGATGATCCAGCGGCAGGCTTCGAAGGCTGCGTTTCGATGGTCGGCGCTGACGCCGATCCAGACCGCGAGGTCGCCGATGGCCAGGCTGCCGGTGCGATGCACAGCAAGTGCCGCGCGCAACTCGAAGCGCGCCATCGCTTCGGCCATAATCGCTTCGCCTTCGCTTTCGGCCAGCGGCGCGTAGGCCTGGTAGTCGAGGCGGATCACCGGGCGGCCCTCGTTGTGGTTCCTGACCCAGCCTTCGAACAGCACGCAGGCCCCTGCCCGGCTGTCGTCGAGCCGGCGCTTTTCGGCGACGACGTCGATTGCCTTCGTCGCCAGTGCGAAACGCTTCATCCGCCCGACACCGGCGGCAGGAACACGACCTCGTCGCCATCGGCCAGGGCATGGCTCCAGTCGACGATCTGGCCATTGACCGCGACGCGCAGGCGCGCGGGTTCCATGGCGAAGCCGTGGCGAACCCGCAGTTCCTCGTACAGCGCGGACAGGCCCGTCGCATCGGACTGCACGGATTCACCGGCGCAGCCGGCGCGGTCGGCGAGGCTGGCGAAATACAGCAGTTGGTAGTTCATCCCTGCACCTTGCCTGCCTTGACCGTGCGCTTGCCACCGCTCTTGTCGAGCAGGCGAACATCGGCAATGACGATTTCGTGGCTCAGCGCCTTGCACATGTCGTACACCGTCAGCGCCGCCACGCTGGCTCCGGTCATCGCTTCCATCTCGACGCCGGTCTTGTGGGTGACCGCCACTTCGCAGCGGATCCTCAGTTCGGTGGCGGAGACGAATTCGATCTCGAAGCGGCATTTCTCGATGCCGAGCGGATGGCAGAACGGAATCAGTTCGTGGGTGCGCTTGACTGCAAGCGTGCCGGCAATGATCGCGGTATCGATGACCGGCCCCTTGGCCGAACGCAGTTCGTTCGCCTGCAGCTGTCTGGCCGCGGCGGCCGGGAATTGCACGCGCGCCTCGGCCACGGCAACGCGCCGAGTCGCCTGCTTGGCGCCGACGTCGACCATTTTCGGGTGTCCCGCGGCATCGATGTGGGTCAGTTTCCTCGGCATGCCGTTCAGCCGCCAATCTCGTACATTTCGACGCGTCGTCGCGAATCGGCATTCGCCATTCCGCGGATTTCGCTGTAGCGGTCGTCGCGGCCGTTCCAGACCGCGCTGATCAGGCCAGCCAACTCGGCGTCGCTGGCGCCGGCCCGCAGCGGTCCGAGCAGGTCGTGCCCGCTGTTGGCGAACAGGCAGGTGTAGAGCCGCCCGTCCGCGGAAAGCCGGGCCCGCGTGCAATCGCCGCAGAACGGTTCGCTGACCGAACTGATGAAACCGATCTCGGCGCTGCCGTCATTGAGCGCCCAGCGCTGCGCCACTTCGCCGCCGTAGTTCGCCGGCAGCGCATGCATCGGCCAGCGTCGAGCGATGCGTTCGCGCAGCTCGGCGCTCGGCACGACCTTGTCTTCGCGCCAGGCATTGCAGGTGCCGACGTCCATGTATTCGATGAAACGCAGGATATGCCCGCTGCCGCGGAAATGGGCGACCATGTCGGGCACTTCCTCGTTGTTGACGCCGCGCATGACCACGCTGTTGAGCTTTAGCCGGCTGAACCCGGCGCGCGTGGCGGCCTCGATCGCGGCATGCAGTTCGGCGACCTCACCGCGGCCTCCCGAAAGGGTCCGGTAGGTTTCTGCGTCGAGGGTATCGACGCTCAGCGTGATCCGCTGCAGGCCGGCCTCGCGCAGCGCCTCGACGCTGGCCGGCAGCAGGCTGCCATTGGTCGTCATGGCGAGGTCATCGACCTGCGGGATGCGCGCCAGCAGGCGCACCAGTTCGGGCAGTTCGCGCCTGAGCAGGGGCTCGCCGCCGGTCAGGCGCAGCTTGCGCACGCCGAGCGACACGAAGATCCGGGCCAGGCGTTCGATTTCCTCGAAGCGCAGCCGTTGGGCCTTGCTGAGGAACTGGTGGTCGCGCGGATAGTCGGCTTCCGGCATGCAATACGGACAGCGGAAATTGCAGCGGTCAATGACCGATATGCGCAGGTCGGTCAGCGCCCGCGAGCGGCGATCGAGCGGCGGTCCGGCTGCGAACTTAAGCGGAATCGGTTCGCTCATGATTGCGCCACTATCGGATCAAGCACGACCGAAGCATCGGGCCCGTCCAGCTGCACTTCCTCGCCACGGTCGGCGACCCGGTAGCCGCGTTCGCGCAAGGCTCGCGCTTCCTGGGCCGAACCGTAGTGGTAGAGGATCAGGCGACCGAGCAACTCCGACGGATACTCGCGCTCGAGATCGTCGAGGCCCGAATGCGAAGGATTGCCCTCGAGCACGCAATCATGCGCGATCGTCTCTGCACTGGCGGCGTAGCGCGAAAGCATCTCCGGGATAGGGCGCGTATCGCCGGTCCAGACCACGCTGCCGCGCAGCGACAGGCCGAACGAGGTCATCGGCGCGTGATGACGGGTCGGAAACACATCGAACCAGAATCCTTCATGCCAGAAGCCCTGCGAAAGCGGAACGAGGTGGAAGGCATCCCAGAAATTGGCGCCGCCCTCGGCCAGCACCTGCGGATAGTCGGCGACCCGCGACTGCAGCACTGGTACCAGGGCGGCGTGCGCGTAGAGGCGCAGTGTGCCGCGCAGTTGATCATCGAACCAGGTCGAGAAGAACAATCGCTCGAGTCCGCCGACGTGGTCCATGTGGGCATGGGTCAGGTAGATCGCCCGCGGCGACTGTCCGTAATATTCGAGGTAGGCGGTCAGCGCGTCGGGTCCGCAATCGATCATCAATAGCGGCTTGCCATCGCACTCGATGACGGCGCTGGCCGAACCGAGGGCGACGGCCTGGGCGTTGCCGACGCCGAGGAAACGCAGGGCCAGGGTCATCGGCCCTCCCCGCGTGCATAGCGGTCGGCCAGGCTGCGATGATAGGCGGCCAGCATCGGATGCCAGAACACCTCGTCGAACTCGCCCATGACCTTGTTCGCGTGCAACTTGCGGAACGAGCGATGCAGCCGGTCGAGGTTGGATTGCTGCCAGGCCATTGCCGGCTTGCGCACGCGGCAGCGGTCGAAATCGATCAGCCAGACCTTGCCCGCGGCATCGACCAGCAGGTTGTGCGCGTTGAGGTCCGCATGCCAGAGGCCGATCGCATGGAATCCGGCCAGGGTGCGCCCTGTGTGCGCGCCGAGCACTGCATCGAGCGAGTGCGCCGCGAGCCGATCGGCCAGGGTGCGCGCGCCGGGAATCTGGCGCGTGATCAGGTCGGCGCGGTAATACAAGCCGCTGCGCACATAGCGCGCCATCAGGGGCGAAGGCACCGGCAATCCGGCGTCATGCAGGCGCGCGAGCAGGCGGAACTCGCGGAACGCACGCGTGCGCTTGCGCCCGGTCCACAGGTAGCGATCCGAATTAAGGTGCGCCACGAGGCCGCCCCGGCGGTAGTGGCGCAACACGCAGGCACCGAACGGAGCATCGAAATAGACCACCGCGCCACGTCCGGTGCTGGCCGAGCGGTCGGCAGAATCGGTTCCGGCCTGTTCGAACCACTGCTCGTCGGCGCTGGCCATCTGCCCCGCATCGAAGAGCATGGCGCCATTCCGGCCTGGTTGGATCTGCGCCTTGATCATGGAGAGTCTGCGGCCCGCATCGGCTTCGGTAGCGATCATCGGCAAGTCTAGCAAGGCTTGGCCGTGTCCACCCTGCCGTGGCCTCCGGCACATCGCGCTGGCGGCGATTGCCTGCGACAATGGCGGATTGTATCGAGCGCCACGGAGTGCGAAAGGAATGCGCGAGCGAACCGAACCTGAATCCTCGGCAGCACCCGAATCGCTTTGCATCCTGCGCACATCGGCCATCGGCGACGTCACCCACGTGGTCCCGCTCGTGCATACCTTGCAGGCCGCCTGGCCGGACACGCGGATCACCTGGATCATCGGCAAGCTCGAACACCGTGTCGTCGGCGATCTGCCGGGCATCGAGTTCATCGTCTTCGACAAGGCGGCCAAGCGCGAGGGTTTTCGCGCAGTGCGCGAGAAACTGGGCGGTCGGCGCTTCGACGCGCTACTGCACATGCAGGTGGCTTTGCGCTCGAACCTGCTCAGCCTGCTCGTGAAGTCGCCGCTGCGGATCGGCTACGACTGGGCGCGCTCCAAGGACCTGCACCGGCTGTTCATCAATTGCCGGATCCCGGCGCGCAGCGGCGAACACGTGCTCGATGCGATGGCCAGCTTCCTCGAACCGCTTGGGCTCAAGCAGGAGCACGTGCGCTGGGACATCCCGATCCCCGCCGAGGCCGAGGAATTCGCCGACCGCCACTTGCCGCGTGGGCGGCGGACCCTGCTGATCAGCCCGACCTCGAGCCACCGGCTGCGCAACTGGCGGCCGGAGCGCTACGCCGCGGTCGCCGACCACGCCATGTACGAACTCGACTGGCGGGTCGTCCTGTGTGGTGGTCCGAGCGAGTTCGAGCGCGAATTCGCCGATGAAATCCTCTCGCACATGCGCTCGCCCTGTATCGACCTGACCGGCAAGGACACGCTCAAGCAATTGCTGGCCCTGCTGCGTCGGGCCGATCTCGTGCTGGCACCCGATTCGGGCCCGATGCACATGGCCAATGCCGTCGGCACAGCGGTGCTGGGGCTGCATGCGGCGAGCAATCCGCATCGGTCCGGGCCGTATTCCGATCGCCGCTGGTGCGTCGACCGCTACGATGCCGCGGCGCGCAAGTACCGGCGCAAGCCGGCCGACAAGCTGGCCTGGGGCAGCAAGCTCGAATACCGCGGCGTGATGGACCTGATCGAGGTCGACGACGTGCTCGAGCGCCTGCAAGCCTTTGCAAATCATGCGGATAGCTTGCCGGGCTGAACGCGGAAACCTGAACACCGCACAACCCGCAAACGCGATTGGATGGTCTGCTCCAATCGTGCCGGCCACGATGGCGGCATGATTTCGATACTCTCCAGCGTCCTGCGCAGTCGGCCCAGCATGAATCCGTACCGTTCACGCCAGCGCATACCGCCGCAACCCAGCCATTCGCTGTATCGCGAAGCCCCAGGCCCATGCGCGTCGGGCGAGCGCGTCTCCACCGACGACGGCCAGGATCTGCTGCTGCGCCCGATCCGGCCCGACGACGCGCCGGCGCTGATGCGGGCGTTCGGTCGGATGACTCCCGAACAGGTCCGTTCGCGGGTGTTCCACGCGCTGACCGAGCTGCCCGAGCCGGTCGCCCGCTGGATGTGCGATGTCGACCCCGATGCGACCATCGCCCTGGTCCTGGTCGATGCCGACGGCGCCGAGATTCGCGGTGAAGGCCGCGTACATCTCGACCCGGCGACCGAATGCGCCGAGTTCGCCCTGGCCGTCGACCCGGACTTCACCGGCAAGGGCCTTGGCCGCCTTCTCGTTTCGCGCCTGGCCGAAGCCAGCCGGGCCGCGGGCATGCGCGAAATCTGGGGCGACACACAGGCCGAAAACAACCGCATGCTGGCCCTTGCGAAAGAGCTTGGATTCACCCTGCGGCGGGAAAACGACGATGCCGGGCTGGTGCGCATGAGCCTGGCGCTTGCGCCGATGGATGGTTCGGGCGAAGCCACGACCACCTGATTCGGCCACTCTGGCGACTGCGCCTATCGGCCGCGGCTGATCGGCACCGCAATTCCGAGGGTCGCGTTACACTGCGCGCCCCGCGCCGGGCGCATGTCGCTTCCGGCGCTGCCGTTCTGCAGGTTCCATGACTCCACCGACCCTTTTCAAGACCACGCTACCCGCGACCGCGAAACAGCGTCGCCAGTGGATCACCCCGCAGGGCTCCTCGCTGGCCCTGGCCCTGGCCGAAGCCGCGGGCCGGCATCCGGGCCTTGTCATCGTGGTCACCCGCGATACCCACGGCGCGCATTCGCTCGAAGGCGAAATCGCCGTATTCGCCGATGCCGGGCTTGAGGTGCTGCAATTCCCCGACTGGGAAACCCTGCCCTACGACCTGTTCGCGCCGCATCCGGACATCGTCTCGCAACGCGTCGCGGCCCTGTATCGCCTGCCCGGCCTGAGCCGCGGCGTGCTGGTCGTGCCGGTTGCCACGCTCATGCAGCGCCTGGCGCCGCGCAGCTACATCAATGGCACCAGTCTCGTTCTCGAAAACGGCCAGCGCTTCGACCTCGCCGCCGAGCAGCGCCGCCTCGGCGGCGCCGGCTACCGCAATGTGCCGCAGGTACAGGAGCCCGGCGATTTCGCCGTGCGCGGCGCGATCGTCGACATCTTTCCGATGGGCAGCGCCGAGCCGTATCGCATCGAACTGCTCGACGAGGAGATCGATTCGATCCGCACCTTCGATCCGGAAACGCAGCGCTCGGCGAACAAGGTCGAGCGCGTGCACCTGCTGCCCGCCCGCGAGTTCCCGCTGACCGACGAAACGACGCGCAACTTCCGCAACACGCTGCGCGAGCGCTTTCCGATCGACCCGCGCCGCTGCCCGCTCTATCAGGACATCAAGGAAGGCACGGCGCCGGCCGGCATCGAGTACTACCTGCCGCTGTTCTTCGCCGGCTCCGGCTTCGGCGAGCCCGAAACGCTGTTCGACTATCTCGCGCCGGGCGCGCTGTTCGTCGTTGCCGAAGGCGCCCTCGAGGCCGGCGAGCAGTTCGAACGGCAGGCCCGCGAGCGCCATGAGCAGCGTGCCCACGATATCGAGCGACCGATCCTGCCGGTCGCCGAGCTGTACCTGTCGGCGCAACAGCTGCGTGAACAGCTGAACCAGCAACTGCGCATCGATCTGGTCGGCACCGGCGCCGACGAACGCGGCATCGAACTCGGCACCCAGCCGGTGCCGATGCTGCCGATCAACCGCAAGGACGAGGCGCCGGCCGCCGAATTGCAACGCTTCGTCGCCAGCTATCCCGGGCGCGTGCTGATCGCAACCGAGTCAGCCGGACGCCGCGAAGCGCTGATCGAACAGGTCAGTGCGGCCGGCATGCAGATCGCCACGGTCGCCTCGTGGCGCGATTTCCTCGGCGGCACGGAGAGACCCGGATTCGCGATCACCGTGGCCGCGCTCGAACAGGGCTTCGCCCTGAGCGAACCGCCAATCAGCGTGCTGACCGAGCGCGAGCTGCTCGGCGAGCGGGTCCAGCAAAGCCGCCGGCGCAAACGTGCGGCGCGTGATCCCGAAGCAGTCATTCGCGACCTGACCGAACTCGCCCTCGGTTCGCCGATCGTCCATGTCGACCACGGCGTCGGTCGCTACCAGGGCCTGCTCAAGCTCGACGTCGGCGGCCTCGACGGCGAATTCCTGGCCATCGAATACGCCAAGGGCGACAAGCTCTACGTACCGGTGTCGCAGCTGCAACTGGTCAGCCGCTACTCGGGAACCGCGCCCGAACTGGCCCCGCTGCACTCGCTCGGTGGCGACGCCTGGGAGCGGGCCAAGAAGCGCGCTGCGGAGAAGGTCCGCGACGTCGCCGCGGAGCTGCTGGCGATCTATGCCCAGCGCGAGGCGCGGCCCGGCACCGCGCTGGCCATCGACCGGCTCATGTACGACCAGTTCGCCTCGGCCTTTCCGTTCGAGGAAACGCCGGACCAGTTGCAGGCCATCGAAGCGGTCATCGCCGATCTGGCCCGCGCCCGGCCGATGGACCGCGTGGTCTGCGGCGACGTCGGCTTCGGCAAGACCGAAGTCGCCTTGCGCGCGGCCTTCGTCACCGCGATCGCCGGCAAGCAGGTCGGCATCCTCGCCCCGACCACCCTGCTTGCCCAGCAGCACTTCCAGAACTTTCGCGATCGCCTGGCCGACTGGCCGCTGCGCGTCGAGGTGCTGTCGCGGTTCAAGTCGAAGAAGGAAACCGCGGCAGCCCTGGAAAAGCTCGCCGCGGGCCAGATCGACATCATGATCGGCACCCACAAGCTGCTCCAGGCCGATGTCCGCTTCAGGGACCTCGGCCTGCTCATCGTCGACGAGGAACAGCGCTTCGGCGTGCGCCAGAAGGAGCAGCTGAAGAAGCTGCGCGCCGAGGTCGACCTGCTGACCCTGACCGCGACGCCGATCCCGCGCACCCTGAACATGGCCATGGCCGGCCTGCGCGACCTTTCGATCATCGCCACCCCGCCGGCGCACCGCCTGGCCGTGAAGACCTTCATCGGCGCCTGGGACTCGGCCCTGATCCGCGAAGCCTTCCAGCGCGAATTGCAGCGCGGCGGCCAGGTCTACTTCCTGCACAACGAAGTCGACACGATCGAGAAGACCGCGCGCGAACTCGAGGCCCTGGTGCCCGACGCGCGCATCCGCATCGCCCACGGCCAGATGCCCGAGCGCGAGCTCGAACAGGTCATGCTCGACTTCTACCGGCAGCGCTTCAACGTGATGGTCTGCACGACCATCATCGAGTCCGGCATCGACGTGCCGAGCGCCAACACGATCGTGATCAACCGCGCCGACAAGTTCGGCCTCGCCCAGTTGCACCAGCTGCGCGGACGGGTCGGCCGCTCGCACCATCGCGCCTACGCCTTCCTGATCGTCCCCGACACGCGTTCGATCACCGCCGATGCCGAAAAGCGCCTCGAAGCGCTGGCCTCGCTGGAGGAACTCGGTGCCGGTTTCACCCTGGCCACGCACGATCTCGAGATCCGAGGCGCCGGCGAACTGCTCGGCGAGGAACAGTCCGGCCAGATCGAGGAAATCGGCTTCTCGATGTACCGCGACATGCTCGACCGCGCCGTGCGCGCGCTGAAGTCGGGCAAGGTCCCGGACTTCGACCTGAGCAGCGAGCACGAGGCCGAGATCGAGCTGCACCTCGCCGCGCTGATTCCGGACGACTACCTGGCCGACGTGAATGCGCGCCTGACCCTGTACAAGCGCATTTCGAGCGCGGCCGACGAGGACGCGCTGCGCGAGCTGCAGGTCGAAATGGTCGATCGCTTCGGCCTGCTGCCCGATCCCGTCAAGAACCTGTTCACGGTGACCGAACTGAAATTGCTGGCCACCCCGCTCGGCATCCGCAAGCTCGAACTCGGCGCCAACGGCGGCCGGGTCCTGTTCACGCCGAAGCCGAATGTCGACCCGCTGACCATCATCCGCATGATCCAGACCCTGCCCAAGGTCTATGCGCTGGACGGCCAGGACAAGCTGCGCATCAAGCTGCAACTGGAAGGCGCGGCTGAACGCCTGCGCGTGGCCCGCGAAATCATCACGGCGCTGGCAAAACGCACGGCCGCCTGAGCTGAATCAGCGTCGGGGCCGTTCTGTCCAGGCGCGATCAGCTTGCCGGCAGATTCGTGGCGTGTTCGCCCGCCGTCGGCTTCAGTTCGGCGTCGAGCGCAACGCGCTCGTCGAAGACGAAGCAGTTCCCGGCATAGCCATGGCCACCGACTGCCTCGAAATAGCCGAGGATACCGCCGTCGAGCTGGAGCACGTTCCCCATGCCCTCGGCGCGCATCCACAGGGCCGCCTTTTCGCAGCGGATGCCGCCGGTGCAGAAGCTGACCACGGTCGCGCCCTCGAGGGCCTGGCGGCAGCCGGCGATGGCACCCGGCAACTCGGTGAAGCGGTCGATCGGCAGGCACAGGGCGCCGGCAAAGGTGCCGTGCGCGACCTCCTCGCGGTTTCGCGTATCGAGCAGGATCAGCCGCCGACCGCTGTCGTCCTCGCCGCGTTCGATCCAGCGCGCCAGGTCGAGCGGCGCAACCGCCGGGGCCCGACCGCCCAGCGGCGCGGCATGATCCCGACGGAAGCTGATGATTTCGTCCTTGAGCTTGACCTTGAGCCGACCGAACGGCGGGCTCTGGCTGACGCTGCGCTTGACGCCGATGTCGGCGAAGCGCGGGTCGGCCCGGAGCACCTCCAGCAGGGATTCGATGCCGCTCTCGCTGCCGGCAAGGAACAGATTGAGGCCCTCGCGGGCCACCAGGACCGTGCCAAGCAGCTCGGCCCCGGCGGCTGCGTCATGCAGGGTTTCACGCAGAGCCTGCGGGTCGTCGACTTCGACGAATTTGTAAGCGGCGATATTGAGGATCATCCGCCCATTTTAGGGCATTCACCGCGCCTCCGCCGCGCATGCAAGGCCCGGGCGCCCCTATGCAGGCCCGGCATTAAGCGCTAAAAAGACCTTCCCGAGCGACGGCGGAACCGTCGCATTCCAGCGCGTCCAGCGTGCAAGAGAGGCTGTCATGTCCAAGGGTATGGATCAGAAGAAGAGCGACAAGAAGAAGCCGGCAAAGACCCTGAAGGAAAAAAGGGCCGAGAAGAACGAGAAGAAGAAGAGCAAGTAAGTTGCCGCCACGGCCTGCTTCGCTGCCAATCGCAAGGTTTGCAGCGAACGCGGAGCCTCCTGCCACGAGCCCCGTCCCTTATTCCGGATTTCGATGCCTGCCAAAGCCAGCACAGCCCCAGGCCCGGGCAAACCTGCCGCTCCCCGCGGTCTGCTCCGCCTCGCCCTGTTCCCGATCCTGCTGGTAGCCGGTTCGTACTGTTCGGCAGACGGCGACGTGCCGCTGGTCACCGAGGCGGCGCGCCCGCCGGCCGTGCTCGAGTACGAGATCGTCAACACCTATCCGCACGATCGCGGCGCGTTCACCCAGGGCCTGATATTCCGTGACGGCTTCCTCTACGAGAGCACCGGCCTGAACGGACGCTCGAGCCTGCGCAAGGTCGTCCTCGAGAGCGGCGAAGTCGTGCAGCGGGAAAACGTCGCCACCGAGTATTTCGCCGAGGGGCTGACCGACTGGAAGCACTCGCTCATACAGATCACCTGGCAGTCCAAACGGGGCATCGTCTACGACCTCAAGACATTCAAGCCGACCAGCGGTTTCAGCTACACCGGCGAAGGCTGGGGCATCACGCATGACAGCAAGCGCCTGATCATGAGCGATGGCACATCGACTTTGCGCCTCCTGGATCCGAAGACCTTTGCCCAGATCGGCACCCTCGAAGTGACCTACCAGGGCAAGCCGCTGGCCAATCTCAACGAGCTGGAATACGTGCGCGGCCGGATCTTCGCCAATGTCTGGCAGAGCAACAGCATCGTCGTGATCGATCCGCTCAACGGCCGGGTCATCGCCCAGATCGACCTGCCCGGCCTGCTCAGCACCGCCGACCGCGGTCCCGGCGTCGACGTGCTCAACGGCATCGCCTACGACGCCAGGCATGATCGCCTGTTCGTCACCGGCAAGCTCTGGCCGAAGCTGTTCGAACTGCGCCTCAAGCCCACCGCCTTGCTGGCCCCTTGATTGGGCCCGTGAAAAATCAATTCGGCGCTGCACCGGCCCGCTGGAGAATTAACGAGCGGAAGGCCTGCACGAGCGGAAGGCCTGCAGTATGGAATGCCTCTCCCGCTGGCGGGAGAGGCTGCCGACAGGCTGGTGAGGGTGGTCGGGCGGAGCGGAGTCGCCAAAAGCCGTAGATCAAGAGCCCCTCATCCACCCTTCGGGCACCTGAACTCGCACCCTCCATGGTGCTCGCCCTCCGGGCAGCATACGCTGCGCAAAACGACGGTCCTGCCGTTTGGTCTCCCGCCAGCGGGAGAAGGAAAAGACGCGAAATGCAGCGGCGTGGTGGGCTACTCCTGTCCAGGCGAGTGGGAATTGCCTCGTGGCTTGATGCTGTTTTCCGGCCCGAGCAGCAGCGCGCCAGGAGTCTGGGCGAGTTCGCCTCAGGCTGCGTCCGATCTCCGTTCCGCGCCTGCCCGCGTTACTGGTCGGCTTCGGCCGCAGCTTCGCGGCCCTGCTGACGAATCAGCGCTTCCTCGCGGGCATCGTTGATCGCCGCGCGCACCCCATCCAGATCGACTTCGCTCTCGTCATGCTCGAATTGCCCGCTCAGTGCGCTGTCCGCGCGCAGTTCGCCGGCTTCGAACAGGGCCCAGATCTCTTCCGCATACCAGGTGTCGAGAAGTTCCGGGGCAAACCGGCCCAGATAGGCGGTCAGGTTGTTGACGTCGCGTTGCAGCATGCTGCGCGCGGCGTTGTTGCCGCTGGCGCTGACCACCTGCGGGAAATCGATGATGACCGGCCCGTTCTCGCCGACCAGCACGTTGTACGGTGAAAGGTCACCGTGGATGAGCCCCTCGCCGAGCATCAGGACGATCTGGCGGATCAGGAAGGCGTGATATTCGCGAGCCCGCTCGGCCGAAAGTTCGACTTCGCCGAGGCGCAGCGCCGAGTGGCCATCGGCATCGGTGACCAACTGCATGACCAGCACGCCATGAAAATAGCCGTGCGGTCGCGGCACGCTGACGCCGGCCTGCAACAGGCGATAAAGGGCTTCGACTTCAGTGTTCTTCCAGGCCGTTTCCTGCTGCTTGCGACCGTACTTGCTGGCCCGCCCGATCGCGCGCGCTTCGCGGCTGCCACGCACCTTGCGGCCCTCCTGGTATTGCACGCGCTGCTGGAAGCTGCGCTGGGCCATGTCCTTGTAGACCTTGGCGCAGCACAGGACCTGCCCTGCCTCGACCACGTAGACCGAGGCTTCCTTGCCGCTCTTGAGCGGCCGGATCACGCGATCGATCACGCCATCGTCTATCAGTGCCTGCAGGCTGGGAGGGGTCTTCATCGGCGGAAATCTGGGGTGCGGGTGATTGTGCGCCGGTACGCAGCTGGGATTGCCGGGCGCGGAGAATAGCCGATTGCAGCGGCGGCCGCGCCGGCGGGGCATTCCTGCCGTGGCTCGGGACCCCTGGTTGCAGCCTGTCCGGACCGTTCGGATAGCCGCCTGCCGCAGTGCGGCGGACATTCAGCCCGGCGCAATCGCATTGGCGTAGACTGTCGGCGCCTGCAGTATTTTGAGCGCGTCTCGATCGGCCGATTTCCCGTCGCCGTTACGCCCCTTTCGCGCCGTCACCTCTCTCCTCTGCGATGACGCCCCAACGGGAGTGCCCATGCCGGGCTACCGTACCCGCCAACTGGTCGTCCGGATCGGCGGGCATGATTTCCAGATTCGCGCGCTGAGCGACCTCCAGCAGTTCTCGGATCCGCACCGGTTTGCCGAACGCCTCGGCATATCGTCGGCGCAGTGGAGCCTGTTCGGCCAGGTCTGGCCATCCGGCCGGGTCCTCGCCGAAGCCATGTGCACGGTCGAGATCGGGCACCGGCGCATCCTCGAGATCGGCTGCGGTCTCGGCTTGTCGAGCCTGGTCCTGCAGCGTCGAGGCGCCGACATCACGGCCAGTGACCAGCACCCGCTGGCCAGATCGTTCCTGGCCCGCAATTCGCGCCTGAACGGACTCGAAAGCGTTCCCTACCAGGATCTGCACTGGGCGATCCCGCACGAAACACTGGGTCGTTTCGATCTCCTCGTCGGCAGCGACATCCTCTACGAACGCGACCATATCGACCTGCTCGCCGGGGTCCTCGATCGTCATGCCAATGCGCGTGCCCAGATCATCTTCACCGACCCCGGTCGCGGCAACAGCGCGCCGTTCACGCGTGCCCTGGCTGCACAGGGCTACAACGTCAGCGAAGTTCGCAGCCGCTTCAACGAGAGCGACCTGCCGCCGTTCCGCGGCCGACTCCTGAGCTACCAGCGCTGATTGCGGACCCGATCAAGATGGCCCTTGGCATTCTCCCCGACGACAGCAAGATCGACCCGAGCGTGACCTGCGAGGCCTGCGAGGCCGTCTGCTGCCGGCTCACCGTGGTCATCGACGCCAGCGACCGGGTGCCGGAGCATCTGATCGCGCGTGGCCCCAACGGCGTCGACACCATGGCCCATGGCAGCGATGGCTGGTGCCTGGCCCTGGACCATGCCAACAAGCGTTGCGGCATCTATGCGACGCGCCCGTCGGTATGCCGGAAATTCGCCATGGGAGGCGGCTATTGCCGTTTCAAACGGGCAAAGTTCGCGAACAGCGGCCTTTCCCTACGCGTCCTTTGAGGCGGACGTCCGACCGGCCTGACGCTGCTGCCAGGCCGCGTGGGCGGTCCGGTAGCGCGCCAGGGACTCTTCATGGACATCGAAGACGCAGCATACGCAACCCGATCCGCAGCACTCCGACGGATCCGGCTCGAGCGGCTTGACCGGCTCGGGATCCGCTGCGTCGCTCACGCGTTTCGTTTCTGGCTCTCTGTCCACTGCAGGATCTGCGCGGTCGTCATGCTGCCCGACTGACGCGCCAACTCCTTGCCGTTCTCGAAAAGGATCATGGTGGGAATGCTGCGGATCGCAAAGCGGGCGCCCAGTCCCGGTTCGGCCTCGGTGTCGACCTTGGCCAGGCGGACCCGTCCCTGCAGTGCCTGCGCGGCCGCCGCAAAATGGGGCGTCATCGACAGGCAGGGCCCGCACCAGGGCGCCCAGAAATCGACCAGCAAGGGCACCTCGCCGCGCAGCGCCTTGGGCTCGAAATCGGCTTCGGCAAGCGCGATCGGCTGGCCCGGAAACAGGGACTTGCCGCAGCGCCCGCAAACCGGCTTCTCGGCGAATCGGCGACGCGGCACCCGGTTCATCGTTGCGCAGTGCAGGCAGGGAACCAGGCTGGTCTGATCGTTCATGGCAGTGCGAATCCCGCAGAGTCGAGGGGTTGTTACCGCCGTACATGGCGACGCGTGCCAATCGATACAAGTCGTCGGCGGCGCTCATGCAGCCGGGAAGATCGCGCCAGCGCCGGTGCCGGACCAGGGCCGGTATCTGTGCATGGCCTGGACAAAGGCGGCGTGTGTCTGCAGTTGCCGCAGCCAGTCGCGCAAGCGGCTCCATGACTGCTCCTCGAACCAGTGCGGTTCGACGCCGGCGAACTGGCGCACGAACGGCATGATCGCGAAGTCGGCCAGGCGAGGGACACGACCGAACAGCCAGCCCCCGGCCGCCAGGCGCCGTTCGAGCAGGTCGATGTAGGCAATGCCCTGCTCTTTCGCGAGTTCGCGATCGCAATCGCCGTAACGCTGCGGATACTTGTAGCGGTCGAGCGCCGGCTTGAATTCGGCCTCACACGATTCCACAAGTTCCAGCATCGCATCGAGGCAAGCGGCTTCGCCACCCAGCCAGTCCGAGGGATCGTTCCGGCGCAGCGCCCAGAGCATGATGTCGAGGCTCTCGTCGATGATCGCGCCGGCATGGCAAACGAGCACGGGCACGGTCGCCTTTGGCGAACAGGCAAGCAGCGCTGCCGGCTTGTCGGCCAGCAACACCTCGCGCAGTTCCACGCGTGTCCTGCTCTCGACGATCGCCATGCGCGCACGGATCGCATACGGGCATCGGCGAAACGAATAGAGCACGGGCAGCGTCACGGACATCAGCCCGATTCGCGAAGCCGAATGGCGAATGGCTCCCGATGAGGTGGCTTTCGTCCGCTCATGCCTCGACGTCGAAGACCTTGCCGGGATTGAGGATCCCGTGCGGATCGAGTACCTGCCTGATCCCGCGCATCACGGCGATTTCCGCGGCGCTGCGCGTGCCCTCGAGGTATTTCTTCTTGACCAGGCCGATGCCGTGCTCGGCGGAAATGCTGCCGCCGAACCGGGCCAGGGTGGCCGACAGCAGCGCGGTGACGCGTTCGCATTCGGCGATGAAGGCTTCATCGCCGACTCCATCGGGCCTGATCACGTTGATGTGCAGGTTGCCATCGCCGATATGGCCGAACCAGACGATGTCGTAGTCCGGATACTCGCGCTCGAAGATCTCGCGCATGGCCTGCATGAAGCGCGGAATCTGGCTGATGCGCACCGAGATGTCGTTCTTGTACGGCTTCAGGGCAGCAAGGCTTTCGGTGATGCCCTCGCGCAGGCGCCACAGCGCTGCCGCCTGTGCCGAGCTCTGGCTGATCACGCCATCGTTGACCCAGCCCTGGTCGAGGCATTCCTCGAACACGCCGAGCGCGGCCGCCTCATGCGCCTCGCTTCCCGCATCGAACTCCGCAACGAGGTAGAACGGCGATATCTGCGCGAACGGATTCTGTGCGCCGTGACGAAGCACGTGCTCGAGCGCGCGATCGGTGAAGAACTCGAATGCGCTCAGCGAGAGCCGGCGCCGGCAGGCCGCGAAGACCTCCATCAGCGCCTCCATGGCCGGCACTGCGAACACCATGACGTTGGAGGGCGGCGGCGGATCGGTCAGTCGCACCGTGGCCTCGACGACCAGTCCGAGCGTGCCCTCCGCACCGATCAGCAGCTGGCGCAGGTCGTAGCCGCTGGAGTTCTTGATCAGGCCGCGATTGAGGTCGAGCAGTTCGCCGCTTCCGGTGACGACCTTGAGGCCGGCGATCCACTCGCGCGTATTGCCGTAGCGGATGACGCGAATGCCGCCCGCGTTGGTGGCGATGTTGCCGCCGATCGAACACGAGCCGCGAGCCGCGAAGTCGACCGGATAGATGAGTCCATGCTGCAGCGCCGCCGCCTGCAGCGACTCGAGGACCAGGCCTGGCTGCACCGTCAGCGTGCGATCGACCGGATCGAAGTCGAGCACCCTGTTCATGCGCTCGAAACTGAGTACGAGTTCGCCGCGCGCGGCGACCGCCCCGCCGGACAGTCCGGTGCGACCGCCCGATGGCACCAGGCCGACCTGCTCGCGCACCGCCCAGCGCACGATCGCCTGCACCGCTGCGCTGTCGGCCGGAAACGCGATCGCCAGCGGCGCCGGCTGCCAGCGGCGGGTCCAGTCGCGTCCGTAGAACTCCAGATCGGCAGGGTCGGTCTTCAGCAGCAGCTCCGGCATCTGCTCGCGGAGTCGGCTCAGGCGCGCGTCATTCATGGATTCCCTGCGTGTCTTCGTGGAAGGACCGGCTTGATCGAGCTCGATGGCCCGGCGGGCGATCCGTGCCTGCTGATCCATTGCCGGCAAGCCTGCCAGCGATGCGTCGAAGCGTCCACTGTTGCAGTGCCGCAAAACCCGCGCGTTCTGGCATAGTCCTCTTTCGGCGGCGCCCCGATTGGTATCCGCTGCAACCATCGACCCGTTCAAGGCCGACCATGAAGAAAACTTCCTACCCCAAGCAGGACATCCGCGTATTGCTGCTCGAAGGTGTCAGCCAGAGCGCCATCGACACCTTCACCGCGGCCGGCTATTCGCAGATCGAGCTGCACGAGAAATCGCTGCCCGAAGACGAGCTCAAGCGCCGCATCGCCGACGCCCACCTGATCGGCATCCGTTCGCGCACCCAGCTGAGCGCCGAGGTGCTGGCCGAGGCGAAACGGCTGATCGCGGTCGGCTGCTTCTGCATCGGCACCAACCAGGTCGATCTCGGCGCAGCCCAGGGACACGGCATCCCGGTCTTCAATGCGCCGTACTCGAATACGCGCAGCGTCGCCGAACTGGTCCTCGCCGAGGCGATCCTGCTGATGCGCCGGATTCCGCAGAAGAACGCGGAATGCCACCGTGGCGGGTGGTCGAAGTCGGCGGCCGGCAGTTTCGAGGTTCGCGACAAGGTGCTCGGCATCGTCGGCTATGGGCACATCGGCACCCAGGTCGGGCTGCTCGCCGAAGGCCTCGGCATGCGCGTGATCTTCCACGACATCGAAACCAAGCTGACCCTCGGCAACGCCCGCGCGGCTGCGAGCCTCGATGACCTGCTGCAGCGCGCCGACGTGGTCACCCTGCATGTCCCGCAGACGCCGCAGACGGCGATGATGATCGGCCCTGCCGAACTCTCCCGCATGCGCAAGGGCAGCGCCCTGATCAACGCCTCGCGCGGCACCGTGGTCGATATCGACGCCCTCGCCGACAGCCTGCGCTCGGGGCATCTGTCCGGTGCCGCGGTCGACGTCTTTCCGGTCGAACCGAAGGCCAACGGCGAAGCGTTCAGTTCGCCCCTGGTCGGCATGGACAACGTGATCCTGACTCCGCACATCGGCGGCAGCACGCTCGAGGCGCAGGACAACATCGGTGTCGAGGTTGCGGCCAAACTGGTCCGCTACAGCGACAACGGCTCGACCCTTTCCGCGGTCAACTTCCCCGAAGCGACCCTGCCCGAGCACCCGCACAGCCGACGCCTGCTGCATATCCATCGCAACATGCCGGGCATGCTCTCGCGCATCAACGAGATCTTCTCGCGCGAGAACGTCAACATCGACGGACAATACCTGCAGACCAACGCCAACATCGGCTACGTCGTCGCCGATGTTTCGACCAGCGAGGAACAGGCGGTGGCATTGAAAGACGCGCTGGCGGCGATACCCGGAACCCTCAGGACCCGGGTCCTCTATTGAACCAGGCACTTCGGCGAAGACGCATCGCCATGCGAATTGGTTTCAACCGAAACTGGATGACCGGTGTTTGGCTCCATCAACAGGTGTAGACTGGTTCAGGTTTCATTCGCCCGGAGTCGCCGCATGAATCGAATTGCATTGCTATCGCTTGGCATCCTTTTCTGTGCGTCGGCCAGCGCACAGCAGAGCCAGGTTGACGAATACGCCCTCAAGGCCACCGAAATAAACACCCCGAACCCGATCGCCTCGCCGAACGACGTGCAGTCCTATTCGGCCGACACGACCGGCGGCACGTCCTGGGATCGCCCGTTCGCGGACGGTACCTGCTGTTCCGGGCTCGGCCCCGTGGTGCTGCACAGCCAGCAATTCTCGATTTCCGCCAACGACACCTGCAATGTCAGGAGCGTCCAGGATGGTTGGGATGGCTACCTGTTCATCTACGTCGATCCGTTCGACCCGTTGAACCAGACCGTCAACTTCGTCGCCGGCGAT
This sequence comes from Dokdonella immobilis, assembly GCF_900115085.1. Lineage (GTDB taxonomy): Bacteria > Pseudomonadota > Gammaproteobacteria > Xanthomonadales > Rhodanobacteraceae > Dokdonella > Dokdonella immobilis. The sequence goes on along the minus strand of NZ_FOVF01000003.1, from coordinate 49,225 downwards.
GACGACGGCGCTGGCGGAATCGGCACCTCCGACATCGACGGCGTCGCCCTGACCGGCGGCACGGTCTACCAGATCGTCACGACCGGTTTCGAGGCCGGCGAAGAAGGAACCTTTACCAATACGATCACCTGCCCGGTCGCCAACGTGACGATAGGCGGAGGCGGAGGCGGCGTGCCGTTCGAGCCGCCAGCCACGCTGCCGACCCTTGGCCAGAATGCACTGATCATTCTCGGCATGCTGGTCGGCCTGCTCGGTTTCGTGGCCATTCGACGCCGCGCCTGAATCGTCTGGACGCTGCAATCGAGGGGCGGCCAAGGGCCGCCCTTCTCTTTTTGCGGGCCGTCGTCAGTCGGACCGCGACGGGGCGACCGGGAGCCGCCAGCCGAAGCGGATTGCCATGAAGCGAAGGCCGAAGCAGATCGTCACGGCCGCGATCAGGACCGGCAGATCCGGCAGTTCGAAGACCTTGCCGCCGACGATTACCGATGCGCCGGCCAGCGCAGCCACGGCATACAGTTCGGACCGCAGCACCACCGGCGTCTGCGCCACCAGCATGTCGCGGACGATGCCGCCACCGATGCCGCTGAGCATGCCGAGCAGGATCGCAGAAGCGGGTTGCAGGCCGAAGGCCAGGGCCTTGCTGGCGCCGGTCGCGGCGAACAGGGCAAGACCGAGGGCATCGAACATCTGCACGGGATTGCGCAGCTTCTCGATATCCTCGCAGCGGTAGAACGTGATGATGCCGGCCAGGCAACTGACTGCGAGATAATGCCAGCTGGCGAGCGCTGTCGGCGGCGTCGCGCCGATCAGCACGTCGCGCACGATACCGCCGGAAACCGCTGCGGCAAAGGCCAGCACGAGCACGCCGAACAGATCCAGCCGATGACGCACGCCGACTGTTGCGCCGCTGATCGCGAAAACGAAGGTACCGACGAAGTCGATCGTGACGAGGATCAGGTCCATGGCCTGGACCGGCAGGTTCCGGCGGGCCGCGTTGGCATGACCGCCGCCAGTCTCTCGCCGGCGGTCGCGATTGCCGTCGCTACCATGTGTAGCGGACGCTGTAGGTCAGCTTGGCCTCGCCATCAGCCGGAATGACCAACGGGAAATCGATGGTCTGCGCGTCACGCTTTTCGTAATCGTGGTTCTTGGCCGTGATCTTCCAGGTGCTCCAGCGATACAGGTATTCGCGCACGACCACGGTCGCCGCCGACTTCTTGCGGTTGCGCACGCTGATCTCGAAGCTCTCGTCGATGATCTTGCCGGCACTGTCCATCGTGAACGCCGTCTGCCGTCGCTCGCCGACAATATCGAAGGCATTGCCGAGCTTGATGCGCACGGTCTCGTTGCGCGGCGTGTGCTTGATGACGTCCTCGCCGATGAACTCCAACGAACCATCCCCCGAGGCCTGGTTGACGCGCATGCGCCCGGCCGGCAGCGGGACGCCGAGCTGGTTGGCCTCCTTGTTCTCGAACTCGAGGTAGGCACCGACGGTGCCGTCGCTGCTGGCGCCATAGCCCTGGTCGGCGATCGGCTGCGCCCAGTAGCTCCATGGCCGAGGGGCTGCCGTGAACACCAGTTGCTTGCGGCAGGCAATGTCGACCGCGGTCGGGAACAATTCGAGCTGTTTGGTCGAATTGTCGGGAAGGTCGCTGCGCCGACCGAGCGTGTACAGGTGGTATTCGAACAAAGAGGATTCGGCGAAGCCCTGGTCGGCTTCTTCAAGACGCGCCGCACCCGCCGCCTTCATCATGCGCACTTGCGGCTGCGCCGCGGCCGGCGCGCGGTTGACCTCACCGGCGACGAGCTTGAGTTGCGCCGCCGGAAAGCTGCCTCCGGACTGGTTGACGATGGTGACCCAGGACGACAGATCCATCGTGCACTTGTCGCCCGACTCGCGCAGCGCGATGTTGTAGTCGGTCCACCAGGTCATGCCCTGGGTCTGGTAGGAGACCCGCGTGTCGTGTGTTCCCGCGCGCTTTGCATCGACCAGCCAGACCAGGGTTGGTCGCGTGATCAGGCCGCCCGGAAGGCTTGGAAACAGCACGTTGCTGAAGTTGGAAAGGCTCACCACCTCGCCGCTGTCGCGCTGCAGGATCAGGCTGCCGCCGGCCGCCGACAACAGCGTTCCGGAGATCCTTTCGAGTTCCGTGCCTCGCAACTGTTCGACCGTGATCTTTTCGCCAACATAGCGCTCGAGCAGCTTGTCGCGGTTGACGAGGTCGTACTGGTAGTTCTGCTCGAGCACGCGTGTACCGGCAGGGTCGGTCAGCGATTCGAAAGCAACCGTGGTCGGATCGATGCGCGTGGCCACATCGGTGAAGCGCAGTTCGCCCCTGCCGCTCGGCAAGGCCATCTTGCGACCATCGCGAACCAGCGCATAACCCGGCAGTGAAGCGCCATAGTTGGCCAGGCGGTCGGTGCTGATCTGGCCCGGCTGGGCCGAACTGTAGATGGTCAGCGAGTAATCGGGCGTTTCGGCAGCGGCGGTTCCGGCGACCAATGCCGTTGCCATCGCGAGCGGAAGTGGCTTGCGCATGTTTCGTTCCCTCTGCAGGTTGGATGTCCGCAATGCAACGCAGTGTGCATGAAAGCGGGGTTGGCGATCCAATCACCCATCGACGGCATCGGGCCGCGCCGCTACACCTGGAAGACGAAGGGGCGCCCGAGGGCGCCCCTTTTGCAATTCACACACCGAGCTGCTCAGCTTCGATGCAATCGTCGGCGAAGGACAACCAGTCCGACTCCGAGCGCGAGTCCGATCAGGAGCACACTGGACCACAATGAACCTGAAGGCACCGTGACGGCCACCGGCGGTGGGCCGGTTACGGCGCAACTGCAGGTCGTCACGTCGAGTGACCAGGCACTCAGGCTGCCGATGTCTCCGGCGGCGTCGTCGCCGACCATCAGGGTCCAGCTACCATTCGGATCGCCACCGGCAAATGCGCCCATGGCGCCTTCGGGAACCAGGGGTGTCGCAGTCACCAGGTTGGTGTAGGTGAAGTCCGTGGCCGGCGAGCCGGCCTTGTCGTACCACTGTGTTCCATTGAACACATCGTCATTGCCGGCGCCATTGTCGGTGGAGATGGTCGTACTCGTGGCGGCCGGCGACATCAGGAATACATCCAGGTCCGCCGCGAAGGTATGGGTGATGCTCGTGTTGAGCTGGATCGCACAGGTGAAGGCATCTGCACCACTGACGGACAGCGTCGAATTGGCGACCGTGTTGTCGACGATCGCCACCGGCACGTTGGTACTGGAGAAACTGCTGACCGTATCGGTCGGCGCCACGTCGCCCGAAATGACCGTAAGCGACCAGGATTGCAGCGTGCCGACGTCGCCGGCCGCGTCGTCGCCGACGCTGAGGACCCAGGTTCCATTCGGATCCTCGCCGCGAACGGCGGCCATCGCCGATTCGGGAATGACCGCACCGATCGACACAAGATTGGTGTAGATCGCATCGGTGACGGGCACCCCGGCGAGGTCGGTGAACGTGACCGGAGCGAAGACGTCGTCATTGCCTGCGCCACTATCGGTGGTCAGGGTGATCACCGTGCCGGCGGGCGACGTCAGCGTGACGTCGAGGTCGGCGGCGAAGGTATGGTTGATCGTCAGCGTGGCTTCGACGTAGTGCGTGAAGGTCGGCGCACCGGCGATGCTCAGGTTGGATACCGCCGTGGCGTTATCGACGATGGCGATCGGTGTGTCGGTGCTGTTGCCTGTGGTCGTAGTTACCGTGCAGTTGGGTGGTGTCATCACCGCACCGCGGACTACCGGGCCGTTGACAAAGACAGGATCGCTCGGACGATCTCCACCGAGGCTCGCGCTGATCGCGTCGAGCTCGGCAATGGCGGCGGCGGGATCCTGCCCGCTTGCCTTGGCTTCACGAATCTGCTCGGCCAGCGCCTGCATGCTGGCCAGCGCGTCCTCTTTCGGGCCGGCGGCGGCCAAGCCCGGCAAGGCCACAAGCGCGGCAATCAGCGGGACGCACGGGAATCGGGATAGAAACCTTGATCGGTTCATGGACTGCTTTCTCCCCAGGGTGGAAACCAGCAGCAGCCGCAGGCATCGCGAGCGGATGCGCAGCACCGATTCTGCGCCGCAGGACAAGCCAATTCAAGCCTGGATTTGCCGTCCCTAAGGGATGCGCAGGAAAGGGTTACGCTTTGGATTCAATAACCTGCATGACTTTCGGCGTGAAAAAACAAGACTTCGCAATTTTAGGCATCGGGCGTTTCAGGCACGCGTGAGCCGCCCTTTTGCAGCTCGCAATGTCTTCAGACCACGAAATCGGCGATTTCCGACAGCGGCTTGCGGGCGATGTCGGGCACACGGCAGCCCTCGGCCGGATGGCCAACCACGAGCAACAGATACGGCACCTCGTGCTTCGGTCGTTCGAGGATCTCGTTGAGGAACGCCATCGGACTTGGCGTGTGCGTGAGCGTCGCCAGTCCCGCGTGATGCAGGGCCGTGATCAGCAGGCCGGTGGCGATGCCTGTCGATTCGTGCGGGTAGTAGCGTTTGGCCTTGTGGCCATCGAGCAGCGGTCCGGTACGTTCGTAGAACACCGCGATCAGCCATGGGGCCTGCTCCAGGAACGGCTTGTTGGCGTCGGTCCCGAGAGCGGCCAGCGCATCGAGCCATTCACCCGGCGCGCGTCGCTCGTAGAATTCGCGTTCCTCGGCCTCCGCGGCGATGCGGATGCGTCGCTTGACTTCGGCGTTGCCGATGGCGACAAAGTGCCAGGGCTGCTGGTTGGCTCCGCTCGGCGCCGTTCCGGCCGCGCGCAGGCAGGCTTCGATGACCTCGCGCGGGACACCCTGTCCGGAGTAGTCACGGACCGTGCGTCGGCTCGCCACGGCGCTGGCAAAGCGCTGCGCGCGGGCAATCATTTCGGCGGGCTCGATGCTGGCCGCTGCGGAAAACGGAATCGACTTGATGGCGTTCATCGGAAAAGCATAACCCGCCCGCGTTTGCGCACAAGCAGGCGCGTGGCCTGAACCGGTGCTGGCAGACCCGGCGCGCACGATGGGAGAATCCGCACAGGATCGATCCTGCACCTCCTGCCACGCCGCCGCCCGATGTCTGCCGATACCACTTCAATCAACCGGACCCTGCATCGTTTCCACGACCAGGAACAGCTCTGGCTGTTCGGCTACGGGTCGCTGATCTGGAAGGCCGATTTCGAATTCATCGAACGCCGACCGGCACGCATTCGCGGCTGGTCACGGCGCTTCTGGCAGGGTTCGCATGACCACCGTGGAACGGCTGCCGCGCCCGGTCGGGTCGTGACCCTGGTGGCCGATCCCGGTGCGCAATGTTCCGGCATGGCCTACCTGATCACGCCGGCCGTGTTCGACCATCTCGACCTGCGCGAGAAGAATGGCTACTTGCGCGAGGTCGTACCGATCGAGTTCTGCGCCGGCGGCGCCAGCGAAGGCCTGATCTACATTGCCGGCCCCGACAATGAAGCCTTCCTCGGCGACGCGCCGGACGCGGCGATCGCGCGCCAGATTGCCCGCGCCCGGGGGCCGAGCGGACTCAACCGCGACTATCTGTTGCAGCTTGCCGATGCACTGCGCGCGATGGGCGAGGAAGATCCACATGTTTTCGCGATCGAGCATGAGTTGCTGGCCCTGGGTCCGCTGACGCAGCAATAGGCAGCGCCCGAGCTTCATGGATGCACGCAAAAAACCTCGCCGGCCCGGTCAGACTCATGCGCGCCGCGCCGTCCACCAGTTCCGCATCGCGGCCAGCCATCCGGCTCCACCCTGCGCCAGCGGCAGGTGGCGGAACACGCCGCTGCGCCTCGCCGTAGCCTTCGATCCGGCCTGCGATGTCGTCATCGGCGTCCACTCGGGCAGGTCGGACCCGTTGGCCAGCCACAGAGACTGCCTGCCCATGCCGTCGACTTCTTCAACATGGCTGCGCAAACGGGAGCGGTCGAGCCCGGCCAGTTCGGCGACCGTATCGGTCAGCAGCACGTATTCGTTCGAGGCGATGCTGTTCTTCATCAGGCGGTGCACCAGTATCACCGGTTCCCCGGCGAGTTCATCGAATTGCCGGATCTTTTTCAGCAGCACCTCGCCGCAGTGCACGAATGCCTTGAGGCTCAGCGCGGTGATATTGCGGCAGGCATCGCAGCTACAGTTCTGGCGCAGTGCGCTCAGGGCTTTGACACGATCGCGGAACGCCGGGAAAAACGCGCGCACCTGACCAAGCATGGGCCGCGCCGTCCCGGGGTCGGCCTCATCGATCTCGGCATAGAGCAGCGCAGCATCGCCCTCGAGCTTGTTCAGGGTCAGCGGATGGCGCGACTGGTCGAGGACCGTATTCAGCAGGTCGCTGATGACCTGCTCGGCATGCTCGAGGGTCAGCGATCGCTCGGTGATGAATCGGGTATAGCCGCTGATGTCGACAACGATCAGCAGGGCCTTGCAGATGCGCATGCGGATTTCCCCCGGATCCTGGTTCAGGCGGCGTGCATGGCCGCAGGGGGCGCCGCGGAAGATCCTGCCGCTGCGCCATCACATTGCAACAGACCGGCAAGGAGCGGCATCCATTGCAGCCCGGCGCAGCGTGGAGTTGCGGCATGTGTCCGCCGCTTCGCGGTCGCCTGTCGGGCATTACTGAGGCATGATGTTCCCGGCCTCTTTCCGACCGTTGCCCATCATGATTTCCCGACTGCAGTGGCTGATGTTGCAGCTCTCGCGCAAGCTCTGGTTGCGCACGACCGCGTTCTCGGTCCTCGCCATCGTCACCGCCCTGATCGCGGTCCTGGTCAAGCACTACATCCCCGGGGACCTGCCGGCGAAGATCGGTGCGGAATCGGTCGACACCCTGCTCCAGATCATTGCTTCGAGCATGCTCTCGGTGATGATCTTCTCGCTAAGTACGATGGTCAGCGCCTATGCCTCGGCGACCGGCAACACGACACCGCGGGCGACCCAGTTGCTGATCGAGGACACGACTGCGCAGAACGCCCTGGCTACGTTCCTTGGCTCGTTCCTGTTCAGCCTGGTCGGCATCATTGCCCTGCAGACCGGGCTGTATGGCGAAACCGGACGTGTCGTGCTTTATGCGGTCACCCTCGGCGTGATCGTCATCGTGGTCATGACACTGGTGCGCTGGAGCGACTACGTGCTCGGGCTCGGTCGGGTCGCCCCGACCTGCGATCGAGTCGAGTCCGCAGCAAGCCAGGCCATCCGCCGGCGCCGGGCTGCCCCGTATCTGGCCGGACAGCCGCGCGAAGCGGGCGACGCCGGCATCCCCGAAGGTGCCCAGCCGATTCATGGCGACAGCTTCGGCTTCGTCGAGCATGTCGACATGCAAGCCCTGCAGGATCTCGCCGAGAAGCAGGAGGTGGAGATCTACCTGGCCGCCCTGCCGGGGCACTACGCCGGGGCCGCGCAGCCGCTGGCATGCGTGATGAAGGCACTGCCAGAGGACAGCCTGGAGGATATCCGCAAGGCATTCAGCATCGCCTCGTCGCGCAGCTTCGACCAGGACCCCAGGTTCGGCGTCTGCGTACTCTCCGAGATCGCCTCACGCGCCCTGTCGCCGGCCGTCAACGACCCCGGCACGGCCATCGACATACTCAGTCGCGGCGCACGCATGCTGGCGCTATGGTCGGATCACTATCCCGATTCGTCGGACCTTGGCCGCCAGGAAGAGATCCATTTCCCCAATGTGCATGTGCCCCCGGTCGAGCTCGAGGAACTGTTCGACGACTTCTTCATACCGATCGCCCGCGACGGTGCCGGACTCGTCGAGGTCGGCATCCATCTGCAGAAGATGCTGCAGACCCTGGCCTGCCTCGGGGACGAACGCTACCGCAAGGCCGCGGCACGCCATTCCTCCCAGGCACTGGCGCGCGCAGAACTGGTACTGAAGATGACCGACGACCTCGTACGCATCCAGCAGTCCGCGGCCCGCGTGGCCAAGGCGGCGCAATCCTGATGCCGGCGGCCACGGCCGCGGAATGGCGGCAAGCCGGTTCGACCTTCGGGCACGCCGGCCGGGCGATCTTCTGGCGCCAGCAAGGAAGCCACCAGGCTCCCGCCTTGTTGCTGATCCACGGCTTTCCCACCTCATCCAGCGATTGGCGTGCGATCTGGCCACGGCTGGCTCGCCACTACCGTCTGATTGCCCCGGACCTGCTCGGCTTCGGTCATTCGGCGAAGCCATGGCCCCACCGCTATTCGATCGGCGAGCAAGCCGATGTTCTCGAAGCACTGCTGGCCCATCTCCGCGTCGATTGCTGGCACGTGCTCGCGCACGATTATGGCGACACGGTGGCGCAAGAGTTGCTCGCGCGCCATGGCGCATCCGAATCGGCCGCGGGCTTGCGCAGCGTCTGCTTTCTCAATGGCGGCCTGTTTCCCGAAACCCACCGACCGCTGGCGATCCAGCGCCTGCTGATGTCGCCGCTCGGCGGTCTGGTCGCCCGGCTCTCGAGCAGGCGCAGCCTCGGCGCCAGCATGCAGCGGATCTTCGGTGCCGGCAGCCAGCCCGACCCGGACCTGCTCGACGAATTCTGGGACGGGATCCGCCACAACAAGGGCAAGCGTGCGCTGGCCGGCCTGATCGGATACATGCGGGAACGTGTCGAGCACCGCCAGCGCTGGGTCGGCGCGATGCAGAACACCCGGTTGCCACTCAAGCTGATCGATGGCCTCGCCGATCCGATTTCCGGGGCGCACATGGTGCAACGCTATCGCCAGCTGATTCCGAATGCCGACGTCAGTGAACTCGCCGATATCGGTCACTATCCGCAGATCGAGGCGCCAGAATCGGTGTTCACGGCCTACCTGGCGTTCGGAGCGGGCCAGGCCGTTTGACCCCGATCCGGCGGGATGTTCCGAAATGACTTTCGGGATGCGTGCATATCGGCATCAGGCGCGCATAGTGGCGCTTCACGCCCCAGGGAATGTCCGCCATGCCTTTCGCCCGCCCGCTGGTCCTTTCACTGCTGCTGTCGATGACCTGCTTTACGGCGATCGATGCCGCGCCGGCGCCGCATCCGCGGCCTGACCCGATCGCCGCCGCCATCGCCAATCCGGCCCGCAGTGATCGCGACCGTGAACGGGACGCGCGCGACAGGCCCGAAGCGGTGCTCAAGCTGGCCGGGTTCGGACCCGGCATGACAATCGCAGACATCTTCGGCGGCGGCGGCTACTACAGCGAGATCCTCGCCGGCCTGGTCGGCCCGCAGGGTCGGGTCTTGCTGATCAACAATCCGCCCTATGACGCCTATGCAAAAAAGGCCCTCGATGCCCGGCTTGCCGGCGGACGACTGGCCAACGTCGATTACCGCATCGCATCCAACGAAGCGATGGATCTCGGCGAGGGCAAGCTCGATGGCGCGATGATCATCATGTCCTACCACGATCTCTATGTCGCCGACCCGGACCAGGGCTGGCCGGCGATCGACGCGGGCCAGTTCATCGATCAGATCGTCAAGGCCCTGAAACCCGGAGGGAAGCTTCTGATCGTCGATCACTCGGCCAGGGCCGGAACCGGCAAATCGGCCGCGCAAACCCTGCATCGCATCGACGAGACGTTCGCCATAAGCGATTTCGAGGCGCACGGACTCAAGTGGATCGCCGGCAGCGACGTGCTTCGCCACAAGGACGACGAGCGCACCCGGAATGTCACGGACGAGGCCATCCGCGGCAAGACCGATCGATTCGTGCAGGTCTACCGCAAGCCTTGATTCTGCGTCGAATCAGCGCGCGATATCCATATACGTCAATGCCTTATTTCGTTCTTCTAAGGTAAATTGGCAGTCGGATGCGCAGCCTTCCCGCTGCCGCTCGCGCAGGCCTTCCAGCTCAGGCCCAGCGACTGCAGGGTTCGCCCTGTCGCATCCTGGGCAAATGCAACGAGACCCCAGTCCGCCGGATCCCGCGCGATGTGCAGTGATCGCTCCAATCGGGAATCATCGAGTTGCCAGGGCCCCCAGACTCGGGTCACCACGCGGTCGTGGTGCAGGGTCGCTCCGCTGTTCTCGCCGGCCCTGACCCGCGACTGCTGGTCGTCCACGTAGCGAGCCAGCCAGACCTCGGCCCTTGCCCCGGTGGCGCGCTTGTCGAGTGCCGCAAGCCTGACCTCGATTCCTTCCGGGCCACCATCCAGTGACAGTTCGAGATCGACCGGCGCAATTCCTCCGCCCGCTTCGACGGCATGGTCGAATGCGCTTGCGGATTGCCAGGCTACGCGCACATTCGCGCCGACCATCACCTGCGGCGTGTATACGGTGCTGGCGCCAGTCGCATTGACGCGCTGACGTTGGCGCTCCGAATAGTGCGGATCGGCAAAGCGGTCGGCCCAGCCGATGTAGTCCCAATAGTCGACGTGGAACGCGAGCCAGTTCAGCGGCGTGTCGGCAAGCTGCGCCGACAGCCAGCGGTCCGCGGGCGGACAGCTGCTGCAGCCTTCCGAGGTATACAACTCCACCAGCGGCACGATCCTCTCGCCACTGCGCAGCTTGCATGCATCATCGGCCATTGCGGGCAAGGCGACGCTTGCGCACATCAATGTCAAGGCCACTCTTCGAACAGGCATAAGGCTCATCCACGGATTTCGGCGCTCGGCGCCTGTCGTGCAGAGGACCGCAGCAGTGCAGGGTTTCTTGCAGGCTCCCTGCTCCCTCGGGACCCGATTGGGCGGCTCGATTACTGTGCCGACTGGCCCCGATTGCCCGGCAAGCCACCCGGTGGCGGCATTGCCGCCGTTTCGCTGATGCTGACGCTGACTTCGAGTGTTTCCGAGCGCCCGCCGCGGTGCACGCCGCGCACCGGCGCCGCATCGTGATAATCACGGCCGCAGGCTATGCGCACGTAGTATTCGTTCGGACAGATGCGATTGGCCGCATCGAAACCGACCCAGCCGAAGTCGTCGATGTGGATCTCGGCCCAGGCGTGGCTGGCCGCTTCGGCGCCCTCGACGCCCGCGCACAGATAGCCGCTGACATAGCGCGCCGGAAATCCAAGCGCGCGTGCGCTCGCCGCCATCAGATGGGCATGGTCCTGGCAGACCCCGGAGCCGTTGGCCAGGGCCTCGGCCGCGGTCGTCGCCGAATCGGTTTCGCCGGCGACGTAGTCGAGACGATCGCGGACATGGTTGCAGAGCCGGTGCATGCGCTCGATTGCGTCCTTCATCGGCGGCACCTGTGCGGCCAGTCCGCGGATCGAGTCGTCGACGTGGGTCAAGGATGTCTCGAACAGGAAGAAGCGAGCCGGCAAGCGTTCGAGCGTGCCGCCGACCACGCCATGCAGGTCTTCGGTCTCGACGTGCCCGTGGACGTCGATGCGCACCTGGTCGACCGCACCGTCCGCCGTATGCGTGGCGACCGGATTGCCGAATCCGTCGGTGGTTGCGTAAGGCAGCGCCCGGCCGTCCACGTCGACCTGCCAGCCGATCACACGCTGCCCGCTGCAGGCCGCAGGCCAGAGGCGCAATGCCTGGGTCACGCGCAAGGCCGGTTCCGCATAGCGGTAGACGGTTCGATGCTGGATCGACAGGTGCATCAGAACAGGTGGCCGCGGGCGATCTCGGCGCCGAGCAGGCCGCATCGGTCGACCAGTTCGCTGAGGAATTCGTGCAGTCCCTGTTCGATGATCGGCTCGATCTGTCCGAACCGCAGCGCCGCGTATTGCGAATGCGCGATGCGCTTGCACTCCGAACTCAGGCGCGGGTCGTGGCTCTCGATGGCGTCGAGGTTGAGGCAGATCTGCTCGAAGCAGAACACCAGCGAGCGCGGAAACTCGGGCCGCAGGATCAGCAGTTCGGCAACCTGGGCCGGCTCGACGTGGCCCTTGAACAGGACCCGATAGGCGCGCCGGGCACCGACCACGCGCAGCACCGCCAGCCACTGGTAGTAGTCGACCACGCCGCCGACATCCTGCACGGTCGGCAGGCGCACGTGGTACTTCACGTCGAGCAGTCGCGCCGTGTTGTCGGCGCGCTCGAGGAACTGGCCGATACGGGTGAAATGGAAACCGTCGCGGCGCAACATCGTGTTTGCATAGACGCCGTGGACGAGGCTGGTGCGCGCCTTGACCCAGTCGAGGAATTCGGTCAGGCGATCCTCGTTCATTTCCGAGGATTCGAAATCGCGCAGTTCCATCCAGCTCGTGTTGACCGCTTCCCACATGTCGCTGGTCAGCGCGGTGCGCACGGCCCGCGCGTTGCGACGCGAGGTCTCGATGCAGTTGCAGATCGAAGAAGGATTGCCGCGATCGAAAGCGAGATAGTCGATCACGCTCCCGGCAGTGGCCGCTTCGTGCTTGCCGAAGAACTCCTCGTGGCAACCGGCCGCGGCGATCGCCGATTCCCATTCGCTGTTGCCGTCCGCGTCGACGCGTACGGCGCTCATGTGGCCTGCAACCTGGAGCAGCCGCGCCAGGTAGTCGGCGCGCTCCATATAGCGGGCCAGCCAGAACAGATTGGAAGCGGTACGGGCAAGCATCAGCGTTCCAGCACCCAGGTGTCCTTGGTGCCACCCCCCTGTGATGAATTGACCACCAGCGAACCATCGCGCAATGCGACCCGGGTCAGGCCGCCCGGGACGATCCGGATCTGCTCGCCACTGAGCACGAAGGGACGCAGGTCGACGTGCCTCGGCGCGATGCCGGATTCGACGAAGGTCGGCACGGTCGACAGGGCCAGCGTGGGCTGGGCCACGTAGTCATGTGGCCGCGCCTTGAGCTGGGCGACGAAGGTCTCGATCTCGGCCTTGCTCGCATGCGGACCGACCAGCATGCCGTAGCCGCCCGATCCATGCACGGCCTTGACCACGAGCTGGTCGATGTGGGCCAGGGTGTAGGCGAGGTCGTCGGGCTTGCTGCAGTCGTGGGTCGGCACGTTCTGCAGCAGCGGTTCCTCGCCGAGATAGAAGCGCACCATTTCCGGTACGTGGATGTACACCGCCTTGTCGTCGGCGATGCCGGCGCCGATCGCGTTGGCCAGGGTCAGGTTGCCGGCGCGCGTGGCGAAGTGCAGGCCGGGCGCGCCGAGCATCGATTCGGGTCGAAACACGAGCGGGTCGATGTAGTCGTCGTCGATGCGCCGGTAGATCACATCGACCCGGGTCAGGCCGCTGGTGCTGCGCATGTAGCAGATTTCATTCCTTACCAGCAGGTCGGCGCCCTCGACCAGGTCGATGCCCATCTCGTCGGCGAGGAAGGCGTGCTCGTAGTAGGCGCTGTTGTGGATGCCCGGGGTCAGCAGCACGACGGTCGGCTCACCCTGGCAGTTCGGCGGGGCGACCGAGCGCAGGGTTTCGAGCAGTTCGTCGCCGTAGTGCGCCACCGGGGCGACGCCGGCGCGACGGAACAGCTCCGGGAACAGCCGCATCATGACTTCGCGATTCTCGACCATGTAGGAAACGCCGGACGGGGTCCGGCAGTTGTCCTCGAGCACGTAGTACTCGTCCGGGCCGGTGCGCACCATGTCGATCCCGGCAATGTGCGTGTAGACGTTGTGCGGCAGGTCCAGGCCGACCATTTCGGGGCGGAACTGCGGGTTGTTGAGGACCAGGCGCTCGGGGATCCGGCCGGCCTTGAGGATCTCGCGATCGTGGTAGACGTCGTGGATGAAGGCATTCAGGGCGCGCACGCGCTGCTCCAGGCCCTTGCGCAGGCTCTGCCACTCGGCCTGGGCCATCACCCGTGGAATCAGATCGAAAGGAATCAGCCGTTCCGGGTCACCGCCCTCGGTATAGACGGCGAAGGTGATGCCGATGCGCCGGAACAGCACTTCGGCCTCGCGGCGCTTGAGGGCGAGCTGCTCGGCAGGCACCGATTTCAGCCAGGCATCGACCAGCGCATACGGTGGCCGGATCTGGTCGGGCCAACCCATTTCGTCGAAAACCGTGGCGGGCTCTGACATGAAATCTCCCTGAGGATGCGCTTTCACACTGGACGCTTGTCGTGGCGACGTCAAGGCAAGCACGGTGAGTCACGATCTCGAAAGCACACGAAAATAGAGTGCTATCCATATGATATATAAGCGCTATTGTCCCACTCAGTTTGGCTCTCAAACAGCTCCAGAATCCCATTGGACTTGTGCTGCAGCGCCGCATCGCGGCGGCGATCGGAGGCCGGATCCTGCCGCCCGAATCCTTGTGGCAGCGGCCGCCGGAGCCGCTCCATGGTCCGGACAGCCGCGCCGAAGATCAATCCGCGCGGCATGCGATGCGTCACCTCGCAGCGATCGCGCGGGGTATCGGTGCGACCGCGCCACGCATCGCCGGGCGAATCGGCATACTGTCCGGACAGCCTGATCCGACGACTCCGCATGAAAGATTCCGCTGGCTCCTGCCCCGCTGATCGCAGCCTGGGTGCCGAACTGGTCCTCGCCTGCGGCGATCTCGATGCCGCTGTCGCGTTCTACGTCGACACGCTCGGCTTTCGACTCGACATGACCATGCCCGCCGACGCGCCGACCGTCGCCGTGATCTCCGGCCACGGCATCAGCCTGCGCCTGCAATCGGCGACGCGCGACGAAGGGAAGCCGCCGATGCCCGAACTGCGCCTGCCCGTCGCGCTGCGAGGCTCGATAGCGACCGCCGATCTGCCCGCGTCGGCGCCCGGCGGCTTGCGCATCGCCTGGCAACAGCCAAAACAGGCGGTCGCGGCGCCCGCCGAATCGCGCGAATTCCTGCTGCGCCGGGCCGACAGCGCGTCGGCCTGGGTCACGGGCCGTGCTGGCATGCAATACCGCGACCTGATTCCGGGCCGCGTCGATGGCCACGTCATCGCTTCGCATATACGCATCCCCGAAGGCGGTCCCGTCCCCGACTACGTGCATTTCCATGAAGTCGGCGTGCAGCTGATCTACTGCCGGCGCGGCTGGGTCCGCGTCGTTTACGAGGACCAGGGAGCGCCGTTCGTCCTGCGCCCCGGGGACTGCGTGCTGCAGCCGCCGACGATCCGCCACCGCGTGCTGGAATCGTCGGCGGGACTCGAGGTCATCGAAGTCGGCAGTCCCGCGCAACATGAAACCTGGCGCGACCATGAACTCGCACTGCCCACACCGCAGGTCGACGGCAAACGACGCTTCGGCGGCCAGCGCTTCGTCCGCCACGTCGCCTCGGAAGCGCTCTGGCAATCGTCCGCGCAGGGCGCGCTGCGGTTTGCCGACACGGGTATCGCGGATGCCACGAACGGCATGGCGAGCGTGCGGGTATTGAGACTGCACGGATCGCCTGGCAAGCCGGCCGGCATGCCGATGGCCGCCGCTCCGGTGCATTTTCTCTTCGTGCTGTCCGGACGGCTTGAGCTCGGCCCGGTCGCAGGCGAAACGATTGAACTGGGCAGCGACGACGCCTGCGTGCTGCCAGCGCGCTGGGAGGGTCGACTTGAGTCCTCGTCGGCCTGCGAGATCCTCGAAGTCGCCCTGCCCGCCCTTGCCGCGTAGGTGCTGGCAGTCGCGCGCCGATCAATCCTCGCTCGGCACCCGGGTTTTTGCATGACGCAACAGCCAGGGGCGCGCAAACACGGCGACCACGAGCAGGACGCCGAACAGGACCAGGGCAGTCGGCGTCGTCCGCCACAGGCGGTCGACCAGGGCCAGCGCCGCGGCCGCGCTGGCCAGGGCACCGCTGCCGGTCACGATGCGCCAGCCGGCCCGGGCATGAAAGGCCAGCGCGCAGACGATCGAAAACGTGCACAGGAAGGCCAGGCTTGCCGCTTCGACCAGTCCGGACAGGGTACCGATCGCGGCGAACGCCGCCGCCAGCACACCGAGCGTGATCACGGCGCGATCGGGAATGCCGAAGCGGTTCTCATGGTCGACCGACTGCGGAAGCTGGCCCTTCCGGGTCACTTCGCGGGCCAGTCGCGCGGTGGCGAACAGCGTGGAGTTGATCGCCGAACCGGTCGAAAACGCGGCGGCTACGGTCACGATGACCAGGCCCGCGGTACCGAAGGCCTTTTCGCCAGCCAGGGCCAGGGCCACCTCCTGGTTGTTGATGACGCCATCGGCGCCGATCAGCATCGGCGTGCCGATCGCGACCATGACGTAGACGACGATGACGACGGCAATGGCCGATAGCACGGCCCTCGGCAAAGTCTGGCCCGGATTTTCGATGTCCTCGTAGTCGTAGGCGAGCAACTGGAAGCCTTCATAGGCCATGAACACAGCGGCCGCGCCGAACAGCGCCGTGGCGATGCCCGCATCGGGCGCGCCGCGCGCCATCATCGGCGGGTCCCATTGGCTGAGGCCGTAGATCGCCAGACCGACCAGCACCGCCATCTTGAACCAGACCAGGACGATCTCGACCGTGCTGGACTGGCCGATGCTGCGCAGGTTGAGCCCGATGAACACGGCCATGATCGAGACCGCGGCCGAGCGCGCGAACAGAGGTCCGAGATCGAACACGTGTGCCAGATATTGCCCGAACGTGTAGGCATAGACGGCATTCGTCAGCACGTAGCCGATGATCAGGATCCAGGCCAGCGTACCGGCCGACTGCATGGCGCCGATCTGGCGCAGGAAGGTGAAGGCGCCACCGCCCTTGCCATAGTGTTTGGTCAAATTCCACGTAGCTGTAGCCGGCGGCCAGCGCGATCAGCCCGGCCACGACGAAACTGAGCCAGGCAAGCTCACCCGAAATGCCGATGACGACACCCAGGGTCGAGAAGATGCCGCCGCCGACCATGCCGCCGACGGCCATCGACCAGGTGGCGTTGAAACTCATCTTTTCGCCGGCGCCACTCATGGCTTCGACTCTTCGCACAAGCAGGGATCAATCATCACTACGCACCTGGGCATGGCTGATGAGGGCGAAGATGACGCTGCCGCCGACGATGTTCCCGGCCAGCGTCGGCAAGGCGAAGTCGAATAGATAGGAAGCAAACGTTGCCTGGCCCAGGAAGACCAGGTAGAGCACTTCGGTCGAGCCGACGATGATGTGGGTAAAGCCGCCGATACCGACCAGATAGGTGACCAGCAGCACGATCAGTGCCCTGGAAGTCCCGGCGCCCGGCAGCAGCCAGACCATCGTCGCGATCAGCCAGCCGGCGACGATACCCTTGGTGAACATCTGCCACGGCACGTTGTGCATGATCCCGGTTCCCAGGTCGGCGATGCTGGTGCGGACCGGCTCGTCGACCACCTGCATGTGCAGCACGCCATAGGCGAACAGCGCGACACCGACGAGATTGCCGACAAGCACGATGCCCCAGAGCCGAAGCAGCCGGGCAAACGTGCCGAGGCTCGGCACCGTCATCACCGGCAGTACCGCGGTGATCGTGTTTTCGGTGAACAGTTGCTGGCGTGCGAGGATCACGATCAGGAAGCCGATGGTGTAGCCGAAGTTCTCGATCAGGAACCCGCCTGACGCCTCCGGCAGGTGCGTGCGCAGAAGGGCCCGGGCGAGCATCGAGAAGCCCATCGAGAGCCCGGCTGCCAGCGCCGACCAGGCGAGCGCTGTCGCGCTCCGGTGCAGTTCCTCCTCGCCTTGTCGGCGAATCGTCTCGTGCAGCACCTGGACGCGTGGCGGCCGGCTCTCCTCGACCTCGCTCGCCTCGTCGGGAGAGAGGGCAAAGGATTCGCCGATCGTTTCGTCCGTCTCCGCTTTTGCGGCTTGGCCCGGACCCTTCGTGCTTGGCTTTCTGGTCGACATGAAGATTCCTGCCCGGCAGGCAGCTCAGAAAATGGATAGACCGGTCAGCGCGGTGAAGCGGTCGAGTGCCGCCGCCCCGGCCAGCGAGTTGCCCTTTTCGTCGAGCCCGGGCGACCAGACAGCGAGGGTCAGGGCGTTCGGCACCACGGCGACGATGCCGCCCCCGACGCCGCTTTTCGCCGGCAGGCCGACGCGGAAGGCGAATTCACCGGCCGCATCGTAGGTCCCGCAGGTCAGCATCAGTGCATTGATGCGCTTGGCCCGCTCGGCACTGATCACGGACTGCCCGCTGCGCTGGCAGCGCCCGCGATTGGCCAGGTACAGAAAGGCTCGGGCCAGGTCCAGGCAGCTCATCTGCAGCGCGCATTGATGGAAGTAGAAATCGAGCACGCGCTCGACCGGGTTGTCGAGGTTCCTGAAGCTGCGAATGAAATTGGCCAGGGCCGCATTGCGAAAGCCGGCATCGCGCTCCGAAGCGGCCACCTCCTCGTCCATGACGATGGCGCGATTGTCGGCACGTGCACGGACGAACTCGAGCAGATCGGCCTGCGCGGTCGGCGTGCTCGAAAGGATCACGTCGGCGACTACATGGGCGCCGGCGTTGATCAGCGGATTGCGCGGGATGCCCGACTCGCGCTCGAGCTGGACCAGCGAATTGAAGGCACTGCCCGAGGGTTCGCGCCCGACCCGCTTCCAGAGATCGCCGCCGAGGGCCTCCAGGGCCAGGGTCAGCGTGAACACCTTCGAGATGCTCTGGATCGAGAACGGCGTCGCCGCATCGCCGACCTCGAACACGCGCCCGTCCAGGGTGGCCACGGCCATGCCGAATCGATCCGCGGGAACCTCGGCCAGGCGCGGGATGTAGGCGGCCACCTTGCCCTGGCCGACCAGGTCCCGCACCTCTTCGGCGATGCGGGCGAGCGTGGCGGCAAAATCGAACCGGGCTACGAGGTCCGCGGTGTTTTCCTCGGGATTCATGGGGCCATGTTCGCATGCGCAGGTGCATCGTCCCAACGCCCGCGAGCAGTATCCGGCCCCGCGGTTCAGCTTTCCGGCTTCAGGTACTGTTTGCGCCCCGCGATCGCCTTGGCCGCCGCAAGCACGACCGATCCCGGCACGCGAACCGTGTAGTCCGGATGGCTGTAGGAAAATTGAAGAATGCCTTGCGCATCGACGATGAAGACCGAGGGCACCGGCAAGGCATGGTGTCCTTCGCCGGAAGCCTTTTCGAGGTCGATACCGTAACCGTGATACTTCTCGAGGGTCGCATCGTCGACGCGAAAGCCGATGCCGAACGCGGCCAGCGCCTCGGCCTTGCTGTCGGAGAGCAGGATGTAGTCGAGCTTGTCCTTGCTCATCGTTCGCGAGAGTTCCTCCGGTCGATCGGGACTGATCGCGATGAGCCGGTAGCCCAGCGCCTCGACGTCCTTGACGATCAGGCGCAAGTCGCTGAGTTGCAGATTGCAGTAGGGACACCAGCCCCCGCGGTAGAAGACCAGGATCGCGGGCTTGCCATCGACCTGCGTGCGCAAGCTCGTCTGCTTGCCATCGATGGTGCGCAACGCAACCTCCGGCATCTTCGAGCCGAGCAAAAGGGGACGCACCTGCTCGGCCGACGCGGCAAGTTCAACCGCTGCGGCCGATGCAGACGCCGCCATCAGTACCACTGTCACCAACAAGACTCTAAGCACATGGATCTCCCATTTCAGTCCGATCCCGGTCAAGGACGGGACAACAGCGAGATTTCTTTCACACAGCCTGGGCGATCCGTGTGCTCGGGCGCGCAATGGCCCTTGCTGCTTGCGGTCGTTTAGTCCGCGCGTGCCGCGGAACAATCCGGTTCGGCCAGCGCATCGCCGGAAAACGCCTGTCTCAGCACGTCGCGCTCGAGGCCACGGAAGATGGTCGCGTGGCGCAGCTCGGGGTGCGGCGCATGGGTCCAGTGCAGGCCGGGCAGCGGGTTGCGACACAGCGCGTCGACCAGGTGGGCGGCCGAGTTGCCGCTGTCGCCTGCGGCGGCGAGGATCAGGCGCGCCTGCAATCCGGCATTCGCCTTGAGTCGGCTTCCCGCCTCGCGCCACCATTGTTCGGCATTCCACCAAAGGCTTGGGTCGAGCGCGATATAGGTGTTGAACAGGCCCGGCTGTACGAATAGCGTCTCGATGACGAACAATCCGGCCAGTGATTCGCCGATGATCGAGCGCTCTTCGGACACCTTGTAAAAAGTTCCGATCAGGGGCATCAGTTCGCGCTCTATGAAGGCGCGAAACGTGGCCGACCCGCCAACCACCGCTGCGATTTCGCGGTCCGAGGCGATATCGGTGGGTCCGGTCAGGTCGCGCCGACGCTCGGTGTTCTCGATGCCGACCAGCAGCATCGGCGGAATGTCTGCTGATTTGATCAGCGCATCGAGGGCCTCGACCAGATGCGGGAAGTCCTCTTTCTCGCCGCCATCGAGCATGTACAGGACCGGATAGCGCCGATCCGCCTTGCTGTCGTAGCCCGGTGGCACGTAGACATTGACGACGCGCGTTTCCGCCAGCAGCGCCGACGGAACGCGCAAGGTCAGATTGGCCGGCATCGGCTCGTCGGCACGCGCGGCCGTCATCCAGGCCAGGCCCAGCAGCATGACGGCCAGCGAGGCGAGACTCAGGTCAGATCGAAGGAAGGTTCGCATCGGGCTTCATCGGCTTGCGCAGTCCGCGTCACTTTAACGTGAATGCCGGTACCCGGCGCAACCGCGGGCGCAGCCGAATCGGCGGCCGCCCGAATCATGGCATGTATCATGGCGCTCCCCCTGGTCAGGAGTTGCTTTCATCGATGGGCGGCAGCGATAACGGGTATCCGGCGGAAAAGCCCACGGCGCACTGGCGCACCGCCGCAGAGGAACTGTTTTCACCGGTGCACTGGCGACGCCGGATCCTGTTCTGGTCGGGTGCGATCCTGGTCGGCCTCGCCGCAGTCGGTTTTGCCCAGGCGGCCGACCATGCCTTCGGTCTTTTCCAGAGCATCGTCGCACACAGTTCGTGGTGGCCGTTCCTGCTTACGCCACTGGTTTTCGCCCTGCTCGCCTGGGTTACCGAGGGCGCCCTGAAACCGACGCGCGGATCCGGCATCCCTCAGGCTATCGCGGCCCTGAAGCTTGAGGACGAGCCGTTCCGGCGCAGCCTGCTCAGCGTGCGCATGGCCGTTGGCAAGATGGCCCTGACCCTGACCGCCCTGGTCGGCGGTGCCTCGATCGGCCGCGAGGGTCCCACCGTGCACGTCGGCGCGGGATTGCTCTATTCACTCGGCCGTCGTTTCGGCTTCAACGATCCGGCCGCCAGCGCCCGCTTCATCCTGGCCGGCTCCGCGGCCGGCCTCGCGGCAGCCTTCAATACGCCGCTGGCCGGAGTCGTGTTCGCCATCGAGGAGATGAGCGGCGCGTTCGAACACCGCATGAGCGGCATCCTGCTGACCGCGGTGATCATCGCTGGTGTGGTCTCGCTCGGCATCCTCGGCAACTACGCCTACTTCGGTCGCCTCGACATCGGCCTGCCGCTCGGCAAGGCCTGGTTTGCGGTACTCGCAACCGGCGGTCTCTGCGGTCTCGCCGGCGGGCTGTTCGCACGGCTGATCATTCCCCATCCCGGCGGTCTTCGCGGCTTCATCGGCCGCCTGCGCAAGCGCCAGCCGGTCGTTTTCGCGGCGGTCTGCGGACTGGTCCTGGTCCTGCTCAGCCAGCTCACCGACACCGGCCTCTACGGAACCGGCTACCCCCAGGCAAAAGCGATCCTCGAGGGACACGGACAGGCCGTCGAGGCGTTCGGGGTACTCAAGTTCTGCGGCAACATTGCTTCGTTCTGGGCCGGGATTCCGGGCGGAATCTTTTCTCCTGCGCTGGCGGTCGGCGCCGGCCTCGGTGCCAACATCAGCGCCTTCCTGCCCGGCTCCGATCCGTCTGCGGTCGTGCTGCTGGCGATGGCGGCATACCTGGCCGGCGTGACCCAGGCGCCGCTGACCGCCGCGGTGATCTCGATGGAGCTGACCGCGAACCAGCAGATGGCCCTGCCAATCATGGCCGCCTGCCTGATCGCCCGGGCCAGTTCCTCGCTGATCTGCCGCAAGCCCGTTTACAAGGCCCTGGCCGACAACCTCATCGAGGCCTACGAGCAGGCGGCAAGCGATGCGAGGACTGCGCCGCCGAAACCGGCATCACCGGAACCCTTGCCCATAGTCGACGACGAAACGCAGGCCGATCCAGAAAGTGCGAGCGCCTGGAAACCGGATTCCCCGGCGACCTGAACGTCCATTCGCCGCTGGCGCCCCGGATCGCCCTCGCGGACCCAAGGAAAGCAGACGACCCCGTCATTGGGCCATGGCGTCCGGCGTCGCGACGCACGGAGTCCGCGACCCGGCACCGGGTGTCGCCGAATGCCGCGATCGACGGAGTCAGTCCGCCTTGGCCGGATCGCCGGCATTCAGGAGGTAGGGCTCGACCTTGCCCTTGACCTTGATCGTGATCGGTTGCCCGCGCCTGTCCAGCGAGCGGCCCGCGGCGACCCGGATCCAGCCCTCGCTGACACAATACTCTTCGACGGTGGTCCGCTCCTCGCCATTGAAGCGGATGCCGACGCCGCGGGCGAGCAGGTCGGCATCGTGGTACGGGCTCTTTGGATCGACCGAGAGTCGGTCGGGCAATTGATCGGTCATTCGAGAGGGTTCCTCGGGTCCAGGTGCGGTTTCGGCAGCCCGCAATCCTAAGGCAAGCCGACCCGACGTGCCCAGCCGGCCGCTGGAATGGCGGTCGGTTGCACTTCGACCAATGCTTCCGGGGCGCCAGCCGGCGCCGGCCGGATATCAGGCGGATGCCGGTGCGGCGATCATGCAGAACACGTTGAGCTTGTTGCCGTCGAGGTCGCGAAAGTAGCCGGCGTAGAAGCCGGGACCACGCGGCCCGGCCGGACCTTCGCAGCGGCTGCCGAGTTCGATCGCCTTGCCATAAAGCCGATCGACCTTTTCCGGGCTGTCGACGACGAGGGCGACCATCGTGCCATTGCCGACACTGGCCGGAGCACCGTCGTGGGGAAGTATGACGCCGAGCGCAGGCTGGTCGGGTCGCACCGCCCAGGCGATGAAGCGCTCGGACTCCATGTGCCGTTTCGCGCCGATTTCAGCGAGCAGCGCATCGTAAAAATTCCCCGCGCGGGCGAGGTCGGAGGTACCCAGGGTGACATAGCCGATCATCGAAAAACGTCCTCCACGAAAGTGCGAACGGTAATCTGCCGACGATACTCCGATCCGCGAATCCCGGGGCGCTATTGATGGCTAGTCGCCGACCTCCTGTTGAAGGTCAGAAAGGCAGGACCGGTCAGACTGAAATGAGACACAGCTCGCCATTGCCTCTTGTAAGCACCAGGCAACTTATGCATGATCCGGCTCGGGCTGGGCCGCCCTCGTTCTTGAGGATGGCTCCGACTGGGGCTTGAGACGTAGTGGGGGAACCGGCAAGTGCATGCACTGCCGGTCATTGCGTTTCTTGGCGTGCATCGCGTCTTGGGAGACAGCATTGCGAACGATACTGTTCGGCGGCGTTTTCGCGGCTATATGCGGGTGCGCGTGTGCAAGGGCCGGGACCGAAACCCCGGCGTCGGCATCCGCCCGCGACGACGGATCCGACATCAGGATCGTGCGCCAGGATGTGTCGTCCACCCTGCCGGCTGGCCAGGCACTGGTCGTCGACAATCCCTATGGCGATGTCCGCCTGCGCTTCGGTGGCTATGAGAACGTGCTGGAACTGCATGCAGTGACCCAGCAACCCGCGGCCGGCAAGACCATTGCACTGCAACCCTCGGTGGACGGCGACCGCTATCGGATCGCACCACGCCTGCCGGAAGGCACGCTGGTTGCGCCGGGGCAACGCCTCGACATGGTCATCCTCGTCCCGCTCGGCCATGCGGTCAGCGTGCATACCGAACGCGGCCTGATCGAGAGTCGTGGCGTTCGGGCCGACATCGAACTGCGATCGACGGCAGGCGACATCGCCGTGCGCGGCACCCAGGGCAGCGTCAACGCGGAAACAGGCCCGGGATCCATCGAAGCCTCCCTCGGCAAGGCTCCGGCCGGCTCAAGGCAACGCCTTGCGACCCGCACCGGCAACATCATTCTCGCCGTCGACGATGGCCTCGATGCCCATCTCGAACTGGCCACCTCGGCGGCCTTCGCCACCGAGTACTCCCTGCAGGTGACCCATCTGCCGGGGCAGGAACCGAACAAGCAGGCCCGCGCCCTGGTCGGCGACGACCGGGCAAGCATCGTTGTGGAAAGCCGGCGCGGAGAGATCCGCCTGTTGCGCCGGAGCGGATTCGTGTCGACCGACCCCGAATCCGGCCAGAAAGAGGAAACCGAAGAGGAAGCGGATAGCGATAGTGATTGACGCACGCGCTCCCTGCCCGGCCGCAGCCTGGGCCGGCACCGAGCGCACGGATTTCAAATGATTCCCGTATGAGGACAGATTGATGAATTTCCGTAATTGCACCTACGCCGGCATCCTGCTGGCGCTGCTGCTCGGTTGCAGCGGCTCCACCCTCGCAGCGGCCGAAACAAGCGTATCGAATGGCGTCCAGGTCGGCGAGCCGGTCTCTGCCGTCGGCATCGACGTCGACCTGCGCGACGTTCCGGTAGCCGCTGCCTGGCGGCCTGGAATGCCGATCAAGGAAGCGCACAAGCGCCAGTTCTTTCCGCCGGACCGGATCAACACCGCAGCACCCTCGTGGCTGCTGACCGAACCCGACCGCCTGCCCGAACTGCAGAAACTCTGGGACGACAACAAGTCGCCGTTCACCTCGCAGTACCGCTCGGAAACCCGGGTCAGCATCAACAACGGCAATACCGGCGTTTCGCCGGGCGATCCGGTGGTCGACGTCAGCGCCAGCCACATCATCTACGGCGTCAACGGCAGCAGCGGTACCACCTTCACGATCTACAACAAGTCCGGTACCAAGCTCGCAGGACCGACCACGTTCTCGTCGCTCGCGCCGACCGGCGACGGCTGCCGCACCTCGGTCAGCGACCCGATCGTGCTGTTCGATCGCCTCGCCAACCGCTGGTTCCTGCTCGAAATGGGCGGCAGCTCCTCGGCGGCCAAGATGTGCATCTACGTATCCAAGACTTCCGATCCGGTTTCCGGCGGCTGGTGGTTTTACGGATTCACGACCCCGACGCAGAACGACTACCCGCATTGCGGCGTCTGGAACGATGCCTATGTCTGTACCGACAACGAAGGCCAGAGCAACGTCACCGCCTACGCCTACGATCGCGCCAACATGCTCAACGGCGCGACAGCGCGCGCGCAGCAACGCTTCGCCAGCGTGCCGAAGCTGGCCGGTTACGGATTCCAGGCCCTGACCCCGGCCACCTTCATGGGTGACACCTCGCATGCCCCACCGGCATCGACCCGGCAGATCCTGGCCCGCCACAACGACGACGAGGCCCACGCCGGCACCTCGGCCGATACCACGCGCGACTTCATCGACCTGTACTCGATCAACATCGACTGGAACACGCCGTCGAACAGCGGTATCACCACGCTGCCGCGCATCCCGATCACCGAGTACAACAGCTGGTTCCGCAACTACTCGACGTTCGCGACCGTGCCGCAGCCGGGATCCACATCCCTGCTCGACCCGATCCGCGAGGTCATCCTCAACTCGCTCGTCTACCGCAACCTGGGCAGCTACGAGTCGATCGTCGGCCAGTTCGCCACCAACGTGAACGCGGCACGCACCGGCACCGTGGTCAATGCCGGTATCCGCTGGTTCGAGCTGCGCCGCATCGGCAGCGGCAACTGGACCCTGCAGCAGGAAGGCACGTTCGCACCGGGGGACACCAATACGCACCACCTGCTCGGCACGATCGCCACGGACAACAAGGGCAACATCGCGCTCGGTTACAACAATACAAAGACCAGCTCGCCGACCGTCTACGCCAGCCTCGGCTACACCGGTCGCATGGCGTCCGATCCAGCCGGCGTCATGACCCTCGGCGAGAACAACGTCGTATCCGGAGCGGCCGCCGAAACCTCGGGGCGCTGGGGCGACTACTACCAGATGGCGGTCGATCCGAGCGACGACTGCACGTTCTGGATGGTCGGCATGTACCGCCCGTCGGGCAGCTGGAACACGCGCATCCAGGACTTCAAGTTCAGCGACTGCGGCGCGCCGCCGAGCACGTATTCGATTTCCGGAACGGTATCGACCGGCTCCGGCGTCGGCATCTCTGGGGTCACCGTCAGCACCGGCTCGGTCAGCACGACGACCAATTCGAGCGGCGCCTACACCCTGACCAGCCTGGCCAACGGCAGCTACACCCTGACCCCGAGCCTCGGTGGCTACACGTTCTCCCCGACCAGCCGCAGCGTGACCGTGAGCGGGGCCAACGTCAGTGGCCAGAACTTCACCGGTACCGCCGCCAGCAACAACCCGCCGGTCGCCAACTTCAGCTTCTCGACCAGCGGCCTGGTGGCAAGCTTCACCGATACCTCGACCGACAGCGATGGTTCGATTGCC
The DNA here is from genome assembly GCF_900115085.1 of Dokdonella immobilis. GTDB lineage: Bacteria > Pseudomonadota > Gammaproteobacteria > Xanthomonadales > Rhodanobacteraceae > Dokdonella > Dokdonella immobilis. Next base: position 23,047 of record NZ_FOVF01000003.1, on the reverse strand, counting down.
TCGCGTTCCTGGAATTTCGGTGACAGCACCACCTCGACGGCGACCAACCCGAGCCACACCTACGCCAGTTCAGGCACCTACAGCGTGACCCTGACGGTCACCGACAACGGCGGCGCCAGCAACGCGGTGACCAAGTCGGTCACGGTCAGCGGCGGCGGCAACGTGCTGGTCAACGGCGTCACCGTCAGCGGCCTGGCCGCGACCACCGGCAACGACGTCAACTACACGATGGACGTGCCGGCCGGCGCGACCGGTCTGAACTTCGTCATCTCCGGCGGTACCGGCGATGCCGACCTGTACGTGAAGTTCGGCAGTGCACCGACCGATACGAGCTACGATTGCCGCCCGTACAGCAATGGCAACTCGGAGTCCTGCCCGGTCGCGACCGCCCAGGTCGGCACCTACTACGTGCGCGTGAAGGCCTATGCCAGCTTCACCGGCGTCTCCCTGACCGGCAGCTACTCGATCGCAAGCAACAATCCGCCAACGGCGAATTTCAGCTTCTCCTCGAGCGCGCTCGTGGCCAGCTTCACCGACAGTTCGAGCGACAGCGACGGCACGATCGCATCGCGCTCGTGGAACTTCGGTGACGGTGGCACTTCGACGGCGACCAATCCGAGCCATACTTATGCCTCGGCGGGCACCTACAGCGTCACCCTGACGGTGACCGACAACGATGGCGCCAGCAATGCCACGACCAAGTCGGTCACGGTCAGCAGCGGCGGTGGCTGCACGCCATCCGGTACGGTCCTCTGCAATGGCACCGTCATTACCGGGCTCTCGGCAACCAAGAACAACTGGACGTCGACCTACACCCTGGTGGTTCCGGCAGGTGCGACCAACCTGTCGTTCAACATGTCCGGGGGAACCGGCGATGCGGACCTGTATGTCCGTCTCGGCTCGGCGCCGACGACCAGCAGCTACACCTGCCGTCCGTACACGTCAGGCAATACCGAAACCTGTTCGTTCGCGGCACCGACGGCCGGCACCTACTATGTGCGGATCCGTGCCTATGCCACCTTCTCGGGAGTCAGCCTGACGGCCAGCTACACCCCGTAAGTCGTCAAGACGATTTTCCGATCCGAAGGAAACACCCCGCGGCGGCCGGAGCGATCCGGCCGCCGTTTTTTGTGCCCGGGGAAGTACCCGTGCCGAATCAGTTTCCAGTCAACGCAGCTGGCTGTCCTTGCTGCCGCGCCGGTTGATGCCGGCAACACCGCGCTCTTCGCGATCACGCGCCTCCTGGCAATTCACGCACAGACGCACGCCAGCGACGGCCTTGCGCCGTGCTTCGGGAATCGGCGCCTCGCATTCCTCGCAATGGCTCAGACCCGGGCCGTTGCGCAGCTTGGTGCGCGCCCGCTTGATGCCATCCTTGATGGTCGCATCGATCTGGTCCTGCACGGCGCCATCGCCTGCCCAGCCGGTTGCCATGTTCGCCTCCTTCGGATGCACCTGCACCCTACTCTGTCCAAGGTGAGGATAGCGCCGGACTATTCAAGCATCAGCGGCGAGCCAGGCCGGGCTCATCCGCTTTCCACAGTTGCCTGGAGTCGTGCAAACTGCGGCGTTCACCCAAGGGTCCGGCCGGACCCGATTTCACTCGTGGAACCCCATGAAAGACCTGACCGAAGGCCCGATCGCCGGCCATATCGTGCAAATGGCCGTGCCAATGGCCGTCGGCATGCTGATCCAGACCCTCTACTTCCTGGTCGACCTGTATTTCGTCGCCCAGCTCGGCGATTCGGCCATCGCCGGCGTCAGCGTGGGCGGCACCGTCATGTACATCGTGCTCGGACTGACCCAGATGCTCGGCGTCGGCACGGTCGCGCTGATCTCCCATGCCGTCGGCCGCAAGGATGTCGATGACGCCAACCTCGTTTTCAACCAGTCGCTGGTACTGAGCGCGCTATGCGCGGCGCTCACGCTTGCGCTCGGCTACGGACTCGGCGACAGCTACCTGCGCAGCATCGGTGCCGATGCGGAAACCACCGCAGCCGGATTGACTTACCTGCACTTCTATTTGCCGGGACTGGCCCTGCAGTTCGCCCTGGTCGCGATGGGCTCCGCACTGCGCGGCACCGGTATCGTCAAGCCGACCATGATCGTGCAGGTGCTGACCTTGCTGCTGAATATCGTCCTCGCCCCGATCCTGATCGCCGGCTGGGGCACCGGTCATGCGCTCGGCGTCGCCGGCGCCGGACTCGCCAGCTCGATCTCGATAGCGATTGGCGTAGTCATGATGGCGGTCTATTTCCTGCGCATGGAGAAGTACGTCGCCTTCCACGGCGAACTGTGGCGACCGCGCCTGCACACCTGGAAACGCATGCTCGGCATCGGCTTTCCGGCCGGTGGCGAGTTCGCCCTGATGTTCGTCTTCATGGCGGTGATCTACACCGTGATTCGCGATTTCGGCGCCGCCGCCCAGGCCGGATTCGGCGTCGGCGGGCGGGTCATGCAGTCGATCTTCCTGCCAGCCATGGCCATCGCCTTCTCGACGCCGGCCGTTGCCGGACAGAATTTCGGCGCACGCAAGCCCGAACGGGTTCGTGAAACGTTCCGCACGGCCGTGCTGATGAGTTGCGTCGTAATGCTCGCGCTGACCCTGCTCTGCCAGTGGAATCCGGCATGGCTGGTCTCACGGTTCACCAGCGAACGCGACGTCATTGATACAGGGGCCCAATTCCTCCGGATCATTTTGCTGAACTTCGTCGCCCAAGGCATCATCTTCACCTGTTCGGGCATGTTCCAGGCACTCGGCAATACCTGGCCTGCCTTGCTCAGCACGACCACGCGTCTGTTGATCTTCGCCGTCCCGGCGCTCTGGCTGTCGCACCAGGACGGATTCCGGATCGAGCATGTCTGGTACCTCTCGGTGGCCACGGTGACCTTGCAGGCCGCGCTCAGCTGGCTGCTCCTGCGTGGTCAGATGCGCCGTCGGCTGGCCACGATTACCTGAGCCTGCCCCATTGCGGGCGCGCAACAGGCAGGCGACCAGGTAAGGATCGGCGACTGCGCTCGGGTCCGACTCAGATCGAAACGGAAAAGTCGTGGTCGAGTCGCGGACCGATCGCGCCGAGGGCGTGGCCGCGCAGGTGATCGACGCCGAGGCTGCCGAGCAGGGCCACCGCCCGGGTCTCTTCGACCGCGTCGACAATCAGGCTGCGCCCCTTCGACTTCCAGGGGGCCACCGCCGCGCGGAATTCATCAGCGGAAACCGAAGCCGCGACCGCATGCCGCAAGCGCAGGAAGTCCGCCGGAAGTTTCGACCAGGTGGCGACCTCATCCAGCGTCTCGCCGGTGTCCGAAAGGCCGATGCGCACGCCGTAATGACGCAGGCGCACGATCCGTTTCACGCTGTCCTTGTCGAGCAGGACCGGTCCCGCCATCAGTTCGACGATCAGGCGTCCGAGCAGATGCTGGCGCCTGCGCAGTTCCGCCTCGAACCAGCGCCACGGAATGTCCTTGAGGGTATCGAGTTCGATCGGCACGATGACCTGCGTGCCACGACCACGCGCATGTTCCTGCTCGAGGGTCTCGAATGCATGAAACAGGCTCATGCGGTCGATCATGACCATGGCCCCGGCCTCGCGGGCCAGACGCAGGTATTCGTCGCGGTACACGCCACCGAGCGGAGCCCGGTAATCGCGCAGCTTCGCATGCACCGAATAGATCTCGGCGGCGGCGGAATGCAGGGGCATCAGTGGCTGGTACTCGATCATCACGTTACCGCCGGTCTTGGCCTCCTCGACCCACTCGCGGATGATCAGTACGCGCTCGGCCGGCATCGGCTCGAAGTCGCGGGTCAGCAGGCCTTCGCAACGATTGCCGCCGTGCCGGCAGGCAATGCCCTGGGCGGCGTGCGCCGAGGCAAACCATTGCTGGCCGACGTCGTCGCGGTTCTCGCTGGGCGAAAGCGCCAGGCCGACCGAAACGGACAGGCTCATGGCTTCGTCATTGATCGCGAACGGCTCATCGGCGACGCTGGCGCGCAGCCGATCGGCCAGTTCCCAGATTTCCTCGCTGGTCTCGCGATGAACCAGTACGCCGAATCCGAACTCCAGCCAGATCGTCGTGACATCCTGCTTTTCGAGGACGCTGGCGATCCGGGCGCAGATCCTTTCCTCGAGATCGATCACGGCGATCCTGCTCAGCTGGGCATTGAGCTTCGGGGCCTGATCGACCTGCACCGCCATCAGGGCGCAACAACCATCCGCAGCCGAACCTGCCACGGCAGCAAGGTGGGAAAGAAACACGGCGCGGCGAACCATGCCTCCGCGCACTTTCGGCGGGCCCGGCCGGGCGTCATTGGCCGGACCGAGCGCTTCGTGCAACTGGGTCAGTCCGCGGGCAACGCTGCCGCTGAGCGACGGCTTGCCGATCTCGGCCCAGGGCGAGACCACCAGGGCCGACGCTCCGGGGCCATGCAGCGCTGCGGGAATGCGCTCGGAACTGCCGCAGTTCGTCACCAGCCAACCGGCGTTGACCCATGGCAACTGCCAACCCTCCGGAAGCTTTTCAGCGGGTGGAACCAGCAGGATGACATTGCGCTTGCGCATGTCCACGGCCATGCGCAGGGGCAGGTCGCTGCGTTCAGCGTCCTCGGCGAGTTGCGGCTGGGCTGATTCCGTTCTCATAGGGGTGCATCGATTCAGGTCGACGCACCCGTCAATGCAAGGGTCGCGCCACCTCCGGATCGCGATAGTGCCGTCAGCGGCGACTGGACCCGCGACACACATGGACATCAAGTGACAAGGCTGACCCTGCAGGGACATACCCGCATGTGATGCCGTTCACAGTCCTGCAAACAGGGTGGATCAGCGGCGTTTTCACGGACCCGCGAACTGGCTTCCTGTCTTCACCTGGCCGACGCCAACCGGGGCCGGCAATCTACTCTCCGGTATGCGGAAGCGAATCGCGCCGCGGACAGGCGATACAGCGCCGGATCGAGACCTGCGGCCCTGGATGCCGCCCGGCCCGGAGGGGGAACGGGTGGACCTTGGTTTCACACGGCTCTTCGCGATTGAGGGATAGCGGGCTCTATCGCCGAATGAGCGGAAAGCCGTGTGGAATCAAGGGGCAAGTGAGCGCGGGTGGGATTCATGAATAGTCCGAGTAGTCCAGGCGTCCGTCATTTGTATCGGCCTCGGCGCCAGCGCCCTGTTCCTGGCCAGATCGCAATTCGACCGCCACGGCTGGCTGGCGACCGGTTTCGCCATCCGCGCCCTGCTCGCCCTCGCCAGAAGCGCCGCCAATGCGATGCATTGGAACGGCGCGTACATGAACAATCCGGCACCGGCGTTCCTGGCCACCTTCATCTCGGCGCATTCTTCGTTTGATGCCGGTACCGAGTGGGTCATTGCGCCGGGCTGTGTGCCGACCCTGTACCGCCTGATCCAGGACGAACTGACCCGGTCCAATACTAGGATCGGCAGCGATTCGTGTAAAAGCAGACAAAAGATTATTAAATCATTATGCCAACCAACTATTTATTGGCCGAATAGGCTTGGCGGATCGTCGTGGCAACCTGGCGCAAGGCGGCGTCGAAGGCATAATGCTTCCGCCACACAAGACCGATCGTGCGCCCGGGCGGGGCCCCGGAGAAGTCGCGAACGCACAGCTCCGTGTCCGTAACTTCGTGCGGTAAGGCAAGCTTCGGAACCAGGGTTACACCCGCCCCTCCCGCGACCATTTGAACCAGGGTCGTGAGACTGGTGCCCCGGAAGGCGTCAACGTTTGCGCTGCTGCGCGTGCAGAATGCGGTGGCTTGCTCGCCCAGACAGTGCCCCTCCTGCAATACGAGGACAGTGGCATCACGAAGCTCGGCAATGCCGACTTGTGCCTTGCTTGCGGCCAGTGCATGGCCGCGGGGTGCGACCAGGACAAATGGATCCTCGGCGATGATCTCGCGCTCGACATCGCCGATGTTCGCCTCGATCGCGAGGAGTACGGCGTCGAGTGCGCCGGTCTCAAGGCTTCGCACCAACAACCGGGTCTTGTCCTCGACCCAGGAAAACTTCAGGCGCGGGTAGGCCTCGCGCAGTGCGGGGGTCAAGCGCGGTAGCAGGTACGGCGAGATGGTCGGGATCACGCCGATGCGCAGCGAGCCCGAAAGCGGATCGGTTGAGCGCCGCGCGAGTTCCTCGAGGTCGCCCATCTCACGGAGGATGTGCCGGGCACGTTCGATGAATTCTCTCCCGGCGCCGGTAATGATGACACGCCGCTGATCGCGCTCGAACAGTCGAATGCCAAGTGCCTGCTCCATCTGGGCGAGCTGCGTGCTCAGTGCCGGCTGCGAGACGAAACAGGCTTCCGCGGCCTTTCGGAAGCTGAGTGAATCGGCCACCGCCACGGCGTACTGGAGCTTTCTCAGTGTCACGTGATGCTGGGGAACATTCATAACTTAAAGTTATCATATCCATGCAAAAAATGTCTTGGGAATTATCACTGGGCTACGCGCACAGTGGGCGCCCGAATGGCCTCAAGGCCCAATGCGAGGAAGAAGCCCATGTCAGCTCAATCCAAATGCCCGTTTGCGCCCACCGCAGCAGCCAGTGCAGTGAGTTCCAATCGAGAGTGGTGGCCCAATCAACTGAATCTCAAGATCCTGCATCAGTACGCCCCACCGACGGACCCCATGGGGCCGTCGTTCAACTACGCCGAGGAATTCAAACAGCTCGACCTCAAGGCCCTGAAGCAGGACCTGTACGCGCTGATGACCGATTCGCAAGACTGGTGGCCAGCAGACTACGGCCACTATGGACCACTATTCATCCGCATGGCCTGGCATGCCGCCGGCACCTACCGCATTGGCGACGGGCGCGGCGGCGCTGGCATGGGCCAGCAGCGGTTCGCGCCCCTCAACAGCTGGCCCGACAATGTCAACCTCGACAAGGCGCGCCGCCTGCTGTGGCCAATCAAGCAGAAGTATGGCAACAAGCTGTCCTGGGCCGATCTGATCGTGCTCAGCGGCAACTGCGCCCTCGAGTCGATGGGCTTCAAGACCTTCGGCTTCGGCGGCGGCCGCGCCGACGTGTACGAACCCGACGAATCAGTGTACTGGGGTTCGGAAACCGACTGGTTGGGCGACCAGCGCCACGGCACCCAGCGCGACATTGAGAACCCGCTCGCGGCGGTGCAGATGGGCCTGATCTATGTCAACCCCGAAGGGCCGGGCGGCAAGTCCGATCCGGTGCAATCCGGCGAGTTGGTGCGCGAGACCTTCGCCCGCATGGCGATGAACGACTACGAGACCGTGGCGCTCACTGCGGGCGGCCACACTTTCGGCAAGTGCCACGGCGCCGGTGATGCCGCGCTGGTCGGCCCCGCGCCGGAAGGCGCCGATATCGAGAACCAGGGCTTCGGATGGATCAGCAAGCACGGCACCGGCAAGGGCGGCGACCAGATCGGCAGCGGCCTGGAAGGCTCGTGGACGCCCACACCGACCACGTGGGACATGAGCTATCTGGACGTTCTGCTAGGCAACGAATGGGTGCAGGCCAGGAGTCCAGCCGGGGCCCAGCAGTGGGTGCCCAAGCAGAATACCGACCGCAACATGGCACCTGCTGCGCATGACGCCTCGAAGAAGGTGCCGATCATGATGACGGACGCCGACATGGCGATGCGCTATGACCCGAAGTACGAAAAGATCGCGCGCCATTTCCATTCGCACCCGGAAGAGTTCGCCGACGCCTTCGCCCGCGCCTGGTTCAAGCTGACCCACCGCGACATGGGTCCGAAGGTGCGCTACCTCGGCGCGGAAGTGCCGGCCGAAGAGCTGATCTGGCAAGACCCGGTTCCAAAGGGCAATCACAAGTTGATCGGCGACCGCGAAATCAACGCGATCAAGACCAGGCTGCTGGGATCGGATCTGTCGGTGCGTGACCTTGTGTACACCGCGTGGTCCGCGGCCTCGACATTCCGCGGCTCCGACAAGCGCGGCGGCGCCAACGGCGCACGTATCCGCCTCGCGCCGCAAAAGGACTGGGAAGTCAACCAGCCGACGCAGCTGGCCAAGGTGTTGAGTACCCTGGAAGGCATCCGGGAAGATTTCAACAAGATGGCCCCGGGCGGCAAACAGGTCTCGCTCGCCGACCTGATCGTGCTGGGCGGTTGTGCCGCCATCGAGCAAGCCGCGAAAGAGGCTGGCCACCCGGTGACGGTGCCGTTCAAGCCGGGCCGCACGGACGCGTCCCAGGAACAGACCGACGTGGAGTCCTTCGCCGCGCTCGAACCGGTTGCCGATGGGTTCCGCAACTACCGCAGCGACAGGTTCAAGGAAATCGCCAGCGAAGCATTTCTGGTGGACAAGGCGCAGCTGCTGACACTCACCGCGCCGGAAATGACCGTGCTGGTCGGTGGCTTGCGCGTGCTGGGCGCCAACCACGGCGGCAGCGAGCACGGCGTCTTCACCGATCGTGTCGGATCGCTGACGAACGACTTTTTTGTCAATCTGCTCGACATGCGCAACGAGTGGAAGCCGACCTCTGACGCCAAGGAGACGTTCGAAGTCCGCGACCGCAAGACGGGCAAGGTCAAGTGGACGGCCACCCGCGTGGACCTGGTGTTCGGATCGAACTCCCAGCTGCGCGCGATCGCGGAGGTCTATGGTCAGGACGATGCGCATGGCAAGTTCGTCGAGGACTTCGTCGCAGCCTGGAACAAGGTGATGAACGCGGACCGCTTCGATCTGGCGTGATCCCGTCGGTCAAGAGATTCCACTCGCGACGAGCGTCGGTCGTCATTGCGCCGCAAGACGCAATGGCGACTTCCATGCACCTAACGGTGAGTCTACGGATTGACTCACGAGCACCCGGGCCATGAGGTGGAACCAGGGGCAAGCAAGCGCTCTCTTACAGACGTGAAAGCATTGCGGGAACGAGCGAGGCGGCACATCGGACAAGCTGCCGTTACGCCGGGCTATGCCGCCGACCGGAAGGCGGTGGTTGGCATCCTGAACGAGGCGCTTGCCACCGAGATCTTCTCCGTGCCGCGCTACAAGCGGCACTTCTTCATGGCGACCGGGATCAATGCCCAGGGCGTCGCGCAGGTGTTTCTGCGGCACGCCAACGAAGCGCAGTTGCGCGCCGACCAGGTTGCGCAACACATCGTGCACTCGGGGGCGAGCCGAACCCGCCTCCCGAAGGACTGCTTGCTGTCGCGCAGCCATTCGGAGTACGTCGAAGGATCGGGCCTGCTCGACATGATCAAGCAGAACCTGGTCGCCGAGCGTGCCGCCATCCACAGCTGCCGCGAAATGATCGCGTATCTCGGCAACGACAACCCGACCGTCCGGCGCATGCTTGAGGGCATCCTGGCCATGGAGGATGTGCACACCTGGGATCGGGTCAGTCTGTGGCTGGAATTGGGTCGGTAGTGCAGTCCTCACGCCGTCGTGCCGGTCGGCACCGTCGCGTCCATGCTGCACGTAGCTGCTCAACCACGGGTGGTTCAGGGGCCCTCTCGCTTGCGTTCCGCGGTGCAATGCGGTGGGTTGACAACCGCGCTGCGATCGGCCCGAGGCGATTGGCGCGCTAACCTCGCCCTCCAGGCCCTTCAGTCGCCACGCTCGGACTGACGCAGAACCAAACCGACAGCGCTGCGCTGCTCATGCTTCTGACCAAGGCTTGATTGTCTCAAGCGCCCATCCACGCAGAAACTCTCCGAAGACGCTGAACGATTCGGAGCGTGCCGAGGCGTTGCGCCAACACAGGCCGATCGTCCGCGCGTTCGCATCGCGCAGCGGCTTCACCACCACATCATGGCCCTGAAGTATGCCGCCGTTGATCGCCAGGTCGGGAAGCAGGGTCGCGCCCAAGCCTTCGCCGACCATGGCCGCCAACGTGTGCAGGCTGGTGGAGGTGAAGCTTGCTCCCTCGGACCGTGCCGCCTGCTCCAACAACGGAAGGGCGTGGCTATGCAGGCAGTGGCTGTGTTCCAGCAGCAGCAGGTTCTGCGCATCAAGATCGGACGCCGTGACACGCTGGCAGCTGCGCGGCGCATTTGCCGAGGCATACCGGTAGGCGTCCTCGAACAGCATGAAGGTCTTGAGCGCCCCGGTTTCATACGGAAACGCCATCAGCGCTATGTCCAGGCGTCCGTCGCTGATCCGCTCCAGCAGGTTTTGTGTGGTGTCTTCACGCAGATTCAGGCGCAAGCGAGGAAATCGCCTGCCGATAGCCGGCACCAGGCGGGGTAGCAGGAACGGAGCTATGGTGGGGATCACCCCCAAATCGAAGGTGCCCGACATCGGGAGGCCTTCTTCGTTCGCAGCCTGCACAAGGGCTTCTGCATCCTTGAGCAATTTGCGCGCGTATTCGCCGATGCGGCGGCCCGAGGGCGTGATGACCACGCAGCGCTTGGTTCGTTCGGCCACGCTGACTCCCAATGCCGACTCCAGTTCGCGAATACCCGCGCTCAGCGTCGACTGAGTGACGAAGCAGGCAGCCGCGGCTTTGCCGAAATGCTGATGCTCCAGCAGGGCAACCAGAAACCTCAGGTGGCGGAGGTTGGGGAGCTGAGGCATTCCAGACTTCCATTGGGCGGAACAAACGGGGGGCGCTTCTGCGTGACCTGTCCGGTGGAGGGTGCGCCGGGCGGGAGCCTGGACCCCATGCAAATATATAGGATAAATCGATCACAGCAATAAGATTAATTCGTTTTACATGTTCAGCAAACCGGCGCACTGTGGACCACGAAAAAACTGCAAGCCGAGGTCTTCGATGCATCCGACACCATCCCGTGACAAACCTTCAGTCAACCAGCCATTGGTGCCGGGCCGCTTCGATCAATCCACCAACACCAACAGCCATGTCGTGGAGGACCCGGCTAGCAAGGCTTGCGCCATCATCGATCCGGTAATCGATCTGGACTGCGCCGGCGGCCGTACTTCATTCGATCATGCCGGGCGGCTCATCCGGCACGTGGCGGATCGCGGTCTGGAGGTCGACAGGCTGTTCGAGACCCACGTCCACGCCGATCACCTCTCGGCACCACCCTATTTGCAGCAGCAGTTGGGTGGCCGGATCGGCATTGGCGAACGAATCGTCGAAGTCCAGCAGACCATTGGCAAGGTGCTTGAGGAAGGCACCGAGTTTCAGCGCGATGGCAGTCAGTTCGACACCGGAGGGATGGCAGCCGGGCGAAAAGGTGTTGGTCGGGGCAGCGAAGTCCGCCGACTAGCTGAAAGCACGAATGCAAGAAGGACTGGATACCACCGACTGGTACTTCCCGATGAAGCCCGTGGGCTAGTGCGCCCGCAATGAACCGGACTGCGTCAAAACCTGTTTCCCCAACCCGCGCGTGCCAAATGCTGCCTGAAACTGCTAGCCCGGGCGATTCAGGAATACGCGTGATGATCGCGCAGGACCTTGGATCCACGCGGTTTTTTGCGATTGAGGGGGGGTAGCGGTCCCCATCGCCGAATGAGCGGAAAGTCACGTGGATTCAAGGCGCAAGCGAGCGCGCGTGTATGTCATGAAGAGTCCGGGTTAAGGACTGGATCAATAGATATCAGCGTGGCCGCGGCTGGACTTGCGGGCTCATGCTTAGCCCATTGCAGTTTAGTTTAGATCTTTCTAATATAAAATTCCCGCGATTCTTCATCTGGCATTCCCCAGGCCACACTTTCATGACCCACGCAACAAAGAAGACCGCCCGCGCCCTGCCCTCGCCAGAGGACATGGCAAGCCACGCCGATGAAGCCGCGACGCTACTCAAAACGCTGGCCCATCCAGCGCGCCTGCTGGTGCTGTGCCAGCTGGTCGAGGGGGAAGCCTCGGTCGGCGAGCTGCAGCCGCTGACCGGCTTGAGCATGTCCGCGCTGTCGCAGCATCTGGCGGTGCTGCGCGAGAGGAATCTCGTGAGCACACGCCGCGAGGCACAGACGATCCACTATTCGCTGGCGGAGGGTCCGGCGGCCAGCGTGCTCGCCGTGCTCTATGGTACCTACTGCGGCGACCCGGAGGCCGATCGATGACCGCGCTCCAGTTCGTGATGGGCGCCCTGTCCGGCGGCGTCGTCGGCTTTACCCTCGGGCTGGTCGGCGGCGGCGGCTCCATCCTCGCGGTGCCCCTCATGGTCTACCTGGTCGGCATTCACGACCCGCATGTTGCGATCGGCACCAGTGCACTCGCGGTCGCAGCCAACGCACTGATCGGTCTGACCAACCATGCCCGCAAACGCAACGTGAAGTGGCGTTGCGCCGCAGCGTTCGCCACTACCGGCGTGCTCGGAGCATGGTTCGGGGCAATGCTCGGCAAGGCGATAGACGGACAGAAACTGCTTGCACTGTTCGCGCTGTTGATGCTCGTGGTTGCCGGCATGATGTTCCGCTCGCGCGGGCGCGAAGGTGATCCGACGGTGGTTCTAAACCGCGGCAACGCGCCGAAACTGCTGGGGTCGGGCGCGGCTACCGGCCTGCTGTCGGGTTTTTTCGGTATCGGCGGCGGCTTCCTGGTGGTGCCGGGGCTTATTGCGTCGACCGGCATGCCGATCCTTTTCGCGGTCGGCTCGTCGTTGCTCGCGGTGACGGCCTTCGGGCTGACCACCGCGTTGAGCTACGCGAGCTCCGGGCTGGTCGCCTGGTCGCTCGCGGCGGTATTCATCGGCGGCGGTGCGGTCGGCAGCCTGTTCGGCACCCGCTTGGCCACGCACCTGGCCGGCCGCAAGGGCGCGCTCAACGTGGTGTTCGCCGGCCTGATCATCGCCGTCGCGCTTTACATGCTGTATCGCACCGCAGGCGAGCTCGGCTGGATCTGACCCGTCGTTCTCCACCACACCATCTTTCAAAGGAGACTCCCATGGACGCACCTTTCCCCTACGCTGACGGCCATTACGCGGGCGGACAGCCAACGCCTGCGCAACTTGCCGGGCTCGCGCGCGCAGGCGTGCGCACCGTGATCAACCTGCGCGCACCAGACGAGCCCGTGGAGTACGATGAAGCCGCGGAAGCCGCCCGGCTCGGGTTGCACTACGTGCCACTGCCGATCACCGGCGCTGCCGACCTCGACCGCGAGCGCGTGCGCCAATTTGGGCGAGCGCTCGATGAGGCGCGCCGGGCGGGCGGCGTACTGATCCACTGCGCCAGTGCCAACCGGGTGGGCGCGATTGTCGCTCTGGACGAGGTGTTCAACCGCGGTTGCCCGCTGCACAGCGCGCTTGAACGCGGCCGCGAGGCCGGCCTGAAGGCGCTGGAACCGGCGGTAGTCATGCTCGCCCAGCACGATGGAGCGCAGCGATGATTTTCCGCCAGATGTTCGAGCCCGTATCCTCGACCTACACCTATCTGCTCGGCTGCGCCGACACGGGCGAAGCTGTGCTAATCGACCCGGTCATGCCCACGTGGCAGCGCGACCTCGATGTGGTCAACGGTCTCGGCCTGCGGCTGGTGATGACCATCGACACGCATATCCACGCCGACCACATCACTTCCGCCTCGCTGCTCAAGCGTGAGGTCGGCAGCCGCATCGCCACGCCCGCGCTCGATGCGCTGCCATGCACCGATGTCGGCTTCGAGGATGGAGTGCCGCTGCAGATTGGTGGACTGCGGCTCGACCCGATGCACACGCCCGGCCACACCGACAATCATTTCGCCATCGGCGCGGGCGACCGCGTGTTCACCGGTGATGCGCTGTTGATCGACGGTTGCGGGCGTACCGATTTCCAGAGCGGCGATTCGCGCGCGCTGTACGAGAGCGTGCGCGGCCGGTTGTTCGCGCTGCCTGGCGATACCCTCGTTTATCCGGCACATGATTACAAGGAACGCCGGGTCTCAAGCATCGCGCAGGAGAAGCAGCGCAATCCGCGCCTGGGCGGGGACCGCACGCTGGAGGATTTCGTGCGGCTGATGGAAAACCTGGACCTGCCTTACCCGAAGTTCATCGATTATGCGGTTCCCGGCAACAAGCGCTGTGGCGTGTGTCCCGACGACCTGCCCGAGCACCTGCGCGAGTACTGCAGCGACATGGCCGCAAGCCGGCAAGGCTGAACGGATGACCCGGAACAGACCATTGCACGAGGAGGTCCCATGACACACGCGTTCCCCACTTCAAGATCGGCGGCATGGCCATGCTGGCAGCCATCCTGATGCTTTCGTCGCGATCCTACGATGTAGAGCACGATCGAAGCCATCGAAAGGTTCGATTCTCTGTCCCGCCATCGAGCCGGCGATTGCCTTGAAACACAACTTTCCCTTCACCACCAACCAAAGGAAATGCAAATGAGCCTGAAACTCAGCGACACCGCACCGAACTTCCAGATCGCGACGACCACCGGCGACATCGATTTCCACCAGTGGGCCGGCGATTCCTGGGTATTCTTTTTCAGTCATCCGGCGGACTTCACGCCGGTGTGCACCACCGAGATGGGACGCACCGCGCAGCTGGCCCCGGAGTTCGCCAGGCGCAATGTCAAGCCGCTGGGCCTGTCGACCGACTCGGTCGAAGAGCACCTGAAATGGATCAAGGACGTCGACGCCACCCAGAACACTACGCTGGAGTTCCCGATCGTCGCCGATGCCGACCGCAAGGTCGCCGAGCTGTACGGCATGATCCATCCGGGGCAGAGCGACACCGCCGCGGTGCGTTCGGTGTTCATCATCGATCCGCAGAAGAAGATCCGACTAACCATGACCTATCCGATGTCGGTGGGGCGCAATTTCGACGAGATCCTGCGCGTGATCGATGCGCTGCAGACCTCGGACAAAAGCCGCGTTGCCACCCCGGCCGACTGGCGCCCGGGCGACAAGGTGATCATCCCGCCGTCGATCAGCAATGACGAGGCCAAGACGTTGTTCCCGCAAGGGTGGGACGAGATCCGCTCCTACCTGCGCATGACTTCGCTATAAGCCCGGGGGGCTGTGCGAAGGTCAGGGCAACCCTCGGCCTTCGCCGACCCGCCGTTGAATATCACGCTGCATTCAGCCGCGGCATGTCTCACTGTTTCATTTGCTGAAAGCAGCCAGTGACCAGCAACCCTCAGCGGAGCAACTTTCATGAAAAAAAATATGGGTACGGTCGACAGGACCATTCGCGTCATCATTGCCATCGGGATCGTCGTCGCATATTTCACGGGTCTGATGAGTGGCACGCTGGCGATCGTGCTGGGCATCGTCGCCGTCGCATTCCTGCTGACCAGCCTGATCGGCATGTGCCCGGCATATGCGCTACTGGGGATCTCCTCGTGCCCCCGGAGCGAACGCACCTGAGCGCTTGCGCATGGGTTGCGCAGGCAGCGACCTCCCGCGCAGTGCACGAATAGGGACCAGCACGGCGTGTCGCCAGATGCCGGCACAACCGACTGGAGACGCCATGCCCTGCCTGACCGTGCTTCAACTCAACGATCTCCACAGGTATCTCGAGCCGCATCCGGAAATGGTGCGCGGCGAGAACGGCGAATGACGGTTCGCGACGCTGGGCGGCCGGGCGCGCATCGCTGGCCTGTTCGACCGCGTCCGCGCGGAGCGGCCTGGCACGGTGGTGACCCTGGACAACGGCGACACCATCCATGGCACCCACGTGGCGGTGGCCAGCAAAGGCTTGGCGCTGGTGCCCACAATGAACGCACTCGCCTTCGATGCGATGGCAGTGCATTGGGAGTTCGCCTATGAACCGGACGGCGTGCAGCGGATCGCCGAGCATCTCGACAATCCGATGGTGGCGGTCAACTGCCACCGCAAGCACGACGACCAGCTCTTCCTGCCGCCCTGGCGCATGGTGACCCGCGCCGGATTGCGCATCCCGATGATCGGGCTGGCCTGCCCGATCATCGACAAGTCCATGCCGCCGTCGTTCAGCGAGGGCCTTTATTTCACCATCGGCAACGTCGAACTGCCGCGCTGGATCCGCCACGTGCGCGAGGAGGAAGGCGCCGAACTGGTCATCGTGCTTTCGCATCTCGGTTTCCCGCAGGACGTGAAGCTTGCAGGCGAGGTCGCCGGCATCGACATCCTGGTCAGCGGGCATACCCACAACCGCATGGATAGGGCGATCGTGGTCAACGGCGCGATCATTCTCCAGTCCTGGCACCATTGGGCGTTCGTTGGCCGCCTCGACGTCGAGGTGGAGGCGGGACGCATCGTCAACCATCACCACTCACTGGTGGCGATCGACCAGTCGATCGATCCCAACCGCCATGTCGCAGCACTGGTCGATGCCACACTCGACGCCGAACGCAACGCCATGGCGGAAGCGATCGGTCGAACCGACGTGCCGCTGCATCGCTACGCCATGTCGCACGCGCCGATGGATGACCTGCTGGTGGCGGCCATCGCCGAGGCCGCCGTGACCAAGGTCGCGTTCTCCAACGACTGGCGCTACGGTGCGCCGATCCCGGTCGGCTCGATCATGCTCGGCGACCTTTGGAACATCGTGCCGATGAATCCGCCGATCTCCACCACCGAGCTGACCGGCGCGGAGATCCGCCAGATGATCGAGGCCAACCTCGAGCGCACCTTCGCCGCCGACCCCTACCAGCAGATGGGCGGCTACGTGGAACGAATGGCGGGCGTGCAGGTCTATCTCGGGGCGGAGAATCCGCAGGATCATCGCATCGACCGCCTGTTCGTCTAAGGCGAGCCCGTCGCGGAAGAGCGCGTCTACCGCTGCGCCTTTGTCACCGAACAGGGCGTGAGGGCGCCTTGGCCGACATCGCAAGCGACTTGGCGTGCATGCGATCGACGCGCTGCGTGCGCTTCTCGAGCGTCCGTGGCGGGGGGCCGCGCACGGCCGAATCCGTCCTGGAAATCCAGGAAAGCCCAAATACCGGAGAATGATCAATGCCCATGTTCGACAAAAAACCACACGTCCTCGTCCTTGGCGGGAATTTCGCGGGCCTCGCTTGCGCGCAGAAGATCCGCCATTACCTCGGTGACGCCGCGCGCATCACGGTGATCGACAAGAAGAGCTACCTGCTCTACATCCCCAACATTTCCTCCGACGTGTTCGAGGATCGGAACCCGGCACTCCACCAGCGCCTGGATATCGTCCCCGTCCTGGCCAGGGAGGACATCGACTTCATCCATGGCGAGGTCACTGGCGTCGATGTCGACAAGCGGACCGTGACCTTCGTTCCGGCCGAGCGTGGCGGCGCGGAGGCGCATGTCGAAGCCTACGACTACGTGGTCTTCGCGCTGGGCAACCGGCTCGCCTTCGACAGGATCGAAGGATTCGTCGATTTCGGGCATACCGTCACCGACATCTACCACGGCGAAAAGCTGCGCCAGTACCTGAAGCGCGAATACCGCGGCGGGCCGATCGCGATCGGCTCGGCGCGCTTCCACCAAGGCGACGGCGCCGACGGCCTGGTCCCTTATCCGGGCGGCTCGATCCCGCGTGCGCTGGCTGCCTGCGAGGGGCCGCCGGTGGAAGTGATGATGTCGATGGCGACCTGGCTCAAGGACAATGACAAGGGCGAGCCGAACAAGATCACCGTGTTCACGCCGGGAAAGATGATCGCCGAGGACGCCGGCGAGGAAGTGGTCAAGCAACTGCTCGATCTGGCCACCAGGATGGGCTTGAACTACTGGCACGACACGCAGGACATCACGCGGCTCACCGCCGAAGGCATCGAGTTCGCCGATGGCCGTTTCCTGCAGGCCGAACTGAAGATCATCTTCCCCGACTGGCGCGCCCACGATTTCCTCAAGGGCCTGCCGGTCAGCGATTCCGAAGGCTTCATCCGCACCAACCTGTGCATGCAGAATCCCGACTACCCGGAAGTCTTCGCCTGCGGCGACTGCGCGGCGGTCACGGTGCCCAAGCTCGGCGCGATCGGACACCAGCAATCGGACATCGTCGGACTGCAGCTGGGCAAGGCCTTCGGCAAGGTCGACCCGGAAAAAGCGGACCAGCCGCTGAAGCCCGAGGTGCTGTGCATCGGCGACATGGGCGATGGCAAGGCATTCTGGATCCACTCCAACAGCTGGTTCGGCGGCGACATCCAGAAGCTCAAGCTCGGCCGCGTGCCGTATTTCCTGAAGATGCGCTACCGCGACCTGTTCTTCGCCAACGACGGCAAGATCCCCGCCTGGGGACTGGACGCCGCGGAGATGATCGCCGAACGCTGATGACAGACCAACCGACCCGGGCTCCTTGCTGCAGGTGCATCGTCCAGACCGGTATCGCGTCCGCTGCCACTGGCGCGGCGCGAAAGCCACGGTTTTTCTGACCCTCGGCATTCATTGCGAATGTGCAGCGTCGGTTTCCTGGCAACTCCGGTTTGGACGTGTCGACAAACGCGGCAAAATGTGGCTTGAACTGCTGCGGAACAGCAAACGCATTGCGCGTACCGTTCCTCGGGCTGCTCAAGCGACGGCATCGGAGGGCGGAGTTCCTGCAGTTCCTCAAGACCATCGATGCGCAAGTCCCGGCAGAACAGGATATCCACCTGATCATGGACAACTACGGAACACATGAAACCGACAAAATGCGCGCCTGGTTCGCCGCACGACCGCGCTACCACGTGCACTTCACGCCGACCTCGGCTTCATGGCTCAATCTGGTCGAGCGGTTCTTCGGAGAAATCAGCGAGAAGTGGATCAAGCGCGGCACGCACATCAGCGTATCAGGGCTGGAGCAGTCCACTAGTTCTACATCGAAAACAACGCCGAACCCAAGTCTTTCATTTGGCCCAAGAGTGCAGACGCCATCCCGGCTTCCGTGGCGCGGGCAGCGGCCAAGATTCGTTAGCCTTACTCTTGAGACACCGCAATAGCCTTGCCAGCGATCGTCCTCGCTGAGGGTCGGGCAGATCGGTAGACCAACAGCTGGCACGCGACCGTCGATTCGCCGAAATGGGTGACGACCGGCATCTTCTTGCCGCGCAACCCGGCGGACTAGAGTGAAATCCTGCCAACCCGGGGAATTTCGATGATTGCGATTTATGCGCTGTTCAAGCTCCTCCAGGTCGTGGCCGTGGTCGTGTTCCTCGGCAATGCCTCGCTCGGCCTGTTCTGGGTGGCGCACGCGGAAAGCACCGGCGACGCGCGAATGATCGGCCATGCCATGCGCGGCATCATCCGCGCCGATCGATGGTTCACGATGCCCGGCATCGTGCTGATCGTCGGCGGTGGCGTGGCTGCGGCGGTCAGCGGCGGCCTCAAGATGCTGTCAGTCGGCTGGATCCTCGGCGCGATCTTGATGTTCGGCCTGTCCGGGCTCTTGTTCGGCATGGCCCTGTCGCCGCTGCAACGGCAAATCGTTGCTGCCACCGACGCGAACGCCGACTTTCAGGCGACGCAAGCGATGTTGCGCCGATGGCACGTGCTGGGCTGGCTGGCCCTGCTGCCCTTGTCGCTCGCCGTGGCGATGATGGTGCTCAAGTGGCCGGCCTGAGCGAACCTGCCCTGCGCATGCCTCGGGGAATCGCCGGGCACGGCTCCGAACCGGACCGATGGATGCGGCCCCCGACCGGCCCGGCTCGCACGCATCGTTAGGCATGGCAGCGGCCGTGGCGACGGCAAATGCCATGCTTTGGCCATCGCTTGCAACGAGCACGCAGATGGATTTCAATCGGCCAACCACGAGAGGAAATCGACGCTGACACACGCACTTGATAATCCATTCTGGTCCTCGCTTGCGTCCCGCCATCGCGACATCTCGATTCGCAGCGGCAAGGCTGCACGCTATCCGCCTGACTACGCACCCTTTCTCGGCGTCGCGGACACGGCGGGCGTTGCCGAGGCCGACCTCCAGGCGCTGGTCGGCAGCGGCGAAACCGTCTACCTGCTCGGCGTGGCAGCTTCGCTCTCCGATGCATGGCAGCTCGAGATCGACCAGCCCCTGACCCAGATGATCCGTACCTCGCCGATCGATTTAGACGAGGGAACCGACATCATCGAACTCGGCCTCGCGCATCGCGAGGATGCCATGGCCTTGACCGCCCTCGTCTATCCGCACTTTTTTCGTTCCAGGACCATGGAACTGGGCCGCTACTTCGGCATCTATCGGGACGGTCGCCTCGCAGCCATGATCGGCGAGCGACTCGGTACCGACGAGTTCCAGGAAATCAGCGCGGTCTGCACGCATCCGGACTTCACCTGCCAGGGCCTGGCGCAACGCCTGCTCGGCATGCTCACCAACGACAACCTGCGGCGCGGACGCACGCCCTTCCTGCATGTCAGCCGCCAGAACACGCACGCGATCTCGCTGTACGAACGCATCGGCTACACGCATCGCCGCAACATCGACTTCTGGTCGCTGCGACGAAAGTCAGCCGACGCCTAGGAGCCTGGGCGGCACCGCATCCGGGCCGGTCGCTCATGTCGATTGTCTTTCGGGTCTTACGGCAGTTTCACATCGAAAGCGAGGTCGACCTTGATCGGCTCGTCGAAGATGTCGGCGTCGGCCCCTGAAACCAGTTTGCCGCTGATCCGGCCATTGGCGATCTTGACGTTCTTCACCTCGAGAATGCCGGTCGCGCTGGCGCCCATGTGTTTGAGCGCGGTGTGCCCGAACTCGGCGCCGATCACGCTGTAGCCATCGCTGTCCTTCATCAGGGTGATGACCAGGGCATTGCCGAAATCGCCGAAAGCCGCGTGGAAGTCCGGCTGTTTGTCAGCGCTGGCATCCTTCTCGGTAAAGACCAGCTTGGTAGTCGGGTTGCCCGAGAATGGTTCACCGGCCAGGGCCAGCGCGAAGGCCAGTTTGCCGTCCTGGCCATTGGCACGATAGGTACCGTCCACCGGCTTCGCGGCCACAGCGTGCGCGGCAAGTAAAGCAACAAATACGAACAGGAACGAACGAATCGCGGATTTCATGCGCAAGCTCCTTCTCATTTCGAAATGTAGCGACTATGCGTGGTCCGGGCCGTCGGGCAATGGACCGACCGCTACTGCGGCACGGCACGGTCTGCCAATGGTGCTCCGGTCGTGGTGCACCCGCAATCAGTGCTGGCCGTGCGGCTTGGACGGCAGGCTGTGCAGAAACGCATAGAGCGCGCTGATCTCCTCATCGGACATGTGTTTGGTCGCCGAGACGGGCATGAACTGCGTCTGCAGTTTGCGTCCGCCGCGGGCTATACCTTCGCGCAGCGCAGTGCGGAAGTCGGCTTCGCTCCAGTCCGCCAGGCCGCTCGAGTGCGGGGTAAGGTTTGCCGCATCCGGCCAGGACGGCGGCGTTCCCGGAATATGGCCGCCGGAAAGTCCCTTGCCGTGGCAACCGACGCAGGCCGACGAAAGGTAGGCGCCATAGGCTGCTGTCGGTCCGGCCACGGGTTGATCGGGCCTGGCTTCGTGATCGACGATTTCCGCTGGCAGCAGGGGCACCTTCCCGGCCACGAACAACGCGCGACCAATGGGGCCCACCCGGTTCGCAGGTGGCGTCTTGTCGACTGCCGGCACGCTGTGCAGGTAGGCCAGCAGGTCGCCCATGTCCTGATCGCTCAGGTGGCTGAATTCCTGCGAGGGCATGAACAGTAGCGGGCGCCCTTCCTTGCCGACGCCATGACGGATGGCACGAACCAGGTCCATGTCGCTGAATTTTCCGCCAGGCCCCGCCGGCGTCAGATTCGGTCCGGAAAGTCGCGCAAACAGCGGATCATCGATGAAAGTCGCGCCGCCCATATCGCTGCCATGGCAATCCCGGCAACCGCGGATCGCCGCGACATGCGCACCACGTTCGACCGCGCCCGGATCGCTCGAAACGGGGGGAACCGCAGGCTCGATCGCATAGACCTTCGCCATCCGCTGCTCGCTCAGCACGTAGACCGCAGCGAGCAATACCCCGACCACCACGACGACGACCACCACAATACGGACCAGCCACTTCACCAGCCTGCGCATGTCGCTCCCCCTATGGACCCAACACCCGGTGGCGCAGTCTAGAGCCTGGCAATCGCGATTTGCCAACGGGGCCCTTTCCCGTATGGCTACCGGGCTTCAGTGCTGCAAGGCTTAGCCCGCGACCCGAGCCGGTACATGTTGCACCCACTGGCGGACGATGTGTTGCACCGAAGCAATCCGCGTTGCAACGGTGCCGGAGGCTGGAAAGCTGATGCAAGCGCGATCCGGCCCCAACCATTGCAGCAGACCGTCCGGATCCTCAATCGAATCGCGGGCGATGGAACTCTTCTTAACGCCGAGGTGCAGGATGAGCTGAAGCGGAACCTTGCCGTTCAGCCGCATGGTGGCGAAGTGCTCGCCGGTAAAAAAGCTAGGAGCGTTCCACTTGATCTCTTCCCCGATCCCGCGGGCTGACGCAAGGATTGCGCGGCGCAATGCCTCGACATCCTCCCGCAGCGGCGGTTCAAGGCCGGAAATGTAGTCGGCGACGGAATCTGCCAAAGGCGACTTGCGACTGCCCATACTAGCTCCTGCGCGGGCTAACGTAGCTGTAGAAGAAAATCCCCACAGCCTATCATTCGTCCTGTCCGCAACAAAGCGAAAAATGGGGCGAAGCAGCCATGGTGCAATACGGGCACTGCGACCCTGAGCAGACCAGGATGATCGCGGTGTTCTACGGCCGACAATTGCTGCCCGGGATCTTCGAGCATGCGCTGAGCTACCTGATCGACAACGAGATCGATCTCGGGCGCTTTGCTGCACGCTTCAAGAACGACGAGACCGGTGCGCCGCCCTACGATCCGGCCCTGATGCCGACAGCGCCACCCTCAAGAGCGGCCACGGTGTCGTGCAAGGCTATATCGGTGTCGCCGCCGTCGATGGCGCCCATCAGGTGATTGTGGAGGCGCAGGCTCATGGCAGCCCACAGGACCACGACCTGCTCAAGCCGGTGATCGATGGCCTGCGCGGACACTTGGCCGCCATCGGTGAAGCGGGCAGCGCCGATGGCGCGGCCTACCTGGCCGACGCCGGCTACCACAGCGAACGCGGCCTGAAGGCGCTGGCCGAGGACGGGATTGACGGCTATATCGCCGATGGCCAGATGCGCCAGCGCGACCCGCGCTACGCCGGGCCGAGCGTGCACAAGCGCCCGAGCACGGCCAAGACCTTCCTGCCACGGGATTTCACCTTCGATCCAGAGAACGGCACCTGCCTATGCCCGGCCGGAAAGTCACTCAAGCTCAACAGCGCCAATGCGATCATCAACGG
>NZ_FOVF01000016.1 GCF_900115085.1 Dokdonella immobilis | reverse complement strand
AACACACCAGCGTCATCATCACCACCAATCTGGTGTTTGCCGAATGGGCCAACGTGTTCATCGACGCCAAGCTGACCACGGCTCTGCTCGACCGACTGACCCACCACTGCCACATCGTCGAGACGGGCAATGAATCCTACCGATTCCACCAGAGCAGCGGCCAGGCCAAAGCCCGAATCAAGTCGCGTGAGCAGGCCAAGCAGCGAGCATCCAAGGAGGTGATCGAAGAACCCTTCTGATCCCCTCCGACCCACGCTCGGAGTTACACTCCGACCACGCCGAGGGAGCTCTCCCCGGCCTTTATCCCTGGTCAATTTTCAACGAGCAGAGATGGTCAGTTTTCAACGAGCGCCAACACCACAAGCGCCCCGCGCATGCGGTGATAACATGTAGGAGCCATCGACAAGGACAGCGCATGCCACGCAACGACATCTCGGACAAATTGGTGCACTTCACTAGCGGCGACACCCCCGACGCCGCACTCGCCCGACTCAGCCAGATCGTGGAAGAGCGCGTGCTGCGAGGCAGCAACGGCATGATCCGAGGCGGCTATCGGTGCGTGTGTTTTACCGAAGCGCCATTGGCCTCATTGCCGGGCGGGCTCGTGAATCCGGATGCGTATTCCCGCTACCAGCCCTTTGGCGTCATCTTCGAGAAAGCTCACATCTTTTCGCGCGGCGGGCGCCCAGTCATCTATCAGAGCGACGCGGAGTATCACGCGCTGCGTGACGAGATGAAGTGGCGGCACATGCGATACGAGCCGGACGCCAATCCTCCCGTTGACTTCGGCTGGGAACGCGAATGGCGGGTCCGAGCCGAGGCGTTGGAATTTCGTCCTGACATCGCTGGCTTGGTACTACCCGATGAGACGTGGCTGGATCGTCTCGAAGCGGCACATCACGAGCAGCAAGATTGGCAGGTGTATGAGTACTCGTTCGTGCTGGATCGACAATTGGCCGAGTTGTACCGCGAGCCGTTCCGATGGAACGTGTTCCTCCTGGGCTAGCCTGCGCGAGAATCCCCCAACATGAAGACGATCTACTGTGACGAAGCGGGGCACTCCGGCCAGAACCTGCTGGATTCGGATCAACCATACTTCGTGCTCGCCTCGAACAACTTTGGTGCAGCCGAAGCGCAGGAAATTCTGGAGGTCGTGCGAAGCAGCCAGACCAACGAATCGAAGTTCGCCTTTCTCAAACGCTCAACGACGGGGACGTCGCGCTTAATCCGGCTGCTGTCTGACCCGCGGCTCAATGCATCTCGCATCGTGGTCGACGTGTTCCACAAGCGATACATGATCGCAAGCAAGATCATCGACCTAGTGATGGAGACCCTCCTAAACGAGCGCGATGTCGACCTGTATCGCGATGGTGCGAACATCGGCGCCTCCAACGTGCTCTATTGCAGCTTGGCGCCGCTGTGCGGGGATGCCGCGGCTGACGAGTTCTTCTCTGCCTTTGTCGCGCTGATTCGTGACCGGAATCCCGCCACGCGCAGTCGCTATCTGTTGGCCGTCCAGCGCGCCGTGGAGTTGTGCGCCGACGATGAGTTTCGAGAATTTCTCGAACCTTTCGGCGACGCTTCACAACTTGATACTTGGCTCGGTCCGATCAACCCCTTAGCCCTCGAACCCTCTATTCCCGCTCTGTTCGAACACATCGTGGTGTGGGGACGCCGGCTGCGCGAGCCATTTGCGGTCGTGCACGATCGATCCAAGCCGGTGGTGGCCTCTGAGAGCTTATTCCTTGAACTGATGGCGAGCTTCAACGAGACACCCGTGCCCGTGGGCTACGACCGGCGTCAGTTCGAATTCCCCCTTCGCGCCGCCTCTCTTGAGCAGGGCGACTCGAAAGATCATCCTTCGTTGCAACTGGCAGATCTGTGCGCCGGGGCCATCAACCACCTGCTCAAGTCGCGGCGCACCGGCACACAGGACGCCCTGGCAGAGGCCATCGGTGCACTTCGTTGCCCCGAATGGGTCGTAGGTGCCGTCGTGCCGACGCCGGATGCCACGCCTGAGGCGCTCGACACGATCGGCGACGGATGCAACCCCGTCGATCCGTTGGTCGAACACTTGGCGCGTCGACGCGGCTTGCTCTAGATCGCCAGAGCTTCGGCGGTCGACTCAGCAGCTATCCGAAAGGGCAGCTTGTCGAGTGGCAAAGGCCTGGCTATCAAGGGCCTTCGCCAACTTCACAAGTTTGAGCGTTGGGCAAACTTGGCCAATATCCATTCACTGGGCACCGACGCATTGCAACGGCAAAGGGTGTGCGGATTCACCACCCCCCTTTGTCAGCATTCCGCATGTGACCGCCCAACGGGATCGCCGACCAGCCACTTTCCGGAAATGATGCTTAGTATCTCGCGTCGACAAGCAGATATGGCAGAAAAACCAATTGGTCGACTCATGTGGGGTTTTGTGGGGTTCATGCTGTCTGAGTCGGCCGCGTTGGAAGCTGATCTGCGCTCGCGCCTCGAACGCCGATAAAAGTCCTCGGTGCAGCGAGCACAACAAAACCCAACATCGAATCCAGTTTGCGGAACCTCCGAATAATATTGCGTCGTTCTCCATGGCGTAACAAACCGTAACTCGATCCAAGAGAATCATCGATCACTAGCCCCCCGATTCGCTGCCTCATTGTCAAAGGAAGTACCGTTTCCGTACCCCCTCTTTGACTGGCCACCGGGATCGACCCACGCCGAGCGATCTGGACAAGAGAAACTGAAGGAAGTGTCAGGTTTTGTCAGGTCTTAACGTCGCCTTATTTTCCATACAAATACAAGCAACTCATGGCCAGTGCGTATTCCAGCCCATAGTGACCGCCCAGTTGGCGAGCAATGATTGGTCAATTCGGCAAGGTGTGGCCGTCGATCTCGGTTGATCGTGACCGATGTTCAGGTTTGACCAGAACCACCGGTTACGGCCTGCCGGAATGGGCGGTCACGATCTGTCCGCTAGGATTGGCTGGCACAGCATCTGTTCGATTTGATCGAGCAAGTGCAGCTATCGGCAACATGCTGGCTGGGGATCTACAAGAAAAACAAGCGGCCCAACACAGCCATCGGCGGCGTCACCCCCATGCGGAAACTCGCCATGGCCGCATAGCTCCACTTCTGAGGTCGGTTAGTCATGAAGGGATTACCGATCCTTCCGTGCTCTAGCAGTCGCTATGAAACTGGCGTCTCGCGTCGATGGGAACAAAAAGAGGGACAAAGAAGATTGGAAACGAAAAAGCCCCATTTTTCAGAGGCTTATCGCTAAAACTGGCGGAGAGAGAGGGATTCGAACCCTCGATAGAGCTTTTGACCCTATACTCCCTTAGCAGGGGAGCGCCTTCGACCACTCGGCCATCTCTCCGGGTACTCGCACTGGCGCCCTTGGGTGCCAGTTTGCCGATTCCGCAGAATCGGCGGGCCGCGAAGGATACCCGCCGCGGGTCGCTCGGTAAAGCTCAGGATTCGCTGGTATCGCTGGAACTCTCATCGCCGGGATTCTGTTCGCGCTTGATGCGCTGGTAGATCTCCTCGCGATGTACGGAAACATCCTTGGGTGCATTGATGCCGATCCGCACCTGGTTTCCCTTGACGCCAAGAACCGTAACCGTCACTTCATCGCCGATCATCAGGGTTTCCCCGACCCGGCGGGTCAATATCAACATAGTATCTGCTCCTTGAAACCAACTCGTCGATCCGGTTTGGCAGCCTATCGCGCACAAACCCGCACGCAGCCAGGCGTCATTTCCGGGGACCGAGACCAGCCTCCCTAGCTGACCTCGCGGCCCGTTCCCCCCAATGTTCGAAGCCTCGCCATACCGACGCCCGATTGTTCGAATCGCGCCGGAAATCGGTGTCTGGCATGACGACCCTGATACTAAGCGAAGCTGTCTTGTATGCGCAATGAAGCCGGTTGCTTCCGACGGCCCCGGCGCCCTCGCCGCGTCGAAAATTTCCCGGGAGGTTCAGGATCCGGCCGCTTGCTGACCGGCAAGCTTGCCAGCCAACCATTGTGGCAACGCAGCCAGAGCTTCGGCCAGTGCGGGGGTGTCGTTGCCACCGCCCTGGGCCATGTCCGGTCGTCCGCCGCCCTTGCCGCCGATTGCCGCAGCCACGTGCGCGACGACCTCGCCCGCCTTGAGCCGGCCCAAAGCGCTGCCCGCAACGCTGCCCACCAGGGCGACTTTCCCGTCCGCGCCCGCGGCCAGCAGGATCACGCAGTCCCCCAGCTTCGGCTTGAGGGCGTCGATGCCCTCGCGCAGCGCCTTGGCGTCAAGTCCATCGACGCGCGCTGCGAGAACCTTGATGCCCTCGACGTCAACGGCATGGTTGGCCAGATCAGCCGTTGCCGCGCTGGCTGCCTTGGCCTTGAACGATTCGAGCTCGCGTTCGAGCTTCTTCTGGCGATCCAGAACGTGGCGAAGCTTGTCGACCACCTCGACACCTTGCGCGGAAAGCAAGCTGCCGATCTCGGCCAGGCGCAGTTCCTCCTCGACGACATGGGCTATCGCGGCGGCACCGGTCACCGCTTCAATGCGGCGGATTCCGGAAGCCACGCCGCTTTCGCCCAGGATCTTGAACAGGCCAATATCGCCCGTGCGCGCAACATGCGTGCCACCACAGAGTTCGGTGGAGAAGTCGCCCATGCGCAGCACGCGAACTTCATCGCCGTATTTTTCGCCGAACAGGGCCATCGCCCCGAACTCGATCGCCTCGTCATAGCCCATATGGCGGATTTCGGCGTCCGCATTGCCGCGGACTTCGGCGTTGACCATGTCCTCGATTCGGCGCAGTTCGGCGGTGTCGGTGGGCTGGAAATGGGAAAAATCGAAACGCAGCCGATCCGGTGCAACCAGCGAGCCCTTCTGGGTCACGTGCTCGCCGAGCACCTTGCGCAGCGCCGCATGCAACAGGTGGGTCGCGGAATGATTGAGCACGACCGAGCGGCGCCGAGCGGCGTCGACACTGGCACGAACGCCGGCTGAGGCCCTGAGGTCCCCGGCCCCTTCCCAGTGCCCGACGTGACCGTGAAAGGCCCCACCGAGCTTGACCGTGTCGCGGACGATGAAGCGCCCGGCGTCGGTCGACAATGCACCGGTATCGCCGACCTGCCCACCGGACTCGGCGTAGAAGGGGGTCCGGTCGAGGATGACGATGCCCTCCTCGCCTGGGGCCAGCGCTTCGAGCCGGCGTCCACCCCGCACGATCGCCAGCACGTGCTCGCCGTCTTCCTCGGTGTGCTCATAGCCGCTGAATGCCGTCGGCGGCAGCGAACTGGCCAATTCGGCCGGCAGTTGCCCCTTCGATTCGAAACTGCTGGCCGCGCGCGCGCGCTCGCGCTGCTCGTCCATGGCCGCCTCGAAACCCGGCATGTCGACCGCCAGTCCGCGTTCACGTGCGATGTCGGCGGTCAGGTCGACCGGAAACCCGTAGGTGTCGTAGAGACGGAAGACGTCCCTGCCAGGAATGATTGAATCCGACTTGGCGGCAACGTCCGCGAATACCTTCATGCCCTGCTCGAGCGTCTCGCCGAAGCGTTCTTCTTCGGCATTCAACGCACGTTCGATGAATTCGCGCTTGGCCGCCAGTTCCGGATAGGCCTCGCCCATCTGCTCGCAGAGCGGAGCGACCATCTTCCAGAAGAAATCGCCGCGCACGCCGAGCATCCAGCCATGGCGCAGCGCGCGACGGATGATCCGGCGCAACACGTAGCCACGGCCCTCGTTCAACGGCAGCACGCCGTCGACGATCAGGAACGAGCAGGCGCGGATGTGGTCGGCGATCACGCGCAACGACTTGTTTTCAAGATCGGCCGTGCCGGTCAGCTCGCCCGCAATCCTGATCAGGTGCTGGAACAGGTCGATCTCGTAATTGCTGTGCACCTTCTGCAGGATCGCCGCCAGGCGCTCCAGTCCCATGCCGGTGTCGAC
This sequence comes from Dokdonella immobilis, assembly GCF_900115085.1. Classification (GTDB taxonomy): domain Bacteria; phylum Pseudomonadota; class Gammaproteobacteria; order Xanthomonadales; family Rhodanobacteraceae; genus Dokdonella; species Dokdonella immobilis. Next base: position 86,834 of record NZ_FOVF01000016.1, on the reverse strand, counting down.
GCAGGGCGCCGGCAACGGCGACAGGCTGCCGTCGTCGGCGCGATCGAACTGCATGAAAACGAGGTTCCAGATCTCGATGTAGCGATCGCCATCCTCGTCCGGCGAACCCGGCGGACCACCCGGGATGTGCGCGCCGTGGTCGTAGAAGATTTCGGTGCACGGTCCGCAGGGCCCGGTATCGGCCATCTGCCAGAAATTGTCCGAAGCAAACGGCGCGCCCTTGTTGTCGCCAATGCGGACGATGCGCTCCGGCGGGATCCCGACCACGTCCTTCCAGATCGCGTAGGCCTCGTCATCGGTCTGGTAGACCGTGACAAGCAGGCGCTCCTTCGGCAGCTTCCAGACTTCGGTCAGCAGTTCCCAGGCCCAGACGATCGCCTCGCGCTTGAAATAATCGCCGAACGACCAGTTGCCGAGCATCTCGAAGAAGGTGTGATGGCGGGCCGTGTAGCCAACCTGGTCGAGGTCGTTGTGCTTGCCGCCGGCGCGCAGGCAGCGCTGGACGTCGACAACGCGCGCGCCGGGCGGCTTTTCACTGCCGAGAAACGCGTTCTTGAACGGCACCATGCCCGAATTGGTGAACATCAGGGTCGGATCGCTGGCCGGAACCAGCGAACTGGACGGCACGACCAGATGCCCCTTTGAGCGGAAGAATTCGAGGAAGTCGGAGCGGATTTCGGCGCTGGTTTTCATCAATCGGACCAATCCAGGAAAAGCGGACACGCCGACCGACGTCCGCGGTGCCGAGCTCTCAGTCGAACTCTTCGCCGGGATCGCCGATGTCGGCGCGGGTAAGAACCCTTACTGTGGAGCCATCGAAGCCACGGCGCAAGAGAAAGGCGGCGCGGCGGGCCCGTTCCTGCACCTCCGCGGCCGGCTTGCGCCCGTAGCGACGCTGCAGTTGCCGGCGGGCGAGATCGAGCCAGTCGCATTCCAGCTCGGCCAACGCGGCAGCGATTTCAGCGTCTTCGATACCATGCGATTTGAGTTCGGCGGCGATACGACGCGGACCGTAACCGTTGGCGGCCCGCGATCGGGCCAACAGTTCGGCGAACCTCGAGTCGCTCTGGTATTCGTTCGCCTTGAGGGCGTCGACTGCGGCTTCCGCCTCCTCGCTGGCGTAGCCGCCGCGGCTCAGCTTGGCCTTGAGCTCACGCTCGGATTGTTCGCGGCGAACGAGCAGGCCCAGCGCCTTGTTGTAGGCGCTGGGCTTCTCCTTGCCGGAATCGGTTTTGCTTCGGGTCATGTTCGGGTACGAGCCCGGATCAGCGTGTCAAGGCGCGGGCTCTGGCAGCAGCGCGCCCCGCCTATCCCCTCTGCCGGAAACCCGCTCTGGTCCCGGCGACGGATCATAGACCGTGACTCAGGCCTCTTCGACCTCAACCGCCGGCAGCGGCGAGGTGCCGCCCTTGACCAGCAGCTTGTCGCGAAGGGCCTTGTCGATCTCGTTGGCCATGTCCGGGTGCTCCTTGAGGTACTGGCGCACGTTGTCCTTGCCCTGGCCGATGCGGTCGCCCTTGTAGCTGTACCAGGCACCCGACTTCTCGACCAGATTGTTCTGCACGCCGAGTTCGATCAGCTCACCTTCGCGCGAAGTGCCTTCCCCGTACAGGATCTCGAATTCAGCCTGCCGGAATGGCGGCGCCACCTTGTTCTTGACCACCTTGACCCGGGTCTCCGAACCGATCACCTCGTCGCCACGCTTGACCGCACCGATGCGCCGGATATCGAGGCGGACCGAGGCGTAGAACTTCAGCGCGTTGCCGCCCGTGGTCGTTTCGGGACTACCAAACATGACGCCGATTTTCATGCGAATCTGGTTGATGAATATCACCAAACAACCTGATTTCTTTATGTTTGCAGTCAGCTTGCGCAGCGCCTGGCTCATCAGGCGCGCCTGCAGGCCGACGTGCGTGTCGCCCATTTCACCCTCGATTTCAGCCTTCGGCGTCAGGGCTGCCACCGAGTCGACGACGACGACGTCGACGGCATTCGAGCGCACGAGCATGTCGGCGATCTCGAGCGCCTGCTCGCCCGTGTCGGGCTGCGAAACGAGCAGGTCGTCGACCTTGACCCCGAGTTTCTCGGCGTAGGACGGGTCGAGCGCGTGCTCGGCATCGACAAACGCCGCAGTGCCGCCGGCACGTTGGCAGGCAGCGATGACCTGCAGGGTCAGGGTCGTCTTGCCCGAGGATTCAGGACCATAGATCTCGACGACGCGGCCGGTCGGCAGCCCGCCGATGCCGAGCGCAATGTCGAGCCCGAGTGAACCGGTGGAAATGGTCGGGATCGCCTCGTTGACGCGATCGCCCATGCGCATCACGGCGCCTTTGCCGAACTGCTTCTCGATCTGGCTCAATGCGGAGGAGAGCGCCTTGCGCTTGTTGTCATCCATCGGGGGTTCCTTGGTCGTTCAATGAGTGGAGCGTGTCGGCTGGGTTTCTCAGGGCCTGAGAATGCGCGACCTGGGCATTGATTATTCCACAGCGGACGCCGGGCGGAAGAGGCAATCGTCGCGTCAGCTTGTAAGAATTCGCCTCACGCCGTCGAGCGCCGCGCTGACGGTCTGGCGCCTTACCGCCTCGCGATCCCCGGCAAACAGGAAATGTTCGGCCCTGGCATAGCCTCCGCGGCGTTTCCAGCCGATCCATACGGTACCGACCGGCTTGTCGGGCGTGTCGCCACCCGGACCGGCAATGCCCGTGACCGCCACGGCGACTCCTGCGCCATAGCGCGCCAGCGCACCCGAGACCATCTCGACGACGGTTTCCTCGCTGACCGCACCGTTTCGCTGCAGCGTTTGCGGATGCACGCCGAGCAGCGCCTCCTTGGCCTCGTAGCTGTAGGCGACCACGCCACATTCGAACCAGTGCGAACTACCCGGAATGTCGGTCAGCACCTTGGCGATCCACCCCCCGGTACACGACTCTGCGGTGACAATCGTCTGCGCATGGGAGATCAGCAACTCGGCGATCGTGTTGCCCAGGGCGAACAGGCGCGCATCGTCGGCAGCATCGCTGGATTTCACGGCAGGGCACTCCTTGGCGCGGTCAGGGCAACCGAAACGGTATCCGATCGGCTCCGCAACGTCGAGCCGAGAGCGCGAGCCGCAGCCCCCGGCAAGCGATTTGCGTGGACGCACGGAAATGCCGACAGGTTTGTCGCCGCGCGAGGTTCAGGCATCGAGCCGTTCGGAGCGGTCGTGGTCGCAGCTTTGCAATACCCGTAACCCTGTTGGCCAGGTGGCTTGTACCCTGCCCCAATCGTCGTACTATCGGATCCACTGGCCCGTGGCTGCGGCCAACGGCTCAGGGATGGGAGATTCAAACGGGAGTCGGGCAGATGGGCGAGGACGCCGCGGAACCACGCACTGATACCAGCGGCGCCATGGATCAGCCTCTTGATCCCGTTTTCATGCGTGCCTGCCTCGATAATGCGCCGGATCCGGTCTTCGTGAACGACGCTGCGGGCAGGCTCCTGTACTGCAACACGCGGTATCGGACCTCGCTCGGCCTCGCTGCCGGATCGCTACGTGCATCAGACATCGAGCGATTCCGGGATGCGCTCGCCGCCGCCCTGCCACTCACGGTCTTGCGCGACATGAAGAGCGGACAATCGCTCGAAAGGCGCTGGCGCTACCTGCGCGAGGATGACTCCGTCGTTCTCCTCGATGTGCACCTGACCTGCTTCGGGCTGGAGGGCGAGCCATGCTTTGTCGGCATTGGCCGGCGGCCACCGGTTGCAGGCGAGGCAGCCGGTTACGCAAAGTCGGATGCATTCTACGAAGCCCTGAGTCAGATCAGCCATGGCATCGTCCTGGCGCACACCTCCGAGGACCTGTTCTCCGGCGTCTGCCGGGCGCTGGTGGATATCGGAGGATTCAGCATGGCCTGGGTCGGCTGGTTCGATGCCGAATCCCGCAAGCTGGTTCCGGTCGCTGCGTGCGGCGATGAGTCCGGATACCTCGAACACGTCACGGTGGATATCGGGCATCCGACCCTGGGGTCCGGCCCCTCGGGGAAAGCCTTCGAAAGCGGCACCCCGCAGATATCCAATGATCTGCTTGCGAATCCATGGACGCTACCGTGGAGACAGGAACTTGTTCGCAGCGGCTTTCGCGCTTCGGCCGCCCTGCCGATCCTGCGCATGGGGGAAGTCGGTGGAACCTTGAACGTCTACTCCTCGGAGGCGGGTGCGTTTGGCGAGCGTGAAATAGCGTTGCTGAACCAGGCCGCCGGCGATATCTCGTTCGCTCTCGACAATTTCCAGCGCGAGCAGGAACGCGTCAAGGCAGAGGAAACGGCACGCCTCGAGAAGCGATTCTCCGACGTGATCATCGACAGCATGCCGGGAATCCTCTATCTGTACGACGAAACCGGGAAGTTCCTGCGCTGGAATCGGAACTTCGAACACGTATCCGGGTACACGGGCGAGCAGATTGTCGGCATGCACCCGCTTGATTTCTTCGCCCCCGGAGAACATGCAGCCCTGAGCCGTCGCATTGCGGAAGTGTTCGAACAGGGCGAATCCGCAGTCGAAGCAGGGTTCCTGTGCAAGGATGGCTCATCCACGCCGTTTCTCTTCACCGGGCGCCGGGTCGAGTTCTCGGGCAAGACGTGCCTGGTGGGTGTCGGCATCGACATCAGCCAGCGCAAGCAGGTCGAAGCGGCGCTGCGAGACGCCGAGCGGCGATTCGAACTGGTCGTGGAAAACCTCAATGAAGGCCTCGTGATCGCCGATGAAGATGGCGACCTGCTGCACTGGAATCCGCATTCGCTCAGGCTGCTCGGCTTCGAGGACCTTGCCGAAGGCCGCCGGCAGCAACGGGATTTCGACCGGATTTTCGAAATCTCGACCCTCGATGGCGCGCCGCTCCCACCACAAGAGTGGCCTCTGGCGCGAACGCGCCGGGGCGAGCCGGTGGAAAACCTCGAACTCAGGGTGAGCCGGGCAGGCACGTCCTGGACCCGCATCTTTTCCTACAACGGTGGTCGGGTCCGCTACGGGGAAGGCAAGGAACTGGCTTTCATGACCCTCAACGACATCACCGCGCGCAAGCACGCCCTGCGCATGCTGGAGGAGTCACACGAGGATCTGGAGCGCAAGGTCGCCGAGCGTACCGGCGAACTCGCGACGGCGCTCGGCCGGGCCGAGTCGGCCGACCGCCTGAAATCCGCCTTCCTGGCGACGATGTCGCATGAACTTCGCACGCCGCTCAACTCGATCATCGGATTCACCGGAATCATCCTGCAGGGGCTGGCAGGGCCGCTCAATCCCGAACAGCAACGACAACTGGGTATGGTCAAGACCAGCGCCCACCATCTGCTCGAGCTGATCAACGACGTACTCGACATTTCGAAAATCGAGGCTGGCCAGATCGAACTGAGGCCGGCCCCTTTTGCATTGCGCGAATCACTCCAGCGCGTGGTGGACCTGGTCAGGCCCCTGGCCGAGAAAGAGAACCTGCGGTTGGTAACGAACCTGAACAACGCGCCAGACACGCTCATCAGCGATCGACGCCGGGTCGAACAAATACTGCTCAATCTCCTGCACAATGCCATCAAGTTCACCGAGCAGGGGCAGATCCGGTTGGACGCGCGGATTCAGCAGGGCGCAACCACTTCCGGACCCAATGGCTCGGCCCCGATGCTGCGTCTGTCGGTGTCAGATTCGGGCATGGGAATTCGCCCGGAAGACATGGGCAAGCTGTTCCAGCCTTTCCGCCAGGTCGACACCGGTTTGACCCGCCAACATGAAGGAACCGGTCTCGGCCTTGCAATCTGCCATCGCCTGTGCCGGTTGCTCGGCGGCGACATTTCCGTGCAGAGCCACTGGCAGGCCGGTAGCACCTTCACCGTGGAACTGCCGATGACCAGCGGGGAATGTCCATGAAGCGGACTGTCTTGCTGATCGAGGACAACGCGCAGAACCGCTATCTGACGACGTTTCTGCTGGAACAGCATGGCTATTGCGTGGTCTGCGCGGCCGACGGCCCCTCCGGTATCGCCGAGGCATCGCGGCTGTCGCCCGATCTCATTCTGTTGGACATCCAGCTGCCCGGCATGGACGGCTACCAGGTTGCCAGGGCACTGCGCGCACAACCGGAGCTGGACCAGGTCCCGATCATCGCAGTGACCTCCTATGCCATGGTCGGCGATCGCGAAAAGTCGCTCGATTCCGGATGCGACGGGTACATCGAAAAGCCCATCGATCCGGAGACGTTCGTTTCGCAGATCCAGGCCATAGAATCCACACACGGCGCCGCCGGGAGAACTGAGTGAAGACGGTCCTGGTGGTCGACGACAAGGAGATGAACCGGCTGTTCCTGGAAAGTCTGCTCAAGGCGCACGCCTATGCAGTGGTACTGGCGAACGACGGCGTGGAGGCACTCGCTGCTGCGCGCAACGGCCCGCCGGACCTCATCATCTCCGACCTGCTCATGCCGGTCATGGATGGCTATACCCTCCTGAGCGAATGGAAAGCCGACCCGACACTGAGGAGCATCCCGTTCATCGTCTACACGGCGACCTACACCGAGCCGGAAGACGAGCGTCTCGCGCTCGATCTTGGCGCCGACGCCTTCATCCTCAAGCCGTCCGAGCCTGATGCGTTCATGGCCAGGGTTGAGGCCGTGCTTGCCGATGCGCACATGCGCAAGCCTCGCCAGCCCGAATCGAGACCTGAGGGTGTTGCCGATTTGCGAAAGACCTACAACGACGTGCTGGTCCGCAAGCTGGAAGAAAAGTCGCAGCGCCTCGAAGACACCAATCGAAAGTTGTTGCGCGACATCAATGCACGCAACTCCGCCGAACTCATGCTGCGGCTGCTGCACTCGGCAGTGATGCAGACCCAGGAATCGATCCTGATCACCGACGCACACCTGGATCCGCCGGGACCGAGGATCGTGTTCGTCAACCCCGCATTCACGCGCATCACCGGCTACGAGCCGGAAGACGTACTCGGAAAGACTCCACGGCTGCTGCAAGGTCCGGAGACCAACCGGAAAACCCTTGCGCGCTTGCGCGATGCCCTCCGGACGGGCAGCCCGTTTGCCGGAGAGGCGATCAACTATCGCAAGGACGGCTCATCCTTTCTGAACGAGTGGAACATCACGCCGGTTCGCGACGCAGACGGGGATCTCAACCATTTCCTTGCGATCCAGCGCGATATCACCGAGCGTCGCCGCGAAGCCGATGCGCTGAAGGCAAGCGAGCAAAAGTTGCGCGAGCTTGCCAAGTCGCTCGAAACCGAGCGCGAGCGACTCGCCGCTGCCCAGCGCGTCGCCAAGGTGGGGAGCTGGGAGACCAACCTTGAGAACCTCGAAGTCATCTGGTCCGACGAAACCTACCGGATCCATGAACAGGATCCGGAAAAATTCACGCCGACGCACCAGGCTTTCCTGGACCTCGTCCACCCCGATGACCGCGACGGCGTGAATGCGCTGTTCTTGGCTTCGCAGTCATCGCCCGAGCCGTTTTCGGTGGAGCACCGGTTGCTCATGCCCAGTGGCTACTACAAATATGTCGAGGAACGATGGCAGGTCGAGTTCGATCCGGACGGCAAGCCGAAGCGCGCGATCGGGACCTGCCAGGACATCAGCGAACGCAAACTGGTCGAGTCGGCATTGCGGGAGAGCGCCGCCGGCATCAAGCGACTCAACCGGGTTTATGCCGTTCTCAGCCAGATCAACGCACTGATCGTGCGAGTCGTCACGCGCGACGAGTTGTTCGCCGAATCCTGCCGGATCGCGGTGGAAGTCGGCGGATTGCGGATGGCCATGATATGCCTGCATGACGGGAAAACCGGGCTTGCGCATCCCGTTGCCTCGGCCGGGAAAAGTGAACCGCTCATGCGCGAAGTGCGCCGGTTGCTCGGCTCCCCACAGGATTTCCAGCGCACCACCGTGCGCCGCGTAATGAATGACAGGGTTCCGTACGTGGCGAACGATTCGCAACAGGATTCAAACCTGCTGCTCGCGCCCGCGTACAGCAAGGCCGGCGTGCGCTCGATGGCCGTCCTGCCCCTCGTTCTCGCCGGCGAGTCCGCCGGCGTGCTGGCGCTCTATGCGGTCGAAAAGGACTTCTTCCATGCCGAGGAAATGAAGCTCCTGACCGAGTTGACCAGCGACATCGCCTTCGCCATGGACCATATCGGCAAACGCGAGCGGCTCGAATACCTGACCTATTATGACGATCTGACCGGACTCGCCAATCGACGCCTGTTTCTCGAGCGCGTCGCCCAGTTCGCCCGCAGCGCAGAGGCACGCGGACACGAGATGGCCGTGTTCATGTTCGATCTCGAGCGATTCCGTCATGTCAATGACAGCCTCGGGCGCGATGCGGGCGACGCCCTGCTTGTCCAGGTGGCGCAGTGGCTCATCCACAACGCCATGGACCCGAACTTGCTATCCCGCATCGGCAGCGACCAATTCGCCTTCGTGCTCCCGGAAATTCGTAGCGACCATGACCTCGGCGAACTGGTTACGAGCCGGATGAGCCGGTTCATGACCCATCCGTTTCATCTCGACGGCAATGCCTTCCGCATCGCCGCAAAAGCCGGGGTCGCCGTATTTCCGCGCGATGGCGAGGGCGACAACGCCGATGTCCTGATCAGGAATGCCGAAGCCGCATTGAAGGCGGCCAAGGCATCGGGCGAACGATTCCGGTTCTTCGAAAAGGCCATGACCGAGCATGTTTCGGTCCATCTGACGCTCGAGAACCAGCTTCGGCTCGCCATCGACAACCAGGAATTCGTCCTTCACTACCAGCCCAAACTGAACCTCAGGGATGACGTGGTGCGGGGGGCGGAAGCATTGATTCGCTGGAGGCATCCGGATTCCGGCCTGATGCCACCCGGACAGTTCATCCCGGTGCTCGAGGAGACCGGCCTGATCCACGAAGTCGGTCGCTGGGCCGTGCGAGAGGCGGCCAGGCAGTGCCTGCGCTGGCGCGATGCCGGACTGGGAGAAATGCGCATCGCGGTGAATGTTTCGCCGCTGCAGTTGCGCGACCGCGCCTTTCTCTCGGACATCGAGCAGATTCTAGCCCTGGACCCGCGCACCGCCGACAGCCTCGAACTCGAGATCACCGAAAGCACGATCATGAGCGATATCGCGCACTGCATCGAGAGCCTCAGGGCCCTCAGGAACATGGGCGTACGCGTCGCGATAGACGACTTCGGCACCGGCTTCTCGTCGTTGAGCTACCTGGCCCGGCTACCCGCCGACACGCTCAAGATCGACCGTTCCTTCATCGCCGAGATGGACCAGTCGCCCGCAGGTCTGGCTATAGTCTCCAGCGTCGTCACCCTGGCCCAGTCACTGAATCTCAGCGTCATCGCCGAAGGCGTGGAAACCGAAGAACAGGCGCGTCTGCTGCGTCTGATCCGCTGCGACGAATTGCAGGGCTTCGTGCTGAGCGAACCGTTGTCCGCGGAGGAATTCGAGTCGCGCTTCCTGGTTCCCGGCAAGGCGTCCACGCGCTGAACCCGCCTCTCCCTTCCCTCAAACGATTTGATCGGTCGCTCGGATGGCGGCTGGTTGCAAGTCTTGCCAGATGCAGGATCAGGAATTTCCTGGAAAGCCTGGCAATGGCAGGCTTGCAGCACAGTACGTCAGAGCTCGAACCACTCGCGCAGCAGCCCGTTGTCCTCAGCCAGGATCGCCCCTGACCCGCGCCTTCGATTAGACTTGCGAGCCGTTTTCCCAACGCCTGCAAGCATGCCGACCGTCCAGCCCGCGAACCTCCATGACCGCTGACGGCTCGAGCCAGCATACCCCGCTGATGCGCCAGTTCTTCGCCGCGAAGAAGGAACATCCCGATGTGCTGATGTTCTTTCGCATGGGCGATTTCTATGAGCTGTTCTATGACGATGCGCGCAAGGCGGCGCGCCTGCTCGACATCACCCTGACCCAGCGCGGCGCCTCCGCCGGAGCACCGATTCCGATGGCCGGGGTGCCCTATCATGCGGCCGAGGGCTATCTGGCCCGCCTGGTCAAGCTCGGCGAATCGGTCGCAATCTGCGAACAGATCGGCGACCCGGCGCAGTCGAAGGGTCTGGTCGAGCGCAAGGTCGTGCGCATCGTCACGCCAGGAACCGTCACCGACGAGGCCTTGCTCGAAGAGCGGCGCGACAACCTGTTGCTGGCGATTGCTGCCGACGGCGCCGGCTACGGCCTGGCCTGGATCGACCTGACCACGGGTCGTTTCCTGCTCAGCGAAGTCGCCGATGCCGAAGCGCTGACGGCCGAACTGGCCCGCTTGCAGCCGGTCGAAACGCTGATTGCGGAAGACGCAGTGTGGCCGAAGGCGGTGACCGCCTTGCCCGGGCTGCGCAAACGCGCGCCCTGGCATTTCGATGCCGAGACGGGCCGGCGTGAACTGTGCCGGTTCTTCGCCACGCGCGACCTCTCGGGATTCGGAGCGGACGCGTTGTCGCGGGCCATTGGCGCCGCCGGCTGCCTGCTCGGTTATGTCGAAGAGACCCAGAAGTCGGCCCTGCCACACCTCACCGGGCTGGCCGTCGAGAGCGCCGGCGAAACGATCGCCCTCGACGCCGCCACCCGGCGCAATCTCGAACTCGACGTGCACGCTTCCGGCAATCGCGACTTCACCCTGCTCGGCGTGATCGATGCGACGGTAACGCCGATGGGTGGGCGCAACCTGCACCGCTGGCTGAACCGGCCCTTGCGCGACCACGATACGCTCAATCGCCGCTTTCAGGCCATCGCAGCGCTGATCGACAGCGGCTGCCTCGAATCGCTGCGCGATGAACTGCGCGGTATTGGCGATCTCGAACGCATCCTCGCGCGGGTTGCCTTGCGTTCGGCACGACCGCGCGATCTGTCGACCCTGCGCGACGGCTTGGCGCGCACGCCTGTACTGCGCGAACGTATGGCCGCCGCGGACAGCCCATTGATCGAAAGCCTGCTCGAACGTCTTGGCGAGCATGCCGACACCGCCCTCCACTTGCAGTCCGCCACGGTGGACCAACCGCCCGCGCTGCAGCGCGAGGGCGGCGTGATCCGCGAGGGCTTCGACGCCGAACTCGACGAACTGCGCGCACTGGCGACCAACGCGGACCAGTTCCTGATCGACTTCGAGGAACGTGAAAAGGCCGCCAGCGGCATTCCGACCCTGAAGGTCGGCTACAACCGCGTGCATGGCTACTACATCGAGATCAGCAAGGCACAGTCGGCCAGGGCGCCGACCCACTACACGCGCCGGCAGACCATCAAGGGCGCCGAACGCTACATCACCGAGGAGCTCAAGGCCTTCGAGGACAAGGTGCTGTCGGCGCGCGAACGATCGCTGATGCGCGAGCGCGCGCTTTACGAATCCCTGCTCGACTACCTGGGCGAACGCCTGGCCGAACTGAAGTCGGCGGCCGGCGCCATGGCCGAACTCGACAGTCTGGCCAGCCTGGCCGAACGTGCGCACGCGCTCGACTGGTCGCGCCCGCAACTCAGTGCGGACAGCGGCATCCATATCGAGCGGGGTCGCCACCCCGTGGTCGAGCAGGTCCGGGACGAGCCGTTCGAGCCGAACGATCTCGAACTCGACGAAACGCGCCGCATGCTGATCGTGACCGGCCCGAACATGGGCGGCAAGTCGACCTACATGCGCCAGAACGCGCTGATCGTCCTGCTCGCCCACATCGGCAGTTTCGTTCCCGCCACGCGCGCGGTGATCGGACCGATCGACCGCATCTTCACCCGCATCGGCGCCGGCGACGACCTGTCGCGCGGCCAGTCGACCTTCATGGTCGAGATGAGCGAGACCGCCAACATCCTGCACAACGCGACCGCGCACAGCCTGGTCCTGATGGACGAGATCGGGCGCGGCACGAGCACCTATGACGGCCTCGCCCTGGCCCATGCCTGCGCCAGCCACCTGGCCACGATCAATCGCGCCTTCACCCTGTTCGCCACGCACTATTTCGAGCTGACCCGATTGCCCGACGAGCACGAGGGCATCGCCAACGTGCACCTCGATGCGGTCGAATACGGCGATCAACTGGTCTTCATGCATGCGGTCAAGGAAGGCCCCGCCAATCGCAGTTTCGGCCTCCAGGTCGCCGCGCTGGCCGGCCTGCCGAAGCCGGTGATTGCCGAGGCACGCTCACGCCTGGCGCGTCTCGAATCGGAGGCGGCGGCACGGCCCGAGTCGTCGCCCGGGATGCAGTCAGGCACTGCGCAGCTGGGTCTGTTCGCGCCTCCCGCGCCCTCGCCGGTCGAAGAATCGGTGCGTGCTCTGGACCCCGATGCGATGAGTCCGCGCGAGGCCCTCGAAGCGCTCTATCGCCTGAAGAAGATGCTCTGATGCGAGCGCAGGGTCTCCGGCTTCATGGATAGGGATTCCGGAAACGCGGGCGCCGCCCCCCCGGCCGGACACTCGCCGCGCGCCGACTATCTGCCATTCGTCGACGGTCTGCGCGCGTTCGCGGTGATTGCGGTGATCATCTACCACTTGCGACCCGAGTGGCTGCCCGGCGGTTTCGCCGGCGTCGACGTCTTCTTCGTCATCTCGGGGTTCGTCGTCAGCGCCTCGGTAAGCCGCTGGGATCGCGGTGGGCTGCGCGACCTGCTCGCCTACTTCTATGCGCGGCGCATGCAACGTATTGCGCCGGCTCTTGTGGCCTGCCTGCTGGCCACGATGCTGGCCTCGGCCCTGGTCATCCCGACCGCGTGGCTCAGCTCGAGCAACGACATGACCGGCCTGTTCGCGTTCGTCGGCCTAAGCAACTTCTACCTGGCTGCCAACCACGAGGACTACTTCTCGCCATCGACGGATTTCAATCCGTTCACGCACACCTGGTCGCTCGGCGTCGAAGAGCAGTTCTATCTGGTTTTCCCGCTGCTTTTTTTCGCCTGGACCCGCGGCGGGCGCTGGCGCTCGCTAGCGCTCGCCCTGTTCGGCCTGGCCCTGCTTTCCTCACTCGGCGACGCCTGGCTGCGCGCACATCGCGATCCGGGCACCGCGTTCTACCTGATCTCCACACGCTTCTGGCAGCTCGCGGCGGGCGTCCTGCTGTTCCTTGGCCTGTCTCGCTGGAACGCTTCGGATGCGCTGCGAGTGCGTTTCAGGCAAACCGCCAATGCCGGCGCCGGGCTCGCCCTGGTTCTGCTCGGCATCTCGTTCTGGACTTCCGAGCCTGGCGCCTTCCCTTTTCCGGGGGCCTGGATGCCGGTGCTGGGAACGCTGGGATTGCTTGCATTCACGCAGCGGGAACCTTCCCGCTCGTTGCTCTCTAGCGGGCTCGCCAGCGGCACCCTGGTCGCCATCGGCCGGCGCTCCTACTCGCTGTATCTCTGGCATTGGCCTGTTCTGGTCCTTTTGCGCTGGACCACGGGCGTCGATTCATGGCTGCTGGCGATCACCGCAGTGTTTGCGACCGCGATGCTCGCGGAGCTTTCGTACCGGTGGGTCGAAGCGCCCTTGCGCTATTCACCCGCCTTGCGTCGGTGGTCGCGGATCCGAGTCCTCGCGACCGGCCTGGTGGCGATTGCCTCGGCTGCCACCTTCGCTGTCGCGCTGGTCAAGAGCAAGCCCGTCGTCTCGCTCAGCACGGTCATGCGGCACGCCGACGAGTGGTATCCGGAACCACTGAAGTCGCTGCCGGAAAAGCCAGGCTGCCTCATCAACAAGTCGAGACGACAGGACGGACTGGCCCGTTCTCGCGTTTATTCGAGGATGGGCTGTGCCGCTGAACCGGGCGCCCGCGCCCCTGCCCTGTTCGCCCTCGGCGATTCGCACGCACTGGCTTATGTCACCCTGCTCAGCGAGTATGTACTGCACACCGGCGCAACGGTCACGCTCTACCCGAACAGCGGATGCAGTTATGCCAACCTGCGCACGGCCGTCGAGTCGGCAGCATGTGTCGAGCAACACCGGGCCATCCTTGCCGACATTGCCCGTGCCGCGAAGCCGGGCGACGTGCTTTTTCTCGCTGCCCTGCGCCTGAATCGGTTCAGCGATCAGGATGGAAAGCCGGGCGACTACGACGTCCTGGGTTCGCTCCAGGGCAAGTCGGCCGACCAGGTCCGGGACAAGGCGGAACACGCCTTGCTGGCTGGGCTGCGGCCACTGCGCGACGCCGGCGTGCGCATCGTGTTCGAGGCGCCCAAGCCACTGCTTCCGGCACCGCCTTTTCGTTGCTCGGACAGGTTCAATGCGGTCAACCCGATCTGCGCGGCGGGTCTGTCGGTGTCCCGCTCGGCCATCGAGGCCTACCGCCGCCCGGTCCTTGCCAGCCTCGATCGCCTGGCATCCGGACTCGATGCTTCGGTCTGGGACCCGCTTGCCCTGCTCTGCCCGGGCTCGACATGCAGCGCCGCCCGCGACGGGCATCCACTGTTCTTCGATGGCGACCACATCAGTGCCTTCGCCAACCGGCTCCTGTATCCATCGTTTGCGAACTTCATCCTGACTGGGCGGCACCCCTGACAACAGCGATCTGCAGGTGTGCTCCCTAGCGCCCACCCTCCTTGAATTCGCGCAGCAATCGTCGCGAATGCTTGCCGGGCCGCGAGGGCGGATGGTCGAACCCCGCACCGGTCAGGCGGCGCATTTCCCGGGCCTTTTCGCGGGCCTCCCGGCTTTCCGGCGTTTCCTCATACAGGGCCTGGGCCTGGATGGCCGGCCCGCGGCTGCTGCTGATCGCAGCGACGCGGAGCTGCATGCGCTCGATGCCGCGGGTAATGCGGATGCGATCGTCGATGTGGACCACACGCGCCGGTTTCGGCGCCACATCATTGACTTCGATCTTGCCGCCTTCGATGGCCTGCTTGGCCAGGCTGCGGGTCTTGAAGAGTCGCGCTGCCCACAGCCAGACATCGAGGCGGACGCCGTCTGCGTTCGCGTTCACGGGCGAAGCCTGTTTTCCCGGCATGCGCTCAGAACGGAATCTTGCCGCGCAGGACGTCCCAGTACATCACCCAATCACCGATGAAGCTGTAGAGGGGATGCTTGAAGGTGGCCGGCTTGTTCTTCTCGAAGAAGAAATGGCCGACCCAGGCAAATCCGTAACCGGCCAGCGGAGCCAGCAGCAGCCACATCGGATTGCCTCGGACGATGGCGGCGAGAATGACGCCGATGACCAGCGAGGTGCCGGCGAAATGCAGGCGCCGGCAAGTCCTGTTTTCGTGCTCGGACAGATAGTACGGATAGAACTCGCGGAAGCTCGCGAAGTGTCTTTCGACTGAGCGATCGGTGGCAGGATGGCTCATGGAAGTTCTCCGGTTGGCAGGGACGGTCCAGGCAAGGCTGAGCGGATCCAGCTGAGAGTGCGGGACGAATAGCGGCAAGTGAGAGCCTGCAGCATACGACTGCGCGTCGTGCAACGGAACCGGAAACCTCCGATCAGCGTTCGGGCAAGGGTATGAACTCGGTTTCACCGGGCACCTTCGCGAAGTGCCCGTCCTTCCAGTCCTGCTTGGCCTTTTCGATGCGATCGCGCGAGGCGGAGACGAAATTCCACCAGACGAAGCGCGGACCGTCCAGCGGCTCGCCGCCGAGCACGATCAGCCTGGCCGCTTCGCTCGCCTTCACGCTGACGACCGCACCGGGCCTCAGCACCAGCATCGCGTGCATCGCCAGCGGCTCGCCATCCACCTCGACTTCACCTTCGACCACGTGGATGGCGCGTTCGGTGTGTTCCGCCGGAATCTCGAAACGGGCGCCGGGCTGGAACTGCAGGTCCAGGCAGAACAGCGAGGAGTACACCGGTACCGGGGACTGCTTTCCGAACGCCTGGCCGGCGACCAGCCGGCACTGGACCTGGCCATCCGCGCTGGACCACCGCGGCAGCTCCGTCGCCGCGTGGTGCGAGAACGACGGATCGCGTTCGGCGTCCTGTTCCGGCAGTCCGACCCAGAACTGGACGCCGTGCAGACGATGCCCGCTGGAACGCTCGGGCTCCGGCGTGCGCTCCGAATGGACGACGCCCTTGCCTGCCGTCATCCAGTTGACCGCGCCGGGACGGATGTCCTGGACGACGCCGAGACTGTCACGGTGCCGGAAGACGCCCTCGAACAGGTAGGTCATCGTCGACAACCCGATATGAGGATGCGGCCTGACATCGACTGCATTGCCCGGCGCGAATTCCACCGGGCCGATGTGGTCGAAGAAGACGAACGGGCCGACCGTGCGCTGTCGCGCGGAAGGCAGCATGCGGCGAACGGCGAAGCCGTCGCCGAGATCATGCAGCTTCGGTTCTATCAGGACATGCGATGTCGGGTCCACGCTGCTGCCTCCCTGGAGTTGCCAGTTGTTCGAATCTATCGTGCCGCACTGCCGGGTTCACCAGGCGCGGGCATATTGCCGGGGCACCTCGATATCCGCGCCGAGGGCGCGTGCCGCCCGTCGCGGCCAATACGGATCGCGCAGCAGCTCGCGCGCGAGCAGGACGAGGTCGGCCTGGCCCGAGGCGACAATGGCTTCGGCCTGGTCCGGCTCGGTGATCAGGCCGACCGCGCCGGTGGCCATCCCGGCTTCGCGACGGATACGCGCGGCGAACGGCACCTGGTAACCCGGGCCCAGGGTGATCTTCTGGCCCGGCACGAGGCCGCCGCTGGAAACGTCGATCAGGTCGACACCTTCCTGCTTGAGGATGCGCGAAAGTTCGACACTCTGTTCGATATCCCAGCCACCTTCGGCCCAGTCGGTCGCCGAGATGCGCACGAACAGCGGCAGGCCTTCCGGCATCGACGCGCGAACCGCCGCGACGACATCACGGGTCAGCCGAATCCGGTTCTCGAAACTGCCGCCCCAGGCGTCGCTGCGCCGATTGCTGAGCGGTGAAAGAAATTCGTGCAGCAGGTAGCCGTGCGCGGCATGGATCTCGATGACGCGGAACCCGCAATCGAGCGCACGCAATGTCGACCTGCGAAACGCCTCGACGATGCCCTGGATGCCGGCGGCATCGAGTTCGGCCGGATGCGGATAGTCCGCCGAGTAGGCAATCGGCGAAGGCGCCACCGGCTCCCAGCCGCCATCGGCAGGGTCAACAGTGCCGTGGCCTGCCCATGGTGCTGCAGTACTGGCCTTGCGCCCGGCATGCGCGAGCTGGATGCCCGGCTCGGCGCCCTGGGCGCGGATGAAGGCCGCGATCGGGGCCCAGGCGGCGGCCTGCTCGTCGTTCCAGAGACCGGTATCGGCCGGCGAAATGCGCCCGCGCGCCTCGACCGCCGTGGCCTCGGCAATCACCAGCGCCGCGCCACCGACGGCACGGCTGCCGAGATGGACCAGATGCCAGGGCTGCGGCACGCCCTCGACAGCGGAGTATTCGCACATCGGCGAGACAGCGATTCGGTTGCGCAGGGTGACATCGCGCAGGGACAACGGTTCAAACAGGGCCATGCGAACTCCATGAAAAGTTGATTCCCGCCGGGATCGATATGTCGGATCAGGCCTGCGCAGCAAGCGTGTGCTCGATCCACTCCGCCATGCGTTGCGCCACCGGGCCGGGTTCCCGGAGCCAGGAGAAATGATTGGCCTGGCCCGAATCGAAATCGGCGGGGGTCAGTTCGACGCGCTTGATCCGGGCCCGGCGCAGCTTGCCGAGCAGCCAATCCAGCGACGCGGTCGGGCAGAGCCGATCCTCGCCCATATGGGCGCAGAACAAGGGCCCTTCGAACGCGGCCAGGCGCGCTTCACTGTCGACGCCCTCGACGTAGTCTGCGTAGTGGCCCCGCGAACTGCGTGCCCATTCGCGCATCAGGGTGCGCGCCTCGTCACCGGCAAATCCGAGGCGCCGGCCCGGGTAGTAACCGACCAGCGACGTGACCAGGGCGATCGCGACCGGCACCAGGCGCAGCAGCCAGCGCTGGCGCGACGGAAACGTCCGCCAGTACGGCGAACCGCTGGCGACCAGGCCGGCACCGGCGACCTCGCCAGGATGCAACGCCGCATACAGGCAGGCGAACTGGCCGCCCAGGCTGTGCCCGGCCACAACCCAATGCAGATCCGGACAGGCCTCGCGGGCGGCGGCGAGGCTGGCCGGAATGTCGTCTTCGAGAAGCGTCCGGTAGCCCCAGTCGTCGTGGCGCGACGCGCGCACGCTGCTCGATCCAGCGCCGCGCCATTCGTGTACGGCCGAGGCGATGCCGCGCTCGGCCAGCGCGGCACTCCAGGCCTCGTACTTGCGCGCGGTGACGCCGAGCGCGGGAAGAAAAAGCACACCTGCGCGCGCTGCGAACGGACAGACCACGGCCAGTTCGGATCTCGCCCCGTCGCGGGCTTTGACCTCTACGGCCGCCGGCTTGGAACCTTCCTTGTCACTGCTGGCCACCGATACGTCCATGACCTGCTCAACCGCCGGCCAGTCCGCGCCATGCGCAGCCCGAATAGGGCTTGCCGCCGATCATTATCTTCGCCGAAAGACCGAACACGCTGCCGGTCATCTTCTCGGTACAGGCTTCGTCACGCAGTTCGACGCGCAGGGTGCCGTGCGCGCCAGAGGCCTCGGCAACCCGCGCCTGCCCCTGCGCAACGAGATCGACGAACGGAAACATATCTGCTTTCGCGCCCGGGGCGGCCGTGAAGGTCATCCCCGCGGGCGTGATCTCCAGTGTCCACAACGATTCGTTGCCACGCCCGGCATAAAGCACCCGGTCGAGCCGCGAATCGCAATCGAAGGCATCGGTGGTGATCAGGTCGAGGCCGAAAATCTCGGCCTGGTCCTGGCCCACAAGGTTTCCACTCGCGATGAGGAATCGTGGTTTGGCGCCGGCGCTGGCCAAGGCAGAGGAAAGGGCCTCCGTTGCCTTGGACACGCGCACGCGACGGCGCGACGTTTCACCGCAGGCCGTGAACTGACCGCCATCGCGCTGCTCGTAATAGCCGCGGATCAGTCCGGACCGGGGTGGTCGGTCGGGTTTCGTGGCTGCCCCGGGCTCGGTCGTCGTCGCCGAAGCGAGCGCCGCCGGCGCCGCCCAGGCGGCGCCGACCGCCAGGGCCATCAGCAACGCCACGGCGACGCAGGGTCGGCATAGCGATCGCGGGATCGGAGTCGAGCGCATGGCCTTTGGGTCAGCCGATCGTGGCGGCTGCGCTCAGCGACGACCGCCGCGAGCCGGACGCGCGCTGGCGAGGCCGACGCGCAGGGTACCGCCATCCTGGAAACTGCCGTCGAGGCCGGCAATCGCCGCCCGCGCCTCGTGTCCTTCCATGGCCAGTTCCGCAAAGCCCTTGCACTCGTTCTTGAACGGGTCCATCGCCATCTTCAGCTTGTGCACGCGGCCGAACTTTCCAAACAGATCATTCAGCGACGTTTCGGTCATGCTGCGCGGCAATCCACGCACGTTCAATGTGATCATCTTGATTCCTCGCAGGTGACGAAAGCAGATACGTGGTTGCTGTATCCGAAAAAACAACGGGGCCGCGACGCGAGCGTCGCGACCCCGACCTGTGCGTGCGAGCGATCTGAATCAGACGGCGGTGACGTCCTCGGCCTGCAGGCCCTTCTGGCCCTGCACAACCGTGAAACTCACATTCTGTCCTTCCTGCAGGGTCTTGAACCCCGTTCCATTGATGGCGCGGAAATGCACGAACACATCCGGGCCGTTTTCACGGCTGATGAAACCAAACCCCTTGCTTTCATTGAACCACTTGACGGTGCCGACTTGACGATCCGACATGAATGTCTCCACTGCTTAGTTACGCCCAATACCCCTAAAGGGCTTCCAACCACACACTGCAGATGCAGATCGTGAGCGGCCGGGCGATGCGGTGGATCATTGGATCTTCGCAGCATCGGTCCACGGCGTCGTGACCGTGCAAATACAGCGGAAATGAGTCTACCCGATGTTTCTGAACGATGCGACAGGGCGGCATCTCAGGAAAATCAATGGGATACAGCGTATAGCTCGATTCCGCATGCGGCGAATTTGCCGAAATTCCGCCGCAGATAGGGGCGCCGGCAAGGCAACAATCCGCTATCGGTAATTCGGATGGCAGCGCACTCGCCGCCTGGCCACCAGCGTGGACCCTGGAGAATCAGGCCGGACTGTCGACCGTGAAGCTCTCGCCACACCCGCATTCGCCGGTGGCGTTCGGGTTGCGGAACACGAACGAAGCGTTGAGTCCGTGGCGCTTGAAATCGATCTCGGTGCCCTCGACGTACGGCAAGGCCTCGGCGTCGACGAGGACGCGGATGCCGTCCTGATCGAACACCTGGTCGTTTTCAGCAACGGCTCTGGCCAGATCCACGGTGTAGGCATAGCCCGAGCAGCCGGTCTTCCTGATGCCAAAGCGCACACCCACAGCGTCCGGGTTCCTGGCGAGGAACGCGTGCATGCGGTTGAGGGCGGCTTCGGTCAACTGGATTGGCATGGGGTCTGGGAGCGGGATTCGGGATTCGATGTGGCTAGTCTAGCATCCGGCACAGACTGCATATCGGGATCCGAAGCCCGGAAAACAAGCTGGATACGCCAACTGCCGGGGGCGTTCCGTTATCATGCGCGGTTTCCAGCGCTGCGCCCGAACCGGGCAAACCACGATTTCCGGAGCACGTCACGCATGTCCGTCGTCAGTGTCAAACACGCCTTGAGCGGCGCCCTGCCCGCTGGTACTCCCGTCAGCGTCCGCGGCTGGGTGCGTACCCGTCGCGATTCCAAGGCCGGTTTGTCCTTCATCAATCTGAGTGATGGCTCCTGCTTCGATCCGATCCAGGTGGTCGCGCCCGATACGCTGGTGAATTATGCGGACGAAGTGTTGCGCCTGTCGGCCGGCTGTTCCCTGATCGCCAGCGGCGAGCTGGTCGCCTCGCAAGGCAAGGGCCAGGGCTTCGAACTGCAGGCAAAGTCGATTGAGGTAGTCGGCTGGGTCGAGGATCCGGAAACCTATCCGATCCAGCCCAAGCCGCATTCGCTCGAATTCCTGCGCGAGGTCGCCCACCTGCGCCCGCGCACGAACCTGTTCGGTGCGATCACGCGCGTGCGCCACACGCTGGCTTCGGCCATCCATCGCTACTTCGACCAGAACGGCTATTGCTGGGTCAACACGCCGATCATCACGACCTCGGACGCCGAAGGCGCCGGCCAGATGTTCCGCGTTTCCACCCTCGACCTGATGAACCTGCCGCGCACCGACAAGGGCGCGATCGACATGCGCAAGGACTTCTTCGGCAAGGACGCGTTCCTGACCGTGTCGGGCCAGCTCAATGTGGAAGGCTATTGCCTGGCCCTGAGCAAGGTCTACACCTTCGGCCCGACTTTCCGTGCCGAAAACTCGAACACCGCCCGTCATCTGGCCGAGTTCTGGATGATCGAACCCGAGATCGCCTTCGCCGACCTCGACGAGAACGCGCGCGTCGCCGAAGACCTGCTCAAGTTCGTCTTCAAGACCGTCCTCGTGGAGCGCCCGGACGACATGGCCTTCTTCGCCGAGCGCGTCGAGAAGACCGCCGTCTCGCGACTCGAGGGCTTCATCAACGCGCCGTTCGAGCGCATCGACTACACCGACGCGGTCGAAATCCTCAAGAAGTCGGGCAAGAAGTTCGAGTTCCCGGTCGAATGGGGCGTCGACCTGCAGACCGAGCACGAGCGCTACCTGGTCGAGGAGCACGTCGGCCGCCCTGTCGTCGTCACCAACTACCCGGAAAAGATCAAGGCGTTCTACATGCGCCTCAACGACGACAGGCGCACGGTCGCGGCCATGGACGTGCTCGCCCCGGGCATCGGCGAGATCATCGGTGGCGCGCAGCGCGAGGAGCGTCTCGACGTGCTCGACGCGCGCATGCAGCAGTTCGGCCTCGATCCGGCCCACTACAACTGGTACCGCGATTTCCGCCGCTACGGCACCGTGCCGCACGCCGGCTTCGGCCTCGGCTTCGAACGCCTGGTCGTCTATGTCTGCGGCCTCGCCAACATCCGCGACGCGATTCCGTATCCGCGCGTCCCGGGCCACGCGGAGTTCTGATGCACGTCGCCCGCGAGTTCATGCTGCTGCTCGGCCTCGGCTTCTTCGTCGCTGGCCTGACCACCTACCTAATGACCTGGATCCTGGTCGTCGTGCACCTGCGCGATCATCATCCGGCCGAACGCGAACGCCTCGGCGGCTTCATGTTCAGTCCGCAAGCCTTCGGCTGGTACCTCGCGCGTCGCTACCGCGCACTGCACGACAAGTCCCTGACCGGCCTCGCCCGCCTCGGCGCGATCGGCGCCTGGTCGATCGTGATCGGCGGGCTCGCCGCGATCGCCTCGAAAGCCCTCGGCTGACCCAGCAATGACGACCCACGATCACGACGAACCCGATATCGACGAAGCCCGGCAGCATGAATGGTGGGTCACCATCATCGGCGACACCCTGGTCTGGGCACGCCTGACCGTCCTCGATTCCGGCATCGCCGAAATCTTCGACTCGAGTGGCGAACGCCCGCGCTACGACGACGAGCAACACGCCCGCATGGCCCTGCTCGATGCCGAGTTCCGCGCCTTCGACGGCCTCGACGAAGAAGACGCCGCGATGATGGGCTTCGACCTCGAATCGGTCGAACCCCCGCGCGCCGAAGACGAAGAAGAGTTGCTCTCGCTGATGGTGCAGAAGCTCGCCCGCATCCAGTGATGATCCCTTCTCCCATCGGGAGAAGGTGCCCGGAGGGCGGATGAGGGTCCATCGAAGCCTCAGAACGCAATCCCCTGCCCGTCTCCTCCGGGAGAAGGCGGCGCGAAGCGCCGGATGAGGGTTCATCGAAGCCTCGAGCCAGACGGCTTCCCCGAACCCTCACCCTGCCCTCTCCCGGAGGGAGAGGGTTTTCACGACACGCACCGTTCGGAATGGCACTATTCACCCTTCCGAATTCCGAACGCAAATTCTTTCCTTCTCCCGCTGGCGGGAGAAGGTCCCGAAGGGGGATGAGGGAAGGCTTTTGGCGCTCCCGCCATCCACAAGAACGAGGCACCAACAATGAATCTCGACCTCACCGGAAAACACGCCCTCGTCTGCGGCGCCTCCCAGGGCATCGGCCGCGCCACCGCGCATGAACTCGCCGCGCTCGGCGCCGACGTCACCCTGCTCGCCCGCTCCGCCGACGCCCTCGAAAAAGTCCTCGCCGAATTGCCGCGCATCCACAGTGCGCAAAAGCACGGCTATGTCGCCACCGACATGAACGATCACTCGGCGCTTCGCGCCCAGGTCGAAGCGCTCGCCAACAACGGCGCCGTCAACATCCTCGTCAACAACACCGGAGGTCCGCCCGGCGGTTCGGCCCACACGGCTTCGCTCGATGACTTCCGTATCGCCTTCAACCAGCACCTGATGGCCGCCCAGATCATCCTGCAGGCGATCCTGCCCGGCATGCAGGGCAGCGGCTACGGCCGCATCGTCAATGTGATCTCGACGTCGGTGAAGGAGCCGATCCGCAACCTCGGCGTCTCCAATACGATTCGCGGCGCCATGGCGAGCTGGTCGAAAACCCTGGCCACCGAACTCGGCCCCTCCGGCATCACTGTCAACAACGTTCTGCCCGGCTATACCCGGACCCAGCGCCTCGACCAGATCCTGGCCGATCGCGCCAGGGCCACCGGCAATACCGAGGAAAAGATCGCCGAAGGCATGCTCGCCACCGTACCCCTGCGCCGCTTCGCCGAGGCCAGCGAAATCGCCGGCGTCATCGCCTTCCTCGCCTCACCGGTTGCAGGATACGTCAATGGCATCAATGTACCGGTCGATGGTGGACGCACGCTGTCGCTTTGATGGTCGAGGGCTCGAAGCACACTGCAATGCTTCGCATTGAACTTGCAGGCGATCCCTGCGTTGAGATTCACCTGCTGGTGCATTTGCAAGCGGAACTGCGGTGTTCCAATTGGCAGCTCTCCGGAGTTGCCCGAAATTGGACAGCTCTCTTCCGCCTTTTCAGTGGCTGAGGAATTGAGCGGGCCCGAGCACCCGTCAACTCAGGCGAATCTCGCCACTCTGAATTCCGCTCTTCCGGTTCTGGCGCGGCGCAGTCGCAGCGTTTTAACCTGACTCAGGTCCGATCAAGCGCAGAGGGCGATACGATGATGCCGTTGGTATCGGCATAGAGCCATTCGCCCGGCAGGAAGGTGACGCCGGCGAATGTGACCGGCAGGTCGACATCGCCGAGGCCGCGTTTTTCAGTCTTCATCGGATGGCTGGCGAGGGCCTGCACGCCGATATCGAGGCTCGCGAGGATCTGCACGTCGCGCAGACAGCCGTTGATCAGGATGCCTTCCCAGCCGTTGGCGACTGCCTGGCTGGCGAGTTGGTCGCCGAGCAGGGCGCGGCGCAGTGACCCGCCTCCATCGACGATCAGCACCTTGCCCTTGCCCGGCGCGCCGACGAGCTCCTTGACCTTCGAATTGTCTTCGAAGCACTTGACCGTGACGATCTGGCCACCGAAGAAGTTGCGGCCGCCGTAGCAGCGGAAGATCGGATCGGCGACGCGCACGCGGTCGGGAAAGGCATCGCAAAGGTCCGGGGTGGTCATGCTCATTCAGGTGCTCCATTGGGTCTGACGGAATGATTGGGATTCGGCCAGGGCGCTGCCAGGTCTTCAACATTCCTGAACGACTTGTGTGCGCTGCTGCGGCGCGACGGCTTGCCTGCAGCGTTCGGACAGGCACATTATGAGTCCCCTGCCCTTTGAATGGTGACGACATGCTCAATCGACGCCAGTTCCTCGGTACAGCCATCGCCGCCGCTGCGGCCGGCATGATCGACCCTTCACTCGGCGTGGCGACCACTCCCGCACCTGCCATGAAAGAGTTCACTGCGACCCGGGCGATTCCTTCGAGCGGCGAGCGCGTGCCGGTCATTGGCCTGGGTACTTCAGGCAGCTTCGAAATCGGTACCGGTGCGGAAGAGCGTGATCCGCGGCGCGAGGTGTTGCGGCGGTTTTTCGCTGCCGGCGCATCGCTCATCGACACCTCGCCTTCCTACAGCACGGCAGAAGTCGTCATCGGTGACCTGCTGGCCGAACTGAAGATGCGCGACAAGGCGTTTCTTGCGACCAAGCTGTCTGGCGTGGTCGGGCGCGACGCCGGACTTGCCCAGTTCGAGGCCTCGCTCAAGCGCCTGCAGACCGATCATGTCGACTTGCTCCAGGTGCACAACCTCGGCGACTGGAAGACCCAGCTGGCCCTGGCCCGCGAACTCAAGGCCGAGGGCAAGGTGCGCTATGTTGGCCTGACCCACTATCTCGATCGCGCGCAGGACGAACTTGCCAATGCGGTCGCCGAGTCGAAGCCGGACTTCCTGCAGATCAACTATTCGGTGACGCACCGGGATGCCGAAAAGCGCGTCTTCCCGATGGCCCGCGATCTCGGCGTCGCCGTGCTGGCCAATCGCAATTTCGATGACGGCAATCTGTTTGCACGGGTCAAGGGCAAGGAGCTACCGGGCTGGGCCGCCGACGTGGGTGCGACTTCGTGGGCGCAGTTGTTCCTGCGCTTCGCCCTCAGTGACCCGGCAGTGACCGCGGTCATTCCGGCGACCGGCAAGCCGGATCGCGAGTCGGACAACCTCAAGGCCGGCGTTGCCACAATGCTCGATGCGTCGCAGCGCGCTTCGCTGATTGCTGCGATAGAAAATGGCTGATGGGTGATCGTTGATGCGCAAGGTGGAATGCAGTGTTGTACAGGTTTGGAGTACCCAGCTCATCCGCCCTGCGGGCACCTGAACTCGCACCTTCCAGGGTGCTCGCCCTCCGGGCAGCATACGCTGCGCAAAACGGCAGTCCTGCCGTTTGGTCTGCCGCCAGCGGGAGAAGGAGAAGAAGTGTTGGTCTGGCGCGAAAGGCGGGGGGGACTCGCGGCGAGGCTGCGATGTGGAATGCCTCTCCCGCGGGCGGGAGAGGCTGCCGACAGGCTGGTGAGGGTGGTTGGGCGGAGCGGGATCGTCACGGGCGACGGAATCAGAAGCCCACCCTCATCCCCCTTCGGGACCTTCTCCCGCCAGCGGGAGAAGGAAAGAGAGTGATGGTCTCTCGCCAGCGGGAGAAGAAAGAAGACGGAGATGCTGCCATCGGGAATACTTTCCCGCCTGCGACAGCAGGAAGAGCGACGATGTCGCGGCATGGTGTCCCTCGCACGCTGATGGAGACAGTTGCGTTTTGCGGCGCTGATTACCGATCGACGGCAAATCGACAAGGAGTCCGATCATGGCGGCATTGCTCGTGCTTTTCGTGCATGGCTGGAGCGTCACCAATACCGACACCTATGGCGGGTTGCCGGCGCGCCTGAAGGCCGAGGCCGCGCGCAACGGCGGACCCAAGCTCGATGTCCAGCATCTGTATCTTGGCCAGTACATCAGCTTTCGCGATGAAGTGCGGTTGCCGGATATTTCACGCGGCTTCGAGGCGGCCCTGGACAAGGTGCTCGCCGCGGCCGGCGCCGGGCGGCGCTTCGTCTGCATCACGCATTCGACCGGCGGCCCGGTGATCCGCGATTGGTTCGATCGGACCTATGTGCAGACCAAGCGCCTGGCCGAGTGTCCGATGAGCCACCTGATCATGCTGGCTCCGGCCAATTTCGGTTCGGCCCTGGCCCAGCTCGGCAAGTCGCGCCTGGCTGCGATCAAGAGCTGGTTCAATGGCGTCGAGCCCGGCCAGGGCGTGCTCGACTGGCTCGAACTCGGTAGTCCGGAATCCTGCGAACTCAACCTGAGGTGGATCGACGACTATCCGCGCCTGAAACTGCTCGAGTCGACGACGCCACTGTTCCAGTTCGTGCTGAGCGGGGATGCGATCGACCGCAAGCTTTACGACTTCGTCAACCCGTACACCGGCGAAATCGGTTCCGATGGCGTGGTCCGGCTCGCCGCGGCCAACCTCAACGCCACGCATATCGTGCTCGAACAGCCCGCGCTGATCGAGGGCGAAGCGCTGCCCTCGGCGCGCAAGCGCCTGCGTTCGCTGACAAAGGTGTCATCGAAACGCTCGGCGCGGACCGCCTTCAAGATCGTGCCGGGCAAGGCCCATTCGGGCGAAGCCATGGGCATCATGCGCGGCGTGCGCAACGACGAGGCCACGGACGCGACGGTCGATGCGATCCTGCGCTGCCTTGGGACTGCGGACGCTGCGGGCTACGCAAGGCTGTGCACCGAGTTCGACAGCGAGAACAGCGCCCATCAGGACGTCGCCAACCGGCTCGAAGTCGAACACGTGCCGGTGCTGCCGGATCGCGAATACATCCACGACCCTCACGCGATGGTGATCTTTCGCCTGCTCGATTCACGCGGCATCGGAGCGCCCGATGTCAAGGTGCTGCTGACCGCCGGGCCGAACCACGATCCCAACCAGTTGCCCGAAAACTTCCTGGCCGATCGCCAGTTCAACAAGCGCTCGGGCAATCTCAGCTTCTTCCTCAACCACGCGACCCTGACCGGCTGCGCGGCGATTCCTGGCCCAAAGCCCGGCGAGATCGCACGAAAGGCGCTGGTGCCAAGGCCGCCCTACGGCTTGCGCATCGTGCCGCGCGATGGCGATCACTATGTCGAATACTGGACGGCGGAACTCGAAGCCGATGTCGCCAACCTGCTGCCGCTGATCGCGCCGAACGAAACGACGATCATCGATATCCGGATGAACCGGATCGTCCGCGAAGGCGTCTACCGCATGACCCAGCAGTTGAGTCCGCGCAGTTTCAAGGATGCCGAACTCGGAGGTGCGCTTTGATCCGTTGCTGCTGCGCGTCCACAGGAAGCCACCGTGACTGATCGGCTTTCGCGCGATGCGGGTACTGGCCGGCCTGCCAGGATCACGCCGACATGATCGAAACTCCGGAGGGATGACCATGGCATTCACCGCCATCCAGCCGACAGGTCGCCTGGCCGCACATGTGGCCATGATCTGGGATTGTTCGCTGGAGACCCTGCCGTTCGGTCTCGAACGCATCCTGCCGAAGGCGGGCGCTTCCCTGATCATCAATCTGGCCGAGGATGAGACACGCAGCTATCGCCATGATGGAGCCTGGCGCTGCCAGCGTCGGTCCGGCTCGGTATTGGTGGGTCCTGGCACCCGTCATTTCATCATCGATACGGCCGAGCAATGCGATGTTGCCGGTGTCGAGTTCCATCCCGGCGGCGCACGCGCCTTTTTCCGCGATCCGCTCGACCGTCTGCGCGACGTCGACACGGATCTCGACGACCTCGGCGCAACGGCACCCCGTCGCCTGCGCGAGCGCATGCTGGAGTCCGGTTCCGCGCAAGGCCGCATCGCCCTGTTGCAGGAATGGCTGCTCGACCGATTTGAGGAAGCGGCGCTGCCGGGCCTGGTCACGCATGCCCTCACTGGGCTGCAGCAGGTCCCGCGCATGCACAGCGTTTCAGCGCTGGCCAGCTACACCGGGGTATCCGTTCGCCGCCTCAGTTCGCTGTTCCGTGAAAATGTCGGAGTGAGTCCGAAGCGCTTTCTGCGCCTGCAGCGTTTCGCCGAGGTGATCGCCTCGACGCATGCGCGAGGAGACATCAACTGGAGCGCAGTCGCGGCCGACTGTGGATTCCACGATCAATCCCATCTCGTCCATGAGTTTCGCGAATTTTCGGGTATCGCGCCCGGTACCTGGCTATCGACCGTGGGGGCGTACCCGCGGCATGTTCCGATCGACACGGTCCTGCCGTCCATCTAAGCGCACCCGCGTTGCCGAAATCTACAATCCGCCGAAATGCGGCTCGTGGATACTGAGGGCTCCCGGATTTTCCGATACTCGCCACTGCCAGGAGATTGCCATGCCCGCTCACGCCATGAACACCGTCTGCACCATCATCCCTGCCCTGCGCTATCGCGACGCGCCGGCCGCCATCGAATGGCTGTGCAAGGCCTTCGGCTTCGAAAAGCACGGCGTCTATGCGGATGATACCGGCGGCATCGCCCATGCCCAGCTCACCTTCGGCAACGGCATGATCATGCTCAGCACGGCCAACGACAGCGAATGGGGCCGGCGCATGGCCCAGCCCGACCAGATCGGCGGACGCGAAACGCAGTGCCCCTGTGTCATCGTCAGCGACCCGGACGCGCACCACGCAATGGCTGTCGCCGCCGGGGCAACGATCATCGACCCGCTCAAGGACAACGACTACGGCGGCCGCGGCTACAGTTGCCGCGACCCCGAAGGCCACCTGTGGTGGTTCGGCAGCTACGATCCGTGGAAGGAAACAGCGGGCTGAGCAGCCACCGTCGAAGCCACGCGCACCAGGCTAGTCGCCGACCACGGCGATGCATTCGACTTCGACGCGGGCGCCCAAGGCCAGCCCGCTGCCGGCAAAGGCGCTGCGCGCCGGAAAGCGCCCGTCGAAGAAGCCGCGATAGACCTCGTTGAAGGCCGGCCACTCCTTGATGTCGGCCAGCATCACCGTGCACTTGACGATATCGGCCATCGAATGGCCATGCTCGGCGAGCAGGTCCTTGATGTTCTGCATGGCCTGGCGCGCCTCGGGTCCCACACCACCCGCGGCGAGCTTGCCGGTGGCCGGATCGATGCCGATCTGGCCGGACAGGTACAGCGTGTGGTCGACCTGCACCGCCTGCGAAAACGGATAGCCCGCCGCCTTGGCCTGGTCGGAATTGATGAATTCGACCTTGGGCTTGCCAGCGGCCTGGGCCAGCAAAGGCAGACACAACGCGGCGCTGATCAGGACATTTCGAAGCAGAGGATTCATGCGATTCTCCTGGCTGGATTGAAAACGGCGAGCCGCGTGCGGCGAGCGCGTAGCGGACTCATTCTTTCGCCCTTCCTGAATCTGACACCGTAGCCGATTCTTCAGGATCCGTCGCTGCGGCAGTGCCCTTCCCGATTGCGGAAAGCCCGTGCAGGTGCACATCGCGTTGCGGAAACGGAATCTCGATGCCGGCCTCCCTGAAGGCCTTGTCGATGGCCAGATGCAGATTGTTCACGGTCGACAGACGATGCTCGATGCGGCCGACGAACACGCGCAGCTCGAGATCCAGCGCACTGTCGCCGAAGCCGAGGAACAGCACGACCGGCGCTGGCGACTCCACGACCTGTTCATTGGCCTCGGCGACATCGAGCATCAGCTGCTGGGCACGGGCGACGTCGCTGCCGTAGGCGACCCCGACCTTGATCACGAGCCGGGTGATCTGGCTGGTCAGCGACCAGTTCTTGACCGTGCCGGTGATGAACGCCTTGTTCGGGACGAGTACTTCGAAGTTGTCCGGATCGGTGATCGTGATCGCGCGGATCTTTATCCTGGAGACCGTGCCGACCGTGTCGCCAATAGTGATCAGGTCGCCGACGCGGACCGGTCGTTCGAACAGGATGATGATACCCGATACGAAGTTGGCGACGATTTCCTGCAGGCCGAAACCGAGTCCGACACCGAGCGCGGCGATGATCCACTGCAGCTTGGACCAGTCCGCGCCGATATGACTGAAGGCGAACACGAGGCCGATCGCGAGAATGCCGTAGCGCGTGATCGTGACGTAGGCATAGCGCGTGCCGGCATCGATATCGAAGCGGTGCAGCACGACCACCTCGAGGAAACCGGGCAGGTTGCGCGCGGCGAAGAAGGTGAGCCCGAGCAGGACCACGCTCAGCAGCACATGTCCCAGGGTGATCGCGCCGACCACCTGGCCCGATGCGGTCGTGGTCACGCTCGACCAGAGCACGATGTCGTTGAAGATGCCGAGGGCTGGAATCAGGCCGCTCCAGATTCCCCACAGCAACAACACGAGCAGCACGATGCCGGCTGCGCGCAACAGTCCACGTGTCTGCTGGCTGACCGTGACCACATCGATGTCAGGATCATCCGGCAGTACCGGCGCACCTTCACCGCCGGTGTCCGCGGCGGCATCGGCCAGCGCTTCTTCCCGCTGCTTGATCCGGCGCGATTCGGCCTGCCGGTAGGCCGCCTGGCGGCCCGCCACGACGACTCCGCGCATGGCGATCTGGAACGCGATGACGATGGCCAGCAACACCCAGCCCGAGGTGATCATGCGGGCCTGCAGTTCGCCGGCACTGACCGAATAGCCGGCCATGGCGATGCCGGCCAGGATCAAGGGCGTCGCGACCAGGGCCCAGTACCAGAAATGCCGGGTCCGCCAGAGCAGACTGTTGCGGTCGAGGCTGGTCGTCATGGCGCCACCGCTGGGCCGGAACACGCGATGGGTGAAGACCGCCAGGGCCAGCGAAATGATCAGGACGCCGAGGCGCCCGAGTCCGTCGTTGAGGACCGGATCGCCACTGGTGTGTGCCACGCCGCTCAGCCCGACCGCGGGCACGAGCGCCAGGCTCACCACCCACAAGGCCTTGCCGAGGCGTCGCACCGCACGGGCATCCCAGCGGAAGTGGGCGATGAAGAGCCCGTGTTTCCGGCACATGTTGCGAAACAGGCCGAGAATGAACAGCACGATACCGATATTGATCAGCCCGGAACCCACCGCGCTGGCAAACGAGTTGGGATTGAACGGCTGGACGAACAGCAGGCCGGCACTGGCGAAGGCGAGCGGAACCGGAATGGCCAGCAGGATCGTGACCAGGAGCGTGCCGAGGGTCAGGCCGAAGCGGTCCGATCGGGTTCCAACCGGCTGCGCCAGCCATGCCAGACGATCGAGCAGGCGCCTGCGCAGGAACAGCAGGACCAACACCCCCATGCCCAGCATGATCGGCCTGACCGGCCGGCTCGACCACGACTCGCGCAGTGCCGGCCACAGCGTGGCGAGATTGCCGGCGGCCACGAGCTTGCCGAAGCCGGCCACGACCTGTTGTGCCCAGGCCTTGCCAATCGGTGTCGAACTCGGCAACCACAACAGACGCTGGTCGAGCATCGAACGCAGCTGGTTGCTGCGCTGCTGCAGCTCCGTCTCGAGCTGGTTCAGTTCGTCGAGTGCCTCGACCTGTCGTCCCTGGATCGCGCGCAGATCGGTCAATGCGTCGCGTCGCTGCCCGAGCAGCGCCCGGGTGGCGGCAATGACCTCGGGCGACTCGGCCAGGTCATGGGTGGCCAGGAATCGACTGACCGCCTCCGCGCCGGTACCGGCCTGGGCCAGTTGCTGCTCGCTGCGAAAGCGATCCACGCGCGCATCGATGATCGCACTCCTGCGCTCGGCGATGCGACGCTCCAGCGACGCCTGTCCCGGCAGCTTCTTGGCCACCTCACGCAGCAGGCGGCCGCATTCCTCGTCGATCCGTCCGAAGGCGAGGATCTGATCGGCGCTCTTGCGTGAGGTCGCGACTTCCTCGAGTTGCCCATAGAGCCGATCCTTGGTCGACCACAGCTTGCGCAGCTCGTTTGCAATCTCGAACATCGACTGGCGCAGCGCCCGATTTTCGTTGGCCAGTGCCATGACCGCCTCGGGCTTGCCGGCCATCTCGCGAACCACGGCGTCGGCGCGCTCGAGTTTGCTGTGCACCTCCTCCTGTTCACGCGCATCCATGCGCCGGCCGAGCTCGGACATGTCGGCCATGACGATGTCGAGCTCACGTCCGAGCAGACGTTGCTGCGCCGAGGCGATCGACTCGCGCGTCGGCAGGCTGAGGATTTCCTGTTCGGTCTTCTCGATGCGTGCCGAGAAGTCCTGGCGCACGGCATCGTCCTTGATCTGGTTCGAATCGACCAGCAATTGCGAGGCGTCGACTGGTAGCGGATCAGATCGCTTTTCGAGTTGCGCGCGAAGCTCGGACAGCTCCTGGCGCGCCTCGAGCTCGCGCGAGGCCATCGACCGCAGGGACTCGTCGAGCGCACGACGTTGCGTGCGCAAGGACACTGCCTTGATCTGCAGCGCGGCCATGCGCAGCGGTGCGGTAGCCGGATCGGTATCGTTCGCCTGCGCGCGAGGTCCGGATTCCTGCGGCCTGGCCAGTTCGGACTGCAGTTCAGCGATTTTTTCCGGTGCCTGCTTGAGCGCTTCGGCGTATTCGCCAGCCAGCTTGCGGGCCGCCTGCGCACTCTCGAGGCGAGCCAGCGCGGTCTGCAGGTTTTCGAGGGTCAATTGCTTGTCGCCAGCGACGATGTCGGTCCGCGTCTGCAAGGTGTCGATGCGGGCACGTATCGAATCCGCATCGAGGCCATTGGCGGTTGCGGCCCCCTCGGGAACCTGTGCATGGACTGACGGAAGCCCCAACAGCAGGGCGGTGCACATGCCAAGCGCCCGCCAGCGGAGCACCGTTGCAGCGACTGATCCCAATGAACGCCTCGCAGGTCGAAGGGCCACCACCGATTATGGGCGCTGGCCCTCGACAAGGCCATGCATGCGATCCCCGCGCAAGCCATGGATGCCTATTCCGCCCCGCGATCCACGACAGCGCGCTGCTGCTTGCGCAAACCTTGATCACGCCGAAAACAGCGCGCAGCCATTGTCAGAACCTGTCGCAGGTGCACCCGCATCGTGATGCATTCGGACGGACGGCGCAGTGATGCCGTGGCCAGCCATCAATCGGGGCTTGGCCCCGTTCTTGCTTCGCGCAGACGCCGGGCCCGGGCGATCTCGCGTGACCTTGATGAACGGTCGCCGAGCGTCCTGGCCCATCCAGCCCGTCCCTGCGACGGCGTCCCCAGCCCTGTACCACGAGGTATCAATGACCCTCTCCACCTGTTTCCGCACTTCCCTGCTTTGCGCAGCATTCGGTTTCACGGCCGTGCAGGCCAGCGCCGCCGACGAATGGCATTTCGTGGTCGCGAACAACACCCAATCCAGGATCGTCAACCTGCAGGTTTCCGAGGACAAGTCCGAATGGGGCGATTTTGATGTCGGCAGCGGCATCGGGCCGGGCAAGACCGCCACCATGATCTGGGACCACAGCACCGATGGCGAAGGATGCGTGCAGTGGATGCGTGCGGAGTTTGCCGATGGCAGCGTCAGCGAAGCCAGCAAGCAGAACTTCTGCGAAGATCTCGATTCGCCAATCGAGTTCGAGGAATAGGTTTGCCCGGGGCCTCCTGCGGCAACCGTTCATGGCGGCCCGCAGGGGGCCCTTCCTTCCCCACCAGGCTCCCGGCCATAGGCAGGCATCTGCAATCCTGAGACCATTCCGCTCCGGCCGCGGAGAGGAAGATGGACAGCAACAAGCTCGATCGCATCGTCGCAGACGCACGTCGCAACGCGGCCCAGCGCGATGCAGGCTACCGCGAACGCGCGTTGAAGATGTATCCATGGGTCTGTGGCCGCTGCGCGCGCGAATTCACCCGCGCCAACCTGCAGGAGCTGACCGTGCATCATCGCAACCACGATCACGATTTCAATCCGCCGGATGGCAGCAACTGGGAGCTGCTCTGCGTCTATTGCCACGACAACGAGCACTCACGCTACATCGACCATACCGGCGGCAGCGCATCGAGTGCGGAAACGCCCACGGCCGCGGCAACGAGCAATCCGTTTGCCGGACTCAAGGATCTGCTCAAGCGCTGAAAGTACGGGATTCGGGATTAGGGATTCGGGACTCGCAAAAGCTGAGAAGCGCCTCAGCCTGGATCAGCTCTTGGCTTTGGCTCTAACGAATCTCGAATCCCGAATCCCGGCTCCAACCAATCTCGAATCCCGGCTTCCAAGCTACTCGAGCGTCACCGCGACCGGGCAATGGTCCGAAGGATGCTGGTCCTCGGGCACACCATAGGTGAACTCCTCGAAGGAATCCTTGACCAGGCGCGCGGCGGCGGCCGGACTCATGACGATGTGGTCGATGAAGTCCGGATAGCGCGCGACGCAGGTGGCGCCGCGACCATTGGCCGCGTCGACCAACATGGCATCCGGCGGCAAGCCGTCGGTGAGCTGCTTCCAGAACAGGTCGTCGGGCAATGCCAGGCGACGGTTCCAGTCGCCGAGCATGACGAAATCGGTGCCCTCGTCATGGCGCGCGGCTATCCACTGCCGCAGCACCGGTACCTGGTCGAACAGCACCGGGCAAGGCTCACGTTCGGAGCCGGCCGAACAGCCGCTCTTCAAATGCAGGGCCAGCAGGCGCAGCGGCCGCGAGCCGGTCAAGGTGACATCGACACCCCAGCGCAAGTCGGGATTTCCCAGCCCCAGTTGGCTGAGATCCGGATGGCGCACGTAGCGGATTCCCTTGCGGATGGCGAAACCGGTGTTCTGGGTGCGAATGTGCGGACCGTCCGTGCTGTCGTGCCCGCAGAAACCGTTGCGACCGCTGTCCGGCCGCGTCGACATCACGATGTCATAGCGATCCGGCGCAAAGACCCGCTGCGCCGCAGCGAGGTTTTCGACTTCCTCGAACGCCACCACATCGGCGCCGAGCCGGGTCGCGTAGTCACGCAGGCCGGCATAGTCGGCGTCGTTGCGCGGGCGGCAACCAAGGCCATTGGCTTCAGCCAGGTGCTCGAGATTCCAGGTCGCGATCTTGAATGAACGCGCCAGATCGGATTGGCGCGTCGACTGCGGGGCGCACCCCGCCAGCAGGACCAGCAGACACAGACCCGCCCAACTCCATGCACACGCCATCGGATGCTTCCCGTGTTTGCTCGTCGGCGACGAATCCATCCCGACCTGCATCATGCCGATTCCGGCAAGGCGGCGTTATGGTAGACATGCTGCACATCATCGAGCTCATCGAGCCAGTCGAGCAGATCGGCCAGGGTTTCGGCGATCTCACCGGAAACCGCAACCCGGTTCGCCGGTCGCATGACGACCGCATCGCTGAGCGGCTCGAATCCGGCCGCGACCAGACCCTGCTTGACCGTCTCGAAACTCTCGGGCGCACAGAGGACGGTCGTGCGACCGTCTTCACTGACCACGTCGTCGGCTCCTGCTTCAAGCGCGGCCTCGAGCACCTTCTCCTCGCGCTCGGGCGTGGCCGTTTCGAAAACCAGTTCGCCGACCCGGGCAAACTGGAAGGCCACCGATCCGCTGGTGCCGAGGTTGCCGCCATGCTTGGACAGGGCATGGCGCACATCGGCCACGGTGCGCACCGAATTGTCGGTCATGGCATCGATGATCAGGGCGACACCACCCGGGCCATAGCCCTCGTAGCGCAGCTCCTCCATGCCGTCGGCGCCATCGGCGCCCGAGCCACGCTTGATCGCGCGTTCGATCGTGTCCTTGGTCATGTTGGCCGAAAGGGCCTTCTCGATGCCGATGCGCAGGCGCGCATTGGTTGCCGGGTCGCCGCCGTTGCGCGCCGCCACGGTGATCTCGCGGATCAGCTTGGTGAAAATCTTGCCGCGTTTCGCGTCCTCGGCGTTCTTGCGACCTTCGATGCTGGGGCCTCTGCCCATGGGAATACCTGCGCCTTTGATGGAGTCAGTTCGGCGGCTGCGCACGCGGGTGCGAGACGCCAGTCAAGCCGCCTATTCTATCAGGACCCGGGCCCGTGGCTGTCCGGTCCGCGTGGTCGATTTGCCCTGTTCATGCCTCGTCCGGCCGGGCCGCCAGGCTCATGGCCGTGTCCTTTTCCGTCCACAGTGCATTCAGCCACGCCTGGAAGCGCTCGCGAAAGACCGGGTCGTTTTCATAGTCGCCGCCGAGCAGGTCGGCCGGAATCGGAATTTCCCGGACCTGGACCCTGACCTCGCGAATGCGTCCGGCCAGCAGGTCGGCGATCCCGGGGCGACCGGCAGGATAGATCAGGGTGACATCGACGACCGCCTTCATCATGTCGCCCATCGCGTCGAGCACGAAGGCAATGCCACCGGCGCGTGGACTCAGCAGGTGGACGAAGGGCGAACCCTGGCGATCATGCTTGGCCTCGGTGAATCGCGTGCCTTCGACGAAGTTCATCACCGACACCGGCAGCTTGCGGTATTTCTCGCAGGCCCGTCGGGTCGATTCGATGTCCTTGCCGCGTAGCTCGGGATGCTGCGCGAGCTGTTCCCTCGAGTAGCGCTTCATGAACGGAAAGTCGAGCGCCCACCAGGCCAGGCCGAGGACCGGCACCCAGATCAACTGGCTTTTCAGGAAGAACTTGAGGAACGGAATGCGTCGGTTGAAGACCTGCTGCAGGACCGGGATATCGACCCAGCTCTGGTGGTTGCAGATCACCAGGTACCAGCCACGGCGCTGCAGCCCCTGCAGGCCTTCCACTTCGATGCGCACGCGGCCGAGGGTCGTCATGAGCCAGCTGTTGACCGCGATCCAGCTCTCGGCGATGCGCACGAGCAGGCGCGAAATGACATCCCTGAAGCCGGTGATCGGCACCAGCAGCTTGACCATCGCCAGCAGCAACAGCGGGGTGGCGTGAATCACGGTATTGACGGCGATCAGCGTCGCGCTGAAGGCAATCCGCGGCAGCGACAGCAGCGACGATGTCATGCGGTGGGAAACTGAATCGGAAGGCAGCCTCGCACACTAGCAGCGAAGCTCATCGCTTTGCACCTGCCAATGAGCGAGTATCGAAGGTCCTGCGGCGACCGGGCCACCGGCACGGCAGGCGCGGCCCAGTGGTCCGGCTCCGCAGCTGCCATCAGATCGGCTCCAGGGGCTGCGACAAATAGGCCGAACGCAAGCGTTGCGGCAAGTCCGCATCGATTTCGAAACCGTGCGCGTCGATGCTGGCAACCAGCGGACCGGTTAATCCGGTATTGACGATGAAGGCCGCACGGAAGCGGTCGAGCTCGGCCAACGCCACCGGCGTGGTCACGGATTCGAAGCCGACCTGGGCCAGCCCGGCCGAAAGAATCTGCCGGGTGATACCGGCCAGGGCCGGCGCACTCGGCCAGGTCACCCGGGACCCGTCCCAGAAGCCGATGTTCCAGGTCGAACCCTCGGACACCTCGCCTTCGCGCGTGCAGAACAGCACGTCGTCGAAGCCCTCGAGGCGGGCCTGGCGACGCTGATGCCAGAGATCGAAGGTGCCGACGTGCTTGATCCGGGGCAGCACGCGTTCGTGTACCCGGCTGCGAAGGCGCACGGGCGTGGTCGGCGGGGTGGCCGGCGCGCCGACCGCGACCAGGATGTCGACCTCGACCGGGCTTTCGAGTCGGCTGCGATCGAGCTGGCGCGAGAACACGGTGATGCGCACGGTCGCCGGCTGGTCACTGAGCAGGTGGCGCACGTGCGCGCGCACCCGGTCGAGATCCAGTTCCGTGCCGAACAGCTCGCGCGTCGCATTGGCGAGGCGCTGCAGGTGCAGGCGAAAGCCGCGCGCGCCGCCCTGCTGCACCTGCAGGGTGGTGAAATGACCGTAGTTGACCTGGGCCAACGAGGCCAGCGCCGGCGGATCCGGCTTGCCTCCGTTCAGTTCGATGCGTTGCGCCGACATGTGCGCGAAGCCTCGATCAGAACAGGGCCAGCAGCACCATCAGCAAGCCCGCCATCGACACGCCCCAGATCAGGGTCCGCAGGAACGGGATGCCGGCGGCGTATACGGGCAGATAGGCCAGGCGCGCCCAGAAATAGATCTGCGCGCCGAGCGCGGTCTGCGAACCGCTCTTTCCGGCGAGCAAAACCGCGATCACTGCGGCGGCAAAGAACACGAAGGTCTCGCGGAAATTGTGATTGGCACGTTCGAGCCGCCCGGCCACGCCGGTCAGCGGTTCCGGCACGCCATCGCGCGCGCTGGCATTCCATTTCAACCCGCGCTGCATCGTTCCCAAGGTCGCCCCGAGGAGGATGTGGAGGAGACCGAGCACGATGGACCAGGCCAGCATCTGCAGTTCTATCGACATGACGATCCCCCAAGGCGTGGAATCGGAGTGTGCCGAAATTCGGCCTCCCGCGCACGCCATGCCGGTCAATCGCAACGGTCGCTGTGGCATGCTTGCCGGCCCCGCCCGCCCCGTGCGAGGCCTCCGTCCAATCCACGCCGAGTCCGCCACCCTGAGTACTCTGTCCGCCACCACAAAGGCCCAGATGCAGATCCACTTCTGCGTCCTGCTCTGGGGCTTCACGCCGATTATCGGCAAGTTGATCTCATTGCCCGCCCTGCCCCTGGTCTGGTGGCGCATGCTGCTGGTCGTTGCCGTGCTGACGCTGATCCCGCGAGCCTGGCGCGGTCTGCGCAAAATGTCGCTGAAACTGGTCCTGGCCTATGCCGGCATCGGCGTGCTGGTCGCCCTGCATTGGCTGACCTTCTACGGCGCGATCAAGCTTTCGAACGCCTCGGTAGCAGCCACCTGCATCGCCCTGGCCACAGCCTTCACAGCGCTGATCGAACCCAAGCTTGCCCATCGCCGCTTTTCCCGGCGCGAGTTGGTGCTCGGCCTCTCGGTGTTGCCCGGCGTCGCCCTGGTTGTTGGCGGCGTGCCCGATTCGTTCCGGCTCGGCATCGTGGTCGGTGCGCTGTCGGCCCTGCTCGTCGCGATCTTCGGATCATTGAACAAGCGCCTGGTAGAGCATGGCGACGCCCTGACCGTCACCGGCATCGAACTCGGCGCTGGCACGCTGGCCCTGACCGTGCTCGCACCGGTCATGCCGTGGCTGTTCCCGGCCTTTGCCGGCTCCATATTCGAAGTGCCGGGTGGCCACGACCTGATCCTGCTGCTTTGCCTTTCGATCGCCTGCACCCTGCTACCCTTCGCCCTGTCGCTGGTCGCCCTGCGCCACATGACCGCTTTCAGCGCCCAGCTTGCGGTCAACCTCGAACCGGTCTATGCGATTGTGCTCGCGGCGGTCCTGTTCGGCGAACAGCGCGAACTGACGCCGCTGTTCTATCTCGGCGTGGTCATCATCCTCGGCGCCGTCTTCATCCATCCGCTGATCAATCGTGCGGGCGAGACCGTGCAGCCGGAAATCCTCGCCGTGGCGGAGGCCAAGAACATCCTTGAGTGAGCAGGCGCCAGCACCGGCGATGGCCCGGATCTGGGTCGATGCCGATGCCTGTCCGAACGTGATCAAGGAAATCCTCTTCCGCGCCGCCGAACGCGCCCGCCTGCCGGTCACCCTGGTCGCCAACCAGTGGATCCGGACGCCGCCTTCGCGATACATCCAGTCGATCCAGGTCGGCGCCGGCATCGATGTCGCCGACAGCGAGATCGTCCGCCGCGTCGGCCCGCTCGATCTCGTCGTCACTGCCGACATCCCGCTGGCCGCGCTGGTCCTCGAAAAGGGGGCCCTCGCGCTGAATCCGCGCGGCGAGCTGTATACCGCCGACACGATCGCCCAGCGCCTGTCGATGCGCAACTTCATGGACGAGCTGCGCGGCGCCGGAGTCAATACGGGCGGCCCGCCGACCCTGCATGCGCGCGATCGCCAAGCCTTTGCCAATCAGCTCGACCGCTGGATCGCGCGCCGCAGCGGAACATCCTGAGCAGGCCCGCTCAGTCCAGCAGGTGACGCAGGGCCGGCAGGTATTTCTCGGCCGACCCGGTATTGACGGCGATGACGCGCTCGTCGCGCCGGAGCAAGCCGCGCTCGAGCAACTCCGGCAGCGCGGCCAGGCAGGCGGCACCTTCCGGACTGATCCACCAGTGCGTCTCGTGCCAGACCCGATGCAGTTCGGCGGCGATGTCGGATTCAGCCACGGCAACTGCCGCGCCGCCGCTGGCCCGAATGATTTCGAGAACGCGGAAGTGACCGACTCCGGCGGGCACGTTGAGGCCGAAGGCCAGGGTGCCCTTGCCGACCTGCGCCGTAGTGTCTGCCAACCCGGCATCGAAGGCGCGCACCAGCGGCGGCATCGCATCGCTTTGCACGCAGATCATGCGCGGACGGCGGCTATCGATCAGGCCGAGGGCCTCGAGTTCCTGCCAGGCTTTCCACATGCCGAGTACACC
The DNA here is from genome assembly GCF_900115085.1 of Dokdonella immobilis. Classification (GTDB taxonomy): domain Bacteria; phylum Pseudomonadota; class Gammaproteobacteria; order Xanthomonadales; family Rhodanobacteraceae; genus Dokdonella; species Dokdonella immobilis. The sequence goes on along the minus strand of NZ_FOVF01000016.1, from coordinate 46,260 downwards.
GGTACCGCCGCCGGTTGGGTAGATGACCGCATCGGGAAGACTCCAGCGCATCGAGCCCGGCGCCGGTTCGGCCAGTTCGAGGCCGAGCGACTTCTTGCCCTCGATGCGCCAGCCCGGTTCCTGGAACGTCGCCACGGAAAAGTAGCCTTGTGGGATGTACTTTTCCTTGAGCAGGGCTCCGGCCTCGCGAATGGTTGGACCGGCGAGTTCGAGCAGGACCTGTTGCGGGTGGCGGTGCGCGGCCGCGGCGACGTTGCCGAGGATTGGCGCGGGCGTGTCGCCGGGCATTGCCACGACCACCGACAGCCCTGCCGCCAGCGCGTAATGGACCAGCGAATCGCCGGCATTGCCCTGGGTCGGCACCGCAAGCTTTTCGATGCCGAGCCGGCGCGCCTGGGCGACCACCATGGCCATGCCGCGGTCCTTGAAACTCTGGGTCGGGTTGGCGCCGAATCCGGCGTGGGCCTTGCCCTCCTCCTTGATCGCAAGTGCGAGTCCGGCCTTGCGGGCAACGGGATGGCGGGCGTAGTCGAGCAGCGGAGTCGCCCCTTCGCCGAGCGCGATGATGTGCGCGGCATCGACCGGATCGTCGATATCGAGCGCCATCAATGCACCGAAGCGCCAGATGTCCTTGCGCCGGGGCTTGTACCAGGATTGCCCGGGCCTTTCGGCGGCGAGTCGCTCGAGGTCGAGGACCATCTCGACCGGCCGCCCGTCCAGCGGATCCAGATTCATCGGCCGGTCGGCCGCATACTCGGCGCCCGACGCGATGCCCCGCAGGCAACGCACGAAGGCCATCAGGGCGTTCCCGCGGACTTCGGTTCGATCAGGTCCCAGCGATTGCCGTACAGGTCCTCGAAGACGACCACCGTGCCGTACTCCTCGTAGCGGGGCTCTTCGCAGAACTTCACCCGGTGTTCCTGCATGCGCGCGTAATCGCGGGCAAAATCGTCGGTGTGCAGGAACAGGAAGACGCGGCCGCCGGTCTGGTTGCCGATACGTGCCGCCTGTTCCGCATTGGCCGCGCGCGCCAGCAGCAGGCAGGCGCCATGCGAGCCGGTCGGCGCCATCCGGACCCAGCGCTTGCCCGGTTCGCGCGGCGTGTCCTCGAGCAGCTCGAAGCCGAGCACCCTCGCGTACCAGTCGATCGCCTCGTCATAGTCACGCACGACGAGGGCCATGGCATGGAACTGTTGGGTCATGGCTCGCTCCAGCGGATTCACGGACCCGACGCAGGGTACTCGATCGGACAGCCCGGTCGGGCACGAAGGGCTCCCATGGCACGCTCCGTCACGCATTGACCACCAATTATTTCGACATATTTCGCCATCTTTGGCTACTAAATGTGACTTTAACCATGTTATTCGTCGCTTTCTACGAATTGCCATGGCGGGATAAGAGGTGTATAAATCGTCACCATGGGCGAATTCCGATGATTCCGCCCATTGCTCTGTCCCAGGAGGTGACTCATGTCCTTCACCGCGAGCCTGTCGGATTCCCGTGTTCTCGAATCGATCGGAGAGCGAATCAGCCGTCACCGACTTGACCGCAACCTGACCCAGGCCGATCTGGCAACCGCTGCGGGTGTCTCCAAACGCACGATCGAGCGGCTCGAGGCTGGCGAATCCACCCAGCTCTCCAACTTCATCCGCATCCTGCGCGCCCTGGAGCTGCTGCCTGGCCTCGATGCGCTGATTCCCGCTGCCCCGCCGAGTCCGCTCGACCAGCTCAAGCTGCAGGGCCGGCAGCGTCAGCGCGCTTCCTCGGCACGTGAAACCCCGAACCCCGGCAAGAGCTGGTCATGGAATGACGAGCGATGACGACAGTCGCCGAGGTCAGGCTGTGGGGTCGATCGATCGGTGCAGTGTCGGTCGACGGTCCCGAGGCCACGGCCGCGTTCCAGTACACCCCGGGCTTCACCCGCAGCGGCATCGAAATTGCGCCGCTGATGATGCCATTGTCCGAGCTGGTGTATACGTTTCCGCATCTTGCCCGAATCTCGTTCCATGGTCTTCCGGGCCTGCTCGCCGACTCCCTGCCCGATCGCTTCGGCAACGCGCTGATCGATGCCTGGCTGGCGACCCAGGGACGCACGCCGGAAAGCTTCGATGCGGTCGAGCGACTCTGCTACATCGGCGCGCGCGGCATGGGTGCGCTGGAATTCGCGCCGGCCAGCGGCCCAAGGGCGAGAACCTCGCGGAAGGTGCAGATCGATGCCCTCGTCGAACTCGCCTCCGATGTGCTGACCCAGCGCGACCGCCTGCATCGTTCCTTCGCCGACGACGACAAGGCTGACGCCCTGCGCGACATCCTGCGCGTGGGCACCTCGGCCGGCGGCGCCCGGGCCAAGGCCGTGATCGCGTGGAATCCGGAAAACGACGAGGTGCGTTCCGGCCAGGTCGCGGCCGGTCCAGGCTTCGGCTACTGGATCCTCAAGTTCGACGGGGTCAGCGGCAACAAGGACAAGGAACTCGAGGATCCCAAGGGCTATGGTGCGATCGAATACGCCTATTCGCTGATGGCCCGCGCCGCCGGCATCGACATCAGCGAATGCCGGTTGCTCGAGGAGAATGGCCGCCGCCACTTCATGACCCGGCGCTTCGACCGACTCGAAGGAGGCGCCAAACTGCACATGCAATCACTGGCCGCCCTCGCCCACTACGATTTCAACCAGGCCGGCGCATACAGCTACGAGCAGGCCCTGCTGGCGATCCGGCAACTCGGCCTGCCGATGACGGCCACCGAAGAGCAGTTCCGGCGCATGGCCTTCAACATCGTCGCCCGCAACCAGGACGACCACGTCAAGAACATCGCCTTCCTGATGGACAAGGACGGACGCTGGTCGCTGTCGCCGGCCTTCGACGTGACCTACAGCTACAACCCCGCCGGGGTCTGGACATCGATGCACCAGATGTCGATGAACGGCAAGCGCGAGCACTTCGGAATCGAGGATTTCCGCGAATGCGCGCGCGGCGCATCGATGAAACGCGGTCGGGCCGAAGCGATCCTCGCCGACGTGATCGACGCCGTTCGCCGCTGGGACGAATTCGCCGGCGAGGCTGGAGTCCTCGATGCCTGGGGCGACACCATCCGCTCCAACCTCAGGCTCGGCATCCTCGATCGCCAGCAAAGCGACCACTGAAGAGGCTCGCGGCGAGGTCGGAACATCAGTCCACGCGCCAAGACGCGGTGTTTGCCGCTAACCTGTAGCGGAGCGCCGCCCGCCGTCCAACCGAACCGACTCAACTTCATCAGGAAGATCATCCATGGCCCTAGTCAACCTGCTCCTCATACTCGCCGTTGCCCAGTTCATCGTCTTTGCCATGCTGGTTGCTTCGGCCCGCGGCCGTTATGGCGTTTCCGCGCCGGCGACCACGGGACACGAGATGTTCGAGCGCTACTATCGGATCCACATGAATACGCTGGAAATGCTGATCGTGCTGATTCCGGCGGTCTGGATCGCCTCCACCTATTGGAATGCGTACTTCGTCGCCACCATGATCGCCATCTACCTGGTCGGGCGCATCCTCTACTTCCGCGCCTATCTGGCCAATCCGAAATCGCGCACGATCGGCTTCTCGGTCAGCTTCCTTCCCATCCTGGCCCTGCTGTTGGCCGGTGCCGGTGGCGCGATCTGGAGCATGCTGCAAACCGGCATCTAGTGTCGCGTGTCGTGTCCCGCAAATGGCACACACATCTCGCTGGGTCTTCGCCCCCGTGCCGGCATGGGCCCACTTGCACGCCACCCGGGCCCGCGCAAGACTCGTAACCAGTCGAATCCTGGAGCGCGCACGTGAACGGTTCATATGTCGTGGCATCCCTGGCGACCCTGCTGGCAGTCGCAACGCCAGCACCGGTCGTGGCCACCGAATATCTCGAGCTGGTCGATTTCCGTCTGATCGACGGCACCGGCGCCGCCGAACACCCCGTACAACGGCTGATCGCACGCGACGGTGTCATCGTCATGATCGATTCAACGGGGCAGGCGCCTACGCCGGAAGCCACCGCAACCTGGACCCGGATCGGCCTCGACGGTGCCTGGGTGATCCCGGGCCTGATCGACACGCACGTCCACGTTGCCAGATTCCCCGACGCTCACCGCGAAGCCGAGCGCTTCCTCCTGCGTGCGGTCAAGGCCGGAATCACCGGCGTCCGTGATCTCGGGGGCGACGCCCGCGCCCTGGCCGAAATCGAACGCGCCGGTGGGCGTGGCGAGCTGCTGGTGCCGAACCTGGTCTTCAGCGCCATGTTCGGCGGACCCGACATCTTCAAGCAGGGGCCGACTGCCGAATTGGCGCCCGATCGCCAACCCGGCGAGGCCGCCTGGGCGCATGTGGTTACCGAACAAAGCGATCTGCGCCAGATCATCGCCGAGGCCAAAGGCAGCGGAGCAACCAATGCCAAGATCTATGGCGACCTCTCACCCGAACTCGCCACTCGGCTGATTCGCGAAGCGACCCGCCAGGGCATGCTGAGTACCGCGCACGCCACCGTGTTTCCGGCACGACCGAGCGATCTCGTCGAGGCCGGCGTTGGCTCGCTCGCGCATGCGCCGTACCTGGTCTGGGAAGCGGTCGATGACGTGCCTGGCGACTACCAGATGCGCACCAAAGGACCTTGGAAAGCGGTGGCGCCCGACCATCCGCGCCTGCTTGCCCTGTACCGTAAAATGGCCGCGCGCGGTACCACCCTCGACGCCACGCTGTATGCCTACAAGGCCATGCAGTCCTACCCCGGGGTGCCGAAGATGGACTGGACCGAGACCGCGTTCGAGTGGGGCGCCCAGGCCACGCGCCTCGCCCGCGAGGCAGGCGTGCGCGTCACCACCGGTACCGACTGGTTCGAACCGCGCGACGATTTCGAACTGCCGCACACCCACGAGGAACTGGCCTTGCTGGTCGAGGCCGCGGGCTTCACGCCGATGCAGGCGATCGTTGCAGCGACGCAGAACGGCGCGATCGCGCTTGGTCGCGGAAAGACCCACGGCACCCTCGAGATCGGCAAGGTCGCTGACCTCGTCGTCCTCGACGCCGACCCGCTCGCCGACATCCATAACACCAGCCATATCCGTTTCACCGTACGCGCTGGCAAGATCGTGCAGCCGCAATAGGCTGTCGCCAGCACCACCCGTCGACCGCGCGGGCGACGTCGACAGCGGTCGGATGTCGTCTCTTCGCCCCCCGAAATTTCACCGCCCTCCACACCTGCCTGGCGAGCGACCCCGCAACGCGTGTCAAAATGAATCCAATGGAAACGAATGGCTCCGAGGTCGCTCGAAAAGGCGACCGGCCCTTGCGCGCATCGTGTACGGAAACACGCAAGTGCGATCTCGAACCCCATACCCGACTTGCAGGCAGAGCACGATGACGATCAGCAGCTACTTCAGGCGCATGGCGCGCTACAACCAGTGGATGAACGCCAAGATCTACGCCGCCGCGTCACGGCTCGACGAGGCGGCGCTGTTCGAGGACCGTGGAGCGTTCTTTGGTTCGGTGTTCGGCACGCTCAACCACATCATGGTCGCCGACACGATCTGGCTGAAGCGCTTCGCCGGTCATCCACGCCGCTTCCCTTCGCTGGTGCCGGTGAAATCGCTAGCCGCTCCAGAGTCGCTGAGGCAGACGCTGCATGACGACATGGGGAGCCTGGAGGCGGCCCGCCGCTCCATCGATGCCATCATCATCGATTTCGCCGAGGAGCTGAGCGACGACGTTTGTGCCTCGAGCCTGGGCTACTCGACGATGGCCGGCCAGGCCTTCGAAAACGAACTCGGCTTGCTGATCGCACACTTCTTCAACCACCAGACCCACCACCGCGGGCAGGTCACGACCCTGCTCAGCCAGGCCGGCATCGACGTCGGCGTCACCGATCTCGTCGCGATGGCTCGCGAAGCGGGAATGCAATGAGCCTTGCCTACCGGCGCAACTCGATTGGACGATGCTGGAATCAGGCCTTGCGGCTCGGGATCATCAGGCCGCGCTGCACCGCCGGCCTTTCCAGTGCGCGCTCGAGCCAACGCCCGACATGGACGAATCGATCGAACCCGACCAGGTCACGTGCATCGTAGAAGGTGATGAGATTTCGCACCGGTCCGATCATGGCGATGTCGGCGATCGTGTAGTCGTCGCCCATGATCCATTGGCGCGTCGCGAGGCGGTCGTCGAGCAGGCCGAGCAGGCGCTTTGTTTCGGCCACGTAGCGTTCGAGCGGGCGCTTGTCCTCGAACTCCTTCCCCTCGAACTTGTGGAAGAATCCGAGCTGGCCGAACATCGGGCCGATAGCGGCCATCTGGAAGAACACCCACTGAACCGTCTCCCAACGCTTGACGGAATCGGCAGGTACGAACTGGCCGGTCTTTTCCGCGAGATAGACGAGGATCGCTCCGGATTCGAATAGCGCCAACGGCTCACCGCACGGTCCGTCGGGATCGATGATGGCGGGAATCTTTCCATTTGGATTAAGGCTCAGGAATTCCGGTGAACGTTGATCACCGATGGCGAAATCGACCAGATGCGGCTCGTAGGCGAGTCCGGTCTCCTCGAGCATGATCGACACCTTCACCCCGTTCGGCGTGTTCAAACTGTACAGCTGCAGGCGCTCGGGATGGCGCGCGGGCCATCGCGCAGTTATTGGAAAACGAGAGGGATCGAACAAGGTGTCCTCACTGATTGCCTGATGCACCAGCGGGGGACATGGTGTTCGCGCCGAGGGAACTCAACCCGGCCAAAGCCGGAACGCCGCGCCGCGATGATGGGCGCTGTGTCGGTGCGAACAGGCACACCATTCAAACGACGGGCGTTTGCATCGGACCGCAGAATCAGATCGCCGTCACTGCCTTCGTCAATACACGGGCGCGCGTGCACGGCCTGTCCATTCGAGGTTCAGGGCGCTGACGGAACAATGCAGCAATGGATGATCAGACCCTGTCCAAGCCCGCCCTGCCGGGACGTAACGCCGCCCTGCTGTTCGACCTTGATGGAACGCTCGTTCCATTTGCAGACGATCCGTCGCTCGTGTGCCTGCCTGACGGCCTGCGCCGCATGCTGCTGCGCATTCGCCACCTGCTCGATGGCGCGCTCGGAATCATCAGCGGACGCGGCATCGCGGATCTCGATGCCATCGTGCGGATCCCGGAAATCGCGGCGGCGGGTTTGCACGGGGGCGAATGGCGCACCGCCGACGGGCAACGCGCGCAACTTCCGGTCCACCGGCCGATCGTCGATGCCGCCGTGCGTCATGCGCTTCATCGCCTTGGCGATCGCGAGGGGCTGCTGGTCGAGGACAAGGGGTCTTCGGTCGCCCTGCACTTTCGCAAGCGTCCGGAAAGGCGCGAGGAAGTCGAACAGATTGCCTACGATCTGCAGCGTATCGCCGGCTCCGGGTTCGGATTGCAGAAAGGTAATTGCGTGATCGAGCTGAAACCGGCCGGTATCGACAAGGGAACTGCCGTGCAGCGACTGATGGAGTCTGCCCCGTTTCGCGGTCGCAAACCCTGGTTTATCGGCGACGACTACACCGACGAACATGCGTTCGAGTACGTCAATCGTCTCGGCGGCTCGAGCGTCGTGGTCGGAGGCCGGAGGCCTACCGCGGCACGCGCTGCGCTGGCCGATCCGAAGGCGGTTCGGCGCTGGCTTGGGCGGATGATCGTCAGCCTCGAAACGACTCCGGGAAACACGCCGTCATGAAATCGGAAAACCGCAATCTCAATCTCGGCCTGGTCGGCAATGGCACCGTCAGCGCGCTGATCGACGAGCGCGCCGCGATGGTCTGGGCCTGCTTCCCCACGTTCGATGGCGACCCCGCGTTCTGCAGCCTGCTCGAACCGAAGATCGCCGATTCCGGGATGTTCGACGTCTGCCTCGAAGGATACACACGCAGCACGCAGGCCTACGTCGACAATAGCGCCGTACTCTCTACGCGACTGTTCGCCGAGGATGGCAGCTGCCTAGAGGTGCGTGACCTAGCCCCTCGATACAAGCAGTTCGGCCGGGTGTTCCATCCCATGGGCTTCGTGCGCAGCCTGCGCCCGATCTCAGGTTCTCCGCGCATCCGGGTCCGGTTGCGACCGTTGTGCGGCTATGGCGAGCGGGTCCCGGAACGCAGCTCGGGATCCAACCATATCCGCTACCTGCTCGGCGACACGGTGTTGCGCATCACCACGGATGCCTCCCTGCCGATGCTGCTCGAGGAAGTCCCCTTCCTGCTCGACCGGGAGATCCATTTCATCATGGGCCAGGACGAACCGGTCACCGAGCAGCCGGCGCAACTGGCCGGGCAGATGACGCGTTCGACACTTGAATACTGGCATGAGTGGGTGCGCTATCTGTCGATCCCGGCGGAATGGCAGGACGCGGTGATCCGCGCCGCGATCACCCTCAAGCTTTGCCAGCATGAAGGCACCGGCGCCATCGTTGCGGCGATGACGACATCGATTCCCGAAGCGCCGCACACCGTGCGCAACTGGGACTACCGCTATTGCTGGTTGCGCGACGCGGCCTTTGTCGTGCGCGCGCTGAACCGGCTTGGCGCGACGCGCAGCATGGAGGAATACGCGCGCTACCTGTTCAACCTGGCCGCCTCGGATACAGCGCTGACGCCCGTGTATGGAATCCACTTCGAGCGCGAGTTGCTCGAGTCCGAGGCGACGGCGCTGTCCGGCTATCGTGGCATGGGCCCGGTGCGGGTCGGCAATGATGCCTGGCGGCAGGTCCAGCACGACGTCCATGGCAGCGTTGTCCTCGCCGTTACCCAGCTCTTTTTCGATCGGCGCCTGGCCCGTCCCGGCGATGCGGCGGCGTTTCACTGGCTCGAGCCGGCCGGCGAATCGGCCTGGCTGGCCCACGACAAGCCTGATGCCGGCATCTGGGAGTTCCGCGGTCGTGAAGCGGTGCACACCTACTCGAGCGCCATGTGCTGGGCGACCTGCGACCGCCTGGCACGCATCGCCGCACAACTGAAGCTTGGCGATCGCGCGGAATTCTGGCGCCAGCGCGCGCAGACGATCCGCGAAACAATCCTGGCCCGCTGCGTCGACCCGCAACGCGGACACTTCGTCGATGCCTTCGGCGGCGAGCACCTCGATGCCAGCCTGCTGCTCCTCTCGGAACTGGGCTTCGTCTCCGCCAACGACCCACGCTACGTGGCCACCGTCGATGCGATCGGCCGCGAGCTGTCGCGCAGCGGCCGCCTGTATCGATACATCGCGCCGGACGACTTCGGCGTCCCCGAAACGAGCTTCACCGTATGCAATTTCTGGTACGTCGATGCGCTCGCCGCAACGGGCCGCGTCGAACAGGCACGCGAACTGTTCGAGGGCCTGCTCGCGCACCGGAATCCGCTCGGCCTGCTCTCAGAGGACATTGCCACCGAAACCGGCGAGCTGTGGGGAAACTATCCCCAGACCTACTCGATGGTCGGCCTGATCAATTCCGCCATGCGACTTTCCCGAAGCTGGGAGGAACTGCTTTGATCGCCGCCAGGCCACCGGTACAGAGACGGATCGACCGGCCATGACCCGACTCGTCATCGTCTCCAATCGCGTGTCGAAACCGCGCGAGACGCGCGCCGGCGGGCTTGCCTCCGCGCTCAATTCGGCACTCAACGAACACGGTGGTCTCTGGTTCGGCTGGAGTGGCAACGTGGTTTCCGACGTGCCGGCCGGGGTCTCGCGCGAACGCATCGGAGAAATCGACTACGCGTTGACCGATCTCTCGGAATCGGAGTATTCGACCTACTACCAGGGATTTTCCAACCGCACGCTCTGGCCGCTGCTCCATTATCGCCCCGACCTGCTCGATTTCAGGCGCGAGAACCTCAGCGGATACCGGGCCGTGAACCGCCGCTTCGCCGAACTGCTGGCGCCGCAATTGCGCAGCGACGATACGATCTGGGTGCATGACTACCATCTGATCCCGCTCGGCCAGGAACTGCGCGCCCTCGGCATCAAGGCCCGGATCGGCTTCTTCCTGCATGTGCCCTTTCCATCGCCCGAGGTGCTGATGATGCTGCCCGGCCATCGGCCACTGCTGAAGACCCTTTGCGCCTATGATCTCGTCGGCACGCAGACCGATTCCGACCAGCGCGCACTCTGCGAATACAGCGGACGCGAGTGGGGCGCGACCTGCGACGATTCGGGCATGGTCTCGCTCTCCGATGGCCACCGGTTCCGCTGCATGGCGTTCCCGATCAGCATCGATCCCGGGCTGATTTCGCGCAACGCCGACCTGGCCAGGACCAGCAAGGCGCACCGGAGCCTGGTCGACAGCCTGAGCGGGCGCGAATTGGCCATCAGTGTCGACCGACTCGACTATTCGAAAGGCCTGCCCGAACGCTTCGAGGCGTTCGCCCACTTTCTCGATAGCTACCCGCAACACCGCGGCCAGCTTTCAATGATGCAGATCGCGCCGGTGACGCGCGGTGACGTCCCCGAATACCAGGAGTTGCGCGCACGGCTCGAACAACTGGCCGGGGCCATCAATGGCCGCTATGCGGAGCCGGACTGGATGCCGATCCGCTACATCAATCGCAGCTTCCACCAGGCCAATCTGGCCGGTTTCTATCGCAGTGCACGCGTAGGCTTGGTCACACCGCTGCGCGACGGCATGAACCTGGTAGCCAAGGAATATGTTGCTGCACAATCCGCCGAGGACCCCGGCGTGCTCGTGCTGTCCCGGTTTGCAGGGGCTGCCCGCGAACTGACGGATGCATTGCTGGTGAATCCATACGATGCGGACGACACGTCGAACGCGATCCACGCCGCGCTCGAGATGCCGATCGAGGAGCGCAGGCGGCGCTGGCAAGCGATGAGTGCCCACCTGCGACAGCATACGATCGTCGACTGGCGGGAGTCCTTCCTCGACGTGCTGCTCGATTCGTGAAGGCTCGCTGACTGCGCATTAACGGCTTGCTGCGCCTTCACCATGCTTGCATGCGTACGGAAATCGAGCGCGCCCCGGGTCTGCTCCGCTCGATGTTGCCTGCGATATGCACGGACCTCGCCATCGAGACACGGTGAATTCATCATCGATCGGCAACACTGTAGCGATGATTTCCGCAGCTCCCGAAACGCATCCCGATGCGCACATCGACGCGCGCCACACCCTGCGCGTTTTGACGATCAACACGCACAAGGGCTTCACCGCCTTCAATCGCGCGTTCGTGCTCCCCGAACTGAGGGACGCCGTTCGCAGCACCCGGGCCGACCTCGTATTCCTCCAGGAAGTCCACGGTGAACACGAAGGACACGCCCGTCGTTGGGCGCATTGGCCCGAACGTCCGCAGTACGAATACCTAGCCGACTCGATGTGGCCGCAATTCGCCTACGGACGCAACGCCGTCTACCAGGATGGCGACCACGGCAACGCGTTGCTGTCGAAGTATCCGATCGTCGAGCATGAGAACATCGATGTCTCGGTACGCAAGGTGGAGCGACGCGGCATTCTCTACTGCCGCATCCAGGTGCCGCCCGTCGATCGCGATGTCTATGCCTACTGCGTTCATCTCGGCCTGACCGAAAGGGATCGCAGCGCGCAGCTTCGGCAACTTTCCGAGCACGTGAACTCACGCGTTCCGGATGATGCGGCGCTGATCATCGCTGGAGATTTCAATGACTGGCGCGAACGTGCGACCGGCATCCTGGAACCGATCGGCACCCGCGATGTGTTCAAGGAGCACACCCGGGCCAGCGCCAGGACCTTTCCCGGGCGCCTGCCCCTGCTCAAGCTCGACCGCATCTACGTGCGCGGAGTTCGCATCGAACAGGCGCACGTGCTCAAGACCGCACCGTGGCCGCACCTTTCCGACCATGTGCCCCTCTTTTCCCAGGTGAGCCTGTGAAGACGCGGTGGCGCGAAGGCAACGCGGTCCGACTCCTCGAGAATGGCGAGGAATACTATCCGCGCGCATTCGAAACGATTCGGAATGCGCGCAGATCCGTCATCGTCGAGACCTTCATCCTGTTCGAGGATCCCGTCGGCGAGCAACTGCGCCGTGCGCTGATCGAAGCCGCCGACGCCGGCGCCTTGGTCGACCTGCTCGTCGACGGCTACGGGTCACCCTCGTTCTCGGCGGAGTTCCTGGGCTCGCTGGTCGAGGCCGGTGTCCGCGTCCACGTCTTCGATCCGCGCCGGCGACTGCTGGGTTTCCGCACCAATCTGTTTCGGCGCCTGCATCGCAAGATCGTCATCGTCGACGAGCGCGTCGCGTACGTCGGCGGCATCAACTTCTCGGAGGATCATCTGGCCGACTCCGGCGCCGATGCCAAACAGGATTATGCGGTCGAAGTGACCGGACCCGTGGTCGCCGACATCCTGCGCTCATCCCGCGCGTTGCTCTCGAAAAAACCGGAAAATGATCCGCCGCCTGGCGACGCCGCGGCCGACGGCGACGCCTGCGTCGCGTTCATCGAGCGCGACAACCGAAGCCATCGCCACGACATCGAGCGCCACTATCGCGAAGCCATCCGCAACGCACGCAAGCGCATCGTGATTGCCAATGCCTATTTCCTGCCCGGCTACCGGCTGCTCAGGGAGCTGCGCAATGCCGCACGACGCGGCGTTTCGGTGCGCCTGATCATGCAGGGCCAGCCCGACATGCCGAGCGTCGCCGCAGGGACCCGTTCTCTGTATCGCTACCTGCTTCCCGCCGGCGTCGAGGTCTTCGAGTACTGCGCTCGCCCGTTCCACGGAAAGGTCGCGCTGGTCGATGACGAATGGGTCACGATTGGCTCGAGCAATCTCGATCCGCTGAGCCTGTGGTTGAACCTCGAGGCCAATATCGTCGCCAGGGACCGAGCCCTGAACAAGGCGCTGCACGAAAAACTGCAAGGGCTGGCGGACGGGCAATGCCGGCCCGTGGGTGACGAAGCCATGTCTGCCGGCCGGTGGTTCCGGCCGCTGCTCGGCGTCGTCCTGTTTCACTTCCTTCGCTATTTCCCACGCTTCGCCCGATCATTCAGTGCAGGCGAGGCGAGCATCCTCCGAGTCTCGCGCAACTCGCGGGAACTGGCCGAGGACTACCCGATGCCCGGATCCGTTGCGGAATCGCCCGAGGCGGCACGCCGGGACGAGCCCGCGCAAGAAGCGGACCAGGACACGGCGCCGACGACTGCAGTCGAAACCGATCGGCACAGGCAGGGTCAGCATGCCTGAACACGCGAGGTCGCGACGCCGGCAATGGTTGATCCGGGCGGGCGTGGCCGCTCTGTATATCGCCGTCGGCGTGCTGCTCATCCTGATTGCGCGCGATCTGGATTGGGCCGACGCGCGCAAGTCGCTGCTGGCCCTGTCGCCGTCGCGGCTGGCGACGGCCACGGCCTGCAGCCTCGCGACCTACGCACTGTACGCAGGCTTTGAATGGCTGGCGGCGCGCCAGGTGGGAATTTCGCTGCCTCGCCGGACAGTCTGCGCGATCGGATTTGCCAGCTATGCCTGCAACCTGACCCTCGGTGCGACCATCGGCGCGCTCGCCTTGAGGGTGCGTCTCTATGCGGCCCGCAGCATAGCGCCCGCCCGGGCCGCTTCGGCCGTCGCCTTCAACCTGCTGACGAACTGGTCGGGTTATTTGCTGGTCCTTGGCACAGCCCTCGTCGTGTGGCCCGGATCAGTACCCGCAGCCTGGCCAGTCGGACCCGGCGCCGCGCGCGCGATCGGCGTCGCTGCGGTTTGCTGCTGGCTGTTCTATCTCGGCATCTGCTGGCGCGGCTCCGGCCGGAGCTGGCGCATCCGGGGTGCCGAGCTGCACCTGCCCAAGGCACGCATCGCCGGACTGCAGGCGGTCCTGGCCACACCGGTGTGGCTCCTTTCAGCCGCCTCGCTGGCGCTGCTGATGGGCGATGCGGACTACCGCGTCGTCCTCGTTTCGCTGCTGGTGTCGGCGGTGGCCGGACTGATCGTCCGCATCCCGGCCGGACTCGGCGTTACCGAGGCAGTCATGCTGTCCTCGCTCGGTTCGACGCTCGGCCAGGGCCATGTGCTTGCGGCCCTGCTCGCCTACCGCTGCGTCCACTACCTGCTGCCACTGCTGCTCGGCCTGGGCGTCGCGCTCGTCCTTGAGTGGCGCGGCAAGCACGGGACAGGCGTACGCTCATGACCCAACCCGAACCGGCTCACCAGGGCCGCGGCGATTGCCCTGCAGGTGTTTGCCGATCACCATCGGCACAGGCCGGGGTTTGCGGCCGACGCCGAGGATTCCCATGACTGCAAGAATCACTCCGTTTCTCCTGGGCACGCTGCTGGTTCTGGTCCTTGGCGGCTGCGCGGCCGGTGGCGACGTGAGTCGTCCGATCCCGACCGCGACGGTCGCGGCGCCGTCAGCTGCCCATCGCGCCGTGATCGTGCTGCCCGGTCGCGGTGACGACCTCGACTCGCTACAACGCCGCAACCTGGCCGCCGTGATCCAGCGGCACTGGCCCGAGGCCGACGTGATCCTTACCGGGCTGACCATGCCGTTCTACAAAGAGGGTCGCGCGACGACACGATTGCACGACGAGGTCGTCGCCCCGATGCGTGAGCGAGGCTACCGTGAGATCTGGCTGCTGGGCATCTCGCTGGGCGGAATGGGCGCGATTCTCTACGAGCACGAACACCCTGGCGAGACCGACGGCATCCTGCTGCTTTCTCCTTACCTCGGCGAGGCAGCGCTGCAGGACGAAATCCGCAATGCCGGCGGACTCGCGAAGTGGAAACCGGGCCCGCACCAGGCGCTTGGGCCCGACACCTTCCAACGTGAACTCTGGCGCACACTCAAAAGTTGGCAGGACCACGCGGTCCGCGCGCAGGCGATCTGGCTCAGCTACGGGACCGAGGAACCATTTCGCACGCCGATCGGGTTGATGGCTCCGGCCCTGCCCGCCGATCACGTCCTGGCATTGCCTGGTCGTCACGATTGGGACCTGTGGCTTCGTGCTGCGGGCACGCTGCTCGACCGCGCCGCGGGCGCGCGCGTCGACGCAGCGCGAGGGGCACGCGAGCCGTCACGAACCTTTGCGCCGCTCAACTCATCCGTCGAGCCATCGACGGATGCCACTAACGGATCAGGGACGAGGCGCTGATCTCCGGCATCAGCACCATCAGGTCGTAGCTGAATACGATGCGCTTCCAGTCGGGCGGCATGTCGATGTGGCGAAAGCGCAATTTCCTCAGGTCGTAGAGGGTCAGCGTCGTCCCCGCGCCCTTTTCCTGGTCGGCCAGCATCCCGGCCACCGCCGGCTCCATCCAGCGATATTCGGGATAATCGGTGATCGCGAATGGCTCGTCCTTGAGTGGCCTGTCGTAACCGGCGAACGCGCCGTGCTTGCCGCGCGCGCCAAACACCATGATGTGCAGGGAGCCGGCTTTTTCGCCGTCCGCAAACTCGGCCACGAAGTTGCCGATATCGCGGACCTGCAGCGGACTGAAACCCTTGCCCGAATGGTTGTCACCGAACTTGAACAGAATGCGTGGCTGCGCGATCTTCTTCGCCGTCTCTGCATACTCGGCCAGGAAGTGCTGCTTGAAGAGTTGCGCTCGGTCGCTGTTCGAGTCCGGTGATCCCTCGGCATTGAGTCGATAGATCCGGCGCGAAACGAGCAGTTCATCGAGCAGTCGGCGCGTTGCGTCGTTGCCGTCGGTCGTTATGGCGTCGGCCAATGGTTTCAGGTCCGCCTCCGTCGCACTGAGCAGCAACAGCTGCCCGGGGTCGCCGCTCTGTCGGGACTGCTCGACGATGCGTGTGTCGCGCGCCATCAGGTCGGCGATCGCGGCAAGCGCGGCCGGACCGGGCCGGGTCGCGCGCATCGCCTCGAGCAGGGTCCCGGTCGCGCCGAGGAACTCCTGGTCGAGCCCCCAGAGCGCAAAGCGCGGATTTCGCGACACCCCGGCGCAATGTGCAGCGGCATCGTTTTCCTCGACGACGTCGAGGAACGCAATGCTGTTGGGCCAGGTACGCGCATGCTCCGCGATCTGCTTCCTGCGGGTCGGGCTGCGCAGTACCGAAGTCACGAACCGTGCTGCTTCCGGACCGGCCTCGACGGCGTAGGCGTCGGGTTTCATGATGTCGCACAGGTTCGCCGTGAAGCGTGGAATCTCGCGCGAGAAATGATCCTCGCCGAGCAGCACGAAGCGCGACTGGCGAACCGCGCTGTCGAGGATGGCGGCACCCTCCCCCGAAAATCCCTGGTCGGACATGACCAGGTCCGCGCGCACCTCGGTCAACGCATCCTTCAGTGCGGGGGGTACCTGCTTTTCCGCGGACGCGGCATGAGCGGCCACCAGCAGGAATGCCAGCGCACACCCGCAACGAATGAGGGGGTGGCGAGACCTTGATCGAATGTGCATGACGTTCCCCGTGCATGGATGGCCCGAAGCACATGGATGCGGCGCGGCGGAAAATCGTTTAGCCAGTCCGGCGCTGTAATCGTGCACGGCGAAAGAGCCAGCTGCCAGGGCCGGCGCGCTTGCGCCTCATTGGACCCGCGGTCATGCCATCGGCAGCTTGAGACCCTGTTCCTTTGCGCACGCCTTGGCGATCTCGTAACCGGCATCTGCATGGCGCATGACCCCGGTGCCCGGATCGTTCCAGAGCACGCGGGCAAGACGCCGGTCCGCCGCTTCGGTCCCGTCGCAAACGATGACGACGCCGGAATGCTGCGAATACCCCATGCCGACGCCGCCGCCATGATGCAGCGAGACCCAGGTCGCGCCACCGGCCACGTTGAGCATGGCGTTGAGCAGCGGCCAGTCGCTGACCGCATCGCTGCCGTCCCGCATGGCCTCGGTTTCGCGATTGGGACTGGCCACGCTGCCGGAGTCGAGATGGTCGCGTCCGATCACGACCGGGGCCTTCAGTTCGCCGTTGCGGACCATCTCGTTGAACGCCAGGCCGAGCTTGTGGCGCTGGCCGAGGCCGACCCAGCAGATACGTGCCGGCAGGCCCTGGAAGCTGATGCGCTCGCGCGCCATGTCGAGCCAGTTGTGCAGGTGCGCATCGTCGGGAATCAATTCCTTGACCTTGGCGTCGGTCTTGTAGATGTCCTCGGGGTCGCCGCTCAGCGCCACCCAGCGGAACGGGCCGATGCCGCGGCAGAATAGCGGACGCACATAGGCCGGCACGAATCCGGGGAAATCGAAGGCATTGGCACAGCCTTCGTCCTTGGCCATCTGGCGGATGTTGTTTCCGTAGTCGAAAGTCGGAATGCCCCGCGCCGCGAATGCGAGCATGGCTTCCACGTGCACGCGCATCGATTTCTTGGCCGCGTCGCGCACCTTGTCGGGATTGACCTTCTGTTCGTCGAGCCACTGCTCGACGCTCCAGCCGATCGGCAGATAGCCGTGGACGGGATCATGGGCGCTGGTCTGGTCGGTTACCGCGTCCGGCCTGACGCCGCGACGGACCAGTTCGGGCAGGATTTCGGCCGCGTTGCCGAGCAGGGCGATCGACTTGGCCTGGCCCGATTTCGTGTAGCGGGCGATCCGTGCCAGCGCGTCGTCGAGGTCGGAGGCCTGCTCGTCGACGTAGCGCGTGCGCAGGCGGAAATCGATGCAGCGCTGCTGGCACTCGATGTTGAGCGAACTGGCGCCAGCCAGGCTTGCGGCCAGGGGCTGCGCGCCGCCCATGCCGCCGAGTCCCGCGGTCAGGATCCACTTGCCCGTCAGATCGCCGGCGTAGTGCTGTCGGCCCATCTCGACGAAGGTTTCGTAGGTGCCCTGGACGATGCCCTGGGAGCCGATGTAGATCCACGAACCAGCCGTCATCTGGCCGTACATCATGAG
Source organism: Dokdonella immobilis (assembly GCF_900115085.1). GTDB lineage: Bacteria > Pseudomonadota > Gammaproteobacteria > Xanthomonadales > Rhodanobacteraceae > Dokdonella > Dokdonella immobilis. The sequence goes on along the minus strand of NZ_FOVF01000016.1, from coordinate 28,510 downwards.
GCCCTTGCGATCGAGCTCGTTGAAATGCTCCCAGGTCGCCCAATGCGGCACGAGGTTCGAATTGGCGATCAGCACGCGCGGCGCATCGGCATGGGTCGGGAACACGCCGACCGGCTTGCCGGACTGGACCAGCAGGGTCTCGTCGTCGCCGAGTTCGCGCAGTGCAGCGAGGATCGCGTCATAGCACTCCCAGTTGCGCGCTGCCCGGCCGATGCCGCCATAGACGACCAGTTCGGCCGGGTTCTCGGCCACCTCGGGGTCGAGATTGTTCTGCAGCATGCGAAACGGGGCTTCGGTCAGCCAGCTGCGGCAATGAAGTTCGGAACCGCGCGGGGCGCGAATGGTCCGGCTCGAGTCCTTTCGCGAGGTGGCCGTCGACATCGTGTTCTCCAGAATCGGTGAAGACGCTGATTTTGCCTGATCCGGCGTTCCGATTTCTCGGTGATCCGGCGGTACATCCGTTCCGGTATCCGACTCGAGGCTCTCGTCCAGGCGATCGCGCCAGGCGCCGGCGGCCTCGGACTTGCCCGCGCGCGGCGGCTGCTTCGGCCCCTGCATGTACTTGCTGCCGATCCAGTAGCCGATGCCGAGGCAGAGCAGGATCATCACCACTTCCTGTGCACTCATGCGGATCCTCCGGCGCCTTCGGCCAGGCCTGCGAGGTGCTCATCGAGTAGCGCCCGATAACGGACCGTGCGCGCATGCGCAGGGTCGTCTTCGTCCATGCCGGCCAGCCGCGCATCGACGTCCTCGCGGATGCGCGACCAGGCGCGACAGGCATCCTCCGGCGTCGAGCCCTGAAGGAATGCGACGAGGTCCTCGCCGACCTGCACGCGCAGGGACAGCTTGCGCACGAGATTGATCGCGCACGGCGGGCACGCGATGCACTCGAAGGCCAGCAGGATGAAATCGCCCCTGCCGATTCCGATCCCCTTGCTCAGGCGAGCGAAGCGGACCACGAGCGCAGCGGCGGAGACCCAGGCCAGGGCGAAACCGGCAAGGACGCCCAGCGCGCCCCAGAACAGGATGCCGAGCGGCAGCAGCACGAGCACGACCAGCGCCGTTGTGCGGACCCATGGATCGAGCAGACGCGTATCCGGGGCGCCGGCTGGCAGCGGCGGCGCGCCCTCCTCGCGCGCAGTGCCGCCGGTCCGCGCATCATCGACACGCCAGCTCGCTCTATAGCAGCGTTGCAATGGAGCAAACGGATTCAGCAGATGAATCCGACGCCCGCGTATCCAGGTCTGGCGCGTGCCGAACTGTACTCGCCAGACGTCACCGTTCGCCTCGACCACGGCCTCGTTGACGTAAAGGAGGACCAGACCATCGAGCAGGTAGATCAGGCCAATCGCGAGAACCAGCAGCGGATAGGTCGGATCCAGCGCGGTCAACGCTTGCCGGTCCTGCCGAACAGTCGCTTGATCACGCCGCCGAGGGCGACGAAACCGACCACGATCAGCTTCCAGAATTTCGCCAGCAGGCCGGTTTTCGCAGCCACGGCCGTGGCCCCGCCAACGACCAGGGCAGCGAGACCGTATTCGGCGACGCGGTCGCCTTCACGGAATTCCGCGTAGCGTTGGCCGGAGTTGAACTCGAAGCCAGCCAGGGAGGCCTTGAACGACTTCACGTCGGCCTGCAGCGTTTCCGGATCGGCGACCAGGGTCGCATTCATGACGCCCTTGCGGCCCAGGATGCGCACCGTGTAGTTGACCACGGGCTGTCCCTCGGTGCGCAGGCGAAGCCCCCATTCCAGTCGCTTCGAACCGGCATCGTAGTGCGGCGGCACCGCCCATCCGTCGGTGTACAGGGCCGGAATGCCGAGACGCTTGCGCTCGCGGTTCGAGTCCTCGTCGCTGCTCTTGAGCGAGGCGAGCAATTCATCGGCATCGATCTTCTCGTCGTCCTTGACGAAGCCCATCGGGTCGAATGCAAACGTCGCCCACCAGTCTTCCTTCTGCGAGGCGACGATATAGAGATCGTCCTGTGGAATGTTTCCGGTCAATTCGAGGAAGCGTCGGCTGTTTGCTTCGTCGAGGAAGGCGAGGTCTTCACCGGTCTTCAGCGTGGCTTCCGCGCCAACGCGTTCCTGGGCCGGCCCCACATGCCAGGGCAAGGAGGCGATCGGACTGCTGCCCTCGTCTTCGGCCTGGGCCAATGCGAGGGGGGACAGGGTGAGGCTGATGAGCGCGAGTGCGGAGAGAATCGGATTCTTCATCGGTCAACTTCCTATGTCGTTGGCGGGTCCGGGAACGCACGCGAAACAGCAGCGCACGGAGTCGCACTGGTGTCACGAAATCCGAGGTTCCCCGCAGCCGAGAATAGCAATCGCATGGCGCCCTGTCTTCATCCAGGCCGCGGCGCCCGGCAGGCACGGCGAGCCACCACCTGGGCAGCCTCCGGCGTGTCCCTGCAGCACCGGCTAGCCCCCCGGGCGGCCCCGGGCCGACCGCCGCCCATTGATCCGCGTGCCGCCCTGTGAATGCGGCCGCTTTGAGCGGACGCGGCTTGCCTGGACGGGTGCCGGTGTCAGCTTTCTCGCGATCAATCAACAGGATAGCCGGCCCCTGCAGCGTTGCGCTTTATCTTGCCTACCGCAAAAGTCCCGTCTGTCTGAGCATGCGCGTCGGGATCCGCAGGGAACCGGGTGTCGTGGCGATCGCGCGATCCGACCAGCGGCGGCTTAAGGTTTTTGGCACGGAATCTCGTATGGGAGAGCAATTCACGTTCATGGAGTCTGATCGATGCGCACCGCGCCTTTCATCGCACTGATCCTGGTTGGCGCTATCGCCTCCGCGCCGGCGCGGTCAGAGCTGGTCATCGGTGGCTATCCGCCGAATGGCGGTAGCCACTGGATCCGCCAGTTTGCCGCCAATGCCCAGGATCCGGCGACGCCGATCCGCGAGATCTCCGGTGCCGCCACGACCATCTCCGACTCGTCGTCCGCGAGCTACGAATCGGTCGAGGGGCTGGTCTATGTCTCGGACTTCTATGGGTCCGCGATCCGCGTATTCGACGCATTCGCCAGCGGCAACGTAGCGCCGTTGCGCGTGATCAATCCGCCCAGCCTCGGCCAGGCACGCGCCAACGTACCGATCCCGATCCACGACGAATTGATCGTGATCGGCAGCAACTGCTGCCTCTTCACCTACCCGCTGCACGGTGATGGCAATGCCGTACCGCAGCTGCGCCAGATCTTCTGGGGCGGCGGCGGGGGCCCCACGCAGCTGAACAATCCGTCCGGCCTGGTCTGGTTGCCCGACAGTGACGAACTGGCGGTCGTCGACTACGACATCAGCCCGCCTTACGCGGCCAAGATCGTGTTCCACGCACGCACGGCCAGCGGTGCGGCGACGCCGACGCGCGTGCTCAAGGGTGCCAATACCGCCAACGCTGCCGGCCTCGCCCACGACCCTGTCCAGCACAGGCTGTACGTCCTGACCTTCAGTACGAACGATGGCGGCCTCACCTACGACGGCCAGGTGCGCGTGTTTGCCGACAGCGCCGCGAACGACGATGCGCCGCTGGCCACGATCGAAGGGCCGGCGACCCAGCTCGGTTTCGATTCGGGCCAGTATCCGTCCGGTCTCGGCATCGATGCGGACCTGCAGCGGATCATGGTCGGCTACGCCGCGAACGGCAATCCGGCCACCAATCGAGTGATCTCGTTCGACCTCGCCGCGACCGGCAATGCGACGCCGGTCCAGGTACTGAGCGGCACGAGCCTCAGTCCGAACACGATCGGAACGCCATTCGCGATCCCGCTCGCCACGATCTTCGCCAACGGCTTCGACAACTGACCCCGATTACCTGTCCCCCGTGCGAACCCGGCCATTCCGGGCGCGCGGGTTGACGCACTGTCACGTGCATCGGCGACAATCGCGGGCTACGCCGACGCTCCCGAGCCCGATGACCCTTCATCGCTACGTTATTCTTCTTCTCGCGATCCTGCTCGGCGCCTGCAGCATGGCGCCACGGCGCGACGCAGCGCTGGCCAGGGCTCCCTTGATCCTCGTTTCGATCGACGGATTCCGCGCAGACTATCTCGATCGCGGCCTGACCCCGACCCTGCGCGCGCTGGCCGATTCGGGCGTGCACGCGACCTACATGCGCCCGTCGTTCCCGTCGCTGACCTTTCCGAACCACTATGCGCTGGTGACGGGATTGCGGCCCGACCGCAACGGCATCGTCGCCAACACGATGGAAGACGATCGCATACCCGGGCAGAAGTTCACCTCGTGGAACCGCGAGGCGGTCGAGAACGCGCGCTGGTGGAATGAAGGCGTTCCACTGTGGATCACGGCCAAGCGCAACGGCCTGCATTCGGGGATCATGTTCTGGCCGGGCTCCGAGGCGCCGGTGCATGGCAGCCATCCGGACTTCTGGTCGACCTATGACAAGAAGATGGCCGGCGTCTCGCGCGTCGACACCCTGCTGCAGTGGCTCGACCTGCCGCCCGGTCAGCGCCCCGCGTTCATGACCCTGTACCTCGATACGATCGACATCGTCGGCCACCACTACGGTCCCGATTCACCCGAACTCGATGCCGAACTGCGAATCGTCGACGCCACCGTGCGCCGCCTGCTCGATGGCCTGGTCGAACGCGGCCTCGACCATGCGGTCAACCTGGTCGTCGTCTCCGACCACGGCATGGGGGCCACTTCACCGCAGCGCGTCGTCTATCTCGACGAGATCCTTCCCGATCACTACGCAAGGGTGGTCAGCTACGGAGTGCTGACCGGCATCGTGCCGAAGCGCGGTCATGGCCGTGATACCGAAGCCATCCTGCTGGCTCCGCACGAACACATGCGCTGCTGGCGCAAATCGCAATTGCCGCGGCGCTTCCACTACGGCGGCAACCGCCGCGTGCCGCCCCTGCTTTGCCTGGCCAACCACGGCTGGACGATCTTCGACCACGCCACCATGGCCGCCAGGGAACACTTTTCGCGCGGCGAGCACGGATACGACATCGACGATCCCGACATGCGCGCCCTGTTCATCGCACACGGACCCGACCTGAAGAGCCAGGTCGTCCTGCCACCGTTCGACAATGTCGATGTCTATCCACTGCTGGCGCACCTGCTCGGCATTCCCGCCGAGCCCAACGATGGCGACCTTGGCCACGTCCGGGACGCGCTGATCGACGCATCGGCGCCGGTGGCCGCGCCGGTCAGACCCGCAGCCGCGCGATGACCGCCCGATAGCGGGCCGCGATCCGCGCCTCGTCGCGGTGCTGGAAATCCCGCACGACCCATTCGCCATTGACCATGACGTGCCGGACCAGGTTCGAATTGCCGGCGAAGATCCAGCTGTCGAGGACATGGGCATGGTCCCGCCCGGCCAGCAGCGCGGAACGTTCGTCGAGGACGAGAAGATCGGCGCGATTGCCCACCGAGGGCACGCTCGCATCGCCGCCCACGAAACTTCCGACCGGCATGCGCGTGGCCCGCGCACCGCCGGCCAGTGCGGCGGCGAAAAGCGCCGCGCCGGTACTCGGTTGCGTGGCACTGGCACTGATGTTGCGGTGCCGGCTGAGCAGGCGCTGGCCGTATTCGAGCCAGCGCAACTCTTCGACCGGCGAAACCGAGATATGGCTGTCGGAACCGATGCCGATTTCGCCCCCGGCATCGAACCACGCCTTGAGCGGAAACAGACCATCGCCGAGATTGGCCTCGGTGGTCGGGCACAGCCCGACCAGGGCGCCGGTGGCGGCAAGCCGCTGCAGTTCGCCCGCATCGATATGGGTCGCGTGCACCAGGGTCCAGTGCGTGTCGACCGGGGCGTGATCGAGCAGCCATTCGATCGGACGCGCGTTGCGCACGGCGAGGCAATCCTGGACCTCGCCGATCTGCTCGGCGATATGCATGTGGATCGGGATCATCGTGGCCGGCATGCCGCTGCGCGAGGGCGGCAGCGAAGCGATGCCATCGAGGACCGCGCGCATGGCATCCTCGGGAACCGCACGCAGCGAATGCAGGGCGACGCCGATGCGCAGATGCGAACTCTCGAGCATGCGCAAGCGCTCGACCAGGCGCAGGTAACCGTCGACGTCGTGGCTGAAGCGCCGTTGCCGCTCGACCAGCGCCCGACCGTCGAATCCGCCGGTCATGTACAAAGTCGGCAGCAGGGTCAGGCCGATGCCGGCTTCCTGCGCGGCATCGATCAGGGCCAGCGACATCGCCGCCGGATCGGCGTACGGGCGGCCATCCGGCTGATGGTGCAGGTAGTGGAACTCGCAGACCTGGGTGTACCCGGCCTTGAGCATCTCGACATAGAGCTGGGTGGCGATGGCACGCAGCTCATCGGGACCGATCAGACCGGCAAAGGCATACATCACCTCGCGCCAGCTCCAGAAACTATCCTGCGAGTCGCCGCGTGTTTCGGCCAGTCCGGCCATCGCGCGCTGGAAGGCGTGCGAGTGCAGGTTCGGCATGCCCGGCACGACCCAGCGGCCCAGGCTGTCCGCGACTTCGGTGTGGACGTCGCGTCCGACACCGAGCAATGCACCAGCCAGGTAGCGCCCGTCGTCGACATGAAATCGAACGTCCTGCTCCCAGCCTTCGGGCAGCCACGCGTTTTCGGCGTGGAAAAAGCGATTGCTCATGAACGGACTCCGGCAGGCAATGCATGGATTATCGATGTTGCGTCGCTCCGACGATAGCCAAGGGTGCACGGAAACGGATGTTTCGCCGGCCCCGCGCGCGACCTGTCCCTCGTGTCTGCAATAATCGGCGCATGACGACCAACACGATTGCCGCGCCGTGGGATGGCCTGCTCACCGATTGCCGGCTGGCGACGATGCGCGAGGGCTCCGCCGCCCTTGGCGCGATCACGGATGCGGCCCTCGGCTGGAAGGACGGCCGCATCGTGTTCGCGGACCGCATGGATGCCCTGCCCGCTGCAGCGGAGAGACTCTGCCGCGAGCCCGAGTCGATGGCCGGTGCCTGGATCACGCCGGGCCTGGTCGACTGCCATACCCATCTGGTCTTCGGCGGCAATCGCGCCGGCGAGTTCGATCAGCGCCTGAATGGGGTCAGCTACGAAGACATTGCCCGCGCCGGCGGCGGCATCGCTTCGACGGTCAAGGCGACGCGCGCGCTCGACGAGGACGCCCTGCTGGCTGCGTCGCTGCCGCGGGCCTCGGCCCTGCTTGCCGATGGCGCCACCACGATCGAGATCAAGTCCGGATACGGTCTCGATCTCGACAGCGAGCTGAAGATGCTGCGCGTCGCCCGGCGCATCGGCTCGCAACTCGGCATCGGCGTGCGCACGACGTTTCTCGGCGCGCACGCGCTGCCGCCCGAATTCCGCGATCGGCAAGGCGACTACGTCGATCATGTCTGCACGATGATGCTGCCGGCGATCGCGCGCAGTGGCCTGGCCGATGCGGTCGATGCCTTCTGCGAGAAGATCGCCTTCACGCCGGCCGAAACACGCCGCGTCTTCTCCACCGCGCGCGAGTACGGCCTGCCGGTAAAACTGCATGCCGACCAGTTGTCGGATCTGGCCGGGGCCGCGCTGAGCGCCGAATTCGGCGGGCTCTCGGCCGACCATATCGAACACACCAGCCTCGAAGGCGTGCGCGCAATGGCCGCGGCCGGGACCGTGGCCGTGCTCCTGCCGGGCGCCTTCTATGCCTTGCGCGATACCCAGCTGCCGCCGATTCCGGCGCTGCGCGAACATGCCGTGCCGATGGCCGTGGCCACCGACCTCAATCCGGGCACCTCGCCACTGCTGTCGCTGCGACTGGCCATGAACCTGGCTTGCACGCTGTTTCGCCTGACTCCCGAAGAGGCCCTGCGCGGTGCCACGGTGCATGCCGCGCGCGCCCTCGGCCTCGCCGACCGCGGCGCGCTCGAGATCGGCCGGCGCGCCGACTTCGTGGTCTGGAACATCGAGGATCCGGTCGACCTGTGCTACTGGATCGGCGGCTCGCTGGCACGCCGCGTCGTTGCCGGCGGCGTCCGGCTGCTCGGCTGAAGCCGATGCGTTTCCGGCGCACGGGGAGTCCCCCGGAAGATTCCGCCGCCGGGATCGGCCTCGCCCTGCAGGGGGGCGGCGCGCACGGCGCCTTCACCTGGGGCGTGCTCGATCGCCTGCTCGAACAACCCGACATCCGCTTCGAACGCATCAGTGGAACCAGCAGCGGCGCGATCAACGCGCTGGCCCTGGCCCAGGGCTGGATGGACGGCGGAGCCGAAGGCGCACGTGCCTGCCTCGACTCGGTGTGGACGCGGATCGCCGGACATACCCACGCCGCCGCCTGGATCTTCGGCACCCAGAGCAAGGTCGGGCAGAAGACCGCGCAGAGCCTGCACCGCTATTTCACCCCGCGCCAGATCAATCCGCTCGGCTTCAACCCGGTGCGCCAGATCGCCGAGGCCTCGTTCGATTTCGAGCGACTGCGCGAACGTGCCCCCTTTCCGCTGCATCTCGCCGCCACGCGCGTACGCGATGGTGCCCTGGTCATGTTCGGCCCCGAACAGCTCAGCATCGATGCCCTGCTCGCCTCGACCTGCCTGCCGCAGATGTTCGCGCCGGTCACGATCGACGGCGAGGTCTACTGGGACGGCGGCTGGGCCGGAAATCCGGTTCTCGAACCGCTGATCTACGCAGGCAGGTCGCGGATCATCATCGTCGTCCTCGTCCAGCCGCTGAACCGACCCGACGTTCCGTCGACGCCGGCGAAGATCGCCGAGCGCATGAGCGAACTGGGGTTTTCGAGCGCCTTCCTGCGCGAACTGCGGACCCTGGCGTTCGCCCAGAACTCGCTCGACGGAGCCCTGCCGCGCACCTGGCTCGGGCAGCGGATCAGGGACACGCGCATCCATCTGATCGAACCGGGCGAGCCGCTCGACGCGTTCCGCACGCGCTCGCATTTCGAAACCTCGATGAGCTTCCTCGCCGCCCTGCGCGAGCACGGCCGCCGTCGCGCCGAAATGTGGATCGGGAATCCCGACGCACACATCGTGACCGGGGAACTCCCGCTGCTTCGATCCGCCCCGCCCTGAAACGACAAACCCCCGCATGGCGGGGGTCTGCTGGACACCTGGCTGCCGGACCGCAAGCGGCCCGGCCGCGTAATCAGGCGGATTTCTTGGCGGCGGCCTTCTTCGCAGGGGCAGCCTTCTTGGCGGCCGGCTTTGCAGCAGGCTTGGCGGCGGCCGCCTTCGGCTTGGCCGCGGCTTTCGGCTTGGCCGCTACGGCGTTGCTGTCGGCGTGCGGACGCACGTTGCCATAACTGCGGATAGCGATTTTGCCCTTGCGGGTCTTGCGGTCACCACGGCCCATCGGAATTCCTCTAGGTAAATTCTGCAAACAAAGGGCGGGAAGGATAGCAGCGCGGCGGCAAAGCGCAAGTCGGATCACTTCAGCCGTGCTGCCGGGCCTGCATTGCAGCCGGCCTGGTCGCAGTGCTCGGTGTCGATCTGGACGGTCGCATGGGTGATCCGGAAGTGGCTCCTGAGCCCGGCCTGGATGCGCGCGATCGCGGCGTCGGGCGGCATGCCGTCTTCGAGTCGCGCATGCAGGGTGGCGACCCGCTGGCCGCCGCTCAGTTGCCAGACATGGACATGATGGATTTCACGGACGCCGTCGATGTCGCCTTCGAGGCGGCTCTTGACGACGTCTCCCTCGATGCCTTCGGGAACGCCTTCGAGGAGAATGTGGGCCGAGCGTCGCAGCAGCCGCCAGGCGCTGTTGAGGATCAGCAGCGAAACCAGGATCGATATCGCCGGATCGGCCCACAGCCAGTCGAACTGGCCGACCAGGACGGCCGCCGCGACTGCCCCGATCGAGCCGAGCAGGTCGCCGATCACGTGCAGCCGCGCCGCGGCGCTGTTCAGGTCGTCGTGGTCATGGCCGCCGAGCACCCTCAATACGAATACGTTGACGAGCAACCCGGCCATGGCCACCGCCAGCATCATGCCGGACAGGATCGGTGCCGGCTGCAGGAAGCGGCCGACTGCCTCGTAGATGATCCAGGCGACGAGCAGCATCTGGGTCAGCGCATTGGTATATCCGACCAGGACTTCCAGCCGGGCATAGCCGAAACTGCGCAAGGCGTCGGCCGGCCGCCGCGCGAAATAGGCGCCGAGCCAGGCGAACATCAGGGCGCCGGCGTCGACCAGCATGTGGCCGGCATCGGCCAGCAGGGCCAGCGACCCGGATATCCAGCCGCCGACCGCCTCGGCCACCAGGGTCACGAGGGTCAGCGCGAACGCGAACAGCAGTCGGCGTTCGCGCCTGGAGCCGCCATCGGCATGCGTCTGCGCAGGGTCGGCGTGGCCATGGCCGCAGGCGCCTGCCTGTGGCCCATGATGATGGTCGTGATGAAGGTTCAGTGGGGTTACCCGTGTTCGTCGCGTGTCCGGGCCATGCTAGGCAAGCGCGGCACGGTTACACAATCACAGGACGCTCAGTGTCGGCAGGCCGGACCGTGCACGTGGTTCAGACGCATGTTGATGACATGCGAAAGCGCGACGAGGGCACCGCCCAGGCTGACCATCGCCGCATGCCATCCATCGACATGCGAGCTACCGACCAGCAACCCGGCAATCAGCAGGCCGATGCCCGGTACGAGGAAGAAGAACGCGCGGTAGCTGCCGTGCTTGCGCAGACCGAAGACCAGGCTGATCGTCGCCAGCGCGATCGCAAAGGTGATGAATGCGCGCTCGATGCCATGGTCGGCCAGAAAACCCAGTCCGAGCGCAGGCAGCACGCCGAAAACCACCGGCAACAGTGCGCAGTGCACGGCACAGAGCAGCGACGCAAACGCACCGAAGCGGTCGACGGCGCCCCCCAGTCCGGCTTCAGGTCGTTCAGGGCGATCTTCATCCATGGCGATCTTGAGGGCTGGATTCATGGCGGGTCAAAGGGTCCGGTACGGAACAGGCCCAGGCTCCGACGCAGCCTCAACCCGTTGCACCGGGCGACCTGGTCAGGCCGAGCGGGTGTTACTATATAACATACGCGAGCCGATCACAATGGCCGATGCCCCGGGGGCCCTCCGTCCCGCATTCGGTCCGGCGCGGGACTCGTCAGCCCGATCGACCGACAGGGCCTTGTCCCAGGAAACGCAATCTGACCCGTAGCGCGGCATCCTGACCGTGCAAGCGCGGCTCAGCGCGAACAATCGGCGCACAGTCCATGGACTTCGAGGGTCTGCCCGGCCGGCGTGAATCCCCGGTCCCGCGCCTGTCGGGTCAGCAGATCGGCGACCCCCTCATCGCAGATCTCGATCGCGCTGGCGCAGCCGTCGCAGATCAGGAACGGCACCTGGTGAGATTCACCAGGGTGATGGCAGCCGACGAAGGCATTGATCGATTCGAGTTTGTGGATGAAGCCGTGCTCGAGCAGGAAATCGAGCGCCCGGTAGACCGTCGGCGGCGCCGCGGCGCCGGGTCCGTCCTTGAGATCGTCGAGCAGGTCGTAGGCCTTGACCGGAATCGTCGCCTCGGCCAGCAATTCGAGCACGCGCAGGCGGATCGGCGTCAGGCGCAGGCCGCGCTCCCCGCAAACGCGCGACACGTCGCGCACGAACGCCTTGGCGTCGTGGCGATGCTGATGCGCAGCAGGCGTTCGGGATGCGGTCGGTACCATGGTCGTCGGACAGAACTGGGGGCGCCCGCTGCAGTTTACCACCGGGCCGGACCGCTGCCGCCGGCTACCAGCTGCCGCCGCTGTCGGCGCCCTTGAGCCTGGAACGCGCGCTGCGTTCAGCCGACTGCTTGAGGTTCACGCCGCAATGCCGGCAAACCTTGGCGCTGGCCGGATTGCCCTTGGCGCATTCCGGGCAGGCCGGCAGTTTCGATGCGGACAGGGCCACGATGATCCAGCCGATCGGACCGAGTACCGCACCCCAGATGATGCCAGCCCGGACCCGGCCCTTGATCCAGCCGATCGCCGCGCCCCCGAGCACGCAGACCGCGCTGATGGCGGTCATCCAGACCCACAGGGTCGGATCGAGCAGCGTGTGCAGGCAGGCCTCGTTCATGCGCATCACGGCATCGATGTCGGCGGTGTCGAGACTCGCCAGTCCGCTCAGCGTGCACTCGAGGCTCGCCATGGCCTCAGCCGCCCGCCTTGGCGATCGCCGATTCGACGCGCTGCAGGGCTTCGTCGCGACCGGCCAGGAACACCGTATGGTCGATCGAAGGCGAGACCTGGGTGCCGGTGATGGCCACGCGCAACGGCTGGGCGACCTTGCCCATGCCCTCGCCGATCTCCTCGGCAGCCGCGGCGATCGCTGCATGCACGCGTTCGACCGACCAGTCCTCGAGCGCGGTCAGTTGCCCGTGCACGGCCTGCAGGGCCTTCAGCGCGGTCGGCGCCTTCAAGTGCTTGGCAACGGCGGCCTCATCGTAGTGTTCGAGCGGGGCATACCAGACCCGCGCCTTCTCGGCCATTTCCTTGAGCGTCTGCGCCCGCTCGCGCAAGGCCACGATCACGTCGAGCGGCTCCGGACCGCGCTCGGGATCGATGCCGGCGGCACGCAGTTGCCAGACGAAATGCGGGACCAGCTCGATCGGGTCGTCGTTCTTGATGTAGTGCTGGTTGATCCAGGACAGCTTCTCGAGGTCGAAGCGAGAGGCCGCGCGGTTGGCCTTGCCGATATCGAACAGGGCGATCATTTCCTCGCGCGAGAAGATCTCCTGGTCACCGTGCGACCAGCCGAGACGCACGAGATAGTTGAGCACCGCATGCGGCAGGAAGCCGTCATCGCGGTACTGCATGACGCCGACCGCGCCATGTCGCTTGCTGAGCTTCTGGCCATCTGGCCCGAGGATCATCGGCAGATGGGCGAACTCCGGCACGGCCGCGCCGAGCGCGTTGTAGACGTTGATCTGGCGCGGCGTGTTGTTGACATGGTCATCGCCCCGGATGACCTCGCTGATGCGCATGTCGATGTCGTCGACGACGACGGCGAAGTTGTAGGTCGGGAAGCCGTCCGAGCGGAACAGCACGAGATCGTCGAGCTCCTCGTTGCTCCATTCGATGCGGCCCTTGACCTTGTCCTCGAAAACGACGCTTCCCGACTGCGGGTTCTTGAACCGGATCACCCGGTTCGGATCGTCGCGATACGGTTCGTTGCGGTCACGGTAGTAGCCGTTGTAGCGCGGCTTGAGGCCCTTATCCATGGCTTCGGCGCGCATCGCCTCGATCTCTTCCTTCGACTCGTAGGCGTAATAGGCCTTGCCGGCCTTGAGCAGGTCCTCGGCGACCTGCCGATAGCGATCCATGCGCAGGGTCTGGTAGAACGGGCCTTCGTCGTGCTCGAGGCCGAGCCAGTTCATGCCGTCGAGGATGGCCTGCACGGCCTCCTGGGTCGAACGCTCGCGATCGGTATCCTCGATGCGCAGGATGAACTCGCCGCCGCGATGGCGCGCCTCGAGCCAGCAGTAGAGGGCCGTGCGGGCCCCGCCGATATGCAGGAATCCGGTCGGGCTGGGGGCAAAGCGGGTACGTACGGTCATGAATGGCAACGGGGCAGATTGCGAAGCCGCAAAGCGTAGCAGATCGCGCGTGCATCGCCTTTCCCCCGCATGCGCGGGGCGCCTCGGCGGCCGAAATCAGGTCCGGCCGCAGGCACGCTTCGTCGCTTCCGCGCACCGGCACCGAACAAATGAAACCTCGAACGCGGCAGAATCGAATCATGCCATCCCGGACAAGCACTCCATGTCGCATCGACTGACCGCACTCGCCCTCTTCTTCGCTGCCCTGACCATGGGAGGCTGCGCCAGTCGGCCGATATCGCCTGCGCCGCCACCCGCGGGCACGCGGGCGACGCTGGCCATCCTCGAATCGACCGACCTCCACTCGAATGTCCTGAGCTATGACTACTACAAGCTCAGCGAGGATCCGTCGCTGGGCCTTGAACGCATGGCGACCCTGGTCCATGCGGCGCGCAAGGAATTCGACAACAGCCTGCTGTTCGATGCCGGCGACACGATCCAGGGCACTGCGTTGGCCGACTGGCAGGCGCGCGGCCAGCCGCTGCCCTGCGATCGCGAACTGGCCATCTACAAGGCCATGGACCGGCTCGGCTACGACGGCGCGACGATCGGCAACCACGAGTTCAACTACGGACTGCCGTACCTGCTGCAAGTGACCGGACAGCCGCTCGCCAGCGCCGGCGACGCACCCCGTCGATGCAGCGGGCCGGCTTTTCCGCTGGTCCTTGCCAACGTCATCGACATCGCGACGAACCAGCCTCTGTATCCACCGACCGCCCTGCTCGAACGATCGATAAAGGCACGCACAGTCGACGGCGCGCGGGTCGACGTGCCGATCCGAATCGGCATCATCGGCTTCACGCCGCCGCCGATCCTGCTCTGGGACCGCAACCAGCTCGAAGGGAAGGTGCGCACCCTCGGCATCGTCGAGGCGGCGCGAAAATACGCACCGGCGCTGCGTGCGCAGGGCGCCGACCTGATCGTCGCGCTGTCGCATGGCGGCATCGACACACGCGCCTATTCGGACACGATGGAGAACGCCAACTGGCACCTCGCCCGCGAGCCCGACATCGACGTGCTGCTGCTCGGCCACTCGCACCAGGCCTTTCCCGATCCGGGCAATCCGAAGGCGCGTTACAACGACCTGCCCGACGTCGACAACGAACGCGGCTTCATCAACGGCAAGCCGGCCGTGATGGCCAACATGTGGGGCAAGAGCCTCGGCGTGATCGAACTGGCCCTCGAATGGCGCGACGGGCACTGGCGGATCGACCCCCAGGGTACTCATTCCGAAGTCCGTGACATCCGCGCTGCGGATGGAACGCCGGTCGCGGCCGATCCGGCCATCGCCGAAGCGGTGCGCAGCGAACACGAAGCGACCGTCGCCTATGTTTCCGCGCCAATCGGCGACAGCGACTTCCCGATGACGACCTACTTCGCCGCAGTCGGCGATGTCTCTGCGCTGCAGCCGATCAACATGGCCCAGCGCGACTACGTGCGGCGCTATATCGCCGAAAACCTGCCGGCCCTGAAGGACCTGCCGGTACTTTCCGCCGCCGCCCCGTTCAAGCTCGGCTTCGGCGGCGCAACCGACTTCACGGCCATCGAGGCCGGACCGCTGGCCATCCGCAGCGCCGCCGACCTGTATCTCTATCCGAACACCCTGACCGCCGTGAAACTCGACGGCACCGACCTCAAGGCCTGGCTCGAGAAATCGGCGAGCTACTTCAACCAAATCGATCCAAGCCTCGCGACACCGCAGGAACTGGTCAACCGCAAGGTGCCGAGTTTCAACTTCGACGTGATCCAGGGCGACATTCGCTACGTGATCGACATCAGCAAACCGGTCGGCGAGCGCATCGTCGACCTGCGCTTCGGGGGTCGTGCCGTGCAGCCCGAACAGGTCTTCATCCTCGCCACCAACAATTATCGCGGCAGTGGCGGTGGCGGCTTCCCGGGCACCGGCAGCGACCACATCGTCTTCAATGCCCCCGACATGAATCGCAGCATCCTGGTCGACTGGGTCCGGCAACGCGGGCATCTGGGCTTCAGCGAGGACGGCAATGATCGTCCGTGGCGTTTTGCTCCGCTGGCGATGGCCGGCCCACTGGTTTTCCATTCGGCCAGCGGCGAGCTCGATCTGGCCCGACGCGCCGGGCTCGCCGGCGTTCAGTTGGTCGCCGACGATGGCGACGGCCTGTCGACCTATTCGATCGACCTCGGTCGGCCACAGTGATGCGCGGCCGGTACTGAGGCCGTCGTCACAGGCGGGCTTGAACACCCTGCCCCCGAATCGGCGAGAATGACGGGATGAATGCTGGCCCCGCCTGCCCGACCTGCGCCGCACGCACCGCCCTCGCGGCGAGCCTGCTGATCGCCATGGCCCATGCGGGTGCCGTCGAGCGATCCGCTCCGGATTACCCGGCTATTCCGCTCGAATGGCCACTGCCCCACGCCCGCGCCGAGCAGACCACGCCGCTATGGGCACGCATCGAGGCGATGCGCCTGCCGCCCTCACCGGTCGTGCCCGGCCGCACGCCCGCCACCCTGCTGGTCAGCAGCTGCGAGGACGACGACTCGGCCGGAAGCCTGCGCACGCGGATCGGCGAGGCCCTCAGCGGCGACACCATCGATCTGTCGACCCTGACCTGCAGCCGCATCAGCCTGAACCAGGGCGCGCTCAAGATCGAACTCGACAGCCTGACCCTGCGTGGCCCGGGTGCCGATGCCCTGGTCCTCGACGGCCTCGACCAGGACCGCATCCTGTTCCACCCCGGTTCCGGAACCCTGACCCTCGAGGACCTGACTGTCGCGAACGGTCGCTTCGAAGCGGTCGGCACCAACATAGGCTTCGGTGGCTGCGTCGCCACCGCGGCGTCGCTGACCCTGCACAATGCGGTGATCCGCGACTGCACGGCGGTCGGCGTCGGCGCCTATGGCGGCGGCGTCCTGTCCGGCTTCCTGACCATGGTCGACAGCACGATTTCCGGAAACACGGCATTTGGCGACCACCCGACCAACGGCACGGCCGCCTACGGAGGCGGCGCCTTTTCCTACGGCGTGGACATCCTCGACAGCACGATCTCGGGGAATTCGGCGATCGGCACGGACAATGCGCCGCTGTCGCATTGGGAAATCGGCGGCGGCCTGTTCATCGCCCGCAATGGCGGCACGATCGAGCGCTCGACCTTCAGCGACAACTTCGCCATCCGCTTTGCCGGCGGGCTGACCCAGGAAGGCGACCTGATCCTGCGCAATTCGACCGTCTCGGGAAATTCGACCGAACAGGACGACGGCGGCGGAATCCGGGTCCGCCAGGACACCGCGGTGCTGATCGAAAATTCGACCATCGCCGGCAACCATGCCGGTTCGACGGGCGGCGGCATTTCCTTCATTCTGAACGCCCTGCCCTCGACCCTGCAGAGCACGATCGTGTCCGGCAACACCGCCGCATTCGGCGGCGCCGACTTGGACAGCCAGAGTCCGCTGTCGATTTCGGGTGGACACAACCTCGTCGTCAGCCGCGGCGACACACTCGATCTGCCTGCGGACACCCTGGACACCGATCCCGGGCTATTGCCGCTGGCCAACAATGGCGGCCCGACCCGGACCCACGCCCTCGGTACCGGCAGCATCGCCATCGACAGCGGTGCCAATCCGCAAGGTCTGGCCACGGACCAGCGTGGCAACGGCTTCGCCAGGGTGTTCAACGGAGCCGCCGACATTGGTGCGTTCGAGACCCAGGGCGCGCTCAGCCCACCGATCGCGGTACCGGGGATCGGACCCTGGGCCGCGACGCTGCTCGCCAGCCTGCTCGCCTTGCTGGGCGGCTGGCGACAACGCCTTGGCGGCGCGCGACAGGGTCGCGCGCCCTGACCACGGTGGCCCGCGTTATTTCACGTTGATCGTGATCTTCTTCGAGACGATCGGCGGATCGAACTGCATGTGCAGCGCATCGGCAAGGTCGAGCTGGAGCGTGTGCTTGCCCGGCGTCAGCTTGACCGTCGTTTCGGTCTGCCCACCACCGAAGTGGACGTGGTTGGCGTCGGCCGGGATCGGCCGGTCGAGCGGCGGCAAGCCCTCGACATCGATCAGCAGGTGGTGGTGACCGGTCTTTTCCTTTTGCATGCCGGCGGGCGACACGCCCATGCCCCGCAACCCGAAGCGAACGACGACGTCCTCGCCCACGGTGTCACCATCCTTTGGCGTGATGAAATAGAGCTCGACGCCGGCCGGCGCCTCGCTGCGCGGCAAGGCAGCCGCCTTGGTTTCATCCGCACGGGCGACGCCCGCAACGGTAATGCCGGCCGCGATGAGCGCGGCCACGATCAGCCCATTGAGTTCGCGCATGTTCCAAATCTCCATGTCAGGGAATGGATTTCCATGATAGCTCGCGGCGCATGAATACCGCGGTTTGTGGCCATACGGCTGACGCCGGCATGCGCTCGGCGAGTGCACGGAAAGGCGCTTCGGGATGCAACCGGCGTGTCGAAATGTCGCCGGGTGCAGAATAAGTGTTGACGCTGGCCCCCACACTCCTTATTCTCTCGCGCCTCCCGGGGCCATAGCTCAGCTGGGAGAGCGCTACAATGGCATTGTAGAGGTCGGCGGTTCGATCCCGCCTGGCTCCACCAGGTTTCTCAGGTTTCTCTATGCGTCCCCATCGTCTAGAGGCCCAGGACACCGCCCTTTCACGGCAGTAACAGGGGTTCGAATCCCCTTGGGGACGCCAGTGACGAGAAGGCTCGCGAAATCGGGTCCGATCGGTGAGAATAGCGGATTGCGCAGGACGCGCGTCTCGAAAAATGTGGAGCGGTAGTTCAGCTGGTTAGAATGCTGGCCTGTCACGCCGGAGGTCGCGGGTTCGAGTCCCGTCCGCTCCGCCACTTTTCACAAAAAAACCCGCGCAAGCGGGTTTTTTTGTGCCTGCCGTTCGCGCAACGAGCGTGCTCAGGCGATCGCTTCGAGCGGCTTCGCCGCAACCCCCGGTGCAGGGACCAGCGTGCCGATCGAGTGGCCCTGCTCGGCCAGGTACTCGAGCCAGCGGTTCAGGAACGAGCTCCTGCGCACGCGTCGCTCGAAGATCGTGCGTGCCGGCGGCAACGGGCCGAGCGCCTGCTCGAGGCGCAGGTCGGCATGGTAGTGGAGCACTTCGGCCATGCGCGCATCTCGGTACATGCGGATGCGTGCGGACGGCACCAGCCCACCCGTCTCGCTATCGCGCAGGCAGTAGGTCAGTTCGAGATCGATCGTGTACGGATGGTGCTCGATGATCTCGAGGCGCACGTCGAGCTGGTCGTCGACCGAGGACAGATAGAAGCCGGCATTCAGGCGCTGCGGCGCGAACAGGTGCGCGAGCCGATGGAAGTTTTCGCCGTGCATGCCCATGAGCCAGGAAAACCGGCTGGGCAGAACCGCCTTGCGATGGGCGACCAGGGTGGACATGGATCGATCATAGCATCGGCCGTTTTTTCGACCAGACTGTTGCTGCGCCGCCGCCGGGGGTACCATGAGGGCCTCGCCCGAACCGCATCTCGCGGTTCCGCGCCGGCTCAGAACATGTGCTTCTCGATGCCGAGCTGGGACAATATCTTGCTGGCGATTTCCTCGATCGACGTATTCGTCGTGCTCTGCATCGGAATGCCGTCGCGGCGGAAGAGCTTCTCGGCCAGGTCCAGTTCGCGCCGGCATTGCGCCAGGGTCGCGTACTGGCTGCCCGGGCGGCGCGCCTCGCGCACCTGGGCCAGGCGCTGGGCATCGATGCTCAAGGCGTACAGGCGCGACTTGTACGGCCGCAGCCGCGCCGGCAACTCGAGCTTCTCGAGATCTTCCTCGGTCAGCGGATAGTTGGCCGCCTTCACCCCGTAATGTAGCGCCATGTACAGGCAGGTCGGCGTCTTGCCGACCCGCGACACGCCGACCAGGATGACCTCGGCGTCGTCGTAGCGCACGTCGATGCCGTCGTCGTGCGACAGCGCATAGTTGGTCGCATTGATGCGCGCCTCGTACTCGGCGAAATTGGTCAGGCCGTGGGCCTTGCCGACGCGTGAGGAACGCGGCATCCCGAGTTCGTCCTGCAGCGGCCCGATGAACGGCGCGAACACATCGAGCATGAGGCCGCCGCCGTCCGCCACGATATCGCTGAGTCGCTGGTCCATGATCGTGTTGACGACGATCGGACGCATACCGGTTCGTTCATGGCAGGCCCTGATCCTGTTCGCCGCCACTTCGGCCTTGTCGTCGGAATCGACGAACGGCACCCGAAACGTCTCGAAGTCAATGCCCTCGAACTGGGTCAGCACGCTGTGGCCGATGGTCTCGGCGGTGATTCCGGTGCCATCGGAGATGTAAAAGACGGTACGGCGCATGCAGATTCCAGCGGTCGGCGGCCCCACAGTCTATTCAATCCCCTAGCCCAGGCGAACCTCGGCAACCCGTCCCCGCGCGTCCGCTTCGTTGTAGGAAGCGGCTTCAGCCGCGATGCCCTTCCCCACACCCCGCAACAAACCATCGAGCCTGAAGGCTCTTCCTACACAGAGCCCGCGCCACCCGACGCGGGCTTCGACCACCGCCGTCGCGTCCCCGCGTCCCCGCTCCGTTGTAGGAAGCGGCTTCAGCCGCGATGCCCTTCCCCCCACCAGAAACCATCGAGCCTGAAGGCACTTCCTACGAAAAGCCTTCGTCACCCGGCGCGGGCTTCGATGACCGTCCTCCCGTTTCGGCTCCGTTGTAGGAAGCGGCTTCAGCCGCGAAGCTCTCCCCCCACCCCACCACAAACCATCGAGCCTGAAGGCACTTCCTACGAAAAGCCTTCGCCACCCGGCGCGGGCTTCGATGACCGTCCTCGCGTTACCGCTTCGTTGTAGGAAGCGGCTTCAGCCGCGATGCCCTTCCAACACCCCACCACAAACCATCGAGCCTGAAGGCTCTTCCTACGAAAAGCCGGCGCCACCCGACGCGGGCTTCGACCACCGCCCTCGCGTCCCCGCTCCGTCGTAGGAAGCGGCTTCAGCCGCGATGCCCTTCCAACACCCCACCACAAACCATCGAGCCTGAAGGCTCTTCCTACGAAAAGCCTTCGTCACCCGGCGCGGACTTCGACAACCGTCCCCGCGTCCCCGCTCCGTTGTAGGAGCGGCTTCAGCCGCGATGCCCTCCCCCACACCCCAACAGTGTTGCCCACCCGCCATAGCCGGTAGAATGATGCGCTGCGATAAATTCCCCGGAGATGACCCTTGAGCGACCTGGTTCTTTGGCTCGACGCGCTGCGCTTGTCCGATCTCGGCAAGGTCGGTGGCAAGAACTCCTCGCTCGGCGAGATGATCGGCAACCTGTCCAGGCTCGGCGTCTCGGTGCCGGGCGGCTATGCGACCACGGCCGACGCCTTCCAGCAATTCATCGCCCAGAGCGGCCTCGCCCAGCGCATCCAGGATCGCCTCGCCACGCTCGATGTCGATGACGTCTCCGCGCTGACCACGGCCGGCGCCGAAATCCGCCGCTGGGTCATCGACACCCCACTGATCCCCGAATTGGACAAGGCCGTGCGCGAGGCCTACGCGGAACTGTGCAAGCGCGCCGGCGGCGACAACGTCGCCGTGGCCGTGCGCTCCTCGGCCACCGCCGAAGACCTGCCCGATGCCTCGTTCGCCGGCCAGCAGGAAACCTTCCTCAACGTGAGCGGCGCCGACGACGTCATCCACACGCTCAAGGAAGTCTTCGCCTCGCTCTACAACGACCGCGCCATCGCCTACCGCGTCCACCACGGCTTCCGGCACGAGGACGTCTCGCTCTCGGCCGGCGTGCAGCTCATGGTGCGCTCGGACATCGGCGCCTCGGGCGTGCTGTTCACCCTTGACACCGAATCGGGCTTCCGCGACGCCGTCTTCGTCACCGGCAGCTACGGCCTCGGCGAGATGGTCGTCCAGGGCGCAGTCAACCCCGACGAGTTCTACGTCTACAAGCCCACGCTGAAGGCCGGCAAGCCGGCCATCCTGCGCCGCCAGATCGGCGCCAAGCAGCAGCGCATGGTCTATTCGGACAAGCCCGGCGAGCGCGTGCGCATCGAGGAAACGCCGCTGGCCGACCGCGCGAAGTTCTGCCTCAGCGACGAGGAAGTCCATGAACTCTCGCGCCAGGCCCTGACCATCGAGGCCCACTACGGCCGCCCGATGGACATCGAATGGGCGAAGGACGGCAACACCGGCAAGCTCTACATCGTGCAGGCGCGCCCGGAAACGGTGAAGTCGCGCGGCACCGCCACCCAGATCGAACGTTTCCACCTCAGCGAGCGCGGCAAGATCCTCGCCGAGGGCCGCTCGGTCGGCCAGAAGATCGGCAGCGGCATCGCCCGCGTCGTGCGCTCGATCAAGGACATGGACCATGTCAAACCGGGCGACGTGCTGATCGCCGACATGACCGACCCCGATTGGGAACCGGTCATGAAGCGCGCCTCGGCCATCGTCACCAATCGCGGCGGGCGCACCTGCCACGCCGCGATCATCGCGCGCGAACTCGGCGTACCGGCCATCGTCGGCACCGGCAACGGCCTCGACGTGATCCCGGACGGTGCCGAAGTCACGATCTCCTGCGCCGAGGGCGACACCGGTTTCATCTACGAAGGCCGGCTCAAGTTCGAGCGCATCACCGCCGATCTCGGCCAGATGCCGCCGGCCCCGCTCAAGATCATGATGAACGTGGCCAACCCCGAGCGCGCCTTCGATTTCGCGATGCTGCCGAACGCCGGCGTCGGCCTGGCCCGCCTCGAAATGATCATCGCCAGCCACATCGGCGTGCATCCGAAGGCCCTGCTCGAATACGACAGCCAGGACGCCGAGACCCGACGCAAGATCGACGAGCGCATGGCCGGCTACTCGAGCCCGGTCGATTTCTACGTCGACCGCCTCGCCGAAGGCATCGCCACGATCACCGCCGCGTTCGCGCCCGAGCCGGTCATCGTGCGCCTCTCGGACTTCAAGTCGAACGAATACGCCAACCTGATCGGCGGCACGAACTACGAGCCGCACGAAGAAAACCCGATGATCGGCTTCCGCGGCGCCAGCCGCTACGTCGACCCGAGCTTCTCGGCCGCGTTCGCGCTGGAATGCCGCGCGATGAAGAAGGTCCGCGAGGAGATGGGCCTGACCAATGCCTGGGTCATGATCCCGTTCGTGCGCACCCTCGGCGAAGGCCGCAAGGTGGTCGAGGTGCTCGAAAAGAACGGCCTCAAGCAGGGCCAGGACGGCCTCAAGATCATCATGATGTGCGAAGTGCCCTCGAATGCCCTGCTCGCCGAGGAATTCCTCGACATCTTCGACGGCTTCTCGATCGGCTCAAATGACCTGACCCAGCTCACCCTGGGCCTGGACCGCGATTCGAGCATCGTCGCCCACCTGTTCGACGAGCGCGATGCGGCGGTCAAGAAGCTTCTCTCGATGGCGATCAAGGCGGCCAAGTTGAAGGGCAAGTACGTCGGGATCTGTGGGCAGGGGCCGAGTGATCATCCGGACCTGGCGGAGTGGTTGATGGATGAGGGGATTGAGTCGGTTTCTTTGAATCCGGATACGGTTGTCGACACTTGGCTCAAGCTGGCCAGGCACAAGGTCGGCTGATCCCGGCCCAATGATCCACGACCGATCGCGCCGCCGACTCGCCGGCGGCCTGCCGCTCGTCCTCGCCGCACTGCTCGCCGCCTCGCCCGCGCCCGCCACGGAAGGCGTCGCGGCTGGGTTCGACGCATCGTTCAATGCAGTTCTCGACGATGCCGGCGTGCCCGGCGGTGCGTGGGCGATCATCGACGGCGGCGAGTTGCTCGACGCCGGGGCCCACGGTGTGCGCGCGCTCGACGATCCACGCACAGTGGGTACCAGTACCGTGTTCCGCATCGCCTCGCTGTCGAAGACCTTTGCAGCCGGGCTCGCCGCGATCCTCGTCGACGACGGCGTGTTGCGCTGGGACGAACCGATCGACGCCTTCGCTCCGCAGTTGCGCCTGAAGAACGATGCGCAGCGTGGGCTGCAACTGCAGCACCTGCTCGGACAATCAACCGGCCTCGTGCCGAACGCGTTCGACAACCTGGTCGACGACGGCCAGTCGCCCGCGCGCATCATGCCGAACTTCCGCACGCTCGCGCCGGGCTGCGCACCGGGCCGCTGCTACGGCTACCAGAACATCGTATTCGCGTTCGCCGCAAATGCCATCGAGAAAGCCGGCGGCAAGGACTACGCCAGCCTTGTCGACGAACGGATCTTCACGCCGCTGGCGATGCACACGGCGTCGTTCGGTCGCGATCGATTGCTCGCTTCGGCCGATCATGCGCTGCCACACGTGAGGCAAGCTGGCCACTGGCGCCGCGTAGAAGTCGACGAGAACTATTACCGGCTTCCCGCAGCCGCAGGCATCAACGCCAGCGTGCTCGATCTCGCCGAGTGGCTGCGCGCGCAGATGGGCCGGCACCCCGATGTCGTCAGCCCCGAACAAGTCGCCGTGCTGACCCGGGAGCGTGTGGCGACGCCGAAGGACCTGGGCCATCGCTACTGGAAAGAGGTTCTCTCGAGCGCCCACTACGGCCTCGGCTGGCGCATCTACCGGATCGGCGCAGAACCGCTCGTGCTGCACTCCGGATGGGTGAAGGGCTACGTCGGCGCGATCAGCTACTCGCCACGATTGCAACGCGGACTGGTCGTCCTCCTCAATGGCGAAACGAGCCGTGTGAACGAAATCGTCAGCACGTTCTGGGTGCGCCAATTCGGAGGAATGGCGCTACCAGATGAGGCCGCGATCACGGCGCAAGCCCCCGCCGCGAGCCGCTGAGCGCGACCGCCTCAATCAGGGGGAACTTGGATCAAAGTAGTCAGAACCTTTGATTTCAGAGCGCCGAGAGTCGATGATTCTGACCCTATCGATCCCGACGGCTTCTCGATCGGCTCAAATGACCTGACCCAGCTGACCCTGGGCCTCGACCGCGATTCGAGCATCGTTGCGCACCTGTTCGACGAGCGCGATGCGGCGGTCAAGAAGCTTCTCTCGATGGCGATCAAGGCGGCCAAGAAGAAGGGCAAGTACGTCGGGATCTGTGGGCAGGGGCCTAGTGATCACCCGGATCTGGCGGAGTGGTTGATGGATGAGGGGATTGAGTCGGTTTCTCTCAACCCTGACACTGTTGTGGATACTTGGTTGAAGTTGGCTAAGAGGAAGGGTGGCTGAGCAGCGACAAATTGGAGAAACCGAACGCCGCCAAGACTTTGGCCCTCGCCTGGCCTTGGCGAATCACCCAACTGTGATCGCGTGAATTACCGACCGGAGCCGGACTTGCGCTGCTGATTACCCTGGTTTTACTTGGTTCGGTGAACCTACTAGAGTCCAAAATGCAAACAGGCAAGCACATTTTGAAGGAAGCGCCGTGCACCCAGACCCCTCAAGCCAAGAGCTCAATTCAACTGGCGAAGCCAGCGGAATAGAGCAAGAATCAACATCGGACGGTAACGCAATCGCTCAACCGTTTGATCCTGAGCGAATCGAAGTCGGCACCCGCTCAATGACTGTTGATCTTCTGATGTCGCGCATCCGCTCTGGTGCGATCGACCTTGCACCGGATTTTCAGCGACGCGCCGGCATATGGACTGATGAGCGCCAGAGCCGACTAATCGAGTCGCTCTTACTCCGAATTCCGTTGCCCACTCTATACGCGGCTGAAGACGAGGTAGAGACTTGGGCCATCGTGGACGGAATTCAGCGCCTTACGACAATTGCGCGATTCATTGATCCCGATGCAATCCGAGAATCACGCCTCAAATTGAAGGGACTGGAGTATCTTTCAAAGGACTTCGACGGATCCGAATTCACAGACTTGCCCCCGAGACTTCAGCGGCGGCTTCGAGAGACTGAGTTGGTAGTGCATGTAATTCGGTACGGCACACCGGATGAGGTGAAGTTCAATATATTTGCGCGTATCAACACCGGCGGAATGCCTCTCTCTAGCCAGGAGCTGAGACATGCACTCGTCCCCGGGAACGCGCGACAGGTTCTCAAGCAATGGGCAGCAACAGATCAATTTAAGGGCGCTACGGACAACAGTATCAAAGATGATCGCATGGCCGACAGGGAGCTTGTGCTTCGATACATCGCGTTCGCTAATACCTCATACGAGAAATATACTTTTAAGGACTTCGACGATTTTCTGCGACGCGCAATGAAGGACATCAATGCATGGAATGACGCCCGCCTGAGAGCTATGAGGGCGAACTTTATTGAGGCGATGGAGACGGCCAAAGATATTTTCGGTAAACATGCCTTTCGTAAACTATACACACTAAAGTCAAGTAGATTTCCAATTAATAAGGCACTCTTCGAAGCGGTCGCGGTCGCTCTTGGATCTCTTACACCCGACGAACAAAAGCAACTTTGCATTAGAAAGAAGACAGTCCTAGAGCGCTTCATGAAACTCATGGCGGATCAGAAGTTTGACTCCTCGATTTCCCAAGGCACCGGCGATCCAAGTAAGGTTCGCTACAGATTCTCGGCAATTGACGAGCTATTCAGAGGAGTCTTGGCATGATCAGGAAATTGTCACTACAAAATTTTAAGTCATTTCGCGAGTCAGAAATCTCATTTGGAATGCTGACTCTACTTTCAGGGATCAATGGATCCGGGAAAAGCACCATTCTCCAATCACTGGGGGCGCTGAAGCAGTCATTTGATGCCGGTAGCCTAGGATTGCGAGGAGGGCTACTGCTTAATGGGGAGTATGTGGAACTGGGAGTCGGGAAAGACGTGTTATGCGAATATTCCGACGCCCCAAACGTCGGAATATCAGTCGAGACTGACGATACAACACATTCATGGACTTTCGCATACGCCGAGAGCGATGATATGTTGTTGATGACCGCCGCCCCCCCTCCCTCCGCTGGCACACCGCGCTGGCTCAGCAGCGGATTTCAATTCCTACGCGCAGATCGAATCGCACCGGCTGTCGTGTACCCAAAGTCGTACAACGAGTCTGTCAGACGACGATTTTTGGGGATTCATGGTCAGTACGCCCCTTACTTCTTGTCCGTTCACCAAGATGAACAGATTGGTGACGGACGCCTCCGTCAGGATGGCACAAGTTCAAGACTTCTCGATCAGGTCAACGCTTGGTTATCCGAAATATCCCCTGGGGTTTCAGTCTCCGCAGTAGAAATTGGAGGCGCAGATCTGGCGCAACTTTTATTCAGATATGGTGGCTCCGCTGGGCTAGATTCCTCAAATGACTACAGACCAACAAATGTCGGATTCGGTCTCTCTCATGTACTACCGATCATTACTGCGTGTTTGGCTGCACGGACTGGCGACATCGTCATACTTGAGAATCCGGAAGCACACTTGCACCCTCGCGGGCAGGTAGTAATGGGTGAACTCTTATCTCGCGCAGCAAATGATGGCGTCCAAGTTATCGTCGAAAGCCACAGCGATCATTTGCTAAACGGCATGCGACTCGCTGTCAAGAATTCTCTAATCAGAAGCGAGTATGTGAAATTGCATTTCTGCAGACGAAAGAAAGATGGCAGGGGATCGGAACTAACTTCGCCGAATGTCGATAGTGGCGGGCGTGTTAGCGAGTGGCCACCTGGATTTTTCGACGAGTGGGAGCGAACGCTTATGGATTTGGTGTGAACGATGACTGTCCCCCTCGTTCTCAATGAGCTCTCGTGCGTAGGCTGGCCAGATTCTCCACGCGAGCGCGCGGAATGCGTTCAAAATTTGGCTGCCACACTTTCAGCACTTAGTAGGCTTCGACGAAGATCGTTCTTGCTATCCGAGACGAAAATTGGGTCGTTATCTTTTGGAACTTTCACATTTAACAGCTTCTTTAACGAGCCGACTTGCAGGGATGCAGTACGCCAGATATTGGCATTCGCAAACAGATCGCCCCTAAGCAGCTTCGGCGAAATCGATAGTGACATCGGTGAGTGCTTTGTTGGGGAACAATCATCGCGAGGAATCTACTTTGCACTGCTAATTGGCACAGCCGCTATCAGTTTTCCCACCAGTGAGCAATGGCGTAATTCGACAATCAGCGTCCATATTCAAGAGCTCGGGAAAGAGGCAGCGATTGTCGATAGAAGCGACCTTGCTCCGAATATGTCGTTACCAGAGCATGTCAATACGCATTTCGATCTGATTTCTGGATTCAGAGACTTGGATGTATTTGATGGGGGGGAAGTTTGGTCAAAGAGATCTGATTGGTTCCCAAGCTTGGACTTTTTGACCAGGGTGGAGGGAGACCTTAGATCTCTAAAGACCAATTCGCTCCAGCTAATGCAGGTAGTAAATAGGCTATTTGAAATTGAATGCGCCATTGCATCTTGGGATCCGCAGATTGGACTACCTGAATGGAAATCCAAGGTGACATCTGAGGGCGAGCAGCGACGACACTACTGCCAATTCAATTCATCTGCCGGCCAGTCAGAGGTTTATGACTGGCACGCTAGATTCACGCCAGGTGCAGGAAGAATTCACTTTCGGATGGTCCCAAATGCGCGGCGGGCTGAGGTGGCATACATCGGTCCAAAACTTGGGGCTTGATCCGCGTTCCTTTCAGCAATCTGAGAAAACGCGCTTGCGCTTCGGAACATACATGGACGCCTGCTCCAGGCCCGGACAGCGCGATGAAGATCAACGCGATCTGGAACATCTACAATCTGGCAAATCGCCGATTACACCTTAGAACGCAATCCGGGACATATATGGACGCCTCCTCCAGGTCAAGCCATCGCGATGAAGAGGATCGGTGCTCGGACATATATTCGGCGTCGTGGTTGAGGCTGGATTTGCCTCGCGCCGTGATGAGCTTCGATCCTGAGTGGCCCAAACACCCACGCGTGCTCATGGCACTTGTCCCGGTAGGGCTCTTCTCAGGAACGGTGACCGTTTCATTCATCAGGTTGGCCGGACTCGGTTGAACGAATTCCTCTGTGTTTGATTGCGCGTGATGTCTAACGAGCAGGTTGCGGACGGAATGCTTTGCGTTGATCGAAAGAAGCTTCACCGGCAAGCACGGCCCAGACGATTCGAATCATCTT
>NZ_FOVF01000040.1 GCF_900115085.1 Dokdonella immobilis | reverse complement strand
CATCCCGCATCGCCACCGCCAGAACCCCGCACCCCGCAGGGCCGAGCCCACGACTTCCGGTACACCGGCCTTCGCGGGGCGCGCATCCTAACCGCGACCCGAGGATTGCGATAGGGGTTTTGCTGAAATTTCCGGTCCAGGGACGCTTTGCCGCACCCGTCCGCACTCGGCCGGCAAGACTCTCGATCAGGCGCAGGCAAGCCGCACGCGCGAGAAGTTGCGCTTGCCGACCTGCAGAACGCCCTCGAAGCCGGGATGGAAGATTCGCTGCGCGTCGACGACGACCTCGGCATCGATGCGCACGGCGTTTTCCTTTATCTTGCGGTTCGCCTCGGAATTGCTCGTCACCAGGCCGCAGGCGGTGAGCAGGGCCGGCAGGCGCAGGCCTTCCGCAGGGACGGCAATCTCGGCAAGTGGGAGCTGGCTGGTATCGCCCTGGCCGCGGACGACCGCATTCCAGCCGGCGATGGCCTGTTCGGCCGCTGCGGCGTCGTGGAAGCGGGTGGCCAGTTCGCGCGCCAGGCGCAACTTGAGATCGCGAGGATTGAGCTGCCCGGAGGCAATGTCGCGCTTGAGGACGTCGATCTCGGCCAGCGAGATCTCGAAGCTGAGCAGCTCGATCCAGCGCCACATCAGTTCGTCGCCGATCTTCAGCGTCTTGGTCACGATGTCGATGGCGGGTTCGTTGATGCCGATGTAGTTGCCCAGCGACTTGGACATCTTGGCCACGCCGTCCAGGCCCTCGAGCAGCGGCATGGTCAGCACGATCTGGGCTGGCTGGCCGAAGTGCTCCTGCAGGCCGCGCCCCATCAGCAGATTGAACTTCTGGTCGGTTCCACCGAGTTCGAGGTCCGCTTTCAGCGCGACCGAGTCGTAGCCCTGGACCAACGGATAAAGAAACTCATGGATCGAGATCGATTGCTGGGCCGCGTAGCGTTTGGCGAAATCGTCGCGCTCGAGCATGCGCGCCACGGTGTACTGGCCAGCCAGCTTGACCATGTCGGCAGCACCCATCTTTCCGAACCACTCGGAATTGAAGCGGACCTCGGTGCGCTCGCGGTCGAGCACCTTGAACACCTGATCGGCGTAAGTTGCCGCGTTGGCGGCGATGTCTTCGGGCGTCAGCGGCTTGCGCGTGACGTTCTTGCCGGTCGGATCGCCGATCATTCCCGTGAAATCGCCGATCAGGAAGATCACCTGATGGCCGAGGTCCTGGAACTGCCGCATCTTGTTGAGCAGAACGGTATGGCCGAGGTGCAGGTCGGGCGCGGTCGGATCGAAGCCGGCCTTGATGCGCAGCGGCCTTCCGGTCTTCAGGCGCGCCTCGAGCTCCTCGCCCTTGATGATTTCCTCAGCACCGCGACCGATCAGATCGAGGGCGGATTGAATGTCGGTCATGGATTCCTCGTTCGATAAAACCGGGCTTTGGCGTGCCTGCAAATTGCGTCGATCAGACGCCTGAAAGCGACGCCGAGGTTAATTGTTTGTTAATCGAGAAATGATTGGCAAACCCGCGTCACTATTGAGATTGACGGCGCTCGCGGGGGGCCGCTATGGTACGCGCCAAGTACCCGGAACGCGATTGTGATCGAGCTTAATCCGACGCCGCAAAACGCCCATCAGATTGCTCGACGCCAGGCGGCGCGTCGGCGCGCCCGTCTCAGACTTCTGAAGAACCGTCTACGCAACCCGGCCTGGACCTTCCTTCGCAACGTCGCCGTGGCACCGGCCTCCTGGCGCCGCGAACACTGGATCCTCGGTGGAACCGCCGTGATGCTGACAGTCCTTGTCGGCGTGATCATGCCGACCTTTGCCAGCGCCACGCGCAGCGAGCCGGCCGGGGTCGCCCTGACCACACTCACCCTCGAGCTGCCTCCGCTGCCGGCCGAGGCCGATGCGGCCATCGCCGCGCTCGCGGCCAACGGCCAGAATGAGCCAGACTGGAAAATCTCAAGGGTTAAGCCCGGCCAATCGCTTTCGGACATTTTCCGGGAGCAGGGGCTGAATGCCAGCGACCTGCAACGCGCACTCGATGCGCAGGAAGATGCCTCGGCATTGCGCAGGATCCGGCCGGGCGACGAGTTTGCCTTTGACATTGCGGCAGACGGCTCGCTCACGGCGTTGCGCTTCGATCGCGACGAGAAGACCCGGGTCACGCTCGCGTTTTCAGCGGACAAGGTTGCCGAGTCGATCGAGGACCGCGCCGTCGAGCGGCGCGTGGAAGTCGCCCACGGCGTCATCACGAGTTCCCTGTTCGAGGCCGGCGACCAGGCAGGCATGAGCGACCTGATGACGCTCAGGCTGGCCAATGCGTTCGGCTATGACATCGATTTCGCCCAAGATCTGCGGCAGGGCGACAGCTTCAGCGTGATCTACGATGAGGTCTACCGGGAGGGTGAGCGGCTGCGCGCCGGTGACGTCATCGCCGCGACCTTCATCAACCAGGGAAAGCGATTCACCGCGATCCGCTACACCAATGCCAAGGGCGAGACCCTGTTCTATACCGAAGACGGCCGTCCGCTGCGCAAGGCCTTCCTGCGCACCCCGGTCGAGTTCACCCGGATATCGTCGAAGTTCAGCAGCGGTCGCATGCATCCGATTCTCGGCAAGATGCGCGCCCATCGCGGCGTGGACTATGCCGCACCCAGCGGCACGCCGATCCGGGCCGCCGGTGCCGGCAAGATCGTGTTCCGCGGCCGGAAGGGCGGCTACGGCAATTGCGTCATCCTGCAGCACAACGGCAAGTTCACCACCCTGTACGGGCACATGTCGCGATTTGCCGCCGGCAAGGTCGGCCAGCGCGTCAGCCAGGGCCAGGTCATCGGCTATGTCGGCATGACCGGTCTGGCCAGCGGGCCCCACCTGCACTACGAATTCCGCATCGATGGCAAGCACCGCGATCCACTGACCGTGACCCTGCCCAAGGAAGAGCCGCTGCCGGCGACCGAACTGGCCCGCTTCAGCAAGGGTGCCGCGCCGCTGCTTGCGCAACTCAAGCTCGTCGACTCCGTTCGCCTCGCGCGCAGGAACTGAGCTCTCCCGTGTCGGCGCTCTATCTGGGCCTGATTTCGGGCACGAGTGCCGATGGCATCGACGCAGCCCTGGTTCAATTCGACCCCGAGCTGAAACTGCTGGCCGCAGCGACGCGCAAGTACCCGGCGCAATTGCGCGAACGCCTGCTCGCACTGACTGCAGCGCAGGCTGCGATCAGTCTCGACGAACTCGGCGCCCTCGATGTTGCGGTCGGCGAATGCTTTGCCGAAGCGGCGGTCGAGCTGCTGGCACATGAGGGGATCAAGGCCGGGGCAGTCACCGCGATCGGTTCGCACGGGCAGACCATTCGCCACCGAGCCATGGGCAGGCACCCGTTTTCCCTGCAGATCGGCGACGCCGCTGTCATCGCGGAGACCACCGGCATCTGCACCGTGGCCGACTTCCGACGCGCCGATATCGCCGCTGGTGGCCAGGGAGCGCCCTTGGCACCCGCATTTCACGCGTCGGCATTTGCCTCGCGGGCTCCCTGCGCGGTTCTCAATCTCGGCGGCATTGCCAACGTCAGTCTCATCTCCGGCACGCAGCCCGTGCTCGGGTTCGACACCGGCCCGGCCAGTTGCCTGATGGACGCGTGGATCGGACGCCATCGGGGCCTTGCCTTCGACCTCGATGGCACCTGGGCGCGTTCGGGAACCGTGCATTCGGACCTGCTCAATACGCTGCTCGAAGACCCCTACTTCTCCGCTCCAGCGCCGAAGAGCAGCGGTCGCGAGTATTTCAACCTCGATTGGCTCGACGCACGCCTCGGCAAAAGCCCGATTCTTCCAGCCGACACGCAGGCGACCCTGCTGGCGCTGACTGTCCGCTCGATCGTCGATGCCCTGCAAACATCGGTTGGCGAGATGGGCGAGCTGCTGGTTTGCGGCGGCGGGGTGCACAACCCGGCCTTGATGGCCGACCTTTCAGCCGCCTTGGCTCCTCTCCCCGTGAGGAGCACGTCGACAGCAGGTATCGACCCCGATTTCGTCGAGGCAGCGCTGTTTGCCTGGCTGGCCCGCGAACGCCTCGCCGAACGACCGGGCAACCTTCCCAGCGTCAGTGGCGCACGCGGACCCAGGGTGCTTGGCGCCATCCATTCGGCTCCCCGCTGAGTCTATTTCTCGCGCTTGTCCGCAGATTCGAATGTTGGGCCGGATTCGACCTGCCGGAACGCTTCCATGGCTTCGCGGAAGGCCTGGTTCTCGCTCTGGTTCCAGACGCCACGCATGGTCGCGATATCCTGCCGATCGCTGGCACCCAGGTATTCCGTGCTGAGGCCAAGCGCATAGCGCAACGCGCGCAGCGCGACTTCGTTGGTCGACCAGCCGCGCTCATTGGCCAGTTCGGCCATCCTTGCCAGCGTGGCCTTGTCGATGTTGGAAATCAGGATTTCAGCCATGGCCTAACGCTATCACCCGGATCAATTTCCATTGTCGCAACTTTACGGCCCCATTTCAGTGCGGCCAGACACGCATCCGGGTTCCACGGGCCGCCGACACGGACTACCCGGCAGGCTGCTTTCCGATATCCCGGTAACGCGGCCACAACCACACGAGCAGGATCGTCGCAGGAATGAGGGCGAAAACGGTGATGACGAAGTACGCACCGTAGCCGACCGACATGGCAATGCCTCCGGCAAAAATGCCGAGCAGCTTTCCCGGCAGGTTTACCAGGGAACTCAGGAGGGCGTACTGGGTTGCGGTGTGCTCACGATTGACGAGCGCCGAAAGGAACGCCACGGTCGGAGGCCCCAGCATGCCCAGGGTCAGGTTTTCAGCCGAGATGACCGCCGTCAGTGCCCAGAGATTGCCTGGAAAGGCAATCAGCACGAGGTAGAGCAGATTGCAGCATCCGCACATCAGGATCATCGCGCACAGCGGTCTCCAGGCTCCCCAACGAATCACCATGGCACCGCCGAGAAACGCGCCCGCGATGCCAATCCAGATCCCGTAGATCTTGGTCACCGCTCCGATCTGGGTCTGGCTGAAGCCCATGTCCCGGTAGAACGGCCCCATGATCCCGCCGATCGTCGCCTGCTCGGGAATCTTGAACAGAAGAAGAAAGGCCAGGGTTACCAGGGCCAGCACCTTGCCATAGCGACGAAAGAAGTCCGCGAACGGGTCAACGAACGCGTTGCGCATCGCCTCGCTCCAGGTCGGCGCATTGCGCACCACCACATCGGGCTCGGCGGCACGGAGATTTGCCGCAATCGGCAGCAGCATCGTCGCCGCCATCGCGAAGTAGACGAGCCGCCAGGGCACATGATCGGCGAGTATCAGGGCGAACGCGCCGGCCACCATCAGGGCAATGCGGTAACCCAGGGAATACGTCGCAATGAGAGCGCCCTGCTGCTCGGATGGAGCAATTTCGATGCGCCAGGCGTCCACCGCGATGTCCTGTGTCGCACCGAAGAACGCGACCATCAGTGTCGCCGCAATGAAGGGAGCAAGATGCGCTGGCGTCAACATCGCCATTCCGATCAATCCGATGACGATGCCGGTCTGCGCCAGCAACAGCCAACCGCGGCGCCGCCCGAGCCAGGCAAATCCGGGGGCTCGCCAGTGATCGAGAAACGGGGCCCAAAGCGGCTTGAAGGCATAGAGCAAGCCGGCGCTGGCGATGACGGTTATCTCCTTCAGCACCACCCCATGCTGCTTGAGCCAGTAGGACAAGGTGCCGGCAACAAGCAGAAAGGGCAGTCCCGAAGAGAACCCGAACATGAACATCGTCCGCGCGGAAGGCTGGGCGAATGCCTTCCAGACCGAGGGCTTCCTGGCGGTTGTCTCTGTCACGTTGCGTAGTCGACAAGATAGGGCGCATGGTCGGAGAAACGCGGCGTTGCGGCGATGGCGCAGCGTCCCGGTTGCAGGCCTGGCGTAACGAACTGGTAGTCGATACGCCAGCCGACATCGTTCGCGCGGGCAGCCCCCCGATTGCTCCACCACGTGTAGTCCTGACCCTCCGGATGCAACACGCGATAGGTGTCGACCCAGCCGCGCGCGGCCGAAGGTGTGCCGTCGCCGCCGAGGTCGGGGCCGATCTGCGCGTTGAGCCAGGCGCGTTCGGCTGGCAGACATCCGGAGTTCTTCTGGTTGGATTTCCAGTTCCTGATATCGAGCGCACTGCGCACGATGTTCCAGTCGCCGCACAGCACATAGTCGCGACCACTGGCCAGCCACTCATCGAGAATGGGCCTGAGCCAGTCCATGACCTCGAACTTGAAACCCTGGCGAAGTTCGCCCGAGGAACCGGACGGAATGTAGAACGAGACTACACTGAGATTGCCGAAGCGTGCCTCGATATAACGGCCTTCGTCGTCGAAAGGAGCCCATCCCAGGGCCGTGCGCACCTCGTCCGGCTCGCGGCGCGAATAGATTGCGACGCCGCTGTAGCCCTTCTTCGTCGTCGCATCCTTGTAGAAGCAGTGATGGCGATCCGGCTTGAACATCGGGTCGGTCAATTGATCTTCCTGGGCCTTGGTCTCCTGGATACAGGTGATATCGGCCTTTTGCTGGCGTAGCCAATCGAAAAAGCCCTTGCTGGCCGCGGAACGGATGCCGTTGGCGTTGAAACTGATGATTCTCATGGGAGGGGAGTGGGAATTGGGGAATGGCCGCAAGCCTACCGGAACTGCGGCACGCTGCGCTCGTCATGCCGGACCGCATCCGCGTTCGACTTTCACCGCCGCGCCGAGTCTTGCACAATCCAGCCCCGATCTTCGCTATCGATGCCGCCACCATGCAGGACTACCAACGCGACTTTCTGGCCCTGGCCATCGCCAACAAGGCTCTGCGATTCGGCGAATTCACCCTCAAGTCTGGTCGCAGCAGTCCGTATTTCTTCAATGCAGGCCTGTTCAACACCGGCGCCGCGCTGGCCAGACTGGGGCGCTGCTATGCCGCTGCGGCGGCATCCAGCGGCGTTCCATTCGATCTGGTGTTCGGTCCTGCGTACAAGGGCATTCCATTGGCCGCGTTGACCGTAGCCGCGCTTTCCGAGCATCACGACATGGATCGCGCTTTCGCCTACAACCGCAAGGAAGCAAAGGACCATGGCGAGGGCGGGAGCCTGGTCGGGGCGCCTTTGGCCGGCAAGGTCCTGATTGTCGACGACGTCATTACTGCGGGTACCGCGATTCGCGAGTCGCTGGCGCTTGTCCGCCATGCGGGAGCGGTACCAGCGGGTGTTTTGATCGCGCTCGACCGGCAGGAACGCGGACAGGGCGCGCAATCCGCTGCCCAGGAAATCTCGGCCAAATTCGGTGTTCCGGTAATCGCCATCGCCGGCCTGGGGGACCTGCTTGCCTACGCGGGGGAGAATCCCGCACTGGCCGAACAGCGCGTGCGTCTGATGGCCTACCGGCGCGAATATGGCGTGTGATCCACCGCGCTGCGCAACGGCATGACCTCACCTATACTTGAGACGGAATCGGCACGACGGCTCTTCGCCGCCAGCAGGTTGCCCCGACAGTCGCGATGCTCGCTCGTCTGGCCCCGATCACTGCTTTCCCGGGAGTTTTCACATACATGACCATCTTCCGACTCACGTCCATCCTGCTGCTCTCGGTCGTCGCCGCATCGGCCCTCGCGGCCGGCAGCGTTCGTTACAAGTGGCGCGACGCCGAAGGAAACCTGCACTACACCGACAGCCTGCCCGCAGATGCCGGCGTGCGGGGCTACGAGGTGATCAATGCGCAGGGAATCGTGGTCAAGCGCGTGGAGCCCGCAAAGACGCCGGAGCAGCGGCGGGAAGCAAAAGTCGCGGCAGATGCGGCCCGAGCCGAGAAGGATGCGGCCGAGCGCCAGCAGCGCGCAGATCAACAACTACTGGCCGCCAACCCGACCGAAAAGGACCTGATCGAGACGCATCGGCAGCAACTTGAAATGATCGATCTGCAACTGAGCAGCCAGCACGCCACCCTCGAAAGCCTCGAGCGCAGCCTGACCGACCTGCTCGGCAGGGCGGCCGCCCTGGAGCGCAGCGATCGTCCGGTGCCGGCCAAGCTGGCGGGCCAGATAGGCGACTTGCGCAGGAATATCGAGACCCAGCACGCCCTGATCGAGCGACGCAAGGTCGAACGCGAGTCGACGGTCAAGGATTTCGCCAAGGAGCTCGATCACTATCGGGCCCTTCGCGAAAAATACGGTCAGCACTAGGACGATTCGCCGAGTACCGCAGCTGCGGCGTCCGGCCATTCCAAACCGGGCAGCGGACGCGCAAATCCGAACCTGGCGGCCGACGCGGCAAGTCCCGAGATGCGCACCAAGCCGCCACGACAAGCGGCCTGGGGCAGAGATCCAAGGCCCCTCTGACGGCCTTCGTGGTCGGGCCCGGCAAACTCGCGCGGCTTCCTAGAAAGGCAGGGGCAAGGCGCTGTCAAGCGCCTGCAGTTGCTCGCGGAAGGCCGACTGAATGCGCTTCAGCGCTGCCTCGTTGTCGGCATCGAAGCGCAGCACGAGAACCGGCGTCGTGTTGGATGCACGCACCAGTCCCCAGCCATCCGGCCAATCGGCGCGCAGCCCGTCGATGGTGGTCAGACGCGCACCCTCGAAATTCGCCTTTGCGCGGAACGACTCGATGAAACGATAGTGTTCGCCCTCGCGCATTTCGATCTTGAGTTCGGGCGTCGATACACCCTTCGGCAGTGCAGCGAATACCTCTTCAGCCGACCGCCCCTCGGGATCTCCAGCCAGGATCTCGAGCAGGCGGGCGGCGGCATACACGGCATCGTCGAATCCGTACCAGCGCTCGGCGAAGAAGAAATGCCCGCTCATTTCACCGGCCAGCTGGGCTGACGTCTCGCGCATCTTGCTCTTGATCAGGGAATGACCGGTGCGCCACATGATCGGACTGCCGCCGTGCTGCAGGATCAACGGTTGCAGGTGGCCGGTGCACTTGACGTCATAGATGATGGTCGCGCCCGGATTCCGGCTCAGGACGTCGATCGCGAACAGCATCAACAAGCGGTCCGGATAGATCACCTCGCCGGTCCTGGTCACCACACCGAGACGATCGCCGTCACCATCGAAGGCGAGCCCGATATCGGCGCCGGTCTGTTTCACCGAAAGAATCAGGTCCTGCAGGTTGCGCGGATCGGAAGGGTCCGGATGGTGATTGGGGAACAGGCCGTCGACCTCGCAGTACAGCTCGTGGACCTCGCAGCCAATTCCTTCCAGAACCGCCGGCGCGACGGCACCGGCAACGCCATTGCCGCAATCGACAACGACCTTGAGCCTTTTTTCGACCTGGATGTCATCGCAGATCCGGGCCACGTAGTCGTCCTGCAGATTCATCACCTGCAGGCCGCCCGAGCCGGTGCTGTAGCGCTCTTCCGCGATTCGGCCATACAGGTCCTGGATTGCGCCTTCGGACAGGGTTTCGCCGCCCAGCACGATCTTGAACCCGTTGTAGTCGGGCGGATTGTGGCTGCCGGTGACCGAGACGCAGGAGCCTGTCTGCAGGTGGTAGGCGCCGAAGTAGGTCAGCGGCGTCGGCGCCAGGCCGATATCGATCACATCGCATCCGGCGGCGCGAAGCCCCTCGATCAGCGCCCCGGAAAGATCGGGACCCGAGAGGCGCCCGTCGCGACCGACCACGATTTCGCGCAATCCGCGGTGCTGCGCCTCGCTTCCAATCGCGCGACCAATCTGGCGCGCGATGTCGTTGGTCAGGGTCTGGCCGAGCACGCCGCGAATGTCGTATGCGCGGAAGATGCTCCGATTGACGCCGACCTTCTTTTCGCCAGGCTTCGGCCTGGCCGGCTCGACCCTGGATGGCCCCGTTGCCGGCTCGGCGACAGCGGCGGCCGTGGCTGCCGCTGAATCCGATTCCGCCTGCTTCTTGATGGCCTCGGCCAAGGTGATCTCCTTTGGTTCGTTTCGATTGCGCGGCTTGAACGCGGCGGCAGCCCCTTGCATGCCGACCTGGCGAAGCCACAGGGCGAGGAATCCGCCCAGCAGACAAAACAGGGTCGCCGGAACCAGCACCCACAGATTGCGCGTCACCACGATCTGATTGTCCGGATCGGCGATCGCGAGGCGCAGTTGCGATCCTTCGATGGGCACTCCAAGGTCACCGAGTGAGTTGCCCCCGGAAGTCCCCGAGCTTGCGATCAGCAGGTCGCCACGACCGTCGCCCTGGCGCAAATCGATGCGGGTGGAGGCACGCCCAGGCTCCTTGAGTACGTCGACGATGACCGATGCGGGTAATGCGAGATAGGCATAGGCGACCGTGGCCTGCGCCGACTCGACCGGCAGCACGAGGACGAGTTGCTGGCCTTCGCTGTTGCTCTTGTGGATCTGTACGGGTGCTGGCGACCCGCTCAACTGGGCCTGCATGAGCATCTGGGCCCGCCAGTAACCGAAGCGACGCAAGTCGCGTTCGCGGATATCCGGCAGGTCCGGGCTGTAGAAGACAGCATCCACCAGTTCCGGCCAGGCGCGCCTGACTTCTTCGGCTGCCGCCGTCAGCCCGGCCTGATCGACCGTGCCGAGCGCCGCCAGGACCGCATCGGATCCCACCACCTCCTGCGCCCGGCGAACCACTTCCCCGATGCGCTCGCCGATGGCCGCCACGGCTCGTTCACGCGAGCTCTGGGCGGCTGCCACGCTTCCGCTCTCGCTGTAGACGAGGGAACATTGCCAGAGCAGGAAGAAGCCGACCAGCATGAGAATCGTCGCGATGACCAGCGGCAGCAACACCTTCAGGCGCGGAAGCAGCACGGCGCCGATGGTGGCGAGCGGGGATTTCTTTCCCGCCCGGGGTTTCGCTGGCAGTTCTGCTTCGGCCATTGTTCCTACCCTTGCCCCGCCAACGCTATTGGAGTGGTCTTATAGCCTAACAAGGCAACTGAAGGCACGCAGCATGCCATTTCGCGGTCCGCCGTAGGCGTTCGAAGGTTCAAACGTCTATCTGGTTCCCGAACTGCCGAACCCCCCGACGCCTCGAACACTGGGTGCAAAAGACTCGACGATCCTGAACTCGGCCCTCGCAACGGGCATGAACACCAACTGGGCTATGCGCTCCCCTGGCGCAACGGTAAATGCTTCGGCCGATCGATTCAGGCAGGAGATCAACAGTGGCCCCTGGTAGTCCGCATCGATGAGGCCCGTGCCATTGCCCAGCACGATGCCATGTTTGTGACCGAGCCCCGATCGCGGCAGGATGATCGCACACAAGGCGGGATCTCCAATGTGGATGGCCACGCCGCTCGGTATCAGCGCCGACGCCCCGGACTCGAGACGCAATGGCGCATCGACCATGGCGCGAAGATCCATGCCTGCGGATGCGATCGTCGCATATTCGGGCAGCGGAAACTCCCGACCCAGGCGCGCATCGAGGACAACCAGCTCGATCGGAACCGTCATCCGCGCCCCCGCTTGCCACGGGCGGCCGCATGGAGCGTGGCGACCCGCTCGATCAGGGCCTTCGCCAGAACGCCCTTTTCGGCCATGCCGAGTTCCTCGCGCCCCCCGGGCCAGAGCAGCAGCAGCGCGTTCTCGCTGCATTCGAAGCCCAGTTCCTCGCCGACCCGATTGGCGGCGATCAGATCCAGCCCCTTGCGTTCCAGCTTCTCGCGGGCGTAGTGCTCGAGGTCATTGGTTTCGGCGGCGAAGCCGACCAGGAACGGGTGCGCGGCCTGGGCGGCGAGTTCGGCCAGGATGTCGGGATTCTGCACCAGCTCGAGCGCCAACGCCTTGCCGGACTTCTTCAGTTTCGCCGGCGATACGGCTTGCGGCCGGTAGTCGCCCACGGCAGCCGCGGAGATGAAGATATCGCTGTCCGCCGCACTGGCGACGACGGCGTCGCGCATCTGCCGGGCGCTGCGCACGTCGATGCGCTCGACGCCGGCCGGCGTGGCCAAGGCCACCGGCCCGGCCACGAGGCGTACCCGGGCGCCGGCCTGGACCGCGGCCGCGGCGACGGCGAAGCCCATGCGGCCGGAACTGCGATTGCCGATGAAGCGCACCGGATCGATGTCTTCGTAGGTCGGACCCGCGCTGACCAGCACGCTCAGGCCGTCCAGCGAGCGCGGTCCGCGCGCCTTGAGCATGGCCTCAACAAGTTCGCCGGGCTCGAGCAGGCGGCCCTCACCGACGTCACCACAGGCCTGGCTGCCGGATGCCGGGCCCAGCACGCGCACGCCCCGCTGGCGCAGCAGGTCGATGTTCGCGCGCGTGGCGGGTTGGGCCCACATCTGCTGGTTCATCGCCGGGGCGACCGAAAGGGGGGCCGAAGACGCCAGCACGAGGGTACTGAGCAGGTCATCGGCGCGCCCCTGGGCTAGCCGGGCAATCGTATCCGCCGAAGCCGGCGCAACCAGGATTTCGTCCGCCCATCGTGCCAGTTCGATATGCCCCATCGCCGCTTCCGCACCCTCGTCCCAGAGACTGCTGCGCACCGGATTTCCGGACAGCGCCTGGAAGGTCATCGCGGTCACGAAGCGACTTGCATTCTCGGTCAGAACCACGCGCACCTCGGCGCCTGCATCGCGCAGACGGCGCACGAGCTCGGCGGCCTTGTAGGCGGCAATGCCGCCGGTGACGCCCAGCAGGACCCGCACGCGTTGCAGCGAAGCATTGCTCATGTAGGAGATTTCTGACATCCCGAAGGGCTACTAGCTTACCCAAATTTCCGAGTCCGACCGCTGCGGCATGGTTATTTCGACATCTAAAGTGGCATTCCCACCTGCAGCAAGTAACTTGTGATGAGCATTCGCGACTGGCCGGACACCGAAAGACCCCGTGAAAAGTTGCGCGCCCGTGGCAGCGCCAGCCTGTCGGACGCCGAACTGCTGGCGGTCTTCATCGGCTCGGGCCGACGTGGCACGAACGCCGTCGATGTGGGACGCACCCTGCTCGCCAGCGCCGGTGGCCTCAAGCCGCTGCTGCTGGCGCCGCAGCGCAAGTCCGGATTGGGGCCCGTCACCTGGTGCCGGGTCCAGGCCGCCCTTGAAATCGGTCGCCGCTTCCTTGATTCCGAATTGCGCGAAGGTGAAGCCCTGACCGATCCGGATGCCAGCGCGCGCTATCTGAAGTCCCGATTGACGTCGTATCCGTATGAGGTGTTCGCCTGCCTCTTTCTCGACAACAGGCACCGGGTGATTGCCTTCGAGGAGCTGTTCCGCGGCACCATCGATGGCGCCAGCGTGCACCCACGCGAGGTGGTCAGGCACTGCCTGGCACACAATGCCGCTGCCGTCATCTTCGCCCACAACCATCCATCCGGGGTCGCCGAGCCCAGCGCCGCCGACCGCGCGATCACCTTGCGCCTGCGCGACGCGTTGGCCCTGGTGGACATTCGCGTACTCGACCATTTCGTGATCGGAACCGGGGCTCCCACTTCGCTTGCACGCCGCGGCTGGATCTAGGTCCTCGCTGACCCTTCGTTCAGCTCGAGCACGCGTTTGTGGCGTGCCGAGCGGACGATCGGCAGGTCAGCGTCGAGGCAGGGCGATCCAGACATGGACCGGTTGGATCGTGGCTGGCCGCAGGCCGGAATGCCCGCAGGACCCCGGCCTCGGCCAGTCGGGCCGCGCTGCGCAATGGTGCCCTGCGAACGGCCTCGCACTATACTCGTGGCGAATTCGGCAAGGGGCTGAAGCGCCAAGTGATATTCGGTTTTCCCCGCACCTATCCCGCAGACGCCGTCGAGGTGGAACTGCCCGATATCGCCGCCGCGCGCGCCCTTGCCGGGAGTCGCCTGCGAGCGCTCGAGGACGCGCTGGCGGAGCGGCATGCGCAGCTGGCCCCCCTGCTCCCGGGCAATGAAGACGCACGCGCCCTGCTCAACCGTTGCGCCGATGTGATCCGGATCGCCTTCGTTCGCCTGGCCCGGCGTCATGGCAGTCTGAGCGAAGACTTTCATGCGTACCACAACGAGGAACACATCCTCGACATCCTGAAAGGACGAATCAGCCGGCTGATCCAGACCCACGGCGTGTTCGCGCTGAGCCTGCGCGACTGGTGCGTGCTCGACCTGTTCGCCGCATGCCACGATCTTCGCCAGCGTGAGGAGCCTGCCTACCAGGCCGGGGTCGGCGCCAATGAGCGCGCCAGCCTCGAGGAAACCTTTCGCCTGCTCGGGCAATGCGGCTTTTCACGGGAAGCCGATGCCGACATCCACCTGGCCCTCGACCTGACCATCGGCGGCAGCACCTTCGATGCACGGCCGCCGCCCGGGGGCGCCGCCTTCAATGCCGCCGAGTTGGTCCAGTCCGGCGGCGCGCTGGCCGCAAAACTGAGCCAGAAACTGGACAAGCACCGCCCAGGCTGGCGTGACGACCCGAAGATCGTGCATGCCCACGAACTCGCACTGATCGCCGCCGACCTCGATACGGCCAATGTCGCCGAGCCGTTTGTGCGTTTCGCGGCCAGCGCGGAAAACCTCTGCCTGGAGCGTGAGATGCTCTGCCGACGTGACCTGGATGCCGGCGAGAGCGCGCAACCGGTGCTCGGTTTCCTGACCGATGGCCAGGATCGATTTTTCTTCGATCTGCACCGCTTCAATTCGGAGCTCGGCCGGCAGGCCTTCGGTCCCGCCAAGGAACACAATGCCGCACGACTGAAGTCGCTGAGCCTGGGCTTGCGCGCCCGCATTGCCATGCGCGGCCGACCCGAGAGCGGCCGCCAGGTCTTGCAGGCCTACGGGGAAACCGTCGCCGGCCTGATCTGACGACGCCCCGGGATCGGTCGCCGGCCGAACGCCGGGTCCGATTGGCGCATCGCCAGGGCGCATCCACCCGCTCGAACCTCGCACCGAAGCGCCCCGGAATTGGCTCAGCTACGAGGCCGCAGGCCGAAGTCCGAGCAAAAACTATACACATGGCGGCGGTTCGGCCGGATGCGCGCAACGCGACCCACCCCCTGCCCGCGCCCTGGATTTGATCTTCAATAAAATCAATGCGTTATGCGAATCGCTTCTTCAGCAATCGTTGCCGGCGCCGCAATCCGCCTGCAAATCACCGCTGCACAGCAGCATCTTTCCCACAGAGTTATCCACAGCTCGGGGTGGTCTCCGGCAAAGGCTTGTGGGACAAGCGCTTGCCAGACATTCCTTCGCATCTTGAACGGAACCATCGGTAACTCATGCACGGCCCGGTCCATTTTCCGCTCGACGCTCCGGAGCGGATACCCGCGCGGTTCCGGTATTGGCCTGCGCGCCCTACAATAGCCAGCCCGCTGCCATCCGAATCCCGCCGTGAAAGATACCCTGCGCGAGCTGATCCACGGAGCGCTCGCAACCCTGCGTGCGCAAGAAATCCTGCCGGACGGCACCGATCCGGTATTCGTCGTCGAGCGGACCCGCAACCGCGAGCATGGTGATTTCGCCAGCAACGTGGCCCTGACCCTGGCCAAACAAGCCGGACGCAAGCCGCGCGAAATCGCCGAATCCATCGCCGCAGCGATAAAGGATCCCCGCGTCGAGCGCGTCGAGATTGCAGGTCCAGGCTTCATCAACTTCTTCCTCGGCGCGGCGGCCATGCACGCCGAAGTCGCCACGATCATCGAAAAGGCGGGCGCCTATGGCCGCAATACGGCGGGCGCCGGCCGCAAGGCCCAGATCGAGTTCGTGTCGGCCAATCCGACCGGCCCGCTGCATGTCGGCCACGGCCGGGGTGCCGCCGTCGGCGACAGCCTGGCTCGCGTGCTCGATGCCAATGGCTGGGCCGTCACGCGCGAGTTCTACTACAACGACGCCGGCGCCCAGATCGACAACCTGGCGCGTTCGGTCCAGTCGCGCTGCCGGCAGATCGATCCCGACCATGCGGACTGGCCGGCTGATGGCTATCGCGGCGAGTACATCAAGGATGTCGCCCGCGACTACCTGGCCGGGGCCACCGTCCATGCCGATGGCATCGACGTCCGCGCCGCCGGCGATGCCGACGACCTCGAGGCTATCCGCCGCTTCGCGGTGGCCTGGCTGCGCCGCGAGCAGGATCTCGACCTGCGTGCGTTCGGAGTCGCCTTCGATGTCTATTTCCTCGAATCCTCGCTGTACCAGGAGGGCAAGGTCGAGCACACGGTGAAGGAACTGGTCGCGGCCGGGCATACCTATGAAAAGGACGGC
Organism: Dokdonella immobilis; assembly: GCF_900115085.1. Lineage (GTDB taxonomy): Bacteria > Pseudomonadota > Gammaproteobacteria > Xanthomonadales > Rhodanobacteraceae > Dokdonella > Dokdonella immobilis. The sequence goes on along the minus strand of NZ_FOVF01000040.1, from coordinate 19,668 downwards.
GCCCTTTGGCTGAAAACCACCGACTTCGGCGACGACAAGGATCGGGTCATGCGCAAGTCGGATGGCGGCTACACCTATTTCGTTCCCGATGTGGCCTACCACGAGGGCAAGTGGCGGCGCGGCTTCGAGCGCGTCATCAATGAGCAGGGCGCCGATCATCACTCCACTGTCGATCGCGTTCGCGCTGGCCTGCAGGCGCTCGACGTCGGCATTCCGAAGGGCTGGCCCGAATACGTCCTGCACCAGATGGTCACCGTCATGCGCGGTGGCGAGGAAGTGAAGCTGTCCAAGCGCGCCGGTAGCTACGTGACCCTGCGTGACCTGATCGATGAAGTCGGCCGAGACGCCACGCGCTACTTTCTGGTCGCCAGGAAGACCGATTCGCAGCTGGTCTTCGACATCGACCTGGCCCGCGCGCAGACGAACGACAATCCGGTCTACTACATCCAGTACGCCCATGCGCGCGTCTGCAGCGTGCATCGCCAGCTGGCCGAACGCGGCATCGAGGTGGAAGCCGGCGTCGGAATCGCGGCCCTGGCCCGGCTCGACAGCGAGCATGAGCGAACCCTGATGAGCGAACTCTCGCGTTATCCGGAAGTCGTAGAGTCGGCTGCGCTCAATCTCGACCCGCAGCTGGTCGCGCAATACCTGCGCGAACTGGCCGCCGCCTTCCATGGCTACTACAACGCCCATCAGTTCATCGTCGAGGATGCCGACCTGCGCAATGCGCGCGTCACCCTGGCCGATGCGGCGCGCCAGGTCCTCGCCAACGGCCTGGAGCTGCTTGGCGTGTCCGCGCCGCAGAGCATGTGACGCGCAGGCGGTACTCGCAGCTCAATTTCCAGTCCCGGCGGACTGACCCGAATCACCCGGAGAAAGTTTGATGGCTTCACGATCCCGAAAACAGGCGACGCGCGGCGGTTCCCGACCCGCGGTTCCGGCATGGATCTGGCTTGGCGTCGGCGTCGTACTCGGCCTGGTCGTCGCCATGCTGTTTCTCGGCAGCGACTGGGCGCCGATGCTGCGCAAGAAGGCCGGCCCGCAACCGAATCCCGAGGCGGTCGCGCCGCGCGAAACGGATCCGCCGCTGGTCGAAGCCAGGGACAAGCCACGCAAGAACTACGATTTCTACTCCGTGCTCCCGGAAATGGAAGTGGTCATTCCCGATGCGGAGATTTCTGCCAAGGCCCGCGCCGAGGCGGCCCAGAAGGCGGCAAGCTCGCCGACCCCGCCCGTCTCGGCATCCGCCCGCTACCTGCTCCAGGCCGGCTCCTACCCCTCGGCCAAGGCGGCCGACGAGGTCAAGGCCAAGCTCGCCATCCTCGGCTTCGTCGCCCAGGTCCAGCCGGTCACGATCAATGGCAAGACCTGGAACCGGGTTCGCCTGGGCCCCTATGCGAGCGCCAGCGAACTCGAAACGACCAAGGCCGCGCTCGCCGACAATGGCTTCAACGCGATTGCGCTGAAGGAAGAAGGCGGCAACTGAACCCGGGGCGGGGATTTCGGGCGCCCGTCACGAAGCTCCACCGCCTTCGAAGCCATCGATGTAGATCCAGTCGCCGCTGCGGAAGTTCGCGGCGTACACGATCGCATTGAGCAGGATCTGGTAGTTGTTGTCGCCGGCTCCGAGCGCATGCGGCTGGTACTCCCCGGGTTGATAGACAAGCACGACGCCCGACCATTGCGGCAGGGTCCGCTCATAGCCGAGCACGTGCGTCGTGCCGCCCTCGTCGTAGTCGCTGGCAAACAGGGTCTCGATGCCGCTCGCGCCCGGACGCAGGTCGAGATTCGGGTAGCGCTCGTCGGGCGTGTTGTTGAAGCTCCGATAGTTGCCCGGCGGGATGCCATGGGCCGGATCGGTGTAGTCCACTGCCGCCGGATACCGCACGGCGTGATGAGACACGAAGTGGTAAGTCCGGGTTGCGATCACGTTTTGTCCTGACTGCGTGTTCCATGGCACCGCACCGGTCGCCTGGCCGCCGAGCAGGTCTTGCATCGAAGTCTTGCCGGCAGTCTCGTAAATGCCATGGTGGAACGAGACGACGCCTCCACCGGCGACCAGAAACTGGCTGACCGCGGCGACAAAGGCTTCCTGCCGGGCCTGGTCGTTGTTGCCGTTGTCTGGCGTCCGATGGGCGAAATAGACCAGCACGTCATAGCCGGAGGGATCATCCGGCGGAACGAGCAGCCGTGCGCTGGCCTCTTCGATCTGGTTCGTCGGGATCTCCAGCAGCGATTCGGCGGACGCATCGATGTGCAGCGCCGGGGTCTTGGCCAGGGCCGCCGAAATGTCGCCGGGTTGGGTCAGCTGCTCCGGTGGCAGGCCATGCGGATTGACCTCGTCGCTGACCACCAGGATTCGCAGCGGCGCATGGGCGGGCAGGGTTTGCGCCGGGGCCATCGGCGCCAGCCACGCAAGGGCCACGCAAAGGCTCGAAATCCTGCGTTGGGTCGGGTTCATCGTCAGCTCCCGCCTTGGCGCACACGCGGCGCCACTGTTACGTGCACATTGGCTGGAGCCGCGGCATTACGCGCCCGGCACCTTGCCTTGCCGTTGCGGCCCCGACGCCTCGGCATGCCGGGCGGCGGAGCACGAACACGGCGCCGAGTCGGCGGGCGGTGCGGCTGCTTTAGTCCTCGAAGCCGTCGTCGAAAATGAAGTCGGAGACGATCTTGTATACGGTCCCGTTGGACTGGGCGATATAGAGATTGCCGTATTCGTCTTCACCGTAGCCATACGGTGCGCCGACGTTCAGCGTCGTATCCTGGATTCCCGACGGACTCCAATCGGTCTGCGCAGCTCCGGCGGATGCGTACCACAACGCACTGGCACACGAGTCGCCGTAGAAATAGGTGCCGCGCAGGCGCGCGGACGGGCCGCGGAAGACATAGCCGCCGGTGACCGCGCAGCCAAAGCTATGGCTGTATTCGAGGACCGGGGCAATCGTCCCGGTCACCGCCGGACAGGTCGTGCCGGTGCCGGACTCGTCGAAGTAATGGCGGCCCTCGCAGCGACTCCAGCCGTGGTTGCCGCCGATGACGCCTGCCGCCTGCACGGTCACTTCTTCATAGGTGTTCTGGCCGACATCGCCGATAACGAGGTCGTGGGTCTCGCGATCGAAGCTGAATCGCCAGGGATTGCGGAATCCGTAGAGGAAGATCTCGTCGCAGGTATTGCTCGTGCCGACATGCGGGTTGTCCGCCGGAATCGAATACTGGGCCGGCGAGATTCCCGAGGAACCGCACATGTCGGCGGTGACGGCGCCGCCACGATTGTCGACATCGATGCGCAGGATCTTGCCGAGCAGGAAGTACTGCGTGCCGGTGGGGTTCGTACCGCAGGTACCCTGATCGAAGTCCGCGGGCTTCTTCCACAGGCAGCCGGCAAATCCGTGCGGATTGTTCTGCGGGCCGCCATCGCCCATCGACGAGTAGAGATAGCCGTCCGGTCCGAAGTGGATGTCGCCACCGTTGTGATTGCCGGCGAGATCCGGGGTGCGCAGAACGATCGTTCCCGATGCATTGGCAACATCCGAACCGAGCGAGGGTACGGTGTAGCGCGCAATCACCTGGTCGGGCGTGGTACCGAGCCGGGGATCCGCACCGGGTCGCGTATAGGAGATGTAGAACTCGTCGTTGTGCGGAAGTCCGATCTGGCCGAAGTTCGGATGGAAGGCGAGGCCGAGCAAGCCGCTTTCGCTGCTCGTGGTCACGGCAACGGTCAGGAACGGAGTCGGCAGCAGGGCGCCGTTCTTGACCACGCGGATCGTACCGCCCTTCTGCACGATGAACAGACGGCCGCTGCCGTCATGCGGCGCGCGCACGGCAACCGGCTCCGAATAGCTCCCCGGAACAGCAACCACGGAGAGTCCTGGAATGGTCTGGGCAAGTGCGAACGGGCTGCCGAGCACGAGCGCAAGGGCCGCGACGAAACGTTTGACATGCATGGGCAATCCTCCACGGGAATGGGCAAGTTTGGCGCGGCGCTGCGGCACTTGCCACCGTGCAGCGGTCGCTTTGTGATCGATTCGCCAATTGACGCGGCCCCCCAACGTCGCCGCGCAGCCTATCCGGACCGGCGTAAACAATGCGTTAGCGGGTTCAGGCCTAAGATGGCTTGCGCTTGAGGCGGATCAGCGAGGAAATGTCATCGTCGCCATGGCCTTGTGCCATCAGCACCGCGTAGTCGGCCAGCGACTTCTCGATGACGCTGCGATCGGTGCCGGCATCACGCGCGAGTTCGCGGACGATCTTGAGGTCCTTGTGCAGCAGGGCCAACTTGAAACCGACCTTGAATTCGTCGCGCAGCATGGTCGCACCGCGCTTGTCGAGGAACCAGTTGCCGGCGGCACCGGCCAGCAGGGTCGGGATCAGCGTTTCCGCATCGAGTCCGAGGGCATCGCCGAGCGCCAGTCCTTCGCAGACTGCCTGGGCGATACCGGCCACGAGCACCTGGTTGACCGCCTTGGTGTTCTGCCCGGCTCCGATGCCGCCCATGTGGCTGATCTTTGCCGCATAGCACTCCAGCACCGGCCGCGCGCGCTCAAGCGCCGCAGCCTCGCCGCCGACCATGACCGACAGCTTGCCATTGCGCGCGCCCTCGACACCGCCGGATACCGGCGCGTCGATGAACTCGCCACCCGCAGCCAGCATGCGGGCGCGTGCCTCGCGCGCGGTGACCGAGGAAACCGTCGAATGGTCGATGACCACGGTACCGGCAGGCGCGTGTACCGCAATCACTTCGACATCGGCCAACACGTCGGCGTCGGCCGGCACGCACAGGGCGATCACGTTGCATCGCGCGGCCAGTTCGGCCAGCGACGCCGGCTCGGCGAGGCCGAATTCGGCGGCGATGGCGCGCGTATTGGCCGGCGTGCGCGTCCATACCGAGGCAAGCAGCCCGGCCCGCGAGAGGTGTCCGGCCATCGGTTGGCCCATGGCACCGAGTCCGACGAAACCGGCCCTGATGTCGCTCATTCGGCATTCTCCGCAAGGTAGGTGTAGGCCGTGAGCCCGGCTTCGAGGAAAGCCTGCAGCGACTGCGCCTCGGCACCCTCGATGCCGGCGTTCGCGATCTTGTCGCGATACTCGGCGCGCAGTGCCGTGAGATCGTAGCCGACATAGTCGAGCATCAGGTCGGTGGTGTCGCCGCGGCGCTGGTCGCTGATTTCATGGCCGGTGTCGGTCAGGCGCACGTTGATGGCGTCGGTGTCGCCGAACAGGTTGTGGATGTCGCCGAGCGTTTCCTGGTAGGCGCCGACCATGAACAGGCCGAGCAGGTAGGTTTCGCCTTCGGCTGGCGCGTGCAGGGGCAGGCTCACGTCGACGCCGTCGGCATCGACATAGTGGTCGATGCGTCCGTCCGAGTCGCAGGTGAGATCGGCGATCACGCCGCGCCGCTCCGGCTCGCGATCGAGCCCGCTGATCGGCACGATCGGGAACACCTGGTCGATGGCCCAGATGTCGGGAACCGACTCGAATACGGAAAAGTTGACGAAATACTTGTCGACCAGGGTCTCGTTGAGCTCGTCGAGGACCTGCCGGTGCGAGCGCTCGTCCGGCTTCAGGCGCGTGCGCACGGCATTGACGATGGCGTAGTAGAGATCGTCGAGCTGGGCGCGATCGGCCAGCGAGAGCTGGCCCAGCGCATACAGCGACTGCCCTTCGGCCAGGTGGTACTGGGCCTCGTGGTAGAGCTCGGTCGGCGGCCGCTCGCCGATTTCGACATGCACCTCGCGCAGGCGGCGCAGCACGGCCGGCTCGTCGTCGCGCTGCGCGGGCACCGCCCCGCGCGGCGATTCCTCGACCTCGCTGACATTGACCACGAGCACGGCATGGTGGGCAGTGAGCGCGCGCCCGGACTCGGTCAACACGCGCGGCGGCGGCAAGCGGTTTTCGGCGCAGGCCTCGGCCAGCGCGCCGACCACGCTCGAGGCGTACTGGTCGAGACCGTAGTTGATCGAACACTCGGAGCGCGATTGCGTACCCTCGTAGTCGACGCCGAGCCCGCCGCCGACATCCATGTATCGGATCGGCAGGCCGAGTTGCGACAGCTCGACGAAATAGCGCACCGCCTCGCGCATGCCACGTGCGATATCGCGCACGTTCGACATCTGCGAGCCCATGTGGAAATGCAGCAGCTTGAGCGTATGCGACAGATCGGCCGCGTTGAGCTGTTCGATCAGGGTCAGCAGCTGGCGCGGCGTGAGACCGAATTTGGCCTTGTCGCCGCCGGAGTTCTGCCACTTGCCGGCACCGAGACTCTTCAGGCGCATGCGTACGCCGAGCAGGGGCTCGACACCGAGCGCCTTCGCCTCCTCGATGACGAAGCGCAGCTCCGAGGGCTTTTCGATGACGATGAAGATCTCGAGCCCGAGCCTGCGCCCGATCAGGGCAAGGCGGATGTATTCGCGGTCCTTGTAGCCATTGCAGATGACCACGCTGCCGCGTTTGGCCAAGGCCAGCACGGCCATCAGCTCGGGCTTCGAGCCGGCTTCCAGGCCGAAGCCGTCCGCTCCGTTCGCGGCCAGTTCGCCGGCAACATTCTTCTGCTGGTTGACCTTGATCGGATAGATCGCGGTGTAGCCGCCGGCATAGTCCCAGGCGGTCATGGCGCGGGCGAATGCTTCCTGCAGCCGCGTGCGCCGATCGGTCAGGATGTCGGCGAAGCGCACCAGCAGCGGCAAGCGCGAACCGCGTGCGCGAGCCTCGGCGACGACGGCGGGAAGTTGCAGGGCCGGGCCGTCGGGCCCGCGCGGTCGCACGACCACGCCACCGTCGGCGCCGACATCGAAATAGCCTTCGCCCCAGTTGGCGATCGCGTAGGTGGTGCGGGCGTCGTCTGTGCTCCAGGATGTGCTCATCATGTCCTCCGGATGGCAGAGACGTCGCAGCGGCGGGCTTGGACGCGGGAACCCCGTCGATCGGAAGCCTCGCACGCCGCGGGATCGATCGGGGCGCGCATTGTAACGAAGCCGCGTTGCCGCTGCGTGGCGATCGTCCCCGGGCGGGCGCGCAGGCGCGGCAATTTGGCCCGGATCGCGCGAGCCTCCCTGCTTGCCGCTACAATTCGCAGCCATGTGCCCGCCGGCTTCTCCGCCCGGGCAATCCAACTGCATCCAGGGAAGCCCCCATGTCCAAGTCAGAGCAGAGCTGGTTCACCGAAGCGCACGAGTCTTCGGGCTCCTCCATCGGCTTTCGCACCCATGCACGCCTGCATTCCGAACAGACGCCATTCCAGTCCATCGAAATATACGATTCGACCGACTGGGGCAAGCTCATGGTCATCGACGGTTGCATGATGCTGACCACGCGCGACAACTTCTTCTACCACGAGATGATGTCGCATCCGGCACTGTTCACGCATCCGCGCGCCAAGCGCGTCGTCATCATCGGTGGCGGCGACTGCGGCACGCTGCGTGAAGTGTTGCGCCACGAAGTCGTCGAATCGGCCGTGCAGGTCGAGATCGACGAGCGCGTGACGCGCCTGGCCGAGCAGTACTTCCCCGAACTCTGCGAAGCGAACTCGGACCCGCGCGCGCAATTGCTGTTCGACGACGGCATCAAGTACATGGCCGAGTGCGAGCCGGATTCGGTCGACGTGGTCATCGTCGACTCGACCGACCCGGTCGGTCCGGCCGAAGGCCTGTTCAACGCCGCGTTCTACACGAGCTGCTTCAAGGCCTTGCGCAGCGGCGGCATCTTCGTCCAGCAGAGCGAATCGCCGCTGGCCCATCTCGGCCTGATCAAGTCGATGCGCTCGGCCCTGCGTACCGCCGGCTTCCAGGCCGTGCGCACGCTGACCTTCCCGCAGCCGTGCTATCCGACCGGCTGGTGGAGCGCGACCCTGGCCCGCAAGGGTGCCGATCTCTCGGGTTTCCGCGAGCGCGGCGCGCAGACCAAGCAGTTCGACACGCGCTATTACAACGCCGAGATCCACAAGGCGGCGCTGTCGCTGCCCGAGTTCATGCGCGAAGAACTCGGCGAGTAGCCGCCACCGGACGCAACGACGTGCGATGGCGCCCGTGGCTGTTCCTGCTGCCGGCGCTCGCACCCGCCGGCGCAATCGCGCAGTCGTGGCCGACGCCGAATTTCCGCCACACAGTCGCGATCGCCGGACGCAACCAGCCCACCCAGCTGCGTTTCGCCCACGACGGACGCGTGTTCGTCGCCGAGAAGTCCGGCGCGCTCTGGATGTATCGCAACCTGCTCGATACGGCGCCCGAACAGATCGCCAACCTCGCCGAGATCGTCCATCAGTACCAGGATCGCGGCCTGCTCGGCCTCGCCCTCGATCCGCGTTTTCCGGAACGCCCCTATCTGTACGTCCTGTACTCGTTCAATGGCGGCCTGTTCGCCGATTCGCCGCCGCGCTGGCCGGCCACCAGTTGCCCGAATCCGACCGCTGACTTCGCCGGCTGCGTGATCAGCGGACGACTCTCGCGGCTGACCCTGGCCGGGAACCTCGCCACGGACGAACACGTGCTGATCGAGGACTGGTACCAGCAATACCCCAGTCACTCGGTCGGCACGGTCCGCTTCGGGGCGGACGGCTTTCTGTATGTCGGCGGCGGCGACGGCGCGAGTTATCTGGGCGGCGACTGGGGCCAGCGCGGCAATCCCGACTGGCCCGACCAGCGCTCGCCGGTCGACCAGGGCGGTGCGCTGCGCGCGCAGGGACTCGAGGTCGAGAAGCTCTACACCGACCAGGTCTGGCTGAACGGGACGATCGCCCGGGTCGATCCCGCAAGTGGCGACGGCGCGCCCGGAAATCCACTGGCCAACGTTCCTGGTGCGACGCCGAATGCGCGCCGCATCCTCGCCTATGGCCTGCGCAATCCGTTTCGGTTCACGATGCGGCCCGGTACCTCGGAGGTCTGGATCGGCGATGTCGGCTGGCGCACCTGGGAGGAGATCAACGTCATTCCCGATCCGGCCGACGGCTCCGCGTTGCGCAACTTCGGCTGGCCGTGCTTCGAAAACCACGGTCATGTCAGCGAATACACGCTGCGACCGCTGTGTCTCAGCCTGTACGCCGGCGGCGACAGCGGCGGACGCACGCCGGCGTCGCCACCGTTCTACGCCTACCAGCACACCAGCGGCAACGCGATCTCCGGCATCGCGTTCTACCCGGGCGGCACCTATCCCGCCGAGTACCGCAACGCGCTGTTCTTCGCCGACTACACATTCAACCGCATCTGGGTCATTCGCGACACCAACGGCGACGGCCGGCCCGATCCCGTACCCGACAGCGGCGCCGAGGTGTTCGGGCAATCCAGCCTGCCCGTGGTCGACCTGACCACCGGCCCCGGCGGCGACCTGTTCTACGTCGACATCGACAACGGCCGCATCGTGCGCATTTCATGGGATGCCGATACCGCCAACCGCAATCTCGCGCCGTCCGCCGCGATTGCGCTCGATGACGATTCGGACTCCGAGGGCCCGCCTCGCACGATCGAATTCACCGCCGCCAACAGCATCGATCCTGAATCGCAGGCACTGACCTACGCCTGGGACCTGGACGGGGATGGCGACTTTGACGACGCCACTGGCGTCAGTGCAAGTCGCGACTATGTCGCGGGCGGGCCCGCGCCGGAATTGATTTCGGTCTCCGTGCGAGTCACCGACAGCTCCGGCGCTGCCGACGTCGCCCGCACGATCGTCACGGTTGCGCGCGACCCGCTCTTCTCGGATGGCTTCGACGCGGCAGATCCATGAGGCGCCCGCTGTTCAACTCCGGGAAGAAGGGATGCGAGTTCCTCAGAGCAGGCTCAGCACACCGGCGATCGTGGCGGTCATGAACGTCGCCAGCGAGCCGCCGAGCACGGCCTTGAGGCCGAGCCGGGCGAGGTCGGGACGCCGGCTCGGGGCGAGGCCGCCGATGCCGCCGATCTGGATGGCGATCGAGGAGAAGTTGGCGAAACCGCACAGCGCATAGGTCGCGATCAGGCGGCTGTGCTCGGTCATCTGGTCGATGTGCTTGGCCATGTCAACGTAGGCGACGAACTCGTTGACCACGACCTTCTGGCCGATGAAGCTGCCGACCAGGGTCGCGTCCTGCCACGGCACGCCGATGATCCAGGCGATCGGGGCGAGAATCCAGCCAAACAGGGTCTGCAGCGACAGTTCAACCGGATGACCAAGCTGCACCGCAAGCCAGCCGTTCAGCGACGATGACGGGTCGGCGCCCCAGGCGTGCGCGCCGAGCCACTGGAACGGTGCGTTGAGCAGGGCGATCAGGGCGATGAAGGCGAGCAGCATGGCGCCGACGTTGAGGGCCAGGCGCAGGCCATCGGCGGCACCCGTGGCGGCCGCGTCGATCACGTTGGCCGTGGTCTTCTCGACCTCGAGCTTGACCTGGCCGCGGGTCAGCGGCTCCTCGGTCTCCGGCATCAGGATCTTGGCCAGCATCAGCGTGGCCGGCGCGGCCATGATGCTGGCCGTAAGCAAGTGGGTGGCAAAGAAGATGCGCTGGCCCTCGTCGTCTCCGCCGAGCAGGCCGACGTAGGCGGCCATGACCGAGCCGGCAATATGGGCCATGCCGCCGATCATCACGGTCATCAGCTCCGACTGGGTCATGCGTTCGATATAGGGCTTGATCGTCAGCGGCGCCTCGGTCTGGCCGATGAAGACGCTCGCGCAGACCGAGGTCGTCTCGGCGCCCGAAACATTCATGACCTTGGTGATGACCCAGGCCATGCCCTTGACGATCATCTGCATGATGCCGAGGTGGTAGAGCACGCCGGTCAGTGCGGCGAAGAAGATGATGGTCGGCAACACCTGGATCGCGAACACGAAGCCGAACTTCGAGGTGTCCATGAAACTGCCGAAAATGAAATCAGACCCGGCGCGTACGTAGTCGAGCAGCTTGACGAAGCCGGTGGCGATGCCATTGAACGTCTCGCGTCCAAGCGGCACCTTGAGCACGAGGGAGGCGAACACGATTTGCAGCAGGACCCCGGTGCCGACCAGCTTCCAGCTGATGGCACGACGATTCGCCGAAAACAGCGTTGCGATCGAGATCAGCACGGCCAGGCCGAACAGACCAAACGCGATGTGGCCAAGTGCCTGCATCATCCCGAAATTCCCCTGCTGATTAGCGCCGCGCGAGCGCCGCAGCGTAGTTCAACAGCGAAGCGGGGCGCAAGGCGAGGCGTGCCGCGGGCCGTCGCCGCGGCGGACGCACGTTGGCGCGACCGGTGCGGGCGCGACCGCGGCCGGGACCCGGGCGCGAATGCAGAGCACCGCATGCGAGCCGGCCCGCTGCGAGGGCCGGGAAGGCTATAGAATGCAGCCGCTCCCGGCCGCATGGTGCGGTCGGGTGAAAGCGAGGCACCATGACCTCTCCGTCCGTCAGCAGAACCCCCTATTCCGATGGAACCCCGCCGCGAAAGCCGGCGAGCATCGTGCGTGCCACGGTCGATGAAACGGCCAGCCTGCTTGGCGCCAGCGGCGCACTGCGCTTCGGCAAGGGGCTGATTGCCACGATCATTTCCCTGAGCCTCGGCTTCCTTTGCCTGCTCGGCGTCATCGCCTTCCACTTCCCCGAGTACCTGACCACGCCCGAGTTGCGCCATCAGTACTCGGTGGATGTCCTGCGCCAGGCCATGTTCGTCGCCCTGTTGATCGCCGGCGCCATTTCGCTGGCCAATCTCGTGCTCGGCGTGCGGCGCAAGCTCAACCTGGTCGCGTTCTCCCTCGTCGTCATCGCCGTCGCCCTCGGCGGATCGCGCGTGCCGGTCGGCGACTTCCCGGACAACACGCCCTACATCGGACTGGACTGGTTCATCCTCGACCTGCTCGGCTCGACCCTGATCTTCGTCGCGATCGAGAAGCTGCTGCCGCTGCGCAGGGGCCAACCGGTGTTCCGCCTCGAATGGCAGACGGACCTCAAGCATTTCGCGGTCAATCACTTCCTCGTCGGACTGATCCTGCTGACCGTCAACTTCGTCATCCACCACGGCTTCGGCTGGATGGTCCAGCATGATTTCCAGCTCGCCGTGCAGCGCATCTGGTTCCTGCCGCAATTGCTGCTGTGCATCCTGGTCGCCGATCTGGCCCAGTACTGGACGCACCGCGCCTACCACGAGATTCCGTTCCTCTGGAAATTCCACTCGGTGCACCACAGCACGAAGACGATGGACTGGCTGGCCGGTTCGCGCCAGCACATCCTCGAAGTGATCGTCACCCGGGTGCTCGTCGTCGCTCCGCTGTTCGTGCTCGGCTTTCGCGAGTCGGTGGTCAATGCCTACATCCTGATCGTCGGCTTCCAGGCCGTTCTCAATCACGCCAACGTCGGCGTGCCCTGGGGGCCGCTCAGGTATCTGATCGTGACGCCGGATTTCCACCACTGGCACCACGCCTCCGACGACGAGGCGATCGATCGCAACTACGCGGCGCACTACGCCTTTCTCGACTACCTGTTCGGCACCGCGGTGAAGGCTGATCGCAAGCTGCCAAACCGCTACGGAGTCGTCGGCGACTACATGCCGGACGGCTTCGTCGCCCAGCAGATGTTCCCGTTCCGGGCCAAACCGCTGCCCTGAGCCTCGACGCCAATTCGGTCACAGGCTCCGCGCAGCGGGTAAAATGAGCACTCCCGCCATTCGACCGTGACCCCGATGCTGCAGATCAAGGGCCTCTTCCCGGTTCCGTTCGGTTTCGACCAGCACCCCAACCCGGTGCCGCTCAACGCCGCCTTGCGCCGCCTTTTCATTGCCCGCGAGAACGAGGGCCGGCGCCACGCCAATCCGGGTCCGATCACGTTGCGCAACGAGCAGGTGTTCGAGAGCCATTTCCAGTTGTTCTCCTGGTCCGAACCCGAAATCGCCGAACTGCGCGATTTCTGCCTGTCGCGCGTGGCCCAGATGGTTTCCGAACTCAACGGTTACGACGAGGCGACGCGGCGACGCCTCGACATGAAGACCGATGCCTGGTTCCACGTGACCCGACGCAACGGCTTTTTCGGCGTGCACAACCATCCGCTGGCCAGCTGGTCGGGGGTCTACTGCGTTGCCGCCGGGCAGCACGATGCCAACCAGCCCGACAGCGGCCTGCTCAATTTCCTGCATCCGCACATCGGCCAGTCCATGTACATCGATCCGGGCAACGAGCACTTCAAAGCGCCGTTCAGCATCCAGAACTACGGGCTCTCGCTGCAACCGGGCCAGATCGTGCTGTTTCCTTCGTGGCTGCTGCATCAGGTGCTGCCGTTCTACGGCGAGGCCGAGCGCATCACGGTGGCCTTCAACTGCTCGCTGAGCATGCGCTGAGCGCGCCGCGAGGCTCGACCAAACAAGACACGGCGCGATGCGCTACCGGGAAAAGATCGACCCCCACAACGGCCTGCTCAATGTCAGGTCCGCGACACCGCTGCCCGGCTACTGGCGTTACCTTCCGTCGCCGGCGCTTGCCCCGTTCGTCGAGCATTTCTGGACCGTCGAGTGGGACCTGGCCGAGCCGGTCCTGCGCGAGACGCTACCGTATCCGAACGCCCACATCATTCTAGAACCGGGAATCTGTGCTCTCGGTGGCGTCAGCACGAAGAAATTCAGCCGGGTGCTGGCCGGCAAGAGCCGCGTGCTCGGCACGAAGTTCCAGCCGGGCGGGTTGCGCCCGTTCATCGACCGGCCGGTGTCCGCACTGACCGACAAGGTCGTGGCGCTCGAGGAGCTGTTCGGCGCGGCAGCCGCCGACCTCGGGCGCCGGGCCCTGGCCCACACCGATCACCACGCCGCCATCGGCGTCATCGAATCGTTCCTGCTCGAGCGCGATCCGCGCGCTGTCGACGAGCTCGAACTGCTGCGCCGAATGACCGCGCGCATCGCCGGCGACCGCGAAATGCGGACCGTCGAAGCGCTGGGCCGCGAATTCGGACTCGGAGTACGCAGCCTGCAGCGCCTGTTCAGGGAGTTCGTCGGAGTCAGTCCGAAATGGATGATCCGCCGTTTCCGGATGCAGGAAGCCGCCGAAACCCTGGCCGCAGCCGCCCGCGTGGACTGGGCCGAACTCGCGCTTGGCCTGGGCTATACCGACCAGGCCCATTTCAATCGCGACTTCAAACGCCTGATCGGAACTACGCCCGGCGCCTACTTCAAGGCCTTGGCCGACAAGGCCGACGGCTGACCGGCAGTTGCCTCGCCGCGGCAAACGCACGCCCGACCGGCCGCACGCGGCGCCGGCTCTACCCAAACCAGCCCTTCAAAAAACGGTCGAAAGCGGACCGGCACCCATCACGACACCCGGAGGCAGGGCGGACCGATTCCGGATAAAATGGGCGGCTGCCCCGCCGCGCCCCGCCAGGAACTCGCCATGTCCGTGCCCGCCATCGACCTCGACTACACGCTCGACCACAAGTACACGCGCCGCGAGGGTCGCATCTATCTGTCCGGCGTGCAGGCCCTGGTGCGCCTGCCCCTGATGCAGCAGATGCGCGACCGCGCCGCCGGCATCAACACGGCCGGCTTCATCTCGGGCTACCGTGGCTCGCCGCTTGGCGGTTTCGACCTCGAGCTGTGGAAGGCCAAGAAGCACCTGAAGGCCTCGAACATCGAGTTCACGCCGGGCCTCAACGAGGACCTCGGCGCGACCATGGTCTGGGGCACCCAGCAGACCAACCTGTTCGAAGGCGCCAAGTACGACGGCGTGTTCTCGATGTGGTACGGCAAGGGTCCCGGCGTGGATCGCTGCGGCGACGTGTTCAAGCATGGCAATGCGGCCGGCACCTCGAAGTTCGGTGGCGTGCTCGCGCTGGCGGCGGACGACCATGCCTGCCGTTCCTCGACCCTGCCGCACGGCTCGGAACTCGAGTTCGTTTCGGCGATGATGCCGATCCTCAACCCGGCCGGGGTCCAGGACATCCTCGACATGGGCATGCTCGGCTGGGCCATGTCGCGCTTCACTGGACGGTGGGTCGGCTTCAAGACGATCGCCGAGACGGTCGAGTCCTCGGCCTCGGTCAACGTCAACCCGCACCAGCTCGACATCCTCATGCCCGAGGATTTCATCCTGCCCGAGGGCGGTCTCAACATCCGCTGGCCCGATCCGCCGCTGAACCAGGAAATGCGCCTGCATCGTTATGCCGTGCAGGCCGCGACCGCGTTCGCCCGGGCCAACCGCATCGATCGCATCGTGCTCGACTCGCCGAAGGCTCGCCTCGGCATCGTCACCACCGGCAAGAGCTATCTCGACGTGCTGCAGGCGCTCGAGTACCTCGGCATCAACGAGCGCGATGCGCGCGAGATCGGCATCCGCGTCTACAAGATCGGCATGACCTGGCCGCTCGAGCCGATCGGCATCCGCGAGTTCGCCAATGGCCTCGAGGACGTCATCGTGGTCGAGGAGAAGCGCTCGTTCATCGAGTCGCAGATGAAGGAATACATGTACAACTGGCCGACGCGTCCGAGCGTGGTCGGCAAGTACGACGAGGATGGCAACTGGGTGCTGCCCTCGACCAACGAACTGACGCCGGCGATGATCGCCCTGGTCATCGCCAAGCGTCTCGCGCGCTTCTTCACGAGCGAGGCGATCCGCTCGCGCGTCGCCTGGATCGAGGCCAAGGAACAGGAACTGACCTTGCCGCGTGCGAACTTCCCGCGCGCCGCGCATTACTGCTCGGGCTGCCCGCACAACACCTCGACGGCTGTTCCGGAAGGTTCGCGCGCGCTCGGCGGCATCGGTTGCCACTACATGGTGACCTGGATGGACCGGCGCACCGACACGTTCACGCAGATGGGCGGTGAAGGCGCGACCTGGTGCGGCCAGGCGCCGTTCACCGAAACCAAACACGTATTCCAGAACCTCGGCGACGGCACCTATTTCCATTCCGGCTCGCTGGCGATCCGCCAGGCGATCGCGGCCAAGGTCAACATCACCTACAAGATCCTCTACAACGACGCGGTCGCGATGACTGGCGGCCAGCCGGTCGACGGCACCCTGACCGTGCCCGACATCGCCCACCAGATGCGCGCCGAAGGCGTGCAGACGATCATCGTCGTTTCCGACGACATCGAGAAGTGGTCGCGGCCCGAGATCTTCCCGGTCGGCGTCGAGTTCATCCACCGCGACGAACTCGATGCGGTGCAGAAGCGCATGCGCGAAATCGAAGGCGTTTCCGTGCTGATCTATGACCAGACCTGCGCGACCGAGAAGCGCCGCCGGCGCAAGCGCGGCAAGCTCGAGGACCCGAAGAAGCGCGTCTTCATCAATTCGCTGGTCTGCGAAGGTTGCGGCGATTGCGGCGAGAAGTCGTTCTGCGTTTCGGTATTGCCGAAGGCGACCGAATACGGGCGCAAGCGCGAGATCGACCAGTCCGGCTGCAACAAGGACTATTCCTGCGTGAAGGGCTTCTGCCCGAGCTTCGTCACCGTGCACGGCGGCGGGCTGAAGAAGGCGAAAAAGGCCGGCGCCGGCGAAGTCGACTTCGACAGCCTGCCGATGCCGACCATCGCCTCAGGTCTTGAGCGGCCCTGGAACATTCTCGTTACTGGTATCGGCGGTACCGGCGTCGTGACGATCGGCGCCCTGATCGGCATGGCCGCCCATCTCGAGGGCAAGGGCAGCACCGTGCTCGACCAGACCGGCCTGGCCCAGAAGGGCGGCGCGGTAACCTGCCACCTGCGCATCGCGAAAGACCCGTCGGAAATCCACGCCGTGCGCATCGCCGCCGGCGAAGCCGACCTCGTGCTCGGCTGCGACATGGTCGTGGTCAACGACTACTGGGCACTGTCGAAGATCCGCGCCAAGCGCTCGAACGTGGTCCTCAATACGTACGAGGCGATGCCCGGCACGTTCACGACCAAGCCCGACATGCAGTTCCCGGCGCAGAAGATCATCGACGCCGTGCGCATCGCGCTCGAGGGCGACGAGCCGGAATTGATCGACGCGACCCAGCTTGGCACGGCCCTGCTCGGCGATACGATCGCGGCCAACCTGTTCATGCTCGGCTATGCCTGGCAGAAAGGCTGGGTGCCGGTCAGCCTCGATTCGCTGATGCGCGCGATCGAACTCAACGGCGCGGCGATCGAGATGAACAAGACCGCGTTCAACTGGGGCCGCATGGGCGCGCACGATGCCGCTGCCGTGCGCAAGGCGGCCGGGCTCGGCGCGGCGAAGCTGCCCTCCGGTGCAATTCCTCTCTCGCTGCCCGTGCGCAGCACGAACTCCCTTCTCCCCGCGGGAGAAGGTGCCCGCAGGGCGGATGAGGGTACGCCCTCGCCTGAGCCGACACGCGGTGCCGATGCCCTCGATGATCTGAGCCTCAGCACGTCGCTCGACGAACAGATCGCGCGCCGCATCGAATTCCTGACCGGCTACCAGAACGCGGCCTACGCCGCGAAGTACAAGGCGCTGGTCGACAGGGTGCGCAGCGTCGAGCAGCAGAAGACCCCGGCGTTCACGAGCCTGACCCAGGCGGTCGCCCGCTACGCGTTCAAGCTGATGGCCTACAAGGACGAATACGAAGTCGCCCGCCTCTACACCAGTGGCGATTTCGAGAAGCGCATCCGCGAGACCTTCGAAGGCGACTTCAAGATCCACTTCCACCTGGCTCCGCCGCTGCTGGCGAAGAAGGATGCCGAAGGCCATCTGCGCAAGGCCGAGTACGGTCCGTGGGTGTTCAAGGCATTCCGCGTGCTGGCCAAACTGAAGGGCTTGCGCGGCGGTGCCTTCGATGTGTTCGGTTACACCGCCGAGCGCAGGATGGAACGCCAGTTGATCGTCGACTACTTCAAGCAGGTCGACGAACTACTGGCCGGCCTCGACAACGAGAACCACGCGCTGGCCGTCGACATCGCCTCGGTGCCCGAGCACATCCGCGGCTACGGCCACGTCAAGGAGCGCTTCCACGCCGATGCGATGAAGCGCCAGGACGATCTGCTCAAGGCCTGGCGCAACCCGTCGTCGGCGCGCGACGCGGCTTGACCCATTCGGATGCCCGGCCGGACCTGGCCGAGCGTCCCGCCGTGCTCAGGCAAATACGTCGGTGCCGGCGGCGACGCGCTCGCGCAGTTCGGCCAGCATCTGGCGCTCCGTCAGATTGCTCGCCCAGGCCGGGCGTAGCTGGTAATGCGGCTGGTCGACGAGGGTCTTCCAGTTGCCGCCCCATTCCAGACCCAGTTCGACGCCGAGCGCACCGATCGCCTTGTACATCGGCGACTCGCCGAGGTACTGGTTGCGCTCGAACAGGCCGATATCGAAGGCGATGCCAAAGTTGTGGTTGGAATAGCCACCGCGCGCGTTGGTGACGACATTGCCGGGCCGGGTCCGGCCCTGCGCATACAACGCATCCTGCTCGGCATAGGTCCGCGTGCCGCTGATGATGTTGATCGTGATGCCGTGTTCGCGGGCCTTGAAGTAGAGTGCCCGCGCATAGGGCTGGACGCGCGCATGCAGGGTCGCGATGACCTTCTCGCTACGCTGGTTGGTGAGATCCGACACCTCGGTCAGTGCCAGATCGGGCGGTGACGAACGATCGACGATGCGTTTGTAGATCGCGCCCCAGGTCTGTGGTCCGGCGCGGCCGTCGACGCCGACTCCCAGTTTCTCCTGTACCGCACGCACCATGTCCTCGATCTGCACGCTTGTTCTCCGCAGCCTGGCTCGGGCCGAGCATACGCCCGAAGCCGGATGCGAAAAAGTGGCAAAACTCAGTTTTGGAGCGATGGGGGGGCAATTGCGGCCGGCCATGCGCGGGACGCCTTGGCCATCGGGCGACGGCCGGACACCACGGAACGCTCGGGGCCGACGGGCCGGTTGTCGGCAGGAATGGACCTGCGGGCGGCCGACCCCGGCTGCGCTGCTGTGCTGCCCATCCGCGTAGCGCTGCCCAGGCCCGCCCGCCTGCGCCTCTGCCCGGCGCCCGGCCCTGCCGGACAGCCGCGGCCGGGCACGAATGCGATCCCGTGGCGCCGGTCACATATTTGGGGACGCTCCTCCGGCACATTGGCGGTGCAGCCCGCGCCCCTCGCGGAGCGCGATGACACTGCGGAAAGTCCGCACAGCCGAGGATCCATCGATGCCGCTCAAATTCGACGCCCATGAGTTCGACGCCGCGCTGCGTCAGTTCGAGCAGCCAAAGATCCAGCCAGCGCCGGCGCCGGTACCGCCCCCGGTCGCGGCACGGCCGTCGGTGGTCCGCCCGGGCGTGGTAGTGACTCCGGAGCAGGAGCTCAAGCTACGCGTCATTGCCTCGCGGGCGAAGCTCAAGCTGATGCGCGATCGCGCCGAGGCGCTGCGCGACTCCCTGCAGCGCTTCCGTTCGCAGAGTCGTTCGGTCATCAACGGCTGAACCGGATCGGCAGCTCGCGTCCGCGCAGGCTCCTGTTGCGCGACGCCCTGTCCAAACCTGCGACGCTCGGCCAGGTAGGGTGTTGCCATCGTGCAGCGCCGTTGCGTCCCGGACGTCGCATCTCCCACCCTAGGGAGGGTCTGAACAAATGGCGCAATCGTCATGGCGTTCAGAAGGCTCGCCACAGGTGCTGCGTGGCGACGTGAAGGCTGGTTGCCTTGACGAGCCGCGCGGTGCCTGTGGCGGGCCTTCTGGACGCCACCCTTTTCCATTGAATCAATCGCTTGGGCGACGCCTGCCTGCGCGCAGCTCTTTGTTGCGCCGCCTTGAAAGACGGCCAGTCTGTCTGCGTCGGCGCGCCGCGATCTGCACGCAGGCAGGCG
>NZ_FOVF01000020.1 GCF_900115085.1 Dokdonella immobilis | reverse complement strand
ATTCGAATCGTCTGGGCCGTGCTTGCCGGTGAAGCTTCTTTCGATCAACGCAAAGCATTCCGTCCGCAACCTGCTCGTTAGACATCACGCGCAATCAAACACAGAGGAATTCGTTCAACCGAGTCCGGCCAACCTGATGAATGAAACGGTCACCGTTCCTGAGAAGAGCCCTACCGGGACAAGTGCCATGAGCACGCGTGGGTGTTTGGGCCACTCAGGATCGAAGCTCATCACGGCGCGAGGCAAATCCAGCCTCAACCACGACGCCGAATATATGTCCGAGCACCGATCCTCTTCATCGCGATGGCTTGACCTGGAGGAGGCGTCCATATATGTCCCGATCTTTGCGCGATCTTTGCGTCCGATCCTTGCGTCCCGATTTTTGCGATCTTTGCGTTGGCAAATTCTGGGTGTCTCGATCTTTGGAATCCTGGGTGTCTCGATCTTTGCCGCGATCTTTGCCGATCTTTGCTCGGGGCCGCTGTACTGACCTGCGTGAGTTATTTGCACCTGAACCCGATCCGGGCCGGCGTCGCAGAGTACCTCCTGTCCCGTCCCGATCTTTTCGTCCCGGTCTTTCCGCCGGTCTGTTGTCTTTTGTGTACCGGTCTTTCCTCGCTCATTTGGGCAAGATGAAAAAGAAAAAGCCCGGGCAAAGCCCGGGCTTTGAAAGGGCAAGGCAGAATCTTCTTACTGACGCTGCACGGCGACCGTGATGTGGGCAGGCGGCGCCTCTGCCGTGGCTTCGGTGAAGTTGACTTGGCCAAAAGCGATTCCCGCCGTGGCTGCCGTAGTGGTTGCCGTGATCGTAATGGTCTGTGTCTCAGGAGCCGAGGGCGGCGTAAAGTTCTCGAAGTCGCCGGTAAAGATCTGGTCGGCATCCTGAACGCCGGCGCCCGTGAACGAGAACGAGGTCGGATTGACTGTAACTGTCACGCCCGGCGGCTGGGTGACCGTAATGTTCCATGTGGTCGGTCCGGCATGTGAATTGCGCAGCGTGCGTGTCCAGGAATAGGACGGGTTTCCTGCGCTGAGCCCGACATTGCGAACCGAAGGAAGGTTGAGTTCCTTGACATTGATCGACCCACCCGACGGATTCGCGGCGAGGAAGTTGGCGAATGTCTCATCCATGACGAAGCCGGCGAACGAAGCCCTGGAGAGATCGACGCGGCCGCTGCCGACATCGTCGATGTTCCAGGGATCGGTCTCATTTTCCTTGAAGCCGGAGATCTTGGCGGTGAGCTGCAGGGCCGACTTGACTTCGATCGGAGTCCAATCCGGATGCACGGCGCGAATCAGCGCGGCCGAACCGGCCAGATGCGGACTCGACATCGAGGTGCCGCTGAGCAGGAAGTAGTTGTTGTCCGCTGCGCGCCCGGCTGCATAGATATTGACGCCGGGACCGGTTATGTCGGGTTTGGTCAGGTCGGCGACGTTGCCGGGGGTCGGGCCGCGGAAGCTGAAATCGGCGAGCACGTCACCGAGCACCGGACCGGCCGTGGCGGACGTCAAGCTCACCGTGGTCGGCGTCGCGCCATTCGCGGTAATGAAATTGTTCATGGCCTGGCCATCGGTCTGGCGCATGCTGTAGGCCGGAATGGCGGCGCCATCGGTGTTCATGTTCACCGTGCCGAAGGTGTTGTTGTAGATGAACACCTGCTGAGCCCCCGCGGCGGCGGCATTGGCCACTTTCTCGGTGAACGCGCAAGTACCACGCTTGATCAGCGCGACGCCGCCAGTGAAGAAGCCGGCCGGGAACCCGCCACTTACCGTGCAGCCCTCGACGTTTGCCGCGGATACCTTGATCGGCAGGTTCGTGAACGGGACCGCAGCCGGCGTATTGCTTCCGGGATTGGTCAGCAGGTTCTGGGTATTGGCCGGCGGGGTTCCGGGACCCGTGGCTGAAAGGCCGGGCCCGAGATTGACGTCCTGGGTCGAAGCAGCGACGGTCATCACCCACGGTCCGCGGTGGTTGACCTGGCCGACCGGATTCGTGATCGAAGCGCTGGTGTTGCCAGCCGAAGCGGCGATCACGATGTCGGCGTTGACGGCATCAAGGAAGTTGCGGTCGTTGTCGCTCCACGGGCTGGTACCGCCCGAGATCGAGAAATTCATGACGTCGATGCCGTCGATGATTGCATTGCTGATGCCAGCCTGGATATCCGCGCCGGGACAGGTCGTCGCCGGGCACACCTTGTAGGTGCGCAGCTGCGCGCACGGTGCCACGCCCGACATCTGCGTATAGGGCGCCGGCAGGTTCGGCGACGGCGTGGCGGCATTGGTCACCGTGTTGCCGGCCGCGGTGCTGGCGGTGTGCACGCCATGGCCGTCACCGGCTTCCGGGTTCGGGCCGGTGCAGACGCCCCCTGCGGAGGTCGAGCAATCGACCGCGCTGAGCAGCTTGTGGTCGCTCGGACCGAAGCCGCAGCTGGCGTCATCGGCAAACGAGGGATGGGCGGAATTCACGCCGCTGTCGAGCACGCCCACAACGACACCCTTGCCGCGATTGGTCACTCCACCCGGCGCTGGCAGGTTCCAGATCGTGTCGGCGCCGATGAAGAGCGGTCCCCGATAGGTGTCGAGATGGTAGAGGACATCCTTCTTCACCGACTTGACGCCGGGCGCCTGGGCGATGCGAGCCGCCTCATCGGCGCTGAGCCGGGCAGCGACACCGCTGTGTGTGATTTCGTACTGATGGGTGACTTCGATCGGGTGTCCGAGCATGGCTGCCATCGTGGCGAGATAGTCCTGCTGGCGCGCGCGAACGAACTCACGGTAATTCATCGCATCGGCGCTCCTGGCATCGAACTTGCGCGGCCGCTCGGAGGAATCCGGTGCCGTCGCGCGAAGCCCGGCGACGCCGCCGTGGTAGTAGAGCGCGCCCGCGTCGGCGAACTCGATCATGTAGGTGTCGGACGCGGTGGAGAATTGTGCATCGGTGCCTGCAGCCGCGGCACTCGAAACCCAGGCGCTGCCAGCCAGACACGTGCCGATCACGGCCGCCAGTGCGGTCATTCGAAGATTTGTAGCCATTACCGGACTCCAGGAATTTGTTGCAGATGGGAGGTAGAAATCCCGCTCCGAATCACCGAACGGGAACGCAATATCGGCTCGCGGGGAGCGTTTCTTATAGCATCGCCCCCTGCGCCAATCAAATCGATTCGCCGCGATTTCCGGTTCAGGATTCCCCGGGCCCTGCCGCGCGCCGATCAAGGGATTCGATGCGCTCCGCCGCAAGTCGCAAGCCGGTTCGGCCCCGTGCATGACTCGCGCTCTCGCGGCCCCCTCAGGCCAGCAGGAATTGCTGCACTGCAGAAAGGTCGTGGGTGGACGGAAACGGCGGCAAGCTGTTGAGGAAAATGCGCCCGTAGGCCTTGCTGCGCAGGCGCGGATCGCAGAGCACAAGCACGCCGCGGTCATTGATGTCGCGGATCAACCGACCGGCGCCCTGCTTGAGCGCGATCACCGCGTTCGGGATCTGCCATTCGACGAACGGGTTGAGGCCCGACTCGCGCAGCGATTCGAGGCGGGCGACCAGGACCGGATCGTCCGGCGCGGCGAATGGCAGCTTGTCGATGACGACGACGCTGAGGGCCTCGCCGGCGACGTCGACGCCCTCCCAGAAACTGGCCGCGCCAAGCAGCACGCCATTGCCGGATTCGCGGAAGCCGCCGAGCAGCTGGTGGCGCGGCGCGGTGCCCTGCACGAACAGCGGATACGGCACCCGGCCTTCGAGCAGTTCGGCTGCGCGGCGCAAGGCGCGGTGCGAGGTGAACAGCAGGAAGGCGCGGCCGTTCGAGGTCTCGAGCACCGGCAGCACCGCTTCGATCATCTTCGCCGTGTAGTCGGGCGTGTTCGGTTCGGGAAGTCCGCGCGGCAGATAGGCCAGAGCCTGGTTGGCGTAGTCGAACGGACTGTCCAGGCAAAGTGAATGCGGATCCTCAAGGCCGAGCTGGCGCGAGAAATGATCGAAGCGCCCGGCGATCGACAGCGTGGCCGAGGTGAATATCCAGGCGGCGTGGCTCTGCTCGCGCAGTTCGCGCAGCGGCTGCGAGAGGTCGAGCGGCGTCGCGTGCAGGGCGAATCCGTGCGGGCTCAGTTCGTACCAGTGCACCGAGTCGCGTGCGCTGCTGTCGCAGAGGTGGGCCAGGCGGGCATGCATCTGGGTGGCGCGTTCATGGACGGCGGCGAGTCCGCGGCTGCGTTCGGCATGCGTTGCGAGGCCGCTGCCAAGTTCCTCGAGGGCGACGCGCAGGCTTTCGAGTTCGCGCTCGACCTCGGCGTCGCGTTCGATGACGAGGAACGCGGCCTTGGGCGGGAAACGGTCCATGGCCAGGCGCAGGCGGCGCACGGCCGGCGTGACCGCTTCGAGCAGCGGCTGCAGGGTGCCAAGGGCGCCGGTCACGGCGCCGCATTCGGCCAGGGTGTCGGTGGCCAGTTCGGTCAGCTGGCGCGCGGTCAGCGTGATCGAGAAGAACTGGCCAGCCAGCTCGGGGATCTGGTGCGCCTCGTCGAGGATGAAGGCCTGTGCGCCGGGCAGGATTTCACCGAAGCCCTCCTGCTTGATGGCCAGGTCGGCGAACAGCAGGTGATGGTTGACGACGACGAGGTCGGCTTCCTGGGCGGCGCGGCGCGCCTTGACCACGAAGCAATCGCTGAACATCGGACATTCGCTGCCGAGGCAGTTCTCGGTGGTCGAGGTCACGCGCGGCCAGAGCGGCGAGTCTTCGGGCAATTCGGCCAGTTCCGCGCGATCGCCGCTCTTCGTCTTGGCCGACCAGGCATGGATCGTCTGCAACTGGGCGACCTGCTCGCGGGTGGCGAAGCGGCCATCGCTGCGCGCCTGGTCGAGGCGGTGCAGGCAAAGATAATTCGCGCGGCCCTTGAGCAGGGCCGTGGACAGGCGCGCACCAAGCACGCTGCGCACGCGCGGCAGATCGCGATGGAACAGCTGGTCCTGCAGCGCCTTGGTCCCGGTCGAGACAATCACGCGCTTGCCCGAGAGCAGGGCCGGCACGAGGTAGGCAAAGGTCTTGCCGGTACCGGTGCCGGCTTCGGCGATCAGGGCATGACGCTCGTCGATCGCCGCCGCAACCGCCACTGCCATGGCCTGCTGCACGTCGCGCGGCACGAAACCCGGCACTTCGCGGGCGAACGGTCCGTCCGGGCCGAGCAGCGCGTCGACGTCGTCAGTCATGGCTGGACCTTCCGTTCAACATCGGCTGCAGATGGCGCCGGTGCTGGCGCGCCGGCGACCGCAAGCGACGCCGGTCAAAGGCGCACGGGCCGCTTCACCTTGCATTGGTCGCGCTTGGCTTCGGCGACGGCACGGTAGGCGGGGTCGTTGAAGATCTTGCGCGCCTCGACGATGGTCTGCCAGTTCTGCACGCACAGCGTGCCGACCTGCGGGCCCTTCTTGAAGCTGTCGTAGGCGAGCTTCTCCGCTTCGACGGTCTTGCCGCGCAGGAACTCGATTTCGGCTTCGTACTGCAGCAGGTCGGGCGCATCGGGGGCGAGCTCGCGCGCCTTGGCAATCGCCGCGTGGGCGGCGTCGAGTTGCTGCTGCTGTTCGGCCTGGCGGGCGTCGGCCAGAAAACCCTCAACCGCCGGGTCACGCAAGGGGTTGACCTGCAAGGCCGAATCCTCGCCGGCGTTGGCCGCGCGAATCGCCTGCACGGCAGCAACGAGATCGGCGTCAGGGCGGGTCAGTGCCGGCGTTTCCGGCTGGCTGCGCGTGGAACAGGCGACGAGGAAAATCAGCAAGGGAGACAGAAGCGGCCAACGGGCCGCGCGCGAAGCGGAAATCATGAATGGCGGAGTCTGGCTGTGGGACGATCCGCCTAGCATAGCGTCATTTGTCGTCGCCTCCGAACCACTGGCGCAGCTTGTCCAGCGCGCAGCCTTCGCGATCCTGGGGTTCGTAGCCGCTGATGAACGGCAACTCGCGTGCGCCGCTGCAGGCCTGCTCGCTGCGCCGGCCGTTTTCGGGATCAATCCAGGTGTAGGTCAGGCCGTCGGCGGGCAATGCCAGCGGCTCGGCCGGCAGGCGCTTGAACAGGTCGATCCAGACCTTGAGGGCACCAGTCGATCCGTACAGGCCGGTCGGCTTGTTGTCGTCGCGGCCGACCCAGACCACGCCGAGCTGGTTGCCGCTGAAGCCGGCGAACCACGAATCGCGCTGGGTATCGCTGGTGCCGGTCTTGCCGGCGGCATGCAGGCCGCCGAGGCCGGCCGCACCGATCGCGCGTGCGGTACCGGATTCGACCACCTGCTGCATGGCCCAGGTGACCAGGCGCGAGGCCGCGACGTAGTCGCCGGTGCCGGCCTGCACGCCGTAGCGCGACAGGGTGCGCCCGTTCGCATCGACGACGCCGCGGACCGCGCGCAACGGCACGGCGTGGCCGTCTGCGGCGAAATATTGATAGAGCTGGGCGACGTCGAACGGGCTCAGGTCGACCGCGCCGAGCAGCAGCGAGGGATTCGGATTGATGTCGCGACCGAGATTGAATGACTCGAGCAATCCGCGCACCTTTTCGACGCCGAGGCGCAGGCCGAGCTGCACGGTGGCGAGATTCCAGCTGTTCCTCAGCGCTTCGATCAGCAGCACTTCGCCGTGCACGTCGCCGTCGTCGTTCTTCGGCACCCAACGCGAACCGTCGCGCTGCGGCAGGTCGACCGGCGCATCGTCGATGCGCGTGGCCAGCGAATAGCGTTGCGGCTGGGCCAGCGCGACCAGATAGACGAACGGCTTGACCAGCGAACCGATCGGCCGGCGCGCATCGAGGGCGCGGTTGAAGCCCTGCGCGTCGGCATGCCGGCTGCCGATCAGGGCCTGCACTTCGCCACTCGGCACGGCTGTGACCACGACCGCCGACTCGACCTCGGCATCACGCTTGCCGAGGCTGCCGAGCGCCCCCTGCATCGCCATTTCGGCCTGCAGCTGCGCCGACGGCGACAGCGTGGTGTGGATGGTCAGGCCGGCGGCATCGAGTTCGTGCCCGGCGAAATCGCGCTGCAGTTGCTGGCGCACGAGTTCGAGAAAGGCCGGGAAACGGTTGCGGGGCAGTGCACCGCGGGCGCTGACGCCGAGTGCCTGGGCGCTCGACCGGGCCAGGGTCTTCGCGTCGATCAGACCAGTTTCGAAGAACTGGTGGAGGACGCGGTTGCGCCGGGCCAGGGCGCGCTGCGGCGAGCGCCGCGGATCGTAGTAGCTCGGCCCCTGGACCAGGCCGACCAGCAGCGCGATGTCGGCCGTGCCCACCTCATCGACCTCGCGGCCAAAATAGAATTCCGCCGCCGCGGCGAAGCCGTGTACGGCCTGGCCACCCTGCTGGCCGAGGAAGATCTCGTTGACGTAGGCCTCGAGGATGCTGCGCTTGTCGTAGCGCAACTCGATCAGCAGGGCGATCAGGGCCTCGTTGGCCTTGCGCACGAAACTCTGGCCGCGATCGAGAAACAGGTTCTTGACCAGTTGCTGGGTCAGCGTCGAGCCGCCCTGGACCACGCGACCGGCGACCATGTTGGCCCAGCCGGCACGCAGGATGGCGCTGACGTCGATGCCGTGGTGGTGCTTGAAATCGCGATCCTCGACCGCCTGCAGGCCCATCACGAGCAGGGCCGGCAACTGTTCGAGCTGGACCAGGCGGCGCTCCTCCTGCTGCAGGCCGTACAGCGTGGCGATGCGGGCCGGGTCGATCTCGGCATGTTGCAGGCTCTGTCCGTTGGCGGTATCGGCCAGCCGGGCAATGCGCCCGTCTTGCAGTTCAAGCGAGAGGCGCTGGGCCACGTGGCGGCCGTCGAGGCCGACGAAGGCGCGCCGGCCGATGACGAAGCGTTCGCCGTCGCGGGCATAGGTGCCTGCTGACTGCGCCGCCGGATCGGCCTGGTAGCGGGCCGCCTCAAGTTCCAGCAACAGGGTGTCGGCGGTCATCGGCCGACCCGGTTCGAGGGCCAGCGGGCGGGCGAATACGCGGCTCGGAATCTGCCAGCTGAGGTCGTCGAAGCGTTCGCGGACCTGCTGGTCGAGGGTGATCAGATACGGCACGAGAAAGCCGGTCAGTCCGCCGATGCCGAGCAGTACGGGGATGCGCAGCAAGCGCCAGAGCCATGCAAACAGGGTGAAGAGACGTCGAAACAGGGACAAGCGGAGATTCCTCGGGAACGTCGGCGCAGTCTACACGGCGTTTTCGGTAGGGCGCCTGCCGCGCCGCCTTCGTGACACTGTCGGTCGCCATCGCCGATAATCCGCGTCCGCTTCCGAACTGGACCATCGTGCCGAAATTGTCGCCGGATCCCGTCTGCCTCTGCGTGCACGGCGCCACCCCCTGCAGCGAGGCCTGGCTGACGGCGGTGCGGGCGCAATTGGAAGACGCCACCGACCTGGTCCTGCTCGGCGCCAGCGCGACCCTGGCCGGACATCCGCAGGCGCTGCGTCTGTCCGATCTCGTCGACGAACGGCCCGAAGCGCTGGCCGAAGCCCTGGCCCGGCACCTGCCCGGACGCAACCTGGTGTTGCTGCGCAGCGACGCCGAACTGCCCGAGTTGGCCTTGCCGCGGCTGCTGCGTGCGCTCGACGCCGACGAGGTCCTCGCTGCAAGTCCACTCGACAATCTCGACGGCGCGCGCTCACCGTTAGCGGTCGGGTCGACCAGCGGCGCCGACGTGGCCCGCATCGATGCTCTATGTTTCGCCCATTCGCAGCGCCGGCTCATCGACTGCGCCGAACTCTCGCCGCTGGCGTCCGCCTGGCATGGCGCGCGCCTCGCCCGTTACGTCGCTGCGCGCGCAGACGCTGACGGCGAGAATATTGCTGATGCGCGGCGAACAGTCCTCCTCGATCACGGCTACATCGCTGCGCGCGATCGATCCCTGCGCGGACCCGCGCCCGATGCCGACCCGCGTGACCCGCTGCCGCCCTCGCCGCTGGCCGAGCTGCGCGAAAAGCTCGGCGCCGCGCTGATCCATGAGGTCGTGCCCGGACGGCCCGGCCTCGATCGGAAGCCGGTCGTGCTGCACGTATTGCATGGCTGGGGCGGCGGCGCCGAACGCTGGGTGCGCGATTTCTGCCAGGGTTTCAGCGCCGCCCATCATCTGGTCCTGATCGCGCGTGGCAGCCACGCGCGCAAGCGCCACGGCGAATGGCTCGAACTGCATGACGGCGCAATGGCCGGACCGCCATTGCGACGCGTTGCCCTGCCCTGCCCGATCGCCGAGACCGCCATCCACGATGCCGCCTATCGCGACCTGCTCGGCGAATGGATCACGGCCTTCTCGGTCGATGCCGTCATCGTCTCCTCGCTGATCGGCCACAGCCTCGACGTGTTGCGCACCGGCCTGCCGACCCTGCGCGTGATCCACGACCACTATCCGCTGTGGCCGGTCCTGCATCGCGATTTCAGCGATGCCACGCTGGCCTTCGACGACGCGCAACGCCGCGCCGACTTGGCCGCGCTCGGCGCCGATCGCGAATTCGCCGAAACCGATCCCGGCCACTGGAAACGGCTGCGCGACGAGACGGTTGCGGCCCTGCTCGCCGCCAAAGCCAGCCTGGCCGCGCCGAGTCGCTCGGCGCTCGCCAACGACCTGCGCCTGGCCCCGCAACTGGCCGCGCTGCCGTCGCGGGTGATCCCGCACGGGCTCGCACCGTGGCCGGCTACTGCCCCTCGCGACGAGACCGTTCCGGCGCGTGCGCGCTTGCGCCTGGTCATCCCGGGCCGCGTACGCCGTGGCAAGGGCGCACAGCTGCTCGAGCAGGTGCTGCCGCGGATTCGCGAACATGCCGATGTATTCCTGCTCGGCGCCGGCGCCGATGCGCATGCCTTCTTCGGTCGCTCGGGCGTGCACATCGTGCTCGACTACCGGCGCGAGCAACTGCCCGGCATGCTCGCCCGCATCGCCGCCGACGCCGCGGTGCTGATGCCGACCGTGGCCGAGACCTTTGGCTACACGCTGTCGGAGTTGCGCGATCTCGGCATGCCGGTCATCGCCACGCGCATGGGCGCCTATGTCGAGCGCATCGACGACGAGGTCGACGGATTCCTCGTCGATGCGAACGCCGATGCGATCGTCGGCCGCATCCTCGAACTGTCGCAACAGCGCGAGCGCCTGCAGCGGGTGCGCGAGCGGCTTGCGGCGCATCGCGAACCCGATCTGGCGAGCATGGCCGGCGCCTATGCCGGCGTTCTCGCATTGCCCGAACGAAAGCCGCTACGCTACCCGCTGGCGCTCATCGACACGGCCTCGCAGCAACTGGCCGCAAGCGAAGACGCGATGAACCGGGCCCGCCAGCGCGAGACCGAACTGGGTCGCGCGCTTGCTGCCAGCAAGCGCGAAAGCCGGCGCCGTGGCGAGTGGGGCCACGGCCTCGATCGCGAACTGGTCGCGGCACGCGCGCAACTCAAGCAACTCGAAGCGGAGTTTGCCGAACGCACCGAGTGGGCGCTCAAGCTCGATGCCGAAGTCAACGAACTGCGTCCGATCGTGATGAGCCGGCTCTGGCGCTACACCCTGCCGCTGCGCCTGACCATCACCTGGCTGCGCGATCGCCGCGCCGGCCTGGCCTATCGTAGACAGCGCCTGGCCAGCCAGTACGCGCGCCTGCGCGGCAGCCTGGCCCAGCATGGCGTCGCCGGTACCTGGATGCGCCTGCGCCGTGAACTCGGCGGTGGGCGACGGCCGATCGCCGGCGAGACCTTCGCCGAGCCGAGCGAGGATTTCTCGCCGTTCGCGGTTCCCGGCAGCGAGACACCGCGCGTGTCGATCGTCATCCCGGTGCACAACAAGTTCGCGTATACCGCGGCCTGCCTGCGTTCGCTGGCCGCGCACGCGGCGTCGGTTGCATTCGAGGTGATCGTGGTCGACGACCTCTCCTCCGACGTCACCGAACAGCGCCTGCAGGAGATCACCGGAATCCGCGTCCTGCGCAATGCCGAAAACCTCGGCTTCGTCGGTTCGTGCAATGCCGGCGCCGCCATTGCGCGCGGCGAATTCGTGCTGTTCCTCAACAACGACACCGTGGTCACCGCCGGCTGGCTCGAAGCGCTGCTGCGCGTTTTCGACGAAGTGCCCGATGCCGGCCTGGTCGGCGCCCGCCTGGTCTATCCGGACGGTCGCTTGCAGGAGGCCGGCGGGATCATCTTCAATGATGGCTCGGGCTGGAACTACGGCCGCTTCGAGGATCCCGACGACAGCCGCTTCGCCTTCCGTCGCGAAGCCGACTACTGCTCGGGCGCGGCAATCGTGCTGCGCCGTGCCCTGTTCGAGTCGCTGGGCCGATTCGATTCGCGCTATGCACCGGCTTATTACGAGGACACCGATCTCGCCTTCGCCGTTCGCGCAGCCGGACTCAAGGTCTACTACGAGCCGCGTTCGCGAGTCGTTCATTTCGAGGGCGTCACTGCAGGCACCGATACCGGCAGCGGCATGAAGCGCTACCAGCTGATCAACCACGGGAAATTCGTCGCCAAGTGGGGCGAGGCCCTGCGGGCGCAGCCGGCGCCCGGCACTGCCATCCATCTGGCCGCGAGCCATCGTACCCGCCACCGTATCCTGATCATCGATGCGACGACGCCGGCGCCGGACCAGGACTCCGGTTCGCTGCGCATGGTCAACCTGATGAAGGTGCTGCGCCGCAATGCCTGCCACGTCGTCTTCATGGCCAGCAACCGGGCCTGGATCGAGCGCTATACGCAGGACCTGCAGGCGCTCAGCGTCGAGGTGCTGTACCACCCGTTCGACAGCGACCCGGTTGCGCTGTTCCGCGGGCGTGGCGCCGAATTCGATTCGATCCTGCTCTCGCGCCACTACGTCGCCGCCGAGTACGTCGGCCTGGCCCGCCTGTATGCACCGCAGGCGCGACTGGTGTTCGACACGGTCGACCTGCACTACCTGCGCGAGCAGCGCGCTGCCGAACTCGAGCAGCGCGAGGACCTCGCCCGCATCGCCGCGAAAACGCGCAGCCAGGAGATCGGCATCATGCGCGAATGTGATGTCAGCCTCGTGGTCAGCCCCGTCGAGCAGGAGATCCTGGCCCGCGATGCGCCCGGTGTCGCCGTCGACGTGCTCTCGAACGTGCACGAGATCCATGGCTGCCGCCGGCCGTTCGACGAGCGCCGCGACCTCGTCTTCGTCGGCGGTTTCCAGCATCCACCGAACAGCGACGCGGTGATCTGGTTCGTCGGCGAGATCCTGCCGCACATCCTCGAATCGATTCCCGATTTGCGCCTGCACGTGATCGGCAGCAAGGTCACCGAGGCCATCCAGGCCCTGGCCAGCGAACATGTCCTCGTGCACGGCTATGTCGAGGACATCGGACCGTTCATGGATTCGGCACGCATCTCGGTCGCCCCGCTACGCTATGGCGCCGGGGTCAAGGGCAAGGTCAACATGGCCATGAGCTACGGCCTGCCGGTGGTGGCGACGCCGATCGCGGTCGAGGGCATGCACGTGCGTGCCGGCCTCGACGTCAGCGTGGCTGCCGAAGCCGCGCAGTTCGCCGAAGCGGTCGTCGCCCTATATCGCGACAAGACCCTGTGGGCACGGCTCTCGGTCAATGGTCTCGGCAACGTGCGCAGCCACTTCTCGTTCGAGGCGGCCGAGGCCGCCGTGCGCCGCATCTTCCGGCTCTGAGCCGGCGCTTCAGCCGTGCCGCCATTCGCCTTCGACCTCGAGGCACTCCCAGGCGACTTCATCCGTCGGGAGGCCTTGTGCGGCGAAACTGCGTTCGCGGAGGAACAGGCTGCCGTCGTCGTGGTGCAGGACCAAAGTGCTGGCCCGCGTTCCATAGTGTTCGCCGCGGATGAAGATCGGTGCGAGCACGCGCTCGAGATGGCTGCCGACGCCGGTATCGGGCAAGGCGTCGTCGGCCGGCCGGGATTCGTCCGCGAGCAGGCCGAGCAGGTTCGCGTCGTCGCGCTGGCCGCTGCGCACCGCGCGCCGGAACTGCGCCGCGAGGCGTTCGACCTTGGGCCAGCGGCTGCCGAGCGGGCCGTTGCTGACCACGTGGACGCCGGCCTCGAGACGCCGCAGTTCTTCATCGTGTCCTTCGATGACCCAGACCGCCGATCGGTCGCCGAAGACGAGGTTGAATGGGCCATAGTCATCGATGTGGGCGAGCACGCGCTGGCCGAACCCGGCAGCGCTTTCGTTGCCGATGACGAAGCTGCGGACCAGTTCGCCGCGCGAGTGCGGCGCCTGCGCCGGCAGCCCGGTGCGCCGGTTGGTGACCGCGGCGAAGCGGCCGTCGTTGCGCTGGGCCAGCCAGCTGCCGCCACCGACCTGGTCGATGCCGCCGAGGCAATCGGGCGCGCCGCGCCAGGGCTGCGCGGCGCAGCTCGGGCGGGCATGGAATTCATCGCGATTGCCGAGCAGCAGCAGCGGCCATTCGGGCATCGCCTCGATGGCGATCAGCAGGATGCACATGGCACTGCAGGCCGACAACAGCGTTCGACAGCTCCGGCGCCGGCCGCTCGCATGTTCAGCCGCCCGGCGGCGAGAGTTCGCGCAGCGCCTGTTCGAGCCGGGCCAGGCGGGGATTCTCCGGCGCCAGGCTACGCGCGGACTGCAGCGCGCGCGATGCATCGGCGGACTGCTTCTCGCCGATCCGCTTGTCGGCCAGATCGAGCCAGGCATTGGCGAGACGTTCCGACATCGAAGCGATCGAGGGATCGGCCGGTGCGGTCTGGCGTACCACTTCGAGCATGCCCTGGGCACGATTCAGGGCACCGTCGGCGAGGAACAGATCGAATTGCTGGCGCGCCCGCACCGGCAGCTGGTTGAGTCCGTTCAGGGCGTCCTGGTTGTCGCCATCGATGGCCAGCGCGGCCCGGTACTTGTCGTAGGCGCTGTTGCCGGGTGGGTTGATCAGGCGCCCGGCCTCACTGGCCTGGGCGGCCTCGGCGATCAGGCTGCGCAGGCGCTCGAGATCGGCTGGCGACGGCGGCGGCCGTTCGGCGGCGATCGCCAGGCGCTCGCGCAATTCGCGCAGGTCGACGCGCGCCGCGCGCAGGTCGCCGAGTTCGGGCGCCAACGCCGCGGCCTGGTTCAGCAGCCGCTCTGCGCTGCCCGGATTGCTGTCCTCGAGCGCGGCGCGGGCCTGGACCACGAACGACTGCGCGACACGGCGCAGTCCGGCGCGAGCGCGCGCGTTGTCGGGATCGCGCTTGAGCGCCGATTCGAACAGGGACTGTGCCGAATCGGCCTCGCCGCTGATCCGGCCAGAACGCAACTGCGCCTCGGCCCGATCGATATCCTTGGCCAGGCTGGCGGCCGCCGATTCGCGCAACTTGCCGAGCTGGGCACGCAGGTCCGGCAGGGCCGGATAGTCCGGCATGACGCGTGCGATGTCGTCGATGCGCGCTGCGGCCACGGCCATGTCACCGGCCTCGAACGCAGTCCGCGCGAGCACGGCCAGTGCGTCGACGCTGCGGCTGATACCGGCCTTGGCCAGGGCATTGTCCGGGTCGCTCGCGAGCATCCGCTGATAGAGCGCGATCGCGCCGCCGTCGCCGAGCAGGCGCCCGGCGTCGAACTCGGCCTGGGCCGCGGCCAGCAGCGATTCGGTCTGCGTGCCACGCGCATCCTGGGCGGCGATCGCCTTGTCGATTTCGTCCACCGCAGCGCCGCCACCGAGCAGTTCGCGCGCCGCGGCAGCAGCCTGACGGGCCGGAGCAAGTTCGCCGCGGGCCAGCGCATCGCGCGCCCGGGCCAGCAGCTTCTCGCCGACGTTGCGCAAGCCACGGCGGGCGATGTCGTTGTCCGGATCGAGCGTGCGCGCGGCCTGGAACAGTTCGCGCGCACTGTCGCCGCTGCCGCCTTCGAGCCGGTCCGCATCGAGCGCCTGCTGCGCGCGCGCCAGGATGTCGTTGAGCTCGGTATTCGGCAGAAAAGCGCGCAGCCGATCCTGGTGTTTCCAGACCAGGAAGCCGCCACCAGCAAACGCAAGCAGCGCGATCAGCAGGCCGACCCGCACTCGGTTGCGCCGCGGCTTCGCCTTGGCCTTGCCGCGCGAAATGCGACTGGCGCGCATGATGTGGTCGTCGGTGGCCGCCATGATCTCCTCGAGGCGGCCCATGCTCGGGTCGGATCGACCGCGCGGATCCGCATCGGCGGAAGCCGGTCGCGGCGAATGCTGGGTCAGCGGCGTCGGCGAAATCCGCGTTTCCAGCACGCGCGCTTCGCGGCCGAAGTCGGACGGCGAGACCTCGAGGCCTTCGAGCTCGCCGCTGGCGATCGCCTGCTCGTAACGCGCGATGGCGAGCGCCGCATCGTTGCCGGTCTGGAAGCGGTCGCTCGGATCCTTGGCCATGAAGCCGTCGACCAGCGGCTGCAGGACGGCCAGCGAATCGGGCAGGCGCGGCACCGGCTGGGTGATGTGCATGATGCCGACCGCCAATGAATCCTCGGCGTGGTAGGGCACGCGCCCGACCAGCATCTCGTAGAGCACGACACCGAGACTGTACAGATCGGCGCGACCGTCGAGCTGCTTGCCGCGGGCCTGCTCCGGACTCATGTAGTGCGGCGTGCCGACCACCGATCCGGTGCGGGTCATGCGCGTCGCCGAGTCGTTGGCGCGGGCGATGCCGAAATCGGTCAGGGCCGAGGAGCCATCGTCGCGCAGCAGGATGTTGTCGGGCTTGATGTCGCGATGGATGAAACCCTTCTGCTGCGCATAGTTCACCGCACCGGCGATTTCGCGGGTCACGCGCAGGGCGAACGAGACCGGGCGCGGCGGGCCGTCCTTGCTCAGGACCGGGCCACCGGCCAGGTATTCCATGGCGATGTAGTGGTAGTCGCCGACACGACTGACATCATGAATGCCGACCACGTGGCGATGATGCAGGCGGGCGGCGATCTTGGCCTCGCGCAGGAAGCGTTCGCCGAAATTCGGATCGACCAGCAGCGCCGGTGACATGATCTTGAGCGCGACTTCACGGTCCACGGATTCCTGGACCGCCAGATACACGGTAGCCATGCCGCCACGCCCGAGCTGGCGCAGCAATCGATATCCAGGAATTTCGATCACGAGCGGTCTGTATCCATGCACTATGCCGCGCTGCAGCGTGGGACGTAGCATATCAGCCCGATCCGCCCGCCGCTGCCATTCCGCGGCCTCAGACCTTGCGCTCCGCCTCGATCACGTTCGGTACCGCGTGCAGTTGCGCGAGCAGGCTCGAGAGCTGGCCAAAATCGGCGACGCGCAGGGCATAGTTCATGGTCACTTCGTTCCGCGCCGGATCGACCCGTGCATCGACCGCCAGGATGTGCACGTTGGCAGCGGCGATCACGTTGCTGACATCCTTGTGCAGGCCCTTGCGGTCGTAGCCGCGAACGCGCACGTCGACCTCGTAGGCGCGCTGGTGCGAGCCGCCCCAGGTGACTTCGATGATGCGGTCCGGATCGAGCGTGCGCAGGCGCTGCAATTGCCTGCAATCGGCGCGATGAACGCTGACCCCACGACCACGCGTGATGAAGCCGGCCACTGCATCGCCCGGCACCGGCTGGCAGCAGCGGGCGAGCACCGAGAGCAGGTTGCCGACCCCTTCGATGACCAGCGCGTCCTTGCCGGGCGCGGCGGGCTTTGCAGGGGCCGGGACCCGCGCCGAAGCGGGTTCGGCATCGCGCTCGCCCTCATGCAGGGTGCGCGCGATCTGGGTCGGGGTGACGTCGCCGAGGGCCAGCGCTTCGTAGAGATCCTCGACACTGCGCAGCTGGAAGCGTGCCGGCAGGCTCTCGAGTTCGACGTTGTGCAGGGCAAGACGCTTGAACTCGCGATCGAGCACGCCGCGGCCGGCGGCGATGTTGAGCTCGCGGTCGGCGTGCTTGAACCAGTTGCGCACCTTGTTGCGGGCCCGGCCCGTGTGCAGGAAGCCGTGGTGCGTGCTGAGCCAGTCGCGGCGAGGTTCGGCGACCTTGCCCGTGAGGATCTCGATGCGATCACCGCTGGCCGGCTGATGGGTCAGCGGCACGATGCGGCCGTTGACCTTGGCGCCGCGACAGCGGTGGCCGACGTCGGTGTGGATGACATAGGCGAAATCGAGCACGGTGGCCCCTTTCGGCAGGTCGATCACCTGCCCTTTCGGAGTCAACAGGTAGACCCGGTCCTCGATGACATCGGTGCGGAACGCGGCGAGCAGGGCCGAGTCGTCGTCCTGCTCGTCGCGTCCTTCGAGCAGCTGGCGCATCCAGGCGATCTTTCGCTCGAAGCTGGCGTCGGCACCGCTGCCTTCCTTGTAGCGCCAGTGCGCGGCGAATCCGAGCTCGGCATAGGCGTGCATGTCGTGGGAGCGGATCTGCACCTCCAGGGTGCGGCCCTCGGGACCGACCACGGCGGTATGCAGAGACTGGTAATTGTTACCCTTGGGGCTGGCGATGTAGTCGTCGAATTCGCCGGGAATGAACGGCCACAGCGAATGCACGACACCGAGCGCTGCATAGCACGCCGGCACATCGCGGACCAGCACGCGCAAGGCGCGGATGTCGTAGAGCTCGGAAAAACCGAGGCCCTTCTTCTGCATCTTCCGCCAGATCGAGCTGATGTGCTTGGGACGCCCGGCGATATCGGCCTCGATGCCGGAGTCCTTGAGGGCCGCGCGCAGCGTGCCGGCCGCGGCGGCGATCCAGGCCTCGCGGTCGTTGCGGCGCTCGTCGAGCAGGGTGGCGATCTGGCGGTAGGTTTCCGGCTGCAGGTAGCGGAACGCCAGGTCTTCAAGCTCCCACTTGAGCTGCCAGATACCCAGCCGGTTGGCCAGCGGGGCATGGATATCCGCCGTCAGCTGGGCCAGCGCACGGCGGTCCTTGTCGTCGAGGTCGACCGCATTGCGCATCATCACGAGCTGGCGCGCCAGCAGGATGAACACGACGCGCAGGTCGCGGATGATGGCCAGCAACAGTCGGCGCAAACCCTCGGCGGCGCCGGCGCCGGAGCGGACCGAGTACAGCGACCAGACCTTGCCAGCGGCGCGCTGGCCCTCGATCAGGTCAACCACCTCCCCGCCAAAGGCCTGCCATTCGGCAGGCGTGAACTGGCATCCAGCTTCGGTCGCCTCGTACAGCAGCAAGGCAATTTGCGCGATCGAACCGGTCGCCAGCCTGTCGAGTTCGGCCAGGATCGCCTGGCGCACCGGCTCTCCCGCGTCCCAGCGCGTGCGCGCCTCGATCGAGTCGGCAAGCTTGCCTTCGATCCGGACCAGCGTGTCGGCGGTCGGATTGGACACAAGTCGTCCCATGGGTATCCACGGTGACCGACGGCCGGCGGGCAATCGTGGCGGCCGCCGGATTCGACGGGTGCAGGGTGCTGATCCCGCAGTGGCCGGTCACGCCGGCCGCTGCGCTTCTGACGCCTGGCTCAGTAGTTGTACCAGACGCTGTCGTCGGCGAACCAGTCCTGCAGCTCGTCGGCGACGCCGGGCATGCCGCCAGCGGTACGCAGCGCGGCGAAGCCCTGGATCGGCGTGCCGCCCGCCGCCGTGCCACGGACCGAACGCGAAACGAGCACGTAGTAGGGGCCGGGAGCGAGGGTGGTGAACGGTATCGAACGACGTACGAACGGGCCGCTTTCCGGGAAAAAGCCCGGCATCAGGATCGCGACGTCGTTGCACAGGTTGGCCGGCGGTGGCGTGCCGTCGACCCAATCGGCGCGCAACAGGCACCATTCGGCGTCGCTCGTGGACGACAGCGCACTGGAATTGTAGGCGTCGACCAGGGTCCATTCGGTGTTCGCGGGTACGCTACCGTCGAACTGCATTTCGAGGCGGACCACGCTGACCGATTTGCCGGCAAAACCGCCGAAGGACTGGGCCACGACCTTGATGTTCTGATGTGGCCCACTTGGTGGATCGCGCGGCGGTGACGTTCCGAGCGCCGAATTGGCGGCGCCGACATAATCGCCGAAGCCTTCGTCGAACAGGCCGTGGCTGACGTGCCACGGCTCCAGGCTGGAACCGGGCAGCGCGCTCAGGCAACGGAACCGCTTGAAGCCGGCGCTGGCGGCCTCGCCGATGCGCAATGCCGGCGCCCCTGCGGCACCGCTGCCGGAACCGGAATAGACCAGGCTTTGCACGTAGACATCGGGGAACTGCCAGACGTCGTTGCCGACCGAAGCCGGCAGCTGGTAGCGCGGCAGCAGGGAGAGTCCATTGGCGTTGCGCGGCGTTTCGGCGCAGAACACGTGCTGGTCGAAATAGGCCGTCGCGGTAGCGGGACCGGAAAACTGCTTCGTATAGGCGAACGCCCCGGCAATCGACGCATCCAGTCCGACCGTGGCCTGGTCGCCGGACTGGAGGTCACCTCCGACCAGTGCAGCAACGTTGCCGCCGGGCGCTCCGGCCGTGGCCGTGACTGCGCCGGCAATGAGGGCGGCGGAGAGTGCAGCACGCAGGCTGCCAAGTAGGCACTTCATCTTCAAGTTCATCGGGTCCGCATACAATTGTGGAACAGGATAACCGCGAATCCGCTTGGTTTGGGCCAATCCGGAAACACGTACAAAAACCGGGCAACCGTAATCACAGCACCCGATGCTAAACTGGCTCGGTCCGCATTCTACCTGCTACATCGCTGCAACGCACCTGTTAACCTCCCGTTAGACAACGAGTTTTCGACCAACTGGTCACGTTTTGACCAACGCACAGAGCCCATCGTCATGCCCTCCAGAGTCCTGCTCATCGCCGCTTTCCTCCTCCTTTCGCCGCTCTGCACGGTGCAGGCGCAAACCCAGGCGCCAACCCTCGAAGAGCGCATGTCGCAAGACGAGTTCACGGCGGCCGGCCTCGACAGGCTGAGCCCCGAGCAGCTGAAGTACCTGAACGGCTGGATCCAGGCCAAGGGCGTCAGCGACATTGGCGCGCCGATCCGGCACAGGGACGGCACGACGAGTTTCTATTCCAACGACAGCGATCGCGAGGTGGTCGAATCGAGCATCGCCGGCGAATTCAACGGCTGGACCGGCAAGACCCGGGTCACGCTCGAAAACGGGCAGGTCTGGGAACAGGCCGAATCGGTTCGCTCAGGCTTCCACATGACCGCGCCGAAGGTGAAGATCAAGCCGATGAGTTTCGGCAGCTGGCTCATGTATGTCGACGGCTGTGGTTGCGACATCAGGGTCAAGCGCGTCAAGTAAGCCCTTCGGCCGCGCATGGCGCGGCCGTCGCCCGCAAGGCTCCGAACGCGTGGCGCAACCGTAACGCGTTCGGAGCCTCGCTATTCGAGCGCGGCCAGCGCCCTGGCCAGTCGCTTCGGCGATACCGGCTCGGCCGTGCGCAGCTCCTGCGCGAACACCGAGACCCGGAGCTCCTCGATCAGCCAGCGCAACGTCTCGAGGGCTTCGCGGTTGCCCTCACTGCCGGACCGACGCTTGAGGTATTCGCGCCAGTAGCGTTGCACACCGAGCATGCGGGCCTGGTCGCGGGCCGGGTCGTGGCGCAAGCGCTCGGCGCGGAGGCGCATGCCGCGCAGGTAGCGCGGATAGTGCGCGAGCTGGGCCGGATCGGTGTCGCGAAGGAAACCCGGCGCCAGCAGCTCGTCACGCTGTTCGAGCAGGTCCTCATAATTTGCCGCGGCGAAACCGAGCAGGGGCGGCTCCAGCCACGGAACCAGTTCCGCGTGCGCCTCGATGATCGCTTCGGCGAGTGCGAGTCGCTCGACCGCGGCGGCAAACAGTTCCCTGCCAAGTTGTGCCGTGAGCTTGTCGAACTCGGCCCGCGTGCGTGCAGCAGGCGCCAGTGCCTGCAGGCGCTCGGCCAGGGCCGCTTCGACCAGATCCGCACGCAGGGTCTCGGCGCTGCCAAGGGCCGCCCATTTCAGCGCTGTCGTATTGGCCAGCGGCAATTGCCGCCGCGCTTGCTTGACCTTGTCGGCGAGCGCGCGGCGCAGCAGGCGCTCGACGCCGCGACGGTGTTCATCGCGGGCGTCATCGGCATTCTCGAACACGCGCAAGGCCACGCTGTCGCCGAGATCGACCAGGGCCGGCCAGGCCACCAGGCCTTCCGGGGAACGGATCGATTCGGGGATGTCGTCGATGTCGAATCCGGACAGGTCCTCGCGGGTCAGTTCCGCATCGGCACGCTGCGAGAAGGCCTCGCGCGCCGCCGCGGCCCATTGCGCCTGGATCGCTTCTAGGTCGCGACCCGCGGCCAGTTGCCGCCCGCTGCCGTCGCGCACGTCGAAGCGCATGCGCAGGTGGGCAGGCAGCGCGATCCCGGCGAAGTCCCCGGCGCCGATGTCGACGCCGGTGACCTTCTTCAGATAGGCCGCGAGTGCTCCGGCCAGCGGGCCTTCGCGTGCGTCGGCCGGCGCTGCGATCGACTCGACGAAGGCGCGGGCAAAGTC
This sequence comes from Dokdonella immobilis, assembly GCF_900115085.1. Taxonomy (GTDB): domain Bacteria; phylum Pseudomonadota; class Gammaproteobacteria; order Xanthomonadales; family Rhodanobacteraceae; genus Dokdonella; species Dokdonella immobilis. The sequence continues at coordinate 57,142 of NZ_FOVF01000020.1, read as the reverse complement.
AGGCGCCGGCACGAAATTGCGCCGCAGCGACTTCGGCAGGCCGCGGATCATCTCGGCGACCTTCTCGCTCAGCAGGCCTGGCACCAGCCATTCGCAGGCGCTGGCCGGAATCGCATTGACCAGGGCCAGTGGCACCTGGGCGGTGACCCCGTCGGCCGGATCGTCCGGGACGAACCGGTATTCGAGGCGCAAGCTGTGTCCGCCGATCGGTAGATGGGTCGGGAAGTCCTGCGCGCTGATGCCCGGCGTGGTCGAAAGCACGTCGGCCAACGACCAGCGCAGGGCCGCCTGCTCGGACGGGCTGGCGCGCCGGTACCAGGCATCGAGCGCCGCACTGCTGTGGATATCGGCCGGCAGGCGGTCGGTGAAAAAGGTCGCGAGTTCCTCGCTCGACTTGAGCAAGCCGGCGCGACGCTGCTTCGCTTCGAGCTCCTGCGCCTGCGCGAGGGTGCGCTGGTTGGCCCGGATGAAGTCGGCGCGCGCGTCGATCTCGCCAGTTGCCAGCGCCTCGCGCACGAAGATCGCGTGCGCTTCGGCCGGGTCCTGCCTGCCGAACTGGACCGCACGCTTCTCGACCAGGACCAGGCCGAACAGGCTGACCTGCTCGTAGGCAACGACGGCACCGCGCTTGCGCGACCAGTGCGCGTCGTGCCAGCTGCGCCGGACCAGATGCGCCGCCTGCTCCTCGATCCAGCGTGGCTCGATGCGTGCGCACTGCATCGCATAGACCTTGCCGATGTCGAGGATCTGTCCGGCCAGCACCCACTGCGGTGGCGCTTTCGCCAATGCCGAACCCGGAAAGATCGCGAAGCGCCGTTCGCGCGTACCGCGATAGACATTGCGCTCGTCCTTGCGCCCGACCTGGGTCGGCCAGCCTGAGAGCAGACAACGGTGAATGGCTTCACCGTTGTCGGGATTCGGGATTCGGGATTCGGGATTGGTTGAAGCTACGGGATTCGAGATTCGGGATTCGGAATTCGAAAAAGAGCGGGACGGCGCGCTCATGTTGACGCGCGCGCGATTGACCCCGCTTTGCTCTTGACCTTGGCCTTGGCGCCCGCCCTTGCCTCTGCCTTTGATCTTGGCTTTGCCGAATCCCGAATCCCGGCTTCCAACAGCCGAACGGCTGGTCATCCCAAATCCCGGCTCTTCCAATCCCGAATCCCGAATCCCCAATCCCGGCTTCAAAACAAGCAACTGCCGATGCAGTTCACGCCATTCACGCATGCGCAGGAACGAGAGGAAGTTCGCCCGGCACCAGTCGCGCAGTTTCGACTGGGTCATGTCTTCGTGGGCGGCAGAGTAGGCGGCCCAGAGATTGAGCACGCCGAGGAAATCGGATTTCGCATCGGTGAAGACGGCATGTGCGGCGTCAGCCTGCTGGCGGGCATCGGCGGGGCGTTCGCGCGGGTCCTGGATGCTCAGGAACGAGACCAGGATCATCATCTCGCGGGACACGCCGAGACGTTCTGCCTCGACCAGCATGCGCGCCAGCGCGACATCGACCGGCAGGCTGGCGATGGTGCGGCCGATCGCGCTGATGCGGTGCTGCTCGTCGATCGCGCCGATCTCGATCAGGCGCCGGTAGCCATCGCCGATCGCGCGTTCATGCGGCGCCTCGACGAACGGAAAATCAGCGACTTCGCCGAGTTTCAGGCTCAGCATGCGCAGGATCACCCCGGCCAGCGAGGTGCGCAGGATTTCCGGGTCGGTAAAGCGCGGGCGTTCGGCAAAGTCGTCCTCGGCGTACAGCCGATAGCAGATGCCGGCAGCGACGCGCCCGCAGCGGCCCTTGCGCTGGTCGGCGGCGGCCTGCGAAATCGGCTCGATGTGCAGGCGTTCGAGCTGGCCGCGCTGGCTGTAGCGCTTGACGCGGGCCGTGCCGGTATCGACCACGAAGCGGATGCGCGGCACCGTCAACGAGGTTTCGGCGACGTTGGTGGCCAGCACGATGCGGCGTTTGGGCCCGGGCCTGAACACGCGGTCCTGCTCGTTTGCCGAGAGCCGGGCGTACAGGGCCAGCACTTCGGTCTCGCGGTACTTGCGTCGCTCCAGGGCCAGGTGCGCATCGCGGATCTCGCGCTCGCCGGGCAGGAACACGAGTATGTCGCCGCGCGGATCCTCGGCGCTGATCTCGTCGACGGCGGCCACGATCTGTTCGACCGTGTTCGACTCGCCGCGTTCGGGCGGCGGGCGCCAGCGCACTTCCACCGGCCAGGTACGACCTTCGACCTCGACCACCGGCGCATCATCGAAATGCGCGGCGAAGCGGGACGTGTCGATGGTCGCCGAGGTCACGATCAGCTTCAGGTCGCGGCGCCTGGCCAGCAGGCGCTTGAGATAGCCGAGGAGGAAATCGATGTTGAGACTGCGCTCGTGGGCCTCGTCGAGGATAATCGTGTCGTAGGCGCTGAGCCAGGCGTCGCCCTGGGTTTCGGCGAGCAGGATGCCGTCGGTCATGAACTTGATCAGGGCGGCATCGCCGACCTGTTCGGTGAAGCGCACCTGGAAGCCGACCAGGTCGCCGACCGTCGTATCGAGTTCGCTGGCGACGCGGCGGGCGACCGTGCGCGCGGCGATGCGGCGCGGCTGGGTGCAGCCGACCATGCCCTGTACGCCGCGTCCGGCGGCGAGGCAAAGCTTCGGAAGCTGGGTGGTCTTGCCTGAACCGGTCTCGCCGGCCAGCACGATGACCTGGTGTTCCCGGATCAGCTTGACGATCTCCTCGCTACGGGCGGCGATCGGCAGGGACTCGTCGATCCGGATCGCCGGCAGCCTTTGCGCGCGTGCGGCGACGCGGGCCACCGAATTCTCGATCTCGGCGCGCAACCGGGATACCTGGTCAGCCGGAGCGTCCGCCCCGATCTTTTCGAGGCGACGAAAGCGCCCGATCAGGCGACCGCGATCACGCGTCGCGACCGCATCCAGCGCGGGCTTCAGTTTGGAGAGTTCGGACATCGGAATCGGATATGGGGCCGACCGGCAAGTCTCGGCCGGAGCAGCAAGAGCAGTCGGAGACTGCCATGATAGCCGCTGGCTATCGGGCAAATCTCCCCAAACCATTTCCCAGGCCGCGCGAGCAGGCGCAGAATGGGCCATCCATCCTCCAGGAGAGAACGCCCATGACCATCGATATCGGCATTTCCGCCAAGGATCGCAAGAAGATCGCCGATCACCTGTCCAGACTGCTCGCCGACAACTATTCGCTCTACCTGAAGACGCACAGCTTCCACTGGAACGTGACCGGGCCGATGTTCAACAGCCTGCACGTCATGTTCGAGACCCAGTACAACGAGCTGTGGCTGGCCAACGACGTCATCGCGGAGCGCATCAGGGCCCTCGATGTGATGGCCCCCGGCTCCTATTCGCAGTTCGGCAAGCTGACCTCGATCAAGGAAGAACCCGGCGTACCGGAGTGGAAGGATATGGTCGCGCAACTGGTCGAAGGCCACGAAACCGCGGCACGCACCGCACGCGAGACGATCAAGGTAGCCGACAAGGCCGACGACCAGCCGACCGCCGATCTCGCCACCCAGCGCGTCGAGGCGCACGAGAAGACCGCCTGGATGTTGCGCTCATTGCTCAAGTAGCGCTGCGCGCAACTTGAGCGGGGATTCGGGATTCGAGATTCGGGATTCGTAGAAGCGCGGCGCTCTACAACTTCACCTGCCCATCTCGTCGTAACGAGATTGACGAACCATCCGAGTTTGTCGCGGGCTGGCTGTTGCACGAATCCCGAATCCCCAATCCCGAATCCCGGCTCCTAGAGCTTCCTCCGCGGCGGCACCAGCAGGTCGCCGAACAGCAGGCCGGCGACGAGGGCGACGAGCAGGGTAAGCAGGGTGATGCCGGTGTCGATGCCGAGCATGACGTCGCGTTCGAAGACGAAACTCAGGGTGCGGAAGCCGACGCTGCCGGGCACCAGCAGGATGATGCCGGGTTCGCGGATCAGTGCGCCGGGCCGGTTGAACACGCGCGCGAACACATTGCTCGCGGCGCCGAGGATCAGGCCGCCGGCGAACACGCCAAAGGGCGCCGAGACATGCACGCCGCCGACCCGCGTGCAGATGTAACCGGCGATTACCGAACCGATCACGAGCGGGAAGTAGCGCCAGGGACTGCGGAAGGTGATCGCGAAGGTGATCGCGGCGAGCGGCACGGCGACCCATTCGGTCCAGGGCGGGATGGCGAGCTGCGGCACCGGCGGCGGCACCAGCCCGAACAGGGCGCAGACCTGGGTCGCCGCGACCGTGCCAAAGGCGAGCTTGAGCAAAACCGCCATCGCGCCGGCCATGCGCGCCGTGCCGGAAACGAGATCCTGGCTCGACAGCTCGCGTACGGCAGCGGTCAGGCTCATGCCGGGGAGCAGGATGATCAGGCTGGCGACGACCACCGAGCGCACCTGGATCGGCACGAAATAAACCGCCACCACGGTCGCGATGATGGTCGCCAGCAGAGCCGAGATCGCCTCGAATGCCGCGGCGATGTTCGGGCGTTTGCGTGCACTGAGGGCGGTCACGCCGGTGACGAAGCCGATCACCGAGGCGGTGGCGACCCCGGCCCAGCCGGTCAGCAGGATCGCGGCGACGCAGGCCGGTGCCACCGCATAGGCGACGAGGGTGAGTATCTTCGAGACCGGCGATGGCTGCAGCGCGCCGACCTCGCGCAATTGCCGGCGCCCCTCGCCGAGATCGAGTTCACCGCTGATGACCTTGTCGGCGATCTCGTCGACCAGGCACAGGCTCTTGAGATTGACCTCGCCGGGCGGCAGGCGCAGCACCTGGGTCATCTCGGCGACGCCGCTCTCGCTGCTGCCCTGCTGCGAGAACGACATGATGATCGAGGTCGGTGTCGACAGCACGTCGCAGCACAGCGACAGGCGCTGGCCGACCAGGCTGACCGCCGCTTCGAGACGCGGTGCCGCGGTGCCGTACTCGTGCAGGCGCCGCGCCAGTTCGACGATGAATTCGACGCGGGTGGTGAAGGGAACGCTGGTCATTCAGGCAAACCGTGGCGACGAGGCGCCCTCATTATGGAGGCTGGAAGCGCCCCGAGCCCGGCACATGGGCGCGCACAGCGAATAATCAACGCTCGGCCGGGCCGCAGCCGGAGCGCGCCGGCGCTGGCGCCCGCGGACGCGGGGTGGCCAGGCCGCGCGCCGGCTGAACGATGAACGCCGCCAGGTGCAGACCTTGCGTTCATTGCTGATAGTCTTTCGCCCATGAGCGAAACAGGAAGCGCGAGCATTGCCGACGACGGCACCAGGATCGTCGCCAAGGGTGACTGGACGCTCGAGCACATCACCCTTCTCGATCGCCTGCGTACCTCGCTGCAGCGCCAGGTGCGCGCACAGGCACGCGTCGACGGCCACGGTCTTGGCCGCGTCGATACGGCCGGCGCCAGCCTCCTGCTCGAACTGGTCGGCGATGATGTCAGCCGCATCGACGTGGCCAGCGAAGCCCTGCGCAAGCTGTTCGCGGCCGTCGCCAGGGCCGAGAACGCGCCACCGGCGAAACGACGGCGCAAGGATTCCGGCTTCCTCTCGGCGATCGCCAATGTCGGCGCCGCCGCCGAAGCCGTCTGGCGCGACAGCGTCGCCCTGGTCGGCTTCATCGGCCTGATCCTGTCCGCTTTCGCGCGGACATTCCCGATACCGCGGCGCTGGCGCATCACCTCGACCGTCGCCCATATCGAGCAGACCGGCCTCAATGCCTTGCCGATCGTCGCCCTGCTCTGCTTCCTGGTCGGTGCCGTGGTCGCCTTTCTCGGCGCCACCGTGCTCAAGGACTTCGGCGCCAGCATCTTCACGGTCGAGCTGGTCGGCTATTCGTTCCTGCGCGAATTCGGCGTGCTGCTGACCGCGATCATGGTCGCCGGGCGCTCCGGCAGCGCGTTCACCGCGCAGATCGGTTCGATGAAGGCACGCGAGGAAATCGATGCGATCCGCACCCTGGGTCTCGAACCGGTCGACGTGCTGGTCATGCCACGCGTCCTCGCCCTGATCGTCTCGCTGCCGATCCTGACCCTGGTCGGCATGCTCGCCGGCATCGTCGGTGGTGCCGCGGTGTGCGTGATGACCCTGGACGTCTCACCGCTGATGTTCATCACGCGCCTGCACGAGACGACCACGGTGCGGCATTTCTGGGTCGGCATGAGCAAGGCGCCGATCTTCGCCTTCCTGATCGCGGCGATCGGTTGCCTGGAAGGCTTCAAGGTCGCCGGCAGTGCCGAATCGGTCGGCTCGCACACGACCTCGAGCGTCGTCCAGTCGATCTTCGTGGTGATCCTGATCGATGCCCTGGCCGCGATCTTCTTCATGGAGATCAACCTGTGACTGGGGACGAACCGGTCATCCGCATCCGCGGCCTGCGCAACCAGTTCGGCGAACAGGTCGTGCACGAGAACCTCGACCTCGATGTCCGCCGCGGCGAGATCATCGGCGTGGTCGGTGGCTCGGGTTCGGGCAAGTCGGTCCTGTTGCGCTCGATCATCGGGCTCGGCCATCCGGCCGCCGGCAGCATCCGCCTGTTCGGCGAGGAGGTCGCGACGATGTCCGATGCGAAACGGGGCATGATCGAGCGGCGCTGCGGCGTGCTGTTCCAGAACGGCGCCCTGTTCTCCTCGCTGACCGTGGCCGAGAACGTGGCCGTGGCCCTGACCGAACACCACGACATCGATCCCGACATCGTGCATCGACTGGCCCTGCTCAAGATCGCCCTGGCCGGCCTGCCGCTCGACGCCGCCGACAAGTTTCCCTCGCAGCTGTCGGGCGGCATGGTCAAGCGTGCCGCGCTGGCGCGTTCGCTGGCCCTCGATCCGGACATCCTGTTCCTCGACGAGCCGACCGCGGGCCTCGACCCGATCGGCGCCGCCGCGTTCGACCAGCTGATCCTGACCCTGCGCAACAGCCTCGGCCTGACTGTTTTCCTGATCACCCACGATCTCGATACGCTGTACACGATCTGCGACCGGGTCGCGGTACTCGCCAGGAAGCGCATCCTGGTCGCCGATTCGCTCGACGTCGTCGAGACCTTCGACGACCCCTGGGTCCAGGACTACTTCCAGGGACCACGCGGACGCGCCGCGCAGCGCGCCGCGGCCACTTCATCCGCATCGCAACCGCAAGGCCACTGACATGGAAACCCGCGCCCACCACATCCTCATCGGCACGTTTGCGATCCTCGCCTTCCTGCTCGGCCTGGGCTTCGTGCTGTGGCTGTCGAAGTCCAGCGCGGACCGCGAATTCCGTGATTTCGACGTGGTCTTCACCGAAGCCGTGACCGGACTGTCCAAGGGCGGACTCGTGCAGTACAACGGCATCAAGGTCGGCGAGGTCACCCAGCTCAAGCTGGCCCCGGACGATCCGCGCAAGGTCATCGCGCGCATCCGCCTCGAGGGCGATACCCCGGTCAAGGTCGACACCGAAGCCAAGCTCGGCCTGCTTGGAGTGACCGGCACCGCCTTCATCCAGCTGTCCGGCGGCTCGCCCTCGAGCAAGCTGCTGTTGCCCACCGAGGAGCATCCGGTCCCGGTCATCCATGCCAGCGAATCGGCCCTGTCCAAGCTGCTTTCCTCGGGCGAGGACATCGTCACCAGCGTCAACCAGTCGCTGCTGCGGGTCGGCCAGCTGCTATCGAAGGAGAACGTCGACCACGTATCGGCCACGCTGCAGCATATCGACGACGTCGCCAGCACGGTTGCCGAGCAACGCGGCGATCTGGCCAAGGCGCTGGCCCAGTTGGCCGATGCCAGCAGCGAACTGAAGTCGACCCTGGGCACGCTCAACCGCATGGCCAATACAACCAGCGAACTGATCGACGACGACGTGCGCAAGGTCATGCAGTCGACCGACAAGGCGATCAGCGCGATCGAGCGCGTGGCCGGTTCGGCCGAACAGATGCTCGACCAGAACCAGGCGGCGATCGCCAATTTCAGCGACCAGGGCCTGCGCCAGGTCGGACCGACCCTGTCCGAGCTGCGCGAGACCCTGCGCTCGTTCCGCCAGCTCAGCGACCAGCTCGGCAGTTCCAACACCCTGCTGCTGGGCCGCGACCAACCGAAGGAGTTCACGCCGAAATGAATCGCCCGATGCATTGGCTGGTGGCAGGCGCGTGCCTGCTGCTCGGTGCCTGCGCCGCGCTCAGCGGCAAGCACGGTACGTTTTCCGTCTACGCCCCGCAGCTGAGCGTGCCGCAGCAGGCGTCGCCGTCTGTCGTCGATTGGCAACTGCTCATCGATACGCCACGGACCAGCGCCGCGCTGGCGACGACGCACATCGCCGTGATGCCGACGCCCGGTGTCATCGAGGTCTATCCGCAGGCACGCTGGCGCGATCCGGCGCCCGACCTGCTGCGCAGCCTGTTGGTCCAGGCCTTCGACCAGGACGGCCGCATCGGCGGAGTCAGTGCGACCGAGTCGGGCCTCAACGGCGACTACTCGCTGGCCATCGAACTGCGCGATTTCCAGGCCGAACTGGCCGGCACAGACATGCGTGCGGCGATCCGACTCTCCGCCAAGCTGTTCGACCGGCGCAGCAACCGGATTGTCGCCAGCCGGGCCTTCAACCAGGAATCGCCTGCCGCCGGCAGCGATGTCGCGAGCGCAGTTGCCGCCTTCGAGCAGGCCCTCGACCAGTTGCTGCCGCAGATCGTCGACTGGACCGTGCAGGCTGGCCAGGACCACGCACGCGCGCCCGGCACCACCAAGCCGGCTGCGGTGGACGGCGTCTGAGCCCGATCAGCGTATGGGCGTGACCGGATAGTCCGGAGCGGCGTCGAGCCGCGACGCGCAGACTTCGGCCAGCTCGAGCAGGCGCAGGTCGGAGCCCGGCGCACCGACCAGCTGCAGTCCGACCGGCATGCCGTTTTCGAGACGGCCCATCGGCAGGCTGACCGCTGGACAACCGGCGACGCTGGCAAAGCTGCACAGATCGGCATCGTTGGCCCGTTCGGTCTCGCCGATCCGGTAGGGCCCCTGGGATACCGTCGGCATGACCAGCACGTCGATCTGCTCGAACAACTGGCGCGCCTTGCGCACGGCCTTGTCGAGCAGGCGGTCGGCCGCCGCGTAGTCCACTGCCGACTTGCGCCGGGCGAATTCGAGCATGTCACGCAGGCGCGGAGAGACCGGATGCACGCCGTCTTCGAGATCGGCTTCGAGCTCGCAGGCCAGTTCGCTTTCCATGATCAGCAACGCGGCGCGGCGCATGCGGGCGAAATCGTAGCCCGAGAAATCCGCATCCATGCGTTCGCCCAGTTCGAGGCCGAGGGCGTCGGTGGCCCTTGAAAATACGCTGCAGACCTCGCGGCTGACGCCGAGTGCGGCCAGGTTCGGCAGGAAGCCGCTGCGCAGGCGCCCGGGCTCCCAGTCCGGAGGCGACAGGGCCACGCGGCGCCGACGCGAGCGCGCATCGTCGGCATCGTAGGCGTCGAGCACCTGCAGCACGATGGCCAGGTCCTGCACCGAGCGGGCCAGGATGCCGACGCTGTCGAGGCGGCGCGCGGCGGGAACCACGCCCGCGCTCGAGATTTCTCCGAGGGTCGGGCGCAGGCCATAGATGCCGCAATGGCTGGCTGGAATGCGCACCGAGCCGAGCGTGTCGGTGCCGATCGCGAAGCTGCACAATCCGGCCGCTACTGCCACTGCGGAGCCGGCCGAGGAGCCACCGGCGTTGAATTCGGGTCGATGCGGATTGCAGGTCGGCCCCGCCGCCGAGGTGGTCCCGGTGGTGCCAAGCGCCGCCTCGTCGACGCTGGTCTTGCCGAGGACCAGGGCGCCGGCCGCGCGCAGGCGCGCGACGACACTGGCGTCCTCGCTGGCCATGCGCGCCTTGCGCCCTGGCAGGCCGAGCGCGGTCGGCATGCCGGCCACATCGATGTTGTCCTTGATCGCCACGGCGAGGCCGTCGAGGCGGCCGATCACGTTCTTCGCCGCGCGCCGCGCGTCGCTGGCGGCGGCCAGGTCGGCCACGCCTTCGTTGATCGCGACGAAGGCGTTGAGCGACGCATTTTCCGCGGCGATGGCGTTTCGGTAGATCGACACCAGGCGCCGCGAATCGATGCGGCCGGCGGCCATCCAGTGCAGCAGTTGAAAGGCGCTGGCGCCACGCAGGCGCTCGTTGGAGAGTTCCGCTTGTTCGCTGTCGGTCATGCGGGAATCCTGTTCGTTACTCCGATTATGCCGCAACTGCGAATTGCTGCCCGCGTCGCGAACCCGGACAATGGCCGCTGGACCGGATCAGACAGGACTCCAGCATGAGCGAACGCGAAACGATGCAGTACGACGTCATCACGGTCGGCGCGGGTCCGGCCGGGCTCGCGTTCGCGATCCGCCTCAAGCAACTGAAGCCCGACCTGAACGTCTGCGTGATCGAGAAAGCCTCGGCGATCGGCGCGCAGATTCTGTCCGGCGCGGTCATCGAGCCGCAACCGCTCAATGAACTGCTGCCGGAATGGGGGGCCAGTCCGCCACCGATCTGCGTACCGGCCGGCAAGGACGAGTTCTGGTGGCTGCGCGATCACGCACGCGCGACGAAGTTCCCGATCGTGCCGCCGCAACTGCACAACCACGGCAATTTCATCGTCTCACTCGGCGCCCTGTGCGCCTGGCTCGCGCCGCAGGCCGAGGCCCTCGGTGTCGACGTGTTTCCGGGCTTCGCCGCCAGCGAAGCGATTTTCGACGACGCCGGCGCGGTCAAGGGCGTGCGCATCGGTGACATGGGCGTGGCCCGCGACGGCTCGCACAAGCCCGGCTACACCGAAGGCATCGACATCGTCGCCCCGATCACCGTGCTCGGTGAAGGCTGCCGCGGCAGCATCAGCAAGCAGCTGATCGCGCGCTACCGGCTCGATGCGGAAAGCAATCCGCAGACCTACGGCATCGGCCTCAAGGAACTCTGGCAGTTGCCCGAAGGCCGCGGCGAAGCGGGCAAGATCGTGCACACGCTGGGCTGGCCACTCGATCCCGCGATCTACGGCGGCAGCTTCCTCTACCATCTCGACAAGGACCGCGTCGCGATCGGCTTCGTCGCCGGCCTCGACTACGCCGACCCCGAATTCAAGCCGTTCGAGGCCTTCCAGCAGCTCAAGAACCACCCCCTGTTCAAACCCTTGCTCGAAGGCGGCGAGATCCTTTCGGCCGGCGCCCGCGCGATCATCGAGGGTGGCTACCAGTCATTGCCCAAGGTCGAGATGCCCGGAGCGATGCTGATCGGCGACTCGGCCGGCCTGGTCAACGTGCCGAAGATCAAGGGTACACACCAGGCCATGCGCTCGGGCATGCTCGCCGCCGAACACATTGCCGAGACCGGCAAGACTGCAGGCTGGGATGCAAAGCTGCGTGCCTCGGTGGTGATGAAGGAATTGCGCAAGGTGCGCAACATCCGGCCCGGCTTCAACAAGGGCCTCTGGTTCGGCCTCGCCAACGCCGGCTGGGAAACCGCCACGGCCGGCCTCTCGCCATGGACGCTGAAGAACCACGCCGATCATTCCGCGTTGAAGAAGGTCTCCGAATACGAATCGCCGAAGCGCGACTGGACCGAACGCACGCTGCCGCCGCGCGACCGCCTGGCCAGCGTCTACTTCGCAGCGACCGAGCACGACGAGGACCAGCCGGTCCATCTCAAGGTCGCCGACACCAATGTCTGCATCACGAAGTGCAGCGAGGAGTACGACAATCCCTGCACGCGTTTCTGCCCGGCCGGGGTCTACGAGATCGTCGAGGACGAAGCCGGCAAGCGCCTGCAGATCAACGCCGCCAACTGCGTGCACTGCAAGACCTGCGACATCAAGGACCCCTACCAGATCATCACCTGGGTCACCCCCGAGGGCGGCAGCGGTCCGAACTACCAGAACCTCTGACTTTTCCGCGCGGACGGACGCCTGGCAAGGGAGGTCCCTCCACGCAGGCGAGATCTTCCGGCCTCGTCGTTCCCTTCGTGCCTGTGCGCGAGTGCCGATTGCGATTTCCTCGCGTGGGTCCGATGCGCCCTGGGCCTCCACCTGTCGAACAGGCCTTGCGGCGGTCGTTTTCGTGGCCTTCATGTCGGGGGGATAAGCTGCGTGATGAACCGGGCGATAGGCGAATTCATTGATTGGCATCGCACGGGTCGCTTCCGGCATCGGCGGATCACACAGGAGGCCTGGCATGATCAAACTGATTTCCGATTTGCCCGAGGGCGTCGTCGCTGCAGTGGCATCGGGCGAGGTTTCCGGCAAGGACTACGAAACGGTGCTGGTCCCGGCCATGGAGAACGCGATCAACACGCATGGAAGCGTGCGCTTTCTCTATCACCTGGGACCGGAGTTCAAGCGCTACTCGCCCAGCGCGATGTGGGACGACCTCAAGCTCGGTTTCGCACATTTCACGGCGTGGAAAAAACTGGCCCTGGTCACGGACCACGAGTGGATGGCCGGGGCGGCGCGCATGTTCGCGATCGCCCTGCCCTGCCCGGTCAAGGTTTTCCCCAATGCCCGCTACGAGGAAGCGATGCGCTGGATATCCGAGAAATGAGCGGCCGCAGAAACGGGAATGGCATCGCCTGACTCCGCAGCCGGATCAGGCCTCAGGCCTTGCGCCGGTGCTCCCGCGTGCCGCCGGCCCGGGAGAAGCACCGGGAAGGGCCTGCCCGGATGGATTCCTTGTGCCGTACACGTAGAACGCGCGCGCCGCGTTTCGGCGCGAATGGCCTGGCAGTTCTCGCGCATGCCGCGCTTGTTGTGGCCACGTGCGTGTCATGCTTGCGGGGCAATGGGTCAGGCACGTCAACGAGGCGTTTCGGTTCGAAGACAACGGACCCCGTCATCATTGCAAAACGGAATAAACCGTATAAACTGTTTATCCCCTTCTTCGAGCCCCGCCCATGAGCAAGCCAGTCGCGCGCAAGTCTGCTGTGCGCAGATCCGCCAGGCCTTCCGCTTCCGCGAAGGTCACGAAATCCGACGCGCGTGCAAAGGCCACGGCAAGACCGGAGCGCAAGACCAAGCCCGAGAAGAAGCTGGCACCCGCGGCCTCCAATGAGCACGGCAAGCACCGCATCAAGCTCGTGCGCGACAGCTTCACGATGCCACGCGACGAGTTCGAGCGCATCGCGCGCCTCAAGGTTCGCGCGATCGACCTCAAGCGACCGGCCAAGAAAAGCGAATTGCTGCGCGCCGGCCTGCAGGTCCTCGAACGCCTCGACGATGCGACCCTGCTGGCCACTCTCAACGCCCTGCAGCCGATCAAGACCGGGCGTCCGAAGAAGCGCCACTGATACCGCGCTCATTGCAGCGGCGATGCGCTTTGCGTCGCCCGCTCCGTTCCGGCAACTCGACCGATGCCATCCTCGCGCTTTTCATCGACCCGCTTGCCGATTCGCCGCACGCGTCTGCGCACTGCGCTGATGGCCCTGGCGTTGGCAGCCGCGCTGCCGGCTGTCGTCAGCCCCGCCTGGATCCACGCACGAAGCACGCAATCGCCCGTGGCGCGGCATGAACGGCCGACGCCTGCACACGAAGTCGGGCGCTTCAAGGTCACCGACCTCGAGTGGTTCGATGCGGGCCGCCAGCGGCGCGTTCCGGCACGTCTGTTCTGGCCGGCCGCGGCGCAGGCCGGCAAGGTCCCGCTGGTGGTGTTCTCGCCCGGCATCGGCAGTTCGCGAGATGGCTACACCTACCTCGGCCGCTACTGGGCCGAACACGGCGTTGCCAGCTTGCATTTGCAGCACGTCGGCAGCGACCGCTCGCTGTGGCGGGGCAGCGTGTTCGGCCTGATCGATCGCCTGCGCAGTGCGGCAAGCGAGTCCGAGGCGATCGCTCGGGTCGAGGATGCCCGCTTCGCCCTCGACCGCCTGCTCGACAGTCGGCTTGGCGTGTCGATTGCGCGCCAGCAGATCGCCGCCGCAGGCCATTCCTTCGGCGCCAACACGACCCTGCTCGAGGCCGGCGCCACGGTCACCCGCCACGGGCGCACGCTGAACTTCCGTGACCCGCGCATTTCGGCTGCGATCCTGATCTCGGCGCCGCCCTTTTATGGCGACGCGGACCTGGGCCCGATCCTCGCCTCGGTGACGATCCCTACCCTGCACATCACCACGGAGGAGGACATCATCCGCATCCCCGGTTTCGGCTCGGACCTGACCGATCGACAGAAGGTCTTCGACGCGACCGCGAGTCGCTTCAAGGTTCTCGCGATCTACCGCGAGGGCAGCCACAACGTCTTCACCGACCGCCGCCACTTCGATTCGGCAGAGGTCGCCGAGGCGGTCAAGTCGGCCACGCAGGAACTGACGCTGGACTTTCTCGAGAGCGTGAACGGAAAGCCCAGGGCGTTGGCGACATGGGCCGATCCGCGTCGAGTCCAGGTCGCGAAATTCGTCGTGCAGCGCTGATTCGCCGTAACAGGATCGTCAGCAGGCACGTGCTATGACCGCACCCGATCTTGCGGAATACTGCGCAGCCATCGTTGGCAAAGCCGTCGCGCAATCACCCAGGGGCGAACCTCGACCATGAACATGGTGCTCGAACGCGGTCATCAGATGTTTCCGACCTTCACGCCGCCGCAGCGGCAGACCGCGCTGCGCTTCGCCAGCGCGCCGCCACGGCGCTACGAACCGGGCGAGGTCGTGTTTGCCCTGGGCCGCGAAGCCGCGCCGGCCTTTCTCGTCACGGCCGGCAGCATCGATGTATTCCGCCGCACCGGTCTCGGCCACGAGGAGTTGATCACGAACCACCCCGAAGGGGCGCTGACCGGCGAAGTCGCCCAATTGGCCGGCCAACCGACCCTGGCCGAGGGACGCGCCGGCCCCGATGGCTGCGAGGCCGTAGCCTTCGATGCGGCGCATCTGCGGGCATTGATCATCGGTTCGGCCGACATCGGCGAGATGGTCATGCGTGCCTTCATCCTGCGGCGCACCGCGCTGATCACCGAGGGAGGCGCCGGACTGATCATCGTCGGCCGCCGCAGCGACCCGCAGGTCGTGCGCCTCGAGGGCTTTCTCTCGCGCAATGGCTATCCCTATACCGTGCTTTGTCCAGGCGCCGACGCCGACGCCAGGCTCGTGATCGAGCGACTCGCCATCGTCGAGGAGGAAATGCCGATCGTGGTCTGCCCGAATGGCAGCGTGCTGCGCCGGCCGAGCGAAGCCGATGTCGGCAGGTGCCTCGGCATCACACCCCGACTCGATCCGGCCGCGCGCTATGACGTTGCCGTCGTCGGCGCGGGCCCCGCCGGTCTCGCCACCGCCGTCTACGCGGCCTCGGAAGGCCTGTCGGTGCTCGTCCTCGACGCGAGGGCATTCGGTGGCCAGGCCGGTGCCTCGGCGCGCATCGAGAATTATTTCGGCTTTCCGACCGGCATCTCGGGCCAGGCACTGACCGCGCGCGCATTCACCCAGGCGCAAAAATTTGGCGCCGAGATCGCCGTGCCAGTGCAGGTCGACCGGCTCGATTGCAGCGCGGCTGAAGGGGATGGCGACTCGAAGCTGAGGTTGCAGCTGGGCGACGGCCAGAGCGTCGGCGCCCGCAGCGTGGTAGTGGCTTCGGGTGTCCGCTACCGCCGCCCGAACATCGCGAACCTGGCGGATTTCGAGGGCTGCGGGGTGTCCTACTGGGCTTCGGCCATCGAAGCGCGCCTTTGTGAAGGCGAGGAAGTTGCTTTGGTTGGCGGCGGCAATTCGGCCGGCCAGGCCGTGGTCTTCCTCGCTGCAAAGGTGAAGAAGCTGAATCTGATCATCCGCGGCGACGGCCTCGAAAGCTCGATGTCGAGCTACCTGATCGAGCGCATCGCCGCCCTGCCCAATGTCGAGTTGCACCGGCGTACCGAAGTCGTGGCCCTCGAGGGCGAAGCCGGTGTCGCCCTGGCCGCGGCCAGCTTCCGCCAGCGCGACAGCGGCGAAATCCGGCGTACGCCGTTGCGCCACCTGTTCCTGTTCATCGGCGCCGATGCGCACACGAACTGGCTTGCCGGCTGTCCGGTCGTACTCGACGACCGCGGTTACGTCATGACCGGCGCATCGGCTTCGCCTGCTGCGCCAGGACGGACGCCTTTACCGCTGGAGACGAGCGTGCCACTGGTTTTCGCCATCGGCGACGTACGCGCCGGTTCGACCAAGCGCGTGGCGGCCGCGGTCGGCGAGGGCGCAGCCGTGGTTGCGCAGATCCATGCGGCCCTGGCCGCCCCACGCTGAGTGCGTTCGACGAAGACCAGATGCCGCTGTTGCTGGACACGCTTGGGAAAGCCGCACGTTCGTCACAAGTTCGAGCCGGACGCAGCGGGCCGCCCCTCAGTCTGTCTGCCGTTTCGGCCAATGAAACTTCGATCGGGCCGAGCTGCCTTGAGATCCGGCTTGCTAGGCTCCGCCGTTAGCGGCCATCCCTATCAATGCCGCCAACGGAGCAGGCATGAGCGAACCCCATCTCGAAACCTTTGCCGTCAATGGCATCCGCATGCGCGTCGCGATCCAGGGCGAGGGACCGCTGGTCTTGCTGTGCCACGGTTTTCCGGAATCCTGGGTTTCCTGGCGGCGCCAGCTCTCGGCACTGGCAGTTGCCGGCTATCGTGCCGTGGCGCCCGACATGCGCGGCTACGGCGGCACCGATGCGCCCGCCGATTCCGATCATTACACGATGCTGCACAGCACCGGCGACATGGTCGAGCTCGTGCATGCCCTCGGTGAATCGCAGGCGGTCATTGTCGGCCACGATTTCGGCGCGCTGGCCGCGTGGCACGCGGCCCTGTTGCGGCCCGAAGTCTTTCGCGCCGTCGCCGGATTGAGCGTGCCCTACTCGCCACCGCACGAACTCGACCTGATCAGCGAACTCGAACGACGCGGCGTGCAGAACTTCTACATCCAGTACTTCCAGCAGCCGGGAGTAGCCGAAGCCGAACTCGAGGCCGACGTCGAATCGACCATGCGCCGCGTCAACTACGGGCTGTCCGGCGAGGGCGCCGGCGGCGTTGCCGGACGGCTGACCGCCGGCCAAGGCTTCCTGCACGACACCCCTGATCCTGAAACGATGCCGGAGTGGGTCGACGCCTACGATTTCGCCTACGTCGTCGCCGAGTTCGAACGCACCGGCTTTCGCGGTCCGCTCAGCTGGTACCGCGCCATCCGCAAGAGCAGCGAACTGCTGGCGGCCTGGCGCGGCGCCGCCATCCGGCAACCCTCGCTGTTCATTGCCGGCGAGAAAGACGATGTGCTGAAATTTTCGAGCTCGCGCTCGGGCATGGACCGCTTCGCCGAGACCCTGCCCGGCCTGCGCGGCTGCCACATCATCGAAGGCGGTGGCCACTGGATCCAGCGCGAGAAGGCCGCTGCGGTGAACGCCCTGATCCTGGATTTCCTCGGTTCGCTCTAGGGAGCTCTGAACAAGTGGCACAACCGTCACGACGCCTGCCTGCGTGCAGATCGCGGCGCGCCGACGCAGACAGACTGGCCGTATTTCAAGGCGGCGCAACAAAGGGCTGCGTGCGGGCAGGCGTCGCCCAAGCGCTTGATCCGATGGATGAAGGGTAGCGTCCAGAAGGCCCGCCAAAGGCACCGCGCGGCTCGTCAAGGCAACCAGCCTTCACCTCGCCACGCAGCACCTTTGGCGAGCCTTCTGAACGTCATGACGATTGCGCCACTTGTTCAGAGCCTCCCTAGTCCGGGCCATTGGTGCATCCACCCAGCGAACGCGCAGGACCCTGGATCCGCGCGGACTGTCGCGATTGAAAGGATAGAAGGCCTCCGAATCAGCGGAGGGCCGCGCGGAT
Source organism: Dokdonella immobilis (assembly GCF_900115085.1). GTDB lineage: Bacteria > Pseudomonadota > Gammaproteobacteria > Xanthomonadales > Rhodanobacteraceae > Dokdonella > Dokdonella immobilis. The sequence continues at coordinate 39,409 of NZ_FOVF01000020.1, read as the reverse complement.
TCCCGGGGTACGCGAGCGCTTGTGAACTTGATGAATAGTGCTGGCGAGGGAGGCCTGCCGCCCACTCATCCAGTGGTGCCTGCCAACCACGGCCCCCGGGAACTTGGCATACTCTGCCGTTGCGCAGGCCGAGCGGAGGCCCATCCTGCGCACTCGGGGGACCCAGTGGCACTGAATACGACCCTGCGCCAGGATTCGTTCATCACGCTGCGCGACACGATCCGCTGGCGCGTCGCGCTCGTGCTCGCCTCCCTCATCGTGGTCGTGATGATCACGTTAGGCACGATCAACACGAAGCTCGGGCTGACCGACACCGCCCGCCTCGCCTGGGCCGTGCTGGCAGTCGCCAGTGCCAGCGTGATCGTGCTGCTGCTGACGTCGCGCCGCCTCGGCGGCACGATCTTCTTCGCCAGCATCGCGGCGATCCTGCTGATCGTCCCGATCTATGGCCTGGAAATCGATCGCAACATGCAGCACTGGGCGTATATCTTCCCGCCCCTCCTCGTGTTCCTGCTTCGCCCCGGTCCCTCACTGGTCGCCATGGTGGCCTACGGGATCTACGTATCGTGGATAACCGCCCTGCTGTTGCCACCGATCGAAGTGGTGCGCTTTTCCAGCGGCTATGGGCTCACGGTCTGCTTCATGTACACCTATGCCCTGCTCCAGGAGCAGGCGGCGAAGATGCTGCGCTACCACTCCGATCACGACGCGCTGAGCAATTGTCTGAACCGCCGCACCTTCAACGAGGCGCTCGATCGGCTGGCCTCGACGCGTAACGGTTTCCAGAGCTGCGAATTCCTGCTCATCGACATCGATCATTTCAAGGCGATCAACGACCAGAACGGACATCTGGTGGGCGACCGCATCATCACCCAGGTGGCGGCCGAGCTGGGCCGCTCCCTGGTCGCGGACGCCCCGCTGTTCCGCTATGGCGGCGAGGAATTCGCGGTCATGCTGGTCGACGCCGATGAAGGCGCCGGCGAGGCGCTTGCCGAGCGCCTGCGTTCGGCGATCGAACAGGGCGACTTCCAGGGCGTGAAGGTCACCATCAGCGTCGGCGTCTCGCGCTGGCGGGTGGGCAGAGGGAAGGTCGAGAGCGCCTTGCAGAAGGCCGACGAGGCCCTGTATGCGGCGAAGCGGGCCGGTCGCAACCGCATCGAGGTCGCCTCGGCCTGAGCGCTGAAGCCGTCCCCGTTGGAGAGCCGGGTTGCAGCTTCAGCCGGGTTGCGAACCGAGGCCCAGCCAGGCCGCGTAGAGCGCGTATCCACCGAGCAGGATCGCGCCTTCGACGCGCCCGATCCGCGTCCCGGTGCGCAGGAAAAACAGCAACAGCATGGTCGCTGCGAGCAGGATCCAGATGTCGACCCGGGCGATTTCCGCGGGCACCCGGATCGGGTGGATGATCGCTGTCGCACCGAGAATGCCGAGCACGTTGTAGACGTTCGAACCGATGATGTTGCCGAGCGCGACCTCGGCATGGCCGCGAGCCGCAGCGACCAGGCTGGCGACCAGTTCCGGCAGCGACGTGCCGACGGCGACGACGCTCAAACCGATGACGGTCTCGGGAATACCGAGCCGGCGCGACAGCTCGATTGCACTGTCCACCAGCCAGTGCGCGCCGAGCACGGTCATCGCGATGCCGCCCGCGCACATCCCCAGGTAGACACCGAACGATCGCGCTTGCGGTGCCGCATCTTCGGCGACCTGTTCGTGCACGGTGGTGCGCACGCCGTGCAGCTTGCGCTCGCTCGTGTAGGCCCAGGCCACATAGGCGAAGAGAACCGCAACGAGCATCATGCCGGGCAGAAGGTCGAGCTTGCCGTGCAGGATCACGAGCACGCAAACCGCGGTCGAGCCAGCCAGGGCGATGCCCTCGCGGCGCAGGGCGACCCGGGCCAGCGGCAACGGCGCGACCAGTGCGGCGCTGCCGAGGATGAGCAGGAGGTTGGCGATGTTCGAACCGACCACGTTGCCGACCGCGATACCGGGCGCCTCTTCGAGCGCGGCCACCAGGCTGGTCACCAGTTCCGGGGTGGAGGTGCCGAAGCCGACGATGGTCAGCCCGACCAGCAGCGGCGAAACGCCAAGCCTGCGCGCCGCGCCGACCGCGCCGCGAACCAGCATTTCGCCACCGACGCCGAGCGCGGCAAGACCCGACAGCAGCCAGAGCAGGTACATGCGACTAGCGCGGGTCCAAAGCGTCGTTCGGACCTGAACCAGTCCGGCCCGCGCGCAGGATCAGGAAGCCGAGCAAACCCGCCGCCAGCGAGCCTGTCAGCACGCCGATCTTGACCTGGTCCCCATGCGCGGCCGAATCGAAGGCCAGCGAACCGATGAACAGGCTCATGGTGAAGCCGATGCCGGTCAGGCACGCCAGTCCCCAGAGCTGGCGCCACGACACACCCGCCGGCCTGCGCGCCCACCCGAACCGGATTGCCAGCAGCATGAATCCGAATACCCCCACCTGCTTGCCGACGAGCAGGCCGAGGGCGATGCCGAGCGGCAGCGGAGCAAGCAGATCGTCCGCACGCAGGCCATCGAACGACACGCCGGCATTGGCGAACGCGAACAGGGGCAGCACAGCGAACGCGATCCAGGGGTGCAGGCCGTGTTCGAGTCGCTCGAGCGGTGACTTTCCGTCGCCACCACCGAGCGGCACGGCCAGCGCGGTGACCACGCCGGCCAGCGTCGCATGCACGCCGGACTTGAGTACGCAGACCCACAGGAACAGGCCGACCAGCGCATAGGCAGCAATGCGGGTCACGCCGAAACGGTTCAGCGCAACCAGCACGCCGATCGCGATTGCGGCCATGCCCAGCGCGAAGGCGGAGACCTCGGCGGTATAGAACACGGCGATGATGGCGATGGCGCCGATGTCGTCGATGATGGCGACCGCGAGCAACAGTATCTTCAGCGCCGCTGGAATGCGCCTGCCGAGGAGGGCGAGAACACCGAGGGCAAAGGCGATGTCGGTGGCCGCCGGGATCGCCCAGCCGGCCAGGTTGGCGGCAGCGTCGCGATTGACCGCGACGAACACCAGCGCCGGCACGGCCATGCCGCCGATCGCCGCGACGATCGGCAGTCCGGCCTTTTCCATGCTCGACAATTCGCCGCGGACGATCTCGCGCTTGACCTCGAGCCCGACCAGGAAGAAGAACAGCGCCATCAGGCCGTCGTTGATCCAGAGCTGCAGCGGCTTGGCGATCTCGAAGGCGCCGACGCGCACCTCGAGCGCCGTCTGCAGAAGCCCGTCGTAGTGCGGCGCGAGCGGCGAATTGACCGCGACCAGGGCCAGCAGGGCAGCTGCGAACAGCATGAATCCGGCCGCGGTCTCGCGGGCGAGGAATTCGTCGATCGCATTGCGCACATCGGACAGCATCGGGGGGCTCCTCGGCTGGCTCGGGATGACGGGCTCGCCTTGAACGGCGACCCGGTCAGCGAACTCCAGATCCCAAACGGCGCGTTCGAGTATCGCCGCGGCATGCTGCGGGTGTCCATCCGGACCGGCTGGTCCGGGCGCCAGAGGCAAGGGTCGGCAGGCGCGCCTCAGAGCCTGGCGGTATCCGGGCGGTCACTGCGGCGAGTGGTCAGGGACGTCCTCGCGCATGGCTGCGGCAGGCGGAAGGGCCGCGCCTTCGAATGCTGGACCGCCAACATCCGCGGCACTCCAGCTGCGGTCGAGGTCGATGCCGGTGGTGTGCCAGTCGTGCGCATCGATGCGCAGCGGACCGCGCACGCGTTCGTGAAATCGTACCGGCAACAGGAAGGGGCCGACCTTTCGATACTCGAGGAAAGTCGTGTCGACTTGTGCGCCCTGGGTCGTCTCGAACCCGTTCAGGGTCATGTGCACGCGAAACAGGCGCGAGCTCTGCGCATCGATCCAGAGCACGACCTGATCCTGCGCGGCCTCGCCGAATCCGGGCCGAACGGTGGCCAGCAGGCGCCGGTAGTCGCGCCCGCCTTCACGTGCGTCGGCGATGCGCAGGATTTCGGTCGCCCGCGCCTTGATGAAACTCGGGCCGAAATGGAACATGCGGAATGCGTCGTTGGTCATCGCCGTGGCGCGGATCCTGGCCGGGTCGGTTTCGCGCGTACCGTTATAGAAGACCGCGATGGCGTCCGCCGTGCGCACCACCTGCTTGCTGCCGAGCGGACCCTCGTGATGGACTGAGTAGAGGCCGTCGCGCGGCCGGTAGCGCTCCTCGGAAGTCACCCGGAAACCGGCATCGCTGACGATCGGCTGGATGCGCTGGATCAGCCGGTACCAATGGCCATCGGTGGACAAATTGATGTCGCCCGGGTACGCGCGGATGTCGCCGCCGTGGGCCGCCATGCAGGCGTCGAAGATCTGCGCGGCGGACAGGCCATTGGCAAATCGAAGCCCAGGCTGCGACTGCGGAAACGAAGCACAGGCTGCCAGCAGCGCGGACATACCGACGAGCAGAAAGCGAAGGCTTCGCACCATGAATCGTCTCCGGATCGCCAGGGCCGGAGGGCAGCGTAACGCACTTGTGCCGAGCGAGTCAGGGCAACCAGAGGTCGCCGTCGATCTGCGGCGCCGTCGCCTTACCTGCGCGACTTGTCCTTGCCGGCTTGCCCAGGAGTCCCGTTTCCTTGCGAACGGGCCCGCGCGAGCTCCGCGCGCGAGGTATCGAGCAGCGGCGAATAGCGCTCCGCAGCAAGTCGCAATGCCGAGTCGAAAGCGGCTTGCGCCTCGTCGAGGCGATCGCGACGCAACAGATAACGTGCACGGACCAGTTGCACGAGGTGTCCTTCGGTTTCGGGCAGGTCAGATTCGCCGAGCAGACTCTCCACGGCATCGAGCTCGCCGAGTTCGAAGAGGACGTCGCTGTAATCGGCGAGCAGCTGCTGGTTGAGCGTGCCCGTGTCACGCGCACGTTTCCACACTCGCGCATAGAGGCGCGCTGCGGCAGCGTGCTCTCCACGTCGGGCGGCGAGCAATGCCTCGGCATGTTCGGCAAAGCTGGCCACGTCGGCATCCGCCGAGCGTCCGGCGTCCGCGCGCAGGCGCGCCGCCTCGGTCCCGGCACGCTCGAGCTCACCGGCATTCAGGGCTGCATAGACGATCGCCAGGCGCAGACTGTCTGCGCCGACCCCCGGCGCGGAGTCCGGCATCGCCTGCAGCGCACGCTCCCAGGCCTGCATCGCATTGCGGTAGCGGCCACCGGCGGCATCGATGAATCCGAGCAGGCTTTGCAGGCGCAGGGCCTGGCGCGGATTGTTGGCCGGATCGAGCAGGGCCAGCCCGGCATGCGCGGCCTCACGCGCTTCACCGAGCCGACCGGACTGCAGCAGCGACCAGGCCAGGCTGTCCAGGGCATCGCGCAGCACGAGCGGATCCTGCTGTCTCGAGGCGGCCGCCTGCGCAGCATGCGCCACCTTCCCGGCCTCGCCGAAACGACCGAGGTGGCCGAGCGCTCGCGCCATGCGCGCACCGGCTCTGGCAACTCCGGCCTGGTCGCCCTCGCTGTCGAAAAGAGCGTACGCCTCGCGATAGTCGGCCAAGGCCTCGTCATGATGCCCATCCTGTGCCGCGAGATCGCCGAGCGCGATCTGCGCCGCCGCCTGGCCGCCGCGATCGGCCGCCACCCGAAACAGGGTCAACGCCCGTCGCGCCAGATCCAGTGCAGTGTCGCCTTCGTCGGCGACCGCCGCCAGGTGCTGGCGGGCAAGAACGATGCGCGCCTCAAGCAGGTTGTCGGAGGTTGCCTGGGCAGCCTGTGCGGCCGCCTCGATCTCTTCCCGGGCCTGGTCGAGACGGAGCTCGGCCAGGCGCCGCGATGCGCGATCGAGATGGACACTCGCTCTCGACCAGGCGCCGAGGCCCGGACTCGACAATGCCTCGTCGAGGTGTCGGTCGCAGGCAGCGGTCATCTCCAGCGCGCACTCGAGATGGGCCAGTTCTACGAGGAGGTCGATCTGCGTTGGCGCATCGGCATGCGCGACACGCAGCACCTCGTAGGCGTCCCGGGTGCGCCCGCGCGAGGCCAGCCGCAAGGCATCGGCCAGCCGGTCACCGCCATGGATGGCGCTGTCGACGGCGACGGGGGCCGCGGCGTCGAGTTTCCCGAGCACGTCATTGGTGAACCTTTCCAGCGCCTCCTCGAGATTGGCGGCGCGGACCTGCCCGATGGCCGAACGCGCATTCGCCGCGACGAGATTGCCCTCGAGGCGGTAGCCGCTTGCATCGTGCGCGAGATCGACTTCGAGAACATGACTGACGCGCAGCGCTTGCAGCGCGTCCGCCCATTGACCTGGCGGCTTGCCACGGTTGGCCTTCAGGAAGGAAACGACGGTCGCTGTCGAAAGCACCTCCGGCGCACCGGCCCGCGCCACGAGATGGCGGCGCAGAAGCTCGATCATGCCGGCATCCTCGAGTTCATCGGCGGCCTGTGCCGATACCAGCGGCAGGATGGCCAATCGCACATCCGCTTCGGCCGGACCCGCTTGCGGCGGCGGGATCGACGCATCGCGCAATCGGAACAACCCGATCAGGACGATCGCCGCCAAGGCAACGAGCAGCGCGAGCATCCCCGCGAACGCCCGACGTCGCGGAACCTGCGGCGACGACGGAATCGCTGGCGATCCGGCAAGCGTCGGGACCCCGGGATCTGCATGGCTCCGCTCCGCCTCGGCTTCGCTGCCGCCTTCGACCGCCACCGATTCGGTCGGGGCAACCCAGCGATAGCCGTGGCGAGGCACGGTGCGAACCGGATTCCTCAGCCCATCCGCAGTGGCCAGGGTCTTGCGCAGGCGCAGGACCGCCTGGGCCAGGGTGCCGTCGGCGACGTCCGAGCGGCCCCAGACGGCGGAGATCAGTTCATCGCGTCCGAGCGCGCGGTCGCGATGCTCGACCATATAGGCGAGCAGGTCGAGCACCTTTGGTTCGATCGCGAGTGGTCGACCATCGCGCAGGAGTTCACGCTCGGGAACGCGCAGCTCGAAGGGGCCGAATCGGTAGTGCACGCAGTTTCTCGATCAGCCCGGCGTCATCGCACGCGGGTCCGTGCAACGGGAGCAAGCAGCAGGGTATGAAGTGGCCAACGCCCGATTCATGCCGACCGCAGTCTATCGTTCCGTCATCGTTTCGTGAAGGTTCGCTGATGCGATGCGCCGGCATTGGCGTGATGCTCGGGCGTCACGATCGGCCCCAGCGGCGCACCACGCCAGCGCGTGGCCGGTTCGGCCCCAACCGCTGCAGGAACATGCCCATGCCCACCCGTAATCTGCGCGAATTCGCGTACCGCCGTTTGCTGTTGCTCCTCCTCGCCGCGCTCTGCGCCGGCCAGGTCCAGGCCCAGGTCAACGACGACTGGTCCAATGCAACGGTCATTGCCACGCTGCCGTTCAGCGATGCACAGACGACCTCGGCAGCGACCACCGAACCGACCGATCCGGAATCGATCTGCTTCATCGGTGCCGCCGGCAGCCAGGGCCGGGGGTCGGTCTGGTACCGTTACACCACCGGCAGCAGCGACGAATTCCTCAGCATCTCGACCGCCGGCAGTTCCTACGACACGGTCATCAATGTCTACCGCGGTTCGCCAGGCAGCTTCCAGCCGGTCCTCGGCGGCTGCAACGACGACGGCATTTCCGGCGTCTTCCAGGCGCGCCTGTCGGGCCTGCGCCTGCGCGCAGACACGAGCTACTCGATCGAAATCGTCTCGCATGGCAGCTCGACCTTCGGCGGCAGCCTGCAGCTGGCGGTCGCCAGCGCGCCGCAATACCTGGTCACGCGCAGCGACGACCCGAATCCGGCCCTGGCGGCATGCGCGCCGGGCGACTGCACGCTGCGCGCGGCGATCAAGTCGGCCAACACGACCCCGGGCGCGGTGATCGTGCCGGCCGGCACCTACGCGATCTCGCTCGGCAGCAGTGGCGAGGACGCCAACAACGGCGGCGATTTCGATATCCGCGCCGGTATGGGCATCTACGGTGCGGGACCGGGCCAGACCATCGTCAACGCCGGCAATCTCGACCGCGCCTTCGCCGTCGATCCGAGCGGCGGTTCGGCCACGGGCAGGGTCACCGCGATCATCGCGGACTTGGCCATCATCAACGGCGGCGGCCCATCGTTCTTCGGTGACGGCGGGGCGATCCGCGCCTACGATTCCGGTGGCGGCAACCTGTCAAACGACTTCGTCGCCCTGCAGCGCGTCAAGATCGGCAACAGCCGCTCGCAGCTCAACGGAGGCGCGATGGCGCTGTCGGCGCGCGGCATGATCCACGACTGCGAGTTCAGCGCCAACTACGCCAACAGCACCGGCGGCGCCCTGACCCTGGGGCCGTCCTTCGGCGGTGGCGACACGACGATCGACATCGTCGGCTCGACGATAGCCAACAACCAGGCGCCGAGCTCGTTCAGCGGCGGCGGCGGCATCAAGTCCACCGCTCGCCTGCGTCTCACCAACAGCACGGTGTTCAGTAACACGTCGGGTTACCACGGCGGTGGCATCTACCTGACCGGAACCGGCAACGCCGACTTGCGCAGCAGCACGATCGTCGCCAACGTCGCCCGTTCGGGCGGCTCGGGTACCTCCAATGGCGGCGGGCTGCGCGTGGACGGCGGCGCGATGAACCTGGCCAATACCCTGGTCGCCAACAATACGACCGGCAGTGGGGCCGGCGTCGCCGACGATTGCACGGCAGGAGGAGGCACCCTGAGTGCCAACTACAGCCTCATCCGCAATGGCACCGCTTGCATCTTCACTGGAACCGGCAACCTCAGTGGCAGCGATCCGCTGCTCGACATCGGTCTGGCCGACAATGGCGGTCCGACGCGGACCCTGGCCCTGCTCGCCGGCAGCCCGGCCATCGACGCGGGCAATCCGGCTGGCTGCCTGGACCGGTTCGGCCAGGCCCTCGCTTTCGACCAGCGCGGCCAGGGCTTCCCGCGATCGAGCGGCGCAGCGTGCGACATCGGCGCCTACGAACGCTCGGCGACGGTTGTCGCGGCGCCGGACATGCCGGTGCTTGCCAGCGCATCCGACAGCGGCAGCTCCGACAGCGACGGCATCACCAACATCGCCCAACCGCACCTGCTCGGCACCTGCACCGACGGCGACACGATGACTCTGTCGGTCGACGCCACTCCGATCACGCCGACCGCCGTCTGCGCCGCTTCGGCATTCGACATCGTCCCGGCCACACCGCTCGCCGACGGCATGCGCGCGATCACGGTCACGGCGACGCGCAACGGCACGACATCGGCCGCCTCGCCCGCGCTCGACATCGTCATCGACACGGGGGCCCCTGCGGTCGCGATCAACACGGGCCCGAGCGGGATCGTGGTCGATGCCGGAGCAACGTTCACGTTCGGGATCGGCGACGGCCTCGGAGCGGAATGCCGGTTGGACGCTTCGTCGTTCGCCGCCTGCAGCAGTCCGGCGAGCTACAGCGGCCTCGCGCCGGGTCCGCACAGCTTCGATGTCCGCGCCTTCGACCTCGCCGGAAATATCGGCACCGACACGCGCAGCTGGACGGTCGCCGCGCCGAGTGCCCCGGCCACGCCCGTGCTCGATGCAGCCAGCGACAGCGGCCGCTTCGCCGATGACGGCGTCACCAATGCCGCGAGCCTGGTCTTCACCGGCAGCTGCGTCGACGGCGATCTGGTCCAGCTTTACGACGGCACGAATGCCCTGGCCGGCGCATCGGCGACCTGCAGCGCGGGTTACACGATCAACGTCGCCGGACTCGCCGAAGGCGCCCACGCGATCGCTGCGAGCGTGACCCGAGGCGGACTCGAGAGCACCCTGGGCGGCGCCCTGTCCGTGCTCATCGACCGCACCGCGCCAGCGGCGCCGACGATACTCGGCCCGACCGGCCCGAGCGCCTCGCGGGTCGATGTCAGCGGACAGTCAGAAGCCAACGCCGACATCAGCGTGCGCGAGGGCCCCACCACACTGTGCACGGCGCTCTCCGACGGCAACGGCGACTGGGCCTGCCAAGTACAGTTCCAGAGCGGCGGCAGCCACAGCCTGACAGCGACGGCGACCGATCTGGCCGGCAATGAAGGACCGGCTTCGAATGCGGTCGTGATCGACGTCGACCTGATCTTCGCCAGCGGCTTCGACGACTGAAGGCGGGATCCGACGCAGCGGGCGCGCGCCCGGCCACGACAACATTCGTGGTCGATCGCGCGCCGGTCGTGGTACGCCTATTCGAGAGGCTTCGGGAATGCCGGCATCGCGGCGAAATCCTCGGCGACATGCTGGCGCACGACGCGTGCACCGGTGGCCTTGGCCAGCGCCTCGACCTTGTCCATCGAGGCCAGGGTCTGCTCGCGGTTGAAGTTGAAGGCGGGCACCAGGCGCTTCTCGCGCGACTCGGCCAGGTGCCACATGTCTCCAGTCAGCAACATCGGACCGCTTTGCGGCAACTTGACCAGCAACACCGTGTGCCCGGGGGTATGTCCGGGCGCCTGGTGGATGGTCACGCTGCCATCGCCGAAGACATCGAAATCGGCATCGCCATCGATTTGCACGGTCTTTGCGTTTTCCAGCGCGCTGTAGTTCGCGAAGTCATCGGAGCCGCGCGCCTTCTCCGAGAACATCGCCGCGCGCTCGTCGGCATCGACGATCCAGGTCGACGCGGCAAAGAGGTTGGCATTGCCGGTGTGGTCGAAGTGCAGGTGGGAAAACGACAGGTACTCGATGTCCGCCGGCTTCAGCCCGATTTCGGCGAGTTCGTCGACGAGCTTCTTCGGACGCATGATATGCACCGGAAATGCTTCCGGACGCACGCCTTCCGGCGCATCGGCGATCGCATCGGGTACGCCGCTATCCCAGAGCAGGTCGCCAGCGGGATGGCGAATCAGGAAGCACGGATCGGCAAAGGTTCGGGCCACGCCCTTCATCGAGCCGTCGTCGGCGAACATGTCGACGTCGGCAAACTCGAGATCGCCGCAGTTCATCGCATACAGCTTGATCGCCGGGGCAGCCGCGGCCGGCGCCGCTGCGGTGTCGGCTGGCGCGGTGGTGCCTGCCTTCGTCGCGGCCGGCGGGGTGTTGGTCTGTGAGCAGGCAGCCAGGACGACACAAGACGCGAGCAAAAGGGTGTTCTTCATGCGATGGACTCCGACACGGATTGAATCGGCAGGCACTTTGTATGGCGAGGGCCGAACCGGTCAAGTGAACACAGCGTGACACCGGCTGAACGAGGCGGGTCCGGTCCGTGCACGTTGCAGCGCCCGGATGGCATAGTGCGGACATGGGCCGGCTGTCGCTGCCGGCATGGAATCCATACCGCGCGAAGATGCCGATCGTCGTCCTGCCCATCGACATTCCGACCCTGGCTCTTAGCCGTGGCCTGGTGCAGATGATGCTCGGCGGATTGCTGCTCTATCTCGGCAGTCGCGATGAAACTGCCAGCGCGGCGCGGCTCTGGGCACTCGGCTTCCTGCTCAATGGCCTCTCGCTGTTCATCTTCCCGCTGCAGATTCCGCCAGGCTGGGAGCAGACGCGGACGATACTCAACCATCTGACCCTGGGCGCGTCGAGCGTGTTCTTCCTGCTTGGATTCTGGATGTTCGGCGATCAGCCGCGGCGAATCTGGATCCTTGTCCTGATGCTGGCCATCCCGATCGGCAGCCTGCTGGCCTGGGAAGTGCTGTGGCCGAACGCGCGCCTGCGCGTACTCTGCACGGCCAGTGGACAGGCCCTGTTCCTGCTGGCCCTGCAGCACAGCCTGGGTAGCGCACCGCGCAGCGAGATCGCGCAGATCTGTCGTCGCCTGCGCTATGTGGTGCTCGCCTATCTGCTCGTGGTGATCTGGTCCTATGCTAGCCTCGCCGATGTCCTGCCGACCTCGGCGAAACTCGATACCAGCTACCACCGTTCGTTTTTCAGCGTCGCGTCACTTCTGTTCATGCTCTCGATGGCAGTCGGCTGCCTGGCCCTCCAGTTCGCCCTGCTCGCCGCCCGCAATGCCGATCTGGCCATGGTCGACTGGCAAACCGGTCTGCTCAACCGCCGCGGATTCTTCGGTGCCGCCAATCGCGACGTCCGGCTGCGCCCGGAGCGCGAGGCACCGGCCGGCGTGATCGCACTGGATATCGATCACTTCAAGCGGATCAATGACGAATACGGTCACGCTGCCGGCGATCGCGTGCTCGAAGCGCTCGGCAAGTCCCTGCGCGAGCTGAGCGATCCCGGCAGTCTGGTCGCCCGCATGGGCGGCGAGGAATTCTGCATCGTGCTGCCGGCAGCCAGCCAGCATGAGGCGAGGATCCTCGCCGAAAGGATTCGGGCGCATTGCCGGCAAACGCCGGTTGCCACCGAAGACCGTCGCCGCATCGACTTCACGGTCAGTGCCGGCGTTTCGGAAACCCGGCCGCAGCAATCACTCGAGCTTGCCATCGCGAGGGCCGACGAGGCCCTCTACTACGCCAAGCGCAACGGTCGGGACCAGGTCGTGCTCGGGACCGAACGAATCGCGTCGGATTGAGCGAAACGGCGGTGGCGCTCAATCGAATCCATCGGCGAACACGCGATCGCCGCCGCCGAACCTGCCGACGATCAGCGAGCGCTGCGGCCCTTCGGGCGGCGGCGGATCGACGCCCATGATCAGGGCGACCACGCCACCGGTCAGCGTGCCGACACCATCCCAAGCGCCGTTCTGCTCGACGATGGCGCCGGGCAAGGCACCGAGAAAGAAAGTGTCCGCGTCAATCGGGTTGCCGGCGGGGTCCTCGTAGGCGACCGCGGCCGTCGTGTCGAGAGTCAGGCCGAGCACCGACAGCAACGGCCGGTTGACGCTGTCGACCGGCCCCACCGCCCTCGAGTCGGCGGCATCCGGGCCGCCGCGCAGGCGCGCCCGCGTGGCCCAGCGATTGCCCTGCCGATCCAGGTATCCACGCACTTCGACCTGGCGCGCCTGGTTTATGCCATTGGCATAGACCAGATCCTCGTCGCGCAGCTGGGCGGCGCGGCGCACCGTATTGGCCAGCACATGGACCGTGCCGTTGCCGCCCGGCACGACGTCGGCCGGAAACACGGGGCCTTCGATGCGGATGATCGGCGCGTCGAACTGGATGCCCTGGGCCACGAAGGTCAGGCCCGGGCCGAAGACGCCGTCGATCTCGGCGGCGGCGCCCGGGGCCAGGTCATCCGCGCTGCCGAAACGGAACTCCGTATTGGCATCGTAGCTCACGGCATAGGGGCCGAACTGGAACGACGTATTGGAAAGGATCGTGCCGACGATTCCGGTCAGTGCGCCGAGGGCACCGGGAGTGCCGAGCGGCACCGGCACCACGCAGGTCAGGCGCGTGACCGTGTCGAGTACGCTGCCGGCCGTGAAGTTCGGGATCGCATCGGCGCGGATTTCGAGGAATTCACCGACATCGACCGAGGCGCCGCAGTCGATCGGGCTGACGCCGGCCAGGCTGACGCGCTGCGGTCCGAGCATGATTTCCGCGCCATTGACGGCAGTGACGTAGCCCGACAGCAGCCAGCGCGGAGTCGGCGTCGGCAGGTATTCGATATACGAGGCGAGCAGGCTCGAATTGGTATCGACGTAGCCGCTCACATCGAGATGATCGCCCAGCGCGATATTGCCGATGTTGCCGCCGGGTAGTCCGGTCGAACCGGTATCGGCGGTCACCGTGACTTCCTGGCCGAGCACGCGCAGCGGATTGGTCGAGGTGACCGAACCGCGCACCGCATAGGAAAAAACGATGGTCGCCGCCGGCACTACGCCATGGGGTCCCGGCTGGGCCGCCGATGCAGTCGGAAAGCGCGCTTCCGCACGCAGTCCCGGGGTCTGCGGAATCGGACTGCCCGGCGGCAGCACCTCGTCGTCGACCACGATGGTGGTGCTGCTGTCCACCCATACCGGATGCCCCTGGATGTCGATGAATTCATCGGCCACGGCCGGCACGGCGGGGACGAGCAAGGCAAGCAGGACGGCTAGGCGGTTTTTCATGGCGGTATCCCTGAACGCTCTGACGGAAGGTTGCGGCAACCCCCGGGCTTTCAATGCCGCGGCACGGGCGAAGCATGCCGGGAGGGGCGGAACCGGGATTGCGGATCGATCCCGGCGGACGCCACGAGTCGCGTGCCGGACAGCCCCTGCGAAAAGCCGCACGCCTCCGCCCGGAATGGCGAAGGCGTGCGCGAACGGAAGGCATTGCCAGCCTCGACGCGGGTCCCGGTCAGCCGTGGCCGCTGCCGTCGTCGTCGCCACCGCCATGCCCACCATGGTCGTCGTCATCGTCGTCATCGCCACCATGGCCGCTGTCATCGCCATTGTCGCCGTTCGAGTCGCCGCCGCCACCCGAGCCGCCACCGCTGGAGCTTGCATTCGGCGTGTCCGGGAACAGGCCGCCCAGGACGACGCTGCCGGCGGACGAGGTGATCTCGATCAGGCGTCCGCGCGGATCGAAATCGAGCGGGTCGTGGCCGGGCTCGGATGGGTTGCGGAACTCGCGCTCGCCCTCGGTTCCGCCCGGTACGGCACGGACGACGATGTTGCCGTGATCGATTCCGCCGACGCTGAGACCGTAGGTTCCGGCCGGCAGGTCCTCGAGTTCGACATTGAAGTCGACCCGACTGGCGCGCTGCTCGAGGCGAGCCTTCAATTCGGGGCCGTCGTTGCCGGACGGTTCGACGCTGAGGCGATAGACCGCGTTGCCGAACGGCGGCGAACCCGAGCCGCCACCCGTCGGCGGCGACGGTGGGGCGGCCGTCGTGCCGAGGGTGGCGGTCAGGAATACGCTGGCACCCTGGCGGACCTGCACCAGCTTTCCGCGCGGGTCGAAGTCGAGCAGGACCTTGCCCGGCTCGACCGGACTGCGGAATTCCAGCTCGCCGTTGCTGCCGCCGGCGACGGCGGCAACGGCGATCGTGCCGCGCTCGACCTCATCGACGAACAGCGCATAGGCGCCGGCAGGCAGGTCTTCGGCCTCGACGCTGAATTCGGTGCGGCCCGGCATCTCCTCGAACTTGAGCTTGCCCGAGGCCGCCGGAACGAGACCGGTGTTGGCCATGAACTGGACGATCTCGCCGTTGCTGGAGGTCGTGCTGCTGTCGCCCGAGATGCCGCCGCTGCAGGTGGAGTTGTAGGGAAGGGTCAGACGCGTGATCGGCATGCTGCCGCTGGCCAGCGCCGGGTTGTCCGGATTGAACTGGACCGTACCCTGGATGCAGCTGCTGAAGCGCACGGTCAAGGTGCCCCAGGCCTGGGTCTGCACGTTGGCCGGATCGAAACTGTTGCCGAAGGAGCCACCGCGGGCCGACCAGGCATTCAGGCGGGCCATGTCGCCGGTGACAGGCCCCATGGCCAAGACCCAGGTCGGATTGCCGGCGTTGTCGTAGGTGTACCAGTAACCGAGGATGTTCTTCGAAGAACCCGAGCCGACAACCTCGAAATTGAAGCCGTGGCCGGAGTGCGCGGGGTCATACCAGGTGCCGGCGAATTCGCGGGTGATCGTGAGGGCGCCTGCCTCACCGGCGAGCATGCCCGCCAGGGCAAGAGCCAGAAGTGAAAGGGGCCGGGGCGAGAGGATGTTCATGGGGAGTCTCCGTGGATCGGGAACGGCGCCGCCGATTGCGACGTGGCCACGTTAGACGGCATGCCGGCGCCCGGATATCGGGACTTTCACCCAGCGCCGGCCAGCGCCACGCCCCAGACCGTGCGGGGCTGTCCGCGGATCCGATTCATGCAGCGATCGCGCGGGGAATCCGGAAGATCGACCGTGTGGGGGTATAGTGAGGCTCGACGGTCGCGGAAGAACTCGAGTCGAAGTTCCGGCTGTTCCGGGGGTCGCCCCGGCGCTTCGGAATCCTGCCCCGGAAACGCGCTGAAAAAGCGCTGCTGGGTGTTTCCCCGGATTGACCGGCGGGACTTCGGAACGCAGATTGGCGCATGGACGCATCCGGTTTGACGCGCAAACGGAGCAGCCCGGGCCGGACTTCCATGGCCGTCATGAATTCGACCTTGCGTGCGAGGACCCCGTGCACACACATCGCGCCATTTTGCTGATCCTGCCCTGCCTGGCCCTGCTGTCGGCACTCGCGCCGCTGCCGCGCGCGCACGCCGGCGGAGTTTGCGAGGTCACCACGAGCATCGTCGACGGAACCAAGTTCAAGGCCGACATCTGCCTGCCCAACCCCGGCGGCGGCGCCGATTTCGAAATGAGCTTCGACCTCGAATTCAAGGTCGACCCGGCGGATCCGACCAGCCTGCAGAACCTGACTGTCCCTTGCGTCGGCTTCAGCGTCGAGGTGCTCGATGCGGCGGCGATCGCCAATGTCGAAAGCCGCCTGCCCGATCCGGCCAACCAGGCCATCGACCCGGCCCTGCCGTTGCGCGTGACGATCGAGCCACCGGTCGCCTGCGGTCTCGCCTTCGAGGACGACTACGACGCCGAATTCAAGGGAGACAATCTGCTCTGGGTCCCGTTCTCGCCGTACCGGCTGATGAAGGCGCCGATCGGCGGCAACTATCGCGACATCACCAGTTCGGTCGTCGCCGGCAGCGTGCGTTCGCGCGGCTGTGGCGGCACGTTCTCGGAATTCGTCATGGTCGTGGACCAGGCCCAGAACTATGCCAGCGAAGCCGTTGCCGCGTATTCGGATCTCAGTGCGACGATTGCCGATGCGGCGGTCGGTCCCACCGCCAGCGCGACCCTGGGCAGTGATCGTAGCCTGAGCCAGGCTGCCTACGAGGCCGGCAACTTCGGCGATGCGATTGCGCGGCTCGATGACCTTCTCGCCCATTGCGGCACGCTCGGCGGACCGGCGTTGCCGAACCGCTGGCGCAGCGCGCGCGACCTGTCCAACCTCGAGGGCGAGATCGTGGCGCGTTCCAACCACCTGAGGTTTCTGCTGGACCGCCTCAACGGCAATCCCTGAGAATCCCGCTCGTGCAGGCCCGACTCAGCATCCATGTCCCCGACGAGGCGGTCCACGTTCACGAGCTGGGGCCCCGGCGCGAGTTCATCCTCGGCCGCGACCCCCAATGCGACGTGGTCGTCCACCATCACTCGATTTCGCGGCGCCACGCGAGTCTCTCGCTCGACGCTTCGGAGCATTGGCAACTGCGCGACCTCGGCTCCAAGAACGCCACCCGGGTCGATGGACGGCCGCTGTCGGCATCGCATGTGCTGAGCCACGGTGCATGGTTCGCGCTCGGTGATGTCTACGTGCGCTTCGAGCACGTCGACGACGCGGCGCAAGGCGCGAGCCGGACCGAGCAGGGACGCCGCCGCCATTCCTCGATGATCTGGAACACGCGGTTGCGCCACGGCACCCAGGCGCAGAAGCTGATCGCCGACCTGCTGCGCGGCATCGTCGATATTGCCGAGGCGAAGCGCGGATTCCTGCTCAGCACGGACCGCCATGGCGAGTGGCGCGTGCGCGCCTGTCATGCGATCGGACCCGAGGAAATTTCCGGACGCCGTTTTTCCGGCAGCCGCGGCGCGATCGAGCGCGCCATCAGCGCGCGTCGACCGGTCTACCTGAGCGACCAGCGCGACCAGGCCTGGCTGCAGCAGCAGGCCAGCGTGCTCGATGCCGGCATCCGTGCCCTGCTCGCCATCCCCCTGTTGCGCGACGGCAAGGTCCTCGGCGTGGTCTACGCCGATACCGACGACGCCGAACGCGTCTACACCGACCTCGATGCGCAGTTGCTCGACGCACTGGTCGACCACGCCGGCAACGTCATGTCCGCGCTCGAACTCGAGGCGAGCCTGGCTGAAGTGTCGGCCTTGCTGCAGGTCGGCAGCGACGGCGCGAGTGCCGAACTCGGACCGGCGCCGCACTGGACCGGCAGCCAGCCCGCGCTCGGCCGGGAGACCCGCGCATGACCGCCGGCACGCGGGATTTCGAGCACGACCCGAACGTCGCGGCGACGGTCACCGGGATGATGGCGCAACGCGAGCTGGTGATCGGCGAGGTCGTCGCCGGACGTTTCCGGATCCTGCGCATGCTCGGCATGGGCGGCATGGGCCTGGTCTACCAGGCGCATGACCTCGAACTCGACATCGACGTCGCCCTCAAGCTGCTGCGGCCGGAACTGGCCAGCCGCCCGGACGCATTCGAGCGCTTCCGCAAGGAGCTGCTGCTGGCGCGCCAGGTTTCCTCGCCACACGTCGTGCGCATCCACGATCTCGTTCGCCACGACCAGGCCTGGCTGATCAGCATGGACTACGTGGCCGGGCAATCCCTCGAACGCCTGCTCGGCGAACAGCGCACGCTGCCGCCCGAGCGCGCCCTCGACATCACCCGGCAACTGGCCCAGGGCCTCGCCGCCGCCCATCGGCGCAACGTCATCCATCGCGACCTCAAGCCGGCCAACGTGCTGGTCGACGAGAGCGGCGAAGTCCGCATCACCGATTTCGGCGTCGCCCGCATGGCCGGCGAAACCGGCATCACCGGCAGCGGCGTGGTCATCGGCACACCCGAATACCTGTCGCCCGAACAGGCGCGTGCCGAGCCGCTCGACGCGCGCAGCGACCTCTACGCACTCGGCCTGATCCTCTACGAGATGCTGACCGGCACGCTGCCGTTCCGCGGCGGCACGCCCGCGGAAATGCTGGTCCAGCGCATCGTCCGCGATCCACCGCCGGCCGACACCATCAATCCGGCGTTGCCGCCGTTCGCGGTCAGGTTGTGCGCCTGGCTGCTCGAGCTGCGCGTCGCCCGCCGCATCCCTTCGGCCGAAGCCGTCGTGCAGGCGATCGACAGCGGCAAGCTGTCAGGACGACCACGGGCACGCTGGCGCGGCGCGCAATGGGCCGCACTGGTCGGCACGCTGATCCTGATCGCGGCGGCGGGCTGGATCTGGCAGCAGCAGACCAGGCCAATCCCTGCCGTCGAACAGACTTCACCGCTCGCCGCGCCTCTCGACCTGCTGCCGCTGCCCTGGGCCAGCAGCGAGGCTGCCGATGACATGGCCCTGGCCGCCGGCATCCGGCAATGGCTCGGCGTCCGCTTTAGCGACGACCCCGAATTGCGCAGCGCCGATCCGCTGCGCGTGGACCGTGCCCTGGTCGAGCTCGGATACGACGCCTCGGCTGCCGACCGCCAGCATCAGCGCGTGCTCGAAACCATGCAGGCGCGGCAGGCGCTCGAGGGCGAACTCCGGCGCGACGGCAACGGCTGGGTACTCAAGCTGAGGCTGGTCAATGCCGAATCGGCGACACCACAATGGAGCGCCGAACAGCGGGCAGCCGGCGACAGCGCGTTGCCCGCTGCGCTCACGGCCTTGATCGGCAAGCTCGACAGCCAGTTGGGCCGGCCGTCGGGCGCGTTCGACTGGCCGAGTGCCGACGAACTGCGCGCGCTCGGCACGGCCACCCTCGGCCATGCCCCGATCGACGATCTCGAGGCCACTCGCGCCGAGGCGCTGCGCTTCCACGGCCCCGAACTGTGGTGGCAGCTGCTGCGTCGACTCGATCGCAGCGGACGCAGTGCCGAAGCGGCGGATCTCGCCGCCAGTGCCGCCGAAGACCTCAAGCCGCTCGGCACGCCGGCCGCGCGCCGTTCGCTGGCCTATGCCGAGCTCCTGATCGGCGACGCGCAGGCCGCCCTGACCACGCTGGCTGCGCTGACCGGGAAGGCTCCGAGCGATCATCCGGCACGCCTGCTGCAGGCGCGCTGCGAGGCCGAGCTCGGCAACTACGATGTCGCCATCCGGCAATTGCGCACGCTCGTGGCCGAGGACCCGCGCAATATCGACGCCTGGTATTCGCTCGGCAAGTTCTCGATCCAGGCCGGCGACGCCAAGCCGGCGGTCGATGAGTATCTCGTTCGCGCCGAAGTCCTCGCCAATCGACTGAACGACAAGCCGATGCGCGCCGACATCAGCCATGCCTACGGCATCGGCTACCGGCGCCTCGGCCAGATGGATGTCGCCGCCGAGCAACTGCGCCGGGCCGTGAAGCAGCGCGAAGCGCTGGGTGACCGCCGCGGCCAAGCCGCAAGCCTGCGCAATCTTTCGACCGTGTTGTCGATGCAGGGCCTGTTCGATCCGGCCGAAGAGGCCCTCGACCAGGCCCGCAGCATTACCGAAGCGCTCGGCGACAGCCGCGCCCTGGCCGATCTCGCCAACGCCAGGGGCGCGCTCGACGAGGAACGCGGCAACTACCGCGGAGCGCTCGACGCCTATCGCGACAGCCTGCGATTGCGCCAGAGCCTCGGCGAGGAGCGCGCGATCGGCGAGAGCCTCAACAACGTCGGCTACGCCTACTACCAGCTCGGCGAATTCGACAACGCGCAGACCTACTGGCAGCAATCCGCGGCGACCTACGAGAAGATCGACGATCGTTACGGACTCGTGCATGCGCACCAGAGCCAGGCCCTCGCCGAAATCGCGCGCGGCGACTGGAAGGCCGCACGCGATCTGCTCGAGGGAAGCCTTGCCACGGCCGAAACCCTGCAGATGGCCGAGGAGCGCACGGTCAGTCTGGCCACGCTGGCCGAGCTCGACCGTCTCGAAGGCCGCATGACCTCGGCCCTGCAGGAGTCCGAATCCGCGCTGGCCGAATTCGAACAGCGCAAGGACCCGCGCGGCATCATCGAAATGAAACTGCTGCGTGGTGCCATTGCCGCCGATCTCGGCGACTTCGCCGGCGCCCGCCAGGCGATCGGTGAGCTCGGCCCGGACAGCGTCGCCGAACAGGCCAGCGTGCTGCGCTGGCGCCAGGCCGAGGTCGTGTTCGGTCTCGGTCATGCCGAGGAAGCGCTGAAGGCCGTCGACGAGGCGATCGCTGCCGCCGTCTCGGCGCACGGTTATGCCGCCGAATTGCAGGCCCGCCTGCTCAGGGTACGCATCCTCGGCGAATTGAAGCAGCCGCTCGCCGCGGCGAAGGAATTGCGCACGGTCAAGGACGGTCTGGTCCGCTATGCCAGCGTTCCGATGCGCCTGGACCTCGCCGAAACCGCACTGCGTGTCGGCGGTCCCAATGCCGCGGCCGACTACCAGCAGGCACGCAACCTGCTCGCCCGACTGCCCTCCTATGGGCGCGCTTTCGCCATCCATCAGTACGGCTCGCGCTTGGCAGCGCCCGGCAGCGCGGCGCAGGTGCAGGCGCGCGAGCTGGCCCGCAAGGCCTTCGACGAGCTGCTCGCGAATACGCCGCCGCTGCGGCAGCAGACCTTGCGCGAGCACGCTGGCGCGATCGGAGTCGCCCTGGATCCAGCGCAATGAGGACTCCGCCGCCCGCGCCATCGAGTGGTGACGAAAACCTGCGCATGCGCAGCGAGCTGCTACGACTCTCCGAACAGCAGAACCGCCTGTTCGCGCAGCTGCAGGCAGGCGAAGAGCACTTCAAGCAGTTGGCGCGTTCGGTCTGGCGCGTCCAGGAGAACGAACGGCGACGCCTCGCACGCGAGCTGCACGACGGCATCGGCCAGCACCTGACCGCGCTGCGCCATCGCCTCGAGGGCCTCGGCCAGAATGCCTCCTGCGCCGAGGATGCGCGACTGCGCCAGGCCTTCGACCTTTGCGAAGTCGCGATCGCCGAGGTGCGGGCCCTGTCGCGCCTGTTGCGTCCGCAGATCCTCGACGACATCGGTCTCGACGCCGCCCTGCACTGGCTGGCGCGGCACAGTTCCGAAGACACGCGCTGCACGATCGATGTGAATGTCGGCAAGTTGCCGTCGCCGCTCGACAGCGACCTGTCGACCCTGATCTTCCGCGTGGTCCAGGAAGCCCTGGCCAACGCCATCAAGCATGCCGAGGCGCGCCAGGTCATCGTCAGCCTTTCGCAACGCGGCGACAGCCTGCTGCTGCTGATCGTCGACGATGGCCGCGGCTGCGACGTCGACGATGCGCTGAGACGATCGAGCGAGAGCGAGAGCACCGGGCTGGCCAGCATGCGCGAACGCGTGCGCCTCTTCGGCGGTCAGCTCGAACTGGTCTCGCAACCCGGCGAAGGCTTGCAGTTGCGCGCGCGCCTGCCCCTGACCATGGAGCCCGACGCTCGATGAAGCTCATTCGCGTGCTCGTCGCCGATGACCACACGATCCTGCGTGAGGGTCTGGTCGCCCTGCTCAACGGCAGCGGCGACTGCCGCGTCGTCGCCCAGGCCGCCGACGGCATGAGCGCCGTCGAGCTGGCCCTGCAGCATGAACCCGACGTCATCGTCCTCGACATCTCGATGCCCAGGCTGAACGGCATCGAGGTGATCCGGCGCCTGAGCAAGGAGCTCGAGCATTCGCGCATCCTGGTCCTGACCATGCACGCCGAGGAGGAATACGTCCTCCACGTCGTGCGGGCCGGTGCCTCGGGTTTCCTGCTCAAGGACAGCGCCAGCGAGGAGCTGATCGATGCGGTGCGCACGCTGGCCAGCGGCAGGGGCTATTTCGGTTCGCATGCCTCGCGCGTGCTGGCCCAGCAGGTCAAGCAGCCGAACAGCCGCATGGAAGATCCGTACCGCGACCTCACCGACCGCGAACGCGAGGTATTCCATCTGATCGTCGAAGGCATGACCACGAAGGAAATCGCCAGGCACCTGTCGATCAGCACGAAGACCGCGGAAAACCATCGGTTCCGGGCCATGGACAAGCTCGGCGCTCGCAATTCCGCGGAATTGATCCGCTATGCGGTGAAGCACGGACTGCTCGACTGATTCCGCCTTCCGGCGATCCCCCGGCGGCGCTCATGGTCGTCACACACGTTTCAGTGGGCGGCGATGCAGGCCGCCGCGCCGACGTCGTCGAAACCTTCGATGAATATCGCGTCGGCGGAATCACGCCAGTAGGCCGCGCCGACGTGACTCGGCGCGCCGCTGTAGCCGGGTACCCCGACCAGCCAGCGTTGCGTCTGGGCGGCAACCGACCAGCCGACGAGTCCGCCCGGCGTGGTCTGCGCCAGCGCTGGCCCGGCCGCGGCCAGCCAGCTGGCGCCATTGAAGACGTAGCGCGTCGCGCCCCCGCAACCGGCCAGGGCAAACGGCGCGCCGACCAGCAATTGATCGCCATCCAGCGCGACCGACCAGCCGAAGCGGTCGCCAGCCAGGCCACCCGGGGCGGCAAGATGCGCCTGTTGCGTCCACAGTTGGCCCGAGCGCCCGAACACGAACGCGCCGCCCACGCCGGCATCCGCCAGCGGTGCGCCAATCACGGCCCGATTGCCGGACAGGCTGACCGCACTGCCGAACAGATCACCGTTGGCTGCGGTCAAAGGCAGCAGTCGGGCCTGCTGTGTCCAGTCCGATACGACAAATTCGAACACGTAGACGGCGCCGCGCCCGTAGCTTCCGGCCTGCGCAGATGTCCATTGTGGCGCGCCACCCAGGAGCGTGCTCCCGCTCAGGGCCACACTGGTGCCGAGTGCGTCACCCGCACTCGCGTCGTCGGCCTGCAGACGGTCGGTTTGCGTCCAGGTACCGTTGCTGCGCTCGAAGACATAGAGTGCACCGGCCGCATTGTCCGCGGCGGGCGCGCCGACCACGACGCGGCCAGCCTGGATGGCGAGCGCGGCCCCGAAGCGCTCATCCGGCAAGGCCGGTGTAGCGCCGAGCTTCTGTTGCAGCACCCAGCCGAAGCCATCGTTCACGTAGACATATACGACACCGCCGCCCTGGCCGGGAGCGCCGATCGCCAGCGTATCAGCCGACAGGCCCAGCGCCGCGCCGAACAGGTCGCCCGGGGCGAGATCGATCGGGTTCAGGGCGACCGGCTGCGCACAGCCCTGGCCGGTGCATTCATAGACGTGCACGACGCCGCTGCGCGAGAAATCACCCGGGGCGCCAGCGGCCAGCCGCGGCCCGTCAAGCGCCATCGCATAGGCCAGTTCGGCGCCCGGCTCGGTGTCGGCCAGCAACAGGCTCTGCGCGGCGCAGTCGCCGCAGGCCAGGGCGATGACCAGCGCGAGGACGGCCCAGGATCGACTCCAGGCACGCGAAACCCGGCCTGCGCACAGTGCGCCAGCTCGGCTGTCGATGGTGTGACGCAGTTTCATGAGTGCACTACGCCACGCGCCCATGGGCAAGGTCAAGCGGATGCTGGGTGATTTGCCTCAGCGCGCGAGCGAGTAGTGCGGACGCCCGAGCAACCACGCGCACGGTGCAATCCGCCCAGTCCGGTTGGGTGAAACAACCCATGCGGCCCCTGTGCCGGCAGCGGCTGGCTAGCCTCGCTTCGTGCCGGCGTCCTGTGCCGGCCTGCTCCCGATGCACCGTCAGCGGACGGCGTGTCGGGCAAACAACGAGGAGCAAACACCATGCATGCCAATCCATTCCATCGCGTCCGGCGTTCGTCCGCGAAGACCCCGGGACGTCTGGTCCTGATCGTGGCCCTCGCCGTGGCGCCCGGCCTGCTCGCGGCGGCGGCCGACAGCGTCATCATCAACGGCCAGCGCACCTTTGCCATCGGTCCGCAGACCACCTACAGCCTCGATGGCACCGCAATCCCGGCCGAGGAGGCGGCGCGCATCGGTGCCGGCTACAGCGCCCAGGTCGTGGCCGGCAACGTCGCCCCGGATGTCAGCAGTGGCGATGCGGCCCAGGTCGACCTGCGCACCCTGGTTCGTGGTCCGGTGACCGCCACCGACCCGCTGAGCGTACTCCGCCAGCCACTGGTGATTACTGCCGAAACCGTACTCGTCGACATCCCCGGCGGCGATCTGGCCAACCTCGAAGTCGGCGACCTCCTCGACGTCAGTGGGTTCCTCGACAGCAACGGCGCCGTGGCGGCCACGCGCGTCGCCCTGGGAAGCGATCCGGGCGCCGACTGGAAGCTGTTCGGCCAGGTCTCCGGCCTCGATGGCGCCCTGTTCTCGATCGGAGCACAAGCGATCGACTCGACCGGCGTGACTCCGTCCGGCTGCGTTCCGGCGCTGCAGGATGGCCAGTACGTCGAGCTCGAATCGCTGCCGGATGCCGGTTACGTGAACGGCTCGGTGCTCGGCCAGCTGACCCGACTGGAGTGCGAGGACCCCGATTTCGACGACCCGCCGCAGGGCACGATCGCGGCATCGCTCGAGGGCATCATCTCGGCCTTGCCGGATCCGCTGCCAACCCCGGCGAGCTTCGGCATGCTCGGTGTCGAGGTCGTCACGACCGCGCAGACCGAGTATCGCGCCGGCACGATCGAGGATCTCGATGTCGGCGTGCGGGTCGAGGTCGAAGGCGTCTTCGACGCGATCAGCGCCACCCTCACCGCGCATGAGGTGCGCTTCGTGCAGGGCCAGGTGCGCTTCGAGGCGCCCGTCGATCCAGCCGATGTCGCGCCGGGCGATTCGATCCTGATCATGGGCAGCAGCGCCGCGTTCAGCGCACAGACCCGCGACGAGGACGGCATCGTTTCGGGACTGCCGACGCCAACCCAGGTCGAACTGCGTGGACTGATCGATCGCGACGGCCAGATCTTCGCGACCCGCGTGCGCGAACGTGGCCAGCCCGACCTCACCGACACGCGTTTGCGCGGACCGGTCGCCGAAATCAATGCACCGCAACTGACCCTCCTTGGCGTTGCCGTCGATACCAGCACCGCGCAGTTCCGTGATCACGCCGGGAATGTCATTTCGTCGACGGAGTTCTTCGCCCGTGTCTTTCCCGGCACCCTGGTTTCCGCCGAAGACGCCGTCTACGACCCGATCGGGGCGACCCTGGTCGCCGGTGTCGTCGAACTCGAGGAGAACACCGTGCCTTCAGCGCCGAGAGGGGCCTCGGGTCCGGTCGGACAAGGCATCGCCCGCGGCACCGTGACCCTGATCGGCGCCGATGCGATCTTTGCCCACGGCTTCGAATAGATACCCGCGCGTTCGGCAACGCACTGCCCCGTCGATGACTTCCTCTGCACGGGAAGCGTCGGCGGGGCACCATCCGTCGAAGTGGTTGCCCCCACGTGCTGCCAGGGACCATGGGACTTTCGTACCATTGATCGGCCCGGCCCGGCACGCCATGGTGCCTGGCATTTGCGGAACCTGCGTGGCGTCGGCGAGCAACGCGCGCGATCCGCAAGGGCTGCCCTCTCCCCCAAGCGGAACATCCCATGCCCGTTCACTATGTCAGCGTCGAGGAAGCCATGCAGCG
The DNA here is from genome assembly GCF_900115085.1 of Dokdonella immobilis. Taxonomy (GTDB): domain Bacteria; phylum Pseudomonadota; class Gammaproteobacteria; order Xanthomonadales; family Rhodanobacteraceae; genus Dokdonella; species Dokdonella immobilis. Next base: position 13,410 of record NZ_FOVF01000020.1, on the reverse strand, counting down.
CGATGGGCTGCGCATGGTCGTGGTCGGTGGCGTGCCAAGCCTGTGGGGCGAGGCGGCCAAGGGTATCCTGCACGTCAAGCGTCTCGACTGGGTGGCGGTACGCCTGGTCTACGACAACGAGGCGCTGACGTCCTGGGCGCGCCAGCGCAGTGGTCCGGTTCTGTTCCACGGCGATGACGAACCGCGCTCGCGCTGGGACGACATCCTGATGCTCGCGGAGCGGCTGGCCCCCGCGCCTGCGCTGTTGCCCGAGGAGCCCGGCGAACGCGCGCTGGTCCTCGGCCTGTCCCATGAAATCTGCGGCGAAGGCGGACTGGGCTGGTCGCGCCGTTTGCAGATGGTGCAAGCATCGCTGCAGGGGCAAGGCGGATTTCCCGAGCGCGTCGCAAGATATCTCGGCCACAAGTATGGCTACGGAACCGAGGCCGACCGTTCGTGTGCGGCACGGGTCGGCGGGAAGCTGCGCATGCTGGCCGCTCGATTGCGCTCGCAACGTGCTGCCGGAAATGCGTACCTGGTCGGCTCGACGCTGAGTGCGGCGGACATCTACTGCGCCACTGCGATGGGCATGTTCGACCCGTTGCCGCCCGGCCAGTGCGACATGGATGCCGCCTTGCGCGAGGCGTTCGCGCTCCGCGACGAGGCGACGACCGCGGCGCTGGATCCCGTTCTGTTGGACCATCGCGAACGAATCTACACCGAATACCTCGAATTGCCGCTGTCGCTCTGATGCATCGGCGTGGAGCCGGACGCAAGCTGGGCGCCGCGACGACGTCGACGGCAATGCAGTGGTTGCGACACTACCCGCGTGCCATCAAGAAAGGGCGGGAAACCCGACCCGGATCTCCCGCCCTGAAACGCGAAGCGCTGTGTGCAATGATCAGCTACCGACCATCGGCGACAGCGTGATGATCGTGCTGGCCATCAGCTCGCGACCGCTGAAGAAGTCGTGGTCGAGCGTTCCGGCAACGCTGACCCGTTGACCCTTCTCGATTTTCTGGAAGCCCTTGTCATCCATCGGGTTGTAGGCCATCCCCGAGGTATCAACGGTGATCTTGGTCGGGCCGGCATCAACCGTGAATTCACGTCCGTCAACGCTGGTCACCTTGCCGGCCACCACGGTCTTCGAGACCGCTAGCGGAGTAGAGATCGAGACCAGCATCGGATCCTCGTCATCGACCGCATTGGCATAGAAGTTCGTGCCAAGACTCTCGACGTAGACGCTGGATGCCTCGATCGTTGTCCTTTCAAACAGGTCATCGTCGATGGCGCCAGAGACCGAAACCTTGTCGCCCTTGACCAGCTTGTAGCCGCCTTCCCTGCCACCCGGACTGTCCATTTCGACCGTGATCATGCCGTCGCCGTAGTCGAGCATGAAGCGGTCGGGGCTGACGCTTTCGACCGTTCCGCTGAGGGTGATCCAGCTGTTGTTGGGCTTGCTGTATGGATCCTTGGCCATGGCCGGAATGGCGAGCATCGATGTTACAGCGAGTGAAAGTAGTGTTTTCGTATACATGATTGCCTCCATTGTTGCTGTGAATCAATCACGTCCTGTGATACCAGCTCATACTGGTGCGGATAGCGTAGCGGGCGGTGACTTAGCCCGGGATTAATCCGGCGACGTATAGTTTTTATATATTCAGCAGCGAATGCGCTTTAAAGCGACGCGCCGGAACGGATTGTCGATGCCGGTCCCGGCGGAAAGCGACTGAGAACCGCGGCCTTCGAGTTCGTCGGCGAGGAATACGCTGCGTTGATCCGGCGACCATTCGGAGAGCGCGGCATCCCGCTCTTCCAGCAGCAGGCATCGCGCAAGCGCGGCCCCTGGCAAGGCATCCGCAAGCGAACACGCCTTGCGACCATCGCAGACGCTCGGGCATCCATTTGGCTTTCGGACGTGACGAGACTGACATGACCTTATCGCAGTGGGCCGTGATCGCGCTTCTGGCCTGGGCTCACGCGGCGGAGGCCGGCGACCGCGAGACCTGGGTGATCGCGGTCGATCTCTGGGGCAACCGCAGCTACGAGACCCTCGAACTCGAGCGTGACGCGGCCACGCTCGCAGGCACCCTCGACGGCGCGCCGCTCGAGGGCAAGAGCGCGGGTCGCGCCTTGCACTTCAGCGTCGCCACTCGCGGGGGTCCACGCAGGGCCTTCGACGCGGAAACGCTGGCTGACACGATGCGCGGCAAGGTGACTTCCACGCCCGCTGCCGATGCGCGGCACGGCAGCGTCCACGCATTCACTGGCTGGAGGGTCCCGCCCCGGCCGGACGGTCCTCCGCGCCGCCACGAATATGTGCCGACTGATTACTCGAACACCTTCTCGGCGGACCGCAGACCCGTGCTGGTTGTCTGGCCCGGCGACACGGTGATGACCACGACCGTCGACTCCGGCGGCGTCGATGAACATGGCGACACCCGCGCCCTGTATGGCAATCCGCAAACCGGGCCATTCTTCGTCGGATCGGCGATTCCCGGCGACACCCTGATCGTCCACATCACGCGCCTGGAGCCGAATCGCGACAGCGCCGACAGCCTGGATGGCTTCGTCGGCCGCGCGCTGAATACCTCGCTGGCCGTGCAGGCCACGGAGTTGGGCAAGCTGGTTCGCTGGACGCTGGACCGGACATCGGCTACAGCGCGACCGGCATCGCCCAGCCCGGGTCTGCGCGATTTCTCGGTACCGCTGCGACCCATGCTCGGCGGGCTCGGGGTCGCGCCCCCTTTCGGCTTCCCGCCACTGTCGACCGGCGACACGGGCCGATTCGGCGGCAACATGGACTTCAACGAGATCACCGAGGGCAGCACGGTCTATCTGCCGGTGCGGCAGCCGGGCGCCCTGCTCTATCTCGGCGATGCCCATGCACTTCAGGGCGACGGCGAGACCTCGCAGTTTGCCCTCGAGACCTCGATGCGCGTCGAATTCCGGGTGGACGTCGTGCACGGGCGGGCGCCTTCGACGCCGCGGATCGAGACCGCCACGCACTTCGCCGCGCTCGGTCAGGCCGGCTCACTCGAGGATGCCTTGCGCGGGGCGACGTCAGGATTGATCGAATGGTTGCAGGAGGAATACCACCTCGAGCTTTCCGAGTGCGCGCAGGTCATCGGCACCTCGGTCGAATATCGCGTCGCCACCCTCGCCGGGCGCAATGTCGGCATTGCCGCGCGCCTCGAGAAATCGAGATTGTCAGGCTTGCATCGCATCGCGCGCCGTTGAGATCGGTGCCGATCGAATGCGCCGCGCCTGGCGGCATGCGGCCCCGCTTCGACGACCGGATCGACCGGCCTGACGGCACCGCTCCAGCGATCGACCGATTGCCTGCGCAGTGCGTCGATGTCGCACTTGCGCGCCGCTCGGCGTGCCGACCGAGACGATGACGTCAGCGTTCGAGATCGATAGCGAAACGCCCGGATCCGGACTCGACAGCGCGCTCGGCGTGACCTCCGATGCCGTCGCCGTCGCGCATCCGACCGTATCGTGGGGCACCCGCCATCGGTCGCGATCAGACGCGCAACCGGTGGTTGCGCAGTTTTTCGTAGAGCGGTCGACACGCATCGGCGACGCGCGCGGCCTCGCCTGAAAGGTCGACCTCACGCACCTGCGGCGGTTCGAAGCCGGTCGAATTCCAGACTGCCGCATACCAGTGCGGCGCCCAGATCCCGTCGCTGGCGCGCGGACCGGCCGGCCAGTGCAGCATCGCGGCGGTCCACGGAAGACCGAAATGCGCGCACAGGGCGCGCAGTTGCGCTTCGGGGTCGTGCAGGAATTCATCGGCGTCGATCACCGGTGGCGCTTCGCCGAAGCGGTCGCAGACCTCGTCGAACAGGCGCACCTCCTGCGGCAGTCCGATGTCGTCCTCGGAAACGGTGTCACGCGAACGCAAATAGGAGGCGACGACCTCGGCCGGGTCGCGGATCAGGAACGCGTGGCGGACGCCGCGCATCCAGTCATGGCCGATCTGCGGCAGCATGTGATGGCACATGTGCTTCTGGTACCAGAGCGGGCGTCCGTCCGGAACCGGCCCGGTCATGGCTTCGGCGACCTTGCGCCAGTCGGTCTCGCCAGCGGCGATGATTTCTTCGCGCATCGGATGCTCGAGGCCGCTCTCGGCGAGATAGTGCGCGTAGAACGGCTCGTCGCTGACCGCGCAGTCGCCGCGGTTTTCCCAGGCCCGCATCATCGCCGTGGACAGGTTGCGCGGGCCCGACCACATGGCGATGCGCACGGGGCCGTAAGCGCCGCTCATGCGGACAGGCTTCGCGCCTTGCGCGCCGCGATGTCGCGCGCCACGTGCGCCTTGTACAGGGACTGGATGCGCTCGACCATCGGTCCGCGCCGGCCGTCGCCGACCACGCGGCCGTCGATCTCGCGGACCGGCACGACGCCGGCGAAGGTGCCGGTGACGAAGGCTTCGTCGGCGCCGTAGACGTCGGTCAGGCTGAAGGTCTTTTCGAAAGCGGCGATACCGGCCTCGCGGCAGACCGCCAGCACGTTCGAGCGGGTGATGCCGCCGAGGCAGTATTGGCCGGTCGACGTCCAGACCTCGCCCTTGCGCGCGATGAAGAAGTGGGTCGAATTGCAGGTCGCGACGAAACCGTGCGGGTCGAGCATCAGGCCCTCGTCGGCACCGGCCGTGTAGGCCTGGATGCAGGCCGTGATGCAGTTGAGCTTGCTGTGGCTGTTGAGCTTGGGATCCTGCACGTCGGGGTAGCCGCGGCGAACGTGCACGGTGAAGAGCTTGAGGCCACGCTCGGCCGTTTCCGGCAGCGGATTCTTGTATTCGGGGATGATCACGATCGTGGCCGGGCCGATGACCACGCGCGGGTCCTGGTACGGCGTGCGCTTGAGGCCGCGCGTGACCATAAGGCGCACATGCACGCCATCGTGCATTTGATTGGCGGCCAGGGTCCGGTAGATCGCGCCGGTCAGGGCTTCGCGATCGAGGCCGATGTCCATCGCAATCGCCTTCGCGCCTTCGTAGAGTCGATCGAGATGGGCATCGAGAAAGGCCGGATGGCCGTCGACGATGCGCAGGCCCTCCCAGACCCCGTCACCGAGCACGAAACCGGAATCGAAGACCGAGACGGTGGCCTCCTCCCTGCGCTTCATCGCGCCGTTGATGTAGATCAGGATGTCGCGATTGCGCGGATCGTCGGCGTAATCGTGGCTGCCATGGCTCATGCTGGGACGTCCTCGCGGGGGGCGTGGCGAGCATACGCCATGCAGCCGTCGGCATTCACGCGCACGCGCCGGGCAGCGCGGCTTGAGGCCGGCCCGGGCACAGGGCAGGATGGCGGCCCCCGCTCCGGAGTCACGCAGATGCCGCACATCGCCCTGGTCACCGCCGCCGTCGCGCGCGCTTCCGACGAAGATCTCGCTCCGCTGCAGGACGCCCTGCTGGCGCTGGATGCCGAGGTATCGATCGTCGACTGGGACGACGCCTCGGTCGACTGGTCGCGCTTCGATGCGGCGGTGCTGCGCTCGTGCTGGGACTACACCGAACGCATCGTCGAATTCCTGATCTGGGCCGAACGCGTAGGCCGGCTGACCCGGCTGCTCAATCCGTTCGAGGTGGTGCGCTGGAACACCGACAAGCACTACCTCAGCGAACTCGCCGAGGCCGGCGTGGCGATCGTGCCGAGCCGCTTCGTCGAACCGGGCGACGACGCGGCGCGCGTGCTGCAATCGTTCCTCGACAACCATGTCGATGCTGCCGAGATCGTGGTCAAGCCGGCCATCGGCGCCGGCTCGCGCGATACCCAGCGGCATGATCGAGCGCGCATCGACACGGCCCTGACGCACATGCAGCGCCTGCTCGACGGCAAGCGCAGCGTGCTGCTGCAGCCGTATCTCGACCGGGTCGACGTGGTCGGCGAGTCTGCGCTGATCCACTTCGACGGAGTATTCAGTCACGCCATCCGCAAGGGTCCTCTGCTCCGCCCGGGCGAGGGCCCGACCAGCGAACTGTTCGCGCCCGAACAGATCGAGGGCCGCGACGCCGATGCCGGCGAACGAGCGCTGGCCCGGCGGATCCTCGATGCGCTGCCGTTCGCTGCCAGCCTGGCCTATGCGCGCATCGACCTGATCCGATCCAGCGAAGGCCAGCCGCTGCTGCTCGAACTCGAGCTGACCGAGCCGTCCCTGTTCTTCGCCCATGCCAGCGGTGCGGCGGCCCGGTTCGCACGCTGCCTGCTCGAGCGCTGCCGGTCCTCAGCGGCAGGCTGAGCGCCTGCGACGGCGGCGGGCTGTTCAGTGCGTGATCAATCCGACCCTCGCACCAGCAACCACGCGGAGTGGAGGGTGCCCATGCACGAGTTGTCCACAGGGCTGTCCACGCCGACTGTGGATAACCGCCAGCGAAAGGTCCGCTCCGGCCCGATCCGGCGTGCCTGTGCCGCGCCGGAGGCTTGCACGGGCACGCCATCCGGGACGAATTGCCACACAGTTTCATACCCGGCAGATGCCCTACGTTACAATCGCGGGGTTCTGTTTCCCGTGAAGGAATCCCGCAACGATGAAAATCCTGGTCGGTTACAAGCGCGTCGTCGACTACAACGTGCGCATCCAGGTCAAGCCTGACGGTTCCGGCGTGGTCACCGACGGCGTCAAGCTCTCGGCCAACCCGTTCGATGACATCGCCCTCGAGGAGGCCCTGCGCCTGCGCGAGAAAGGCGTCGCCAGCGAGGTCGTCGTCGCCACGATCGGCCCGGCCAATGCGCAGGCCCACATCCGCAACGGCCTGGCCATGGGCGCCAACCGCGCCATCCATGTGGTCACCGAGGAGGCGATCCAGCCGCTGACCGCGGCGCGCGCCCTGCTCAAGCTGATCGAGAAGGAACAGCCCGACATCGTCCTGCTCGGGAAGCAGGCCATCGACGATGACTGCAACCAGACCGGGCAGATGCTGGCCGCGCTCTGGGACCGCCCGCAGGCGACGTTTGCCTCGAAGGTCGAGATCAATGGCCGGACCGCGCGGGTCACGCGCGAAGTCGATGCCGGCCTCGAGACGATCGAGGTCGACCTGCCGGCCGTGATCACCTCGGACCTGCGCCTCAACGAACCGCGCTTCATCAAGTTGCCGGACATCATGAAGGCCAAGTCCAAGCCACTCGAGACGATCGCCTTCGCCGATCTCGGCGTCGAATCGGGCGATCACCTGAAGACCACGAAACACGAGCCGCCGGCCAAGCGCAGCAAGGGCGTCATGGTCAAGGACGTGGCCGAACTGGTCGCCGCACTGAAGGCCAAGGGCCTGGTCTGACGTTGCGGCCGCGCCTGGCGCGGCCCCCACCCGAACGAAGCCTCAAGGAACACCCATGTCGAAGATCCTGATCGTCGCCGAACACCTGGACGGCAAGCTCAACTCCAGCACCGCACGCTGCGTCAGCGCGGCGCTCGCCATCAAGCCCGAAGCCATCGAAGTGCTCGTGCTGGCCGCCGATGCCGCCAGTGTCGCCGCCGAAGCCGCGCAGATCGAGGGCGTCGGCAAGGTCCTGACCGTAAATCGCGCCGAGAACGCGCACGCGCTGGCCGCGGTGCTGGCGCCGCAGATCGCCGCCGTTGCCGGCAAGGGCTACAGCCACGTGTTCGCGCCGTCGACGACCTTCGGCAAGGACCTGATGCCGCGCGTCGCCGCCCTGCTCGGCGTGGCCCAGGTTTCCGATGTCATGAGCGTCGAGTCGGCGCACGTCTTCAAGCGCCCGATCTACGCCGGCAACGCGATCGTCACGGTCGAGGCACCGGCTTCCAGCATCGTCGCCGCGACCATCCGCACGGCCTCGTGGCCGGCCGCGGCGAACGGGTCGTCGAATGCGTCCGTCGAAGCCGCCGGCGTCGAGGTCGGCCTGCCTTCGCACACGCGCTTCGTCGAGCTGGCCCAGGGCAAGAGCGACCGCCCGGATCTGCAGGGCGCGAGCAAGGTCATCTCGGGTGGGCGCGCCCTCGCCTCGTCGGAAAACTTCGAGATCATCTACAAGCTCGCCGACAAGATCGGCGCCGCGGTCGGCGCCTCGCGTGCCGCGGTCGACGCCGGTTACGTACCGAGCGACCTGCAGGTTGGCCAGACCGGCAAGATCATCGCGCCCGAGCTGTATGTCGCGATCGGCATCTCCGGTGCGATCCAGCACCTGACCGGCATCAAGGACGCCGGTACGATCGTCGCCATCAACAAGGATGCCGAGGCGCCGATCTTCGAGATCGCCGACATCGGCCTGGTCGGCGACCTGTTCAAGATCGTGCCGGAGCTCGAAGCCGCGCTTTGAGCCACTCGCTGGCGACGCGCGCATCATGCGTGCATCGCCCTGCGGAAATGCCGGCCGCGTCGATCATCGATCCGGCCGGGCGATCAGCCGGTACCCGGCCGGAGATCCGAGGTTCCGTGCGCAGTCACGAACCGTCGTCGGCTGCGGCCGGCTCGTCTTCGTATTCCTCCGCCTCGTCCGGGTCGATGCAGGCGTCGTCCGCGCAGGCATCCTCGTCCGGGCAGAGACCCTCGGCGGCGCACGGGTCGTAGCCCGGCGTTTCCCGCAGCAGTTCGGGATGGGCCGCGATGAAGGTCGCGCCGGAGGCCTCGGCCGCGGCAATGCGATCGGCACTGCGCGGATGGCTCGACAGATAGGCGACGCCGGCATCGTCGTCGCCATCGCTGTCGTAGTGCGCATCGAGCCTGCGCATGGCCGAGGCGAACCAGGCCGGCGAAATCCGCTGCGCCGCCAGGGTGTCGAAGGCGAAGCGATCAGCCTCCTGCTCGAAACCCCGCGAATAGTGGCTCTGCAACAGGAAGGTCGGCACGGCCACGACGATCGTGCTGGCCGAACTGACATCACCGGTGAACAGCGCGGCGATCACCAGCACGAATGAACTGCGCAGGGTTTGCCGCAGCGCATGCCGATGCTGCTGATGCCCGATCTCGTGGGCGACCACGGCGTCGAACTCGCGGTCGTCGCCGAGCAGGTCGACCAGCTGGTCGGTGACGACGACGATGCCGCCGGGGACGGCCAGTGCATTCGGACCGACTCCTTCGGCATTCCTGAACACCACGCGATAGCCCGTGGCATCCGACAGTCCGGCGACGAGCCGGTCGAAGCGGCCGCCCAGTTCAGCCTGGCGCGTGCCATCGAGCTTGCTCGCGTCGAAGCCGAGGTAGCGGTCGAGCTGGCCGAGCACCTGGTCGCCGAGACTTGCCTCGACCGCCTTCGGCACCTCGGCGGCGATGCGGTCGGACAGCCATGGCACGCCCCAGACGAAGGTCGCCAGGCCGATGACCAGGCAGACCACGATCGAAGCGGCGACCGCCTGGGCATGCCGCTCGAAGCGATCGACCAGGCGTTGCAGGCGATCGTGTCCGGGGAACCACTGGTCGAGCCGGTCGTCATGGCTGGCCATCAGGCGCGCGCCATCGGCCAGCTCGATCGTACGCAGCGTACGTGCGAGCCGTGGCGTCAGGCGCAAGGTGGCGGCGGCCTCCTCGCGATCGACGCCGACGCCGACGATGCGGATGCGGCCGCCGTCGAGACGCCTGACCTCGACTTCGTGCAGGCGGCTGCTCTGGCCATCGAAGTAGTGGGCACGGAATGCGTTCACAGGCCGATGTCGATGTCGAACAGACCATCCACCTCCGCAGCCGTGGCATCGACCTCGGCGCCGCGTTCGGCGCGCATGCCGTTGAAATCATCGAACGCGAACACGCTCAGGCATTCGGCCCGGTAGCGGGCCAGGCGTACCTTGGCCCAGGGAATGAGCAGGCCGGCGCTGGCCAGGATCGCGATCGTGTTGCTGAAGTAGATCCAGAGCAGGCGTCGGCCCTTGAGCGTCGAACGGAATCGCCGGCCATCGAGTTCGACATGGTTGTAGGTCAGGTTGGCGATCGCCGCGGCGAGAAAGGCGAGGACGATGAAATAGCCCGAATACATCAGGATCGGCAGACCAAGCATGAGCCAGGCCGGTGGCGCCCCCCTGCTTTCACCGCCCACGGCGACGCCGGCCATGATGATGCCGATCATGAGGAAGCTCATCAGGAACATCCAGGCACTGATCACGCCCCAGGCGATCAGGTAGGGCGGATAGAACTGGCCGGGGCGGAGCAGGAAGCGGAACCAGCTGCCGCCGAAGCGGTGGTTCTCGACCATGAATTGCTTCTGCTTGCCCTTGATCCACGGATACAGGATGCCGAGCGTCAGGATCAGGGGAATGCCGAGCACGAGGAAGCGGATATAGGCCTCGCCATAGTCGGGAACGAAGCGGAAGTTGAGGCCACGCCACGATGAATAGCGGGCGCGGAACGCGGTGCCGCGCACGATCAGCCAGGGCGTCAGCACGGCGATCAGCAGGGCCAGGCCGAGCTGCAGGCCGATGCTGTACTGGCCGGCGATCACGTAGGCCGCGAACAGGGTCACCGCGATGATGCGGCCCTTGAGGATCGGCAGGGGCCTGGCCAGGTACTCGAACGGCACGCCGGCCAGGCGCGTGTTGCCGTAGAAGTAGCGTTCGCTGCGCACCTTGGCCCAGGCCGAGAAAAGACCCAGGCTGAGGATGCTCAGGGCCAGGTTGACGATCCAGATGCGGAAATACTCGGCCGCGGAGCCGTCGAACAGGAAGGGATACTCGACCGCTTGCGGAGGACGTGGCGGCCGGATCGAGGGAACCGGAGGCAGCGGTGGTTGCGGCAGCGGCGGCAGCGCCGCGATGACGTCCTCGTGCATGTGGATTCCCTGCCTGTCTCCCCGGACCGGCCGCAGTTTACGCGAACCGACGGCTTGGCCGGGCGCCGGAGCGGACTCAGGCCCTGCCGAGGATCAGGTCGGCGGCGCGCTCGGCGATCATGATCGTCGGCGCGTTGGTGTTACCGCTCGGCAGGTCGGGCATGACCGAGGCATCGACCACGCGCAGCCCGTGCAGGCCGTGCACGCGCAGTTCGCTGTCGACCACGGCTTCGTCGTCGCAGCCCATGCGGCAGGTGCCGACCGGGTGGTAGACCGTTTCCGCCTTGCGCCGGACGAAGGCCTCGATGCCACGCTCGTCGTCGATGTCCGCGCCAGGATGGATCTCGGCGCCGCGGTAGGGATCGAAGGGCGACTGGGCAAAGATGCGACGTGAGATGCGGACGGCTTCGACCAGCATTCTGAGGTCGTGGCCCGCGCTGTCGCCGAGGTAGTTGGCGTGGATCGCGATCGGCTCGCGCGCATTCGCCGACTTCAGGCGCAACTCGCCGCGCGACTTCGGATGCAGCATGCAGGCGTGCAATGTGTAGCCGTAGCCGTCGAGACGATTGCGCCCGTGGTCGTCGAGCAGGGCCGGCACGAAATGGAACTGCATGTCGCAGCGTTCGTCCTCGGCGTGGCGCGAGCGCAGGAAACCGCCGGCCTCGGCGATGTTCGAGGTACCGACGCCGCTGCGCCGGAACAGGAATTCGAGGGCGACCGCGACGTCGTTGGTCTTGTCGTAGGTGACCGGCTGCGTGCAGCGCGACAGCGTGCAGACATCGAGATGGTCCTGCAGGTTGCGGCCCACGCCGGGCAGCGCGTGGCGCAGCGGGACGCCGATCTCGCGCAGGTGGTCGGCCGGGCCGACACCCGACAGCATCAGCAATTGCGGCGAGTTCAGCGCTCCACCGGCAAGGATCACTTCTCCGGCTTCGGCGCGCTTGAGGCGCCCGTGATGGCGGTAGTCGACGCCGATCGCGCGCATGCCCGAGAACAGCACGTGCTGGACCTCGGCATGCGTGCGGATGGTCAGGTTGGGCCGTCCGCGCGCCTCGCGCAGGAACGAGGCCGCGGTCGAGCAGCGCGCACCGTTCTTCTGGGTGACCTGGTAGAAGCCGAAGCCCTGCTGTTGCTCGCCATTGAAATCGGCATTGCGCGAAAATCCGGCCGCCGTGGCGGATTCGACGAAGATCTCCGACAAGGGATTGCGATGGTGCAGGTCGGACACGGCGAGCGGACCGTCCGCGCCATGCAGGGCATCGGCGCCGCGGGTGTTGCCTTCGGAACGCCTGAAATAACCGAGCACGTTGTCCCAGCCCCAGCGCGCATCGCCGGTCTTCGCCGCCCAGCCGTCGTAGTCGCCACGCACGCCGCGGATGTAGCACATCGCATTGATCGAGCTCGAGCCGCCGAGCACCTTGCCGCGCGGCCACCACAGCCTGCGCCCGTCGAGATGCGGTTCGGGCTCGGTGCTGTAGTTCCAGTTGTGGCGCGGACTCGCGGCCAGCTTGGCGATGCCGGCCGGCATGTGGATGAACGGGTGCCAGTCGCGACCGCCGGCTTCGAGCAGCAGCACGCGCCGGGCCGGATCCGCGCTGAGCCGGTCGGCGAGCACGCAACCAGCGGAACCGGCGCCGACTATCACATGGTCGTAGGTCATCTGGCGTTGCACGACTGCAAGGAAGACCCCGACCCTAAACGGCGCGAATAGAGCACATGCTCCAACCGGCGCGCATCAGGCGAGAACTTCGATGGCATCGCCGAGGCAGACACTGCCGCTGCCGCGCGGGATGAGGTTCTGCCCGAAGGTGACGCCGAGCGGCGAACGGCGGTAGCCGGTCAGCGTGCGCAAGGGCTCTCCGCCCGGGTCGAACTCGCCACGCAGTGGATCGACCGTGGTCAGCACGCAGCGGCTGCAGGGCTTGACCACATCGAACACGATCTCGCCGATGCGGATCGAGCGCCAGCCATCTTCGGCATGTGCCGGCACGCCGGCGACCACGAGGTTCGGGCGAAAACGGCTCATCGGCACCGGCGTGGCCAGTTTTTCGTTGAGCGCATCGAGCGCGGCCGCCGAGATCAGCAGCAGCGGAAAGCCGTCGGCGAAGCTGACCTCGTCGCCGCTGCGCGACCAGGCCGGGTCGACCGGCCGAGATGCTTGCGCGTCCATGTGCACGAAGCGCGCGGCGAAGCCGAGATAGCGGCTGATCCAGGCGTCGGCCTGGGCATCGGCGACGAGCGCATCGACGCGGTCGCGCCAGACCGTCGCACCAAGGCGCGGCATTTCGCCGGTGGCAGCGAGGCGGAGCCTCGACATGTCAGGGGCATCGAGGACGAGATCCGGACCATCGAACCGGGCGCGGATCAGGACCAGTCGTGGGTGCTTGCGCGCCGTGACGAAGCGCCCTTCGGCGTCGACGACCATCCAGCGCCGGTCGCCGACCAGGCCACGAGCCTCGACCACGGCCTGCTCCGGTTCCAGCGCCGCGGCGGACTTCAACGGGTAGATGCGAATGCTCGCGAGCGTCGGCTGCATCGGGCCATTATGCCGCTGCGCCGGCTTGCTGTATCGACATGCTAGTCTTCAGCGCTTCGCTAGGTGTTGCGATTCCATAGGTTGTTCATCCGGCTGTGGTGATGGAAGCTGAGGTTGTCGAGACTTCAGTACCAACATCAGGGAGCCGGATGAACATCCACAAGAATGCCC
>NZ_FOVF01000064.1 GCF_900115085.1 Dokdonella immobilis | reverse complement strand
ATGACGATGATCTGGTCGGCCATGCGCACGGTCGAGAAGCGGTGCGAGATCAGGATGACGATGCGGTTGGTCGAGAGCGCGCGGAAGTGTTCGAAGACGCCGGACTCGACATGGCGATGGACCGGGAGCGCTTGCGCGGAGGGTTGAGGCGGAATCGACGCCAGCGACGATTCCGCCGCAGGGCCGGATGAACGATCGCAGCGGAGCGGAGCAGTGAAGCCTCGCGCAAGGCCGATCTGTCGCCGACATTGCTCGAGCCCGCCCTGGCAACCAACTGGGGAAATCAGGCGGCGCTGGAGATGCGCTCCAGCGCCGCGACGCGACTGCGCGTCGCCTGCCGAGACCGGGTTCGGCCAATCAATCGAAGCCGTTCTGGAAAATCACATCGGCTTCGACCACTTGCATCCGGCGATAGGACGCCGGCGTTACCAGTGCATTCTTGGTCGACCAGACCACATGCCCCTCGAGCCCATCCGGGCGCACCTTGATCTGGGTCTCGAAGTCTTCCAGTTCGTCCTCGTAACCGCCCTCGACATCACCCAATGTGATGGCCTTGGCCCGCGACCAGGACTGTCCCTCGTCCAGGGAGACCATCATGTAGATATCGACATCGACTGGCTGGAATATCGGCTGACGAACATTCGTCTGAAGCCCATATCCCACCCATATGACGCTCGGATCCTGGGTGTCGCCCGGCAAGCCACCGGCGACAGTGGGTGGCGTACCGACGATGCGCGGCTCCTTCACGGTCAACTGCGATGGCCCGGTAATCTCGGGCGTCATGTTGACTGCATCGCTCCAAGTGGCCCCGCCGTCGGTGGAGCGACGAAGGAAGAAGTTGTAGGGATCGGTGTCGTCGAGGTACTGGAAGCGGAACAGGTCCGGTGTGTAGCTGTATCCAATCAGAATCGTGTTTCCACGAATCACGCCACGATGGGCCAACGCGTTCTCTATCGGATTGTCACCGGACAGGGCATCCGGCGCCGTACCCGTGCCACCCTTCAACGCACTGCTGCCGCTGAAATTGATCGCCGGCGGTTGCACGATGTCGACCAGCGGATTGCCGCCAGTGACGATACTGCTGCGGCAGTTGGCAGCGTCGATCGGCGGATCGAGAGACTCCGGCGTGATGAGATTGCCAGTGGCGCGCCGAATGAATATGTCGGACGGACCGCCCTGGGTGAACTCGCCCTGCTTGTAGATGAACACGAGCGGGACCGGATTGGTCTGCTCCTGGGTCAGGAAACGTACACGCCTCGCATTTTCTCCCGGTTCGCTGATGATGCACCCCACCTCGCCGCCGGGGGGCGGCGCGTTCCATTCGAAGGTGTGGTAGCGAATGTATTTGCCTTCGTCGAAGCCCTGCGTGCCTTTGGTTTCCTCATAGGCCATCACGACCTGGGTTCCGATCTGGCCGATGTTCGAGCGCGACGAGCCGACATTGCCGCGATCGTAGTCACCGGGCGGATGCGTCTCGCGGTCGCCGGTGCTGGAGAGGGGCACCGCCTCGACGGTATTGCGGGTGACGCGCACCGGTGCCGCCCAGTCGGCGCTATTGAAGGCACTGGTCAGCAGGCTGGCGTACCAGATATCGGTACCGTTGTTGACATTCGCTCCCGATGCTCCGTCGCCCGGGCCCTCGGCCTCACCGAGCTTGAGACCGAGCGGGTCCTCTTGCCAATTGATGACGAATGCGCTGGAGTTACCGCGGTTGGCATCCTGCTTGACGTCGCGCAGGCCGCTACTGAGCTGATCTGTGCGATAAGGCAGGCCGCCTGGCCAGATCGTCAGGAATTGCTGGGTTGCGGTGTCCCACCGCAGGCGCGATACGTACATGCAACTGTAGGGCACGGTGACGCCATTGAGTTCTGGATATACGACGAAGCGCTGGTCGCCTCCGGGGCAATAATTGTCACCCCAGGTCACGATGATCTGGTTGCCGACATTGAAGACGTTGGGTTTGTCGCTGTCCCCCGGATAAGCAGTGGAGCGCGGATCGGCAACAAGATCGGGATATCCATCGGCACCCAGAACCGGCGCGCCGGTGCTCTCGAGAATGCCGAGCGACGACGAAAGTGCAGCCGTATTGGAAATGTTGAGCGGGGCGCCCCAAGTGTCGCCATTGTCCGTGGACACGCTGATCACGATGTCGAACGGTTTCCGCGCCTCCTGCTTCTTGGTGTCATAGGCGAGCAGACCCACATCCTGCGCCTCGCCGTAGATGGCGAACAGCGTCCTGTCCGGCGTGCGTAGCAACTTCACCTTGTTGGTCGACTCGGTGGCCGAGATGGTCAGCGGCGCATCCACCGGAAACAGTGCGAGACCGCTCCCGTTGATGACATAGGCACCCAGGGTGCCCGCCACAGCAATGCCGCCGACAAGGATTGGAATCCTGCGCTTCATCATGTTTTTCCGTCGTTGGCGAAGGATTTCGCCGTTGAAGGAAAGTCTGCGCCGTATCCGCGCGCGCTCATTGATACAGATCAAGTCCGACTATGGCTTCGTGGCTGCCCGGAGTTGTCTGGTGTTGGTGCGCGGGCGTCTGGCGCCCGGCGATTCACGAATGGCCGTAACGTGGATCGCTATTGATAGCCGCGCGCCTGCAGCGAGAACAGATGAGCGTAGTGTCCTTCACGCTCGAGCAACTCGGCATGGTTGCCGTGCTCGATGATGCGGCCGTCCTGGATGACGATGATCTGGTCGGCCATGCGCACGGTCGAGAAGCGGTGCGAGATCAGGATGACGATGCGGTT
>NZ_FOVF01000001.1 GCF_900115085.1 Dokdonella immobilis | reverse complement strand
TTCGCTCTGGCGCGCAGGATGCGCGCTAACCGGGCCCCGTAAGCGGTGGCGACTGGGCGAAGGAAAGGCCCGCAGGGTGGGCGCAATGGATTGCGCCCAGTTCGCTGCCAGCACATGGAGGTGCTGTCAGCGAACCCCCGCAGCCTGGCCGCGAAGTCGCAGGGCAGGATGCCCGGAGACCACCGTTTTGGGGTGGCCTTCTCTTTGGTTACTTTCTCTTGGCCACGCAAGAGAAAGTAACTCGCTCGCCGCAGGCGAGTGAAAGCTTGGCACTGGATCGACACATCTCGCGCCACGTAGCGATGCACGAACATGCGCAGAAGCCGAGTCAAAAGATTCCTGCCTGCGCAGGGACGACGATGTAGAAGTTCGAAGCGTGCAGGAAAGCATCGCGCCTGAAGGCGCTCCTACAGTGGCAGAGGAGTGGGTCGCTCGCCGCAGGCGAGTGAAAACTTTGCTTCAAGTCCAAGAATGCGCCGCGCAGCGATGTCCAACCGTGCGCAAAGCTAGAGTCACTGGGTCCCGCCCCGGACGAAGTCCGGCCTGCCTTGAGCCGGTCGAAGGGCAGGGACGACGGTTCGGGAATTTGAACTTGTCGGCAAAGCGCTGCGGCTGAAGGCCGGACCGGTAAAAACCAGTTCGGACCTCGACGAAAAGGAGGCGCTGCCGAAACAAACCAGCGACAAATCCCGTTCTCCGGAACGCCGGCAGGCTGATTGTCCGCGGCTACCGGGCATCCAGGAACAGCTATCGGCTTGGATTCGAGCGCCAATCACCGGGCTGAAAGAAATGCCGCCGTTGCAGAACGGGTCGACCGGCTTGAATGGCATGGCCAGGACCCCCAATTGATACCGCGCTGGCAGCGATCGTCCTGGATGCGCGGTCATCTCCGATTCATGATTTGCGCACTCGCCGACCCAGCGGAAACGCAGCCGGATGCCGGCAAACCGGCAAAAGCATGGTCCTCACGACAATCGCCTTGCGCGATTCATGCCACGTCGATACAATGCGCGGCTCTGATGCGGGGTGGAGCAGTCTGGCAGCTCGTCGGGCTCATAACCCGAAGGTCGCAGGTTCAAATCCTGCCCCCGCTACCAGGTTTCCTGCGAAGGGCCACTTCGGTGGCCCTTCTGCAAGGAAAGCGCAGGAAGCGCGAGCACCGATGCCTGGGAAGCAAGACAACGGTGAACTATGGAATGGGCCTTGCGCCCATTTTTTTTTTGGCGGGATTTGCAGCGGAGCGGTCGGTCGCAGTGACGAACGAGAAACTCAATGAACTCCTGAAGCCGCTGGTGACCGATCTTGGCCTGGAATTCGTCGGTATCGAATTCAGTCCGAGCCGGGGCAGCAGCCTGTTGCGCGTCATCATCGATGCGCCGGGCCGGCCGGTGGCGATCGAGGATTGCGAGCGCGTCAGTCGGGAAATCTCCGCGCTGCTCGACGTCAACGATCCGATCGAGGGGCGCTACACCCTCGAGGTGTCCTCGCCCGGCATCGATCGACCGTTGTTCACGCTTGAGCATTTCACGCGATTCGTCGGTAGCGAGGCGAAGGTCAATGTGGCCCTGCCAATCGAGGGCCGACATCGCTTCCAGGGCGTGATCAAGGCCGTGGAAGGTGATCGCATCCATCTCGACCAGGATGGCAAGGACGTGGTGATTGCGCATGCCAACGTGGTCAAGGCCAAGCTCGTGCCGGACTATGCGGCGCTTGGAATCGGCGCGAAAGGTGCCAGGAATCAGGACAGCGGATCGCGCAAGCGCGGTTCGAAACACAGGTGAGGCCGCCCTGGCGGTTTCTCGGGAGCTGAGTAGATGAGCAAAGAATTGTTGCTGGTGGTCGATGCGGTCGCGAACGAAAAGGGCGTTCCCAAGGACGTCATTTTCGAGGCGATGGAAGCGGCGCTCGCCTCCGCGGCGAAGAAGCGCTATCCGAACGAGGATATCCTCGCGCGTGTCTCGATCGACAAGCACTCGGGCGAGTACGAGACCTTCCGGCGCTGGGAAATCGTCGCCGACGACGTCGTCATGGAATCGCCCGATTGGCAGATCCGCCTGATGGACGCGCTCGACGAAAAGCCCGGCTGCGAGGTCGGCGAGTTCATCGAGGAGCAGATCGAGAATCCCGAGTTCGGCCGCATCGCGGCGCAAGCCGCCAAGCAGGTCATCGTGCAGCGCGTGCGCGAGGCCGAGCGGGCCCAGATCGTCGATGCCTATGCCGATCGGGTCGGCGAACTGATCACCGGTATCGTCAAGCGCGTCGAGCGCGGCAACCTCTACATCGATCTCGGTGGCAATGCCGAGGCGTTCATCCCGCGCGACAAGGCGATTCCACGCGAAGCGGTTCGCGCCGGCGACCGGGTCCGCGGCTATCTCTACGAAGTGCGTTCCGAGCCGCGTGGCCCGCAGCTCTTCATTTCGCGCACCGCCCCCGAATTCATGATCGAGCTGTTCAAGCTCGAGGTTCCCGAAGTCGGCCAGGGGCTGGTCGAGATCAAGGCCTGTGCCCGCGATCCGGGCGACCGCGCCAAGATCGCCGTGCTCGCCCACGACCATCGCACCGATCCGATCGGTGCCTGCATCGGCATGCGCGGTTCGCGCGTGCAGGCGGTTTCGAACGAGCTCAACGGCGAGCGCATCGACATCGTGCTCTGGAACGAGAACAATGCCCAGTTCGTCATCAACGCAATGGCGCCGGCCGAGGTGCAGTCGATCATCGTCGACGAGGAAAAGCACTCGATGGACATCGCCGTCGCCGAGGACAAGCTGTCCCAGGCGATCGGTCGCGGCGGCCAGAACGTGCGCCTTGCCAGCAAGCTTTCTGGCTGGCAGCTCAACGTGATGACCGCCGACCAGGTTCGCGAGAAGAGCGAGAGCGAGCAGGAAGCGGCACGCACGCTGTTCGTCGAGAAGCTCGAGGTCGACAACGAGATCGCCCAGATCCTCGTCCAGGAAGGTTTTTCGACGGTCGAGGAAATCGCCTACGTGCCGACCGCGGAACTGCTCGCGATCGACGGCTTCGACGAGGATATCGTCGAGGAACTGCGCGCCCGTGCCCGCGATGCCTTGCTGACCGATGCACTGGCCGTCGAGGAAGAGATCGAGGAACACAAGCCGGCGGAGGATCTGCTCGAGTTGGAAACCATGGACGAGGCGCTCGCCTACGAGTTGGCCCAGCACGGCATCGTGACTCGCGAAAACCTCGCCGATCTGGCCACCGACGAACTGGTCGAGCTGGCCATCGAGGGTGTCGACGAGGATCGCGCGGCGGAATTGATTATGGCAGCACGCGAGACCTGATCTCGTCGCTACCGACCGCGGCAGGCTGGCCTGCCGCGGAGCAGTGACAAAGGTGAGGCAATCGCGGGTAGGTCAGGAGTACAAAGGTATGTCGGACGTAACAATCAAGCAGTTGGCCACGGTGCTGGCCACCCCGGTCGACAAGCTGCTCGCGCAGCTCGAGGAAGCCGGGATGAAGTTCTCCGACCCGGAGCAGTCGATCAGCAGCAAGGAGAAGGTCAAGCTGCTCGGCTTCCTGCGCCGCAATCATGGCAAGCGCGAGACCGCAGGCGAGGACAGCGCGCCCAAGCAGGTGACCCTGAAGCGTCGCACTGTCAGCGAACTGACCGTCAATCCGGGACAGCGCGGCGCCGCGACCAAGACGGTCAATGTCGAGGTTCGGCAGAAGCGCACGTATGTGAAACGCAGCGTCGTCGAGGACCAGGGCAAGGTGCTCGATCCCGAGCGCGAGGACGCCCTGCGCAAGCTCGAGGAATCGCAGGCCAAGCGTGATGCCGAGGAGCAGGCGCGCCAGGAAACCGAGCGCCGCCGCCAGGAAGAGGAAGCACGCCAGAAGGCTGCAGAAGAAGCTCGCCTGAAGGCCGAGGAAGAGGCGCGAGCAGCCGCTGCCGCCGCCGAAGCCAGGACCAGGCAGCAGGACGAGGTGATCGATCCGGCCGTGCTTGCCTCCGAAGCCGTGGCGCCGGTCGCCGAGGTCCCGGTCGAACGGCCGCGACGCAGCGAAGATCGCGCGGGCGAGAGCGCTGGCCGGCACAGCAAGCCCAAGCATGCCGGTAGTCATCGTGGCCGCGATGGTGAAGGCGCGACGCCGTCCAAGAAGTACTTCGGCAATGAATTGCACCTGTCCCAGGAGGGCAGCGCACGCCGCACCGGCCGCAAGAAGCCGCGCGCCCGTCCGCTCGAGCAATCGCGCTCGTCGGGTGCGCATGGCTTTTCCCGGCCGTCGGCGCCAGTCGTTCGCGAGGTCCAGATCGGCGAGACGATCAGCGTCGCCGATCTTGCCCAGCGCATGGCGGTCAAGGGCGCCGAAGTGGTCAAGACCCTGTTCAAGATGGGTGTCATGGCCACGATCAACCAGGTCATCGATCACGACACCGCGCAACTGGTCGTCGAGGAGATGGGCCACACGGCGGTGAAGGCCGCGGAAACGGATGCCGAAGTCAGCCTGCTGGCGCACGCTGAAGTCACGGGCGAGGCCGTTGCGCGCCCGCCAGTCGTGACGATCATGGGCCATGTCGACCATGGCAAGACCTCGCTGCTCGACACGATCCGACGCACCAAGATCGCAGCCGGCGAAGCAGGTGGCATCACCCAGCACATCGGCGCCTATCACGTGGAAACCCCGAAAGGCGTGATTACCTTCCTCGATACCCCGGGCCATGCCGCGTTCACCTCGATGCGCCAGCGTGGTGCCCAGGCAACGGACATCGTCATTCTTGTCGTCGCCGCCGATGACGGCGTCAAGCCGCAGACGGTCGAAGCGATCAAGCATGCGCGCGCCGCCAAGGTGCCGCTGATCGTCGCGGTCAACAAGATGGACAAGCCGGAAGCGAACCCGGAAAACGTCAAGCAGGGCCTGATCCAGCACGAGGTCGTTCCCGAGGACTGGGGTGGCGACGTGCAGTTTGTGCCGCTGTCGGCCAAGACCGGCGCCGGTGTCGACGCCCTGCTCGAAGCGATCTCGCTGCAGGCCGAACTGATGGAACTCAAGGCCGTTCGCGAGGGCCGCGCTTCCGGCGCCGTGATCGAATCGAGCCTCGACAAGGGCCGCGGTCCGGTCGCCACGGTGCTGGTCCAGCAGGGCACGCTGAAGAAGGGCGACTTCGTCGTCTGCGGCGTCGAATACGGTCGCGTGCGCGCCCTGTTCGACGAGAACGGCAAGCAGATCGATGAAGCCGGTCCGTCCATTCCGGTGCAGCTGCTCGGACTCTCCGGCGTGCCCGAAGCCGGCGACGATTTTGTCGTCGTCGCGGACGACCGCCTGGCCAAGGATGTCGCCAGCCAGCGTGATGCCAAGCGCCGCGAGACGCGCCTGGTCCAGGCCGCCGGCAACCGCATGGAAGACGTGCTGGCGCAGATGGGCCAGGGCGGCGAGGGCCAGCTTTCGCTGAACCTCGTCATCAAGGCCGACGTGCAGGGTTCCACCGAAGCGCTGGTGCAGTCCCTGACCGCGCTGAGCAACGACATGATCAAGATCAACGTGATCTCGTCCGGCGTCGGTGGCATCACCGAATCCGACGCGACCCGTGCGGCCTCGTCGAAGGCCACGATCATCGGCTTCAACGTGCGTGCGGACGCAGCGGCCCGTCGCGTCGTCGAATCGAGCGGACTAGACCTGCGCTATTTCTCGATCATCTACGACGTGATCGATCAGGTGAAGCAGGTCGCCACCGGCCTGCTCGGTGTCGAGATCCGCGAGGAAATCATCGGCATCGCCGAGGTCCGCGACGTATTCCGTTCGTCGAAGTTCGGCGCCGTCGCCGGCTGCATGGTGGTCGAGGGTACGGTCAAGCGCAACAAGCCGATCCGCGTCCTGCGCGACAGCACGGTGATCTTCGAAGGCGAACTCGAGTCGCTGCGCCGCTTCAAGGAATTGGTCGACGAGGTGCGCAACGGCACCGAGTGCGGCATCGCCGTCAAGCAGTACAACGACGTCAAGGCCGGCGACCAGATCGAGTGCTTCGAGCGCATCGAAGTGCAGCGGACGTTGTGAGAAGCCGGGATTAGGGATTCGGGATTCGGGATTCGAAGGTGCTGAATCCCGCCGCGACCCCGCTTTCCGAATCCCGAATCTCCAATCCCGAATCCCGGAGGCAAGCCATGGCCGATTTCACCCGTTCCGATCGTGTCGCCGTGCAGTTGCGCAAGGAGATCGCCGTGCTCGTGCACCAGGCGGTGCGCGACCATGCATTGCCCTCGGTCAGCGTTTCCGATGTCGAGGTGACCAAGGATCTCGATGTGGCCAAGGTTTTCGTGACCACGCTGCTTTCCGAGCAATCGACGGTCGCGGTCAAGGCCCTCAACGAGATGGCCTTCGAGTTCCGCCGCGAGCTCTCGCGCACGTTGAAGATGCGCCGCGTGCCGGAGATCCGTTTCTACTACGACGATTCGGTCGATCGTGGCGAACGCATCGAATCGCTGCTGCGCGAGAACCCGCCGAAGGACGATTGAGGCCGCGCGTGACCAGACCGGCGAAGAAACGCTGGCGGGACGTCCACGGCCTGCTCCTGCTCGACAAGCCGGAAGGGCTCAGTTCGAACCAGGCCTTGCAGAAGGTTCGCCATCTCTATGCAGCGGCCAAGGGCGGTCACACCGGTAGCCTCGACCCGTTGGCAACCGGGCTGTTGCCGCTTTGTTTCGGCGAGGCCACCAAGATCGCCGGCCTCCTGCTCGGCTCGCGCAAGGCCTACGAAACGGTGTGCCGGCTCGGCATCGTCACTGACAGCGCCGACGCCCACGGCGCCGTGGTCGAGACCCGCGCCGTTCCCGAACTCGACGACGCGCGGATCGAACAGGCGTTGTCGGCGCTTCGCGGCCGCGTCCTGCAGGTACCGCCGGTCTATTCGGCGCTCAAACGCGATGGCGAGCCGCTGTACCGGTTGGCCCGACGCGGCGAAACCGTGGTGGTCGAGCCGCGGCCGGTCGAGGTTCACCGTTTCGAACTGATTTCACGCGAGGCAGACCGGCTTCGCCTGCATGTCGAGTGCGGATCCGGTACCTATGTGCGCAGTCTGGTGAGGGATCTCGGCGAGGCACTGGGATGCGGCGCGCACGTGACCGAATTGCGTCGCCTCTGGGTCGAACCATTTTATTCGCCGGAAATGACGACATTGACCGAACTCGAACAGCTGGCAGGCGAAGGCGAGGCGGCCCTTGATCGGCGATTGCTCCCCGTCGAGGCCGGTTTGCAGGCCTATCCGGTGGTCGTCCTGGATGAATCCGAAAGCCAGCGCCTGCGTCAGGGCCAGCCGGTCCAGCGTCGGCTCGAGCCCGGAACATGGGTCGCGAAGTCCGCCGCGGGGCAATTGCTGGCCATCGCAGAAGCTCGGTCGGACAGCACGTTGCGGACGCTGCGCGGGTTCAATCTGGGCTGATGGCCGGGTTTTTCCGCGGCAAGGGCAGCATAGAACTTGTTGCGATGCACCTTTGCCAGCTAAAATGGGCAGCTTTCCCGGCAAATACTTCATTGCGGGGCTTGGAAACCGTCACCGGCTGGTGGCCGTTCCCAAGCCTCGCCCTCGTTCCATAAGGGTTTATCAACATGTCGCTCAACGTAGAAACCACCAGCAAGATCATCGCCGATTACGGTCGCGTCGCCAATGACACCGGTTCTCCGGAAGTCCAGGTTGCGCTGCTCTCTGCCCGCATCGAGCACCTTTCCAAGCATTTCTCGGATCACGACAAGGATCACCACTCGCGTCGTGGCCTCCTGAAAATGGTCAACCAGCGCCGTCGCCTGCTCAACTACCTCAAGAGCAAGGACAACGAGCGCTACAAGACGCTGATCGAGCGCCTCGGTCTGCGTAGGTAATCTGTGTTTGTGCGTTCGTCCATGAACGCGGCTAGTACAGTCGTTGGTGCATGCATCAACGCTTCGCGTCTGGATGAAGTCCAGAGCAGCCATCCGTGGCCGCACTTTTCATATGATGCACGAGCGAGCGAGCCTTCGTTGGCACCGCCGTGCGCAGAATTCACAGGACACCAATAACGTGGCGAAAGTAACCAAGACATTCCAGTACGGCAATCATCAGGTCACGCTGGAGACGGGCGAAATCGCTCGCCAGGCCAGCGGTGCCGTCCTCGTCAGGATCGGCGATACCGTCGTGCTGGTCACCGCGGTCGGCGCCAAGTCGGCGCGCGAAGGGCAGGATTTCTTCCCGCTCACGGTCGACTACCAGGAAAAATTCTATGCAGGTGGACGTATTCCGGGCGGCTTCTTCAAGCGCGAAGGTCGCCAGACCGAAAAGGAAACCCTCACCTCGCGCCTGATCGACCGTCCGATCCGCCCGCTGTTCCCGGAGTTCTTCCGCAACGAAGTGCAGATCATCGCCACCGTGATGTCGATGAACCCGGAAATCGACGGCGACATCCCGGCCCTGCTCGGTGCCTCCGCCGCCCTCGCGCTCTCCGGTTTGCCGTTCAACGGCCCGATCGGCGCCGCCAAGGTCGGCTACGCGAACGGCAACTACATCCTGATGCCGACCGCGACCGAACTGAAGACCTCGGAGCTCGAACTCGTCGTCGCCGGCACCGCCAATGCGGTGTTGATGGTCGAATCCGAAGCCAAGCTGCTCAGTGAAGACGTCATGCTCGGTGCGGTCGTGTTCGGCCACAATGCGGCCAAGCAGGCCATCCAGGCGATCAACGAATTCGTCGCCGAAGTCGGGCAGAAGTCGTTCTCCTGGACCGCGCCGGAGCGCGACCCCGCCATTACGGCCGCCATCAAGAACGCGGTCGGCGATCGCCTCACGGCCGCCTATGCCGTGGTCGACAAGATCGAACGCCGCGATGCCATCGGCGCGCTCAAGAAGGACGTGATCGCCGGGCTCAAGGCCGACGCCGAAGCCAATGGCTGGGCAGCCGGCGACCTGGCCAAGGAATTTGCCGAGCTCGAGTACACGACGCTGCGCGCCTCGGTGCTCGCCACCAAGAAGCGCATCGACGGACGCGCGCTCGACACGGTCCGCCCGATCACGATCCGCACGGGCGTGCTGCCACGCACGCACGGCTCGGCGCTGTTCACCCGCGGCGAGACGCAGGCCCTGGTCACGGTCACCCTCGGCACCGGTCGCGACGCCCAGATCATCGACGCCGTCGAAGGCGAGTCGAAGGATCCGTTCCTGTTCCACTACAACTTTCCTCCGTATTCGGTCGGCGAAGCGGGCCGCATGATGGGTCCGAAGCGCCGCGAAATCGGCCACGGCCGACTGGCCAAGCGCGGTGTGCTTGCGGTCAAGCCGTCGATGGAAGAGTTCCCCTATGTCCTGCGCGTGGTTTCCGAGATCACCGAGTCGAACGGTTCCTCGTCGATGGCCTCGGTCTGCGGCTCCTCGCTGGCGATGATGGATGCCGGCGTGCCACTCAAGGCTCCAGTGGCCGGCATCGCCATGGGCCTGGTCAAGGAAGGCAATGACTTCGTCGTGCTCTCCGACATCCTCGGCGACGAGGACCACCTCGGCGACATGGATTTCAAGGTCGCCGGCAGTGCCGACGGCATCAGCGCCCTGCAGATGGACATCAAGATCGACGGCATCACCGAGGAAATCATGAAGGTGGCGCTGGCCCAGGCCAAGCAGGGTCGCCTGCACATCCTCGGCGAGATGAACAAGGCACTCGGTGCCGCACGCACGGAAATGAGCGAATTTGCCCCGCGTCTGCTGACCATGCGCATCCATCCGGACAAGATCCGCGAAGTGATCGGCAAGGGCGGTTCAGTGATCCGCTCGATCACCGAGGAGACCGGCACCACGATCGACATCACCGATGACGGCACCATCATCATCGCCTCGGTCAACCGCGCTGCGGCCGACGAGGCCAAGAAGCGCATCGAGATGATCGTTTCCGACGTCGAGCCGGGACGCATCTACGAAGGCAAGGTGGCCAAGCTGATGGACTTCGGTGCGTTCGTGACGATCCTGCCGGGCAAGGATGGCCTGGTCCACGTATCGCAGATCTCCAACGAGCGCGTCGAGAAGGTTTCCGACAAGCTCAAGGAAGGCGATATCGTCAAGGTCAAGGTACTCGAGGTCGACAAGCAGGGCCGCATTCGCCTGTCGATGAAGGCCGTCGAGGAAGGCGAAGGCGTCAGCGCCTGATTCGCACCTCGCTGGGTCGAACATGAAAAAGCGGGCCTCGGCCCGCTTTTTCTTTGGGACTCGCTCCCCGATCGACCTGGCAGGTCAGCAGTCTTCCGCGCCGATCTTCCAACTGCCGCCTTCCTTGCGCAGGAGCAGACCGCACTGCATGTCGTACGCCTGGTCCCCGCTGCCGACCCGGGTCTTGACCCTGGCCAGCGCCGAAGCATCGAGAATGCGCACCTCGGTGATTTCGAGTTGTCCGCCATGCGCGGGTACGAATACCTGCGTGAACATGCTCTCCAGCATCTTTCCGTTGCGCGCAGTCTGGCGCTGGTTTTCCGTGATTCGCTCGGCGCTGAAGTAAGGTGTCAGATCGTCACTTCGTTTTGCGCTGCCCGCGGCCTTCCAGTAAGCCGTCACTGCCGTGCGTACCGTTGCCGCATCTGCCGAATCGGTTTTTCCGGAACTGGCGAGGCGATTGCGCAGGGTCGGTGGAGCCAGTGTCGTATCGATCGAATAGCGTGAGGTAACCTCACACCATTGGTCGCCGCAGCCTGGACTGCCCTGGGACAGCGTTCCGCTGAGTCCACCCTTGCCATCGTCCTTGATATCGGCGACGAGGCTTGCGATGCCATTCATGACACTGTTGCCGGATGCCCGGCAGCTGCCGTCGGATCCGCAGGACTGCACGCTGTCGGCCTTGCCGTCCTCGTCGATAGTCCAGCTGACCACGGTCGCCTTGTTGGCCAGCATCCATCCTGAAATCGCGGACTTGCGGTCTTCCGCATCGGCCCACTGGTCGGCTGGAACGTCCCGATCGAACAGATAGATGAGCGTGTTCTGCTTTGCTCCCCGGCTTTCCTTCCACGCATAGGAATGGGTGGGCTTGAACCTGTCGGAAGCCGCCGTCTGTTCGATGTCGCCGCTCATCACACCCTCGCCCGCGGCTTTTCCGCTGTCGTTGGCGAGGCAGGGGAGCGCCGTCGCTGCGAGGATCAGGACTGGAAACCACCGTGTCTTGCGCATTGTTCTCGATTCCTTGGCCGGGGTTGTACTGGCTGGAATGCCCGGGTGAGGCGAAAGCGAACGCGTGGCAGGCAGGGATTCCCGGAAGTCTCCGATTGGCGATGGGGCAGAGCGTCATTTACAAGAGCCGATCCTGGCTTGGAAATTGCTGTCTAGAGAGCCATGGGACCGGAACGGCACCCGGCGGTGCCCGGCGAGGAGAAAAGCCAATGGACGCGGCCGCTTGCGGCGGTGTCGCGGGAGCCTGGATTCGGCTACGCTGTCATCGGTTACGACAAGGAATCCACGTGTTTCGATCGTCGTGCTGCCTGTTGCTCCTGGTCGTCGGGCTGGCAATGGCTCTCACGCCGCTGAAGCTTGCGCGTGCCGAGGATTCATCGAAGGCGCTGGTCCTTGGCCGTGTCAGTGACGACCCCAAGGCACAGTACGAACCAACCAAGGCGTTGCTCGACTATGTGGTCGCCCGCATGGGCAACGTCGGCATTCGCGAAGGCCGGATCCTGATGGCGCGTGACGCCCTGCAGATGGCCAGCTACCTCCGGCGAGGCCGCGTCGACTGGGTTGCGGAAACGGCCGGGGGTGCCATGCTCCTGCAGCGACGGGCGGGCGCCGAACCGTTCCTGATCTCCGATCGAAACGGCGTTCGCCGCTATCACACCGTATATTTCGCGCGACGTGACGGCGATGTGAAATCGATCGACGATCTGAGGGGCCATCGGATCGCGTTCCAGAATCGTACGTCGACCAGTGCCTACTTCATCCCTTCGATGGAAATTCTCGATCGCGGCATGCCCATGGAGATCCTCGGCTCTCCGTTCGATCCGCCGGTTTCCAACTCGGTCGGCTACGTGTTCGCGCGGACCGAGCGCAACATCGCGACCTGGGTGCACAAGGGACTGGTCGATGTCGGTGCGGTCAGCAATCTCGACTGGACCAACCCAACCCATGTTCCCGAGTTCTTCAAGAGCGATTTCGTCGTTCTTCGCGAAAGCGCAGAAGTACCGCGCGGGGTCGAAGTGGTGCGCAAGGACCTCGATCCGGTGGTGCGCGCGCGATTGCGTGAGGTGCTGCTGGCGATGAAGGACGATCCGGCCGCGGTAGGCCTGCTCGACCGGTTTCACCTGTCCATGCGCTTTTACGATCTCGACGAACGGGATCGCCGCGACCTGAAGCGCCTGCGCAAGGGCATTGCCACGATCGGGGTTGAAATCGAATGACCTACCGGTTCGGTTTGCAGGCAAGATTCCTGACCCTTGTCGTGGTCGCGCTGCTGATCGCGGTGCTTGCCCTGGGCGCCCTGCTGCAGCGCCAATGGGCGATGCGGGACGAAGTCCTTTCGCTCAGCCGCGAGTCGATCCAGCGACTGGTGGTGGGACGTTTGCGCGAGCAGGCGCGCGCGGTCGGCGCGAACACGGCCGAGGCCCTCGTCAACCCTCTGTACAACTTCGATCTCGAAATCATCGGCCGTATCGTGGATGACGTGCGCGCGCAGCCGGATGTCGAGTACGTGACGGTCTACGACCCGGAAGGCGCGGTCATCCATGATGGTACCGATGCCATCGCCAGCTATGGACAGGTGATGTCCGATCGGCTCGCTGGCGCGATCATCCGCTCAGGCGACCTGCTTATACAGCAGAATGGCGACATGCTCGACGTATCCTCGCCGATCCTGCTGGGCGGGGAGAAACTTGGCGGCGTGCGCATCGGCTACACGCTGGCCTCGGTCCAGCGCTACGAAGCAGACGCATCGAGCGAATTGAGCGCGCGGCTTGGCGAGATCAGCCGAAGATACGTCCTCGGCGTCGGTGCCTTGCTGGCCCTGGCGTTGGTTCTCGGCATCGGCATCAGCCTGATCATGCAGCGTGTGCTGATCCGGCCGATACGACGCCTTGCCCATGCGGCGCGCGAGATCGAGGCAGGTAACCTGAAGCTCAGTCTGCCTGGACACGACAGGCGCGATGAAATCGGCGAACTGGTGCAGGCATTCGCCCGCATGACCGAGGTAGTTTCCAGGCGGGACCGCGACATCCGCCGAATCGCCAATACCGACTCGCTGACCGGACTGGCCAACCGGCGGTCATTCCGGGAAGCGCTCGATGCCTACGTCAATGATCGGGAAATCGGTGAGTTCGCGCTGATCCTCGCAGACCTGGACGACTTCAAGCCGGTCAACGACTCGTTTGGGCACGATGCGGGTGACAAGATCCTGATGCGTTTCGCCGAGCGCTTCCGCAAGGTCGTCAATGCGAACGAAATGATCGAAACCAAGCCGGCAAGGCTCGGTGGTGACGAGTTCATCCTGATCGCGCGGGCGGTCCCGGGTGCTGGCCGGCCGCTGACTGAAATCGTCCGCAGACTGGCCGACAGCCTGGTGGAGGAATTCAGCGCGCCGACCACGATCGACGGACGAGAGATCGTCTCCAGTGCGTCATTCGGCCTGGCCCTCTATCCCTCCGACGGCACAACGGCAGCCCAGCTCATGAAGGCCGCCGATATCGCCATGTACGCCGCGAAGAGGGCTGGCAAGAATCGCTACTGCTTCCGCCACGACGCACCTGGCCGGGAAGACGGGCAGGTGCGTCCTTGGGGGGGCGGCGCCGATGAACCCGGGTGAGCGCGCGCTCCGGTTGAATGGCCTCAGGCTTCGAAGTCGTCGACGAAGATCACGTCGCGCGGGTCCTCATAGGCACCGACATCGCAGAGTGCGATCCCGTCTCCGTCGCCGTCGATCGGGCGAACCTGGAACCGGGCGTCGCGCGGCTCACAGATGGTGCCGTTGGCGATGCTGTCGATAACGGCGCTGCCGCCGAAGCGAAGCACTCCGACCATGCCCGGCGATTCGTCGACGAGGATCGTGCCGAGAGGTGCATTGGCCAATGCACCCGCCTCCAGTGCGGCACAGCCCGTGTCGGAGAACAGGTTGAAGCCGACAAACGTGGTGTTGGTTACCGTCGGAGAGCCGCTGCAGGCGCTGCCCAGCAGGGTCGGAGCGAGCAGATTTGCCCGGAAGTAGTTGACCTCGGCGTCCGGAGCGAATCCGAAATGCGCGCCGCTGGTCGCATCGCCGTTGTAGAACGTGTTGTTGGATGCGCTCAGGCTGGCCCTGGCGTTGATCCAGACGGCGCCGCCCTGATCGACGACGCTGCTGTTGTAGAAGGTCGAGTTGGCCAAAGAGATGTAGACATCCGTGGCGCCCGCACTGGACTTTCTCGCATAGACGGCGCCGCCGAAATTGGCGGCATTGCCGCGAAGATAGCTGCGCACGATCTGTGCCGTGCAGTTGTCACAGGAAAGCGCGACCGCGCCGCCGTATCCCAGCAGACTGCTTCCGGGTGAGGCGGCATTGAAGCGAAACGTCGATTCGGTGATCGAGTTCGAGCGCCCGCTGCCTTGCAGCAGGATTGCACCTCCAACGCTACCGCCTGTGGTCGACAAGGCTGCATTGCTTTCGAAGAGCGTGCGCAGAGCGCTGAGGCTCGCGGTCGTGTAGATGGCGCCGCCCGAAGACTCGCCGTTGCCGGCGGTGGCGGTGACCGTGTTGCCGACCAGGCGGCTGTCGATCAGGGAGATCGTGCCGGCGCTGCGCTGCCAGGCGATGGCACCGCCGCTGATCAGGCTGGGACCGCTGGCCTGGCATTCGCTCAAGGTGACGCGCATCAGTTGCAGCGCGCCGATCGTGTTGCCGCTGCCGGCATTGATGCAGCCACCCTTCTCGGCGGCGAAGCCGCGGGCCAGGGTCAGGTCACTCAGGGCCAGCGTGGTCGTGTCATTGCCGACGCGTACCATCTGATGGAGCGATTGGCCGTCGATCACGGGTTGCTTCGTGCCGCCGAGGATGGTCAGGTCCTGGGAAGCGATCTGCGGAAGATCGGCATCGAGGGAAATCACGCCCTGATCGGGAAAACCTGCGCCGAATTCGATGGTGTGGATTCCGCCCACCGGGGAATTCGAATCGAGGATGGCCTGTCGGAATGAGCCCGGGCCGCTGCTGGCGGTCGTGGTTACCGTGAAACTGGCTGCCTGGGCGCTCGAAGCAAACGCAATAAGGGCCATGATGGCTGGAGTCAGGGTTCGCATGAAGTTGTCCCTCTGCTGGGATGGAGCCGGATGGCGCGAAAGCGGCAACGCCGCTGCGAATGCGGATGCATGTGCATGGAACCGAGGCCTGGCGATCGGTTGGAATCCCTCCGGGGAAGGCCGCCCCCCGATCGTGCCTGCTGGCCAGGCCCGGCCATGATCGATCCGCCGGGTCAGTATCGGCATGCGAGCGAAATACGCATGGTGCACAGTGCCGCCCCGAACTGCCAAACCGCTCACATTCGAAGCGGGCCCCGGCGTCGCCCGTCCCGCATGACGCTCGCTTCAGACCCAGCCGGTCAGGTAGAACAGCGAGATCACGACGAATACAGAGAGTGTCTTGATGATCGTGATCGCGAAGATGTCGCGATAGCTTTGCCGGTGGCTGAGCCCGGTGACCGCAAGCAGGGTGATCACGGCGCCGTTGTGCGGCAGCGTGTCCATGCCGCCGGACGCCATCGCGGCGACCCGGTGCAGGACTTCCATCGGAATGCCGGCAGCGTTTGCGTTGGCAATGAAGCTGTCGGCCATGGCAGCCAGCGCGATGCTCATGCCGCCGGAGGCCGAGCCGGTGATCCCGGCCAGGGCGGTCACCGAGATCGCCTCGTTGACGAGCGGGTTCGGGATCGCCTGCAGTGCCGTCGCGACGGCGAGAAAGCCCGGCAGGGCCGCGATCACGGCGCCAAAGCCGTATTCGGAGGCGGTATTCATCGATGCGAGCAGGGCGCCGCCGATCGCGTTCTTCGTGCCCTCGGCGAAACTGGCGATGACCGGGCGCCAGGCCAAAGCGATCACGCTGAGGATGCCGACCAGCAGGGCGCCGAGCACGGCCCAGATCGCGGCCAGCCGCGAGACGTTCTGCACGATCGGTTCAGCCGACCCTATCACCGAAGGCACGAAGGACTGGGTCTCGCCGTAGAGCTCGGGGATCCAGCGCGTGAAGAGGAAATTGGCTACCCCGACCAGGATCAGCGGCAGGATCGCCAGCAACGGGTGGGCCAGCCGTTCGCCGGCAAACGGCGCCGGTTCGTTCAGGAGATTGTCACCGTACCCTTCGCCGGCCCGGGCCGCCTTGCGCCGACGTGATTCGAGATAGGTCATGCCGACGATCAGGATGAAGATGCCGCCAAGGATCCCGAGCACCGGGGCCGCCCAGCCGCTCGTGGCGAAGAACGAGCTCGGAATGATGTTCTGGATCTGTGGCGTGCCGGGCAGGGCATCCATCGTGAACGTGAACGCGCCGAGGGCGATCGTGCCGGGAATCAGGCGCTTCGGGATGTCGCTCTGGCGGAACAGCTCGGCGGCGAACGGATAGACCGCGAAGACGACCACGAACAGCGACACGCCGCCGTAGGTCAGCACCGCACAGACCAGCACGATCGAGAAGATCGCGCGCTGCGCGCCGACCACGCGGATGGTCGCCGCGACGATCGATTTCGAGAAGCCGGAAATCTCGATCAGCTTGCCGAATACCGCCCCCAGCAGGAAGACCGGAAAGTACAGCTTGAGGAAGCCGACCATCTTTTCCATGAACAGGCCGGTGAACATCGGCGCCACGAGCGCCGGATCGGTCAGCAGGACCGCGCCGAGCGCGGCGATCGGCGCGAACAGGATGACGCTGTAGCCGCGGTAGGCCACCAACATGAGGAATGCGAGCGCGGCCAGCACGATCAACAGGGACATCCATGAACTCCGGACAGGGGCGCGCAGCGCGCTTCGTCCGGGCAGTATCGGCAGAGTCGTCCGGATCGGCCCACTGTACCAAGGTACAAGTGTCGGCCTGCACGCGGCACCTCAGACTGCGCAAAGCCTGGTTCCGCGACACGCCGTCGAGCGTGCGCGGAGTCGACGATTGCCGAAATCAATAAGCCGAACAGCGAGGGGAATCATGAAGCGCACCAAGATCAGTCTGGCCATCAGCGTGGTCCTCGGCCTGGCCTGCTACACCAGCGTCCACGCCCAGGACACGGACAGCGCGGGGGCGCCCGACGAGGATCAGTCGGCTGCCGTCACCAAGCTCGAGGGCATCACGGTCACGGCGCGCAAGCGCAAGGAAACCCTGATGGACGTGCCGGTTGCGGTGACCGCGTTCACGCCCGAGCGCGTCGACACGCTGAACATCGAGGACCTCGGCGATCTCGGCGGACAGGTGCCGAACCTGACCATCTATGCCGCGCGCGGATCGAGCAGCACGGTCACGGCCTATATCCGCGGCGTCGGCCAGTCCGATCCGCTCTGGGGTGTCGACCCCGGTGTCGGCATCTACCTCGATGACGTCTACATCGCACGCCCGCAAGGCGCCCTGCTCGACGTCTTCGACGTCGAGCGCGTCGAGGTCCTGCGTGGTCCGCAGGGCACCTTGTACGGCAAGAACACGATCGGCGGCGCGATCAAGTATGTGTCGCGACAGCTGAGTCCCAAGTTCGGCGGCTATGGCCAGATCACGGTCGGCAACTACAGCCAGCTCGACGCCAAGGCGGCGGTCGGCGGCGCGCTTGACGAGGGCGGCAAGTTCCGCGCCCGGGTTGCCGTGGCCAGCCTCAATCGTGACGGCTTCGGCAGGAATATCGTCACCGACCAGGAGGTCAGTGACAAGGAAATCAATGCGGCCCGGGTCAGTTTCGGTATTTTCGCCAGCGAAACCTTCGACATCATCTTCAATTACGACTGGATGGACGATCAGTCCGGCGTGCGCGGCGCGAAGATGCTGCAGCCTAACCGCTTCGTGCCGACCGCGCCGCCGCTCGATTCGCGTTACGACGTGCGCAACGGCATGCCCAACGTCAACGACACGAGCATGGATGGCGCGTCGGCAACCGCGACCTGGGTCATGAACGATGCCTGGACGCTGAAGTACATCCTCGCCCATCGTTCCTCGGATACCGAAACCAATATCGATTTCGACACGACCCAGGCACCGATCGCCGACGTCAAGGCGTTCTACAGCGACAGCCAGACGACCAACGAACTGCAGGTCAACTATGACGCCGGCGGGCGCTCGCGTGGCGTGATCGGCCTCTACAGCTTCAGCGGCGATGCCGGTGGCCAGGTTCTCAACAACTTCTTCAACCTGCTGTTCGGCGACACCCAGGGTACCGTCTACACCGACAGCATCGCGGTCTATGGCGACTGGACCTTCGACCTGACCGACACGCTCAAGCTCGACGCCGGCATTCGCTACACCGACGAGGACAAGCATGCAGTCGTGCTCAACCGCGGCTACTCGGATGGCACCTACACCACGCCGATCTCGGTGGCCGCGGACTTCGACAAGACGATCAATTTCAAGAACACCTCGCCGAAGATCTCGCTCGACTACCAGGCCACGCCGGAAGTGATGATGTACGGCTCGTTCTCGCGCGGCTTCAAGTCCGGTGGCTACAACATCCGCGCCCAGGCCACCGCGGTGCCGCGTTCGGCCGAGCCGTTCAAGGACGAGCAGGTCGACAGCTTCGAGGTCGGCAGCAAGATGTCCCTGCTCGATGAGAGCCTGTTCCTCAACGTCGCTGCGTTCTACAACGATTACCAGGACATCCAGCTCTCGGTGTTCACGGCCTACGACAGCGACGGCGACGGCACCGACGATGCATTCTTCGGCGACTTCACGAATGCCGGCAAGGGCACGGCCAAGGGTCTCGAGTTGGAGTACCAATGGCTGCCCGCGGAGGGCTGGCTGGTCAGCGGCAACCTGGCCTACCTGAAGACCCGCTATGACAAGTACATCTTCCAGGGCCTGAACATCGCCAACGAACAGGAGTTCACCAACGCGCCGGAAAAATCGGGCTCGGTCAACGTCGAATACAACACCGGCATCGGCGATGGCGGCAACCTGGCCTTCCGTGTCGGCTTCACCTACCAGAGCCACGTGGTGGCGACGACCGAGGTGACGCGTACGGCGGACCCGATCACGCAGGGCGGTTACGGATTGCTCAACGCCGGCGTGATCTGGCGAACAGGCAAGGACTGGATGTTCTCGCTGCAGGGCACCAACCTGACCGACAAGGAGTACCGCACCACCGGCTACAACATCAATTCGGCACTGGGTGTGTTCACCGGCTTCTACGGGGCACCGAGGCAGTACACGCTGACCGCCCGCTACTCGTTCTGATCGATGCGGGTCTGCCGATGAAATCGTTTCCTGCAAGCCGATTCATCCCGGTGGCCACTAGTGCCATCGTCGCCAGCCTGCTCGCGACGATGGGCTGCTCCTCGCCGCAATCCGCAGCCGCGCTTCCCGGGCTGAAGCTTGACCCGTCACGGACCACGGTATCGGGACTGTCGTCCGGGGCGTACATGGCGACCCAGGCGCATATGGCATTCTCCGACCATATCGCCGGGGTCGCCCTGCTCGCGGGTGGACCTTATGGCTGCGCCCAGGGCAGCCTCGAAGTGGCCTTGTCGCGCTGCATGAATCCAGCCGCCGACACGCTGCCAGACGTCGACGGCCTGGCTGAAAGCGCACGGCGAAAGGCCGCAAGCGGCGCGATTGCACCGCTCAGCGGACTCGCCGGTGATCGCGTGCTGGTCATGCACGGCAGCCTCGACACGACCGTCGGTGCCGCCGTCAGCGCTGCCGGCGCGTCCCTGTATCGCGCGCTCGGCGGTGCCGTTGTCGAAGAGGATTTCGAGCGCGAAATGGCCCACACCTTTCCGACCCTCGCCGCGGGTGGCGCGTGCAAGACGAGCGAGTCGCCATACCTCGGCCAATGTGGGTTCGATGCTGCCGGCGCAATCCTGCAAGCGCTGTATCCGGGCGATGCAGCGGCGGCCGAGGCGGCCACCGGCGAACTGCGCCGCTTCGACCAGAAGGCCTACCTGCCCGAGGGCAAGGACGCGATGCTCGCCGACACCGGCTATGTCTACGTGCCCAAGGCCTGTGCTGCCGGCGAGACCTGCGGGCTGCACATCGCCCTGCACGGCTGCCAGCAGAATGCCGATGCGGTCGGCGAGGCATTCGTGCGCGATGCCGGCTACAACCGCTGGGCCGATGCCCGCCGTCTGGTCGTGCTATATCCTCAGTCCCGCGCAAGCTATGCGCCGTTGAATCCAAAGGCATGCTGGGACTGGTGGGGCTATTCGGGTACCGACTACGACACACGCCAGGGCGTGCAACTGCGCTGGCTCGCCAATGCGGCCGCGGCGCTGGGTGCGCCATTGGAATAATTCCGCGACTGCGACGAATCGCAGCCGCGGTTCGTCTGATCGACATGGCGGCTGAAGCCGCTTCCAGCGCCGGGCGCAAACCTGCCCGGGGAACCGCCGGCCCGTCGACCCAAGACGATCGTGGCCAATGGTTTCGGATCGGTTCCGTCGACTCCCCACTCGCGGAACCCACCGTGGCTCCTGCCCCGGACCCACATGCCCCGCTGGAGGCGGCTTCGGACACGAGATCGCCGCAGCGGTTCGCGAGCGGCAGACGCCGCGCAGACGGGCGTCTCAACGGAACGCATCGATGCTGCCCGACCTGAAAATCCTCGGCGCCGGCCTGCTCTGGCTCGGCCTGCTGTTCGGCGCAGCCGTGCTCGGCGACCGACGCCCGAAGTTCTTCGCCCGACACTGGGCGCTGATCTACTCGCTGTCGCTCGCGGTCTACTGCACGTCGTGGACATTCTATGGCACGGTGACCCAGGCCTCGCGCTCGGGCTGGTGGCTGCCGCCGACCTTTGTCGGCACCATCCTGATCTATCTGTTCGGTTTCGGTCTGCTCATGCGCCTGGTGTCGATCGCCCGCGCGCACAACAGCAGTTCACTGGCCGACCTCGTGGCGATCCGGCTCGGTCGCAGTCCGGCCATTGCCGCACTGGTCACTGCGGTGGCCGTCATCGGTATCGTTCCCTACATCGCCCTGCAGCTGAAGTCGGTGGCGATGAGCTACGGCATGCTCGCGCGTCGCCAGGATCTGATGGCGCCGGCCTGGCAGGACAGCGCCCTGTGGGTCGCCCTGGCCATGGCCCTTTTCGCCATGCTGTTCGGTGCGCGCCGGGCCAGCGCGACCGCGCATAACCGCGGACTGGTCCTGGCCATGGCCTTCGAGTCGCTGTTCAAGCTGATTGCCATGCTCGCGCTCGGCGTGCTGGTCTGGTTCGGCATCAGCCTGCCGGCCGATGCATCGCCATCGTTGCCACCGCCAGGTGGCAGCGCCGGATTCACGACCCTGATCATGCTCGGCGCGTTTGCGGTCTTCACCCTGCCGCACCAGTTCCATGCCGGGGTGGTCGAGTGTCGCGATCCCGAGCATGTGCGCACGGCGCGCTGGCTGTTTCCCTTGTACATGCTCCTGATCGCATTGCCGATCCTGCCGCTGGCCCGGGCCGGCGATGCCCTGCTCGCGCCGCTCGGCGTACCGTCTGACCTCTACGTGCTGGCCCTGCCGCTGGCCAACGGCCATGGCACGCTCGCGCTGATTGCGTTTCTCGGCGGACTCAGCGCGGCCACCAGCATGGTCGTCGTGGCGACCCTGGCCCTGAGCCTGATGATCGGCAATCACTGGATCGCGCCATTGCGCGTGCGTGCCGGCTGGGGGCGGGCCGCGGTCGGCGACCTGCGTGGCGAAGTGTTGTTGCAGCGCCGCCTGATCATCCTTGTCGTGGTCTTGCTGGCCTGGGCCTACAGCCGCGTGCTGGTCGCCAGCGATGCGCTGGCCGACATCGGCGCCGTCTCGTTTTCGGCGCTCTCGGCGATCGCGCCGGGCGTACTCGTGGCCGTCTACCGTCCGCAACTCGGCGCGCGTGCTGTCGGTGCCGGCCTCGTCGCGGGCAGCCTGGTCTGGCTGTACGCGTTGATGTTGCCGGTGCTTGCCGGCGGTTCCCTGGCCTGGGTCGAGCAGGGACCGTTCGGCATCGAATGGCTGGCCCCGGATCGTCTGCTCGGCTTCGACGACTGGAGCCGGCTCGCGCGCGCGGTCGTCCTGAGCCTGGCCGCCAACGTGGCCGTGATCGGACTGGTCGCAAGCTCGCGTTTTGCGCACGGCGCGAAGTCCGGACATCGCGGCCTCGTCGACGTTGGCGACCTGCGCGCACTGGCTTCACGATTCCTCGCGGATGAACAGGTTGAGGCCCTGTTCGGCGCGAACGAGGGCGACTCGCCGGCATCGGAAACCCTGGTCGCGGCGATCGAGCACGAACTCGCCGCTGTCATCGGCGCCTCCTCGGCACGCCTGTTGCTGACCGTGGCGCGGCGCGAGCGCAGTGTCGAACTCGAAGCGGTCGCGGCGATCGTCGGCGAGACCTCGCAGGATCTGCGCTTCAACCAGCGCGTGCTCGAGGCCGCGCTGGAAAACATGAGCCAGGGCATCAGCGTGGTCGATCGCGATCTCGGACTGGTCGCGTGGAACCAGCCCTATGCACGCCTGTTCGGCTACCCGCCCGAGCTGTTGCGGGTCGGCGTCCCGATCGCCGACCTGCTGCGCTGGAACCTGACCCATCGATTGAGCGTTGCCCATTCGGCCGAC
The DNA here is from genome assembly GCF_900115085.1 of Dokdonella immobilis. GTDB lineage: Bacteria > Pseudomonadota > Gammaproteobacteria > Xanthomonadales > Rhodanobacteraceae > Dokdonella > Dokdonella immobilis. Next base: position 312,884 of record NZ_FOVF01000001.1, on the reverse strand, counting down.
GAGGAAGTCCACAAGCGCATCCGCCACATGCGCGCCGGAACGCCGTATGTTGCAGAGCGCACTTTCGAGACCGACGATGGCGAACGCGTCGTCGAGATCCGTGGCAACCCGATGCCCGGTGGCGGCTTCGTCGCCACCTTCACCGACGTCACCGAGTTCCGCCGCAACGAGGCCGAACTGATGCAGGTGGCGGAAACGCTGGAACTTCGCGTCGAAGAACGCACCGCCGAACTCGACATGGCCCGGCGCGAGGCGGAAAAGGCGAACCGCGCCAAGTCGCGTTTCCTTGCCGCGGTCAGCCACGATCTCGCCCAGCCGTTGAATGCGGCACATCTGTTCACCCATGCGCTGGCCCAGCGCCTCGGCCATGCCGAGTACCGCGAGGCGGTCGACAACATCAGTGGCGCATTGACTTCGGCCGAAGACCTGCTCAGCGGGCTGCTCGATATTTCGCGCCTCGATGGCGGACAGACCCGGGCCCGCGCGGAGGCGTTTCCGTTGCGCGAGTGGCTCGGCGGCCTCGCTGCAGAATTCAGCGTGCTGGCCGACGAACGCGGCCTGCGCCTCGATGCCGTGCCATGCAGCGCATGGATTCGCAGCGATCCGCAGTTGCTGCGCCGGATCGTGCAGAACTTCCTGGCCAACGCGGTCCGGCACACGCGCAGCGGGCGGATCCTGCTCGGCTGCCGGCGTCGCCGCTCGCACGTGTCGATCGAAGTCTGGGATACCGGGCCCGGCATCGCGCTGGCTGACCAGGAGCTGATCTTCGAGGAGTTTCGCCGGCTCGGCCATTCCGGCGAGGGCCTCGGTCTCGGCCTGGCCATTGCCGACCGTATCGCGCGCCTGCTCGGTCACCGCATTTCGCTGCGCTCACGCCCAGGGCGCGGCACGGTGTTCTCGATCGAGGTGCCGACGACAGCCACACTGCAACCGCCGCTGACAGTGGCGCCGCCGCAGGCGCAGGCACTGCCGCGCCGGCGCCTGCTCGTGGTCGACAACGATCCGGCGGTGCTCAAGGCCATGCAGGCCCTGCTGGCCGGTTGGCAGTCCGAGGTCAGCGCGGCGCAGACCCCGGCGCAGGCGCGGCTGCTGTTTGCCGAGCATGGCGCGGACGTGCTGCTGCTCGACTACCACCTCGACGACCATGTCAGCGGGCTGCAGCTGCGCGAGTCACTGGGTCCGGCGGCCCAGGGCATTCCGTGCGTGATCATCACCGCCGATCATGGCAAGACGGTCAGCGACGCCGTGCTCGCCGCGGGTTGCCAACTGCTGCACAAGCCGCTCAAGCCGCTGGCCCTGCGCTCGCTGCTCGCGCAGCTGATCGCGCGCGACACCGGCGGCGAAAATTCCCGCTGATCCGCGTTGAAAATCGCCCGAGCAACGGTCGCACTGATGGCGGCGATGCCGGGGGCCATTCGCATCGCCACTGTCAGGGGACTAGACCCCAAGCCCGATATTTCCCGCTCCTGCGACAAAGCGCAAACAAGGGCCAGCGAAATCCGCGCCCCGGTGCGCTGTTCCTCGTAGGAGCGCCTTCAGGCGCGATGCCTTTCGTCATCGTTCCGCAAGAGTTATCGCGATTGAAGACGCGCCAACACCGAATGCCGTCGCGCCGTCAGTCGCGGAAATTCTCGAACTGCAGTGGCATCTCGATTTCGCTCTTGCGCAGCAGGGCGATGGTCGTCTGCAGTTCGTCGCGCTTCTTGCCGGTGACGCGCAACTGGTCGCCCTGGATCTGCGCCTGCACCTTGCTGCCGGAATCCTTGATCAGCTTGATGATCTTCTTCGCCAGCGGCTGCTCGATGCCCTGCTTGAGGGTGACGTTCTGGCGCGCCGTGGCAAGGTTGACCTCGGGCTCGGCGATGTCGACGCAGCGCACGTCGATGCCGCGCGCGGTCAGGCGCTGGAGCAGGATGTCCTGCATCTGCTTGAGCCGGAACTCGGCGTCGGCCTTGAGCACGACGACGCCGTCTGACAGTTCGAAGCTCGCCCCGCTGCCCTTGAAATCGAAGCGCTTCTCGAGTTCGCGATTGGCCTGGTCGACCGCGTTGGTCAGTTCGTGCGAATCGAGCTTGGAAACGATATCGAAAGAGGGCATGTCTGAACTCCATGGCAAAGCCGCAATTCTACGCACGAGCGGACCTGTCCGCAGTGCCGGGGGCCGTCGCCGCGCCGGCGATGCCCGATCGGCTCAGCGCAACACGTGGACGTCGATGCGGGCCCAGCTGCCTTCGTCGCTCATGGCCGTGATCGACTGGTCGCCGGTTTCGGCAAAACTGTGCTCGAAGGACTGGGTCCCGGTGGTGGTCGTCTCGAGGCGGCCGTTGACCAGCCACATGACTTCGCCGCTGGCCCCGAGCGCGCGCAGGCGGACCACGGCCGGCTTGTCGCTGTTCGGCGCGCGCGCGACCGTGGCACGATCGGCGATGCCGTCGATGCGCAATTGCGCGCTGCCGGCGAGACCGTCGCTGGCGCAGCGCGGGGAGAGCGCGGGCAGCGACGAGCGACGGTGCAGGTCGCGCGACAGCCATGGATAGGCCAGCGAGGGCCAGCGCGCGATATCGAGTTCGCGCGTGGCCTCAGCGCTGCAGCCTGGGCCGAGCCGCAGGCCGGTCGCCGCATCGACCAGGACATGCAGCAGACCGGCGCTCCAACTGCGCGCATCGCGTTCGGGCAGGGTCGGCGGAACGACGCCATCGAGCACCCAGGCTTCATGCTTCTGCTGGCAGAGATCGGCATTCGCCGCGTCGTAGGCGAGGCCCAGCGGCCAGCAGATCTCGACCTCGCTGACGCTCGCCGGCGGTGCGTCGGGCACCCGCGACAGGGACGTGCGAGGTAGGCTGTCGACGACCTGGAACATGAGCGGCAGCGCAGTGACCGCGCCATACTGGCCGGGCAGGGGCGTGCCGTCGGGTCGGCCGATCCAGACCGCAACCGTGTATTCGCGGGTGCCGCCGATCGCCCATGCGTCGCGAAAGCCGTAGCTCGTGCCGGTCTTCCAGGCAACCCGCGGACGCGAACCGGTATCGAAGGTGCCGGGCCGATAGCCGGGGCGCGGATTGGCCTCGAGTATTTCGCGCACGATCCACGCAGCGCCCTCGGACAGCACGCGACGCTCGATCAGCGGCTCGTCCGCCGTATAGCGCACGATGCCGCCGACTCCCTTGCGATTGAGCGCGGCGTAGGCGCCGGCGAGATCCTCCATGCGCGCGCCGACGCCGCCGAGAATGATCGAGAGATTCGGGGCGACGCCATGCGGCAGGCGCAGGTGCAGTCCGGTGTTGGCCAGGCGCGCGGTGAAGCGCGTCGCACCCACGCGGTCGAGCAGATCGACGGCCGGCACGTTGAGCGAGAGGCGCAGCGCCTCGGCGGCACCGACCGGACCATTGAACGCCATGTCGAAATTGCCGGGCCGGTAGCTGCCGAACGACTGCGGCGCATCGACCAGCAGGCTTTCCGAATGGATCAGGCCGTCGTCGAGGGCGAGCCCGTACAGGAACGGTTTGAGGGTCGAGCCCGGCGAACGCCAGGCGCGCACCATGTCGACATGGCCGAGCCGGGCCTCGTCGCCGAAGGTCGCCGAACCGACATAGGCCAGGGTCGACAGATCGCGGTTGTCGACCACGAGCAGGGCGGCCGACGTGCGCTCCGGCAGACGCACCAGGTAGTCGCGCACGCGGGCCTCGACGCTGCGCTGCAGTTCGATATCGATGCTGGTCTCGATGCGGCGCTCGCGTGGATGCGCCTGGTGCAGGCGTCGCGCGAGCAGGGCTGCGCTCAACGGCGGCTGCAGCGTGCGTGCGACGACCGACTCGACGCGCGCATCGTGCACCTCGGCGCTGCTCCAGACGCCAAGCGTCGCCATGCGATCGAGGACCTTGTCGCGCGCGTCGCGTGCCGCAGCGGCTTCGCGGTCCGGGCGCAGCCGGCTCGGCGCCTGCGGCAGCACGACAAGCAGGGCCGCTTCGGCATGCGAGAGACGCCGCGAGGAATGGCCGAGATAGGCCCAGGACGCCGCCTCCACACCCTGCAGGGTGCCGCCGAACGGGGCATTCTCGAGATAGAGTTCGAGGATCTCACGCTTGGACAGATGCGCTTCGAGTTGCAGCGCGCGCAGGCTCTGGCGCAGCTTGCCGGCGAAACTGCGCGAGTGCGGTTCGAGGATGCGCGCCACCTGCATGGTCAGGGTCGAGCCGCCAGAGACGATGCGGCGGTTCACGATCATCTGGCCGAGCGCGCGCAGGGCGGCGACCGGGTTGATGCCCGGATGCCGCCAGAACCAGCGGTCCTCGTAACCAATGAGTGCCTCAAGGTAAAGCGGCGAAACATCCTCCATCGAAACCGGATACCGCCAAATCCCTTCCGTATCGGCGAACGCGCGCAATGGCGAGCCGTCACGCGCCACCACCACCGTGCTGCCGCGATCCGGGTCGGGCAGCGGCAGCGGAAACAGGCGATCGAGGATCAGGGCGATGAGGAGCAGCATCAGGAGCGTGAGCGCCGATCGCTTCAGCCATATCCAGCGCCGCGCCGGACGAAGCAAGTCGTTGGTCTGTTTGGCTGATGGCATTGGAATATTGACCGGAAGATTCCTACAGGGGTGCAATGAAGCGTTGCGCAGTTATGGTCCGTGCGGCTGCACCACCTTGATGGACTTGACCGAGCTGCGGCCGATGCCGCGGATCTCGGGCCGGTACATGTCCTCGACCAAAGGCGGCGGCACCAGGTAGGTGCCCGGCGATACCGCGCGCACCAGGTAGAACACATGCGCCTCCTGGCCCTGGTTGAGCTTCAGTGCCGCGACATATCGATCGTCGCGGAATTCCTCATGCTGGACTTCGGCCGCATTGCTGCGATCGCTCAGGGTGATGCCGTTGACGACGACGTCGGCCCACTGCTTGGAGTCGGTCAGGTTGAAGTTCTCGATCTCGAGGCCGCCCGGCAGCAGGTCGACCAGGATCGCATCTGGCATCGTCTCGCGCGCTTCGAGCTTGAGTCCGACGATCAGCGCATCGCCTTCCCTGAGCGGTGCGGCGACCCACGGCTTGCCATCGAGCGTGTAGAACGTGCGCTGGATGGCGACCTTGCTGTCGTCCACTTCGGGTGGCGTGCGCGGAACCCCGGCGATATCGGTCGACAGGTACAGCGGCGGCGTGCCCCGCGGGGTCAGGCGCACGCCGGCGCGCAGGTCGGCCGCCGTGAAGCTGCGGCTCCAGATGCGATCGGGCTGGAATTCCGAGGTCGTGTCGCCGATCGCGAACGAGCCGGAAACGAGCACGTCGCCGTCATTGATCAGTTGCTTGCCCAGACGGCCGATCGCGACCTGCTCCTGGGTGCTCAGATAGATGCGCCCACTGCCGCCCCAGCGCGACTGGTTCTGCTCGGCTTCGCGTTGCTCGGTCTTCAGCGAGCGCGCCAGCTCGAACACGCGCGCGGCATATTCGGGCTTGCCCATGCCGTTCCTTTCGACGAGGGCGACCATCAGGGCCGTGTCGCGCAGGTTGGAGCCGTAGTCGCCGAGCCAGCGCGGCCGCTGTACGGTCTTCGCGAACGCTTCCTCGACCGCCTTTTCGGCGCGCGGCTGGTCGCCCATCAGCTTGAGGGCGATGCCGAGATGGACCAGCGGCAGGGCCGTCAGCGATTTCTGGCGTTCGTTGTCGAACAGCACGCGCAGGGTGCCGAGCGGGGCGCGATTGACGCGCGCCAGCACATAGGCCGACCAGGCCTCATCGGCGAAACGCAGGTGATCGGCGTTGTCGTAGGCATAGTAGGGATGGCCGCCTGAAAGCAGATCGTCGGACAGGCGCTGCAGCGCTTTCTGCAGCATGCCCTCGGGCACGACGAAGCCTTCTTCCCGGGCATCGAGCAGGAACTCGGTGACATACGGCGTGATGAAGGTGTTGACGCCACTGTCGCCGCCCCACATCGAGAAGTGTCCGGAGCCCGCCTGCATCGAAGCGATGCGGCCGATCGCACCCTCGACGCGGGATTTGCGTGCGCCGTCGTCGAGGCCTTCGACATGCAGCTTGTCGGCGGTGGCCTGGTCGAGCAGCAGCGCCGCAAAGCCCTTGCTCGTGGTCTGCTCGACGCAGCCGTACGGGTACCTGAGCAGATCGGCCAGCGCCGCCGAGAATGGCAGCGGCGGCAGGCTGGAAAGGGTCAGTCGCGCATTGACCGAATCGGCGAGCAGGCCGTCCATGGCCGCGCTGCCGAGGCTGACGGGGGCCAGCGAGTCAAGCGATTGCGGCGTCGAGCGCAGCACGCTGGGCCAGGCCGCGCGCACGACCATCTCGAACTCGCGAGCAACGCGGATCGAATCGCCCGCCTTGTCGGTGGATTCCGCGGACACGCGGATCTTGCCGACGCCGTAGCCTTCCAGCGCGTCGAGCGGGAAGTCGAGCGTGCTCTTGGCATTGTCGGCGAGGCTCAGCTTGCGCTCCGGGTTGCCGACGGCGAGCGGCTTGTCGGCCTCGACGCGGACGCGGAACTCGCGCTCGGCGCCGGAGAAGTTCTGCAGGTCGAGCGAAACCATCGCCTTGTCGCCCGGGGCCATGACCCGCGGCGTGCTGATTTCGGCGACGAGGTCGGCGCGCACGATGGTTTCGGTATCGCCGCTGCCGTAGTGGTCCTCGCTGAAGACCAATGCGCTGACGCGTAAGGTGCCGTTGAAGTCCGGCACCTTCATCTGCACCGTCGCATTGCCCTCGGCGTCGAGGTCGACCGGTCCGGCGAACAGGTCGACCGTCTGCACCTTGGCCGTCGGCCGGCGCGCCTGGGGCAGGGCGTCGAGGCCGATGTCGCCGCCGTAGCGGAGCCGGGCATTGCCGCCGTTGAAGCTTTCGATGACCCGGCCATAGAGGTCGTAGGCGTCGACGCCGAGGCGGCGCTGGGCGAAGAACCAGTCGTTCGCATCGGGCACGCCGAAGCGCGTGATGTTGAGGATGCCGACATCGACCGCCGAGATCGTCACCTGGGCCTTCTTGCCGGCCAGGGCGGGTACCTTCACGGTCACCGCGAGATCGCTTTCGGGCTTCATCAATTTGGCCGAGTCGATTTCGACCGCAACTTTGCGCTCGCTGCGGTCCATCGGAATGAACGCCTCGCCGACCGCGCGCGCGGGGGTGATGCGTTCGGCCGCCGATCCGCCGCGGAACACGAGCGCGGTCAGGTAGACATCGTGGCGTTCCCAGGCTTCGGTCACCGGTATCTCGAACGTGCTGCCGGCCCTGGCCTCGATGTTGCGTGTGTACAGCATGCCGTCGGACTCGACGATCAGCACACCCGGACCCGAGTGCGGCGGGGTCAAGGTGACCTTGAGGGTGTCGCCGGCGCGGTAGCTCTGCTTGTCGAGGGCGAGCTTGACCTTGTCCGGACGCGCTTCGCCGCCGCGGTTGTCGTCGTTCCAGCTCCAGCCCGCTGTGAACGGAAAACGCAGGGTCAGTCCGGTGGCCGGATCGAGCACCTCGATGCGGTAGCCGCCCCATTCCACGGGCACGTCGAAGCGCGTGGCCTTGCCGGCTTCGACCTTGAGTTCGCGCGCTTCGGCATTCTCGAAGCGCTCGCTGTAGTTGAAATGCCAGCCACTCTCGCGATCCCAGATCCAGTGGTAGTCGCGGCGTTCGCGAACCAGGGTCAGCTTGAGGTTGTCGCCGGCCAGCAGGTCACCGGCGGCATTGGTCCGGATCAGTTCGAAGCCGGCACTGGCGTTCGCGCCGGCGCCATCCTTGACGTCGAACAGCGGGCGCACGCCGACCAGTACCTCGGCGGGCCAGACCGTCCGCTTGAGCGTGCGGGTGACCGTGCGTCCACCCGTTTCGTAGAGGCTGCCCGAAAGCACGGCAGCGACCGGCGCCGGCTTCGCTTCCTCGAGCGGATTGATTTCCTCGCTCAGGTGACCCTTTTCGTCGAGCGCCGTGTCGACGACATCCTTCGCTTCCTTGGGCAGCTCGATCAGCGGATCGCCGAAGTAGAAGTCCTTGTGTGCCTCGACCGGATGCACGTCCGCGCTGAGCGTCAGGCGCGCGCTGAAGCGGTTGCCGACGGCCGGTGCGCCATACAGATAGTCACCCTGGACCTCGAGCCTGAGCGGCTCGCCGGGCTTGAGCTGCGCTTGGTCCGTGGCCAGGTCGAGCTTCATGCGTTCGGGCAGGAATTCCTCGATGCGCAGGGTCAGGCTCTGGGTCGCCTCCTTGCTCGCCGGGTCGAGGCGGAACTCGACCTGCCAGCGACCGGTCGGCGCATCGGCAGGAATCTCGCGCGACCATTCGAAATAGCCGAGGTCCTTCGGTTCGAGGCGGGCTTCGGCATAGAGGCGGCCATCCGGCTGCTTGAGCGTCGCGAACAGCGGCTGCGGCTTGATCGACTTGCCATCGTTGTCGCGCAACAGGGCCGAGAGGCGCACCGTCTCGCCGGGGCGATAGAGGTCGCGTCCGCTCCAGGCGAATACGTCGAACCAGGCATCGCGGCGCCCGGCGACGGCGAAATCGGAAAGATCCAGCGCCGGCTGGTTGAACGGCACCATCGACACGTCGCGGCCAGCGCGGGCGACCAGAACATGCGCGGCGTTCAGCGTATACGCGAGCATCGCGTTGCCGCTCTCGTCGGCCACGCCGGTGACGACCGGATTGCCGGAGCCGTCGATGATCCTGATCTCCACGCCGCTGATCGGATCGCCGGTCTTCAGCGAAGCGGCGTGGACGAACATCTTGTCCTTGTAGGCACGGGTATGGATACCGATGTCGCTGACGAAATAGAAACTCGTTTCCAGTTCGTCGCGGAAGTGGCCCGGTTGCTTGAGCACGGCGAAGTAGAGGCCGGGCTTGGCCAGTTCCGTGATGTTCTGGATCGGCAGGTAATTGAGGGTGCGCTCGTTTTCATTGCCGGGCAGGACGAAGCGGTTGGCGTAGACCGAATCGGCGATCTGCGCGACCGGCTTGCCCTCGCGTCCGTACCAGCCGTACTGCGGATCGAGGTCCCAGGAACCGCGGCGCGCGTTCTTCTGGTAGGCCGCGAAGAAATTCGCCAGTTCGTCGTCGTGCACGCGCAGGAATTCGACGTCGACCTCGTCGACGTTGACCGAAACCACCGGCAGGCCGCGCGTTTCGCGCGCCGGCAGCACGCTGCCCTGCGCGGCGAAACCCACCGCCGGTTCGAGCGGGCCGGTGAAGATGTCCTTGCTGACTTCGCTGCCGAGGGTCTGGCCGTCGACAGCGGAAAGTTCACCCTTAATGTGCGCGGTATAGGTGGCATTCGCCGTGACGAACGGGAAGCGCAGGGTCTTGCCGTCTTCGTCGAGCGCCCAGCTCCCGCTGACCGCCTCGCCGTTGGCCCCGGTCACCGACAGCAGGCTGTCGAAGTCCTGCGCGCCGGTCAGTTGCTGCGGGAATTCCAGGCTCAGGGCGAGTTGACCCTGGTACATTTCGGCGCGCGCCGAAGTCACCTCGAACTTGCCGGTGATGGCCTTGGCCGGCTCGGCCTGGACCGGCTTCTCGCCCTGCACCTCGGGCACGCTGGCCGGTTGCTTGCCGCAGGCGGCGATAGCCAGGATCGCGAGCAACAGAACGGCGCCGCCAAGTGACTGCCACCTCGAAACGATCCGCAACGTTGACATCTTCGATTCCCCGGCCAGGTTTGTGGGTTCAGTATAGCCGCGCAATTGTGGCTGCTCTCGGGCAATTCGTGGATATGCAGGGACGCTCGATCCTGTTGACAGCCACGCGGCGCGGCGTAGAGTCGCGTTGTCCACAAGGAGAGTCGCCATGGCCCGTGTGCCCCGTATCGATAGCCCCTGTCCGCTCAGCCGCGCCCAGCAACTGCGTATCGACGGCCACTGCGGTCGCTGCAACAAGCACGTGCATGCACTCGATAGCCTCGATGAGCGCCAGCGCCGGGCCCTGTTCGCCGCCGCGCGCGGACCGCTGTGCGTTTCCTATCGGGTACCGGCCTATCGCAACCCGGCCATGGCAGTGGCGATGGCCGCGATGATTTCGGTGGGCACGGCCGCCGCCGGGCAGGATTGCGACGAGGCCGCGCCGGCCCTGCAGTCGGTGCAACCGGCTGCGCAGGAACCGTTGATACATCTGCAGGACCAGACCAACGACGTTCCCTACGACACCATCATTGTAGGGGGCATCAGCTCGGCCGAAGACGCTCAGTGGATCGACGACGGCAGCCTGCCGGATTTGCCGATGATCAGCGAAACCGAGGATGGGCAATCTATTGCGGCCGCGGATGCGGCGGATTCGAACTCGGCACAGCGGCACCGTAAGCGCCGTTAGGCAATCCGATCACGATACCGACTGCATCGACGATGCGCAGGCCGGCCAGCGCGCGAACGACGTTCCCGAAATTGGCCGGACGGCCGTCGCCGATGGCCAGTGCGATATGTGCGGAGTCGAATTGGCCCATGCCGGCGTCATAGCTGGTCCAGCGCTGACCATCCCAGGCCTGCACCCAGACATGTGGACTGAAGACATGGGATGCGCCGGTGAACCGGCTTGCATAGGCAATTCCGTAGGCCAGTCGCGTCGGAATCCCGCGGGCCCGCGCGGCGGCCGCGAGCAGAACGGCAAATTCGGTGCAGTCGCCGTTGTGGGACTTCAGGGCAGTGCTGGCTGCATCGTAACGGCGAAAATCGATGGCGCCGGTCATGTGTGCCTTGACGGCGTTTTCGAGCAGATGCATCTGGCGCGCAACGCGCTTGCCCTTCACGGTAATGCCGACCGCGTGTGAGCGGGCGAACGCCAGCACCTCGCGCGAATCGCTGTCGACCCAGGGATTCGGAGCCAGGTACTGGCGCAGCGACTGTGCATCGGGTGCCGGTTCCGTGCCGCAGCTGGAACAGATCGTGATGATTACGCCGTCGCCGCTGCGGGCGACATGTTGCTCGGAGGTTTCTGGCCACTGCCATTCGACGCCCTTGTCCAGCGCAATGGTGTAGCGGATACGACCGGCCCGCGCCTTTTCCGAAAGGCGGTATGGCGAAGCCACCTGCGAGCGGTGAATCAGCTCGATCGCCTGTTCATGGGTCAACTGCGGCTTGTCGTGCGCATGCACGGGCATCACGGCCAGCAGGGCCATGGCAGCCGGAACCAGCCAGCCACGAGTTCGATCTTGACGAGTTGCTCTCTTGCCGTTCATTGGGCTCTGCCCTTGCTCCTGCACATAGGGTAGCGGCGACCGTGGCGCCTGGACATGCCGGGTCACCGCAGCTTGGATCAGGCATGCCGATCCACGCTAAGGTAGGCGCTCCCGTCGGAGAAAGGTCATCCATGTCTACAGCCTTGGTCTGGTTCCGCCGCGATCTGCGCCTGGCCGACAACCCGGCCCTGGCCGCCGCGCGCGATGCCCATGAACAGGTGATTCCGATCTATGTGCATGCGCCGGACGAGGAGGCGCCATGGCAGCCCGGTGCGGCCAGCCGCTGGTGGCTGCATCATTCGTTGGTGGCATTGCATGCCGACCTGCGCAGGCGCGGTTCGGGCCTGCACATCGCGAAAGGGCCGAGCCTGCAGGCCTTGCGCGAGATACTCGAGGCCACGAGGGCCTCGGCGATCTACTGGAATCGCCTGTACGAGCCGGCGATCACCGCGCGCGATCGCACGATCAAGCAGGCCTTGCTGGATGACGGCGTCGACGCGCGCAGCTTCAAGGCCACGGTCCTGTTCGAACCCTGGGAAGTGCAGACCGGCCAGGACCAGCCCTATCGCGTGTTCACGCCGTTCTGGCGCAAGGCGCGGGCCGACTTGCAGGTGCGCCCGCCGTTGCCGGTGCCGGACTCCGTACCGACCGTCGCGCTCGACGGTTCGCTAGCTGTCGACGATCTCGACCTGCTGCCCCGGCTGGACTGGGACGCGGGCTTCTACGAGGCCTGGGTGCCCGGTGAGTCCGGCGCGCTCGACGCCTTCGACCGCTTCCTCGAGTCCGCGGTCACCGATTACGCGAAGGAGCGCGATCGCCCCGATCGCGAGAGCACCTCGCGACTGTCACCGCACCTGCACTTTGGTGAAATCTCGCCGATGCAGATCGCCTGGGAACTCGACGAACGCGCGCGGCCGGAGGGCCAGGCAGCTCGCTCCACCGGCGCAGAAAAGTTCCTGAGCGAAATCGGCTGGCGCGAGTTCTCGGTGCACCTGCTGTTCCACTTTCCCGACATGCCCGAGAAGAACCTCAACGCGCGATTCGACGAATTCCGCTGGGGCGAGGACGACCCCGAGGCGATTCTGCGCTGGAAGCAGGGCCGCACCGGCATACCGATGATCGACGCCGGCATGCGTGAACTCTGGGCGACCGGCATCATGCACAACCGCGTGCGCATGCTGGTCGCCTCGTTCCTGACCAAGAACCTGCGCCAGCACTGGCGGCACGGCGCGGCCTGGTTCTGGGACACCCTGGTCGATGCCGACCTCGCCAACAACTCGCAGGGCTGGCAGTGGACCGCCGGTTGCGGCGTCGATGCCGCGCCGTATTTCCGCATATTCAATCCGGTCACCCAGGGCGAGAAGTTCGACCCGGATGGTGTCTACGTGCGTCGCTGGGTGCCGGAGCTGGCCGACCTGCCGGCCTCCCTGATCCATCACCCGTGGACCGAGCCCGACTGCCTCGAGGCGACCGGCTACCCGCCACCCATGGTCGACCTGGCCGAATCGCGGCAGGGCGCGCTGGCCGCCTATCAGGACCTGCCGAAGGCCGGCGACTGAGGCCGGTCGTTGCGTTTTCCGGGCCGGACCCGGATGCTAGCCCGGCGCCAGCGCCACGGTGGCGCAATCGGGAGGAGGGCAGCATGTTCGAAGCAGACGCCGGCAGGCGCGAAGCCATGTCGAAGGTCGACACGGCCTGGTTGCGCATGGAGCGGCCAACCAACCTGATGATGATCACCGGGGTCATGATGTTCTCCGGGCCGCTGGTGCCGGCCGCCATCAAGCAGCTGCTTGGCGAACGTTTCCTGGCCTATCCGCGGTTTCGCCAGAAGGCGGTCAACACGCCCTCCGGTGCCCACTGGGAAACCGATGTCGATTTCGATCTCGACTGGCATGTCCGCGTGGCCGCCTTGCCCGGCAAGGCCGACAAGATCGAACTCGAGAATTTCGTCGGTGAACTCGCCTCCTCGCCGCTCGATCACTCCAAGCCGCTGTGGCAGTTCCACGTCATCGAGAACTATCGCGGCGGCAGCGTGCTGGTCGCGCGCATCCACCATTGCTATGCCGATGGCCTGGCCCTGGTCCAGGTCATGCTCTCGCTGACCGATACCGCGCCGCATCCCGAAAAGGAGGCGGAGCTGGTCAAGACCTGGCTCAAGCACGATGGCGGCAATGTCTGGCAACGCATGCTCGAGCCGGCCCAGGCCGGGCTCGGCAAGGCGCTCAAGGTCGGCACCAAGGTCTACGAAAAGATGACCGCGATGATCAACGACCCGAGCATCGCCGCCGACGTCGCCCGCGAGGGCGGCGAGATCACCCGCGAGCTGGCCAACGCGCTGCTGCTGTCCGACGACCCGCAGACCTCACTCAAGGGCCCGCTCGGCGTCATCAAGCGTGTCGCCTGGGCCGAACCGATGCCGCTCGAGGAAGTGAAGACGCTCGGACGCGCGCTCGGCTGCACGGTCAACGACGTCCTGCTCGCCTGCGCCAGTGGCGCGCTCCGCGGCTATCTGCGCGATCGTGGTGAAGACGTCGACGGCATGACCATCCGCGCGACCGTGCCGGTCAACCTGCGCCCGCTCGAACACGCCAAGAAGCTCGGCAACCATTTCGGACTGGTCTTCCTCGAATTGCCGATCGGCGAAGCCAATCCCCTGCGTCGTCTCGAACGGGTCGCGGCCTGCATGCGCGAACTGAAGAGCTCGCGCCAGGCGATCGTCACGCTCGGCCTGCTCGGTGCCCTTGGCATGGGTCCGCAAGCCCTGCAGGCACCGGCGCTCGAGCTGTTCAGCCGCAAGGCGACCACGGTCGCGACCAATGTTCCCGGCCCGCAGCAACCGCTCTACCTGACCGGCGTCGAGGTCAACGAGTTGATGTTCTGGGTTCCGCAATCGGGCTCGATCGGCGTCGGCCTGTCGATCCTCAGCTACAACGGCCGCGTTCATTTCGGCCTGATCGGCGACGCCAAGCGCGTTTCCGATCCCGATGCCGTGACCGCGCGCTTCGCCGAGGAATTCGAGAAGCTGCTGCTGATCACCCTGATGGAAGACTGGGAGTCGGACATCGCCGCTGCCGATGCCGAAGCGACCCTGCAGCACAATCTCTAGATTCCACCCAGGTCGATTGGCCCGCGCCCGCAGCAGGGCCTTCAGGCTCAACGACCTTGCGCTACCCCTGCAGGAGCGCCTTCAGGCGCGATGCCCTTCTTCACCTTTCGAAATGGCATCGTGGCCGAGTTGCTCGCGCAACGACGGCGCCTTCATATCCCACGCATCGCTTCGGACATCATGGTGCAAGCGGATCAACGCCATCGCCGAAGATCCGGTCCGAAGCCCCGGCCAACTCGGCCAGCACGGCGACACTGGTCCTGAGAATGGCCCCGCCCATGGCCTGCGCATTCGCACCGACGTGATCGCTGGTGTCGGTGCTGCGGTGGTAGTACGGGTAGACGTCCCAGTCGTTCTCGATCGCGAGCAGGGTCTTCTTGCCTGCATTCAGATACGGTACGTGGTCCGAGCCAAAAGGGTTCGTGCTCAGGGTCACGCGCAGTTCGGGTACATAGGCCGCGGCCGCGTCCGCAAACTGGTTCAGGTAGGCACTCCAGGTCGCGCCACTTTCGAACAGCACGTCGAGCGTCGTGTCGGCGCTGTACCCAATCATGTCCATGGTGACCACGGCCTGGACCCTGGCCAGGTCGCCGGAAGCCTGCAACGCCTGCACGTGGGCCTTGCTTCCATACAGGCCCTGTTCCTCGCCGGCATAGCACATGAACAGGATGCTGCGTTGCGGCCGGTTTGCAACCAGGACCCGGGCCAGCTCGATGACGCCTGCGCACCCCGAGGCGTTGTCTTCCGCGCCCGGCGTGTTTGTGGTCGAGGACAGGCTCGAATTGCGCGAATCGTAATGGGCGCCAACGATGATCCATTCGTCGGGCAACCGCGTTCCGTTCCAGCGACCGATCACATTGTTGACGTTGATCTGCCCACCTCCGCTGCCTGGCATGCTGAAGGCCGGCGCGCTGACCTCGAGTCCGATGGTGCTGAAGCGCCCTTCGATCCAGGCCCGAGAAAGTGCCAGTTCGGGCCCGTAGCTGGAACGGTCCCATTGGGTCAGGCTGTCGAGATCGGCGAACCAGCGGGCCGGATTGATCGCATCGACCAGCGGCACGATCAGGGGATCGGCCGCGGCGCCATCGGGTTGCGGCCGCACCCGATGCGCGATCACGCTGTTCGGCTGCACGGATTGCCATTCGCCCTCGTGTTCGCCGGCTGCCGCCGCGGCGCGGGCGCTCTCGGCGCTGTCGAACTCGCGCAGTTCCCAGCGTCCACCTTGCGCGATCATGCGCCCGGGTGTCGTCGTATCGCGCTGGCAGCCGCGCGCGTGCAGGCGCATGCGCTCGATGTGGAAGGCGTCGATACGGCCACGCACCGCGCCATCCGCATCGAATGTGCCCAGCTCCCCCGAATTTCCCACCACCACGAGCCGGTCGCCCATCTCGAGCCACCAGCGAACACCCCGGGCCTGTTTCCATGCTGCCAGTTCAGTACGGTCGGCCGATTCGATATCGACGACCAGCGCGCTCGGCGCGGGCATTTGCGCGGGCGGCACCGGTGCATCGATAACGGGCATGTGAACTCCTGTGGCCGGGGAGGGGTCGGAAGTAACCAGGATTGTATGCGCAAGCCCTGCCATGGATCGATGCAATGAAAGTTCCGATCGTCCGGTCTAGGTCTGTGACCACGTGGCCGACTGGCTGCGTCTGTTGCCGGAACGGTGCGGCTCCCTCCCGCCCATAACCGCACCGATTCCGGCGCTTTTTCCTGCAACGCAGGCGATGTCATCGCGGCGGCGGTTATCGCGCCGATGCGTCGCCAGCAACCCATTCCGTTTTGGAGGTCCCTGCATGAATCGTCGTTCCGTGTTGCGCAATCTCGGTGCGCTGGTGGTCCTGCCGCTGCTGCCGTCCTGTTCGAATGCCGCCGACTCCGGCACGGCGCCTGCGTCCGGCAAGGTCGTTCCGCTCAACAAGCCGCACGAGGAATGGCGCGGTGTGGTCAGCGATGCTGCGTACGACGTATTGTTCGAGGAAGACACCGAGCGCGCATTCAGCAGTCCGCTCAACGACGAGAAGCGCGAGGGCACCTTTGTCTGCGCCGCCTGCCGACTGCCGCTCTTCGACAGCACCAACAAGTTCGACAGCGGTACCGGCTGGCCGAGCTTTACCCAGCCGATCGCCGGCCATGTCGAGACCAGGCGTGATTTCAAGCTGGTCTGGCCTCGCACCGAATATCACTGTGCCCGCTGCGGCGGCCATCAGGGCCACGTCTTCAACGACGGCCCGCGACCGCGCGGTGAGCGCTGGTGCAACAACGGGCTGGCCCTGGAATTCGTGCCGAACGGACAAGCCCTGCCAGCCCTGAGGAGTTGATCATGAACACCCTGAAGAATCGATTGATTTCACGCTTCACCGGCCTTGGCCTGGTGTTGCTGATGGCGGCAATGGGTGCCTGCGCGGGCCCGACCGACGAGCCGTCCGCGGCCCCCCCTGCGGCCGGACGGACCGAAGTGGCCATCTTCGCCGGCGGCTGCTTCTGGTGCATGGAGCCGCCGTTCGACAAGGTGCCCGGCGTCCTCTCGACGACCTCGGGCTACACCGGCGGGCTGGCCCCCGATCCGACCTATGAGCAGGTGTCCGCCGGTGGCACCGGTCATGCCGAGTCGGTCAAGGTGGTATTCGATCCGACCCGGGTCGACTACAAAAAGCTGCTCGACGTGTACTGGCACAACGTCGATCCGTTCGCGATCGACCAGCAGTTCTGCGACCACGGCGACCAGTACCGCACCGCGATCTTCACGACCACGTCCGAACAGCAGCGCCTGGCCGAAGAGAGCAAGCGCGAACTCGAGGCCTCCGGAAAATTCAGCCAGCCGGTCGTCACCCAGATCGTGCCCGCTTCGACGTTTTATCCCGCCGAGGGCTACCACCAGGACTACTACAAGAAGAATCCACTGCGCTACAAGTTCTACCGCTACAACTGCGGCCGCGATGCGCGACTCGAACAGATCTGGGGCAGCTCGGACCACTGAGCTGCCGCCACGATCGGAACCTGCGCCGGGGACCCGGCGCACCACCAACCCGGCGCAGCGGACACTCCGCCGCATTCCCCCTCACCGTCGTCCCGGCGCAGGCCGGGACCCAGTGACTTTTCCGCAACCGCCACGCACTGCTTGATCTCCCGAAGGCGTATAGCCCAGGCACTGCCGAAGCCGTCCTTTCGCCAGCCTCATCAGCCAGTGGATTGCTGAGCCACCCAGCGCTTCTCGTGTAAACGCCGCGCGCTTGCTCGTCGGCCATGCGCTCGCCAACCATCAAATTGCGCGATACTGGGCACTGCCCGGCGAACCGAGACGATCCGAATGAAGCTGTCACGCATACCCGTTCTGTTGGCGATCATTGCCCTGGTGCTCCTGATCGCGTCCGGGCCGGGCAGCCGCCTCGGCTGGTGGGAATTCCGCACCGGCTTTTCGATGATGCGCTGGGCCGTCTATCTCGGCCTCGGTGCCGGCGTGCTGGCCCTGCTGTTCCTGGTCATTCCGCGAACCCGTCGCGGCAATGCCGGCACATTGGCCTTTGGATTGATCCTCGGCCTCGCCGCATCGGCCATGCCCCTGTATGGGCTGTCGCAAGCGAAATCCCTGCCGATGATCCACGACATCACCACCGACACCCAGCGCCCACCGGAGTTCGTCGCGGTATTGCCGCTGCGCGCCAACGCCGCCAATCCGGCCGAATACGGCGGACCCGAAATCGCCGCCAAGCAGGCCGAGGCCTACCCCGACATCCGCACCCAGCATCTCGACGCCGCCCCGACCGATGCCTTCAACAAGGTTGAACAGGTCGCACGCGACATGGGCTGGGAGATCGTCGCCGCCGACGCCACGGCGGGCCGCCTGGAAGCAACCGACACCACGTTCTGGTATGGCTTCAAGGACGACATCGTCATTCGCGTCGAACCCGAAGCAGCCGGCAGCCGGATCGACGTGCGCTCGGTTTCACGCGTCGGCTTGAGCGACGTCGGCAAGAACGCCAAGCGCATCCGCGCCTTCATCAAGGCCCTCGGCAGCCAGCCTGCTGCCGGCTGAGCCGAACTTTGGTCTATTTTCCAGTGGGCCGTCGAGTGGCGAGCCTCGGCGTTGTCGCGGACGAGCAGCCCAAGGGACGCCCGGGCATCGCAGCATGGCCACGATCGATCAGGTTTGTCTGGCGCTGGAGCCGTCTGAGCTCCAGACAACCGGGGGACACGCACCATTGATTCTGGAGTGTCAGTGAATCCGTTTTGCTCTGAGTCATGCCACCCGCCCGACGGCGTTTTACCCGAGACCCCGCATCAAGCATGAACGAAGTTACTTGCGTTGCGTCTCGAAGAAAAATATGATTGGCGTCATATGAAGCGCTCCACCTCCCGATCCAAGCAAGCCACCCACGATCGCATCGTCGACGCCGCTGCGCGCGCCATCCGGCGTAGCGGTTACAACGGCACCGGGGTCGCCGAGATCATGAAGGATGCCGGCCTGACCCACGGCGGCTTCTATGCGCATTTCGACTCGCGCGAAGCGATGCTTGCCGAGGCGGCCGACCGTGCCGGTGGCGAGAGCGTGGCGATGATGCAGGAGATCGCGGCGAGGTTGCCGCCGAATCAGGCGCTTGCGGCGATGATGCGGGCCTATCTGTCCGAGGAGCATTTCGAGGCGGTGGAGACCGGTTGTGCAACGGCTGCGCTTTGCTCCGAGATGCCCCGCCAGGCACCTGAGGTCAGGCGCGTCGCCACCCGGCGTATCAAGGAAATGATTGACCTGGTATCGCGGCAGTTTCCGGACTGGGGGCAGCCCGAGGCCCATGAGCGCGCCCTGGTCACCATCGCGACCATGGTTGGCAGCCTTGCATTGGCGCGTGCAGTCGATGATTCGCGGCTCTCGAGTGCGCTGCGTGAAGCTGCGTTGAAGCACCTCAGCCCTACCGATTCCTGATCCATGCCGGTGGTGGCACGGGTCTTTCGCTGCGCAGACGAATATGATGTACATCATATAAAGGAGTTTCCAATGACGATCAAAGGCTCCATTGCGCTGGTCACCGGCGCTTCCTCGGGTATCGGCGAGGCGACCGCACAGCGGCTCGCGCAGGCCGGCTACCGGGTTTATGGCACGAGTCGCCGCGGTGCCTCCTTGCCCCGGCGCGAATTCGAAATGCTGCCGCTCGACGTGACCAGCGATGAATCGGTCGGAGCAGCCACCAGCGAACTGATGCGCCTGGAAGGCCGCATCGACGTGCTGGTGAACAATGCCGGCTTCGGTGTCGCACCCGCTGGCGCCGAGGAGAGTTCGATGGAACAGGCGAAGGCGATTTTCGAGACCAACTTCTTCGGATTGATCCGCATGACGCGTGCCGTGTTGCCGCACATGCGTCGCCAGGGCCAGGGCCGCATCATCAACATCGGCTCGGTGCTTGGCTTCCTGCCGATGCCGTACGGGGCACTGTATGCCGCCACCAAGCATGCGATCGAAGGCTATTCGGAGTCGCTCGATCACGAACTGCGCACGCGCGGTATCCGTGTATCGGTCATCGAGCCCGCGTACACGAAGACGAAATTCGATGCGAACTTCCTCGCCCCAGACGCCGAACTCGAGGAGTATCGTGCGGTTCGGACGAGCCTGGACGAGGTGCTCGCGAAAGTCATGGCCAGTGCTGACCAGCCGAGCGTCGTCGCGGAAGTCGTGTTGCAGGCGGCCCGGGCCGCTCGGCCGAAATTGCGCTACCCGGCCGGCGGACTGGGGAATCGATTGCGCTTGCTGCGCCGGTTCGCGCCGGCCGGCCTGGTCGATGCAGGCATTCGAAAGGATCTGCGCCTCGATGCCAGCAGGGCGATGCGGTCATGAAGGCCTTCATTCTCGACGGCTACAGGAAGAAGGCGGTCTTGCGCCTTGGCGAAATGCCCGAACCGAAAGTTCGTGACCGTGATGTCCTGGTCGCGATCCGCGCGGCAGCCCTGAATCCGCTCGATGCCAAGATCAGGGATGGCGAATTCAAGCTCATTCTGCCCAATCGGTTCCCCCTCATCCTTGGCCATGACCTTGCGGGCGTGGTGGTCAGGACTGGGTCCTCGGTGCAGGGGTTCAAACCGGGCGACGAGGTATTTGCGCGTCCGCGCGATGGGCGAATCGGGGCGTTTGCAGGGCTGATCGCCATGGACGAGGCCGACGTGGCTTTGAAGCCCCGAAGTCTGAGCTGGGAGGAGGCCGCTTCGATTCCCCTGGTCGGTTTGACTGCATGGCAGGTATTGGTCGAGCGTGCCAATCTCAAGCAGGGACAAAAGGTCCTGATCCATGCCGGGTCTGGCGGCGTAGGCAGCTTCGCCATCCAGTTGGCGAAGTACCTCGGCGCCAGCGTTGCGACGACGACCAGCACGGCCAATGTCGACATGCTCAAGAGCTTGGGCGCCGATGTCGTCATCGATTACACGAAGGCCGACTTTTCGGAGCTTCTGAGTGGCTACGACGTGGTGTTCAACAGTCTCGACCAGGCGACACTCGAAAAGTCGCTGAAGGTGCTCAAGCCCGGCGGCCGACTCTTCTCCATCTCCGGGCCGCCCGATGTCGCATTCGCGAAATCCATCGGCGCGCACTGGTTCCTCAGGCAGGTCATGCGACTGCTGAGCCGCGGTATCCGCAGCAAGGCCCGGCGACGAGGCATCGACTATTCCTTCGTCTTCATGCATGCCGATGGCAAGCAGTTGAAGAAAATCAGTGCCCTGCTCGAGTCCGGTGCGATCAGACCCGTAGTGGATCGCGTCTTCCCGTTCGCCGCCCTTAATGAGGCGATGGACTACCTGGAGACAGGGCGCGCCCGGGGCAAGGTTGTCATCGCGATGGACTAGTCCGCAGACGGGCCGGATGATCGGATCGAGCCCAGCCCCTGCTCGAACCCGTCGACGAAAAGCGTCGGACCCGAAAGTAGAAGGACTGGGGACTCGCCCGATTCGCGAGAAAGCACGGCGCCCGGGAAGCCCACCTTTGCAGGAGGTACCAGGACCAGGCTGATCGAGGTGCTTCCCGCCAGCAAGGCTGCCTGCGTTGCGGCCGTGACGTCGAGATCGACGACGCCACCGCGGCTGGTTGAGGGAATGCTGCGGATCAAGGTGCCAGGTGCCGGTGCGTTGGCCCAGTTCAGTGTCGCTTCGCTCCAGGCGCCCGGGCTGGCCAGATAGGCAAATCCCGCACCAGCGCCGTTTGGCGTCGACTCCACGCGATAGACCAGGCGGACACGCTCGAAAAGCCCCGCTGCGAGACCGCTCAGATCGAAGCGCAGATAGATGCGTGTGCCAGTCGCCCATCGAAGGGCCGGATCAGCACCGAAATTTGTGTTCGGTTGGGTGTTGTCGACATGCGCATCGGCGCTGGCAGTCCGTGTGATCGGTGCGGCGCCGCCTGCAGGAAACAGCCAGCGGGCGAACGCATACTGGGTGGCAAGGTAGGCATCGAGCCGGTCGGCGACTTGTTGTTCGCCGCCGGCCGAGGGATGGGTGAGGTCAGCTTCGAGATGCAGGGCAGGATCCCAGAACAGGCCGTCCGAACGCGGGCTCAGTCCGTCGGCCCAGAGATAGGGGCCCCACGCCAGCCACGGCCGGGATTCGGTCCCCGCGGAGATCGCATCGACCTGACTCCTGATCAGGTCCTTCACCGCGAATGCGGTCTCGAAATTCCACGGTTCGCCGGCGCCCCAGATCCTCGAGGAAAGCAGAATCACCTGAAGATTCGGGCAGTGCGCCTGCAGCACATCGACGATGCCAGCCAGACTTTGCTGCAAAGTAGCGGCGCCTGTCGGAAAGACACCTGCGCCACCCTGGATGGATTGCTTGAGCCAGACCGCCTGGACCTGGTCGAGGCCCAGGCCTGCCGCGGCGACGCGCTGATCGAAGAAGTTCCAATAGGGCTCGCCGGGCTCATCCATTTCCGTGGCATCGATGCCGCCCTGGGCCGCATCGACCAGGACCACGCGGGCGTTGTGCCGGGCGCCATTCGCAGCGAGCCAGGCAAAGCGTCCCCATTCCTGATTGGCATTCGACATGCCGACGGCAACAAAACCAATCGCCGGCGCCGATGAGGGCAGCAACGCCGACCCCAGCGGGCGTATCGCATTCGTCCGGTTCAGGCCGTATGCCAGATGAGCGCCACCAGGCAGATTGGCACCGCCTGGATAGAGTCCAGGTTCGCCAATGCCGAGATACCAGTGCGTCGGGTTGTCGATATCGCGGTCCGACAGCGGCAAGGTCTGCGCCGAAGCGCAGCTCGCAATCAAGCAGAGGATCGCTGTTGCCAGCGTGCGCGCGCTCGCCGCGTATCCGGTGCAAGGAGCCGATATGTCCATTGACATGGGACTTTGTCCTCCAGCGGTGCAGGCAACGCGCTGCCAGCAGGCGAGGGACTGGCCGCGACCGCGCTCCCGTCGTTGCGTGCCGTCTGCTTCGCTGGCGCATTCGAGCGTGAGCGGCACGACGAGCACGGTCAATGCGCAAACGACCCTGTCTGCCCGGTGGCCGACCGATGGCACACGATAGCCGACCGGCGCGCCCAGTCGGACCCGAGCGGCACGGGCCTGGAACCGCAGCTGCGACGAGCGGCCGCCGCTGCCGTACCAAGGGTGCGCAGTCGGAATCATGGGCGAATCTGCGTGGTCACTGGCGAATGGCGTGGCCCTTCGGCCATCGGTGAGGTGGCGCGTGCATCGCGCAAGCGGCATAAAACCGCTGCCTGTGTCCACAAGAAAACTTGTTCGTAAATGCATGCTTTGGTCGGATCTCTGGCATGGTGTAGCATTGCGCATCGGTCCAGAAGTAAACCTGCGGTTCGTTTGAAAGCGGACCAGAATCCGGGGAACCCAATGCCGCGCAAACCCCTCCTTGCTGCGACCATCAGCCAGTTGTTGATGCTACAGGCCGCCCATGCCTCGACCACAGGCGGTGTCGCGGCTCCGCAACATTCGGGGATCGTGCAGGGCGGTCCGGATTTCGTGGTCAATGCCGCGGACGATGCCGGCAATGGATCCTGCGGTGTTGCAGTCGGTGAATGCACCTTGCGCGATGCGGTGCTTGCCGCCGAGAGCAATTCCGACGCATCGGTCATCACGTTCGATCCGACCGTGTTCGCGACGCCCGGCACGCTTACCCTGAGTAACGGTGAGCTGGCGGTGAAATCGTCTACGACTATCAGTGGACCGGGCGCCAGCCAGCTGACCATCGATGCCGGTGGACAATCGCGGATATTCCACTTCGCCGATCTGGCGTCGCCAAACTCCGCACTGGACAGCGTCAACGCGATCAGTGGCCTGACCCTGACCGGAGGCAATGGCGACGGCAGCGCGCCTGATCCCGGCGGCCGCGGCGGAGCGATCCGCAGCGTCGCCGAGCTCGCGCTGGACCAGGTCCATCTGGTCGGCAACACGACCGCGGCCGATGGCGGCGCAATCTGGTCGCGCTTCCGCGACGTGACCTTGATCGACAGCACGTTGTCCGGAAATACGGCGGCGTTCAAAGGAGGCGGCCTGTACACGCGCGACAATGCCGCGACCGTCATCAACAGCACGATCAGCGGCAATGGCGTGACCACCGGCAGCGGCAGCGGGGGCGCCATTCTCTCGAAGGGCGGCTCGCTGGCGCTGGCCAACAGCACGATCACTGGTAATACCAGCCTGGTCTCCGGGGTCGATGCGAACTCGGGTAGCCTGATGGGCACAATCGTTGCCAACAGCAGTGGCGCGGATCTGAAAGGCACTTTCGTTGTTGCGGATTCGCTGATCGAGGATCCTGGCACTGCCACCCTCAATACCGTGTCGAACACCTTGTTGTCGGTCGGGCCCAGGCTCGGTGCGCTCGGTGACCACGGCGGGTCGACGCCGACCCACCTGCCCTTGCCCGGTTCTCCGGCGATCGATCATTTCTCCGGGTGCAGTGGCACGGATCAGCGCGGCGAATCGCGTCCCTTCGGTGCGGCTTGTGATATCGGCGCGGTCGAGGTGCAGGAATCGGGGCAGGCGGGTGCCGACTTTGTCGTCAATGCCAACGACGACCTTGGCGACGGCTTCTGCGGTGCGGCGGTCGGCGAGTGTACCTTGCGCGACGCCGTGATGGCCGCCAACGGCGATCCGGATGTATCGGTGATCACGTTCGATGCGGGCGTCTTTGCCAGCACGCAAACCAATACATTGACGAAGGGCCAGATCCTCGTGGCCTCGCCGGTAACGATCATCGGTCCCGGCCAGTCGTTGCTTATCCTGGATGCCCACTCGGCATCGCGGCATTTTCTGATCGACGATGGCATCGACGCGAGCCTCCTCGATGTTGCGTTGTCGGGCATGAGCTTGATCGGCGGATCGGTCAGTGGATCGGAATCGGGCGGAGCACTCAGGAATCGGGAAAACCTGGTGATCGATTCGATCTCCTTCAGTTCGAATTCGGCCAATAATACCGGCGGTGCGCTTTTCTCTGCAGCCCCGGGAAGTTCTACTTTTTCCTTGAGCAATGCCACATTCAATTCAAATCAGGCGAATGTCTCCGCCGGTGCCGAGATCCAGGCCGGAAGCGGAAGCGTCGTCGAGATTGCCGATACGGAATTTCAGGGCAATGTCGGAAGTTCGAGAGGTGGCGGCCTTGCGCTACTGCTTCAGGGTACCAGCCTGGATGTTCATGACTCGGTATTTTCCGGAAACAGCCTGCGCTGCAGCGATTGTCGCGGAGCCGGTCTGTACGTCGAAGCCAGTGCTGGTGTCACCGATCTTTCCAGACTGCGCATCCTGGACAACATTGGCGCAGATGTGCCGTCAGGACCGAGTTCCACTGCCCGCGGAGGCGGCTTGTATCTGTCCCAGACCTCGGGTTCATCTTCAATCTCGGAACTGACCCTCTCGGGTAATCAGGCCGCCGGCGATCCGGGCGGGCTGACTGCGAATACTCGTGGCGGCGGCGCCTTCATCAGCGCCGACCAGGCCACGGTCACCCTCTCACGCATGACAGTTTCGGGCAACTCGTCGAGGCAGAGCAGCGGTGGACTGTATCTCGCGGGTTCGAACAATGCCGAGCTCTCATTGCTCGATTCAACTGTGTCTGGGAACAGCAGCTTGCGTCTCGGCGGCGGTGTCCATGTCTCCGTGGATGCGACTTCGGTGGTCAGCATCGAGGGCAGCAGCATCATCGATAACGCTGCAGGCACCGGCGCGTCCAGCCCTGCGCCGGCGGGTGGCGGATTGTTCTCCAGCGGCAGCGGTAGCCTGAATGTCTCCGCGACCGTTCTTGCGCGCAATTCGGATTCCTCGGCCAGCCCTGCGCGAGATATCCGCAGCGAAGTTCCCACGTTCGGCCTGGTGAACAGCCTCGTTGGAGACAACACAGGCTCGGGTCTGGCCGGCGCGCCGATCGGTACCCCGGACGTCAACAACAACTTGATCGGTGATCCGCTCGGCGCCGGTGTGATCGATCCGCGCCTTGGTCCGCTTGCGGACAACGGTGGCCTGACCCTGACCCACCTGCCATTCGCTGATTCGCCGCTGATCGATCGCTTCAATGGTTGCAGCGGAATCGACCAGACCGGCAACCCGCGCGGTATCGTGGTCAATGGCAATCCTGCGCAAGCCTGCGATGTCGGCGCGGTCGAGTCTTCTGGCGACCTGATATTTGCCGACGGCTTCGAATCGGCGGTGATGGTCGTGGCTTTCGAGAAGCATGCCGCGCATCTGGGCCGTGCGCAGATCGAGTCGCGTCTCAGGGGCGCGGGTCAGAACAACCCCGTGCAGATTCTCAAGACGACCGCGGCACCCGGCAGCGACGCGCTGCTCGTGGTCAACGCACGCCAGCATGGCGCCACGATCGAACTGCAGCTCAACCGGTACCTCGACGGTGAGTGGTTGCAGGGTGCGTGGAAGGTGGCGGGTTCCGGTGATGTGATCCTGCGCTGGTAGCGCGACGTTCGAGCGGGTAGGAGCCAACGGGGTACAAGCGAGACCGCGCGTGTCGGAATGGGATGCGCGAGGATGCCCGACCCGTTCGCTCTTGCAGTCCGGCTCGCCAGGAACGCCATACCTGTTTTTGGAAGAAGGACTTCATGGGCTTGGCGGCCGGTGGCAGGAGCGCCAGTTGGCACACCCTCCCATCAACCGTTATTTGGCGCATTCCCGATGCCTCGGCCGGCGATACCGATGCTCGGATACCGAAATGGCGGGTGCTCAGTGCTGTGCGGGTTCCGCAGTCGACACCGGCGTGGCTTCGGGCTTGGCCTCGAGGTCGCCGACCTTTACGACGCCAGTCTGTTCCTCGAGCTTTGGATCATAGGGGGAGTCGGCTTCCCGCAGCTCGCGATAGACGATCGAGCCGTCGATCTGTTTGCCTCCAAGCACGTCCGAGACCGTCGTTCCGACGCTGGCCGACGTCTGGTCGGTGATCTCGTGCTTCTGCGATGTGCCGCGAATATTCCCGGGATCTCCCACCTTGAGCCCACCGATGAATCCCAGGCGGGATCCGGTTGCACCAAGCTTGGCCTCCTTCCATCGCGATCTGGCGCGTTTCATCGCGCTTTCATCCGCGTACATCGGCATCAGTTCCTTGAGCACCTGCTCGGCCTCGTCGACCTGTTCTGGCGTCAGTGCCGCGGAAATGGCGTTGCGTGCCGCGACATAGTGTTTGTCGCTGCGTTCGGCGGCCAAGGCCGCCCAAGCCAGGGCCCGGGGCAAGTCGGCTGCGACGCCCTGGCCCTGGGCATACATGACCGCGAGGTTGAACTGCGCGGGTTTGTACGCGTAGGAAGCAGCGACCTGGTACATCTCGATCGCGAAAGTGTACTGACCCTTCTCGAACGCCTTGGCTGCCTTGTTGAAGAAGTAGAGTCCCGGACGGGCGCTGTCGGGCGTTTCATTGCCGTCATTTGTCTGAACGACTCCGGATGAATCGGCGTTGCCCGCGGCGGGCATGCTGGCCGGTACCTCCGTCCCAGGGCCCGTTTGCGCGAATACCGGGCTGGCAGGGTAGAGCAGTATCGTGAACATTCCGGCATGAAGCCTTGATAGAGCGCTCATCGGAGTTTCTCCTTTCGTGGACAAATACATTCGCGGCGGCAGTCGGATCTTGGTTGCTGAATGGCGCGGTTCCGCGCGCTCGCAGCCGAAACACGTGTTCCCGGCAACGCGGCCAAGCAGACGGCATCCGTGCCACGGGCTCTCTGACAGCCAGTGGACGTCGACACCCGTGTTTATCGCTCTGGGGCGAACATCGGGGTCAAGTCAAACTACCTTGACCGAACCTGCTAGCCTGCGCGCTGCAAGGGCACGCAACGGCCATGCAAGGCGCTGGATCTTCGTGGATGGAACGGGCAACGGCGCCATCACAAATGTCGCATGGCCGGCGGCTGCCCGGCAGACAAGAACTGCAAGGGATCTTCCTCGGCCTCCGCCACGATACGTTTTCCGGCCGGTGACAGAAGCCATCGGCAGATCGCCGCGCTTCGCAGTTCTTAACAGTAGCCACATCAAGCGCTAATCGGCTGCGTCCACAGTGGGTTCCGCAATTCATCCCAACTCGTGGAGTCGTTGATCATGAAATTCGTCGACAAGAAGCTTTCCGTGGGCCTGCTCGTCGGTGCGCTGATGGGTGTTGGTGGAGCTGGACTCTATGCGCATGCTGGCCACATGGACCGGCATGGCATGCGCGCGCACGGCCGGCATTCCACGACTGGCAGCCCCGAGGAACTGGCGCAACGGGCGCGCGAGCTCGGGGAGCATGTCTGCGCCACGATCAATGCCACGGTCGATTGCCCGGTAACGGCAATCAGCGACGAGGCGGCGAACGACCTGGATGCCATGTCGGCTTCATTTCAGCACGGTCAGGAGCAGTTGCACGACAGTCTGACGGCTGCCAACTTCGATCGCGCCGGCTTTGCGCGCATCCAGGCCGGGCAGGCCAGTGCGATCGAGGCGAGTGCGATCCGCTACATGCAGTTTCTCGCCGATGCCGCCGCCGCCCTGTCGCCCGAGCAGCGCCAGATGTTCTCGCGCAAGGGTCACGCGGAGCAGTAAGCTGGGGTGCGCGCCTGCCGCAGGCGTCAGTTGGGTCCGCAATGACGGTTCAAGTTCTGCTGCTCGAGGATGACCGGCGCCTGGCCGGGATGATTGCCGAATATCTCGGCCAGGCGGGTTTTCCCGTACACAGCGAGACCCTCGGGCGTCGCGCCCTGGAACGGCTCAAATCTGGCGGTATCGAGGCTCTGGTGCTCGACCTGACCCTACCGGATATCGACGGGCTGGACCTGTGTCGCGAGATCCGCATGCAGTCCGGACTCAGCGCCCTGCCGATCATCATGCTGACGGCCCGTGGCGATGCCGCCGACCGCATCGTCGGACTGGAGCTGGGCGCCGACGACTATCTGCCAAAGCCGTTCGAGCCGCGCGAATTGCTGGCCCGCCTGCGCGCAATCCTTCGGCGTTCGGAACGGGGGCAGGTCGGAGGCGGGGAGGCGATACTGCGCTTCGGCCGTCTCGAGATCGACTGCGATACCTACCAGGTGCGGCTGGGTGGCGAAACCCGAAGCTTGACCGCGCATCAGTTCGCCCTGCTCAGGCTGCTCGCCCGGAACGCCGGCCGGGTGCTCAGCCGGGACTGGCTGCTCGATGCGCTGAGCGGCTCAAGGGCGGAGGGTTTCGACCGCTCGATCGACGTGCACGTCTCCAAACTTCGGGCAGTCATCGAGGACGATCCAAAACGGCCGCGGCGGATCCTGACCCTGCGCGGCGCCGGCTATGTCTTTGCCAGAACGCAGGACTGAGCCTTCCATGCGCCGGTTTCCGCTTTTCCGCCGCTTCTATCTGGTCCTCGTCGCTGCACTGATCCTGTTCGCCATCGTCGGCGTGACCATGCGTCACACGATGGCCGAGCCGCTGCCCTTGCCGCTTTGGGCACTCCTGTTCGTGCTCATGGCGATGTTCATCGGCCTCGGTTCGTATCCGTTCGTGCGCCGATTGACCCGTCGCCTGTCACGCCTGCAGCAGTCCGTCGCTGCATTCGGACGGGGCGAGCTGGGCGTGCGAGCCGTCGTCGAGGGCGGGGACGAAATTGCCGAACTCGCGGAGGGATTCAATCTCGCCGCCGACCGCATCGAAACCTTGGTCGCCGCGCACAAGCGCCTGCTGGCCAATGCCAGCCACGAACTGAGAACACCGCTGACGCGGATTCGCATGGGCATCGAGCTGCTCGGTTCCGCGGACGACCAGCGCCGGTCCGGACTCGCCCTCGACCTGCGCGAACTGGACGACCTGATCGAGGAAATCCTCCTGGCCAGCCGGCTGGAGGCCTTGCCGGCCACCGACGGTGCCGTCGAAGAACTCGATCTGCTAGCGCTGGTCGCCGAGGAGTGCGCCCGCTTCGGGCAGGTCGATCTCGACTATCCCATCAGCGATGGGGGCAGGCATGCGCAGTGGTTGCAGGGCAACCAGCGCTTGTTGCGTCGCCTCGTGCGCAACCTGCTCGAGAATGCGCACAGGCACGGCGCACCACCGATTTCAGTTCACCTCTGCGTCGATGGGGAATCGTTGCAACTGCGTATCACTGATGCTGGCCCCGGCGTCGACGAGGCCGATCGCGAGCGCGTCTTCGAACCGTTCTTCCGGGCCGGAACGGCCGAGGAAAACATCGGAAGCGGCCTCGGCTTGTCCCTGGTGAGGCAGATCGCCCGACACCACGGCGGCGACGTCCACTGCCGCGGGCGTCCCGGGGGCGGAAGTGAGTTTGTGGTGCAGCTTCCCCGAAGCTTGCCCGGCGCATCGCATGGAGAGGACGACTCGGCCCTGCGGTCCGAATAGTCTTGGCAGTCCGGGAATTCCTGTCCCGGCCGGAAGCAGGCGGCCCAGGCCATCCGGTTCCAGGCGCAGCTTCGTGGCGGCCCTCCGCCGATGGACAGATCGGTCTCAGGCCTGGATCAGGCGCTCCTGATTGCAGCCGCTGCAGACCGGGTTGAACGTAGGCGCAAATACACCGTGAACGTGGGCATGCCATGCGTATGGCTGTCGCGCCCTCGCTCGGGCCAGCCGGTTCCCGCGAGGGCCTGATTGCCGATGATTTCGCTGACGGCGCCGAACCAGGCCTGTTGCGACCCGTCGGGAGATGACGCATTCCGGATTGCCGCGTCGATTTTCGGCTCAATCCGGGTCGACACAGCAACTGCTGGATTGCGCACGCGCATTCGGCCCCCATGTTGTCAGGCTTGATCGTAACGAGACTGGTGCATGAGTCTGGACACCCGGCAGGACCGTCGCGATGTCGTGAAGCGCAACCATCGACTGGGCATCGTGGCCATGCTGCTCGCCGTGCTTGGCGGCTGCGCTACGCCAAGCGGACCGCAGCGAAATGTGCGGCACCCGGAGGAGGTGCGCGCGCAGATCGTGCGCCTGCTGCCTTTCGGTACGCGCGACGCGCAGGGCTGGGCAACCGACATCTACGCCGCGTTTTCCGCGCTGCGCCTTGCTCCCGATGACTCGAACCTTTGCGCTGCCCTGGCCGTGATCGCGCAGGAGTCATCGTTTCACGCGGATCCAGTCGTGCCTGGCCTGGCGGCCATAGCGGGTGCCGAGATCGATCGGCGTGCCGGCGACCTGCACATCCCGAAGTTCGCGGTAAGCGCGGCACTGCGCCTCAAGTCGCCCGATGGCCGGCGCTATGACGAACGCATCGCTGCGGTCCGCAGCGAACGAGAACTGAGCCGCATCTACGAGGACGTGATCGGCAGCGTGCCGCTTGGCAGGCGCCTGTTCGGCGATGCCAACCCGGTCCGTACCGGCGGACCGATGCAGGTCAGCGTGGCGTTTTCCGAGGCGTACGCAGGCGAACACTCCTATCCGTATCCGATCGACGACTCGATCCGGCATGAGGTATTCACGCGACGCGGCGGACTGTATTTCGGCATTGCCCATCTGCTTGCCTATCCGGCCCGCTACGAACAGCCGCTGTATCGATTCGCCGATTTCAATGCCGGCCGGTATGCCAGCCGGAATGCCGCATTCCAGGCTGCAGTCAGTCGCGCTTCCGGCATCCCGCTTGCGCTGGACGGCGACCTGATCCGGCACGGCCGCGAGAATTCGTCCACACCGGTGGGCGCTACCGAACTTGCCGTGCGCGCGCTGGGGGATGATCTCGAACTCAGCGACGCGCAGATCCGTCGTGACCTCGAAATGGGCGACCGCCCCGAATTCGGCGACTCGCGGACATACCGCAGGGTCTTCGCGCTCGCGGAGCAAATGGAAAAAGGCTTCCTGGCGCGGGCGCTCGTTCCGCGCATCCACCTCGAAAGCCCGAAGATCACGCGCAAACTGACGACGCGATGGTTCGCTGAGCGTGTCGACCAGCACTACCAGTCGTGCATGGCCAGGGCGGCCGGACAGGGCCGATCCGGAAAACGGTCTTCCGCGAGCCGATCGCAGGCCCGCCGCTGAGGCAATGCTTCTCCCCACGACCCGGGCATTCGCGATGCGTGGTCCGTCGTTGCTGCCCGCTGCGCACCACTCCCGCAGGCGGCCCGTGCGCCGCCAGCGGCAACGACCGGATTGCTTGACCCAGGTCAAGCTGGACGGCCCCGTTTCGCGCTCCAATGCTGGGGGACAATGGCAATCGTGAGGATCATCGAATGTACAAGGACATCCTGGTTCCCCTGGCGAACACCGCCGCGGATGATCTCACGCTTGCATACGGCATCGCGTTGGCACGCGAGCATGACGCGCATCTCAGCGCATTGGTGACCGTCGCCCTGTCGATACCCTTCGGCTTCGAGATGACGAGTTTCCCGGCCGAAATCTACAATCAACTGCATGAGATGGAGCGGGCACGTGGCGAGGCGCTGGCGCAACGGATGCGCGAACGACTCCGTCCGATGGACATCAGCTGGGAGGTTCGATGCGTCGAATCCCCGATGTTGCCCACGTTCGACGTGGCCGTCATGCATGCCCGGCACGCCGATCTGACGATCGTCCCGGGTGCGGTCGATCGGGCCGACTACGCGAATGCGACGTTTGCCGACCTGCTGACCGGGTCAGGCCGGCCGGTTCTGGTGTTGCCGCCCAAGCACGAAGCACGATCGTCGTTCAGGCAGGTCGTGGTGGCCTGGCAACCGACCCGCGAAGCGACGCGCGCCGTCCACGATGCGCTGCCGATCCTGCAACGGGCGGCGCGGGTCGACGTGATCGTGGTCGATCCGAAGGTCGACGACGCCCATCATGGCGAAGCGCCCGGTGCGGATATCGCCACCCATCTGGCCCGGCACGGTGTACACGCCAATGTGGTCGCGCTTCCATCGATGGGCGCGACGACCGCGCAGGCGATCATGCGCTTCGTCGGCGAATCCGGTGCGGACCTGCTGGTCGCCGGCGGCTATAGCCACTCGCGCTTGCGCGAACACGTCTTCGGCGGCGTCACCCACGGACTGTTCTGGCAGTCGCCGTTCCCGGTGCTGTTCTCCCACTAGGGAGGCTCTGAACGCCACCCTTGGTCCATTGAATCAAATTGCTTGGGCGACGCCTGCCTGAGCGCAGCTCTTTGTTGCGCCGCCTTGAAAAACGGCCGGTCTGTCTGCGTCGGCGCGCCGCGATCTGCACGCAGGCAGGCGTCGTGACGGTTGCGCCACTTGTTCAGAGCCTCCCTAGCATCGGATGTCCGCTCGGGTTCCCTGAAATCCGGTTCAAGGGTGCAGAGCGCACAGTTCCGATTTCTGCTTGAGCCTGGCATGCGCCGGCAGGCGGCTGCGGATTGCGCAGCCGCGTCCTGTGCTTGCGCTATCGAGGCAGGTCGAAGCTGTCGGTGAAGATCCTGTCCGGCAAGGGCGGGCCGACGCGGAACGTTGCCGGTGTGGGCGGTCCACCGTTGTACGCGCTGTCGATGGCCTCGATGGTCCAGAGGTACCCACCGTCCGGCAGACCGGTCAGCGTCCAGCCGCTGGCACCGCGCAGGCTGCCGGACTCGGGGATGCGCCTTGCGACCTGGATTGGCGCACCGTTGCGGTAGAGACGCAGGTCGTAGGTCAGCGCCCCGGCGGGTGTGAGGTCGTCGCTGGCGGCGTCCCATGTCAGTGATACGGTGCCATCGGCATTGACCTGTGAGGTCAGCGAGGTGGCGGCCGAAGGCGGCAGGTTCTGTCCCGGCGCGCTGTTGACGTAAAGATGCATCTGGGTCTCGATCAGGCCATTGCCGCCCGGTACGAAGTAGGAGCCGGCGATGAAATAGTCGAGGTCGCCTTCGCCATCGATGTCCAGCCAGCTGAAAGAGCCGCCACTGAATCCCGAGGCGCGCGGTGCCGGCAACTGGTTGCCGGAGTCGACGAAGTTGCCGTTGACGTTGTCATAGACCTTGGCCCGCCCCTCGATTTGCGTGCCCGAGTTGTAGGTTCCGGCGAGCAGGATGTCGATGTCGCCATCCGAGTCGTAATCGGCCCAGGTCGCCGCGCTCAGATCGAACCAACCCTCGCACATGACGCAGGCGATGATCTCGATCGGAACGAAGGTCTCCGCCTCGTTTCGATAGACGCGAAGGACGGTGTCATAGGTGCCGTCGGTTTCGCGGACGTTGCCGGCAACGAGGATGTCGAGATCGCCGTCGTTGTCGTAGTCGCCCCATTGCGCCTCGCCGTGCTCGACACTGAGCGTGCCGAGGATGTCCTCGCCGACGAATACGCCATTGCCTTCGTTGCGGAAGCGCCGGATGTAACCACGACCGCTCAGCGGGGCGAGATGCACGACCAGCAGGTCGAGGTCCTGGTCACCGTCGAAGTCGGCCCAGCTCGTCTGCACGTGGTCGGATTCGCCGAGACCCGCATCGACTTCGCTGAAGGTCCATCCGCCGCTGCCGTTGGCGCCGTCGTTCCGCATCAGCGCGGTATGCGATGTGAACGTCGTCTCGTCCCAGACCGACGGCAGCAACAGGTCGAGGTCGCCGTCGTTGTCGTAGTCGGCCCAGGATATGGAATTGAGGTCGAAGTCGGACTGACCGTTGTCTTCCCAGTAGCCGGGTAGGGCCGTATTCGTCGGGACGAGGGTTCCGGCGTCGTTTCTGTACAGCACGGTCTGGCCATCGCTGCCGGCGACGAGATCGGGATCGCCATCGCCGTCGACGTCACCCCAGGCGAGATCCGATGCGCCGGCAGTCAGGGTTCCCAGCGGCAGCTCGACGTAGCTGAAGTTCCACTGCGTCTCGCTCAGAGGTCCGTCATTGCGCAACAGGACCAGCTGGTCGACCGCACTCACGTTGTAGACCACGTAGTAGCCGAGTACGACGATGTCGAGATCGCCGTCGCCGTCGACGTCGGCCGGCGCGGCCGAAGTAACCCAGAAGTCCTCGTCCTGCGGCGTGACGAACAGCGGGTCGAGCGGGGTGACTTCGACGAAGTCGCCGAAGATGCCGCCCGGTCCCGGTTGCACGACGATGACGCGCAGCGTCGAATCGGTAGCGCCGTCGTCATCGGTGACGGTGAGGCGCACGAGGTAGGAGTCGGCGGACGCGAACGCGTGCATCGGGTTCTGTTCGACTGACGTTGTGCCATCGCCGAAATCCCACAGCCAGCTCGCGATGGTGCCGTCATTGTCCACGCTGGTATCGGTCAGGGCGACCGAGAGACCGGTCGTCAGGTAATTGAACGACGCCTGCGGCGGCTGGTTGACCGGTGGACCGGGCGGTCCGGAAAAGTGACGAATCACGCCTCGCCAACCACCGATCCAGGCATCGCCTGCGGGGCTGGCGGCGAGACTTCCGAAGGAGCCGAAGCTGATGCCGCCGGAGTCCATGACGGCCCAGTTCGCGCCACCGGTTGCCGAGTACAGGAGCTTGCCGTCGGCCGTCGAGACCCAGAGCTCGTTCGCACCGACCAGCGCGATGTGGGTCAGGTCGGCGCTGCTTTCCGGCACCGGCAGCGTATGCCAGGTTGCACCACCATCGTCGCTGCGCGCGGCGTAGCCGGATCCACCGACTACATAGCCGGTGTCGGTATCCCAGAAATCAATATCCCGGATGGAGAACCCGGAGCCGGGGAGTTGCACTTCCGTCCAGGACGCACCGGCGTCGGACGTGCGCTGGAGGATGCCGTAGCTCGCCACGGCCCAGCCGTTCGCACCGGCGAAGTCGACGGCGACATAGGTGCCCAGGAAGTCGGTGACCGGCGTCCAGAAGTCACCACCGTCGAGCGTATGGAAAAGGGCCGCACTGCCGAATCCCTGGCCGACGACCCAGCCCTGGGTCGGCGTCTCGAAATGGAGGTCTGCTGCGGTCAGATCGACGGGCGCGGAAATAGCGGCCGTCCACGAGGCGCCGGCGTCGGTGCTGCGGTAGACGATGCCTTGCTGGTCCACGGCCACGGCGGCTTGTGGCCCGACAACCTGGACATCTTCGAGATCGGCGGTGCCGAGCGTGGTCCGAATGCGCCAGGTCGCATCATCGGAAGCGCGGGTCAGAACGCGACCGCCCTCGCAGACTGCAATCAGGTCGCCATTGGGGAAGCGATCGAGCGCGAGAATGCCGTGGCCCGTGCCGCTGGAAATCTGCATCCAGCTGGCGCCGGCATCGGTCGTCTTGAGGATGAACCCGGCGCCGAAACCGAAGTAACCGGTCTGGGCATCGACAAACACCGGCGCGCCGCTGTCGAGGAAGCCCGGCCGCGGCCCGGGCGTCGCATACACCCGGGTCCAGTCGAGGCCTGCGTTGCTGGATCGATAGAGATCGCCGGTGCCGTTGGACGCAATCACAGCCGAGGCACCTGCCATGCTGAATGCCGGTGCAGCGGCGAATGCGTCGGCAGGAATCGCTTCACCGAGATCGGTCCAGGTCTGACCGCCATCGGCCGAGCGAAACAGGCGGTCGTCGTAGTCTGGAAACGTGCCGCTGCGGCCCGAGGCCAGCACAACGTCTTCAGAGACGACGAACAGTTGCGTGCGACCCTCGGCATTGGCGCCGACCGACCAGGTTACGCCGGCATTGGTCGAGCGTACGAACGCTCCATCGACCACCGCAATGGCGACCGTCGGTGAGAGGAAGGCGACCGAATCCGCGGCGCCAGTGAATACAGGGGCGAATGTCCCGCCACCATCCGTGGTCCGGTAGAGGCCGGTCGCGGACGCACCGAGGCCGGTCTGTGCGTCGACGAACGAGTAGGTCGTGATGTCTTGCGGAGACGCTTCCCAGGTCAACCCGCCATCGCGGCTTGTCTGGCTGCCGAAGTTTCCGGTCGCGACCCCGAAGTCGGGAGAGAAAAAAGTCATCGAATAGGTCGAGCCGAGAAGTGGAAGCGGTTCCCAGGTCGCACCGCCATCGATCGTGCGGTAGTTGCTGTTGCCCCAGGTCCAGCCGCGCTGGCTGTCGAGGAAGTGGATTCCATACAGGCTGTCGCCGAGGCTGGCCGGGATGTTGCGCTGGGTCCATGTGGCGCCGCCGTCGATGGATTCGAACAGGGCGCCGCCGTCGTCGAACGAGTCATCGTCGGTCGCAAGGTAGATCCTATCCGGCGCGGGTGCCGCTACACCGTGTATGTCCAAGTGGGTCGGCAGCGGACTCTCGGTGCTCCATTGAGCCCACGCCGACTCAATCGGCAGGAACGCCAGCAGCGCAGAGAGCGTCAATGCGCCGATGCGACGTTCGTTGCGTCGATTCGGGCCGCCTGCGATGAGGAAGGCGCGATGGGTGCGGGACATGACCGGATTCCTCGATGATTGCCAGCAACAGCCGGATCGCGTTGCACCCGTGGATAAATCGAAATGGGGCGATGGGGTCGGCGACCCGGACCTCGGAACTCGGAGGCAGTGTCCCGCGGAATCACCTTGCGAATTCAACGCTGGGTGATTTTCCCCCGCGACTCTGGTCGTCGCGCGCCTTTCGCGGGCGCGGCCGGGTGCGTGCGCGACGTCGTCCAGCTGCGATGACGCCTGCAATGCGCCCACCGCGCCCCCTTTGCAGTTGGCCGTGCCGTGAAAGGAGCCGAGGACGCATCCACCGCTGCGGCAGGAGTCGGCTAAACTGTCCGGATTCGCATTCCAGTCCTGCAGAGGTTCCTTCGACCGTCCATGAGCGCCGCATCCCTGCAGCAAATGATGGGCCGGGCCACGCAACATCATCGGGCCGGCAATCTCGAAGAAGCGAAAGCGCTCTACCGCGAAGTCCTGAAATCGCAGCCGGGAAATCCCGACGCCCTGCACCTGTTCGGTCTGGCCTGCCATCAGCAGGGCGATCATGCCACCGCCGTCGCCTATATCCGGCAGGCGGTCGAACGGGTGCCCGAACAGCCTGTCCTGCGCAATAACCTCGGCGATGCCCTGCACAAGGCCGGCGATCTGACCGCAGCCGCCGAGCAATTGCAGCAGGCACTGAAACTGCGCGCCGATTACGCCGGAGCGCACATGAATCTGGGCGTGGTTCTTTCGGCAGCGGGCGAACACGAAAAGGCGATCGTCCATAGCCGCGAAGCGACACGACTCGATCCCGAGTGGCCGGAGGCCTGGTTCAACCGCGGCATGCTCGAACTCGACCAGGTGCGGCTTGCCGACTCCGTGCAGTCGTTTCGAAGCGCGCTCGCGCTTCGGCCCACCTATCGTGCCGCGGCCAACAGCCTCCTCTACGTGTTGAACCTGTTGCCGGATCTGGATCCAGCCGACGTTGCCGAAGAACACGGCTGCGTCGCCAATGGACTGTTCGGTCAGGTTCGCGCAGCGACGGCATGGCCCGAACCGGGCGCGAGGCTTCGCATCGGCTATGTTTCGGGCGATTTCCGCGCGCATGCGGTGAACTGTTTTTTCGAACCATTGCTGGCCCACCACGATACCGATCGGTTCGAGGTTTTCTGTTATTCCGATGTGCCCCACGCCGACGGGGTCACGGCCCGGCTCCAGGGTCTTGCCTCGAAATGGCGCGACGTGCGCGGAGAATCCGATGAAGCCGTTGCATCGCTGATCCGTTCGGACCGGATCGATATCCTGGTCGATCTCGCTGGCCACACC
Organism: Dokdonella immobilis; assembly: GCF_900115085.1. GTDB lineage: Bacteria > Pseudomonadota > Gammaproteobacteria > Xanthomonadales > Rhodanobacteraceae > Dokdonella > Dokdonella immobilis. Next base: position 274,703 of record NZ_FOVF01000001.1, on the reverse strand, counting down.
GAGCATGGTCGCCTCGGCGTTTTCGCCGCCCGGCCCGCACGTTGCCAGATCAGCTATCTCGGCTATCCGAACACGACTGGCCTTTCTGCCATGGACTATCGAATCGTGGACGGCTGCACGGCGCCCGATGGCGAAATGCCCATGGGAACCGAACACCTGCTGCGGCTCGTGCATGGCTTCGCATGCTTTCGGCCGCCGTCCCATGCACCGGACGTCGAGCCCGCTCCGCTGTCGCGCAATGGCTTCGTCACCTTTGGCAGCCTGCACAAGCTGGAAAAGGTGAATGCCCGCGTCATTTCCAGCTGGGCGCGGATCCTCAGGGAAAATCCCGGCAGTCGCCTGCTGCTGGCGAGGGATCAGCTTGACCACTGGCACCAGCGGCGTCTCGAAGTCGCATTCGGCGAACTGGGTATCGCTGCCGAGCGGTTGCAGTTGGTTCATCTGTCCAATCCGGGGCAAAGCTTTTTCCGGATATTTTCCGACATCGATATCCTGCTCGATGTCTTTCCCTGGAGCGGCCACACGATTGCCTGCTGTGCGCTGTGGTCGGGGGTCCCGGTGGTCACCCTGCGCGGGAATACGCATGCCGGACGCATGGTTGCCAGCGTGCTGGAGGGACTCGGCGCCACCGAATTGATCGGGAATGACGGCGAAGCCTATGTCCGCATTGCTACCGCCTTGTGTCGCGATCCGCAACGCCTGCTAGGTTTTCGCGAGGGGCTTCGCGCCCGGATGGAAACGTCGCCGCTGCGCGATGAATCGGGGTTCGTCGCGTCGCTCGAGTCCCGGCTTCAGTCGCTGGTCCGGCAGACGACCTGATCGCTCCTGAAGGAGTGCCTGCACGGCGGAAGGCAACAACCCGGGTCTGCGAGGCGGGGCGGACCAGCGATCGCTCTGGCGTCGTCAGCCCGCACTAGTGGCAGAATCCAGGCCACGCCCAAGCCGCACAAGCCTTTTGCGTGCCGAGCGCGCGTCGCGACATCGTATCGACCCAACACAAGCTCTGGAGCGCCATGAAAGGACCTGGATTTTTCCGTGTCGCGACCTTTGCCGCAGTCGCTTGCCTGACGTCCGTGGCCGCCATCGCAGGCGGCCCCGATGCGCTCCCTCCCGAATGGCGCATCACGCGAGTCATCAGCGCGCCATGGGTGCCTGGCGAATCGCCCCGCATGCCATTGCAGGCCTGGGTCGGCAAGGTCGTCATCTTCAAGGCCGGGTCGGTCGAAGGTCCGGGCGTCCTGCGCTGCGGCCATGCCGTGCTCGAAACCGCGAACTTTTCCGCCGAGAGCCTGTTCCAGGGGAATCTGCCGGCGCCCGCGCCCCAGGCCGCGCAAGCGCTCGGCATCCCCCACTTGCCCGTTGCGGGTGTGAGCCTGAGCTGCGACACCGGCATCTTCGAATTCCATCGGGTCGATTCCGAAACCCTGCTGCTTGCGCTGGACAACCAGGTCCTGACCCTGAGCCATTCGCCCGGGACGCTGGCATCGGCCGACAGCCCCGAGGGTCGGGTGCAGCGGCTGCTCGAAGCCCACTTTGGCGGCGACATGGGTTTCACGCCGGCCAATCTGAAGGGACAACGCCGCTGGTTCAGCCGGGCGCTCGACGAGGCCGTGATGCGGTATTTCGCCAGGCCCGCGCCGGCCGACGAAGTACCGGCCATCGACGGCGATCCCTTTACCGACAGTCAGGAATATCCGCGGCGATTCAGCGTCGGCTCGGCGCGCATGGCCGACGGCAAGACGGGGGTGCCGGTTCGCTTTTCCGATGCCTTTCGCGAGCGGCCGGTAATCTACGTGATGAAGCGCGAGGGCGGTGCCTGGCAACTGTATGACCTGCGCCTGGCGTCCGGCGAGACGCTTCGCGATCTTCTGGACTAAGCATCGACGCGTTCGGAACATGACGCCGTCGCCAGCATTGCAGGTCGCGTGTGCATGAATTCAAAGGGGGGGGCTTAATGAGCGCGAAGAGGCGACAAATCGAACCCTACTGGGCGCCCTTGCCACGCAGGAATCTTGCGCCGCTGCAGACGGCGGGCATCATTCTGCGCCACCTCGTGCCTGCCGCCGGAGTGTTCGTGCTCGACTGGTCCGCTGGCCAGTTCCTCATGCTCAGTCTCTTCAATGTCTGTTTCAGCATCGTCTGCATCGGGGTCGTGGGCGTACTTGTCTCTACCCGCCAGGAGGCGGGCCCCAGTCCGGGTGCCGCCGATGCCCTTGCACTCTGGGCGACGGCGATCCTGCTTGCCCTGGCTGGAAGCATCCTGTTGACCGCGATGTTCGGATGGGTCATCGGTGTGCTGGTCGCCTCCAGCGGAGGAAAGGTCTTTTCCCTCGGCCTGGCCGGTTCCGCCTTGCTCATGGTGATCTCCGCGGCGCCTGCTTCATTTCGGCAATACAAGGCGGATCTGGCCGCAGGACTGGACGAAGAGGAGCGCAAGCGGCGCGACCAGCCGAATGTGCTGGTTCTGGTGATGATGGGGGGATTGGTCTTCATCCTGTCGGGTTATGCCGGCGAATTCGGAAACTGGGCTCTGTATGCGCTGGTCATCGCGGTGACCGGTCTGTTCCTGTTCGGCGACCTGCGTCCGGACCTGATGCGCGAGCTAGTGCGCCCCTTGCACGCGTCCAGACGATGAGTGTGTGGTGTGGTCCAGCTCCTGGTTCTGCAGCAACGGGAGGACGGCTTGCGATGGGAACGCACCGAGCCACTGCAGGCTGATGCCGATCAATCGCAAGCGCATCAGGCCACGAACTACATCGCCTTGCCGGGCCAGGCCTCGAGGTTCGAATCCTTGATCCGCGGAATGCGACTGATGGTCGATTTTTGGCTGCGGGCGAGAGTCCTCTCAACCCCGAGGACGGCATTGCCGGACCCCGAGGCCAGGCGGATACGGTACTCGGCGGCTTCGCCGTGGCGCTCGAGTATGCGTTCCATGGAATGGATCGCACGGTAGCCGGCAGCTTCGACGCGGATCGGCCCGGAGGCCGCGCGAACCGTCGCCCGCAACCGCCGACCAACCGGCCCGGGCCGATGCCGCGGCACCGGCGCGCCAATGATAGATAATGGCTATCCTATGCATCGTTACAAACGATTTTATCTATCGTAGGTGACGCGCCACACTGGCCGTGCACGTCGGGTATCCGCCCGCAGGAGAGGATCATGTCAAACGAAGCAAAATGTCCGTTTTCAGGCGATGCACGCAAATCAGTGAGCGCCGGAGCGCGGTCGATCGCGGACTGGTGGCCGAACCAGCTGAGCCTCAGGAGTCTCAACCAGAATTCGCCGCTGACCGATCCGATGGGCGAGGCATTCGATTATGCCGAGGAGTTCAAGTCCCTCGATCTGCATGCCGTGGTCAAGGACCTGCACGCCCTGATGACCGATTCGCAGGACTGGTGGCCGGCCGACTATGGCCACTACGGCCCGTTCTTCATCCGCATGGCGTGGCACAGCGCCGGTACCTATCGCATCGCCGACGGCCGCGGCGGCGGCGGTTCCGGTACGCAGCGCTTCGCGCCGCTCAACAGCTGGCCGGACAACGGCAACCTCGACAAGGCGCGGCGCCTGCTCTGGCCGATCAAGCAGAAGTACGGGCGCAAGCTGTCCTGGGCCGACCTGATGATCCTGGCCGGCAATGTCGCACTCGACTCGATGGGCTTCAAGACCTTCGGTTTCGCCGGTGGCCGGGAGGATGTCTGGGAACCCGAAGACATCTACTGGGGTGCCGAGACCGAATGGCTCGGCGACAGGCGCTACACCGGCGATCGCGAACTCGAGAATCCGCTCGGCGCCGTGCAGATGGGCCTGATCTATGTGAACCCCGAGGGCCCTAACGGCAATCCGGATCCGATCGCGGCCGCGCGTGACATCCGCGAAACCTTCGCGCGCATGGCCATGAACGACGAGGAGACCGTGGCCCTTATCGCCGGTGGACACACTTTCGGCAAGACCCACGGCGCGGGTGATCCCGGCAAATACGTCGGCCGCGAGCCCGAGGGCGCCGGCATCGAGGAGCAGGGTTTCGGCTGGAAGAACAGCCTGGGCGACGGCAAGGGCGTGAACACGATCACCTCGGGGCTCGAAGGCGCATGGACGGCGACGCCGATCACCTGGGACAACAGCTACTTCGACACCCTGTTCGGCTTCGAATGGGAACTGACCCGTAGCCCGGCTGGTGCGCAGCAATGGAAGCCCAAGGGCGGGGCCGGCGCCGGCACCGTTCCGGACGCGCACGATCCGGACAAGCGCCATGCGCCGATGATGGCAACGACCGACCTTTCGCTGCGCATGGATCCGGCCTACGAGAAGATTTCGCGCCATTTCCACGCGAATCCGCAGGAGTTTGCCGATGCCTTCGCGCGCGCCTGGTACAAGCTGACCCATCGCGACATGGGTCCGGTCTCGCGCTACCTGGGTCCACTCGTGCCGAAGGAAGAACTGATCTGGCAGGATCCGGTTCCTGCCCTCGATCACGCCCTGGTCGACGACACGGACATTGCCGCGCTGAAGGCGAAGATCCTCGCTTCGGGCCATTCGATTTCGCGCCTGGTCGCCACGGCCTGGGCAACAGCGGCGACCTACCGCGACAGCGACAAGCGCGGTGGCGCCAATGGCGCGCGCATCCGCCTCGCGCCGCAGAAGGACTGGGAAGCCAACGAGCCGGTCGAACTGGCCAAGGTGCTGAAGTCCTATGAATCGATCCAGAAGGAATTCAATGCCGCGCAGTCGGGTGGCAAGAAGATCTCGCTGGCCGACCTAATCGTGCTCGGCGGCTGCGCCGCGGTCGAGGCGGCCGCGAAGAAAGCCGGCCACGACGTGGTCGTTCCGTTTTCTCCCGGCCGCATGGATGCCAGCCAGGAGCAGACCGACGTGGAGGCCTTCGCTCCGCTCGAGCCGATCGCGGACGGATTCCGCAATTACCTGCGCAAGGGACTTGCCGGGTCCGAAGCCGAGCGCCTGGTCGATCGCGCCAACCTGCTGACCCTGACCGCGCCGGAAATGACCGTGCTGGTCGGCGGCATGCGTGCCCTGAATGCGAACGTCGGCCAGGCCGCGCATGGCGTGTTCACGAATCGACCTGAAACGCTGAGCAACGACTTCTTCATCAACCTGCTCGACATGGGCACCCAGTGGATGAAGTCGGCGACGGCGGACGGCGTGCTCGAGGGCCGCGACCGCAAGACCGGCGAGCTCAAGTGGACAGGCACCGTGGTCGACCTCGTGTTCGGCTCGAACTCGCAATTGCGCGCGTTGGCCGAAGTCTATGCCTGCAGTGATGTCGAGGCGGTGTTCGTGCGCGACTTCGTGCGCGTCTGGGACAAGGTCATGAACCTCGATCGCTTCGATCTACGTTGACCGTTCGGGCACGGGGCCGCCGCGTCCCGGGCCATGCCACTGCGACCCGGGACCGGAGCGATCCGGCCCGGGTCGAATATGCCAGGGCGGGGATCAGGGGTCGAATCCGTCCGCAAAGATGGATTCCTCGAGGCCGCCACCGGCGGTCGTGATGCAGGCGAAATCCGCGTCATATTCGAGCGCGCCGATGTCGCGCGCGCCATCATTGCGGTCGTTGCCGCAGAAATCGTCCAGTACCTGGGGCGCGGCAACGCCCTGGTCGACGAAGGCCGTGCCGTCGACGAGTCGGAAGTCCGCCTGCGCGGGATCCACAAACCACGTGCTGAAACTGGCCAGGGCCACTTGCGAGAGATTGCCCTGCTGGGTACTGCTGCCGCCGTCGCGATTGCGGATCTGGCCACTAAGCAGGTTGTTGCGGACATCCGCAGTAGTGGCGGCAAATCGCACGTCGATGCCGCTCGTGTCGAACAGCGTGTTGTGTTCGACGCGTGTTGCGCTTGCGCTGTTCAGATAGATGCCGACGTCGGGACAATGCAGGATCAGGTTGTTGCGCATGACTCCGTTCTGGTGTTCCGGGGTGCAGGTGCCGTCTTCGCAGATGCCGCCCGGCGAACTGCCGCCACCGCCGAAGCTGAGCCCAAGACGCACGCCGCCGGTGAAATCGCGCTGGCAGATGACCAGGTTGCGCTCGAACAGACCGTCGCGCGAGTTGCCCTTGAGGAAGGCCGCGTAGCTGACCGTGTCGCCACCGAGCTTCTGGTAGTCGTGGATCGTGTTCGCGCGCACGATCCAGCGTCGGCCGCCGACCACGTCGAGCTTGGTCACCGGATTGGAGGTGTTGCGGCCGCGCGTGTCGTAGAAGACATTGCGCTCGATCAGCACATCATCCGGAAACAGTCCGCTCCCGGGCGATGCCGTGTTGCTCTTCAGCTGCGCATTGAAGTCGCGGACCCGGTTGTTGCGCAGGATCGTGAAGTCGGCATTGCCGGTGAGGTGGAAGGCGTGTTCGCAATCCGAGTCGTCGACGCAGGCGCCTTCGATATCGAGTCCTTCGAAATGCCAGTGCGGTGCGCTGACCTTGAAGCCCTCGGTTGCGCCGCTGGCGTTGGCGAAGCGTATCAGGACCGAGCGGGGCGTAACCGCACGCACCTCGATCGGCTGGGCCGCCGTGCCGGCCGCCATGCAGTTCAGGTTGACGTTGACCGGATAGGTGCCGGCGGCGACGAGGATGCGGTCGCCGGGCATCGCGGAGTTGATCGCCGCAATCAGCGCATTGGTATCGGCGACCGGTACGTCGTTGGCCAGGGCGCTCCCGCCATGGGCGAGACAGAGCATCAGAAATGCCCGGGCGAACCGATCGAGCTTGTCAGCCGAACGTACCGGAAACGTGTGGCCTTTCTCCGTGGTAGACACGTCGGGACCCTGCTTGAGTCTGTGGAAGATGGATTGCCCGCATTTGATGCAGGACCGGAAGCGCCCATGGCCTCGCCTGGACTCGCCAGCGGCAGCCTGGCATGGCCGTGGACACGAATCCGGGGCGTCCGTCGCATTGCACTCGGCGAACGGGCCCGACCTTTCGCGCTACTTGAGGACAACCCTCAATTTGCGCAGATTGGGCTTGTCGTCATCGCCGGCAAGCACGCTGACGCTGCGAACCAGTTCTGCGCGCGCCAGCATTCCGTCGATCGAGGCGAGCGCCTCGGGCGAATTGCCGGAAAAATGCAGCTCGAGGATCTGGCCCCGACAATGCTCCGGGGATGTCATCGGCTCCTCTTCCAGCGGCGCAAAATAGGCCAGGGCGACGCCGGCTGGCGAATTGCCGAGGATGTAGCTCGACAGATCGACCAGTCGTGCGGGCATTACGCTGCACGACGCCGGCCCGCCGTTCGCCTCTGCGAGCCCGGCCGCGTTCGCCGCAGGCAGGTCGGCTTCGGTCAGTGGATCCGCAGGGGCATGTGGCTGCGCCGGAATTCTCTTCCAGCTCGCCCGACTGGAAGTGCGAATGGTGTTGTTGGCTTCACCCCAGATGTGGAACGACTTGAGGTTGTAGACCACATTCTTGACCAGCAGGTCACCGCTGCGATCGCGTGCCAGCCAGATCTCCGTTTCGTGACTACCGCCATCGGCATCCGCGCGGTAGCTGGTTGGCTGCGGTCGCGTGCGCATCCAGTTCTGCTCGCAGGCGTAGCGGACGACGCCGGCAAACACCGGTGCCGGTGGCCCGAGTTCGGCGACCGCCTCGAGAAAGCCGTCGTGGTCCCAGGAACGTTCTCCGGCCAACTTGCCGCGCAGCACCAGTTCCCGCCAGCGCGCGTAATCGCCCGGATTGTTCTCGCGTTCGGCCGCTGCCCACTTCTGCAATCGTTCGCGCGGTACGACCCACCAGGCCTCGGTGGAAGTCACGCCCCGCTTGAAGGTCAGTACGATGGGCAGCCCATGCGAAGCGGGAGGTCTCCGGTCGGTGATGGCCCTGGCGAGCGGGCTGCCGGCGAGGTCATAGCTGCCGTCGAGGTCGGGGCATTGCGGGTTGGATGGATCGGGCTGCCCGGCTGCTTCCGGCTTGAAATCCGACGGTGGCCTGTCGCCCAGGCAGGCGACCAGTACCGAGCAGATCGCCGCGATCAGAATCAAACGAAAACGGACCATCGGGGACCTTTCCTGCCACTGCTTCCGATGTCCGCAAGCGTACAACAGCCGCTGCCGTCCAAATCGGCTTGCGCAACCGGCGTATGCTGGCAGTACGGACCGTTGTAGCGTCATCGACAGGTTCATCGCCCGCTGCAAATCGGCTGCCTGGCAATCCCGAACGGACAATTGCTGCTTCGAAACGACCGGAGTTCCAATGAATGCCAACATCGAGGAAATCCTCGCTCGCATGCGAGCGCTGGAAGAGGAACTGCAGGCCGAGTTCGCGAAGAAGCGCGAGGAATTCGGATTCCTGGTCGAGAACAAGCGCGTTCGTTTTGCCCGCGAGGTGCTCGAAAAGCAGCGGCTTGCGCGGCTCGGGCTCTGGCGCTTCCTGCGCCACAGCCGGATCAGCGTCGCCCTTACCGCACCCTTGATCTACGCCGGTTTCATTCCGTTCCTGCTGATGGATCTGTTCGTCACCGTCTACCAGCGGATCTGCTTTCCGATCTACGGCATTCCGCGGGCCCGTCGTTCCGATTACATGGCCTTCGATCGTGGTGACCTTCCGTATCTCAATGCGATCGAACGCTTCAACTGCTTCTATTGCTCGTATGGCAATGGCGTCGCCGCCTATCTGCGCGAAGTGGCAGCCAGGACCGAACAGTACTGGTGCCCGATCAAGCACGCCCGCCGTATCGTCGCCACGCACGAGCGCTATCCGCGCTTTTTCGAATTTGGCGATGCCGAGGCCTACCGGAAGGGCCTGGAGCGCATCCGCGCCAGCGTGGGTGAAGGACAGACAGGGGACGCGGCGGGAGCAACCTCCGCAAAGTCCTGAAGAATGGTCGAGCCGGCGGATGTCCTCGTGCCGCAGGTCGGAGACATGGACGACGACCGCTGCCGATCCTGGCCGGTGGGTGCCATGGCATGTTTCCGAAGCCCCACGTTGCGACAACACCCGCCATGAAGTCGGTGCGTGCGAATCCGACGGCATCGAAAGCGGAGGGCCTGCGGCGACCGCGATTCGGACCGCGCTGGCGGGCTATCCTTCATAGTCGGCGAACCAGACTGGCCGATGATCCCCCCGCAACGAGCGCAAGCCCATGTCCACGACCCCACGAACCCTTTCCCGTTCCCGCAGCGACCGCGTGCTTGCCGGCGTCATGGGTGGCATCGCCCGCCGCTTTGGCTGGAACTCGACCCTTGTCCGCGTGCTGTTCGTGATCATTTCGGTGATCTCGGCCGCGTTTCCCGGCATCCTCGTCTACCTGATCCTGTGGCTGCTGATTCCTGAAGAAGGCCGCTGAACGGGCTGGCCTCGAGCAGCCGGAACAAAAAAGCCCGGCCGAAGCCGGGCTTTCATGATGGTGGAGCGGATGGGGATCGAACCCACGACCTTCGCATTGCGAACGCGACGCTCTCCCAGCTGAGCTACCGCCCCTTGAAACTGTTCGCCCGGCCGGATCGTGACGATCGGGACCGATCCGGCTGCGAGCGCGGATCATAGCGAATGCACCCGATGCCGCCAAGCAAGCGTTTGGCATTCAGGTCTGCTCGAGGCGGTTCATCAGGGCGTCGTGCAGGAGGGAACGGCGCCAGCCTTCGAGCGCCGCGGGCCATTTTCTGGAAACGTAGAGAGTCTCGAGATGGCGGCGCGAACAAAGCAGCCCTTCCGGGATATCGAGTCGGCTGGCCTGTTCGACGACGAATTCCTTGAGTGAGCGGATCATCCGGCGTTCCTCAGCGTCGGCCTGTGGCGGGATCGGGTCGAAATCCAGTTCATGGTCCTCGAGCGGGCGCCTGAGCAGATCCAGCAGTTCGGTCCGCTCCGGCCCCCGCAGCGCGCGCAGGCCCCTGCTGCGCTCGAGCAGGTCGGCGCTGTCGTGTGGCGGGTTCGAGCTGAAATCGAGCAGTCGCGGGTCGTCGAGGATCCACGGGCGCGGCTTGTCGATGCGGCGCGCAGTGGCGTCGCGCCACAGCAGAAGCCGGCGCAGCATGGCCTGCTGTTGCCGGGGCCAGTCGGCGGCACCGCGATAGCCGGCTTGCGGTTGCGGATCCGGTTCTCGGCGGCGCGCGCGATCGAGCATGCGCGCGCAATCCTCGGCGTGCCATTCGGCGAACCCGCGTACACCGAGCCTGGCCGCAAGATCGGCGTGCAGGACGGGCAGGTGGATCACGTCCTGGGCCGCGTATTCGAGCTGTTGCGGACTGAGCGGACGCTGCAGCCAGTCCGAGCGGGTCTCGCCTTTGGGCAGGTCGACGCCGCAGACGGCCAGGACGAGCTTCTGGTAGCCGAGCCCGGCACCGAGTCCACAGAAGGCGGCGGCAATCTGGGTATCGAAAAGGGTGCCCAGGCTGTCCGGCAGAAGCGGACTCAGCGCATCGAGGTCCTCACTGGCGCTGTGCATGATCGAGACGGTCTGAGGGTCGCCCAGGCGCGTCGACAGGTCCGCAAGGTCGAGAGCCGCGAGCGGATCGACCAGGGCCACGTGGCCGTCGATCTCGATCTGGACCAGGGCCAGGCGGGGCGCGAAAGTGTCGGTGCGCATGAATTCGGTATCCAGGCCGATGAGTCGACCGGGGCGCCGGTTGAATTCCTGCAGGGTTTCGGTACGGTCGATCCAGGCTGCCAATGTGCGCCTTCCTGTTGCAGTTGCGGGGGATGAATGGGGCGGGCCGACGCTGTTGCGGTGGCCTCCTGCGATAGCCTAAGGTGCGGAAACGCTGCTGTCAGCCCTCAAGTTCGCCCGCATGCCCGGTACCGAGAACGTCAACAAGCAACGCAACATCGGCGGAGCGCTGGGCATCGTCGTGCTGTTGTTCGCCCTGGCTTACCGGTTTTTCCCCGGAATCCTGCACGTCGAACCGCAGACCCAGGTGCAGACCAGCACGACTGCGCCGCTGACCCGCAAGCCCTGGGTTGCCGACCAGACCGCGTCCCTGATCGTGCGCGACAACGGCGAGCAGCCGATCGTCGGCACCACGCTGGCCGAGGCCATTGCGATGGGGCCGCCGGCCCCCGTCACCAAGGAAATCGCCGGCTTGCTCAAGAATGCACGCAAGTTGGAGGACGAAGGCAAGCTGTTCGATCCGCCGGCCAACAACGCAGTGGGCCTGTATCGGCAAGTACTCGACAAGGATCCCAACAATCCCGCTGCCCTGAACGCCCTGGCCCGAATCGGCGGAGCCGTCCGCGACTGGTCGCTGGCGGCCCTCGAGCGCGGCGACGAGGCCGAGGCGCAGCGCTATGCGGGGCTGTTCGCCGAGCTGCCGCATTCCGAGAATGAACTGAACAACTTGCGCAACCGATTGAGGACCATGCGCGAAGTGATGCCGATGCTCGCAGCCGCGGCCGAATTGCTCAAGCAGGGACGTCTGATCGGCGAGGGTGACGACAATGCCCTTGCCATGTACCGCAAAGTGCTCGGCATCGATCCGGGCAACCGGATCGCCGACGAGGGCCTGGGGCGCATCGAGAGGGGTTACCTCGACCGGGCGTTGGCCGCGGCCGCCCAGGACGATTATGCCAGCGCCGACCGGATTCTCGCCGACGCCTCATCGATCCGGCCGGGCTCGCAGACCCTGCTCGACACCCGCTCGCAGATCGAGGGGCTGCGTCGCCAGCGCGGCGAGACGGTATTGGCCCAGGCGCGCTCGGCGCTGGATGCCGGCAATGCCGAGCTGGCCGACAAGCTGGCCCGGAGTGCGCAGTCGATCAGCCCTGACCTGGCTGGCCTCGACGAATTTGCCGAACGTCTGCGCAATCGGCGGCTGTATGCCAGTTTCAAGCCTGGCCAGGTCTTCAGCGACCGCTTCCTTGATACCAGCGGAGTCGCTCCTGCGGTCGTGGTGATTCCTGCCGGTCAGTTCGTGATGGGTTCGCCGGCCGACGAAAACGGACATCGAGATGACGAGGAGCCGCAGCGCACGGTCAGGATCACGACCGGCTTCGCCCTGGGCCAAACCGAGGTGACCGTGGGTCAGTTCCGCGAATTCGTCAAGGCGATCGGATACAAGACCGACGCCGAACGAGCGGGTACCGGCAGCGTCTACGACGAGAGCACGGGGCGCATGAACGACCGCCGCGGCATCGACTGGCAACGCGACTACGAGGGCAATCGCGCCTCCGACAAGCTGCCGGTTCTGAATGTCTCCTGGAACGATGCCGCCGAGTATGTCGCCTGGCTGTCGCAGCGCACCGGCAAGCGCTATCGGCTGCCGAGCGAAGCCGAGTTCGAGTACGCATTGAGGGCGGGGTCGCAGACGCGCTACTGGTGGGGCGATGGCGATCCGCCGAAGGTGCTGACCAATGTCACCGGGGCCGGTGACCGCTCGCCGACGAAGCGCAGCTGGGGCAAGGCATTCGATCGGTACAGCGACGGCTACTGGGGACCCGCGCCGGTGAAGGCCTACTCGCCCAATCCTTTCGGCCTGTTCGACATCGACGGCAACCTGTCCGAATGGGTCGATGATTGCTGGCACGACAACTATACCCGCGCGCCCCGCGACAGTACGGCCTGGATCAATCCGGGCTGCGCGCGCCGGGTGATTCGGGGCGGTTCCTGGGGTAGCGCGCCGGAGCAGGTGCGATCGGCCTATCGATTGGCCATTTCGGCCGATTCCCGAAGTGCCCGTCTCGGTTTCCGGGTTGCCCGCGAGTTGTAAAGCGATTGAAAACTATCGTGATGATGGCTGCGCGTTCAGAATCCACACGTTAAGCTCGCAGCCGGAAAGCAGGAGGATCTCGACATGGGGCCGTTCGGAAATCGATCTGCGGGTCAGCAATCCAGCCGGCGCGGCCTCAAGCTTTGGCCGATCCTGCTGTTCGGGCTCTATTTCGGTTACTACTACCTGAGTCACAGCAACGAGGCCTCGTTCACCGGGCGCAAGCAGTTGCTGGATACCACGGCGCAGGAAGAGGCGGCGCTGGGGCTGCAGTCCTACCAGGAAATCCTTCAGCAATCGCAGGTGGTTCGCAGCGGGCCCCTGCCGCAGCAGATCCATGGCATCGCCCAGCGCCTGGTCGAGGCCGCACCCAAGGTCGAGGCCTATCTCGCCGAAACCAACGGCGTTCCGGCATCCACCGACTGGGGCGCCTACGAGTGGCAGGTCAGCGTGATCGAGTCCGACCAGGTCAATGCCTTCTGCCTGCCTGGGGGCAAGATCGCGGTCTACACCGGCATCGTTCCGGTGGCGAAGAATTCAGATGGCCTCGCTGCCGTCATGGGCCACGAAATCGCGCACGCCTTGCTCCGTCATGGTGGCGAACGCATGGCTCAGCAAAAGCTGGTCCAGATCGGCTCGATCGCCGCGAGCATGTCGACTGGCGACATGGATCCCGGGCAGCGCCAGATGGTCATGGCCGCGATCGGCGCCGGCACGCAGTATGGTGTCCTGCTGCCGTTTTCACGCAGCCACGAATCGGAGGCCGACCACGTCGGTCTGCTGCTGTCGGCCGCGGCCTGTTTCGATCCGCAGGAAGCACCGCGACTCTGGGAACGCATGGCCGCTCTCGGTCGCCAGAAACCGCCGGAATTCATGTCGACCCACCCCGCCGAAGGCACCCGGATCAGCCAGCTCAACGGCTGGATGAGCGAAGCGATGAAAGTGCGCCAGCAATTCTGCGGAACCACGCCCACGCTGCAATAGGAGCCTTCGGGCCGCTGCACGCAGCGGGCCAGCCTTTGGCTGTCAAAATTCGTTCCTGACGAATTTTTCACTACGAAGGCAGGATGCCGAAGCGAACATCGCGCCAGCGATGGTCCGAAGGGCGCAGGGCGGGACGCCCGGAGTCAACAGTGGGTTCGTCCACGCACCCCACACCAGCAGAATCAAAAAAAGCCCCTTTCGCGGCTCTTTTTGATTCTGGCGGAGAGGGTGGGATATGTTCGGCTCATCCCTGAGCCTCACCCTCCGCGCTGCGCGCTCCGGGCCAGCCTTCGGCTGTCAAAATTCGTTCCTGACGAATTTTTCGACCGGTGGGTTCGTCCACACACCCCACACCATCAGAATCAAAAAAAGCCCCATTCGGGGCTCTTTTTGATTCTGGCGGAGAGGGTGGGATTCGAACCCACGGTACGCTATAAACGTACGCCTGATTTCGAGTCAGGTACATTCGACCACTCTGCCACCTCTCCTGAAGTGGGCCGCGAATGATACGGGCAGCAGTGCTGCCTGACAAGCCGTGACAGACCCGCGTCCGTTGGTTCGTCGCCATGGTGCGGGGACTGGGTGGAATTTCCATGCTGGATTTGCCCCGGTTGCCACAGACTGGCTGGTGACCGGACTGGCATGTTCAGGGCGTGGAAATGAAAAGAGCCCCGTGCGGGGCTCTTTTCTGTTGCAAGGTTAGGTACGGTCGTTGTCAGGCGGGTTTGGCCACATAGGCCGAACACCAGCCCTTGCTGTGGACGGCCTTGCCCGGGAACAGCGTGCAGGGTCCGAATGCCGAACCGGCGGCGCCCTGGTAGAAGTTGCAGTTCAGGCACTCCTGGCTGGGCTTGTGATTCGGGAACTTGGCGGCGTCGGCCTTGGTCGTGTCCTCGACGTAGCCCAGGGCCTTGGCCGTGGCGTCATCGGGGGACAGGTGCGGAAGGTCTTCGGCGCGCGCGGTCTTCGATGTCACCGCGGCCAGCGCGACCGCGCCAATGCCCAGGCCGGTCAGTTGCAGGAACTGGCGGCGGCCATCATTCACGGCGGTTTCGGTTTTCCGGTTGCTCATGGCATTTCCTCGCAGGTTGTCGATCATTCGACGCTCGGACGTTCGAGCTTGGTCAGTAGACGCCCAATTATCCATGAACACACAGGATCGAGGCGAATCGAAACTGCGATTGATTCCTATCCGCGTGGCCTGCGTGGTCCCGGCGCTGAACGGCTTCCCTGCTCGGCATCGATTTCATCGATCCAGCCGGCCACGGAGCCGGGAAATGAATCGGCATAGGGCACGTAGGGCTTGATGTCGAGCACCGGCGTGCCATCGAGCAGGTCGATACCCCTGACGCGCAGTGCGCGGTCCTCGATGCCGAGCAGTTCGACCGCCGACAGACCGATGGGATTGGGCCGGTGTGGTGAGCGGGTTGCGAGGACGCTGCGCTTCCCGCCACCGCGCGGTGGGCGCACTTCGGCTTTCCAGCCCTCGCTGCGGTGGAACCGGAAGATCAGCCAGATGCGCTGGAAGCCCTGCAGGTCACGAAAGGCCTCTACGGGCATGTCGGCTTCGAATTCGATGCGCGCTTCGGAGGTGGTGCCGGTTTCGGTGCCTTCGACCACAGTTGGCTGGTGCGGAGCGTCGATGCGACGGGCATAGGGCGAGCGCACGAAGGCGATGGGTTTCACGATGTGGGTGTTCGATGCGATGGAACGTCAAGGGTAGCGTGTCTGTCACGGGGACCGCACCGGCATCGTGAGCGCGTTGAAAATCCGTCGTGAAATGGTTCGCATGGCCGCCATTCCGTCCTACCATTGCGTTTTCCCCAACAAGGCTGGGCATCGATGAGCCAGATTGCCGTACCCGTTTCCTATGGAGAACTGATCGACAAGATCACGATCCTGGAAATCAAGGCCGAGCGTATCGGTAATCCCGAGAAGCTCGCCAACGTCCGCACCGAACTCGACCTGCTGACCAGAACATGGTCGGCCGATGCACACTCGGCGATCGACATCGCCGCCGAGCGGGCAAAGTTGAAGGCGGTGAACGAGGCGCTCTGGGATATCGAGGACCACATCCGGGTCAAGGAAAAGGCCAAGGCCTTCGATTCGGAGTTCGTCGAGCTGGCGCGCGCGGTTTACTTCCGCAACGACGACCGGGCCGCGTACAAGCGCGAGATCAACGAGAAGCTCGGCTCGACCCTGGTCGAGGAAAAATCCTACGAGAACTATCGCTGACGGGCGGGCCTGCCGCACGCTTTCGGCGCTACTCGCGGTTGCCTGCCTGATCCTGATATCCGCGTTCTGGGCGGTTTCCGGACGAACTGCAATGGAGCGAACGATGCCAGTCGCGCAGGACCGGGCCCGGGCTGCCGAGTTGCGTGTGCGACCGGACCTGGAAAGTGACCTCGGTAAGCTGGGTCTGCGTTTCGGTGCGGCCGTTTACATGCGCATCTTCAAACGCGAGAAGCTGCTCGAGCTCTGGGTGGAGGACACGGACGGTCGCTTCGTCCTGTTTCGCAGCTATCCGGTCTGCGCCTATTCCGGCGATCTCGGTCCCAAGTTGCGCGAGGGCGACAACCAGGCGCCGGAGGGCTTCTATCGGATCTCATCACGCCAGCTCAATCCGAATAGCCGCTTCCATCTCGCTTTCAACCTCGGCTATCCGAACGCCTATGATCTCGCCCATGGACGAACCGGTGATTTCCTGATGGTGCATGGCTCGTGCGTCTCGATTGGCTGTTACGCAATGGGCGATGATGGCATCGAGGAGATCTACACATTGGCGGCGGCCGCACTGCGCGGCGGCCAAAGCGCATTCGACGTCCATGCGTTTCCGTTCCGGCTCGAGCCCGCGGATCTCGAGGCGCAGCGGGATTCCCCTTGGTATGCATTCTGGAACGAACTCGAACCGGCGTACGCCCGCTTCGAGCAGGATCGACGGGTTCCACGTATCCGCGTCGTTGGCGGACACTATCTGATCGATACACGCTGATCACGCCATTCGAAATCGTGGCCCTGCCTGCACAGGTGGCCGAGCCGTGATCTGGCTCGTTTCTCCCAAGTTCCGCAAGCGGACGCGAGAGGAGTGGGCACAAAGGGGGGCACGTCGACGTATTGCCGACGTGCTCTCGTGGCTAATGATCTCGGCGTTGCTCATCGCGGTCGTCCTGTGGATTTTGCTGGCCTGGTGCTTTCCTGCCTGAACGAATGCGGGCGGGCGTGGTCGGATCGATGCGCGTCGACTCCAGTTGGCTACGCTACACTCCCGGGATGGGCGAAGAATGACCATGCCGGAAACCGAGTGGAGGATCCTTGATGTCCGAGTCGATGGGGATGAGCATCGAGCAACTCGATGACTTGTGCGCGAACTGGCCGGGTGCCACGCGCGCCATCAAGTGGGACGTCGATCTGGTCTGGAGTGTTTCGGGAAAGATGTTCGTCATTCTCTGCACGATCGGGCCCGAACGGGGTCGCCTGAGCTTCAAGGTCGGCCCGGAACGATTCCTCGAACTGACCGACCAGCCGGGTATCTCGAGTGCCCCCTACATGGCGCGCGCCTACTGGGTCAGCATCAACGAAACCCAACACTTCAGCGAAGCCGAACTCGCCAACCACGTGCGCCAGTCCTATGAACTGGTGCGCGCAGGACTGCCGAAGAAGACCCAGCGCATCCTCGGCGTCACCCTGCCTTGATAGGCAACGACCACGGGCGAGCCGAGGCCCTCGTCGGGCGCCGGACCCTCGTCTAGACTAGTGCGCAATTTCACTGTATCCCGAGGTAGGCATGGCTGGTCAGGGTGATTCGCTGCGCGCGATCTTCTTTGCTCTCGGCGCCAATTTCGCGATTTTTCTGGCCAAGCTCGTGGCGGCGCTACTGACGGGCTCCGGTGCCATGCTCGCCGAAGCGGTGCACTCGCTGGCCGATTGCGGCAACCAGATCCTGCTGCTGTTCGGCATGCGCCAGGCGAAGAAGCCGCCATCTCCTGACTATCCATTGGGCTATGGCAAGGCCGTCTACTTCTGGTCGTTCCTGGTCGCCCTGATGCTGTTCAGTGTCGGCGGCATGTTCTCGCTCTACGAAGGCCTGCACAAACTGCACAGCGACGAGCCGCTGCAATCGCCGTGGATTGCGGTTGGCGTGCTCGTGTTCAGCATCATCGTCGAGGGCATCTCGATGCGTGCCTGCCTGGTCGAAGTCAACAAGGCGCGCGGCACCCGGACCCTGTGGCAATGGTTCCGCAGTACGCGCCAGGTCGAACTCGTCGTGATCTTCGGTGAGGATCTGGCCGCCCTGCTCGGTCTCGCGTTCGCTCTTGCGGCCGTCTCGGTAGCCATGATCACCGGCAATCCGTTCTGGGATGCGGTCGGCACGCTGGCGATCGGTGTCCTGCTGATCGTCGTCGCCATTTTCATCTCGGTAGAGGTCAAGGCCATGCTGATCGGCCAGAGCGTGGATCCGGAAACGCGCCGGCAGATGTGCGACTTCCTCGACCAGCGGCCCGAGATCGAGTGCGTGTACAACCTGCTGACCTTGCAACTCGGCAACGATGTCATGGTCTCGATCAAGGCGAAGATGCGCGGCGAGGAGTCCGCGCTGGGCATGATCGCCCAGATCAACGCGGTCGAGCGCGAACTGAAACGCCGGTTTCCGCAAGTGCGCTTCAGCTTCTTCGAGCCGGATATCGATGACGGGGACCCGGGCGAAGGTCCGGATCAGTGAATGCGGGCGCCGATACCTAGGCTGATCCGTGGCTTCTTGTCGAAGATGAAACCCCAGGGCCAGACTTTGACGTCCATGGCGCGCACCATCGGATAGAGATAAGCACGCTCCTGCACGTGGCCGACCCGGGTTCCGGCAAGCACGCCGTGAACGGTCAGGTGACGCCCCGCTGCGTAATCGAGTGGTTCGACGAATCCGGGCAATACCAGCATGAAGCGACCCTGGCTTGGCGCCTCGGGCATCGGTTGCTGGTCGCGATCGAGCGGATAGGCCACCACTTCCACTTCGGTCGTTTCGGTGCGGTTTTCGATAGCGACGATGCGACCGCCCCAGACGACCTCCGCGCCCCGGTAGGCGTCGGAGTTCTGCTGGATGTCGCTGGCGGTGACCTCGACGGCGTGGTCGACGTCCCGGAAAACCGGTGTGGCGCATGCGCAGAGCAGGGCGCACGACACCAGCGCGGGAATCGCAATGATCGGCGCGCGTCGCTTGTCCATGGCTATCGTTCTACCGCTGGATGTCCGGCCGACATTGTCCACCCGGTCCGGGCCCACGTCACTCGCGCGCCAGCCATTCGATGCGGTGCTGCCCGTAGCGCCCCTGGGCGAGCAGGGCGTTCAGCGCCGGCAACAGTTCCTCGAGCTGGCGCTCGAACTTCCAGGGCGGGTTGATGACGACCATGCCGCAGCCATTCAGGCGCAGCGCCGAGTTGTCGGGATGGAGGAGCAGTTCCGCGGCGAGGACCTTGGCGAATCCGCTCCGGCTCAACCAGCGGTGGAAGGGTTGCACCTGCTGGCGCAGCTTGATCGGGTACCAGATCGCATACATGCCGGTGGGCCAGCGTTTGCGCGCGTCGCCCAGCGCCTTCTCGATGATGCGGAATTCGTCGTCCTGCGCCTCGAATGGCGGATCGATCAGGACCAGCCCGCGACGCTCCCTGGGTGGGAGCAGCGCGTTCATGGCGCCGTAGCCGTCGCGCTCGTGCACGGAAAACCTCGCGTCCCCGCGAAACAGCGCCTTCAGCGCCGTGCACTCGTCAGGCTGCAATTCGCAGAGGATGCCACGATCGGATTCGCGCATGACCAGGCTGGCAATCAGTGGGGAACCGGGGTAGTCGACCAGCTCCTCGTGCCCGGCATTCAGCGAACGCACGAGATTGACATAGACGTGCATCAGGGTCGGTACCCGGGTTGCTGCAAGCAGACGCTTGATGCCGTCGGTGGCCTCGCCGGTGCGCATGGCCTCCGAGCCGTCCAGCGAGTAGCGGCCGCGGCCGGCATGCGTATCCATGAAGCAAAACGGCGTCTGTTTGGCCTTGAGCGCCTCGATCAGCCCGATCAGGATCGTGTGCTTGAACACATCGGCGAAATTGCCGGCATGGAAGGCATGGCGATAATTCATGGCTGTCGAAATTCCGGTGCGCCAGCGGCATTGGCAGCCGGTCTGCACGGCCAACATACCGGGTGCGAGGGGCGTCCGGCAAGGGTATAAAAATCAACCCGTTGGCGGGCGGCTGGCGTGGCTGCCGGAGGCCCGACTCGCCGCGCATCCATGCGACCGGATACGCGTGACCAATGGCCATGCATCAGCGGGCGCTTCGACTGGTAGGCTTGCGTTTGAACTGCAGAGAGGGGACACCGCGTGAGGAAGCTGCTGAAGTGGTTGATTCGACTGATCCTGGTCCTGGTCGTCTTTGCCGGTATCGCTTTCGTCCATGTCTGGTACTTCAAGCCGTACAAGATCGACTGGTTCTACGCCCGCGTGTTCGGGCAGTTCGCGCTGCAAAGCCCGCAAATGCTCAGCAGCATGCGCATCCTGCCGCCGTGGGCCGATTTCTACAGCGGCAAGCTGGACGATGCATCCCCGGCCCACGCCGACCGCATGGCGGCCATGGTCAAGGACGACCTCGACATGCTGCACCGCTACGACCGCGACGCTCTCGATGAGGAAGGCAAGCTTTCCTATGATGCCCTGGAGTTCTTCCTTGCCGATCAGGTCGAAGGCGATCGCTTCCGCTTTCACGACTTCCCGGTCAACCAGATGTTCGGTGTGCAGTCGGGCCAGCCGAATTTCATGGCCCAGACCCACCAGGTCAACAATGCGGGGGACGCCGAAAACTACATCAGCCGCCTCGACCGGTTCCCGCTCAATTTCTCGCAGGTGATCGATGGTCTGAAGTTGCGCGAGGGCAAGGGCGTCATTCCGCCGAAGTTCACCGTCGACAAGGTGCTCGAACAGATGAACGGCTTCATCGGCGTTCCGGCAGAGCAGAACATGCTGTACACGAGCTTCGGCGAGAAGCTCGACAGGATTGCCGCCGATGCGATGGACACGGCGACGCGCGAAGACCTGAAGGCGCGGGTCAAGACCTCGATCGAGGCCAGCGTCTATCCCGCGTTCCGCGAGCTGATCGCCTACTTCACGACCCTGCAGGCCAAGGCCACGCAAAACCAGGGGGCCTGGAGCCTGCCTGATGGCGATGCCTATTACGCCTGGTGCGTGCGCAGCCATACCACGACCGACATGACCCCCGAGCAGGTCCACGAACTCGGCCTGGCCGAAGTCGCGCGGATCTCCGCGGAGATGGATGAGATCCTGCGCGGGCAGGGCCTCACCGAGGGCAGTGTCGGCGCGCGGGTGCAGCAGCTGGCGCGCCAGCCCGAGCAGATGTATCCGAACACGCCGGAAGGCAAGACGGCGATGATCGCCCGGTACCAGGCCATCCTCGATGACGTCAATGCCAAGCTCGGCGATGCCTTCAACCGGCGGCCGAAGCTCGGTGTCGAGGTCAAGCCGGTTCCGGCCTTCTCGGAGAAGACCGCCCCGGGTGCCTACTACCAGAGCGGCTCGTTCGACGGTTCAAGGCCGGGCGTGTTCTATGCCAACCTGCGCGATCCCGGCGAGACGCCGAAATTCGCGATGCGCACCCTGGCCTATCACGAGGGCATTCCCGGTCATCACTTCCAGATCACGATTGCGCAGGAGCTGCAGGGCGTGCCGTTCTTCCGTCGCGTGCTTCCGTTCACGGCCTATTCCGAAGGCTGGGCCTTGTACGCCGAACGCCTGGCCTGGGAAATGGGTTTCGAGCAGGATCCCCTCGACAATCTCGGTCGTCTGCGTGACGAGATGATGCGGGCCGTGCGCCTGGTCGTCGACAGTGGCATCCACTACAAGCGCTGGACCCGCGAGCAGGCGATCACCTACATGCTCGACAACACCGGCATGGGCGAAGGCGACGTGACCGCCGAAATCGAGCGCTACTTCGTCAACCCTGGACAGGCCCTGGCCTACAAGGCCGGCATGCTGAAGATCCTGGCCCTGCGCGAAAAGGCGCGAAAGGAACTGGGCGACCGCTTCTCGCTTGGTGCATTCCACGACCAGGTGCTGAGCCATGGTGCGCTGCCGCTGTCCCTGCTCGAGCGCGTCATCGACGACTGGATCGCCAAGACCAAGGCCGGATGATCAGGGTCATGGGCGCTAGCTGACGACAATGGCGGCGCGCCGCGCCGCCAGTCGGGCATCTTCCCGCCGGGCCCTTCAGTGCGCTGGTGCTGGCCGGTTGCGGTCCGGGTTCCGGAGTGGCGGCAATCCGGAACCTCGGCTCAGGCGGCCTGCTCGTTGCCGGCCAACGCCACGCGACCGCGCAGCGAGTTGGCCATCACCTCGGTAATGAGGACGTCGATGAACTGGCCGGCCATGCGCGGATGGCCGGCGAAGTTGACCTTGCGCATGTTTTCGGTGCGCCCGGTCATCTCATTCGGATCACGGCGGCTTGGACCCTCGACGAGGATGCGCTGGGTGGTGCCGAGCATGGCCTCGTTGATGGCGCGCGCGTTGTCGTTGAGCACGCCCTGCAGACGCAACAGGCGGGCGTGCTTGACCTCGGCCGGAGTATCGTCGGCGAGATTGGCGGCGGGTGTTCCGGGTCGTGCCGAAAAGACGAAGCTGAAGCTCTGGTCGAAGCCGACTTCGTCGATCAGCTTCATGGTCTTCTCGAAATCGGCCTCGGTCTCGCCGGGAAATCCGACGATGAAATCCGAGGAGATGCAGATGTCCGGCCGCACCGCGCGCAGCTTGCGGATGCGCTGCTTGTATTCGAGCGCCGTATAGCCGCGCTTCATCGCCGAGAGGATGCGGTCTGAGCCCGACTGCACGGGCAGGTGCAGGAAATTGGCCAGCTCCGGCACGTTGGCATAGGCCTCGACCAGGGAATCGCTGAACTCCATCGGATGCGAGGTCGTGAAGCGGATGCGACCGATACCGTCGATCTGGGCCACGGCATGGATGAGCAGGCCGAGATCGGCGATGCCTCCATCGTGCATCGGCCCGCGATAGGCGTTGACGTTCTGGCCGAGCAGGTTGACCTCGCGCACGCCCTGCTCGGCGAGCTGGGCGATTTCGGCAAGGACGTCGTCGAAGGGCCGGCTGATTTCCTCGCCGCGCGTGTACGGAACCACGCAGAAACTGCAGTATTTCGAGCAACCCTCCATGATCGAGATGAAGGCCGAAGCGCCTTCGGCCCGCGGTTCGGGCAGGCGGTCGAATTTCTCGATCTCGGGGAAGCTGATATCGACCTGCGGCTTGCCGCTCTGTCGGCGGGCCTCGATCATCTCGGGCAGCCGGTGCAAGGTCTGCGGCCCGAACACCAGGTCGACGAATGGCGCGCGCCTGACGATGGCATCGCCTTCCTGGCTGGCAACACAGCCACCGACGCCGATGACCACCGAGGGCTTGTGCTGCTTGATCTCCTTCCAGCGACCGAGCTGGCTGAACACCTTCTCCTGGGCCTTCTCGCGGATCGAGCAGGTGTTGATCAGGATGACGTCCGCCTCGGCGGCATCATCGGTCACGACCAGGCCATGGGCCGCACCGAGGACGTCGGCCATCTTCGCCGAGTCGTACTCGTTCATCTGGCAACCGTGGGTCTTGATGTACAGCTTTCCGGCCATGGGAACTGGAGAATTGTCAGCAAACCCAGTAGTTTACGCACTGGACTTGAGGCCCGCCAGCGAAAGCTGGCCAGGCCGGGCAGGTTGCCTGCTCCGGGACGCCCGTCGCGGCGGCGGCATGTAGTTCCATGGTTTAATGACGAATATGCTGCAAGTACCTGAAAATTCAGTGTTTGGTTTGCTCGCGGCCCTGCTCATGCTGGTCGCGACCAATGCCGCCGCGGACACCTTGTACAAGTGCGAGGGGCCAGGCGGCAGCGTGGCCTACACGAACAAGAGTGCTTCGTTCACCGCCTGCAAGGCAATCGGCCGTTATCAGGCCGGCAAGCCTGCGCCGACCAGCGCCCAGGCCCGCCGCAAGGTCGACTATCAGGAGCGACCGGATGTTCGTGCGGCCAGTTCGGGCGTCGCCTCGACTGCCGCTATCGCGCCGGCTCCGGCGCGGGTGCCCCGGATCGAACCGCCGGCCAACGGCCCAGCCCCGGCAGACAACAAGGTCATGACCAGCGCAACCACGGCCAGCCTGGCACCGAGGGTGCTGCGTGGCGCGGTATACCGGGTCGAGCGGAGCAGCGGGGTCACCGAATACACCAACGTACGGCCGCGCGATGGTCGCTTCGCGGTGCTCTTCACCTACATCTCGACCTGTGTCGCCTGCGACCTGCATTCGACCATCAATTTTGCCCGTACCGCCCTCAATCTCGATGCCTACCGGGACGAAGTCGCCGTGGCTGCGGCCGAGTCCGGCGTCGACGAGTCGTTGCTGCGGGCGGTCATCCACGCCGAGTCGGCGTTCAATCCGATGGCGCTCTCGAGCAAGGGGGCGCAGGGCCTGATGCAGCTGATGCCGGGGACGGCGACCGACCTTGGCGTCGACGATGCGTTCGACGCTGCGCAGAATATTCGCGGCGGTGCGCAATATCTGGCGCGGATGCTGAAGAACTTCAACGGTGACGAGCGGCTGGCCACGGCCGCGTACAACGCCGGACCGGCCGCGGTGCAGAAATACGCGGACGTGCCACCGTACGCCGAAACACAGGTCTACGTCGAACGCGTGGCCACGCTTCGTGATCGCTACCGCAAGGCCCTCTGAGCCAGGGCGCGCGCGCCGGTAGCGCCGCGATCAGGTTCCTGCGTAGTTCGAGGGGCGCTGCATCAGGGTCAGGGCCACCGAAAACGGCACGCCGTTGCGAATGCCGTGGAGACGCGCGACCTGGCCCGGCGCCAGCGCCGCCTCGTGACTGCGCAGGTCGGCCTGGTCGACGATGTCCTCGCCATCGAGCTTGAGCAGGATGTCGCCGCTACGCAGTCCGGCCCGGTCCGCAGGGCCACCGGGCAGGACCTCGAGCACGACCACGCCACGCTGGATCGGGGTGCCGGGTGGCCGCACCGGATTCAGTGCCGATGGATCGGCGTATTCGGCGCCGAACCAGCCGCGAATGACCATGCCGTGGCTGATGATCTGGTCGAGTACGGCCTTGGCCGTCGTCACCGGGATGGCGAAACCGATGCCCTCGGCATTCTGCTGGCCCGCGCCCTGGCGGCCGTCGCCGCCGGCATTGCGGTAGACCGCGGTATTGATGCCAACGAGTTCACCCAGTGCATTGACCAGGGCACCACCGGAGTTGCCGAAGTTGATCGCGGCATCGGTCTGGATGAAGTCCTCGTAGGCGGACAGCCTGAGCTGGCGGCCGGTGGCGCTGACGATGCCCATGGTCACGGTCTTGCCGACACCGAACGGGTTTCCTATGGCGAGGACGACGTCACCGACGTTGACGTCGCCGCGATCGGCGACGGCGATCGTCGGCAGGTCCGCGGCGTCGATCTTGAGCACGGCCAGGTCGGTATCGGCATCGGCCCCAATCACCCGCGCCTGGGCGACCCGGCCGTCGAACAGGAGCACCTGGATATCGTCAGCGCCATTGATCACGTGGTTGTTGGTCAGCACATAGCCGTCGGCGCTGAAGACCACGCCGGAACCGAGGCTCTGCTCCTGCTTCTTGTAGGATGGGCCGGCCGCGATGGCGCCGAACAGTCGGCGCGTGACCGGGTCGGGCACGATCCGGTACTGGCGCACCGTGGTCATCTTGTTGGCGTAGATGTTGACCACGGCGGGTGCGGCACGGGTGACCGCCTCGGCATAGGAAACCGGCCCGCGTTCGCGCGAACTCGACCCCGCTTCCACAGGCCGCGCGGTGGTCGGGCCGGGGGTGTTGCCGCGCAGGCGATCCACCAGGCCCGGTGCAAAAAGGCTCGCGACAAACGCGATCGCCAGACCAAGGATGACATAGCGGAGAATGAAGGCGAGAGTGCTGGCGCGGCGCATGGGATCGGGTTGCATGGAAGAAGGCACAGGATGCAAGGACATCTTGCCGCGTCGCGCTCGATTGTGCGGTGCGGAGTGCTTCGTTAAACTAGCATGATTCTGCGGCATCCCCGCGTTTCCCTGTTCCATTCTCGTTTTTCAGCAAGCACCTCGTGGAGTGCCGGATGGCAAATGACGGCGTCGACAAGGGCCGCCGCAGGTTTCTGACCGCAACGACTGCTGTCGTTGGCGGTGCGGGAATCGCAATGGCGGCCGTACCCTTCATCAAATCGTGGCAACCGAGCGCCCGGGCAAAGACTGCCGGCGCACCGGTCGAAGCGGACATCAGCAAGCTCGAAGTCGGGCAGATGGTCACCTATGAGTGGCGCGGTCAGCCAATCTGGATCATCCACCGCACCCAGGCCCAGCTCGATGCGCTGCCGAGCCAGGATTCCCGGCTCAAGGATCCTAATTCGTCGGTCGAGGACCAGCAGCCGAAATTCGCCCAGAACGAACACCGCTCGCGCAAGCCCGAGCTGCTCGTGCTGGTCGGGCTTTGCACGCACCTGGGCTGCTCGCCGAAGTTCCATGGCGAGCTCGTGCCGGAGCCGTTCGATCCGGACTGGAAGGGTGGCTTCTTCTGTCCCTGCCACAAGTCGCGCTTCGACATGGCCGGCCGCGTCTATGATGGTGTCCCGGCTCCGACCAACCTGGTCGTGCCGCCGTACTACTTCATCGACGATACGCACATCATGATCGGCGCAGCCGAGGGAGCAGCGTGATGGCCAATCGACTGACCCAGGCCGTTACCGGCATGCAGGAGTGGTTCAACGACCGCGCACCGTCCTTCGGCCCGTTCTATGCGAAGCACATGACTTCGTACTATGCGCCGAAGAACTTCAACATCTGGTACATCTTCGGCGTGCTGTCGATGGTGGTCCTGATCAACCAGATCGTCACCGGCATCTTCCTGACGATGTTCTTCAAGCCGAGCGCGGCGGAAGCCTTCGCCTCGGTCGAGTACATCATGCGCGACGTCGAGTGGGGTTGGCTGATCCGCTACATGCATTCGACCGGCGCCTCGGCCTTCTTCGTCGTCGTCTACATCCACATGTTCCGCGGGGTCATGTACGGCTCCTACAAGAAGCCGCGCGAGCTCGTGTGGCTGCTCGGCATGCTGATCTACCTCGTGCTGATGGCCGAGGCGTTCATGGGCTACGTGCTGCCATGGGGCCAGATGTCGTTCTGGGGCGCCAAGGTGATCATTTCGCTGTTCGGGGCGATACCCTACGTGGGCACCGCGCTGACCGAGTGGATCATGGGCGACTACCTGCCCTCGGATGCCACGCTCAACCGCTTCTTCGCACTGCACGTGATCGCCCTGCCGCTGGTGCTCCTGCTCCTCGTCGTGCTGCATATCTTCGCCCTGCACGAGGTCGGCTCGAACAATCCCGACGGCGTCGAGATCAAGAAGGGTCCGAAGGGCAATCGCTGGTCCTCCAGCGCGCCGGCCGACGGCATCCCGTTCCATCCCTATTTCACGGTCAAGGACACCTTCTATACGGGCTGCTTCCTTCTGATCTGCGCCTTCATCATCTTCTTCCAGCCGACTTTCGGCGGTCTGTTCCTCGAACATGACAATTTCATCGAGGCCAATCGCCTGGTCACGCCCGTGCATATCAAGCCGACCTGGTACTACACGCCGTTCTACGCGATGTTGCGCGTAGTGCCGAACAAGCTGGCCGGTGTGCTGACGATGTTCAGTGCGATCCTCGTGCTGTTCTTCCTGCCCTGGCTCGATCGCGGCAAGGTCAAGTCATGGCGCTATCGCGGTACCGGCTTCCGGGTCGCCCTGTTCGTGCTCGGCATCTGCTTCGTCTGGCTCGGCAAGATCGGCTCCGGCCCCGGCACCGATCCGGTGGAGACCATCATTGGCCGTTTCCTGACCGCGGCCTACTTCGGCTTCTTCATTTTCCTCTGGGTCTATACCGCGTTCGGCTTCGAGAAGACCAAGGCCGTCCCGGAGCGGGTGAACGGCCATGACTGAGACCACCATGCACAAGTCCCATCCCTGGATCGCCGGCTTCCTCCTGGCCCTGAGCCTCGGCTTCGCGCTGCCCGCCGCGGCTGCCGAAGAGGGCGGTCTGGCGCCGTCCAACGCCAACCTGGCGGACACCGGCTCGCTGCAGAATGGCGCCAAGCTGTTCATGAACTACTGCTCGGGCTGCCACTCACTCCAGCTGATGCGCTATTCGCGCATTGCCGAGGATCTCGACCTCAGCGAAGACCAGGTCATGAACAACCTCAACTTCACCGGGGTCAATTTCGGTGAGCGGATCCCGCCTTCGATGAACTCGGTGGACGGCAAGACCTGGTTCGGCGCGGCGCCGCCGGATCTCTCGCTGATGGCCCGGGCCAAGGGTGTGGATTACGTCTTCAATTATCTGAAGTCCTTCTACCTGGATGCCAGCCGTCCTGTGGGCTGGAACAACACCGTCTTCCCGAATGCCTCGATGCCAAATCCGCTGTGGGAGCTCCAGGGCGTGCAGACGGCGAAGTTCAAGGCCGCTGAGGGATCCGAGCCGGCGCAGTTCGAGGGCTTCGAGGTGCATCGGGCCGGAACCTTGAAACCCGAGGAATTCGACAAGGTTGCGCGCGATATCGCGAATTTCCTTCAATACGCGGCCGAGCCCGCGGCGATGCAGCGCAAATCCATCGGCATCTGGGTTCTGTTGTTCCTCGCCACCTTCACCCTGTTGGCCTATTTCCTCAAGCAGGAATACTGGAAGGACGTCCACTGAGCGCCCGGCGCGGCCCGCAAAAGCCCGCATGATCTGACCATATTTCGTTTTGCTTCAGTGACTTGGGTCGCCTATTCGGCGGCCCGGTCCGGCTCATCTATGCGCTTTCGCCATGGCGTAGTAGAGTGAGGACGAACGGGAGAGGCCGGGCCAGCCCCGGTTTGTGTGGTCATGCGGGTCACTAGCCCGCCAGGGGAGGTGTGCCGTCATGGCCTTGAGTCAGCGATCACGGGCAGTGCTCACTCTATTTTCCGCGCGAGACTGCGTCCATTGCCATCGGGTTCGGCTGGTGCTATCGGCCAAGGGCGTCAGCTACGACCATGTCATCGTCGACCTGGAAAACCCGCCCGAAGACTTGATCGAGCTCAATCCCTACAATTCGGTGCCAACCCTCGTCGACCGCGACCTGGTCCTCTACGATACCAGCGTGATCTGCGAATACCTGGACGAACGCTATCCGCACCCACCCTTGATGCCCGTTGATCCGCTGTCGCGGGCCCGGCTCCGGTTGGCCATGGTGCGGCTCGAAAACGACTGGCTGACCCTGGTCGACCAGATCGAAGAGGGGGGCAAGGGTGTCGAGGCGGCGCGCAAGGCGCTGCGCGACGAGTTGATCAGCAATGCGCCTGCCTTCAAGGCGTCGAAATTCTTCCTGAGTCCCGAAATCAGCCTGGCCGACTGTGCCTTCGCGCCGCTGGTCTGGCGTTTTCAGTCGCTTGGCATCACCCTGCCGCGCGAGGCGCAGTCGATCGTCGACTATGGCGAGCGGATATTCCACAGCCAGGCATTTCTGCGCAGCATGACGGCCGAGGAGCGCGCATTGCGTGCATGAGGACATCGCGTGCCCGAAATGACAATGACTTCGAATCGGCCCTACCTCCTGCGGGCCATTCACGAATGGATCAACGACAACGGATTGACCCCGTATCTGCTGGTCGAGGCAGGCGCGCCCGGTGTGCGTGTTCCAGCCTCGGCGATCAAGGATGGCCGGATCGTGCTCAGCGTCGCCTCGCGTGCCGTGGCGCGCCTGGACATCGGCATGGAGACCGTCAGCTTCCTGGCCCGCTTCGGCGGGGTCAGCCATTCGATCGAGCTCCCCGTTTCCGCGGTTCTCGCCATCTATGCCCAGGAAAACGGCCAAGGCATGATGTTTCCGGCTGAAGAATCCACTCCGCCCCCCGAGCCGCCCGCGCCGGAAGAGCCGCCCAGGCGACCGCGGCTGCATGTGGTCAAGTAGACGTCGAAGGACGCCCTGCAGGTTCCGCTTCCGGCATCTCGCGGGCGGGCAGCATGTAGCTGGCCATACGGCGTCCATGCAGGCTGATGCTGGCCCGGTGGCGATCGCTTCCGTTCAGGCTGACCTCGAAGCGGTACTGGCGGCGCAGGACCAGCCTGCCTCCCGCGCGAACCACCTGCATGCGCTGCAGGGCAATGCTCTGGTCGAGCCATTGCAGGCCCGAACCCGCACACAGCCGGCGGCTGTGCATCCCGGCCAGTTCGCGCGCGGCGAGGGCGTCGAGCCAGAGCGCAACCGCAATTCCCGCAAGCAGCAAGCCGATCAGCGATCCATCCATGCCGGCAGTGTGCGGCCCGTATTTCCGCCAGGCAAGCAGGTTCGCTCCTGCCTGGTGCGGAACGCCGAAACCCGGTCTGCCCGGAGGTTTCGTCCGCCTTGGCGTCGCGCTGGACGGTTTGTCCCATTGAAGGCAGAGTCTGCCCGACGGGCCGGTGTGCGAACTGTGGCCGGCACGAGTCGGAACGTTCGACGTCGCCGGGATCGCGCGGGCGGCGGTGCGCTGAAACACAGACAGTCGTTCGCGATTCGTTACAATTGGCCGCGAAGGGTAGGGGAGCTGCCGTGACTGCGATTGACATTCCTGGGTACGTGATCCGGCGCGAGGTCGGAGTCGGCGGCATGGCCAGTGTCTATCTGGCCCTGCAGACTTCGCTCGATCGTGAGGTCGCGCTCAAGGTCATGGCGCCTGCGCTGGCGGCCGATCCGACATTTTCCAAGCGCTTCCTGCAGGAGGCGCGAATGCTCGCCTCCCTGGCCCACCCGAATATCGTTCAGGTCTACGACGTGGGCGTCACCCAGGCCCAGCTCAACTATTTTTCGATGCAGTACCTGTCGGGGGGCGATTTCGCCCAGCGCGTGCGTCTGGGACTCAGCGAGAAGGATCTGCTCCGCGTGCTCGAGGGCATCGCCAATGCGCTCGGCTACGCCCATCACCGTGGCTATGTGCATCGGGACGTGGCGCCCGGCAACATCCTTTTCGACGTGAACGACACGCCGTTGCTGACCGACTTTGGAATCGCCCGCGCGTTCAGCCAGGCTGCTCGCATCACCAGCGCCGGGTTCTCGGTCGGCACCAGCCATTACATGAGTCCCGAGCAGGCGCGCGGCAGCGATGTCGATGCGCGTTCGGACCTCTACGGTCTCGGTGTCCTGACCTGGTTCGGTTTGACCGGCAAGCCGCCCTATGAAGGTGCCGATGGGTTCGCGGTTTCCTATGCCCATGTATTCGAGCCGATACCTCGCCTGCCACCGGCCCAGCAGCACTGGCAACCGTTGATCGACAAGGCGCTGGCGAAGGATCCGGCCGACCGCTACCAGAATGCGGAAGAGTTCATCGCTGCGCTCGGTACGATCGAACCGCGCAGCGCCGCCGAGACCGGCGCGCCCCAGGAAGCGCCGACCCGGATCATCCAGCGCGAATCGGTCGCCGCGGCGCTGCGCGCGAACGAGGCGCCGACACGCATCGGTGTACTGCCGACCATGGAGGAGTCACTCGGCGGCGACCCGGCACTGGCAGCGAAGACGGCCAGTACGGCGCGGCCCTGGCTGCCATGGGCGTTGGCGGGGGCCGGCCTGCTCCTGATCGGTTCCGTGGGTTACGCCCTGATTGCCGGGCAGGGCAACGAGCCCGAAGCCCAGGCCAATCGCGTGATCGAAGCGACAAAGTCGCCGCCGGTTCCTGCGGTGTCCGGTGACCAGGCCAAACGTGCCGTTCGACCCCCGGTCGCCGCGGACGCAGGGATCGATGCTTCCGGCGACAATGCTGCTGGGGCCGGCATGGGTGATGCCCTGCTGCCGTCTGACGAACTCGACCTGGCCCTGGTGCCGACCGTGATCGATCCGGTGCTCAATCTTGTTCGCCTGGCTCGTGCCGATCTGGCCGGGCTGCGCCTGACCAATCCTCCACGCACCAATGCCTACGAGCGCTTCAGTCTCGCCCTGCGCATCGACCCGACCAACAGCGCCGCCATCCAGGGCGTCATCGATACCGCGCGAGCCTACCTCGATCTGGCCGACAAGGCCCTTGCCGACGGCAACCCGGGCGAATTTGCCGGCTTTCTCGACAAGGCCGAGGAAGTGGCGGGTTCGCTGAAGGAAGGCGCGGAAACGGTGGCCGAAGCGAAAGCCCGGCGCAAGCGCGAATCCGACAAGTACCTGGCCGAAGCCAGCGCCGCCGTCGATGCGATGGATGGGGCAGCTGCCCGGGCCGCGTTTGAGAAGGTTACGGTTCTCGATCCAGGCAACAAGGCCGCCCTCGACGGGCTGCGCGGCGTCGATCGGATCGGCAAGGCCGGCTACGTGTTCCGTGATTCGATCGGTGCCCGCAAGGGACCCGACATGGTCATTGTGTCGGACACCCTCGCCTTTGCCCGCCACGAGACGACCCGGGGCGAGTTCGCTGCCTGGTGGAAAGCCGGCGGACAACGCCAGTTTGCGGGCAAGGAACCCTCGTGCCGCGATCGGGAATCGATCTTCCGTTCATCGCGAAAACGCGACTGGAAGAATCCCGATATCACCCAGGACGATACGCACCCGGTGGTCTGCGTGAGCTTTGCCGAAGCCCAGGCCTATGCGGACTGGCTCGGCAAGGAAACCGGCAAGCGCTACCGCCTGCCCACTCCTGCCGAGTGGGAGCAGGTTGCGCGCAAGGCCCCGCCGGGAAACTGCTCCACGGCAAACCTCGCCGACGACGCCTACAGGAAAGCGTTCGATTCCCGTGGTGGTGCCGATTGCAGCGATGGTCACGCGGGCACCGCTCCGGTTGGAATTTTTCCAGCGGTTGCCGGGGTCTTCGATATCGATGGAAACGTACGCGAGTGGGTAGCAGCCTGCGGCAAGAGCGCGCCGTTGACGGACGGCTGCCGCGACCACGGGATTCGCGGACGCGGTTGGCTGTCGCCCGCCGACAAGGATGCACTGCTGCAGAGTGACAACTATTCCGAGGACACGGCCCTTAACAGCCTCGGGTTCCGCCTGGTTCGAGTGATCGAAAAATAACCCGTCGCGAAAGCGCTCGGAGGGAGACGCGATGAAATTGATATTCCCGAATGGTGAGCATGCCGCGGTCGAACTGGGCGAGGGGATCACCCAGATCGGTTCCGGCAGCGATTGCCAGGTTGTGCTCGTTGCGCCGGGCGTCGCGGTCAATCATTGCGACGTTGAGATCAACGGTCGCCAGGCCGTGGTCCGGATTCGCGACCAGAGCGTGGCGACCGTGCTCAATGGCCGGCAGATTGCCAAGGAAAGCCCGCTCAAGCCCGGCGATCTGCTTCTGTTCGGCCGTATCGGTTGTCGCGTGGTCGCGTCCGAAGCGACCCCGGCAGTTGCGGCGCCGAAGTCGGTTCCTGCCGCGGACGACTCCGACGGCCGTACACGCGTGCGCATGGCTTTGCCGAAGTTCATGCTGCGCGGCGTTTCCGGCGCTACATTCGGACGCAATTTCGCCCTGGTCGGGACAATGACCATCGGCAGGCAGAGCGATTGCGGGATTCCGATCCAGGCCGAGGAGATTTCCCGCCACCATGCCCGTCTGCAGGTCACCGCGGAAGGTGTCATGGTCGAGGACCTCGGTTCGGCCAATGGAACGTGGATCAACGACAAGCGCGTGCACACGGGCATGCTCGTTCCCGGAGACGAGTTGCGTCTCGATACCGTGCGCTTCCTCCTGCTTTCGCCGGGCGGTCAGGCGCCGGCGGCGACACCCGGCCCCGCGGAAACCGTCCCGGAGCCGGAGAAGACCTCGACTCCCGTGGCCATCTGGGTGATCGGCGCCGTGGTGATTCTTGGCGCGATCGCGGCAGGAGTCCTCAAGTTTCTCGGCAAGATCTGAAATCGGACGATCTCAGGCCCTTTCCCTGACCAGTTCGATGCGCATGGACAGGTCGATCGCGCGGACATGCTTGGTCAGCGCGCCGATCGAGATGTAGTCCACGCCGGTCTCCGCGATGGCGCGTACACGATCGATGCCGACTCCGCCCGATACCTCGAGCGGTACGCGACCGTCGACTTCGACCACCGCCTGGACGAGTTCGTCGAGTTCGAACTCGTCCAGCATGATGCGGTCGGCGCCGGCAGCGAGCGCTTCGCGGAGTTCGCTGAAGTTTTCGACTTCGACCTCGACCATGATCGACGGGTGCAGGCTGCGCGCGCGGGTCACCGCTGCACTCAGCGAGCCGGCCGCGGCAATATGGTTTTCCTTGATCAGGATGGCGTCGAAGAGGCCCATCCGATGGTTCATGCCTCCCGCCGTGCGCACCGCGTACTTCTGCGCGTAGCGCAGGCCGGGCAGGGTCTTGCGGGTATCCAGGATCGTCGTGCGGGTGCCACGGATGGCCTCGACATGGGTCGCCGTCGCTGTCGCCGTCGCCGAAAGGGTCTGCAGGAAGTTGAGCGCGCATCGCTCGGCGCTGACCAGGGCGCGAACGGGGCCTTGTACGTTGCAGAGGACCTGGCCCGGCAGCACGCGCCCACCCTCGTGAGCCATCCAGTCGATCTCGACGGAAGGATCCAGCTCGGCAAAGCTGGCCGCGAACCAGTCCTGTCCGCAAAGGATGGCCGTCTCGCGCGTGATGACCTTGGCCCTGGCCCATTCCGATGCCGGCAGCAGGTCGGCGGTAACATCGCCGCTGCCGATATCTTCGGCGAGGGCGCGACGGACATCGTCGCGGACGATTTCGGGGTCTGGGCGATTCATGCGGGAAACCGGTCAGGGCGTTGCGCAGTGTTGCGGGAAATCACGCAGGGCCCGGCCGGGACCTCGTGGCTGGTTTCGAGGTTGCAGGACGGCGTGGAGCCGGGGTGGTTGCGGGACTTGCTGCATTTATCCATCAGCGCGAATCGCCAGCGCATGCCGGCCTCGGAAAAGCGGGCCGGATAGGGTACTGCAGGTGGGCCGGGTTGTCTCAGGCCGGGGTGCCCTGGGCAGGCGGTGCTTCATCGCTTGCGGAATGGGTCTGTCTCAGGCGTTCGACGATCGCATCGAGGGCGCGATCGAACAAGGGCACTTCCTCGAGCAGAATGGCCGTACCCCGGCGAAGCTCGACGGCCAATGCCGCTACCGACTTGTCGCATACCTTCAGGCCGCGCCGGTTGACGAACAGGTAGCGCGAGCTGATCGGGCTTATCCAGGACAGCTTCGCACGCTCGCGGTTCCCGTTCTCGTCTACGAATTCGATCCAGTTGCCGACCTTCATCTGGCGTGCGGCCATCGCAGACTCATCGTTTTCGTCGACTTCCTCCGGCTCCTGGATCTCCGCCTTTCCGGAGGAAAGCACGATTTCCTCGACCGGACTCTGCGTGGCCGGTGCACCTTCCGCGCGACCCGCGACGGGATTGTCGGCGGTCGGTTCCGCCGCCGCATTGTCGGCGATCACCTCTTCGGCGGTCTTCAGCTCGAACGTCTCTCCATTGAGCAGGCGCTGGTAGAACTGCGATAGTTCCTGCATCAGGGCGCGAACGTCGCCTTCATGGTAGGCAACGGTTCCGAGACCGTGCTTGAGTGCTTTCTCGAGCTGGGGCAGCAAGGTGCGCAGCCGGGTCTTGTCGGCTTCCGTGGTCTTCGGCAGCGAACTCCAGACGAATTCATCGGCGAAGCGCAGGGCGTTCTTCCATTCATCGGAATCGTGGCCATGGCGCAGGTCGGTGAGCACGAGATAGTTCGCCCAGGGACGCGACAGCACGTTGTGGATGACGGGAGCCAACTCCCGGTTGCCAATGCGGGTGAGGATTTCCCGAGCCGCCTCGCGGCGTGCCGTATGCAGCTTTTCACGACCACGGGTGACTTCCGCGGCGCGCTGCTCGGCGAGTTCGGAACGTCGCTTGTGCTGGTGCACGAACTGCTCGAAGCCCGCGAGCTCATGTTCGATGATCGCCAGGTCGTCGTCGAAGTCGGTCAGAACCGTTTCGACCACCGACTTGATGCGGTCGTAGAGCTTGTTGTCGACATCCGACTCCGCCGACCAGCTCTTGCCGGCTTCGGCGATCGCATCGAGGAGGCGCCGCGCCGGATGCG
Organism: Dokdonella immobilis; assembly: GCF_900115085.1. GTDB lineage: Bacteria > Pseudomonadota > Gammaproteobacteria > Xanthomonadales > Rhodanobacteraceae > Dokdonella > Dokdonella immobilis. Next base: position 238,989 of record NZ_FOVF01000001.1, on the reverse strand, counting down.
ACTTCTGCGCAAACAGATGCTTGTCGAGGATGGCGATCTTCAGGTACGGGATCTGCAATCGGCCGACCATGGCCTGGATCTGCGGTGGCAGATTGCGATCCTGCAGGATGAACTCGAACAGCATGCCGACCAGATCGATCGTGTCCTCGTCGGCCGAAGACACACTGTAACCGCTGGTCGCGTTGCCACCGAGTCGATGCGCCTGCTCGAGCAGTTCCTGCTTGATCTGCTGCACGGCCTTGGCCGCATCGGCGACCGACTCGGCATGCGACAGGTTCGCATTGGTCTGGCTCTGCAGGATCGACAGCGCGCTGAGCAGGTCGGTCGGACTGAGGTTGGGCACCATGCCGCCACCGCCACCGCCACCGCCATAGCTGCCGGCCTCACCACCGCCGTGTTCGCCGCGCGGATGGCGGCTGGCCAACAGGTTGCGCAAGGTGCCGTAGAGTTCCGCCTGCAGCTCGGCGGCGACAGGATCATAGCTGGCACCCGGATAGGCGCCGCCTTCGACGCCCGGTTGACCTTCGCCCGCAGGGGGTGCGGATTGGCCGGCCTGTGGCGCACCTGGTGGCAGGGTGCCGCGACCGCGTGCGGACTGCGGCAATTGATGGCGGATCTGCGGCAGCACGCCGGCCCGGATCAACTCGGCATTGACTTCATCGTAGAGCGGTTCGAGGCCCGACATCACGTAGCGGTCGAACAGTTTGTAGATGATCAACTTGACCTGTACGTTCAGTTCGAATTCGCGCACCGCATTGCGAAACGCCTGGCAAAGCGGGGCAGGACCGATCGGATTGCTGGCGTCCTCGACCGTGTTGCCGCCGACGATCACGCCGAGTCGCTGGTTGACCAGATGCAGCGTGCGCGACAGGCGGTTTTCCGCCTTGGAAACCATGCTCGATATGGCCAGTGAATCCTCGAGTTCCTGATCATCGACCAGGGAAAGTCCACCGCTCGTCGGGTTGGCCACTTCCGGCCGTACCGGTTTGAGGTTGCCTTCGGCAAAGTCGCTGAAGATCTTCGAGAGCTGCTCCTGGAAGACGCGCTCAACGAGCTGGCGCTTCTTGCGGACTTCGCGCATGCCATCAAAGAACTGCACTTGCACGGCGTTGCTCTCGGCGCGTTCGGCGAGATGGAACAGGGCGTCGTCGACATTCTCGAAGAGCGTGCTGACCAGGCCATTGACGCGCTTGAGCGCAATTCCGCGAACGAGCTTCAGCAGCTCGCCCAGCCGGTCCCCGGAACCGGACAGGGCACCCTGGCGCTGTTTCAGTTCGACGACTCGGTTGGGCTTGTCTTCAGGGGTGGACATGGGGCCTCGATCCGCTCGAAAACCGCTCGAGCCTGTGTAAGGCACATAGCTTGCCTCAGGATAGGCAAAGCTTCATGTGCCGAGCGTCCCGCGAATGTGACCTGGGTCACAACCTAGCGTGGAAAGTCGGCCAACTGCAAGGTGCTGATCGCCTCATCCGCGAGCATCACCGGGATATCGTCCTCGATCCGGTAGATGGTCTTGCCGTCGCGCGTGATCAGGGCCTCAGACAACGGCAGGCTGACAGGGGTTCCGGCGACAGTCTGCACGATGCCCGCATCGACGTTGCGGTTGACGATCTCGAGTTCGTCTCGACGTGCAGGGCGCACCGGCGTCTTCGTCAGTGGACAGCAGAGTATGTCGAGGAGGTGTTTGTCCATGGTGTCGACTCCGGCGCGCGCGGTTTGCCGGGATGGCGCGCCGAACAGGCTTCGCAATATGCGTACAATAGCGATTTTCCTCCGCCACGACCATGACCGACCAAGCCCAAACTCCGCGATTAGGCGTCGTGATGGGATCCCGCTCCGACTGGGAAACCATGCGTCATGCCGTGGAAACGCTCGAGAGCCTGGGTATCGCCCATGAGGTTCGCGTGGTTTCCGCACACCGTACGCCCGATCTCATGTTCGAGTATGCCGAAGCGGCCGCCGGCCGCGGCATCCGCGCCATCATCGCCGGTGCTGGCGGTTCCGCGCACCTGCCGGGCATGCTGGCTGCGAAAACCCTGTTGCCGGTACTCGGTGTCCCGGTGCAGTCGCAGGCGCTGAACGGCATGGATTCGCTGCTCTCGATCGTGCAGATGCCGGCGGGAATCCCGGTCGCCACGTTTGCGATCGGACGCGCCGGTGCGGTCAATGCGGCGCTCTGCGCTGCGGCGATGCTGGCCACCAGTGATCAGGCCCTGGCCGGGCGTCTTGCAACCTACCGCCGCGAGCAGGCCGAATCGGTCCTGTCGAGGCCAGACCCACGCAAGGACTGAATTGTGGCGACCATTGGCATCCTTGGTGGCGGGCAACTTGCGCGAATGCTGGCCCTTGCCGGCGCACCGCTTGGACACCGCTTTCTCGTCGTCGACAGTGCCGAAGACGCGTGCGCGGCCCAGGTGGCGCCGGTGCTGCGGGCCGACTGGCGCGATTTCGCCGCCCTCGAGGCATTCGCCTCGAAAATCGACGTGGCGACCTTCGACTTCGAAAATGTGCCTGCCGAAACCGCCGAGTGGCTGACCGCGCATACGCGCGTGTTCCCGAATCCGGCCGCGCTTGCCGTGGCCCAGGATCGGCTGGTCGAGAAGTCGCTGTTCGGTGAGATCGGGCTGGACACGCCGACCTTCGCAGCGGTGGACAGTCTTGCCGACCTCCACCGTGCGGTCGAAAAGACCGGTCTCCCGGCCGTACTCAAGACGCGCCGGCTCGGCTACGACGGCAAGGGCCAGGCCATCCTGCGCCAGCATTCGGACATCGAGTCGGCGTGGGATGCGCTCGGTGGTGTACCGCTGATCCTCGAAGCCTTCGTCGCCTTCGAGAGCGAGATGTCGGTGATCGCCGTGCGCTCGCGCAGCGGCGAGTTCCGGCATTATCCGCTGACCCGCAACTGGCACAGCAACGGCATTCTCTCGGCCAGTCTGGCGCCTGTCGCGGTCGAGGCAGAACTGCAGCGGCGCGCCGTCGCGCGGGCCCGTGCGCTCGCAGAGCGGCTCGACTACGTTGGTGTTTTTGCCCTCGAGCTGTTCGCCTGTGGGGATCGCCTTCTCGGCAATGAAATGGCGCCGCGCGTGCACAATTCGGGGCACTGGACCATCGAAGGCACGGCCTGCAGCCAGTTCGAGAACCACATTCGCGCGGTCCTCGGCCTGCCACTCGGTGATACCGATGCAAGGGGCTGCAGCGCGATGCTGAACTGGATTGGCGAGCTTCCCGACGCGACACCCGTGTTGGCCGAGGCGCGTGCGCATTGGCATGACTACGGCAAGTCGCCGCGGCCCGGTCGCAAGGTTGGCCACGCGACTCTTTGCGCCGACAGCGCCGAAGAACTGGTCGAGCGCCTGCAGCGCGTCGGACGCGCCCTCGACCGCGAAGTCCACGTCGCCCCGGTCATCGCGGCCTTGGCCGCGAACGGCACGGCGTAGGGGCGGGTCGCGGACCCGCCCCGTGTTGCACGCGAAGTTGCATGTGGGTCTCGGACCCGGCCGTACGAATTGGGTCCGTCTTCCGGGGTTTCGTTTTACCGAATCCCAAATCTCGAATCTCGAATCCCGGCCCTAAGCCATCTGGCTTTCGACGAACTTCCAGTTGACCAGATTCCAGAACGCCTCGAGGTATTTCGGGCGCGCATTCCGGTAGTCGATATAGTAGGCGTGTTCCCAGACGTCGCAGGTCAGCAGGGCGCGATCGCTGCCGGTCAGCGGAGTAGCTGCGTTCGAGGTGCTGGCCAGGGCGAGACCGCCATCGGGGCGTTGCACCAGCCAGCCCCAGCCCGAGCCGAAGGTTCCGACCGAGGTCTTGGTGAACTCTTCCTTGAACTTGGTGAAGCTGCCGAATGCCTTGTTGATAGCGTCGGCGAGCTTGCCGGTCGGCTCGCCCCCGGCATTCGGCGCGAGACAGTTCCAGTAGAAGGTGTGGTTCCAGATCTGCGCGGCATTGTTGAACATGCCACCGCTGGATTTGCGGATGATCTCTTCGAGGCTCAGCTTTTCGAATTCGGTGCCGGCAATCTGGTTGTTCAGGTTGGTGACATAGGTCTGGTGATGCTTGCCGTAGTGGTAGTCGATGGTCTCGGCCGAGATGTGCGGTGCGAGCGCGTCTCGGGCCCACGGAAGCGGGGGTAGTTCGATGGCCATGGGAATCTCCTTGCCGGTTGGTGGGTGGGTGCCGGATATCGGCAATGGTTTGGGTACCGTGAATTCAATTTCCCGACCGGGCGCTGTCCAGTCGGGCCAGTCCCTCAGCATATGAAGCTGGCGTGATGCAAATCAACCACGTCGACGCCGGACTGGTAAAATGGCGGATTGGTGCGACCCGCCTTGGCTGGTCGCGATCCGTCATTGCCGGGAATACCATGGATATCATCGAACGCATCAGGTCCACCGTCCAGTCGGCACCCATCGTCCTCTTCATGAAGGGCACGCCGCAGTTTCCGATGTGCGGGTTTTCAAGCCGGACGGTCAAGGCGCTCAATACGCTGGGCGCACCGTTTGTATCGGTCAACGTATTGGAAGACCCCGAAGTGCGCGCGAACCTTCCGCGTTATTCGAATTGGCCGACCTTCCCGCAACTCTTCATCGCCGGCGAGCTGATCGGTGGTTGCGACATCACGCTCGAACTGTTCGAAAGCGGCGAGCTCGAGCGTATGGTCCGCGAAGTGCACAAGGCGTGAACGCGCCGCTGCCGCTGGCCCGGGTCGAGCACCCGCAGCCGGATGTCGATTCGCTGCGTGGGCGCGTCGTCCTCATTACGGGTGCCAGTGGTGGCCTCGGTCGGGCCTGCGCGCTCGCTTGCGCCCGCACGGGAGCCACGGTGGTACTGGCGGGGCGCAAGGTTCGTCCGCTGGAAGTGCTCTACGACGAGATCGAGGCGCTCGGCGCGCCGACGCCGGCGATCTATCCGATAAACCTGGAAGGGGCCACGCCCGACGACTACGCCAGCCTCGCCGACGCCGTTCGCATCCAGTGCGGTCGGCTCGACGCGATCGTGCACGCGGCGGTCCTGTTCGACGGTCTGCGCCCGGTTGAACAGGTCAAGCCAGCTGACTGGCTGCGGATCCAGCAGGTCGGGCTGAATGCGCCGTTCCTGTTGACACAGGCCTGCCTGCCGCTGTTGCGCGAGCGCACGGATTCGGCAGTCGTGTTCGTCCTCGACGATGCCGAGCGATTCGGCAAGGCGTATTGGGGCGGATACGGCACGGCCAAGGCTGGTCTCGCCGCGTTCGCCTCGATCCTTCACGAGGAAACCGAGACCGGGACGGTGCGCGTGCATGCGCTGTTGCCGTCGCCGATGCGTACCGCCCTGCGGCGCATGGCCTATTTTGGCGAGGACGCGCTGCAACGCGAGCTGCCGGACCGGGCCGGCGCGGCCGCCGCATTCCTGACCAGTCCCGCAGCGTCGGCCTTGCGCGGCCGCACGCTCGATCTTCGCCCCGGTACGTGAGCACGACACCATGATGAGCACGTTGTCTGCCGGGATCCTGCTGTTCCTGATCATGGATCCGCTCGGCAACATCCCGCTGTTCCTGAGCCTCCTGCGCAACGTGGATCCGGCGCGACGTCGCCTGGTCCTGATCCGTGAACTGCTGATCGCACTGGCCGTGCTGTTCATATTCCTGTTCAGCGGCAAGTACCTGCTCAGCGCGCTCCAGCTCAAGGCGGAGTCGGTCAGCATCGCCGGCGGCATCGTCCTTTTCCTGATCGGCATCCGCATGATCTTCCCGCCCAAGGACGGCATCTTCGGCGGGGATGTCGACAGCGAGCCCTTCATCGTGCCGATGGCGATCCCGGCGGTTGCAGGCCCTTCGACCATGGCCGCGGTCATGCTGCTTGCCAACAGCAACCCCGGACGCACCGTGGATTGGAGCATCGCCCTGTTCCTGGCCTGGCTGGCGACCTCGGTGCTGCTCATCTCGTCGACCTACCTGTACCGGTGGCTGGGCCACAGTGTCCTGGTCGCCCTTGAGCGGCTCATGGGCATGCTGCTCGTCGCCCTGTCGGTGCAAATGTTCCTGGACGGCGTCGTGGCCTATGTGCGCCTGTCCTCCTGACTTGATGCAAGGGTTCAGGAAATTGCGGCAGTTGCATGATTAGCCGAGGAATTGTCCTTCACTCGCTGCGAGCGTCCAGGGCCTGGCCGCGCTCTGGGCGCGACTGCCGGCCCGGCAGCCGCCAATTTGGGCGCGTGCGGCCCGATGTCGCGGCCAAAACTCTGTTAGAAATTCGTCATAAACTCAGGTTAAACTCCGGTTAATCGCACAGCTTCGCAGAAGCCTTGCCATGGCAAAGCCGACTGATCGAAGCGAAACGATTCAACTCAGTGGGTGCCCCAGGGGGTTCTCGAGTCGACAGCCATCTCGCCACGGCGAGCCGGCCCATGCGTGCCGTACTTCAAGTTCGAATCAATCTAGAGGAAGTCAGTAATGAACAAGCGATTGACGATGCGGTTGCTGCCGCTGATGCTTTCTTCGCTTTTTGCCGTGTCCGGCGCCTACGCGCAGAGCACGTCAGCTACCCTTGGCGGTACCATCACCGATGCGCAGGGACAACCGGCAACCGGTGCCGAAGTCGTCATCACGCACAGCAATTCGGGCACGGTCAGCCGCGCCACGACGGATGCTGCCGGCCGCTACTCCGCACGCGGTCTCCGCGTTGGTGGCCCTTACACGATCACCATCACCAAGGACGGGCAGACCGAAACCCGCAACAACGTCTACCTGCAGATCGGTGAGGCCAATACGGTCAGCGCGAGTCTGATTCCAGCCGAGAGCCTTAATACGATCGTCGTCACCGGCAATGCCAACCTGCTGTTCAGCTCCGAGCGCATGGGCACGGGCACGAACGTCTCGAACGCCGAGATCCAGGCCCTTCCGTCGATCGGCCGCAACATCCAGGACTACATCCGTCTCGATCCGCGTATCGCCCAGGTCAGCAAGGCCGATGGCTCGATCTCCGCCGGCGGCCAGAACACGCGCTTCAATGCGATCCGCATCGATGGCGTCTCGACCAACGATCCGTTCGGCCTCGAGTCGAACAACTTCCCGACCGAGCGCCAGCCGGTGTCGATGGACGCGATCGAGGAAATCAACATCGGTCTGGCCAACTACGACGTGACCACCTCGGGTGGTTCAGGCGCGGTCGTCAATGCCGTAACCAAGTCCGGCACCAATGATTTCCACGGCAGCGTCTACGGTGTCTATCGCGACGACAGCATGGTTGGCGAAGACCCGAGCGGCAACGATTTCAAGGGCTTCAAGGACGAGAAGACCTACGGCCTGACCTTCGGTGGCCCGCTGATCAAGGACACCCTGTTCTTCTTCATCAACTACGAGAAGTTCAAGCGGTCGGCACCGGGCGCCGATGTCTCGAACTCGCCGCTCGGCGACGGTGGCATCACGGCCGATGACATCGCCCAGGTCCAGAGCATCGCCCAGAACGTCTGGGGCTTCGACGCCGGTACCGCGGATGGTGCAAGCAACCTCGGCACCGACATCGAGGAATATGCGGCCAAGATCGACTGGAACATCAACGAGAACCATCGCGCCAGCTTCCGCTACAGCAAGCTCTCGCAGGATGTCGCCAAGATCCCGAACTTCGACAGCAGCCGCGTCTCGCTGAGCACGCACTGGTACAACCAGAACAAGACCTTCGAAAGCTACGTCGGCGAGCTCTTCAGCGACTGGAACGACATGTTCTCAACCGAGCTGAAGATGTCCTACCGCAAGTACGATGCGGTCGCCCAGCCGACCTCGTTCCTGCCGCAGATCCGCATCGATTTCGGCAGCGATTCTCTCTACCTCGGTACCGAACAGAATCGTCACGTCAACGTGATCAACACCAAGGAAAAGAGCCTGTTCGCCGCAGGCAACCTGTTCCTCGGCGATCACACCGTCAAGTTCGGCGTCGACTACTCGAACAACGACATCTTCAACTACTACGGTCGCAACCAGAACGGCACCTACCGGTTTGCCGGCATCGACGAATTCGCGGCCGGCAATCCGCGCGAATTCGACTATCGTGCACCGGCACCGGGCGGCAGCTATGCCGACATCCCCGCGCAGTTCACGATCAACAACACCGGTCTGTTCGTGCAGGACAGCTGGGCTGCCACCTACAATCTGAACCTGACCCTGGGCGTGCGCGTCGATACCCCGGATTTCCCGGACACGCCGCTGAAGAACGACCGTATCCAGGAACTGTACGGCCTCGACAACACCAACCGGCCGAACAGCTCGGTGGTGCAGCCGCGCTTCGGCTTCAATTACAACATCGAGACGGCGCGTCCCACCCAGGTGCGCGGCGGATTCGGCCTGTTCATGGGCTCGCCGCCCAACGTGTGGCTGTCGGGCGTGTACCAGAACACCGGCCGTAACTACGTCGAATACAGCGCGCGTGCGAGCGGCGGCATCGGCGAGATCTTCAATCCGGATCCAAACAACCAGCCGACCACGGGCAGCGTCGGCGGCCGCCAGAACGTCGACATCGTCGAGCCGGGCTTCAAGATGCCTTCGGTGTGGAAGGCCAATGTCGCCCTCGATCACGAACTGCCGTGGGCCGGCATCGTTGCCTCCGTCGAAGTGCTCTCGTTCTGGAACCAGGACGGCATCTACTTCAACCGCCTCGATCTCGGCGACCCGACCGCGGTAGGTCCCGACGGGCGGACGATCTTCTGGAACCAGGCCGGCCTTAATCCGTCCAGCTGGTGTTCCGGAACGAGCTCGAGCTGCCTGAACTTCCCGTCGGGTGGCGTGCAGCGCGCCAATCGTCCGAACGATATCGGCGACGTGATCCTCGTCCGCAACACCAAGAAGGGTGGCGGCAACCAGATCACCCTGAGCCTGGCCAAGCCGATGTCGGATGACGGTTGGTCCTGGCTGGTCGGCTACACGCACACGGAAGCGAAGGAAGTGAACTCCGGTACGAGTTCGCAGAACACCTCGAACTGGAACTACAACCCGATCTACCAGGCGAACGAGGAAGTCGCCTACGACTCGCGTTATGCCTTCAAGCACCGCTTCTCGGGCATCCTGACCAAGGAATGGAAGTTCTTCGGCGACAACAAGACCACCGCTTCCGTCGTCTATGAGGGTCGCACCGGTCGTCCGTACAGCCTGGTCTATTTCAATGACGCCAACGGCGACAGCCGCAGCGCCAACGACCTGTTCTACGTGCCGAGCGGTCCCGGTGACGTGATCTTCCCGGTTGCCGGCGAGGAAGAGGCGTTCTTCGCCTACCTCGATGCGCATCCGGAGATCAACAAGTACCGCGGCCGGGTCGCTCCGGCCAACTCGCTGACGGCCAAGTTCCTGCACAATTTCGATGTGCGCCTGACCCAGGAATTCCCGGGCTTCATGAGCGGCCACAAGGCCGAAGTCACGCTCGACATCATGAATATCGGCAATCTGATCAACAAGGACTGGGGACAGATCGACGACTACGGCTTCTTCTCGACCCGTCGAATCGGCAATTTCGCCGGTATCGATCCGGCCACCGGCAAGTACGTCTACCGCTTCACCGGAGCAGACAGCTCGAGCATCCAGGAAGTCAATGGCGACGGCATCAACACCGGCGTTTCGCGCTGGTCGGTGCAGGCGACTTTCCGCTACAAGTTCTAAGCGCCACCGTTGTCGAAGTGCATGTATGGCCGGCGCCCGCGAGGGCGCCGGCTTTTTTGTGCGCCGCAGTCGCTGCAGTCACGCATATTGACCTGGTCCGCCCGCTTCGAGGATGCTAGTCGACCGCCATGGCATGGCGATGCCAAGTCGCTCAGTTACCTCGACTTGCGGCAACTTACGAGAATTAGAAAAAAATGACGGATTCCAGCTCCCACCATCCCCATCCCGGCAAGGTCAGTGCGCGCATCGCGCCGGCAGCAGGCCTCGACGTCCTCTCCCGCCAGGAAGTGGCGCGCCTGCGCGACGCCAGTGCGGGCGGACTGCATCAGTTGCTGCGACGTTGCGCGCTGGCGGTGCTGACCCAGGGCCATGTGACCGACGATCCGCGCGCGGTCAGCGAGCTTTACTCCGATTTCGAGATCGAAGTGCTGCAGCAGGACCGAGGTGTCCGCCTCGAGCTGACCCATGCGCCGGCGCATGCCTTCGTCGACGGCAAGATCATCCGCGGCATCAACGAGCTGCTGTTCGCCGTGGTCCGCGACATCGTCTACGTATCCACCCAACTGGAGGGCGGCAGCTTCGACCTGGCCAGTTCCGAGGGCATCACCCACGCGGTGTTCGACATCCTGCGCAATGCGCGCGTACTGCGCCCGAATGTCGATCCGAACCTGGTCGTCTGCTGGGGCGGCCATTCGATATCGCGCGTCGAATACGACTACACCAAGCTGGTCGGTTACCAGCTCGGCCTGCGCGGTCTCGATATCTGCACCGGCTGCGGTCCAGGCGCGATGAAGGGGCCGATGAAGGGCGCCACGATCGCCCATGCCAAGCAGCGATTGCGCAAGAACCGCTACGTCGGCATCACCGAGCCCGGCATTATCGCGGCCGAGTCGCCGAATCCGATCGTCAACAACCTGGTCATCATGCCGGATATCGAGAAGCGCCTCGAAGCCTTTGTGCGCGCCGCCCATGCCCTGATCGTGTTTCCGGGAGGCGTCGGCACGGCCGAGGAAATCCTCTACCTGCTCGGCATCCTCCTGCACCCGGCCAATGCGGACATTCCGTGTCCGCTGATCTTCACCGGACCGCGCGCCTCGGCGGCCTACTTCGAGCAGATCGACCGCTTCCTGCGCATGGCGCTCGGCGACGACGTCGCCAGGCATTACCAGATCATCATCGATGATCCGCAACACGTCGCCCATCAGGTGGTCAAGGGCGTGGAGCGCGTGCGCAAGTACCGGCTCGACAACAAGGATGCATTCTTCTTCAACTGGGCCATGAACATCGACATGGCCCTGCAGCAGCCATTCCGGCCGACCCACGAAGCCATGGCCGCGCTGAACCTGCATCGCGACCAGCCCCAGCACGAATTCGCCGCCGATCTGCGCCGGGCGTTCTCGGGAATCGTTGCCGGCAATGTCAAGATCGAAGGCATGCGCGCGATCGAAAAGCACGGCCCATTCCTGATCCGCGGCGATGCCGAAATCATGCAGGCACTCGATGCGCTGCTGGCCAGTTTCGTCAGCCAGCAGCGCATGAAGTTGCCGGGCGGTGCCGCCTACGAACCGTGCTATCGGATCCTTGCCGGCTGATCAGCGGGGATTGGCCGTGCCAGGCCCGCTTGCGCTCAGCGCATCGAGGCAGTCGGTTTGCCACCGCCGGATACGCTGCCGGTGGCGATCTGCACTTTCTGTCCCGCCGCGAGCCGCTCGGCGCCGCGGACGACGACCTGGTCGCCGGGCTTGATCGCGCCTTCCACGGCCGTGAATTCGCCATCACTGGCGCCGACGCGAACGCTGACGCGTTCGCTGCTGCCATCACCTGAAATCCGCACCACGTAGCTGCCATCCGCGCGCTCTACCAGCGCATCGCGCGGCACCGCCATGGTCTTTTCGGCCTCGCGTTCGGGCAGGGCGACCTCGACCGCGTTGCCGACCAGGAGAACACTGCCGGGCAGGGCGATGCGCAGCTCGAACTGACGCGAGCGTTCGTCGCCGACAGCAACCACCGAACGAACCTTTTCGTTGAGCAGTCGATCGCCGGCGCGCACCGCCAACGGCATGCCCGGGCGGACCATGCCGGCCAGTGCCAGCGGCGCCTGCACGCGCGCCTCCAGATTCGTCACATCGACCAGATGCACGATGGCGGAGCCGGTCGCGGCGTATTCACCACGCTGGGCCAGGCGCTCGGTGACCACGCCGGGAAAGGGTGCCTCGATCCGCGTCTGCGAGAGCTCGTATTCGGCGGTGTGGACGCGGACTTCGGCCTGACGCTGCTGGGCCGCAAGCTGGCCGAGCTGGGCCCGGGCTTCGTCGAGCTGGTTGGCGGCGATGCTGTTGCTGTCGGCCAGCGCCTGCAACCGGTCGCACTGGCGCTGGGCGAGGTCGCGCTGGGCCTTGATGCGCGCGACTTCGCTGCGGGCGTCCTCGAGATGCAGGCGGGCAGCGCGATCCTCGAGTCGTGCCACGAGTTCGCCAGCCTTGAGCCGGGTGCCGACTTCGGCGACGAACTCGAGGCGACCTGAAGCACTGGTCGCCAAGCGTGCGTCATCGCGGCTGACGACGCTGCCCGGAACCCAGCGCTGTGGGGCGATCGGTACGAGATCGGCCGTGGCGACTTCGACCATGGCCGCGGGTCCCTGGGCGTGCAGCGGCAGGCTCACCGACGCCAGGATCAGGGAAGCGAGGATCAGATGCAGCGGTTTGATTGACATGGTGACTCCAGGAATTCGATTTCAGGCGGCGCGAGGAACCGCGTCGGTGCTGGTTGCGGCCGCGCCACCGGATGGTTCGCGTCGCCACCCGGACATCAGCCGCATCAGGCTCGGCAGCAGCAGCAGGGAGAAGATCATCGACACCACGACGCCACCGACGATGACTGCCGCCAGTCCCCGGTAGATGACGCTGCCGGGACCCGGATTGACCGCCATCGGCAGGGCACCGAGAGCGCCGGTGAGGGTACTGGCCAGGATCGCCCGCAGGCGCTGGTTCATGGCCTGGCCGATCGATTCCTCGAGGCTGAAGCCTTGATTCTGGGCGATGCGTGTGCGGTCGACGAGCAGGATCGAGTGATTGACGATGATGCCGACCATCATGATGAAGCCGATCATGGTCAGCAGGTCCAGCGGCTGGAAGGCGATCAGGCCGAGCACGCGCAGGCCGATGATGCCGCCAACCAGCGACACCGGCACGGTCAGCACGACGACCAGCGAATCGCGCACGGAGCGGAACATCGCGGCCATCAGCAGGAACAGGACGAGCAGGGCCAGGCCGAAATTCTTCGCCATGGTTGCGGTGATCGTCTGCAGGCGATCGGCGCTGCCGGCCATGCGGATATTCGCGCCTGCGGGCAGTTTCGCTTCGAGCACGGGAAGCACTTCGTTCTGCAGGGTCGCGAGGGCATCCTCGAGCGAAAGGGTCTGCGGCGGATCCATGGTCAGGGTGACCGTGCGGCGATGGTCGAGCCGGCGGATCTGGCCGGGGCCCATGGCGGTTTCGAGGCGGATCACGTCGCCCAGCGGCACGATCCGGCCATCCGGCGTGACCAGCGGCGCTTCGGCCAGGGCTTCGGCCGTCTCGCGCCTGTCGGCGCGCAGGATGATCGGCAGCCGGTTCTGTCCGTCGAAATATTCACCGAGCCAGGCGCCGTCGCCCAGCGTGCGCACGATGGTACCGACCGCGGCTCGGTCCCAACCGGCTTCCGCGATACGCCGATCGTCCGGGATCGCGCGCAACTCGAGCGAGGTCTGGTCGGTATTCGGATTGGCTTGCACATTGGCCCCGGGGAACTTCTGCTCGAGCAGCCGACGGCCTTCCTCGGCGACACGATTGAGCGCCTTGGTGTCGTCGCTTTGCAGATGGATCGCGACCGACCGGGCTGATCCGCCGACACCGCCGAACAGTTCGCCTTCGGTGGCGAAGGCGCGCGTATCGGGGAAGCCCTGGGTGATCTCGTCGCGCATGATCGTTTCGAGTTCGCCGATGCGCGACTCGTCGACGACGCGGGCGCCGATGGTGCCACCGCCAGGCCACAACCAGATGTAGTAGTTCTTCAGCGCCGGCTGCTTTTCACCCTTCATGTAGGGTTGCAGCCGCTCGATCAGCTTGTCGCCGATTTCCCGGTTGACGACTTCGGGGCTCATGCCCGGTGGAAAGCTGAAGAACGCATCGATGGCCGCGCGCTTGACCGGCGGCAGGTAATCGAGCTTGGGCAGGAAAATCCAGCAGGCCACCAGCGGCATCACCAGCAGGGCCATGATCCAGCCGAGCTGCTTGGGTCGGTTGTCGGTCCAGCGCAGGATGCGGTCGGTCAGCGCCGGCCAGCCATCACCATAGCCGGACTTGAGCTTCTTGGCCTTGAGCCAGCCACCGGCCGCGGCCGGCAGGACCGTGATCGCGACCACGATCGAAAGCGCAACGGCGATCGAGATGGTCAGCGCAAGATCGGCAAAGATCTGTCCTTCGACATCGCGCAGGAAGAGTACGGGCAGGAAGACCGCAATGGTCGTCACGGTCGAGGCGATCAGCGCCGGCACCACTTCGCGGGTGCCGGTCCGGGCGGCCTCGATCGGGGTCATGCCGCCTTCCTTGAGCCGGATGATGTTGCCGGATACGACGATCGCGCCTTCGACGACCATGCCGACCGCGAAGGCCAGGCCGGCCAGTGAAATCACGTTGAGCGTGCGACCACCGAGGTCAAGCGCGCCGAACGTAGCCAGCAGGCAAACCGGTATCGCCACGGCGATCAGCAGGGTGGCGCGCCAGTCGCGCATGAACCACCAGACGCAGGCGAGGGCGAGCAGGGCGCCGATGATCAGGTTCTCGGTCAGCAGGTTGACCGCGCGGTGGATGAACAGCGAGGAGTCGTAGCTCTGCTCGATGCCGAGTCCGTGCGACTTCAGTTCACCATCGCGAAGCTCGGCTACGACCTTCTTGACCTGTTCGAGCGTGCCGAGCACGTTGGCGCCCGGCGAGCGCAGTACCTGCAGGCCGATCGCCGGGTTGCCATTCTGGTAGACGAAGAACTGCTGGTCAGGCGGTCGCTTCTCGATCGTGGCGACGTCGCCGAGCTTGATCGGGCGTCCGTCGCGCCAGGCCAGGACCAGGTCACCGAGGTCGTCGGCCTTGTAGCGCCCGGTGAATCGAAGGGTGTATTGCTGGCGGCCGAGTCCGATCTGCCCCGCCGAGACGTCGCTCGCCCGGGTCGCGCGCTGGGCGATTTCCGGGATGCCGATGCCGAAGGCCGCGGCCTTGGCGAGATCCACTGTGATGCGCAGGTCGTCGGGTGGCCCGGAGTTGACGTTGACCGAGGCTACCCCCGGCACCGATTCGATGCGCGGACGGATCACATCCTCGATGTAACTACGGTGGTTCTCGATCGGACCCTCGGTCCCCGGCAGCAGTTGCACGAAAAACCACGACAACGAGTCGTTGGAGTCGTTCTGGCCGCCGCCGAGCTGGATGATCGGTCGGTCGGCATCGGCTGGCTGCGACCGCACGCGGTTCATGCGTCCGATCACGTCGACCAGGGCCGAGCGCATGTCGGTGCCGATGGCGAAGGTAAGGTTGATGAAACTGCCACCGGTATTGGCGTTGCCCTCGATCTCCTCGACGCCCGGCAGACCCTGCAGGACCTGCTCCTGCGGCTCGAGCAATTCCGCCTCGGTTTCCTCGGGCGAGGCCGCGCGCCAGCCGGTAAAGATAGAGATATTGGGTCGTTCGATGTCGGGGAACAGCTGCAGCGGCAGCCGGCCGAGGCTCATGGCCCCGAACAGGCAGATCAGCAGGACGACGACGCCAACGGCGATCGGATTTCGAATCGATGCATCGATCAGCCGCATGGCGGGTCCTCCGAGGTATCACCAGCATGCGCCGGTGGTCTTCCTACCTGGATGCGGCAAAGGTCACGAGGGTTACTTCCGACATGCCCGCTCCCTGCTTCCCCGTGGAGCTGCACAGGGGATGCCGCAAGACGAACGCTGGGGGCGGGACCCGGCGACCGGGCGAGATGGAATGCGCTTTCGCGACGGAGAGACTGGTGGAGGACACAACAAAAAAGGCCGCGATTGCTCGCGGCCTTTTTGAAGTCTGGCGCCCGAAGTTGGACTCGAACCAACGACCCCCTGATTAACAGTCAAGTGCTCTAACCAGCTGAGCTATTCGGGCGGAGCCGCGCATTTTCGCGGGATGGAACCGGATCGTCAAGCCCCGCAATTCGTTCAGGTATCGATCGCGGCGCAGGCGGCGCTTGCCTGGGCGGCCGTCGGCGTGCCGCTGCGCAGGCGGCCCGAATTGTTGATGACCAGGGCCCGCGCCTCGGCCGGTCCGCGTCGATCGCAAACGGTAATGGTCAGATTGCTGCCGTCGGAGGTGCCGTCGGCCTGGTAGCGGATGCGGTAGCGTCCGCTGCTGCTGAGCATGCCCAGGCCACGGGGCTGGGCCTGGCTTGCCGCGATCACGGTTTCGTTGTCGTCATGCTGGTTGTCGCGGTTGTCATCGAAATAGACCAGCCAGCCGCCTTGCCAGCGCGTGCTGTGCTCGCAACTGGACTGATCCGACGAGGGGCAGACGACGACGGTCTTCCTGTGCGTGGCGGCACTGATGCGGGCCTGGTTGATGGCGACCGCCAACGCGCTGCGCGCCGAACGCGAGGCGCCGGCCTGCCGGAGGTTGCCCAGCGTGGGCGTGGCTATCGTTGCGAGGACGGCGATGATCGAGACGACGATCAGCAGCTCGATCAGGGTGACACCGGTGCAGCGGCGGCGAGGCGTGGGCATGGTCGGGATCCGGAAGCGGCGGGTCGGGACTCATGCTAGGAATCGCCACCGGCCGCGGCGATGGGAGAACGTTGCGTGCTCTTGTAGGAAATTGTCGATTGTTCCTGTAGTTCGATTCCTGCGCACGGCTTGAAAGCGCGGACGCCGGCTACGAGATTGGACGTTCCGCCGGCGTCATTCCTGGTTGCGGTGACAGGCCGCGTAGAATCCGCTGCCATCCCTGGAGACTTCATGACCGACACGTTCAAGCTCGAATCGCCGTTCCAGCCGTCCGGCGACCAGCCGCAAGCGATCGAGAAGCTGGTCGCCGGCTTCGAAGCCGGAGTCGCCAGCCAGACCCTGCTCGGCGTGACCGGCTCGGGCAAGACCTACACGATCGCCAACGTCATCCAGCGGGTCCAGCGACCGACCCTGGTCATGGCGCCGAACAAGACCCTGGCCGCGCAGTTGTACGGCGAGTTCAAGGAGTTCTTCCCGCACAATGCGGTCGAGTACTTCGTCAGCTACTACGATTACTACCAGCCCGAGGCCTACGTCGCCTCGTCGGACACCTACATCGAGAAGGACGCCTCGATCAACGAGCACATCGAGCAGATGCGCCTGTCGGCGACCAAGACCCTGCTGTCGCGCTCCGATGCGCTGATCGTGGCCACGGTGTCGGCCATCTACGGCCTCGGCAAGCCCGAGGACTACCTGCAGATGCGCCTGATCCTCGCCCGCGGTGAACACACCGACCAGCGCAAGCTGATCCGCCATCTGACCGAACTGCAGTACACGCGCAACGACATGGAGCTGCGCCGCGGCAGCTACCGGGTGCGCGGAGAGGTGATCGACGTGTTCCCGGCCGAGTCGGAAACCGAGGCCCTGCGCATCGAGTTGTTCGACGGCGACATCGAGAATCTCGCGATCTTCGATCCGCTGACCGGTGAGATCCTGCGCAAGGTGCCGCGCTATACGGTCTACCCGAAGACCCACTATGCGACCACACGCGCGGCCACGCTCAACGCGGTCGAGACGATCAAGGTCGAGCTTAAGGAACGCCTCGAGCAGCTGTACGCGGCGAACAAGCTGGTCGAGGCCCAGCGCCTGCAACAGCGGACCCAGTTCGACATCGAGATGATGGCCGAGATCGGCTACTGCCAGGGCATCGAGAACTACTCGCGGCACCTGACCGGGGCCGCCCCCGGCGAGCCACCGCCGACCCTGTTCGACTACCTGCCGGCCGACGCCCTGCTCGTGGTCGACGAGTCGCACGTGACCATTCCGCAGCTCGGCGGCATGTACAAGGGTGACCGTTCGCGCAAGGAAAACCTCGTCGAGTACGGGTTCCGTCTGCCGTCCGCGCTCGACAACCGGCCGCTGCGCTTCGAGGAATGGGAAGCGCGCGCACCGCGCAGCATCTACGTATCGGCGACTCCGGGGCCATACGAGCGCGAAAAGACGGCCGGCAGCATCGTCGAACTGGTGGTGAGGCCGACCGGACTGATCGACCCGGAGGTCGAGATCCGGCCGGTGCGCACCCAGGTCGACGATCTGCTTTCCGAGGCCAATGCACGCATTGCCATGGGTGATCGTGTGCTGGTCACCACCCTGACCAAGCGCATGGCCGAGAACCTGACCGAGTACCTCGGCGAGCATGGCGTGCGCGTGCGCTACCTGCACTCGGACATCGAGACGGTGGAGCGGGTCGAGATCCTGCGTGACCTGCGCCTCGGCGAGTTCGATGTCCTGGTTGGCATCAACCTGCTGCGCGAGGGGCTCGACATGCCCGAGGTCTCGCTGGTGGCGATCCTCGATGCCGACAAGGAAGGCTTCCTGCGCTCGACCGGATCGCTGATCCAGACCATCGGTCGCGCCGCACGCAACCTGCGCGGCAAGGCCATCCTCTACGCCGACACGATCACGCGTTCGATGCAGGCGGCCATCGACGAGACCGACCGGCGCCGGGCCAAGCAGGTCGAGTACAACCTCGCGCACGGCATCACGCCGAAGGGCGTGAGCAAGAAGATCACCGACATCATGGAAGGGGCACGCGCCGAATCGGCCCGCGGCGGCAAGCGCGACCGCTGGGGCAAGGTTTCGGCAGAGGCGCGCCGCGCAGCGGAGGAGGCAGCCGACTATCGCAGCCTGTCGCCCCAGCAGATCGCCGCGCGGATCAGGAGCCTCGAAACCCAGATGTACAAGCACGCCCAGGACCTCGAGTTCGAGGAGGCCGCGCGCGCCCGCGACGAGATCCACCGGCTCAGGGAGCTGGGGTTGATGGGTTGAGAAGCCGGGATTCGGGATTGGGGATTAGGGATTCGCAAGAGCGGCAATTCGCATTGCTCCGGCTTCTCCGAATCCCCAATCCCGAATCCCGAATCCCGGCCGGGGTCGAAGCCGGAGTCCGGTGACCGGCGAAGTTTCTTCCGGTCGCGTCCAATTTCACGCTGAAGTGGCGCCCCCGGCTTGTGCCCCGCCGCAGACTCGGTTAATCTCCGCGGCCCCGTATTCAGGGGCGCGTAGCTCAGCGGTAGAGCACTACCTTGACATGGTAGGGGTCACAGGTTCGATCCCTGTCGCGCCCACCAACAATCGCCGGTAACGAAGGAACGCTTGGCGAAGCGAAAGAAGCATGTCGGCTCTTGGCCTTCAGGCCGGTAACGAAGGAACGCCCGGCGAAGCGAAATGGCATGTCGGCTTTTCGCTTCTGGCAGGTAAGGAAGGAAAGGCGGGAGTGGCAAAGAAGCCTGTTGGCTTTTCCGCTCCAGGCCGGTAACGAAGGACCGCCCGGCGAAGCGATGAAGCGTTTTCGCGCTCGTCGCGTGTTCCAATGGACACCCGCATCGCGCAATCCAGTTGCATCAGTGGCACTCAGACGGAGCCGTAGTTCCAAAGAACACGATCACCATGACGCGAACTTCCGCCCACTGAACCGAATCGACGCGAAGCACGCACAAGACAAAGGGCGCTTCGGCGCCCTTTTGTTTTTCCGGAGTCCCGAATCCCATGATCAACATCACTCTCCCCGACGGCAGCGTCCGCCAGTTCGAAGGCGCGGTCAGTATCGCCGACGTCGCGGCCTCGATCGGCGCCGGCCTGGCCAAGGCCACGGTGGCCGGCAAGGTCGACGGCCGGCTGGTCGACGCCAGCGATCGCATCGAGCATGACGCGAAGTTGCAGATCATCACGCCGAAGGACGAGGAGGGCGTCGAGATCATCCGCCATTCCTGCGCGCATCTGGTTGGGCATGCGGTCAAGCAGCTGTTTCCCGATGCCAAGATGGTCATCGGTCCGGTCATCGAGGAAGGCTTCTACTACGACATCTGGTACCAGCGCCCGTTCACGCCGGAGGACCTCGCCGCCATCGAAAAGCGCATGGTCGAGCTGATCGAAACCGAATACGACGTGATCAAGCGGGTCAAGCCGCGTGACGAGGTGATCGCGGAGTTCATGGCCCGCGGCGAGGACTACAAGTTGCGCCTGATCGAGGACATGCCCGACGAGAAGGCGATGGGCCTCTACTATCATCAGGAATACGTCGACATGTGCCGCGGCCCGCACGTGCCGAACACGCGATTCCTCAAGGCCTTCAAGCTGACCCGCATTTCCGGCGCCTACTGGCGTGGCGATGCCAAGAACGAGCAGCTGCAGCGCATCTACGGGACGGCCTGGGCTGACAAGAAGCAGCTCGCTGCCTACATCCTGCGCATCGAGGAAGCCGAAAAGCGCGACCATCGCAAGCTCGGCAAGCAGCTCGACCTGTTCCACATGCAGGAAGAGGCGCCGGGCCTGGTGTTCTGGCACCCGAAGGGCTGGCAGATCTGGCAGGTCGTCGAGCAGACCATGCGCCAGGTCTACCGGGAATCGGGGTATCACGAGGTCAAGTGCCCGCAGATCCTCGACAAGAGCCTGTGGGAAAAGACCGGCCACTGGGACAATTACAAGGACAACATGTTCTTCACCGAGTCGGAGAAGCGCACCTACGCGCTCAAGCCGATGAATTGCCCGGGTCATGTCATGGTCTACAACCACGGCTTGCGCAGCTACCGCGACTTGCCGATCCGCTATGGCGAATTCGGCTCGTGCACGCGCAATGAGCCATCTGGCGCCCTGCACGGCCTCATGCGCGTGCGCGGCTTCGTCCAGGATGATGGCCATATCTTTTGCACCGAAGAGCAGATCGAGAGCGAAGTGGTCGCCTTCCACCGCCAGGCCATGAAGGTCTACGCGCATTTCGGCTTCAGCGAGATCGCCCTGAAGATCGCCTTGCGCCCGGACAAGCGGATCGGCTCCGACGAGATCTGGGACAAATCCGAGGAAACCCTGCGCACGGCCCTGCGCAGTTCGGGGGTCGAATGGCAGGAACTGCCGGGCGAGGGCGCCTTCTACGGCCCGAAGATCGAGTACCACATGCGCGATTCGCTGGGCCGCGCCTGGCAGGTCGGCACGATGCAGGTCGATTTCTCGATGCCGGGGCGTCTCGGCGCCGAATACGTCGGCGAGGATTCGGCCCGGCACGTCCCGGTCATGCTGCACCGGGCCATTGTCGGCTCGATGGAGCGCTTCATCGGTATCCTGATCGAGCACCATGCCGGCCAGTTCCCGACCTGGCTGGCCCCGGTTCAGGCTGTAATCCTCAATATTACCGACGCGCAGGCCGATTTCGCCGCTGAAGCCATGCAAACCCTTGTCGCGCAAGGGTTCAGGGTAGAGGCCGATTTGCGAAACGAGAAGATCGGATATAAAATCCGCGAACACACGCTTAACAAGGTTCCCTATCTGCTGGTCGTTGGTGACCGCGAAAAGGAGGCGGGGGCCGTTGCCGTGCGTGCGCGTTCAGGGGAAGACCTCGGATCGTTCTCGATCAGTGACTTTGCCGAGCGCCTGAAGTCCGAGGCTGCCGTCGCCTGAACGTCGGCGCCCCGATCGTAGAAATCGCCAGGAGAACGCAGTATCGCAACCGAAAAAGCAAACCGCAGGAATACCGAAATTCGCGTCCCGCGGGTACGAGTCATCGGCGCAGACGGAGAACAGGTAGGCGTTCTTTCGCGCGACGAGGCCCTGGAGATGGCCGGAGAGCTCGGGCTGGACCTGGTCGAGATCCAGCCTACGGCCGATCCGCCGGTTTGCCGGATCATGGATTTCGGCAAGTTCAAGTTCGATGCGCAGAAAAAGGCGCATGCGGCAAAGAAAAAACAGAAGCAGGTCGAGATCAAGGAACTGAAGTTCCGTCCGACCACCGACGTTGGCGACTACGCGATCAAGCTGCGCAATCTGCGCCGCTTCCTCGACGAGGGCGACAAGGTCAAGATCACCATCCGCTTCCGCGGTCGCGAAATGGCGCACCAGGAACTCGGCGACGCCATGGTCAAGAAGATCGCGGCGGATATCGCCGAAGAGGCGGTGATCGAGCAATACCCGCGCATGGAAGGCCGCTTGATGGTCATGATGATCGCGCCGAAGAAGAACAAGTAGGATTTTTGCCGGCGGAGCGATCCGGCGGCGAATGAGGAGAGGCCCGGGAATCCGGGTCATACACACCGGATCGAGCAGGATGGAAAGAACGGCGATCGCCGTCGCTCGGGCCAGTAACGAAAACCACAAAAGGAGTTGGGCCCATGCCCAAGATGAAAACCAACCGGGCCGCTGCCAAGCGGTTCCGCAAGACCGCGTCAGGCAAGTTCAAATGCGGCCACGCATTCAAGAGCCATATCCTGACCAAGAAGTCGACCAAGCGTAAGCGCAACCTCCGCGGCACGAACCATGTGCGAGCGGAAGATGCTGGCCGAGTCACCCGCATGCTGCCGTACCTGTAAGGAGGACTGACCCATGGCACGAGTAAAACGTGGCGTCACCGCCCACCGCAGGCACAAGAAGCTGCTTTCCCGCGCGAAGGGCTATTACAACGCTCGCCGCAAGGTCTATCGCGTCGCCAAGCAGGCCGTCATCAAGGCCCTGCAGTACGCCTATATCGGTCGCAAGCAGCGCAAGCGCCAGTTCCGTTCATTGTGGATCGTCCGCATCAACGCCGGCGCGCGCATGTACGGGCTGAGCTACAGCCGCCTGATGAATGGCCTCAAGAAGGCCAACATCAATGTCGATCGCAAGGTGCTTGCCGACCTCGCCATCCATGACATCGCGGCGTTTGGCGCTCTCGCGGACAAGGCGAAGGCCGCTCTGGCTGCGTGATCCGCTGTCGACGCAGGATCTGCGTCGCCACTGATGTTCGATGAACGTGGGGAGCAGGCCGGTGCCTCGCTCCCCATTTCATTTCTGCGACAGACACCGAGGTTTGCCCATGATGGACCCGTTGAGCAGCCGGATCGATGCGGCACTGGAGGCGATCGCGACGGCCGCGACGCTGGAGGCGCTCGATGCCGAGCGCGTCGCTGCGGTCGGCAAGAGCGGTTTCGTGACCGAGCAGCTCAAGCAGCTCGGACGCCTGCCTGCGGAAGAACGCAAGGCTGCGGGCGAACGCATCAATGTCGCCAAGAACACCGTGCTCGAGGCCATTGCCGCACGCCGCAATGCGCTCGACGAGGCGGCCTTCGAGGCCCGCCTGGCGAACGACCGGGTCGATGTGACCCTGCCGGGTCGACGTGCCGAACGCGCCAACCTGCACCCGGTCACGCGGGCCATGGAGCGCATCTGCGAAATCTTCGCCCGACTCGGCTACGACCGCGTCGATGGTCCCGAGATCGAGGACGACTGGCACAATTTCGAGGCGCTGAATTTCGCCCCGGACCATCCCGCGCGAACCATGCACGACACCTTCTGGTTCCCGGACGGTCGCTTGCTGCGCACGCATACCTCGCCGGTGCAGATCCGCAGCATGTCCGGACGCACGCCGCCGATCCGCATCATCGCGCCGGGCAAGGTCTATCGCAGCGATTCCGACCAGACCCATTCGCCGATGTTCCACCAGGTCGAAGGCCTGCTGATCGACGAGACCTCGAGTTTCGCCGACCTGAAAGGCACCCTGGCCGCGTTCATTCGCGCCTTCTTCGAACGCGATTTCGAGATGCGCCTGCGTCCGAGCTTCTTTCCGTTCACCGAGCCCTCGGCCGAGATGGACATCGGCTGGAGCGCCGAGGATGGCAGCACGCGCTGGCTCGAGGTGCTCGGTTGCGGCATGGTCCATCCCAACGTGCTGCGCAATTGCGGCATCGATCCCGAGCGCTACTCCGGTTTCGCCTTCGGTCTCGGCGTCGACCGCTTCGCCATGCTCCGCTACGGCGTCGAGGACCTGCGCGCCTTCTTCGAGAACGACCTGCGGTTCTTGCGGCAGTTTGCCTAGGAGCCGGGATTGGGGATTCGGGATTGGGGATTCGAAAAAGCGACATTGCGCGCTCGTGCTGCCCTTACGAATCCCGAATCTCCAATCCCGAATCCCTTGCTGTAACCAATCCCGAATCCCGAATCCCGAATCCCGGCTCTTCAACCATGAAATTCAGCGAAAACTGGCTACGCGAACTGGTCGATATCCCGGCAGGGCGGGACGAACTCGTCGAGCGCCTGACCATGAGCGGGCTCGAGGTCGAGGGCGTCGAGGTTCTCGGCGCTGCCCTGGATGGCGTGGTCGTCGGCGAAATCATCGCCGCCGATCGGCATCCGGATGCCGACAAGCTCAAGGTTTGCCGCGTCGACATCGGTAGCGGCGATCCGCTGCAGATCGTCTGCGGTGCGCCGAATGCGCGGGTTGGCCTCAAGGCTCCGCTGGCTACGGTCGGCACGCGCGTCGGCGAGATCACGATCAAGGCGGCCAAGCTGCGCGGGATCGAATCGAACGGCATGCTGTGTTCGGGTCGCGAGCTCGGTTTCGATGCGGATGCGGACGGCCTGTTCGAGCTGGCGGCGGACGCGGTCGTCGGCCGATCGCTGGCCGAGTGCATGGGTTTCCCCGATGCAGCGATCGAGCTTGGGCTCACGCCCAATCGACCCGACTGCCTCGGCATGTACGGCCTGGCTCGGGAAGTGGCGGCGGAATTCGGATCGAAACCCAGGATTGCGCAGATTCCTGCCGTAGCGCCCTCGCTTGCCGACACGCTTCCGGTCGAGCTGGCCGCGCCGGCTGACTGCCCGCGCTATTGCGGTCGTCTCGTGCGTGGTCTCGATGCCATGGCTGCCACGCCGCAGTGGCTCAAGGATCGTCTGCGCCGCTCCGGCATTCGCCCGATCAGCGTGCTGGTCGACATCGCCAACTACGTGATGATCGAGACCGGGCAGCCGATGCATGCGTTCGACGCGCAGACCCTGGCGGCCCCGCTGGTCGTGCGGCGGGCGAGCCGTGGCGAATCGCTCAAGCTGCTCGACGAGCGCACGGTCGCGCTCGACGAGGACTTCCTGGTCATCGCCGACCGCGACAAGGCGGTCGCGCTGGCCGGCATCATGGGCGGTCATGAAACCCGTGTCACCGATGCGACGGTCGATGTCTTCCTCGAGGCGGCCCATTTTTCCCCCGCCTGCATCAGCGGCCGGGCGCGCCGTCTGGGTCTGCATACGGACGCCTCGCACCGCTTCGAGCGGGGCGTTGATGCCGAGCTGCCGCGCCAGGCGATCGAGCGGGCCACCGCGCTGCTGATCGACATCGCCGGTGGTGATGCCGGTCCGCTGACCGAAACGGTTGCCCGGGAGCATTTGCCGAAGCGGGTCGAGGTCACTCTGCGTCGCGACCGCCTGCGCCGGATTCTCGGCCACGACGTGGCCGATGCCGAGGTCGCATGCATCCTCGATTCCCTCGGCATGCAGGTTGCGGAGGCGGCACAGGGCTGGAAGGCGATACCGTCTTCGGCCCGCTTCGATATCGCCATCGAGGAGGACCTGATCGAGGAAGTGGCGCGCATCCACGGTTACGCCAGGGTGCCCGTGCAGGCGCCGCGTGGCGAAATCACGCCCGCCGCCATTCCCGAAAGCCGGGTCGCCGCCAACCGGATCCGCGAGCAACTCGCCAGCCGTGGCTACGCCGAAGCGATCTGCTACGCGTTTGTAGAGGCCGAATTGCTGCGCAGCTGGGGCCTGGATGAGGCGCCGATCGCACTGGCCAATCCGCTGTCGGCCGAGATGGCGGTCATGCGGACCAGTTTGCTGCCGGGCCTGGTTGCCGCACTGGACAACAACCGCAAGCGCCAGCAGCAGCGCGTGCGTCTGTTCGAGCTTGGTCGCAGCTATCAGATGCGCGACGGCGTCCCGGCCGAAATCGAACGGATTGCCGGCGTCGCGAGCGGCGATGCATCCGCCGAGCAATGGGCCGAGCCGCGCCGCAAGATCGACTTCTTCGATATCAAGGGCGATCTGGTCTCGATGCTCGAGCTGACCGGTGCCGATGCCCGGGAATTCCGATTCGATCTGGGTGGCCCCGGCTGGCTGCATCCGGGGCGGGCGGCGACCGTCTGGCGCGGCGACAGCCGGGTCGGCTGGGTGGGCCAGCTCGATCCGCGACTGCAAAAGACGCTCGACCTCGACGAGGACGTCTACGTCTTCGAACTCGAGCTGGAAGCCACGACCCGGCGCAGCGTGCCGACAGCCCGGCCGGTCTCACGATTCCCTTCGCTGCGGCGTGACATCGCCGTGGTTCTCGCCGACGACATCCCATTTGCGGAGATCGCGGCAGCGATCCAGGCAGCCGTGGGCGAGCGCCTCGTCGACCTCATGCTGTTCGATCGATACGCCGGGCCGAATCTCGGAAATGGTGTCAGAAGTCTCGCTATGGGCTTGATTTTGCAGGACCGTTCACGCACCCTAACGGATCAGGACGCGGATCAGTGCGTCGATCTGGCGGTCTCCGCTCTGGCGACTGGTTACAATGCGAAGTTGCGGGGGTAGGATGGCGCTGACGAAGGCTGAAATGGCGGAACGTCTGTTTGTGGACGTTGGTCTGAACAAACGTGAGGCCAAGGAATTCGTGGATGCGTTCTTCGAGAGCGTCCGCGATGCCCTGGAAAGGGGAGAACAGGTCAAGCTGTCCGGTTTCGGCAACTTCGACCTGCGCTTGAAGAATGAACGTCCCGGGCGTAACCCGAAGACGGGCGAGGAGATTCCGATTTCCGCCCGCCGCGTGGTCACGTTCCGGCCGGGGCAAAAGCTGAAGGTCCGAGTAGAAGCCTATGCTGGATCAGGGGAGCAATAGCGAACTACCGGCGATACCCGCAAAGCGCTATTTCGCGATTGGCGAAGTCAGCGAACTTTGTGGTGTGAAGCCGCATGTTCTTCGCTACTGGGAACAGGAATTTCCCAATCTCAAGCCGGTGAAGCGCCGTGGCAACAGGCGCTATTACCAGCGTCATGACGTCCTCATGATCCGCCAGATTCGCTCGTTGCTGTATGACCAGGGCTTCACCATTACCGGGGCGCGCCAGCGCCTGGACGGGCCGCAGGCGCGGATGGAAGTGAGCATGTCCGGCCAGATCGTGCGCCAGGTGCGCATGGAACTCGAGGAAGTCCTGCAGATCCTGCGTCGTTGAAATTTGCGGGATCGTTTGGCGCAAGCCTGCTACAATCCGCGCCCCTCGCACCACCAAAGCATCATCCAGTCCGTATTCGTCGGGGCGTAGCGCAGCCTGGTAGCGCACCTGCCTGGGGGGCAGGGGGTCGTGGGTTCGAATCCCGCCGCCCCGACCATCACGGAATTCTGGTACGAGGCGCTTTTCCGGACTTTGGCGGTCGAATGCTCGGCCAATACGGGCGATCCCCGTTAGACTAGCGGGCATGAACGATACCCACGCCGCGCGCCGCGCCCTCTACCCCGAAATCGAGCCGTTCGACAGCGGCTTCCTCCAGGTTTCGCCGCTGCATCGGATCCATTACGAGCAGAGCGGACGAGTCGACGGCAAGCCGGTCGTCTTCCTGCATGGCGGTCCCGGGGCTGGCAGCAGCCCGAATGCACGCCGCTTCTTCGATCCGGCGCGCTACCGGATCATCCTGTTCGACCAGCGCGGGTGCGGACGCTCGACGCCGCATGCGGAACTCACCGCCAACACCACCTGGGACCTCGTCGCCGACATCGAGCGCCTGCGCGAACATCTGGCCGTCGACCGCTGGCAGGTATTCGGCGGTTCCTGGGGGTCGACGCTGGCGCTGGCCTATGCCGAGACACATCCCGAGCGGGTCACCGAACTGGTCCTGCGCGGCATTTTCATGTTGCGTCGGTGGGAACTCGAATGGTTCTACCAGAAGGGCTGTGATGCACTTTTCCCGGATGCCTGGGAAGCCTACCTGGCTGCCATCCCGGTCCGCGAACATGGCGACCTGATGAGCGCCTATTATCGACGCCTGACCAGCGACGACGCCTCCGTTCGACTCGCCGCGGCCAAGGCGTGGTCGGTCTGGGAAGGGTCGACCAGTTACCTGCTACAGGATCCCCGGCATATCGAGGGAAGCGCAGAGGACGAATTTGCGCTCGCCTTTGCCCGTATCGAGTGCCACTACTTCGTCAACGGCGGATTCTTCGAACGCGACGACCAGTTGCTCGCCAACGCGCACCGACTCAAGGGTATTCCGGCCGTGATCGTGCAGGGGCGCTACGACGTCGTATGTCCAATGCGCAGCGCGTGGGACCTGCACCGCGCCTGGCCCGAAGCGGATCTGCGCGTCGTTGCGGATGCCGGTCACTCGGCGTTCGAGCCGGGTATCGCGCACGAGCTCATTGAGGCCACCGATCGTTTTCGCTGATTGCGCATCGGCCCCGATCACGCATAAGGCCCGCCGAAGCGGGCCTCTGCACGTTCGATTCCGGCAGCGGTTGATTCAGTTGCCGCCAGAATTCCTGCACCGGTCCATGAAGGCGCGGCGCTCCTCGCCCCGCAGCCCCTGCGCATTCGCTTGGTCCCGGCAGCTGGCCTGCGCATTCGGGGCAGCCGCCTTCGAGGGCGCAGTGCCGCCGAGACAGGCCTGCATGAAGGCCTCGCGTTCGCTGCCGGTCATGCCGGCCGCCTGCGAATTGCAGTCCGCTGCCTTCTGCGAATTGACCGAAGCCTTGCCGCCGGCGCCTGCGGCCGAAGCGCCGAACAGCAGCGCCATTGCCACGGTCGCGAGTAGGGTCGTCCGGATTTGCATGTCGATGTCCTCCTCCGTTGCCCGCCGGCACGGATTCGCGCCGGCCAGGGCCAGTCTACGCCCCTGATCCCTTCAAGGTCGGGTCAGGGGCGCGGAGGTCCAATCATCGGCGGGGCGGCTAGGCGGCCTGGGCTTCTGCGCCCTTGCGGCGCGGTCCCTCGAGCAGGGCCTGGCGGACGCCGCTGACGAGCAGGTCGACCTCAGCCTCGGTAGTCGCGAAATGCGGCGTGAAGCGCAGCGAATTGGTGCCGCCATGGATGACGCCGAAACCGTGCTCGCGCATCCACTCCTCGGTACTGCCGGCGCCATAGCACTTGAACTCCGGCGCGAGTTCGCACGAGAACAGCAGTCCGGTGCCCTGGACCTTGGTGATGTAGCCCGGCAGTTCGGACTTGAGCGCCTCGAGCTTTTCGATGAACTGGCGTCCGCGGATGCGGATGTTCTCGCGGATTTCCGGGGTCAGCATGTCGAGTACGACACAGGCGACCTCGAGCGCGCGCGGATTGCTGGTCATCGTGTTGCCGTAGATGCCGCGCTTGTAAAGATCGGCGGCACGTTCGCTGACGGCGAGCACCGACAACGGGAACTGACCGGCGTTGAGAGCCTTCGAATAGGTCTCCATGTCCGGCGCCTCGACGTCCTCGAAGCCCGGGTAGTCGACGATTGAGAGCACGCCGTGGGCGCGCAGTCCGGCCTGGATCGAATCGACCAGGAGCAGGCTGCCGTGTGCCCTGGTCAGCTCTCGAGCGGCCTTGTAGAACTCGACCGTGACCGCGCGTCCCGGGTCGCCCTCGCCCATGACCGGCTCGAGGAACATGGCTTCAATGAACCATCCATTCGCATCGGCGTCGGCAAAGGTCTTGCGCAGCTGGGCGACGTCGTAGGCTTCGACGGTCAGCACACTGCGCTCATTGCGGTAGCTGGCCAGGTTCTGCTGGTAGACCTTGCGCGAGGAATCCGAATACAGGGCGGGGCGATCGGTACGCCCATGGAACGCGCCCTTGACCGCGAGCCGCTTGATTTCGCGACCTGCATGGCGCGCACCGGCATCGGTCAGCAGCTTGGCGTTGACGTCGGCGATGCGACCGGCCAGCGAGACCGATTCGGAACCGGAGTTCAGGCAAAGAAAGCGGGCGTAGGGCGAACCGCCGCGGCTGTGCCCGATCTCGCGCTTGAGCGCCTTGGCCATGTGCAGTTGGGCCAGGTTGGGGGTCATCACGTTGGCCATGACCTGGGCCCGCGACAGCACTTCGAGCACGGCCTTGGGCGCATGGCCGAATCCGAGCATGCCGTAGCCGCCCGAGTCGTGGATCACGGCGCCCTTCAGGGTGATGATCCACGGGCCGCGAGCGGTCAGGGCGACGTAGGGATTGACGCCGTCTTCCGGATAGAAATTGACGTAATCGGCCTGGATCGCATGGATCTGGGCATCCTCGTCGAGCTTGAGCAGGTCCGCGCTGCTCGAACGCAAGGCCAGGAAGGCCGCGTAGGCGGCATCGATCGCTTCGGCCAGTTCGGGATAGCTGCCGACCAGACCCTCGAGCGCCGCGTCGCTGAGGCCCGTAGTCCGCGCCGCTCCACCGGCGGCGCGCATTTCGTGCAATTTCACCAAGAACGCATTCATTTCGGTCTCCTGCAAAGCACAAAGCCCGCGCCGGGAAACGTCGCGGGCATTGCAGCTTAGCTATTGATTAACTAAGAAAAATGGGTCCGCATAGTCTATCACGCCAGGCGTGCACCCGGTACCCCGTGACGGCGGACCGGGGCGCAGCACAGGGCGCACCGGGTCAGGTCTGTTTCACTGATTGGAAGTTCTCGGCATGACGCGTGTCACGGCAGCCGGTTGATGCTTGCGACTGCCGGTTTTGCTGCCGAAGCGGCACCCTGGCCTGGCGCCCATCCTTCAGGAGAACTGCCATGAACATCAGCCACGCCGCGGTCACCGCGGAGCTTCGCGGGGTCGGCAAGCGCTACGGTCGGCAGACCGCGCTGGACGGGGTGGACCTGGTCCTGCGTGCTGGTGAACTGACCGCGCTGCTGGGTCCCAATGGCGCCGGGAAATCAACGGCCGTCGGCCTGTTGCTGGGCTTGCTTCAGGCCGACAGCGGAGTCGCGACGCTGTTCGGTCGGTCGCCGCACGCGCTTTCCTCGCGCCGCCGCAGCGGTGTCATGCTGCAGTCAGCAGGCATCCCGGATGCGAGCAAGGTCGGCGAACTGCTCGAGGTGACCCGAAGCTACTACGCCGATCCTTGCAGCATGGCCGAATGTGCATCCACGGCCGGTCTTGAAGGCTTGCTTGATCGTCGCTACGGCAGACTCTCCGGCGGCCAGCAACGCCGCGTCCAGTTTGCCCTCGCCATCTGCGGTCGGCCACGGGTCCTGTTCCTCGACGAGCCGACCACGGGGCTCGACATCGAGTCCAGGCAAGGTCTGTGGCGAGCGATCCGCACGCGGGTCGAGCAGGGGTGCGCGGTCATGCTGACCACCCATTACCTCGAGGAAGCCGAAGCCCTGGCCGACCGCGTGGTCGTGCTCAATCGGGGGCGAGTAGTCGCTTTCGGCAGCGTCGGCGAGATCCGCGCGCATGTTGCGCAGCGACGTATCCGATGCATCTCGCACCTTTCAGCTGAGCACGTTGCCGCCTGGCCGGAGGTGCGTCATGCCAGCCTCGAAAGCGGACGATTGCAGATCGTGGTGGACAGCGCCGAAGGCGTGGTACGCCGCCTGCTGGCCGAGGACGCCGAGCTCGGTGAACTCGAAGTCCAGCGCGCCGGACTGGCCGAGGCATTCATCGAGCTGACCCGCGAGGCTGCATGATGAGTACCGGCAAGTTTCCCACGGCGCGTTTGCTTCGTTGCTACGCTCTGGAAGGGAAGTACGAATTCCTGCGCCTGCTGCGCACGCACTCTTTCGTCTTGCCGAGCCTGCTCTTTCCGGCGATGTTCTACCTGCTGTTCGGCGTCGTTCTCGGCGCCCGGCGTGGCGGTGGAGAACTGCAAGCCTATCTGCTCGCCACCTATGGCATCTTCGGCGTCATGGGCGTTGCCTTGTTCGGTTTCGGCGTGACCATCGCAATCGAACGCGAACGCGGCTTCCTGACCCTCA
Source organism: Dokdonella immobilis (assembly GCF_900115085.1). Classification (GTDB taxonomy): domain Bacteria; phylum Pseudomonadota; class Gammaproteobacteria; order Xanthomonadales; family Rhodanobacteraceae; genus Dokdonella; species Dokdonella immobilis. Next base: position 207,451 of record NZ_FOVF01000001.1, on the reverse strand, counting down.
AGCGCGCCTTGCCGATGCCCCCGGGAGCATTGCTGTTCGCCAAGCTGGCCATGGCCATGATCTTCGCCACGATCATCTCGCTGATCCTGGCGACCCTCGCCGCAACCCTTGCCGGGGTCCTTCTCGATCCAGCGCAATGGTTGCTGCTCTTTGCCGTCAATGTCCTTGGCGTTGTCCCGTTCGCCGCGATCGGGCTTTGCATCGGAACGCTGGTCAGTGGGCAGGCCGCACCGGCGATCGTCAATCTGGTCTACCTGCCGATGTCCTTCCTTTCGGGCCTGTGGATGCCGTTGTCGGTCCTGCCCGACGCCATTGGCCGTTTCGCCCCGGTCTGGCCGTCCTATCACCTGGGCAGGATTTCGCTCGCCGTGCTCGGCCAGGAGGACAGCGGCGGTGTTCCAGGGCACGTCGCCGTGTTGCTCGCGACTACACTGGGCTGCTTCCTGCTCGCACGCAGGCAACTGGCCAATGCCGAGCAGGTCGGCCCTGGGTGAATGCGGGAAGGCCGATCCAGGGCGCACCGCGCGGGGCTGGGATCGATGTGGGAAAAGGGCGGGAACGGAGCAACTACGATGAAGCACTTCATCCGGAAAACATTGCTGCATTGGCGTGGTCGCCTGGTGCCCGAGGAACTCGAACTGGGCTGGATGCCGTTTCTGTTTCTCGGTTATCTGGCGTTCCTGTTCTTTCCGAGCCTGTTTCCGAACGTCATCGGCCAGGGCTATCGGGACGTGCCGTATGGTCTGCTCGGTCCGACGCTCGTGTCGATCGCGGTTTTCCTGCCGCTGTACTTCCTCAGCTACCGCAGTCGCGGTATTCGCGCAGTCCTGTGCATGCTGGCGATCGCCTCACTCTGCCTGATCCTGCTGCCGACCAATGCGTTCGCGAATACCTATCTGATCTACGCCATCGCGTTCGCGGCTTTCCTGGATATGGACCTGTGGCGTCGCCTGACCTGGGTCATCGCGATGCTGTCCGCTTTCCTGGTCGAAATCCTCGTACTCCGGATCCCGCTGTTCATCTTCGTCCTGACGTCCCTGATCGCAATAGCCGTCTTCTTCGCCAATCACTTCCAGCTTGAGAACTCGCGCAAGCGCGTAGCCCTGAAGCTCTCGCACGACGAAATCGGGCGCCTCGCGGCGCTGGCCGAACGCGAGCGCATCGGCCGGGATCTGCACGATCTGCTGGGGCACACATTGTCCCTGATAGCGCTCAAGTCCGAACTGGCGGGCAAGCTGCTCAAGCGCGATACCGTGGCGGCGCATCGGGAAATCGACGAAGTGACCCGGGTTGCCCGGGAAGCCTTGTCGCAGGTACGTCGCGCGGTCACTGGCATTCGTGCCGCCGGACTCGCCGCCGAGCTGGCGTCCGCTCGCCAGATGCTGGAGTCCGACGGTGTCCAGTTCAGCTACGCGGTCGGCGAGGTCGATTTGCAGACCGAACAGGAGACTGTGTTGGCCCTGGTCTTGCGCGAGGCGGCCACCAACATCCAACGACACGCGCGGGCGCGCCATGCGAACGCCGCCCTTGAAGCGAAGAATGGCTGCGCGCGCCTCAGCATCAGGGATGACGGCAACGGCAACGCGATCGTCGTCGGCAACGGCCTGCGCGGCATGCGCGAGCGGGTCGAGGCAATCGGCGGCAGGCTGGGTATTGAATCCGAACTCGGCCGCGGCACCCGCATCGCCATCGACTTGCCCCTCGACCTTGCCAGGGTGGGCGAGAAGGGGGCGGATGCGCCGCAATCCATGGGCCGGCCATGAAGCACCATGGGCATGACCGGAAAGGAATGCTAGCGTGACCAGACCTTGATCGCGGAACCCGCCCTGCCATGATTCGCGTGCTGCTCGCCGAAGACCAGGCCATGGTGCGAGGAGCGCTCTCGGCCCTGCTCGGACTGGAGTCCGACATCGAGGTAGTCGGCGCAGCCGCCGATGGCGAGAGTGCCTGGCGCGAACTGCAACGGCTCAAGCCGGATGTGCTGGTCACCGATATCGAGATGCCCGGGCTGACCGGGCTCGAACTGGCCCAGCGCATACAGCGACACGAATTGCCGACCCGGGTTGTCATCGTGACCACCTTCGCCCGACCGGGCTTCCTGCGTCGCGCGCTCGATGCCGGCGTGGTCGGCTACCTGCTCAAGGATGCGCCCGCGGAGAACCTCGCCGAGGCCCTGCGCAAGATCCACCGCGGCGGACGTTCCATCGATCCGCAATTGGCCGTCGATGCCTGGTCCGAGGCGGACCCGCTGAACGAGCGTGAGCGCCAGGTCCTGCGCTTCGCCGGCGAGGGTATGGCGGCGGGAGACATCGCCGCGAAACTCAACCTGTCGCACGGTACCGTGCGCAATTACCTGTCCGAGGCGATCGGCAAGCTCGGTGTCAGCAATCGCATCGAAGCGTATCGAATGGCACGGCAGAAAGGCTGGCTCTAGGGAGGGTCTGATCAAGTAGCAAAGTCGTCACGTCGCCTAACTGACTGACTGGATACTGAAAAGGTGGCGTCCAGAAGGCTCCCCACATGTACCGCGCGCCTCGTCAAGGCAACCAGCCTTCACTTCGCCACGCGGTACATGTGAAAAACCTTCTGAACGCCATGACGACTTTGCTACTTGATCAGACCCTCCCTAGAAACGGCCAAGTGACAGCGACGCCGAGTCCTTCGACTCCGCATTCGTGAGAAATGGCCCGGGTCCGCCTACAATGCGCGACCGATTTGGCACATGATCGTTCCATTGAAGAAGTCCGATTTCCATTTTGACCTGCCGCCCGAACTGATCGCGCAAGCGCCGCTGGCCGAGCGCTCGTCCAGCCGCCTGCTGGTTCTCGATGTCGACCGAAAGTCCCTGTTGGATCGCCAGTTCAGGGAATTGCCAGACCTGCTGCGCGCCGGCGACCTGCTCGTCTTCAACGATACCCGCGTCCTGCCGGCGCGCCTGTTCGGACGCAAGTCCTCCGGCGGAGCAGTGGAAATCCTGATCGAGCGCGTGACCGGCCGCCACGAGGCGACCGCGCAGCTCGGCGTCAGCAAGAAGCCCAAGGAGGGCAGTGCGATCGAACTGGCCGACGGCTCGCTGGTACGCGTACTCGGCCGCGACGGCGAATTCTTCCGCCTGCGCTTCGAGGCGGCGGAGCCGCTCGAAAAGCTCCTGCTGCGGCTCGGGCGCATGCCGCTGCCACCGTACATCGATCGCGAGGCCGATGCCGTCGACGGCGAGCGCTACCAGACCGTCTTCGCACGCGAACCAGGCGCCGTGGCGGCACCGACCGCAGGGCTGCATTTCGACCAGTCCCTGCTCGCCACGCTGGCCGAGCGCGGAATCGAGTCCGGACACGTCACCCTGCACGTCGGCGCGGGCACCTTCCAGCCGATGCGGGCCGAGCGTGTCGAAGACCACGTCATGCACCGCGAGTGGCTCAACGTTGGCGCCGAACTGGTCGACAGGATCCATCGGACCCGGGCCCGCGGTGGCCGGGTCATCGCGGTCGGCACGACCGTGGTCCGGGCCCTCGAAAGTGCGAGTCGCAACGGCGTGCTCGAGCCGTTCGCGGGAGAAACGCAGATCTTCATCTTCCCCGGCTATCGGTTCACCAGCATCGATGGCCTGCTGACCAATTTCCACCTGCCTGAATCGACCCTGCTGATGCTGGTCTCCGCGCTGGCCGGCCGCGAGTTGATCCTCGATGCCTACCGGCACGCGGTCGAACAGCGCTACCGGTTCTTTTCCTATGGTGACGCGATGTTGATCTGGCCTGACTGCCGGGAATCGGGAATGGAGAATGGGGAATCGGTCAAGCGCAGACCGCCCTCAGCCAGTTCCAATTCCTAGAAGGCACACAGGCTGCGCTTTTTTTTGACCATTCCCTACTCTCTATTCCCCATTCCCGATCCATGCACTTCGAACTCCTCGCCACCGATGCCAACGCCCGCCGCGGCCGCCTGACCTTCGCGCGCGGCACGATCGAGACCCCGGCTTTCATGCCGGTTGGCACCTATGGCACGGTCAAGGCGATGACACCGCGCGACGTCGAGGAGATCGGCGCCGAAATCATCCTCGGCAACACCTTTCATCTTTTCCTGCGTCCGGGGCTCGATGTCATCGGCGACTTTGGCGGCCTGCACCGGTTCATCGGATGGAACAGGCCGATCCTGACCGACTCCGGCGGTTTCCAGGTGTTCTCGCTCGCACACAAGCGCAAGATCACGGAGGAGGGCGTGACTTTCGCGTCACCGGTAGACGGCTCGAAGGTGTTCCTGAGCCCCGAAGAATCGATGCGCATCCAGCGCGTGCTCGATTCCGACATCGCCATGATTTTCGATGAGTGCACGCCGTATCCGGCCACCGAGCCCGTGGCTCGCACGTCAATGGAACTGAGCCTGCGCTGGGCCCTGCGCTCGCGCCAGCATTTCGATGCGCTCGGCAATCCGAACGCGCTGTTCGGCATCGTCCAGGGCTCGGTCTACCCGGATTTGCGCAAGCGTTCGGCGCAAGGCCTGATCGAAATCGGTTTCGACGGCTACGCCATCGGTGGTCTCGCCGTCGGCGAGCCGGAGGATGAGCGCAACGCAACGCTCGAACTCGTCGAGCCGTTTCTGCCGAAGGATCGTCCGCGCTACCTGATGGGGGTCGGTCGGCCCGAGGACATCGTCGAGGCGGTGCGTCGCGGCGTCGACATGTTCGACTGCGTGATGCCGACGCGCAATGCGCGCAACGGCTTCCTGTTCACGCGGCATGGTACATTGCGTATCCGCAACGCGAAGTTCGCCCGCGATACGCGGGTGATCGAGGAAGGCTGCGCGTGCTATGCATGCCGCAGCGGCTTCAGTCGTGCCTATCTGCGTCATCTGGACCGCTGCGGCGAAATCCTCGGCAGCCAGCTTGCGACGATCCACAACCTGCATCACTACCAGCAGTTGATGGCCGGCTTGCGTGCAGCGATCGCCGCTTCGCGCCTCGATGCGTTCGTCGCCGAGTTCTACGCGCTGCGCACGGGCGAGGGCGAGTAGGCTCGCGCCTGAAATCGGCGCACGCTAGCATGGCGCGGCATGGCGGCAATTGACCGGCAAATCCACCTCGCAAGGACCCCAGGATCCCATGAAGACCCTTCTCGTCACCGGCGGCGCCGGATTCATTGGCGGCAATTTCGTGCTCGATCTGCTGGCCCTCGGCGGCTACCGCGTCGTCAACCTCGATGCGCTGACTTATGCCGGAAACCCTGACACGCTGGCCGATGTAGCCCATCACGCGGACTATGCGTTTGAGCAGGGCGATATCGGGGATCGAGAGCGGGTGCAGGCCCTGCTCGGGGAATACAAGCCGACCGGGATCGTCAATTTCGCCGCCGAGTCGCATGTCGATCGTTCGATCGACGGACCGGCGGCGTTCGTGCAGACCAATGTCGTCGGTACGCTCAATCTGCTCGAGTGCGCGCTGGCCTACTGGCGCTCCCTGCCGCTCGATCGCCAGGATGCGTTCCGCTTCCTGCACGTGTCGACCGACGAGGTCTACGGATCGCTCGGCCCGGTCGGCCGATTCACCGAGGAGTCGCCGTACCAGCCAAACTCGCCGTACTCGGCATCCAAGGCGTCGTCCGACCATCTGGTGCGCGCCTTCCACCACACCTATGGCCTGCCGGTACTGACCACCAACTGCTCGAACAACTACGGCCCGTTCCAGTTTCCCGAAAAGCTCATCCCGTTGATGATCCAGAAGGCGCTCGCCGGCGAACCTCTGCCGGTCTACGGGGATGGCCGCAACGTGCGCGACTGGCTCTATGTCAGGGATCATTGCGCCGCGATCCTGCGCGTCCTCGAGATCGGCCGGGTCGGCGAGGTCTACAACGTCGGCGGCGATGCCGAGCGCGAGAACATCCATGTCGTGAAGACCGTCTGCGCCCTGCTCGACGAGCGCCAGCCGCTGGCTCACGGACGCAGGCGCGAGTCGCTGATCAACTACGTCAAGGACCGTCCGGGCCATGATCGCCGCTATGCGATCGATGCCTCGAAGATCCGGCGGGAACTCGGCTGGCGGCCGACCGAGACCTTCGAGTCGGGGCTGGCGCGGACGGTGGACTGGTATCTGGCGCGGCAGGATTGGGTCGGGCGGGTGCTGGACGGGACTTATCGGATGGAGCGTCTGGGTGACGGCTGAGTTCGCGCGAGTCGGGTCTTGACGGTTGCTGCGGTGAGGGCGGTGACTGCATTCCTGGCCCTTTGCTTTCATGTCTCTCGCATCGCGGGGCGTGCATGCGATCGATGGTTTTCACTCGCCCGCGGCGAGCGAGTTACTTCGCTTCCAGTCGCTCCGTTTCCACCGTAGGAGTGCCTTCAGGCGCGATGCTTTCGACCGGCATCGAACCGTCGTCCCTGCGCAGGCAGGGACCCAGCAACTTGGCTCTTCGGGATGTTTGAGATCACTTCGCGGTGCATGCCTGAATCCAATGCAGAGCTTTCACTCGCCCGCGGCGAGCGAGTCACCCCGTTTCCACTGTAGGAGCGTCTTTAGGCGCGATGCCTTTCCGCACGATTCGAACATCCACGCCGTTGTCCCTATGCCGGCAGGAATCCAGTGACTTTGCTGTCCGCGCTGTTGGGCATCGCTTCGCGGCGCAATCCTGGATTCAAAGCAAAGCTTTCACTCGCCTGCGGCGAGCGAGTCACTTTCTCTTGCGTGGCCAAGAGAAAGTAACCAAAGAGAAGGCCACCCCAAAGCGGTGGTCTCCGGGCATCCTGCCCTGCGACTTCGCGGCCGGGCTACGGGGGTTCGCTGACAGCACCTCCGTGTGCTGGCAGCGAACTGGGCGCAATCCCTCGCGCCCACCCTGCGGGCCTTTCCTTCGCCCGGCCGCCACCGCTTACGGGGCCCGGGTAGCGCGCATCCTGCGCGCCCAAGCAGAAGCAACAGCCAGAGCCAGAGCCAGAGCCAATAGCCAGAGCCAATAGCCAGAGCCAATAGCCAGAGCCAATAGCCAGAGCCAATAGCCAGAGCCAGAGCCAGAGCCAGAGCCAATAGCCAGAGCCCCTCATCCGCCCTCGGCACCTGAACTCGCACCATCCATGGCGCTCGCCCTGCGGGCAGCATTCGCTGCGCAAAACGGCAGTCCTGCCGTTTGGTCTCTCGCACGGCGGGAGAAGGAAGTTCAAGCGCAGAGACGAAGCCGCATCCGCAGGCTCGCGGGAATCTGCTTCGTCTTGGCTGCGCAGGAGGCGCAGTGAATGGGGCCCCTATGCAGTGGCGCAGCGGCGGAGAGAAGGCCCGAAGGGTGGCTCGCAGGGAGGCGAGCCAGTTGGCTGCCAGTCCAGGGATGGACTGTCAGCCAACCCCGGAGCCGCTGCGCGAAGTCGGAGGGCAGGATGCCCGGAGACCGCTGCATTGGGGTGCTCTTTCTTTTGGTTACTTTTCTTTGAGCACGCAAAGAAAAGTGACTCGCTCGCCGAAGGCGAGTGAAAGCTTTGCTCTTAACTCCACGAATGCGCCGCGAAGCGATGTCGAACAGAGCGAAAAGCACAGTCACTGGGCCGCCGCCCGGACGAAGTCCGGCCAGTCCTGAACCTGTCTAAGGGCAGAGACGACGGCGAACAAGTTCGAATCGGGCGGAAGGAGCATCGCGCCTGAAGGCGCTCCTGCAGTGCAAGCGAAGTGACTTGCTCGCCGCGGGCGAGTGAAAACTCTGCTCTCGCGCCAGAAATGCGCCACGAAGCGATGAAAGAAGAAAATTGAAAAAGTCTGGATCGTCGTCGAGGAGAGAGTCTGGCCCATCAAGTGCTACTTGAGAGAATGGCGCCGCGCATCGGCGCGACCGATCCTGATCGTGCCACCAGTCGCGATCGCAAGTCGCTATTGAGTCAGCGGCGGCGACGAACGCCTCACGCTAGCCGAGTCGGGCGCGGAAAACCCGGATCAGGAAGCCCGATTCACCGAGTAATCGGCCAGCACCGCCAGTGCATCGCGTGCGTTCGAGGCGGGCAACACCGACAAGGCCGACTGTGCCGATCGCGCATACTGTTCGGCACGGGCGCGTGCGTGTTCGAGGGCGCCGGTGTCGCGGATTGCCGCGACGATGTTGTCGAGCGAGTCGAGTCCGCCCGATTCGATCGCGCGACGCAGGCTGGCGGCTTGCTCGGGGGTTCCGTAGGCGATCGCGTGGATGACCGGCAGGGTCGGCTTGCCCTCGGCGAGGTCGTCGCCGATGTTCTTGCCAAGGGTTTCGGCGTCGGAAACGTAATCGAGCACGTCATCGGCAATCTGGAAGGCGTAGCCGAGGTCGAGGCCGTAGCGGGCCAGGGCTTCTTCCTGGTCGGATGGCAGGCCGGCGAGGACCGCGCCGAGCCGGGTGGCCGCGGAAAACAGCACGGCGGTCTTGCGTTCGATGACGTCGAGGTAGGCCTGCTCGCTCGTATCGGCATTGCCGATGTTGAGCAGCTGAAGCACTTCGCCTTCGGCGATGCGGTTGGTCGTGTCGGCGAGGATGCGCATGATGCGCATGCTGTCGAGCTCGACCATCATCTGGAACGAGCGCGAATAGAGGAAATCGCCGACCAGCACGCTGGCCGCGTTGCCCCACAGGGCGTTGGCGGTCTTGCGGCCGCGGCGCAGGTCGGATTCGTCGACGACGTCGTCGTGCAGCAGGGTCGAGGTGTGGATGAACTCGATCAGTGCGGCCAGCGGCACGTGGTCATCACCCCGGTAGCCGGCGGCACGGGCGGCGAGCAGATGCAGCATCGGACGCAGACGCTTGCCGCCGCTGCTGATGATGTGTTCGGAAATCTGGTTGATGAGGACGACATCCGATGCCAGGCGCGAGCGGATCAGGGCATTGACGGCGGCCATGCCGGGGGCAGCGAGGGCCTGCACATCGGCAAGGCTGTGCATGCCAGGCCTGGCTGGGTTGGATACTGAACTCAAGTGCGGATTTCCGAATGCGTAGGATGCAAGTATAGCCGGGCTAGCGCCGGTGCCACTTCGACTGCAACTGGGCGGCGATGCTGATGGCGATCGCTTCGGGGCCGCGGCCGCCGAGATCGATGCCGACGGGTGAGTGCAGGTGCGGCCGCAGGCGTTCGCGCGCGGCGTCGGGAAGCAGCTTGAACAGATCATCGCGACGCCGGTTTGGTCCGAGCAGGCCGATGAACGGCGGCGGCCTCGCGCTCAGGGCCAGCAGCGTTTCGAGGTCGAGTTCGAAATTGTGGTGCATGATCAGTGCTGCGAAGGGCTCGCGGAATCGGCCTGAATCGACGATGCGCGCCGGGGCATCCTGGTGCAGCACGTCGGCGAGCCTGGCTGCATCGAGCCAGCGTTGCCGGCATTCAACGGTCGCTGTCAGCCAGCCCATGGATCGCAGCAGCGGCAGCAGTATCGGCGCTTCGGGCCCGGCGCCGAACATGACCACCGTTGCCGGTGCCTCGATACTCACCTGCCAGTGCCCGCACTGATCGGGCCCGGCGCTCCATTCCGGCAAACCGGCGCTGAGCTGCCAGGATTCCTCAACCTCGCCGACGCGGCAGGCAATAGCGCCAGCGGACGTCAGATCCAGTTGTATGGCCCCGCGGCAGTCGAGCCAGAGGCGAGCCAGGGTGTCCCAGCCCGGCAACGAATCGAGGGGCAGCAGGGCCAGACGAAGACGGCCGCGACAGCCCATGGCCGAACCGCCGAACAGTGCTTCATCGTCGCGCGTATCGACCTCCAACCATGCGATCGTGCGTTCGGCCGCAGCGTGCGCCGCGCGGCGGGCGATTTCGGGTTCGAGGCAGCCGCCGCTGAGCCAGCCCGTTTGCCGGTGCCGATCGAACAGGGCGATGGCGCCGGCGCACACGTAGGTCGACCCCGAGGTTTCGAGCACCAGGGCCAGGGTGGCGGCCGTGCCGCCGTCGATCGCGCGCATGGCGGCTTCGATCACCGCGCGCTGGCCTCCCGCCGTCGCAACGGCGCTGGACGCGGTCGTGTTCCCGGTGGTCGGCATCGAATCGGCGCTCATGCAACGGACAATGTAGCCTTGCGACCGCCGGACGTCGACCACGCCGGATCAGGTCAGCGCGCCGCCACAACTGGACCCCTGGCCCGCCGTGCAGCCAAAACAATGGCCGGCGACACCGATCCGGCTCGGCAGGTCGTGCTGGAGCAGGTCGCGCAGATGCGTGTGTGATTTGCGACCGGCCAGCGGCAGCTTGAGCATCTGGTTGAAATCGCAGTCGAACAGCGAGCCGTCGTAGCCGACGCTGAGGGTCGAACGGCACATGACCGAATCGAGGTTGCTGTCCTGATGCGCGTTGCGAAGGGTCTGCATGTAGGGTTCGAACTGGCCCTTAGACAGCAGCCACGAACCGAAGCGCTGGATCGGCATGTTGGCCAGCGCGTACAAATGATTGAACGTGATGCCGAAATTGTCGCCGAGCAGGCGTCGATAGTCGGTTTCGAGCTTTGCCTGGGCCGGTGGAAGGAAGGCGCCGTTCGGGTTGTAGACGAGGTTGAGCACGAGCTCGCTGCCGGGCTGGGCATAGCCGAGATCGTTCAGGCGCCTGAGCGCGCGTATGGAACTTTCAAAGACGCCATCACCGCGCTGCTCGTCGACGTTCTCCTGGCTGTAGCAGGGCAGGGAAGCGACCGCCTCGACGCGGTGTTCGGCGAGGAATTCGCCGACCCATTCGTAGCCGGGTTCTTCCATGATGGTCGGATTGAGCCGGTCCATGACATGCAGGCCGGTGGCCCTGGCCTGTTCGACCAGCCAGCGGAAATCGGGGTTCATTTCGGGCGAGCCACCGGTCATGTCGAGCGTTTTCACACCGAGTTTGCGGCCGACCTCGAGGGCCAGTTGCATCGTTTCGCGATCCATCGTTTCGGTGCGCCGCGGCCCGGCATTGACGTGGCAATGGATGCAGCTGAGATTGCAGCGGTAACCGAGGTTGAGCTGCAGGGTCGTGACCCGAGCTCGTTCGATCGCCGGGAAGTCACTGTGTTCGAGTCTTGGCCAGGTATTGCGCATGGGTGCGGATCTTCATCGTACGGTGGGGTCGCGTTCTCTCGCGACTGGATTCATGAGCAGGGCGGGCAGGGTCTGCAATGCCTCGTCGCGAAACGAATCGAGGCCGATCAGCATCGGCCGGTGTCCGTCGCGTGGTTGCTCGATGCGCGAGCCGAAGCAGCGGTCCCAGAGGCTGAGAAAATTGCCGTAGTTGCTGTCGGTTTCCTCGCGGTGCACAGAGTGATGGACGCGATGCCAGTCGGGGGTAATGACGAGCAGCCGCAGGCGCCGGTCCCAGCCGCCCGGTAGCGCGATGTCGGCGTGAGAGAACAACGAGAACACGGCGAGCAGGACTTCATAGGCCAGCACCGTGAGCGGTGCGGCACCGAGCAGGGCGATGACGAGGAACTTGTAGAGCAGGGAAAGGATGATCTCGAGCGGGTGGAAGCGCAGTCCAAGCGTGACCTCGAACTGGATGTCGCTGTGATGCACGCGGTGTAAGCGCCACAGCCACGGCACGCGGTGCATCCAGCGGTGCTGCCAGTAGATGGCCAGGTCGAGTGCGACGATACCGGCCACGAGTTCCACCGGGTAAGGCCAGCGAACGAAATTGAACAAACCGATCTGGCGCTCTTCGACGGCCGCGGCAAAGCTCACCGCGGTCAGCGGCAGTACCAGGTAGATCACGCCCGCCGCAATCAGGCTCATGCTGATGTTTCGCGCACGGCGCCATCGCGTGGACACCTCGCCGCGACGGGGCCACAGGCGTTGGGCGAGCAGCAGGGCGACCAGCACGCCGCCCACCAGGATGAAACGGATCATGGCTGCGTGCCCGAGCAACCATCCGCTCATGCGCAGATCTCCGCACCCGCGGCCAGTTCGCCGAGCAGCGGGATCAGCGCCGCCTGTTCCGCCGTCGGCTCAGCGAGCGTCGCCAGCCGCCGCCTGACCGGAATGAGGTCCGCCGCCGTGTCGATATCACGCAGCGTGTCGAGCGTGCGCCAGTCGCCATGCCCATGCATGGCGGCGACGAAGCCCCTGGCCGTGGACGGCGTGCTGTAGTCGACGCTGGTCCAGGCCGATTCCGGCAACCGGCGGTTGCCGCCAAACACCCAGAACCCGCCGTCCTCCGCGGGTCCGATCACGAGCCGGGCTTCGGACGAGCGCAGCCAATCGGCGGCGCGACCCAGCAGCATCGATTCGATTTGCGGCGCGTCCGCGCCGATCAGGATCGCGGCGCCGTGGCGTGCCTGCAGGGTGCGATAGACCGTCGCCATGCGCAGGCCGAGACCGCCTTCGCCCTGGTCGACATGGGCGAGACCGGGCCAGTCCGCGGCGACCTGGGCAACGGCTTCGGCGGTAGCCCAGTAGCCAACGATCGCTTCGTCGCCACTTGCGCGTACGACCACCGAGGCCACGGCCGCGGCACAGGCCCGATGCAGTCGTTCGGCATGGGCGCGACCGATTGCGGGCCAGAGCCGGCTCTTGACCGGGGAATGGCTCGGGGTCTTGACGAAGATGGCGACGGCGCAGCTCAAGTCGATTCGACCGAACGATGCCGACGCGAGAACCGGTTGGCCTGATCGCGGGTCATGGTCAGGTGGCGGAATGTCGTCCGCCACCAGCCCTGGTTCGCGTACTTGCGGGCGCTCGTGAAGATCGGTGCCGCCAGCGAACGCAGCGCAATGCCGCGGGCGCGAGCCGCCCAGACCAGGTCGTGGTCCTCGCCGGCCTCGACGCGTTCGTCGAAACCGCCGAGCGCGTCGAAGATGCGTCGCGGCATGAGCAGGCCCTGGTCGCCGAACGGCAGGCCCAGCACATCGCTACGGAAGCGTGCGCCCCAGGCATTGATGACGGTCCAGCGCGGACCATCGTCGAGGAAACGCAGGCGGAAGTATCCAATCGCTTCCTCATCGGCGTCGACGAAGCGCTGCATCGCGTCGAGGGTCGCCGCAGTCACCTGCGAATCGGAATGCAGGAACCAGAGCCAGCGGGCATTCGAAGCCGCGGCGCCGGCGTTCTGCTGGCGCGCCCGTCCGGCGCGAGCGTGCATTACCTGCAGATTCGCCGGCGGGCGTTCGACCGCGCAGACATCACCGTCGGCCAGGACCAGGCGGATCGCGCAAGCCGAAGCGGGTTGGAGCGAGGGCAATAGCGAGAGCCAGGCGCGTTCGCCGGGTCCGCTCGGAATGACGATGGCGACATCGCTCGGCATCGGGATTCAGCAGCAACTGCCGTTGGTGACATCTGTGCCCGCGGCGGCGGACGCGCAATCGAACAGACCGAAGTGGTTGCGCTTGTCGCCGTGCAGGTCGAAATGCCGGGCAAAACGCGAGCTCGCCAGCATATCGAATGTATTGCCGCAGACCCGCATGGGCCTGCCGGTTTCGAAGCGATGGTGATCGTCGAGCAGGAAGGCATGGGGCAGCGTGGGTGCGCTGCCTCGGTAGGTCGCTATCTGGCCGTAGTCCTCGCAGCGGTCCTCGAGATCGAGCCTGAACGCGCGCATCGTCATGGACCGGAACCCGACCATGCCGATGCGCGCCTCGATCGCCGGGTCGAGCAACGGAATCGGTGCCTGGCTGACGCAACGCGCATCGGCGCAGCCGAGTTGCCCGAGCATGCGCCGGAAGTCCTCGATATAGAGGGCGCCCGACAGGCATTCGCCAAGCAGGACCGGATCGGCACGCAGCGCAGCCGGTATTCGGCGATCGGCAAACACGTCCGAGAAATACAGTTCGCCGCCCGGCTTGAGTACGCGGAGGATCTCGGCGAAGACCTTGTCCTTCTGCGGTGAGAGGTTGAGCACGCAGTTGGAAACGACCACGTCGACGCTGGCATCGGCGATTCCGCAGGCATCGAGACGTTCGATCTGGCCTTCGACCAGGCGCACATTGGATTCCGCATAGCCGTAGCGTTGCGCATGCCAGTCACGGTGGCGCTCGGCCACGGCGAGCTGCTCGGGCGTCATGTCGACGCCGATGACCTGGCCTTCGGCGCCGACCAGGCGCGAGAGCAGGTAGACGTCGCGTCCCGTTCCGCAGCCGAGGTCGAGCACAGTCATGCCCTCGACCGCCGGAGGCAAGGGTGACCCGCAGCCATAGAAACGGTCGGTGATCTCGGGATGGATGTCGGCCAGCAGGGGACGCAACCAGGCCGGCATCGATTCGGTCGGACAGCATGCGCCGGTCTTCAGGTCCCGGGTCGATCGCAGCACGTCGCCGTAGTAGTGGCGGACGTCCTCGTGGGTGGTGGCTTCAGTCATGGTTGTTCCGATCAGCAGGGTTCGTGTGCGCCGGGGAGGACTGCGGAATGCCGCGTGGTGCACCGTGACGGGGTTTCAGGGTCGGCGTAGCGAAGAGGTCCGATTCAGTCTCCAATCGTACTCGCCAAACACGATCGGCATCTCGCCATCGCGCAGTCGGCGGACCTGCGTGGCATCCAACCCCAGTGCAGCGGCGCGCACGACAAGGAAGTCGCCCATCCCGGCCGCATGCGATGGTTCGAATGTTGCCGCACTGGCCGGCGCCGTTGCCAGGCCATGCAACGGCAACGCGGGGACGAACATGCGCAGCACTGGCTCAGCCCCGCCGCCAGGCGAAGAAGCGGCGGGCCAGGCGCAGTGCTGCCTCTGGCGCATGGGCCCGCTTCCATGCCCCGGCCGCGTACTTGTTCGCCTCGCTCATGGTCGGGTAGATGTGGATCGTGCCGAGCAGCTTGTTCAGGCCGATACCGTGCTTCATCGCCAGCACGAACTCGGCGAGCAGATCGCCGGCGTGCTCGCCGACGATCGTCGCGCCGAGGATGGCGTCCTTGCCGGGAGCGGTGAGCACCTTGACGAAGCCGTGGTCGGCGGAATCGGCGATTGCGCGATCGAGGTCGTCGAGGCCGTACTTCGTCACCTCGACTTCGATGCCCTTTTCCTTCGCCTCGTCTTCGGAGAGGCCGACCCGCGCCACTTCGGGGTCGGTGAAGGTCGACCACGGGATCACGCGGTAATTGGCCTTGAAGCTCCAGAACGGGGCGAGCAGGGCATTCACCGAGGCATACCAGGCCTGGTGCGCGGCGACGTGGGTGAACTGGTAAGGGCCGGCGACGTCACCGGCGACCAGGATGTTCGGGTAGTTGGTCCGCATCAGGGCATCGGCCTGCACGGTGCCCTGTTTCTCGATGACGACGCCGAGCTCCTCGAGGCCGAAGCCGGCGACATTGGGCTTGCGCCCGAGCGCGAGCAGCAGGCGATCGAATTCGAAGGTGACGTCCTCGCCGTGCTGGCGGCACAGCAGGCGTCCGCCCTCCGCGGTGCGCTCGACGCGCACCGCCTCGCAGTCGGTTTCGACGCGGATGCCTTCCTCGGCAAAGCGTTCCTCGACCAGCGTGGCCGCATCGGCATCCTCGCGCGGCAGCAGGCGCGGCCCGCGCTGCACCTGGATCACCTGGCTGCCGAGGCGCGCGAAGGCCTGCGACAGTTCGCAGCCGATCGGACCGCCACCAACCACGACCAGCCGCTTCGGCAACTCGCGGATTTCCCACAGCGTGTCGGAGGTCCGGTAGTCCACGCTGTCGAGTCCTTCGATCTCCGGCACGCGGGCCTGCGCACCGGTCGCGATGATCAGGCTGCGCGCGCTCAGGCGCTGGCCGTCGACTTCGACTTCCCACGGCGACACGATGCGTGCATTGCCGCGGATCACCTCGACGCCGAGTCCGGTATAGCGCTCCACGGAGTCGTGCGGGGCGACCTTGGCGATGACTTCGTGCACGCGCTGCATGACCTCGGCGAAATCGACCTCGGCACTCATTTTCGCGATGCCGTAGCGCTCCGAGTTGCGCGCATCGGCGAGCAGGCGGGCACTGCGCAGCAGGGCCTTGGACGGCACGCAGCCGGTATTCAGGCAGTCACCGCCCATGCGATGGCGCTCGATCAGGGCGACCTTGGCCTTGACCGCGGCGGCGATGTAGGCGGAGACCAGGCCGGCCGAGCCGGCGCCGATCACGATCAGGTTGAAATCGAAGCGCCTGGGTCGCTGGAAACCGGCATAGACCCGGCGCGCACCAAGCCAGCGCGTCAGCCAGCGCATCAACAGCGGCAGGATGCCGAGCAGCACGAAGGCGCCGATCAGGCCGGGCGAGAGGATGTCGGAGAGGCTGTCGATCCGGGCCAGTTGGGTGCCGGCGTACACGTAGGCGATCGTGCCGGGCAGCATGCCGGCCTGGCTGACCAGATAGAACACCCGCGTCTTCAGCGCCGTCAGCCCGGCCAGCAGATTGACCAGGAAGAATGGCACCGCAGGCACCAGGCGCAGGGTAAACAGGTAGTAGGCGCCATCACGTTCGATGCCCGCGTCGAAGGATTTCAGGCGCTGGCCATACTTGCTGCGCAGGCTGTCGCGCAGGACGAATCGCGAGACCAGGAAGGCCAGGGTCGCGCCGATCGAACTGGCGAAGGAGATCAGCACGGTGCCCTCGACGAGGCCGAAGAGGGCGCCGCCGGCGAGGGTCAGGATCGCTGCGCCCGGCAGGGACAGGCCGGTCACGGCCACATAGACCGCGAAGAAGCTGCCGAGCGCGATCCAGTGGTTTGCGGAAACCCATGTCGCCAGTGATTCCTGGCGAGCCTTGAGGCCTTGCAGGTTCAGTTCGGCCAGGAGCCCGCTGCGCCACACGGCAAAAGCCGCCACTACGAGCACAGCGACGATGATCCAGCGAATCCAGGTTCGCGACACGGCTTTTCCTCGGGTGGTCGACGCCTTCGCGGACGTCGCGGGTTTGGCGCATTAGAACGGGTTATCGCGGATTTCCATTCAGACGCCAGCTTGTCCTTGCCCACAATAACGCGCCTGGCGCCCGCAAGTGGCCTCGGTTACGCCAGCCGCGGTGCACCATGCTCCGGTCCATGCAGGCGCCGATCGTGCCCTGATCCGTCGGTCGGGGCGACCCGCTTGATGCCGCTGGCGGCAAAGCCACCAATGGCCACGGTAACCCGGCCATGTCCGCAGCGGCCACTGCTACGACCCTTCGCCAAGGGATTCCGCCCGCTTCGACATGTATCATGCGGCGACCAGCGCGCCTGGCGCCGTCGCGGTCGTTGAGACTGGTTCGACGGACGCTGGCGGGGTTCGGCCGCAGAAATCGATCTAGAGGAGCAAGACTAATGGCAAGGGGCGTCAACAAGGTGATCCTGGTGGGCAATCTCGGTGCGGACCCGGAGGTCAAGTACACCGCGGGTGGCACGGCGATATGCACGCTCAGCGTGGCGACGTCCGAATCCTGGAAGGACAAGCAGTCCGGCGAGCAGCAGGAGCGCACGGAATGGCACCGCGTCAAGTTGTTCGGACGCCTTGCCGAAATTGCCGGCGAATACCTCAAGAAGGGCCGCCAGGTCTACATCGAGGGCTCGATCCGCACCGACAAGTACACCGACAAGGAAGGTGTGCAGCGATACAGCACCGACATCATCGGCAACGAAATGCAGATGCTCGGCGGCGGCGCCGAGGGAGCCGGTGGCGGCGGAGGTGGCGGCAATTACAGCCGCGATCGCGGCAGCGAGCGCAGTGCGCCGCGCGGCCCGCAGCCGGGACCGCAGCGCCAGGCCGCGGCGCCGGCACGCAACGACAGTTTCGAGGACGACGACATCCCGTTCTGATTCCTGCAGGGACGCGACGGTGCTGGGTGACGCCGGCAGCGGGATCGAGCGCCTGATCGGCCATCGCCTGATGAAATTGCGGAGTGTGCTTTGGCGCAGTCCAGCGTCACCTCATGGCATCGGACGGACTGGCTATCCCGGTTCTTGCGACCGCAGACAATGTTCAAGAATGTCTGGTCGCGCGCTGCCAGGGAGAAGTTTGGCAAGCAGGATGTTGGTAGCTCCCGGGGTGCACCTTGCCTCGGCTTCAACTGGCGGTGCGGGATAGGCATAGTTCGCGGCTGCCTCTGCGAGGTGGCGGTCCAGCGGCACCTGTTCATCCCCGGGCAGCGAACGATGGGCATGCGGTCGACCTGGTCCGATCAATGCAAAGGGCACGATTCCATCGGCCAGCAGTTGCCGCTCGGCTTCTACTATGCGCGAATGACTCGATGCGCGCACGGCATTTGCAAGCGCTCGGGCGGGTACGCGAAGTCCCAGAAAGTGCAGGGTGGCATTCAGCGTCTCGCGAGGCCGTTCCTTTGCATCCTCGAACCTGATGACCAGCGTCGGCACCGATTTTGAAGCGACGTGCCAGGCTGACATGAAGCGCGCAAGCCATTCCGGCGGAGGCAGGCCTATGCCTGGGCTGGGCCTGGTGAGGTAATCGTGGAGATGAGGAGATTCGTTGTGTCCGAGTCGGAGTCTTCGGCGCCAATCGGAATGGAGTGCGTCGCGCGGGTCGCGGATGAACAGTACCAGCCGTTCTGGCATCGGAAGTTGTCCGGGCCATGCGTGCGTGAATTGTGGTACCGGTCTGCCGCGAAGATTGAACGTGCGGCCATGGACGAGCCCCGGAACGAGGCGCGACCATGCGCTTCCTGGGAATTGATATTGCCATCGGCGTCCACCGAGATGCATCCAGTGGGTTGAGTCGTCAATTCCCCATGGTTTCCACAGGGGAATACCAACTTCCAGCAGGCAACTGCCCAGCCACGCCGCGCCGCATGGGAGCTCCGGCGAGGCGATCATTGCGTCGTAGGCCGGATAGTCGTCACGGCCGGGAACATGCTGTGCGCATGGATCAGCGATAAAGGGGGGCATGGACTGCCTCGTATGCGTCAGCGATGCGAAGAGAGATCTCGCCGAGGGTTTCGGGGCGCATGTCGTTCTTGAAGACCAGGTGCGGAGCGCAAGGAAATTCAGCCGGTATTTCCATGCCCACGCGCGGCCCATCGAAATGATTCGTTTCCTTGGGCGACCGGATGCCTTGCTGGATGTCAAGCAAGACCTCCAGATAGCACCCCCCTTGCTCGCGGTTGAAGGCGTGGACGGAATGAAAGAGCGAAACCGTCGATACGACGCACGCATGACCTTGGCTGGCAAACGACCAGGCCAGCCGTGAATAGCAAAATGCAAGCCGTTCGCGGGAGTCGCGATCGTAGCGATGATCGTCCATGGCGCGGCGAAGGACATCGCCATCGAGATGGACGGCCGCCGCGGATCTCGATCTCAGAAGGTCAATGACACGCGTCGCAAGACGGGTCTTTCCTGAGCCGGCGAGGCCAGTGATCCAGATGACGCCGCCGACACGCATATCAGCACGTGCGCCAGTCATGTGACCATATTTCCGGACCGCCCAGTGCCTGCTCGTAGGCGGCGACATCGCTCGGCGAATCGACTTCGCACCATCGACCTTCGATGAAACAGGCCTGCACCGGAACACCGGCCCGGACGGCGCGGGAAAGCAGGCGAGTGCTGTCGTCACCGGGTTCGTGCAGTGCGCGCAAGGTCGCAAACCCTTGCGGCGAAAGCTTCATCATGCCGATGAACTGCGCCTCGATTTCGTTGACTTCCTGGGCACGATCCCCAATCTCCAGGATCGAAGTGCCGCGCGCACGAAACGTCTCCGCGTCGTCGAGAATTGAATCGAACCGGCATTCCCATAGCTTGAGCCAGGCCCGGTCAGCAACAATGCATATGTCTCCAGCGGATGCGAGCAAGGTTTGCAGAACAGAGGCGTGAAACACGATATCCGCGTAGCAAACCACGGCACCGTGCGAAATTCGTTCGGCATCAATCGAAAACAGGGAATCCATGGGTCCACGGGTCCCGGAAACTCGCTGGATCTCCTCATCAGCGGCCGCAGTCAGGGGCGAGTCCTCCAGGACGACGAGCAGCCGGTCGGACATTCCAGATTCCACGAACGCTCGCCGTTGCCAGGTGATCAGCGCGTGTCCTGCTAGAAGCGTCAGGCACTTCGGCGTGCTCGTTGAACGCATGCCCATTCTCGATCCCGAGCCCGCCGCGAGCACGACAACTCTGGGAAGAGCGCTCAATGCCGGGCCTCGGCGAGCCACATGTGCGTGGAAAATGGAATCCTGATCTTTCCGTCGGCCCCGCGCCAGGCATCGCTCAGACGGCCCAGCTCATCGAGGATCTTTTGCAGCCGGTTGCCTGCCTGGCGGACAAGCGTTGCATGGGCCCGGAATCCATCGACGAATTCGCCGGGAGAAATCGAATGCACGAGGGGCAACTGCAACTTTTGCCGCACTCGGAAGAGTTTTCCGGATTCGATGATGGCCGTCGGATCCTGGCTACGGGCGCCGGGATCGAAGTCTGGCAGAAGCGTCCGGATTGCCCGCTCGATCTCGCGCTGAAGCGCCTCAGTCTTGTCGCGGTAGTTGTAGACGATGACCAGAGCACCATGGCTCTTGAGCACGCGCGCCGCTTCTGGAACTGCGCGCGCCGCATCGACGACGTTGAGACTCGAGCCGAAGCTGACGACATCGAAAACGCTTTCGGATAGGCCCGTTTCCTCGGCGCATCCCCCGTGCCAGCTCACGTTGGCACCCTGCGTTGCCCGCAACCCTATTCTCGCCATCTCAACGCAGGGTTCCACGGCATCGACAACGTATCCGGCGCTGGCGAACGCAAGCGCAACCCTTCCGGTGCCCGATCCGATATCCGCCACGCGCTGGCCGGGCTGCAAACCGAGACCCTCCGCAGCCAATGCCACGAATGAGGGATGGTATGGCGCCCTGCGCTCATAGTGAACGGCGAGCCTTGAATAATCCCACTCGGGCAAGGGCCCGGAACTGTATTCGTTCTGCAATCAGGCCACCCTTCTGTCACCGCGCCTGACTCCCGCAGATCGTGAGTCCAGCCGCGCTTCTTCAAAATCAATGGAAACCCAAATTCCATGGACGAGGCGCTCGAACCGTTCGGGTCCAATGCCAAGAATTGCCCCACAGCCGGCGTCGGCGCAGCGAAGCGCCATATGGGAATGGGGCCCACCGAACGCGGTGATGAGGGCCGCAGGTTGGTGTTCGAAGATCCACTCGTATCCGGGATCGGCGCTGCGAATGGCAACAATGGCGTTCGATGGCAGTGCGCCTTTGTGGCTTTCCGCCGTTAGACAGACCAGTGGGCCTGCTGCTTTTCCGCGGCCGAGATAGTGGCCGTTGGTGGACGGAATGCGCACGAATTCCAACTCTGCCGGGTGAGCAAACAGCAACGGCATCTTGAGTTTCGAGTCTCGCTGGTATTCTTGCCGTGCAAGCACGCTCGCTTCGCGAAGACGATTGGGGTCCCCCTCGAGACCATCGACTACGGCTGGCCACCGGAGCCACGAGAGAAGTTCGGCATCCAGATGCCGGGCAGCGCCCAGAGCACGAATCTCGGCCAGCAAGTCACCCAGTATCGATGCGAGTACCCACTTTCCAAACTCGCGCCCGCGCGCAGCCATTCGGCTGAGAGCCACCAATTGTTGCGGACTCCAAGGGAGCCGATGTTCCCTCAGGAGTCGACTGAGATCCGAGGACTCGCCTGGACTAAGCACGAACGGGTTTCGGCAGGGAGTGTCAGCAGGCAGCGCCGAAAAGCGCTCGAGTCCGCTGGATCGAATATCAAATTGGCCAGGCCGAGCAGCGCGCGATGCATTTGATTCGAGCAAACCCGGGCGTTCCGGAGCATCGGAAAGCATGTGCAGATAGCGTCCTGGTTCAATCACTCCGATCCGGACCAGCGATTCCCACAGGCTGCGGGCGAGGAAGTCGCGGCGTGCCATTCGCGAAAATGGAATCGCCACGCATTCACGCAACAGGTTCCATCGGTCGAGGAGCGGCAGGCTTTTGCACCTTGGCATCGAAATCTGCGTGCATAGGGCTTTGACCTCGGACTCCATTTGCTCCCTGGCCAGGGAGCGGATCGTGATCTTGCCGAGAGATGAAATCAGCGAATTCGAGATCTTGCTACATCCCACCGCCTTCATCCGCGCATCCATGTCGAACTCAAAACCGGCCTGCACGACATCGAACTCCACGCGATCGTGCAGGTGGGGATGCGATTGCAGGTGTTCGAGCCATGCCTGAACGAGGAAGGCGCGTTGCCGCTTCGTAGCGTCGGCTGGACAAAGTGATTCGAAGCTCGCTCGCACATCGACATAGGGTCGACCAGCCACTGGCCTGACCAGCTGGTTGCAATAGGGAGGCGCATAGCCCAAATCGGCCCGACCTCGCCACCAGACAGAGTCGCCAATGAGACTCTCGAACAAGGACAAGGCCATCGGCCGCGGATGGGCGCCGAGGAGTTCAGCGGTGTTCCAGTCGGGCATCATGCCAAAAAGGACCGCGCCTTGGTTTCTTGCTTGCTCGACCTGGGCGACGGCCCTGTCGAATGCAACCTTGCGTACTGGCACGCATACCCTGCCGGGAAGTGGACGCAGTTGTAAAAGCCACAACTCGCTGCCGTCGTCGACAATCTCGATTTCGAACGGGCCGTCAACGACCAGTGTCCTCAGCTCTCGCAACAGGCTGGCGACGCGAGCGATCGGACGGGGAAGGCGGACTGATTCGGCCTCAGCACTGAAGTGCCAGGTATCGGCTGGCGCATCGCCTCGCGTGATGGAATCTGGGGCGGCGCCGGCGGCAATGCTGACGCTGTCGTATTCGCTTCCGAACGCGCCCGTCGTGCTTGCGACCATTGCGTGCCGGATTGCCGAGACCTGAGCCTGGACAAATACCCGATCTTCGGGCCTGACCGAATCGTAGGAAGCAAATACGCGCTCAATGGCGGCGAGAAGAGGAGTAGCGGCAGGGAACACATCGAGCAAGGTCAAATAGCGGCCGGCATTGGTCGGATGTTCGTCTTCGTCGCTGCGGTCGCTTCGAACCGCAAGCGAACCTTCAATGCCGAGCGCGAATATCCGTTCCAGGAAGTTCTCCGGCGAGGATATCCACTCCTTGTGGGAAACCGTTGCTCCCTGCGGGATTCGGGCATTGCGCAAAAGTGGGCCCAGCGTGTCAAGAACAGAGGATTTCCCTGTGTGAGGACTGATTGCCGGAGTCATCGGTCGGCAGCTTCCATCAGCGCACTCAACAGCGGTTCTGAAGGCAGGCAGCCTCCGTGATGATGCTCTGGATGCCATTGAACACCGCGTATCCAGGGCGCGTCCTTTACCCGAATCGCCTCAATGGTGTCGTCCTGAGGGCACCAGGCTTCCACCTCGAGCCCCGACCCTATGGTGTCGATTGCGTGGCCATGCATCGAGCAGACATCTCCCTCGGTGCTATGGAGAATTTGCGCCAGACAACATCCTCGTGACAATTGCACCGGGTGCGTGTGCCGCTCGTAGCGTTCGGCGTCGCTGTGAACAGGTTTCGCTCCATCAGGTGCACAGTCGACTCGCCGCAACGTGCCACCCAGTGCAACATTGATCAGCTGCATCCCGCGGCAAATTCCGAGAACAGGTATTCCGCGTTCCAATGCCAGACCGAGCAACTTGAGTTCGAAGTCGTCACGACGATTGTCGGCGCCAGCGCCTGTCACCGTGATGTCTTCGCCTCCCTGAAGCACGAGCGCATTGATCCGTCCAATCCAGGAACTGGCGATCTGCATCGCGGAGTGACGCGGCGCCGGAGGGATTGCAGCGACCAGGGCACCATGGGCGATCAGCCAGTCAGCCAGCGCCTGTTCGATGGCCCATTGGTCCTTGCGGCGTGCACCGCGCGCCTGGGGATCTCCGCGAACGAGGCGGGTCGAAACTCCAATAATCTGCATATCGCGCTTCCTGCAGTCCGAACTCTGCCCGCTGGCTGCTACTGCCGTGAGATTGAGTCCCTGATTGTGCGGCCGTCTGTTCGGCGCTTGCGTTCATCGACTTCGGAACGCCAGCCTCATCAGGGCCTGGTCGGATACTAGCAGCTTGAATCGATTGCGCAGAAGTATCCGCCAGGATCAGGCCTTGTGTGTGTATCTCCGGCATCGGCAGGGCGGCCACGAGGCCGGAACCCGCCATTTGCCGGATGTATGCGGACGTTCCATTCCGGGACAAAGAGGACATTTTCGCGACGTTGCGCGTTCAAAAAAAAGCGTCAGGAATTCAATTGCACCGTCCCGCGTTATTGCGGCGGCATTCATTGCGGGGGAAGCAGGAGTCGAGCCAGCCACGTTCGAGGCCGGCCCGTTCCACGGGGCAGGTGCCAATCAGCCCGGCAGCTTGCGCGACAGCGCATAGGCGACGAGGTTGCCGATGCCGGTGGCGCCGAGCAGGATGGCCAGTACGCCGGGGGTGAAGTCGCGCAGGTTGAGTGCCTCCATCAGGCCGAAGCCGAAGGCCAGGGCGATATAGATCGCGCCCCAGCGCAGGGTCGCGTGGCGGCGACGCAGTTCGTCGGCTTCGACGATCGACTGGATCAGTTCCTGGGACACATTGGAAGCCACCAGCTGCTTGCGCACGCGGGCATCGACCACGGCCTTGATGGCATACGTGATGCAGATGAAGAGGGTGATCGGGATCATGAATTCAAAGTGGTTCATTGGCGGCGCCTGGGTCTCGTTGGGGGGCGCAACAGGAGATACGGCCCGAATCGGGACGGTTGCATATCGAAGGCTTGCAACCGTGGGGCGCCCTGGCGTATCCCATGTCCCGTGAGCGATTCCCCGATCCAACATCCGGAAGACCAGGCCCTGGTCGCCGCCGTCCTCGACGGCGAGGCGGGGGCGTTCGAGCGCCTCGTGCGCCAATACCAGAACCTGGTCTGGCATGTGGTCTATCGCATGGTCCGGCAAGCCGAGGATGCCCAGGATCTGTGCCAGGAAGCGTTCCTGCGCGTACACCAGTATCTGCATCAATATCGCAGCGAGAGCGCGCTGAAGTCGTGGATTGCCCAGGTCGCTTATTCGGTGGCCAAGCGGCATCTGGAGCGCAAACGCATCCCGATTGCCGATCCCGCTGCAGATCCGGATGGCGAATCGCCACTGGACCGGGTCAGGGACGATTTCGACCTCGAGCACGCCTGCATCGAGCAGCAGTCTGCCGGACATCTCCACGAGGCCATCGAATGCCTGCCGCCGCTGCAGCGCACCATCCTCACGCTCTACCATCTGGACGATATGCCTATCGCCGAGATCGCGGTCATTACCGGACTCGCCGAAGGCACCATCAAGAGTCACCTGTTCCGCAGCCGCAAGCAATTGCGCGATGCGCTGAACGACCGCATAGGAGTCGCCGCATGAATCCCGAAGACCGCGAATGGCAAGCCCAGGAACGGGCCATGCAGATCGAACGCGACGGACTCGACATGACCGGGGCCGATGCCTTGAGCGCCCGCTATCTGGTTATCGCGCGGGCCCTGCGTCAACCGCTGGATGACGCACTTCCCCCCGATTTCGCCGAACGCATGGCCGCCCTGGTGGCCAGCCGCGCGCAGCCGGTCGAGGTCGAATCGCGCTTCGAGCAAGCCATGCTGGTCGCACTGGCCGTCGTCATGGGTATTGCGGCACTGGTTGCCCTGCTGGTCTATGGCAGCGGCGATTGGGTGGCGCCATTGACCGATTCGCTGCGCCGTGTCGGCCGGCCTCCGCTGACCTGGCCGCTGGCCATTGCCGCGTGCCTGTCACTGTCGTGGTTCGCCCAGCGTCTGCGCAACCGCGGCGAGAGCGAAAACCGCCACCTGGCCTGAGTCGGCCGCCGCTCGCCCAGGTCGGATCGCGTCCTGGCGCAATCCTACGGCTGTCCTGTTGCCCGGGCACCGCGCCCTCCAGGCGACAGAATCCATCATGCGGCGTATCATCCGCGCACGCGTCCTGGCCGCGGACGACATTGCCCGACGGGCACGGTCCGCATGCCGGGGCATGTTCTGCCAACCGACCCTGTCGACCGCAATGCCGCGAATACGGCCCACCGACATTCCGACCTGATCCCTGCCATGTGCACGCATGGCGGAATGCGAGCGCATGATGACTGAAATCGAGACCAGCAGCCGTTCGACGACGCCACTGCAGGGCCATCTGGCCCGCGTCAGCGAGATGCTGGCCAGGCATCGACTGGTCGAGAAGCTCGCCCACGACGAGGCGCACCAGCACCAGGATGTCGTCGACAGTCTCGTGCACCGGCAGAACCTGGCCGAACTGCAGCGCGAGATCGACAAGCTGCATCCGGCCGACGTCGCCCACATCCTCGATGCGCTGCCGCCCGAGGACCGACTGAGCGTCTGGCACCTGGTCAAGGCCGATCGCGACGGCGAGATCCTGCTCGAAGTCTCCGATTCGGTCCGCGAGAGCCTGCTTGCCGACATGGACGCGCCGGAAATCCTGGCTGCGGCCGAGCAACTCGATGCCGACGAACTGGCCGATCTGGCCGAGGACCTGCCGGACGACGTCGTCCACGAGCTGATGCAGCGCCTCGATGCGCCGGAGCGCGAACAACTGCGCTCGGCGATGTCCTACGAGGAAGACCAGGTCGGCGCGATCATGGATTTCGAGATGATCACGATCCGCGAGGACGTGACCCTCGAAGTCGTGCTGCGCTACCTGCGTTTCATGAAGGAGATACCCGAGCAGACCGACAAGCTGTTCGTGGTCAACAGCGAAAACGTCCTGACCGGCGTGCTGCCGTTGAAGTGGCTGCTGGTCAACGATCCGGCGCGCATGGTCAGCGAGGTGATGGCGGTCGATGCGAACACCTTCCACCCCGACGAGGATGTCGTCGAGACCGCCCAGGCCTTCGAACGCTACGACCTGATTTCGGCGCCGGTCGTCGATGTCGACGGACGGCTGATCGGCCGCCTGACCATCGAGGCGATGGTCGACGTCATCCGCGAGGAAAGCGATGCCGAGACGCTGAGTCGCGGCGGTCTGCGCGAGGACGAAGACATCTTCGCCTCGGTCTGGAAATCATTGCGCAACCGCTGGACCTGGCTGGCCATCAACCTGGTTACGGCGTTCATCGCCTCGCGCGTGATCGGGCTTTTCGAAGGCTCGATCGAGAAGCTGGTCGCGCTGGCCGCACTGATGCCGATCGTCGCCGGCATCGGCGGCAATTCCGGCAACCAGACCATCACCATGATCGTGCGTGCCCTCGCGCTAGGGCAGGTCAGCCCGTCCAGCGCCAAGCGCCTGCTGCGCAAGGAGGTCGGCGTCGCCGTACTTAACGGGCTGATCTGGGGTGGCGTGATCGGCCTGGTCGCCTGGCTGCTCTACGGCAGTGCCGCGCTCGGTGCGGTCATGACGGCCGCGATGACCCTCAACCTGTTGCTGGCGGCGCTGATGGGCGTGCTGATTCCGATGACCCTGATCCGCTTCGATCGCGATCCGGCCATGGGCGCCAGCGTCATGATCACGGCCCTGACCGACAGCGGCGGGTTCTTCATCTTTCTCGGGCTGGCGACCCTGTTCCTCATTTGATTGGCGCCGGGATCTCCGGCCGGAATGCAATCGAGGCCGCATCGCTTCGCCGTTGACCGGCAATCGCCTCAATCGCGCTGCCCAGGATCGACCGGGCCGGACATCCGCGTGCGGTAGTCGAGCGGGGACATGCCGTGATGACGGCGGAACGCGCGCGAGAAATTCGCCGCATCCCGATAACCGAGCTGGTAGGCGATGCGCGTGATCGCCAGGCGGGTCCCGGCCAGCAGCCGGCAGGCGCGCTGCTGGCGCGCGAGGTTTCCAAGATTGCGAAAACCTTGTCCTTCGGCGGCGAGGCGGCGATTCATCGTGCGCGTCGACAGGTTGAGCATTCGAGCGAGTTCCTGCTGGCGCGGCTGATGATCGTTGGATTCTTCCAGCATCAGGGTGATCCAGGCGGCCATCGAGCCTTCGACGGTCAGGCGTGAGAGCGCTTCGTCGCAGCGCAGCCGGGCCAACTTGAGCGCATGGCGGTCGGCCAGGGCGAGGGGGCGGGCGATCGCCTCACCGGAAAGCACGATGCGGATGCCGGCGTGGCCATGGGCAGCAAAATGGACCCGTGCTGGCGCCAGCTGCCGATAGCGGCTCGCCGCACCGGCGAGGGATTCGGGGAGGAAGAGGTCGTAGGCCGGAATCCTTCCGGCCAGCAGGAACCCGATTTCTTCATGGAACGCCGCGGCCAGGGCCTCGAGGTGAAAGCGCAGGGTCAACGGCCGCATCGGCAGCGCGGGTTCGAGGTCGATGCAGACGTCCTGGTCGTCGCGATGATGGCGCAGGCTGAAGGTCGGCGTGATCAGGCGCCAGTAGCGTGCGGCGAGGCGCAAGGCATCGTCGAGGGTGGCCGAAGTCATCAACGCATAGCCGAGGAATTCGTGGCTGCTCGGCTTGATCAGCCGGCCCAGGTGGAAACCCAGATCCTCGCGCGCGGTCGCTTCGACAGCCGCAGCGATCAGGGTGTCAACCTGCTCCAGGGCCAGGGTCGCGCCCGGGCGCTGCAACGAGAGCGCATCGAATCCGATCGTCGACAGCGGCCGCGGCAACGAGTTTCCCGCGTTGCCGATCATCTCGAGCAGCAAGGCGTAGTAGCGAGCCGGCAATCTCGCTGACTCGGAGCGCGCAAGGCGGGACGACACGGGCATGGCCAGCCTGTCTTCAAATGACAATAGAATGGCCCAAAATGACAAGTAAGGCGAGTCCCGTTCGGTCAGCATGCCGGTCATCGCAACCAGCCAGTGGTCGGATCATGTCGGGAAACGCCTTGCCAGCCTCATGGATCGATCGAAGGCGCCACTGGTGGCCGGCCAGTCTGGTCGTGCCCTCGCTCGCCCTGATTGCCTTTGGTCTGGTCGTGGCGACCGGCTCGGCCTGGTTCTGGTGGACTGGCGCCGTCGTCATCTACGGACTGGTGCCTCTGCTCGATTCATGGGTCGGCGTCGATACGCACAATCCGCCCGAGTCGGCGATCGAGGCGCTGGAAACCGACCCCTACTATCGCTGGATCCTGCTGGCGACCCTGCCGCTGCAACTGGCCGGTACCGTGGTCGGCGTCTGGGCAGCGACTTCGACCGATCTCAACCCGTTGCAGTGGATCGGTCTCGCGATCACCGTCGGCATCGTCAGCGGCGCCGGTATCAACACCGCGCACGAATGGGGGCACAAGCGCGCCGGCCACGCCCACTGGTTGGCGAAATTGAGCCTCGCTCCGGCCGCCTACGGCCACTTCTACGTCGAGCACAATCGCGGTCATCACAGGAATGTGGCGACACCGGGTGATCCGGCCAGTGCGCGACTGGGCGAATCGTTCTGGGCCTTCCTGCCGCGCACCATCCTCGGCGGGATCGGCTCGGCATGGAGGATCGAGAGCGAGCGTCTGGCCGCTCAGGGCCGGTCCGTCTGGAGCCTGCACAACGACAACCTGCAAGGCTGGGCCATGACCCTCGTGCTGTATGCCGCGCTCGTTGCGGCCTTTGGCTGGATGGCGCTGCCATTCCTGATCGCACAGGCAGCCTATGGTGCGAGCCTGCTCGAGGCGGTCAACTACATCGAGCACTACGGCCTGCTGCGGCATCGCGACTGCGGCGGACGGCTTGAACGTTGCGGGCCCGAGCATTCCTGGAACGCCAATCAGATCGTCAGCAACCTGATGCTCTACCAGTTGCAGCGCCATTCCGACCATCATGCGAATCCGCGACGCTCCTACCAGACGCTGCGGCACTTCGGCGACAGCCCGCAGCTGCCGGCCGGGTACGGCGCGCTTATTCCACTCGTGTATTTTCCGCCGTTGTGGTTTGCCTTGATGAACCCGCGCGTCCGCGCCCATTACCGGGGCGACCTGGGGCGCGCCAACCTGCAGCCGACGACGCACTGAGAGCGCGGGCTATTGGGCGTGGCCGGGTATCGGCGGCTGGCCGCAGCCTTCCGTCGCACGGCGCGTCAGGCTCGGTCTCCAGCATGACTTCCAACCCATCGCCGGAACGACGCAATTCGGCTAGTCTTGCCGCTGCATCACGTTTGCCCGGCTGTGCAGGCAAGCACCTGCGGCAGGGCCCATTCCAGATGGGAGCCTCGCATGTCCATTCCCTTGAAATGCAGTTTGCTGTTGTTTGCGCTTGCTTCCGTGAGCGCCCACGCCCTGACGGTCGACGAACTGGTCGCCCGCAACGCGGAGGCCCGTGGCGGCCTTGATCGGATCGAGGCGATCAAGTCGATCCGCTTCGAGGGATCGCTGCGCTTCACCGGCGGTTTCGGCTCGATCGACCTGACCATGATGCAGGTCAAGAAGGCGCCCGAAATGGTGCGCTCCGAGGTTTCCGTGCAGGGGCTCACCCAGATCCAGGCCTGGGACGGCACGGAGGGCTGGCAGATATCTCCGTTCCAGGGGCGCAAGGATCCCGAGCGCATGACCGAGGACGACGCGCGCGGCCTGGCCGACGATGCGAGCATCAGCGGCGCACTGATCAACTACAAGGCCAAGGGCAGCCAGGTCGAATACCTCGGCACCGAGGATGTCGACGGCACCGAGGCGCACAAGCTCAAGGTCACCCTCAAGAACGGCGACATCGAGACGGTCTATCTCGATCCCGACCACTTCATCGAGATCCGCATCGTCGGTCAGCGCAAGGTGCGCGGCACCGAAACCGAGGACGTGACCGACTTCGGCGACTACGAAAAGGTCGCCGGTGTGTATTTCCCGTTCTCGATCCTCTCCTACAGCAAGGGCGGTGGTGGTCAGCAGCAGATCACCATCGAAAAGGCCGAGGCCAACGTCGACGTCGACGATGCCCTGTTCGCCTTCCCGACCAGCACCGGAGGCGCGCCATGAAGACGAGGACGAACCCGATGAACATTTCGCTCTGCAACCTTGTTTTCGGCGTGACCCTGGCCGGCCTCGCCGGGTCCGTGCAGATCGCCTCGGCCGCTGATGGGGCAGGCATGGGCCGTTTCGATGCCGGCGCCATATCCGGCCTCGGCATCCGCAACATCGGCTCGGCGACGATGAGCGGTCGCATCGCGGCCCTTGACGCGCGTGCCGGCAAGGACGGCAAGACTCTGATCTACGTGGGCGCGGCCTCCGGCGGCGTCTGGAAGTCGACCGACGGCGGCACGACCTTCAAGCCGGTCTTCGACAAGCAGCCTGTGCAGTCGATCGGCGCGATCACGATCGATCCGGGCAATCCGAAGACAGTCTGGGTCGGAACCGGCGAATCGTGGACGCGCAACACCATTTCGATCGGCAACGGCATCTACAAGTCCATCGACGGGGGTGATTCCTGGACCTATCTCGGCCTCCCGGAAAGCGAACGCATCGTCAAGATCATCGTCGATCCGAGCGCCAGCGACACGGTCTATGCATGCGCTCCCGGCAAGATGTGGAGCGATTCGGCCGATCGCGGCCTGTACAAGACCACCGACGGCGGCAAGAATTGGGCGCTGGTCCTGAAAGGCGGCAACCTGTCGACCGGCTGCGCATCGATCAGCATGGATCCGCAGGACAGCAAGGTGCTGTTCGCCAGTCTCTGGGACTATCGGCGCAAGGGCTGGACGTTCCGCTCGGGCGGCGAGTCGGCAAGCGCCAAGTCCGGCAGCGGGCTCTACCGTTCGGCCGATGGCGGCAAGACCTGGACCGAGATCAATGCAGCCGCCAACAAGGGGTTCCCGACCAAGCCGTTCGGCCGCATCGCGGTGACCGTGGCGCCGTCGAATCCGCAGATCGTCTACAGCTTCGTCGAGTCGACCGATTCAGCGCTTTATCGCTCCGACGACGGTGGCAAGACATGGGACCAGCGCGACAAGAGCCAGATGATGGTCTGGCGTCCGTTCTATTTCGCCAACCTGATCGTTGACCCGCTCAACCCCGAGCGCGTGTTCAAGCCGAACCTGAATCTGATCATGAGCCTCGATGGCGGCAAGAGCTTCGCCAATGTCGGCGGCGGCACGCATGGCGATGTGCACGTGGTCTGGATCGACCCGAGCAACACCCAGCACGTCATCTCCGGTGACGATGGTGGTCTCTGGCAATCCTACGACGGCGGCAACAAGTGGTGGAAGCAGAACAATCTGCCGGTTTCGCAGTTCTATCACGTCAGTGTCGACGACAAGGATCCGTTCCAGGTCTATGGCGGCCTGCAGGACAATAGTTCCTGGGTCGGGCAGAGCGATTACCCGGGCGGTATCGCCAATTCCCAATGGGAAAACATGTACGGCGGCGATGGCTTCTGGATGTTCTCGGATCCGGCCGATCCGGACTACCTCTATGCCGAGGCCCAAGGCGGAACGATTGGTCGGGTCAACCGGCATACCCATGAAATCCGCAACATCCAGCCGATGCCGAACTACGGCGAAAAGCTGCGCTGGAACTGGAACACGCCGATCGCGCTGAGTCCGAATGAGAAGGGCACGATCTACATCGGGGCGCAGTTCCTGTTCCGCACGAGCGATCATGGGCAGACCTGGGACCGCATCTCCCCGGATCTGACCACGAACAACCCGCAGCACCAGAAACAGGAGGAATCCGGCGGCATCACCGTCGACAATTCCGCGGCCGAGGCCTACACCAC
Organism: Dokdonella immobilis; assembly: GCF_900115085.1. Classification (GTDB taxonomy): domain Bacteria; phylum Pseudomonadota; class Gammaproteobacteria; order Xanthomonadales; family Rhodanobacteraceae; genus Dokdonella; species Dokdonella immobilis. Next base: position 175,127 of record NZ_FOVF01000001.1, on the reverse strand, counting down.
GATCTTCTCGATCAGCGAGTCACCGAGGCAGAAGGGCGTGATCTGGGTCGGCACCGACGACGGCAACGTGCAGGTCACCCGCGATGATGGCAAGAGCTGGACCAACGTGGTCGGCAACATCAAGGGCGTGCCGGCGAATTCGTGGATCAACTGGGTCCAGGCCAGCGCCTTCGATGCGGCCACCGCCTACGTGGCGATCGATCGCCACACGTTCGGCGACATGCGGCCCTACATCTACAAGACCAGCGATTTCGGCAAGACCTGGAAAGCGCTCGTGTCGCCGGCCGACAGCAAGAGCCTGCGTGGCTACGTTCACGTCGTCCGCGAAGACTCGCTGAAGCCCGACCTGCTCTATGCCGGTACCGAGTTCGGCCTCTGGATGTCGATCGATGGCGGCGCCCACTGGGCCCAGTTCAAGGGCAACGAATTTCCTGCCGTGGCAGTGCGCGACATCGCCCTGCAGAACCGCGATGCTTCGCTGGTGCTGGCCACGCATGGCCGGGGTATCTGGATCATCGACGACATTACGCCGCTGCGGGCACTCGATGCGAAGCTGCTCGACAGCAATGTTGCGTTCCTGCCGACGCGCATGATCCAGCAGCGCATCAGCGCCCAGGGCGGCTGGCCCGAAGGCGATGCCAGCTTCACCGGTCCGAACGCCCCCGGCGGCGCCGACATTTCCTATTTCCAGAAGTCCCGTCACTTGTTCGGCAAGCTCAGGATCGAGGTGCTCGATGCCGAGGGCAAAGTCCTCGATACCTTGCCGGCCAGCGTCAGGCGCGGCATCAACCACGTCTACTGGTCGATGCGTGCGGCACCTCCGCGGGTGCCGAAGGCGGCGCAGATCGCATTCAACTCGACCCAGGGTCCGCGCGTGCCGCCCGGCGACTACACCGTGCGCATGACCAAGGACAAGGACGTCTTCGAAACGACGATCAAGGTCGGCCTCGACCGGCGCGTCAGCTTCAGCGCGGCCGATCGCCAGGCCCAGTACGATGCCGCACTGCGCGTGCGCGCGATCTTTACCGACATGAGTTCGCTGGTGGACCGGATCAACACGCTGCGTGCCCAGGCAGCGGCCACTTCGGCCAAGCTCGACCATGGCAGCGCCCTGCGCGGACAGATCGCAGCGCTGGACAACAAGGCCGATGCGATTCGCAAGAAGATCGTCGCGACCAAGGAAGGCGGGGCGATCACCGGCGAGGAGCGCCTGCGCGAGCATGCCGATACGCTGTATGGCGCAATCATGTCCTATGACGGCAAGCCCACCGACTACCAGTTGGCCCGGATCGAGGCGCTGAAGCGCGAGCTCGGCGACATCGAAGAGGAGTTTGCCGAGTTGCAGGCTGCTGACCTGGCGAGGGCGAATGCGGCATTGAAGAAGGCCGGCATGGGCGAGATCGATCTCTCCAATGCTGCGGTCTCGGGTGGCAGCGGCGGTCCGGCCACGACCGAACAATTGCGTGCAATCCAGCTGCGCGGCTGACTGACACGGGCGGCACCGGCTGCGGGCCACCTCGGTGGTCGCGGATCCGGTGCCGCAGCGGTGCAACAGAGGTTTCGGGAATCGCCATGGCCGCTGCTGCGGCCATGGCCACGCCGACGACGATATTTCTCCTGCTGGCAGATCGAACGGGGCTTGAACCGCGACGAGCAATGTGATGGTATAACGTTACGGTGTGCGTGCGGGTGTTACCTGCGCCGGCGCCGACCTCACCTCTCCCCGGCTACGGAACCCCAATGCGCTCCCTCCCGATTGCGATTGCCCTTTCCTTGGCGTTGACCGCTTCGGTCGACGCCGCCGAAACCTCCGCAGATCCACAAATCGCCGCCCTGGCCGAACGGATCCGCGCCCTTGAAGCCAATGCCCAGACCCTGCAGAAGCAGGCAGCCGACGCGCTGGCCGCGGCCCAGGCAGCCCAGGCCGAGCTGCAGCAGATGAAATCCGCCCAGCAGGAAGCCGCCGTTGCGGCCGTCGCCGCGGACAGCCCGACCGGCGCGACCGGGGCTTCGGCGAATGCCTTCAACCCGGCCATCGCGGTGATTCTCAACGGCCTCTATGAGAACCATACGCAGGATCCTGTTGACTACCGGCGAGCGGGCTTTCCGCTGGTCGGCGAAGGACGGCCGGGCGAAAAAGGCTTGCGGCTCGGCGAAAGCGAACTCTCGTTCGCGGCCAACATCGATGACAAGTTCTACGGTCAGCTGACCGTGACCATGGAGAACGAAGACGGTGAAACCCACACCGGCATCGAGGAGGCCTATATCGAGACGACCGCATTGCCGGAAGGATTCACTGCCCGTGCCGGACGCTTCTATTCGAACATCGGATATCTCAACAGCCACCACACGCATACCGACTATTTCAGCGACCGGCCGCTGGCCTACCAGGCTTTCCTCGGCAACCAGTACGGTGACGACGGCGTGCAGTTGCGCTGGGTCGCGCCCACCGAAACCTACCTCGAATTCGGTAGTGAAGCGTTTCGAGGCAGCGGCTATCCGGCCGACGGTTCGGCCCATGGCGGCGTAGGCGCGAAGAGCTTCTTCATGCATGCCGGCGGCGATGTCGGCATCGAAAACTCGTGGTTAGCCGGCGCCTCGCTGCTGCATGCCGACAGCGTTGATGGCGAGGATGACTTCAGCGGCCGAAGCAACCTGTTCCTTCTCGATTTCACCTGGAAATGGGCGCCGCGCGGTGCATTCAAGGACGCCGGCATCGTTGTGCGCAGCGAATACTTCGTCGACGATCGCGACGGCCTGGTCCGCGATGCCGAAGATCCCGATGCGCTCGCCGAGGCATGGAATGGCAAGCGCCGTGGTGCCTATATCGAAGGACTGTACCGCTTCAGCCGGACCTGGGACGCGGGTTATCGCTATGACAGGCTCTGGGCGGCATCGAGCGGGCCCTACGCGAGCGATTTCGATCCGCAGCGGCACAGCGCCATGCTGACCTGGCACAACAGCGAGTTCAGCCTCATGCGCCTGCAACTGGCGCATGACGAGCCGCAGCCGCACTTCATCGACAACGTGCTCACCCTGCAATACCAGGTCAGTCTCGGCGCCCACGGCGCCCACAAATTCTGAGGAATCGTGAAATGCGCAAGTTGATGTTCTGGTTGATCGTTGCCAGTGTCGTGCTGAGTGCCCCGGCGCAGGCGAAGTTGCGCGTCTTCGCCTGCGAGCCGGAATGGGGCTCGCTGCTCGCCGAACTGGCCGGTGACGCGGTCGGCGTTGACGTGGCGACCAGCGCCCTGCAGGACGTCCATGTCGTCGAAGCCCGGCCGAGCCTGATTGCAAAGATGCGCCAGGCTGACCTGCTGGTCTGCTCGGGTGCGCAGCTGGAGATCGGCTGGCTGCCGCAACTGCTCAAGCAGGCCGGCAATCCCAAGGTCAGCTCGGGCCCCGGCAACTTCATGGCGGCCAGCCAGGTGACGACCCTCGAGAAGCCGGCCAGCGTCGACCGTTCCGCGGGCGATGTCCATCCCGATGGCAATCCGCATATCCAGCTCGATCCGTATCGGGTGCTGGCCGTGGCCAAGGCCCTGAGTACGCGGCTTGCCGAAATCGATCCGGCCAATGCGACGCTCTACCAGCAGCGACTGACCGATTTCGAAACGCGCTGGCAGGCAGCGATCAAGGGCTGGGAAACCAGGGCGGCGCCGCTCAAGGGCAGGGCCGTCGTCGTCCATCACTCCAGTTGGGTCTACCTGTTGCAGTGGCTCGGCATGCATGAGATCGGCTCGCTCGAGCCCAAACCCGGTGTGCCCCCGACCAGCGCGCACCTTTCAAGTCTCATCGATGTGACCCGGAGCGGTGGGGCGATTGCGATCATCAGCGCCGCCTACCAGGACACCAAGCCCGGCGCGTGGCTGTCCGAACGCACCGGCGTGCCGGCCCTGGTACTACCGTTCACGGTCGGCGGCGACGAGCGGTCGAAAGATCTGTTCAGCCTGTACGACTCGACCCTCGACAAGCTGCTCGGAGTGCTCAAGTGAACTGGGACGGACTGGACCTGAGCATCCTCGGGCCGGCCTGCCTGGCCGGCCTTGTCGTACTCTCCACGCACGTGCCACTCGGTACTCGGGTGCTGGCCCGCGGCATCATCTTCATCGACCTCGCCATCGCCCAGGTGGCGGCGCTCGGTGTCATCCTCGCCCAGTACTTCGGCATGGACGAACACGGCTTCGGCGTGCAGGTCGCGGCGGCCGTCGCGGCCCTGCTCGGTGCGGCGCTCCTGAGCTACACGGACAAGCGCTGGCCCGAGTTCCAGGAGCCATTGATCGGCACTCTGTTCGTGCTAGCCGCAACCGGCGGCATCCTGCTGCTGGCCAACAACCCGCACGGTGGTGAGCACCTCAAGGATCTTCTGGTCGGGCAGATCCTGTGGGTCACGCCGGACCAGCTCTGGACCGCGGCGATTGCATCGGCGGCCTTGCTGGCGGTCATTGCCTGGCGCCGCGGTCGTCTCGGTGGCCTGTCCTTCTACGCCGTGTTCGCGCTGGCCATCACCGTTTCCGTGCAACTGATCGGCGTCTATCTCGTATTCACCAGCCTGATCGTGCCGGCCCTGGCCACGGCCGGCATGCAGGGACGCTCGCGTCTGGTCGCGGCCTACGCCATTGGCGTGGCCGGCTATGTCTGCGGACTGATCGTCTCGGCGGTGCTCGATCTGCCGAGCGGCGCGATGATCGTCTGGACCCTGGCCGCCTGCGGTCTGCTTGCGCAAGTCGTGCCTGCGGTGCGTCGCTCGCATCCCGCGCACGCAACCGACGCCGGCGTCGATCCGACCCATCGCAAGTAGCTGCGCTCAAGTCGCGACCGGCGGACCGGTGGAGCGTCGGCCCGCGAGTGCACTCAGGCCGGCGCCATGAACCCGAGGTCCGAAGTCGCGAAGCGCCCGATATTCGGGAACACGGTATCGAGGTCGCCCGCCGGGACGCCATACCAGCGGGCGATCGTGGCGGCGTACTGATCGACCGACGTGGTCGGGATGATCTGTCCCCAGTCGGCATCGTCCGGGCCGCCGGCACTGAGGTCGGGAGGCGTGCCGTAGATGCGCCGGCCGTTCACCGAACCACCCATGACGAAGTGGTGGCTGCCCCAGCCATGGTCGGTGCCATCGCCATTGACGCTGGTCGTACGTCCGAATTCCGATGCGGTGAACGTCGTGACGCCGTCGTCCACGCCCATTTCCACGGTGGCCGCGTGGAACGCGGCCAGCGCGCCATCGAGCTCGGCAAGCTGCTCCGCCTGGTCACTGAGCTGGTTGTCGTGGGTATCGAAGCCGCCGAGTCCGACGAAGAAGACCTGGCGCTGCATCTGCAATGGTGAGCGTACGTTGATCAGGCGCGCGACCATGCGCAGCTGGCGACCGAGGTGGGTATCCGGAAACGCGGTGCTCAGCGCGGTCTCGCCATCGAGCGCCTCGTTGATCATGACCTCGTTGTCCATCGATCGACGCATGACCGAAGCGTACTGGCGCTGCAGGGCATTGCCGTGGGCCGCGTCGCGAAGGGCGAGGAAGACGGCGCGTCGTTCGGGGTTCCAGGTCTGCACGAAGTCGACGCTCTGGGCGCCATCCTGGCCGACGAAATAAGGGATGACTTCATTGCCGGCCTGGAACACGTTTTCGCCGTCGATTGAAATGTTCATCGACAGCTGCTGGTTGACGTTGGTCTGGTAGAACATGTCGGCCAGGCGTCCGCCCCAGCCACGCCGGTCGATCGCATCGGCATTCGGCTGTTGCCAGGTCAGGGTCTGGTCGCTGTGCGAAAAGAGCTGCGCAGGCACCGGTGCCGAGCCGGCCTGGTATTCGGCCTTGGTGATCGGGTAGAGCAGTGGTCCGACATTGGCCGTGATCGCCAGGGGCGACTGGGCCTGGTTGAACAGGTTGCGCAACAGTGGCATCGCGGGGTTCATGCCAAAGCTCCCGCCGCCGGTCGGTGCGACGCTCGGATTCAGCGACAGCAAGTCGGCCAGCGGAAGGGCAAGGTCGCCGCGCGACGCCTGGTACTGGGCGTACTGCGCGCTGCTGGTCGGCACCATCATGTTGAAACCGTCGTTGCCGCCGTACAGATAGACGCAGACCAGGGCGCGGTAGTCATTGCCGAGCAGGCGACGACCGGACAGGGCCGAGGCGTGGGCGAGGGAGAGTTTGCCCGCGAAACTCGTGAAGAGTGCCGAGGAAGCGGTCGCGCAGAGGGCGCGCCGGATGAAGTCGCGTCGTTTCATGGCGTCACCGTTCGATAGCGTATTCGGGAGAACTCTGGATCAGCCAGACCGCATTCTGCACGCGCTGGCGCCTGCCCGAATTGGTGTTCGGCAGGCTCTGCAGATAAGTGACCAGGGTGGTGAACATGAAGTCGGACATGGTCCGGTTCATGAACAGCAGGTCGTAGCGGTCGACCAGTCTGACCGGATCCGACGCGACCGCGACCTCCGGGCCGAGATCGACGACGATATCCTCGGGTTGCTGGTTGCCGTTTCCGCGCCAGTCGTAGAACACCTTGGCGCCGAGTCCGTTGGCGACGCTGGCGACCGAGGTGTCGGTAGTGATCTGGAATTCGGGACCGTCGAGGCCGAGCGTGGCCATCTCGCCCGGCGGGCGATAGTCGGGCAGGAAAAAATTGAACACCGTCGGTGAGCGCAGCGGCGCCTGCGACAGGTAATAGTCTGTGTACCACTCGCGGTAGCGCCCGTCATCGGCGCGCCCGTCGAGCGCCCGCCACAGGTGGCTCAGCTTGAGCAGGGGCTCGCGCATCTTTCCGGCGTTGCTGGCCAGGCTCGGCACGGTGCGCGCTTCGCTGTCCATCAACACCGCGCGTACGGTGGCCGCGAGATCGCCGCGAACGCCGAGGCCGTTGTTGACGAAGGTTGCCGCCACACGGCCCACATAAGCCGGCGACGGGTTGCTCGTGACCAGGCGCTTGATCAGGTGGCGGGCGATGAACGGGGCGACATTCGGGTGATTGAAGATGTTGTCGAGGGCCGCCTGCAGGTCGCTCGCTGCGGTGCCGCCACCGACCAGGATGCCGTTCGGCAGGGCGACTCCCGGGTACACCAGAAGCTGCTTGTCCTCTGCGCTGGCATGGTAGCTCTCCCATGCCTGCATCGGCACCAGCCACCAGGCATCCCAGCCCGGATCGGGCCAGTCGACCGGGCCGGACGGACAGTATTCCCACTCCCACCACTGGCCGCCCTGGTCGCGTGGACAATTGGCCCAGTTCCAGCCTGTGAACACGTGGGCGAAGCCGCGGATCGTGTCCTGGTCATATGTCGGAATCGGCTGGCCGCCGGAAGTCTGCACGGTACCGTTCGCATTGAGCCTGACCAGTCCGACCGAAAACAACTGCATGATTTCGCGGGCGTAGTTCTCGTCCGGCCGGATGTTGGCGTCCAGGTCGGGCTTGCGGTTCTTGAACATCGACAGGTAGTGACCCATGACCGGGCTCAGGGTCACGTTTTCGAGCAGGTTGCGGTAATTTCCGAAGGCGCCATCCACGAGCAGGTCGTAGTAGTTGGCCATCGCGATCGGATAACCCTCGATCGCGCCACTCTGGTCGGAGACCACCAGCAGTTCGCTCAAGGCGAAGGCGACGCGCTGACGCAACTGGTCGGGGCCGGTGATGGCGTTGGTCCACCAAGCCTCCTGGCGCGCATTCTGGTAGACCTCGAGGCCGGCCGCCGCCTGCGCCTCCAGGTAGGGCCGATGGTGCGAGGCCGGCAAGGTCGCCTGGTCGGCCAGCCACGCGTTGTAGCCGATGCTGCGCAAACGTGCGATCTCGGCCAGACTTGGACCAAACGTCGCCTGGGTCAGGAATCGAGCCGCCTCGGCGTCGGAATAGGGTCCTTCGGCGCGATGATCGAACCCCGCGTCGAAGACGTGATCGCCAGCCCACACTTGGGACACGGCTCCCAGTAGGGTCACCATCAGCACACCGCACCATCGTGGAGTCTTCATGCGAGCCCCTTCCATTCGACCATCGGCTGACCAGCGCCAGACGATATCGGCAACGCATGAACGCCGATGTGAGGACGGTCACAGCATGAACGCGGTGCGCCGGCCCCTGCCGCGCGGGTTGTTTGCGCTTCTTGCATTGCTCGTGCCCACCCTCGCGGCGGCACTGAACAACTGTCTCGAGGGCGACTTCGTCGACCAGCGTGGTCTGGCCGACATCCAGATCGCCAATGACGACCCGACCAATCCGTTCCGCTACCGGCCTCGCTGCGTCACGGTCAGCGAAGGCACGCGCATCATGTTCCGGGCGGTGCCGAATTTCGGCATGCACCCGCTGTTCGGCGGCGTGGTCGTCGCGGGCCAGGCCACCATCGATCCGGAAAGCCCGATCGGATCCGCGTCGAGCGGCACGACGGCAGAGCGGCAGATTTTCGATTCCGGTGAATTTCCGTACTTCTGCGATGTGCACTTCGGTTCGGGCATGATCGGCTCGATCCGGGTCGTCCCGCAGCTGTTCGCCGACGGCTTCGACTGAAGGCTGTTCGCGTCCCGTCGTTCGCGGGCTTTTCGGACCGCGACCTGCACCGGGACCGCGGTCGTCGGTGCTATCGTTGCATCCCCGAGCGGGTCGGATATTCGGGACCGGAGTGCGTGCGAAGATCATCGCATCCCGGTCCGGCGAATGCGCCCGATTCTCGCGGTCGCTCATCAGACGGCTCGACCGGCGCGGCGGAAACCATGGGATCGAGGATCCATTGAAAGCAAACAAGAAGCGCCATGCGGAACACTCGGGCCTCGACCAGGCCGAATGGCAGCGCCGATTCGCGGGACTCACCCCGGCCGCGATCGGCATGGTCGAGGCCGCATCGACGGCGATCGAGCGCCGCCGCACCGTGGAAGCGCGGCGAAGCCTGGCCGGTGCGCTCGCGCTGGCGCCAAGGCACCCGGAGGTGCTCCGCCTCCTCGGCGTGCTGTGCCACCTGGAGGGCCGGTTCGACGAATCGGTGGCGACCCTGCGCGACGCCCTCGATCTGCGGCCAGGGGATGCGCTGATCCTCAACAATCTGGGCAGCTCGCTGCGAGCCAGTGGCGACTTCGATGGCGCCCTCGCGGCGTTCGAGGAGGCCACGCGCCTCGCCCCGCAACTGGCGGGAGCGTGGTTCAACCTCGGCAAGACATTGAAGGTTCGTGCCCGCACGGAAGAGGCACGCCGTGCGCTCGAGCAGGCCATTCGTTGCTCGCCTGGCCATGTGCGCGCCCGCATCGTGCTCGGCGATACCCTCAAGGCGCTGGGCGAAACGCAGGCCGCGGCGGAGTCCTATCGCGAAGCGCTGCGCCTGAATCCGCGCGCCGGTCAGGCCTGGTTCTCGCTCGCCAATCTGAAGACCCTTCGATTCGACGCGACCGATGCGGCGCGACTGGCGAATCTGGCCGCATCACCGGACCTCGCCGAGGAAGATCGCATTTCCATCGGCTTCGCCCGGGTCAAGGCGCTGGACGACATCGGCAAGTACGAACAGGCCTTTGCAGCGCTGGTCGATGCGAACGCGCGCAAGCGCCGGCTCGTGCACTGGGATGCGCCCACATTCTCGCGGCAGGTCGACGCGATCCTCGCGGCCTTCCCGCAGGCATCGTGCGTGCCGGCCGGATCGACGCGGGGCCGGGAGGTCATCTTCGTCGTCAGCCTGCCGCGTTCGGGTTCCACGCTGACCGAGCAGATCCTCGCCGCGCATTCGCAGGTGGAGGGCGCCAGCGAACTGCCCGACCTTCCCGCCGTGATCGAGGGCGAATCGAGGCGCCGCGGGGTCGCCTTTCCCGGTTGGGTCGGAACGGCCACGGATGGGGACTGGGCGCGCCTGGGTGAGGAATACCTCGAGCGCACAGGCCGCTGGACGGCGGATCGTCCGCGTTTTACCGACAAGGGTCTGTCGAATTGGCAGTACGTCGGTGCGGCGCTCGCCATGCTGCCAGCGGCCAGGGTCGTGGTGTGCCGGCGCGATCCGGTCGAAACCTGCCTGTCGTGCTTTCACCAGCTTTTCGCCCAGGGCCAGGAATACAGCTACACGCTCGCCGAGCTGGCTGCCTACTGGCGCGATTTCGACCGCCTTTGCACGCACTGGACCCGGATCGATCCGGGTCGGGTGGCCGACATGGTCTACGAGGCGTTGCTCGAACGGCCCGAGGCAACCACCTCGCGTCTGCTCGAATTCTGCGGTCTGGAATTCGAATCGTCCTGCCTGCGCTTCCACGAGGCGACCCGGGCGGTTCGCACCGCGAGCGCCGCGCAGGTTCGCGAGCCGCTGCGCCGCGACACGGCCCGCGCGGCGCATTACGGACCGGCGCTGGATACGCTGAAAGTGGCGCTGGGTGTGCGCTGACACCCGGCCCGGACCCGGACCCGGATCAAGGCCGTATTGCCTCATGCGTCACACTTTGCTAACTTCCAGCGCTGCTGTGCGAGCATCCATCGAGTGCGCGCCGCAAACCGGTACCGCGGTCCATTCCTTTCTGATTGGGGTAATTCATGTCATATAGCAAGAGTTTGCTCGCCGGCAGCATCGCTGCGGCCGTTTTCGCCATGTCCACCGCCGGCGCGGCAGTGCCGCAGGCCAGCCATGCCGGTGTCGCGGTGCAGCCGAATTTTCCCGCTCCGAACGGCGCCGCGATCGTGCTTTACGATCAGACGGATTCGGCTTCCGGAAACGGCGCGCCGGCACAGAATTTCGAAGCCTCCTATGACGCCTACGACTCCGAGGGCGCCGATGACTTCGTCGTTCCGGCCAGCGGCTGGACGGTCACCCAGGTCAATCTCGTGACCACAATCACAACGCCGCTGACTACCACCGCGGCGGTCAACATCTATCCGGATGCCGGCGGCGTGCCGGGCGGCACCGCGACCTGTTCGTACCCGAGCGCCGCAGCCGATGTCACGGCCGGCGGAACGACCATTACTCTGCCGACGTCCTGTGCCCTCGGCGCCGGCACCTACTGGGTCGCAGCGACCGTCGACGTTGATTTCGCCAGCAACGGCCAGTTGTTCTGGTCGAACCGCACGATCCAGAGCAACAGCCCGGCCGTCTGGCGCAATCCGGGTGACGGTTTCGCCTCCGGTTGCACGACGTTCACCGCCATGACCACCTGCGGTGTCGGTGGCGGTACCAATCCGGACTTCCTGTTCCAGATCGTCGGAACCGCTGGCGGTGGCGGCGTCCCGGCCGAGCCGGCACGAGAGCTGCCGACCCTGAGCCAGTGGAGTGCCCTGCTCGCCGCAGGCGGTCTGGCGCTGCTCGGCATGTTCGGCCTGCGTCGCCGCGCACGCCGCTGATTCGAACCTGAAAGCGTAAGATTGAAACCGGGAGCCTTGGCTCCCGGTTTTTTTATGCCTGATTCTTGCGCTGAAGCGTGCCGAATCCAGCGCGCCGAGGTCATAGCATGTTCAATATTGCCGTCATCTTTCTCGTCGTCACGGCCCTGCTGGCCTACCTCAACCATCGTTTCGTCCGCTTGCCGACCACGATCGGCGTGATGGCGATTGCCCTGGTGCTTTCGTTGTCCCTGATTGGCCTGGACCGGATCGGATTCAGCAGCCTGCATGACTACGAAGTATCCCTGCTCGAATCGATCGATTTTTCCGATGTGCTGATGCAGGGCATGCTTTCGGTGCTGCTGTTCGCCGGGGCCATGCACGTCGACCTGAGCGAACTGCGCGCCTACCGCTGGCAGGTCGGACTGCTCGCCGTTCTCGGTACGGTCGCTTCGACCGTGATCGTCGCATGCTCGCTGTGGATTTTCCTGCCCCTGGTCGGCGTTGAATTGGGATTTCTCCATTGCCTGGTGTTCGGTGCGCTGATATCGCCGACCGATCCGATCGCGGTCATGGGAATCCTGAAATCGGCGAAGGCGCCGAAGAATCTTGAACTGGTCATCTCCGGCGAATCGCTGTTCAACGATGGCGTCGGTGTGGTCCTGTTCTCGCTGCTGCTCGGCACAATCGCCCTGGGTGAGGCGCCCACGGCCGGGCAGACAGGGCTGCTGCTGTTGCAGGAGGCCGGCGGAGGCATCGCCTACGGCCTCGTCCTTGGCTACGTCACCTATCGCCTGCTCAAGAGCATCGACAGCTACAAGGAAGAAGTCCTGCTGACCCTGGCTGCCGTGCTCGGCGGTTACCTGCTGGCCACTCATCTGCACGTTTCGGGGCCACTGGCGATGGTCGTCGCTGGTCTGGTTATCGGCAACCATGGCCGCGCGCTGGCGATGTCCGACAAGACCCGTGCCCACCTGGACATGTTCTGGGAATTGCTGGACGAGATTCTCAACTCGGTGCTGTTCGTATTGATCGGCATGGAAGCCCTGGTCATTCCGTATTCCCCGAACATCGCCGTTGCCGCGATCGGCACCGTCCTGATCACGCTGCTCGCTCGCCTGCTCGCGGTCGGTACGCCGGTCGCGCTGTTCAATAGCCGCTTCAGATTGCCCAGGGGTTCTTGGCAGGTGCTGACCTGGGGCGGCTTGCGTGGCGGCATTTCGGTCGCGCTGGCCCTGTCGCTGCCGCTGGGCGAGGAACGCAATATCGTGCTCGCGTTGACCTATGCCGTGGTCGTGTTCTCTATCCTCGGTCAGGGCCTGAGCATCGGCAAGGTGGCGCGCCGGGCGGTGCGCGCAGCCGACTGACCCGGCGTCGAATACCCGCGCCGGCAGCGACGGGCCCGGCGTAATGCCGGGCCCGTCGTTTCAGCATCAGGGTGGCTTGGCCTCAGCGCAACACGGCCGCCCGCTCGCGTCGCTCCACCAGGCTCATGTCGGCCTGGTTGATCAGGCGCAGATCACGCAGCTCGAACGGTGCGCCGACCCCGGCCTGCTGCACGGCGCCGGCGTCGAAGTGCAGGTCGATCGTGCCGTTGCCGGCGGCGATCCAGCTTGCCGCATGGGCAATGGCGACGGGCGCCAGACGGCCATCGGCTCGCGTGCCGTAGAGCACGCCGGCAAGCTGGTAGCGACTGGCCACGGCGCTTTCAATGCCGATTCGCAATTGCACGTCGGCATCCTTGCCTGAACCCGGAACGCGCTCGATCGCGCCGTCGAGGCGCGCAGTCGCGACGCTGACCGCGAATGCGTCGCGGGCGTCACGCGCGATGCCGAGCTGGCCCGATTTCGCGTTGCCGAAGGCATGGATCTCCCACAGGCCGAATCCTCCCGCATGGGCCGGGTCCGGCCGCACGCGCGCCTCGAAAGCGCCGTCGGCCTGGCGTTCGAAGCGAACGTCCTGGACGTGGCCATCCGGTGCGCTGAGCAGGCCGCTGAGCCGGTCGAGTCGGGCTCCACCCGCGATCATGGCGCGGACCACGAAGGCTTCGCCGGCAATGACCGTGTCTCGATCGGCGTGCAAGGTCAGCACGATCGAGCTCGCTGGTTCGAACACATGGACGAGGTAGGCGCCGCTGGCACGCGGTGCGATCAGTTCTATCGTCCCATGCCCGACGCCGTCGGCCATCTTGAACACGACGCTGCCTTGGGGAACGTCCATGCCGGCGGCGCGCAAGGCGTCCTCGTCCGCCGCCGAGCGAATCGCTTCGGTGCTGGTCACGAGCTTGCCGTCGATGCGGAAGCTCAGCGTCGACGGATCGATCGTGCCGCGATTGCCGGCATGCGGGCTGAGCCGGAGCACGGCGCCATTGGCGCTGGTCGTGAGCTCGAGTCCGCGTTGCAGTTGTTCGGCGCTGGCGTCGATCCAGTATTCGCGGCTCGACTGTACGAACGGTGTCGGCCGGGCATCCAGCGGGGTCGCCGGGTCGACCGCCCAGGACATCGTCGCCGGCGCGTGCTCGAGCGTGGTCGTCGACATCCGGGCCGGCGCGGTCGTCTGCAGGCGAGTCGGAACCTGGTCAGTGGCGAGGGCCGGCAACAGGGCCATGGGAGCGGAGGCTGCCTGCGCCGCCGACGTGGCCAGCAGCATCGCAACGATCAGTGAAGTCAGGTGAAGTTTCATCGAAGTGCTCCTCAGAGATCGTTGCGAAGGATGGTCTCGAGTCCGAAGCAGGCGCGCCGGCTCTGGTTGTGCGAAAGCACCTTGCCGCCGAGAGCGCTGATGTCCTTGAACCACAAGGTGCCCGCCGCCTGCTGGCTCGTGCAGTCGAGGAATCCATCGGAGCAGCTGGCGAGCCAGTTCTGCGTGATCTCGAGACCGACCTGCTGGGCGTAGCCGCCGCAGTAGGCGTTCGAGCTGAAGATGCCGGAGCTGACGTCGGTGCCGACCACGTTCCAGAAGCCCTTCGGCAGGGACGGTCGGCCACTCGTGCCGAGCAGGTAGTTCTGGTTGTAGTAGGCCATCCAGCTGACCTGCTGCATGCGCACGGCGTCACTCTTGTAGCCTAGCAGCCAGCCGAGTACCGACTCGAATACATTGCCGCTGATGACCGCGTCGGCGAGTGGCGTGCCTGCGCTGGAAGGCGCCAGTGCATTGACCCAGCGGATCTTGCTGATGATGTTGGGGTAGCGGCTGTCCCAGGTCGGGTTCGACAGGATCCAGCGCATCACGTTGCCGCCATTGGAATGGGTGATGACGACGAGGTCGGTGATGTTCCTGCTGTTGATGAAGCTGGTCAGCTGCGTGGCCAGGCAGCCCGCCGCGCGGCTGTCCCACATGTATTGCTCGAAGTCGCAATTGATGACGGTGTAGTTGGCCGGGTCGACGAGCCCCTGGCGAACGCTGTTGACCATCGGCGCCTGCCAGTAGTCGTTGTAGGCGTCGGACTGGCTTCCGGTGCCGTGGACGAAGGCCACGCCGGTTCCGGCACCGGCGGCGAACGCGGATGCGCCGCACAGTGCGAGCATGAACACAAGTACAGAACGGATCATGTGAATCCTCCCGAGGCAGGCCGCTCAGGTGGCGGACTGCGGTTGGACCCCGGCATGCACCAGCGGGTACGGCGTCCTTGCCGGCACTGGGCACGGCGGAGCGGATACGTCAGCTTGCGTCCTGAACGCATCCCCTCCCGGAGCGACCCGACGCGCTGCGAACATAGTCCACAAATGGGCGGGCGTCAAACATGCGTTTGATTCAAAACGATGTTCGATACCAAGTGAGGATTTGCTGCGCACGCACAAACTGATCGTGTCGTCGGACAACGGTTCGGGTGGGAAATTGCCAGTGGAGAAGAGTGGCCGGGCCGCAGGCCTGGCGCGGCACGCTGGTGCCGCGCAGCAAATGCAGCTCAATGCGGGGACTGCGCCAGTGCTACAGCAGTGCCGGGCGACGTGCGCGCTTGGTGGGGTCAGACCTCGAGCGAGGCGAGGTCGCCCTTTTCCTCGAGCCAGCTCTTGCGGTCGGCGGCGCGCTTCTTCGACAGCAGCATGTCCATGATCCGGCTTGTGCCATCGTCACCGTCTTCGGGGGCGCCGACCGTGAGCTGGACGAGGCGTCGCGTATCGGGGTTGATCGTCGACTCACGCAACTGGCTCGGGTTCATCTCGCCGAGGCCCTTGAAGCGGGTCACGCTGACGCTGCCGCGGATCTTTTCCCGCTCGATGCGCTCGAGCACGGCGTCGCGCTCGGACTCGTCGAGGCAATAGAACATCTGCTTGCCGACATCGACGCGAAACAACGGCGGCATGGCGACGAAGACGTGTCCTTCCCGAACCAGGGCCGGGAAGTGCTTGATGAACAATGCCGACAGCAGGGTGGCGATATGCAGGCCGTCGGAATCCGCGTCGGCGAGGATGCAGATCTTGCCGTAGCGCAACCCGCCGATGTCGTTCTTGCCCGGGTCGCAGCCGATGGCTACAGCGAGGTCGTGGACTTCCTGCGAGGCCAGCACGCTGCCCGATTCGACTTCCCAGGTATTCAGGATCTTGCCGCGCAGCGGCAGGATCGCCTGGAAATCCTTGTCGCGTGCCTGGCGTGCCGAGCCACCGGCGGAATCGCCTTCGACGAGGAACAGTTCGGTGCGCGAAAGGTCGCTCGATGCGCAGTCGGCGAGCTTGCCGGGCAGGGCGGGGCCCTGGGTGATCTTCTTGCGCACGATCTGCTTTTCGGCCTTCAGGCGCAGGGCCGCGCGTTCGATCGCGAGCTGGGCGATCTTCTCGCCGATCTCGACATGCTGGTTGAGGTACAACGAGAAGCCGTCGTGCGCCGCACCCTGGACGAGGCCGGCCGCATCGCGCGAGGACAGACGCTCCTTGGTCTGGCCGGAGAACTGGGGTTCCTGCATGCGCAGCGAGAGCACGAAGCAGAGCCGGTCCCAGACATCCTCGGGCGCGAGCTTGACCCCGCGCGGCAGCAGGTTGCGGAAATCGCAGAATTCGCGCAGCGCTTCGGTCAGGCCCGTGCGCAGGCCGTTGACGTGGGTGCCGCCCTGCGCGGTCGGGATCAGGTTGACGTAGCTTTCCTGGGTCAGCTCGCCTTCCGGCAACCAGGTGATGGCGAAATCGACGGCACTCTTTTCGCGCTGCTGCGAACCGATGTAGGGATCGACCGGCAGGCGTTCATTGTCGCCGAGCATCGAGCGCAGGTAGTCGCGCAGACCGTCTTCGTAGTGCCAGGCGATGTCCTCGGCGCTGGCTTCGTCGGTCAGCCTGACATTGAGTCCGGCGCAGAGTACGGCCTTGGCGCGCAGAACGTGCTTGAGCTTGCCGAGCAGGATCTTCGGCGAGTCGAAGTATTTCGGGTCGGGCCAGAAGCGTACCGTCGTACCGGTCTGTTTTTTGGGAACGCTGCCGACCACGCTCAGGGGGCTGGTGCGGTCGCCGTCCCTGAATTCCATGCGGTGGATCTGGCCATCACGGCGAATCGACACCTCGACCCGGGTTGAGAGCGCGTTGACGACCGAGACGCCGACGCCGTGCAGGCCGCCGGAAAACTGGTAGTTCTTGTTCGAGAACTTGCCGCCGGCGTGCAACCGGGTCAGGATCAGCTCGACCCCGGGGATGCCCTCCTCGGGATGGATGTCGACCGGCATGCCGCGGCCATCGTCGCTGACCGAAACCGAGCCATCGGCATGGACGATGACCTCGATCGACCGGGCATGGCCGGCAAGGGCCTCGTCGACCGAATTGTCGACGACCTCCTGGACCAGATGGTTCGGCCGCGTCGTGTCGGTGTACATGCCGGGACGGCGCTTGACCGGATCGAGACCCGATAGGACCTCGATGTCTGCTGCGTTGTAGCGACTGCTCATTGCGTGCTGCGGAAAGGAGCCAAAGACCGCGCATGGTGGCCGGATCGGTCAAAACTGGCAAGCGGCCTGTCGGGGCGCGGAACGGAATACCGGTAACCCGGGAACAGGTCGATCCTTCCCCGAAAGACATGGACATTGCACTCGCGGCGCGGTCGGCGCGCGCAGTACTCAGTGATAGATGATGTCCTTGCGCATCGGAGCAAGTCTTGCAATGAGTCGGTTCTGCGCGGTCTGCGGGATGTCCTGGGCCTGCATGGCATCGATCAGGTGCTCGACGACCGCATTGAACTGCGCCTCGCTGATGTCGAGCCCGGTATGCACCTCGCGCATGTCGTCGCCCGTATAGGTACATGGCCCGTCGAGGATCACGCAAAGGTGTTCGACGAACAGCCTGCGAAAGCGCGGGATGTTGGTGTTGGCGAATTTCGGCGCGATCCGGGGATCATCGGCGAAGCGCTCGAGCAGGCTGTCGACCAGCGCGCTGAGGCCGGCGGTTTCGCCAAACTGGGCGTAAAGCGATCCGGTGGCACGTGGCGTGGACGCGCAGGCGCCGAGCAGCAGGGCCATGCCCAGCCCGATCCAGGCCGGCGCGCGCAGGTGGGCGGTCACAGGTTTGCCTGCACGGACAGGTACCAGCCGCGCTGGTTGCCGAAGCTCGCCACCGAGCCGAGATCGGCATAGGCCGCCACCGCCGAGAAGCGCTTGTTCGGGAACCAGGCGACGAACAGGTCGCTGAAGGCGTCCTCGCGGGCAAACCCGAGGTTGTCGGGCTTCTGGCGATACTCGAAGCCGATGGCCAGGGTCGGATCAGGCAGCACGGCGGCGGAGAATTCGCCCAGCAGTCGGCGGCCGCCGCGGTCGCCGCCAAAGCCGAGAATGCCGAGCTGGTTGGCCGAACTCGAGCGCAGGGTCGTGTTGACCAGCAGATGGTATCCGCCTGCGGCCCCGAGAAAGACCTTGGTGGCGGCCACATAGAGATCGGTGCCGCTGTCCCTGCGCGCGCCAGCTGCTGAAGGAATGGAAAAATCGAGGTTCTTCTTGAGCTGCGCGCCGACGGCAATCTGTGGCCACGTCGAATAGATGACATCGCCGCTGACGCGCAGCTTGATGCCCAGCGCATTCTGGCGGATCGAGGCGCCCGGCATGCCGAGCAGGTCACCGAGTGTGCCGAGATGAAAGCGCTGTCGGGACAGTGAAAGCTCGAGCCGATTGCGGATGTTCAGTGCAGCGCCCCAGCTGTCGAGCGCGTAGTCGCTGACCTCAACCCGGGTCAGGTAGCTCGTTGCGCCGATCTCGTCGCGGGTCGCATAACCGGCAAGAACGGCCCAGGGCACGATGCCGCCGCCCGCGCTGCCCTCGAGTTGGGTGGCGCCGCCGCTGGCAAGGAGTCGGCCATCCGCCGCCATGCCGTCGGGGCCGGGCAAGGCAGCGGCCAGCGCCAGCAACGCGATTGGCAGGATCCTGCGCCGTCGACGCCTGCTGTGGCGATTCAAGGCGCCACCGGGGTACGTGGTCGGAACGCCAGCATGGCATTGTGAGAAACAAGCATCGCGGTCAATTCCGCCGCCGGCAACGGTCGACTGATCAGATATCCCTGGGCCATGTCGCAGCGATAGTCCGCGAGCATGCGCAAGGATCGCGAGTTCTCGACGCCCTCGGCAACCACCAAGAGTCCCATGCTGTGGCCGAGTTCGATCGTGGCGCGGACGATCGTCGCATCGTTGCTGTCGTCGGCCATGCCGATGACGAACGACTTGTCGATCTTCAGTTCGTCGACCGGCATGCGCTTGAGATGGGACAGCGACGAATATCCTGTTCCGAAGTCATCGATCGCCAGCCTCACCCCGCACTCCTTGAGGCGCCCGAGCATGTCGAGGGCAATCGCCGAGTCGCGCATGACGGCGCTTTCGGTGACTTCGAGGACCACGCGATCGGCCGCGATGGCGAACTCGTCGAGCAGGGCGCGCACGTTCGCAGGCAGGTCGCCGGAGGCAAGATCCATGGCCGAGATGTTGATCGACACGCCGATGTCGTGCCCCAGGTCCCGCCAGGCCCGGCATTGGCGAATGACCGTGCGCAACATCCAGCGCGTGATCTGGCGGATGCTGCCAGCATGCTCGGCGAGCGGTATGAATTCGTCCGGGGAAATCGGCCCTTCGACCGGATGCTGCCAGCGCACGAGCGCCTCGACGTGCGCGATGCGTTCGTCGTCCAGGGTCATCTTCGGTTGGTAACAGACCGACAACTGGTTGTTCTCGGTGGCCCGGCGTAGATCATTGATCAGCGAGAGCCGACGCAGATGCAGGGCATCGCGGCCGCTGCTGTAGAACGAGATGGCGACCTGGGCCTGCTTGGAATCGTACATGGCGATGTCGGCGCGTCGCAGCAGGTCTTCCGCCGTGTCGGCGTGGGTCGGATAGAGCGCGATGCCCAGGCTTATTTCCGGATACAGCTTCATCGAATCGAGCTGGACCGGCTCGGTGACCGCGGCAACGATGGCGCCCGCCAGTTCGCCCGCCAGTGACTTGTCGGCATCCGGCAGGAGGACGAGAAACTCGTCGCCGCCAAGGCGGGCGACGACATCCTGGTCGCGAACCATGGCGCGCATGCGCTGGCCGATATTGACCAGCAGGCGGTCGCCGATCGGATGTCCGAGGGTGTCGTTGATTTCCTTGAAGCGGTTGATGTCGATCATCAGGACCGCGAAGGGAACATTCCGCGCCGACGGGTCGGCCAGCAATTGCGCCAGCAGCCGATCGATGCTGATTCGGTTCGGCAGGCCGGTCAGGGCATCGTGATAGGCAAGATGCGAGATGCGTTGCTCGCGCTCGGCAATGCCGCGCTGCATGCCGTCGAAGGCCCTCGCAAGCTGGCCGAATTCATCCCTGCGGGTGTTCGCCAAGGTTCCGAGGTAATCGCCGCGCTCGACCCGGTTGGCGGCATCGGCGAGTTCCTGGACAGGGCGCGTCACGCCGCGGGCCAGCAGCCAGGCACCGACCAGGGAGGCCAGGAAGGAGAGGGTCGAAATGACCAGCAACTGCCGGTTGAGGATGGCATAGGGCTTGAGCACCTCGGCCTCTGGCGTCTGCAGGATGGCCTCGACGCCGGTCGAGTCGCCGAGCGGAACGACATGGGTCAGGTAGTCGTCGCCGAGCAGGTGCAGGGTCGTGGAGCGCGCGCTGGCGGACCCGACCGGCCCGAGCGTCGAGGCGAGGGCCTCCTGCAACGGGCTGGCCAGGGTTGAATAAAGATGCACGCGATCGGTCGCATCGGTGGTGGCAAAGGTAACCTCGAGCCCGGTCAATGCCTTGAATTCCGCGGCCAGGGCCTGGTCCATTCCGAAGCCCATGCCTACCCAGCCGATGCGCTGCGGCGCCCGCACCGGAGCGAGCACGATCTGGTAGGGCTCGGCGCCGCTGCGGTCGACCGTGCTGACCACGCCCTCGCGGTCGGCTCGGGCAAACAGGCTGGAAAACGGGGATTGCCCGGGCATCGCGTGCAGATCGATCGTGCTGGTGTTGATCTGCCCCTTCAGGTCCAGGGTCACCGCGAATCCGGCATTGATGCGGGCGCCATGGTTGAACAGGACCGACTGCACGGTCGCCTCGTCCCCGGTGGCGACCGCTTCGCGAAAGCCGAAATCGGCGGCGATGACGCGAACGGCATCGCGCAACTGGGCCTCGCGACTGGCCAGCAGGCGCTGGAAAACGCGCGCGCCGACGTCGAGGCGCTGGTCGGCCTGGTCGAGCGCATTGCCGCGGGTCGCGAAATAGACCGCGACGAATGTCGGAAACTGGATGACGCCGACCAGGGCCAGCAGGAGCAGGATCAGGCGGGTGCGGAAGCTACGCATCGCCGGGCGGCGTCTTGCGGTAGGCGCGGAACTTCTGCTCGAGCTCGGTCGGCGCCGTGGTCGGCGATGGCGGGCGGGTCCTGATCATGAACGTCCGCGTTGGCGCGGGTCCGTCGATCCGGATCATTTCGCTGCGGTCGGTGCCGGCATCCAGATCGCGAGGGTGCCACAGTTCGAGCCGGTACTCGCCGGCCGGTACGTCGCTGATCTTGAGGTGTCCGGTTTCGTCCGTCTTTGCAAACAGGGGCGTGTCGACGACCACGACATAGCCAAGCATCCAGTCATGGATATTGCAGCCCAGGGTGGCGATCCCGGTCTTGTCGAATACCACCGGTTCGGCCGGGATGGACTTGTACAGGCGCAGTTCGAATTTCCTCGCCGGGGAAAACGAATAGACATGATGCCGCACCTGGTCGCTGTTGGGAAACGAGACCGCGCTGCCGCGCTGGACGACCAGCACATGCGGCACGAACTGCAGACCGCGCTGGTCCATGCTGGCGCTGGTCGCCTTGCCCGTCGCTGCCGGCATGGCCCGGGTCGGGACCAGCCAGACCACGGCATCCGCCAGGGCGGCGCCGTCGCCGTCGACGACCGCAGCCTCGAAGGATCCGGCCCGGGCCGCGATGGCCACGAGAACAAGCGGCAGGACCAGCATCAGACGGATTGTGTTCATGCAGCCGGAATCTCCCGTTGCGTTTGCAAGTGCGGCAAGCGATGGGCACACCACGGGCCGTGGCGAGCTCTGCCTTGGCGTATACGGTGCAGACCGATCATGGGATGCAGGATTCCGGCCAGGCCGGCCGATGCGGGGTTTCCTGCCGTCGCGGAGCCGACCTGGACATCCACGCGCTGCCGCCAGGGTCGACCCAACGGACCCTCGCGGCAGTCGGCGTAAGCCGGTAGAATACGGTTTTCCTGCGGATTGCTCTCCATGACCCCCCTGATTTTCGTGACCGGAGGCGTGGTGTCCTCGCTTGGCAAGGGCATCGCCGCCGCGTCGCTGGCGGCCATCCTCGAAGCGCGCGGCCTGCGCGTGACGATGATGAAGCTCGATCCGTACATCAACGTCGATCCGGGCACGATGAGCCCGTTCCAACACGGCGAAGTCTATGTGACCGACGACGGCGCCGAGACCGACCTCGATCTCGGCCACTACGAGCGCTTCATGCGCACCCGCCTGACCGGCAAGAACTCGATCACCACCGGCAAGATATACGAGAGCGTGATCGCCAAGGAGCGCCGCGGCGACTACCTCGGCGCTACGGTGCAGGTGATCCCGCACATCACCGACGAGATGAAACACCGCATCTATGAGGCGACCAGTGGTTTCGATGTAGCCCTGGTCGAGATCGGCGGCACGGTCGGCGACATCGAGTCGCTGCCCTTCCTCGAGGCGATCCGCCAGATCCGCATCGAGCACGGGCCGGAAATGTCGATGTTCATGCACCTGACCCTGGTCCCGTTCATCAAGGCCGCCGGCGAAATCAAGACCAAGCCGACCCAGCATTCGGTCAAGGAGCTGCGCTCGATCGGCATCCAGGCCGACGTCCTGCTATGCCGCTGCGAACAGCCGCTGCCGCAGTCGGACCGGCGCAAGATCGCCCTGTTCACCAACGTACCGGAACGCGCCGTGATCAGCGCGATCGATGTCGACATCATTTACCGCCTGCCACTGTGGCTGCACCAGCAGGGCCTCGACGACATCGTCCTCGATCGCCTCAACTTCAAGGCCAAGCCGGCCGATCTTTCCGAGTGGAAGGCGGCTGTCGAAGCGATCGAGCATCCCAAGGACGAGGTCAGCATCGCCATCGTCGGCAAATACGTCGAGCACAAGGACGCCTACAAGTCGCTCGGCGAGGCGCTGCGCCATGGCGGCCTCAAGCAGCACACGCGGGTCAACCTGCGCTGGGTCGAGTCCGAGGAAGTCGAGCGCCGCGGCGGCGATGCGCTGAAGGATGTCGATGGCATCCTCGTGCCGGGCGGCTTCGGCAAGCGCGGCTTCGAAGGCAAGATCGCCGCGGCGCGCTACGCCCGCGAGAACCGCGTGCCGTACTTCGGCATTTGTTACGGCATGCATGCGGCGGTGGTCGAGTTCGCGCGCAACGTGGCCGGCCTGGAAAGCGCCAATTCGAGCGAGAACGATCGCGCCTGCAAGGATCCGGTGATCGCCCTGATCACCGAGTGGACGACCAGCAGCGGTGACGTCGAAAAGCGCGACGAGAGCTCCGACCTCGGCGGCACCATGCGCCTCGGTGCGCAGGAATGCCGACTCAAGGCGGGAACCCTGGCCCGCGAGCTGTACGGGCAGGACGTGGTCCGCGAACGCCACCGCCATCGTTACGAGTTCAACAATCGCTACCGGCAGAAGCTCGAGGATCTCGGCCTCGTCATTTCCGGCAAGTCGATGGACGACCTGCTCGTGGAAATGGTCGAGCTGGCCAACCATCCGTGGTTCCTGGCTTGCCAGGCCCATCCCGAGTTCACCTCGACGCCGCGCGACGGCCACCCGTTGTTCGTCGGCTTCATTCGTGCCGCGCGTGAATTCAGGGCCGTGCGCGAGGCGCCAGCCGCCGACACCCCCGTCGCGGCCAGGATCGGAGCTACCGCGTGAATCTTTGCGATTTTGAAGTCGGTCTCGACCAACCCCTTTTCCTGATTGCCGGTCCCTGCGTCATCGAATCCGAACAGCTCGCCCTCGATACGGCTGGCCAGCTCAAGGAAATGACCGCGCGGCTCGGCATCCCGTTCATCTACAAGTCGAGCTTCGACAAGGCCAACCGCACCTCGATCAGCGGCCATCGCGGTCCGGGCATCGAGGAAGGCCTGCGCATCCTCGCCGAGGTCAAGCGCCAGATCGGCGTGCCGGTGCTGACCGACGTGCACGAATACACGCCGATGGAGGAAGTCGCCGAGGTCGTCGATGTATTGCAGACGCCGGCCTTTTTGTGCCGGCAGACCGATTTCATCCTCAAGGCCTGCAGCGTCGGCCGCCCGGTCAACATCAAGAAGGGCCAGTTCCTCTCGCCGTGGGAGATGAAGCACGTCACCGACAAGGCGAAGACGACGGGCAATACGCAGCTCATGGTCTGCGAACGCGGCGCCAGCTTCGGCTACAACAACCTCGTCTCCGACATGCGCTCGCTCGCCGTCATGCGCGATACCGGCTGTCCGGTCGTCTTCGATGCCACCCATTCGGTCCAGCTTCCGGGCGGCGCCGGCGGCAAGTCCGGCGGCCAGCGTGAATTCGTGCCGGTGCTCGCGCGCGCGGCGGTCGCGGTCGGCATCGCCGGCATCTTCATGGAAACCCATCCCGATCCCGACAAGGCGCTCAGCGACGGGCCGAATGCGTGGCCGCTCGGCAGGATGGCTGAACTTCTCGAGACGCTGCTGCAGCTCGATCGCGTCGCCAAGCAATTTCCGGGTCCGGCAGCGACCTGAGTCCCGCGGGATCAGGCGCAACCGAGGTTCGCCATTTTCAAGATTGACGGAGTTGTTCGACTGACATGAGCACGATTTCCAGTATCCATGCCCGCGAGATCCTCGATTCCCGCGGCAACCCGACCCTCGAAGCCGAGGTTACCCTGGCGGATGGATCGTTCGGACGCGCCATGGTCCCGTCCGGCGCCTCGACCGGTTCACGCGAGGCGGTCGAATTGCGCGATGGCGACAAGGCGCGTTATCTCGGCAAGGGTGTGCGCAAGGCCGTCGCCAACGTCAATACGACGATCGCCGATGCCCTGAAGGGTTTCGACGCGCTCGACCAGCGCGGCCTCGACGAGAAGTTGATCGCGCTCGATGGCTCGCCGAACAAGGGCCGGCTCGGCGCCAACGCGCTGCTCGGCGTGTCGATGGCCAATGCGCATGCGGTGGCCGCCTCGCGCAAGCTTCCGTTGTGGAAGCACCTCGCAGGTGATCGTACACCGCAGCTGCCGGTGCCAATGATGAACATCGTCAATGGCGGCGCGCACGCCGACAACAACGTCGACATGCAGGAGTTCATGGTCCTGCCGGTCGGCCTGCCGAACTTCGCCGAATCCTTGCGCGCCGGTACCGAGATCTTCCATGCACTGAAGTCGGTGCTGAAGGGGCGCGGCCTGTCGACGGCGGTGGGCGATGAGGGCGGTTTCGCGCCGAACCTGAAATCCAACGAGGAAGCGATCGAGACCATCCTCGAAGCCGTGCACAAGGCCGGCTATGCGATCGGCAAGGAGATCTGGCTCGGTCTCGACGTGGCCAGTTCCGAGTTCTTCCGCGACGGCGCCTACCATCTCGATGGCGAAGGCAAGGTACTGAGCCCGGAACAACTGATCGAGTTCTATGCCGGCTGGTGCGCGAAGTACCCGATCCTCACGATCGAGGACGGCATGGCCGAAGGTGACTGGGATGGCTGGAAGAAGCTGACCGAGAAGCTCGGCAAGTCCGTGCAGCTGGTCGGCGACGACCTGTTCGTGACCAATACGGCAATCTTCCGCGAGGGCATCGACAAGCACATCGCCAATGCGATCCTGATCAAGGTCAATCAGATCGGCACCCTGACCGAGACGCTCGATGCGATCGGCATGGCCGAGGCGGCGAACTACGCGTCGATCATCTCGCATCGTTCGGGCGAGACCGAGGACACCACGATCGCCGATCTTTCGGTGGCCACGGCGGCAACCCAGATCAAGACCGGTTCGCTGTGCCGCTCCGACCGGGTTGCCAAGTACAACCAGTTGCTGCGTATCGAGGAAGCGCTTGGCGCCGGCGCCTGCTATGCCGGTCGCAAGGCATTCCCGAATCTTCCGGGTTTCGGGTCCTGATCGTGACGGCAGGCTAGAAACCCCGCCATGCTGCGCTATGTGGCCTTGTTGCTCCTGATCCTGCTGATCGCTCTGGAGGTGAAGCTCTGGGTCGGGCAGGGCGGCATGGCCGAGGTCTGGCGACTGGAAAAGAGCGTCGCCGACCAGAAGCACGAAAACGAGGCGCTCAAGGCACGCAACGACGCCCTGGCCGCCGAAGTGGCCAATCTCAAGGATGGCGACGAGGCGATCGAGGAGCGCGCCCGTTCCGAACTCGGCCTGGTCAAGCCCGGCGAGCAGTTCTACCAGGTCGTGGAGCCGCCAGACCCGGTCCGGAAGCCAGATGGCGACCGTTGAGCATGGCTTGTGGTGCGTGGTTCCGGCCGCCGGAAGCGGTAGTCGGTTCGGCGCAGACCGACCCAAGCAGTACACGCTGATCGCCGGCAAACCGGTCCTGCAATGGACTATCGAACGGCTGCTCGCGCACCCGCGCATCGCGGGTGTCCTGGTCGTGCTTGCCGGCGATGACGACTTTTGGCCCGGCCTGGGCCCCTTTGCCAGCAAGACCGTTCTGACCGCGATGGGCGGGGGGCAGCGCTCCGATTCAGTCCTGGCCGGATTGCGGGCCCTGCCGGACAGCGTCGCCGCGGAAGATTTCGTGCTCGTCCACGATGCCGCGAGGCCCTGCGTCCGGCACGCCGACATCGATGCGCTGATCGAACGGGCCTCGCCGGCCGGTGGCGGACTGCTGGCTGCGCCGGTGCGCGACACGCTCAAGCGCGCCGACGCATCGGGCCGGGTCGCCGCCACCGAGTCGCGCGAGTCGCGCTGGCGCGCGTTCACGCCGCAGATGTTCCGCCGCGCTGAGCTCGATTCGGCGCTGGAATCGGCTGCGATCGCGGGTATCGTGGTCAGCGACGAGGCCATGGCCATGGAGCGGGCCGGGTTCAGGCCCTTGCTGGTCGAGGGCCGTGACGACAACCTCAAGCTGACCACGCAGGCGGATCGGGCGCAGATCGAGTTCCTGCTGTTGCGCGGGGTCGACTGAGGCCGCCTGGAAGCGGCGACCGTGCGTGCCTGTGCGGCCCAGTCGTCGTATTCTGCCGGCTTCATCGATCCGGACAGGACAGCATGCGCATCGGCCAGGGATTCGACGTCCACGCCTTCGGGCCCGGCACCCATGTCGTGCTCGGCGGCGTCAGCATTCCGCATACGCAGGGACTGCTTGCCCACTCCGATGGAGATGTGGTCATCCACGCGCTTTGCGACGCGATCCTCGGCGCCCTTGCGCTCGGCGACATCGGCCGGCATTTCCCGCCGAGCGACGAACGCTGGCGAAATGTCAGCAGCCGCCACTTCCTGCTGCACTGCGCAGGCCTGATGATCGAGAACGGCTACCAACTGGCCAATGCCGACCTGACGGTGATCTGCGAGACGCCGCGCATCGGTCCGCATGCCGAAGCGATGCGCACCAATCTCTGTGCCGACCTCGGCTGCGGCCGGCAGGAGGTCAACATCAAGGCGACCACCACCGAAAAGCTCGGCTTCACCGGCCGCGGCGAGGGTATCGCGGCCCAGGCCGTGGTGCTCCTGCAGCGGCGCGGCAAGTCTGCTGCGGTGATTCCGGAGAATCCCGAACTGCGCACCCTGATGGCCGAGCTGGATCTGGACCCGCTGAAATGACGGAACTGGCCTTCGCCCACGGCGGGCCGCCGCTGAGCGGCCGGCTGCGCGTCAGCCCCGAGGATTTCGAAGTCGAGGAGATCCTCGGATTCGAGGCGGACGGCCATGGCGAGCATGCACTGCTCTGGATCGAGAAGCGCGAGGCGAACACCGAATGGGTGGCTCGTCAGCTGGCCGCCTTCGCTGGCGTGGCCCCGCTCGCGGTCGGCTTTTCCGGTCTCAAGGACCGGCATGCGTTGACCCGCCAGGCGTTTTCCGTGCAGTTGCCGGGCCGTGCCGATCCGGATTGGAGCGCGCTGCAGGTCCAAGATGTTCGCGTGCTCGAAGCACGCCGGCATTCGCGCAAGCTCAAACGCGGCGTACATGCCGGCAACCGTTTCCGGATTCGGCTGCACGAGGTGCAGGGCTCGCGCGCGGAAACCGACCGTCGCCTCGGCGCGATCGCGGCGCACGGCGTGCCGAACTATTTCGGCGAACAGCGTTTCGGTCGCGGCGGTGAAAATCTGCGCGCGGCGCGGGCCCTGTTCTCGGGTGCGCGGATGCATCGCAGCCAGCGTGCATTCGCCCTCTCGGCGGCTCGATCCCATCTGTTCAACCGGGCGCTCGACCAGCGCGTCAGCGCAGGCTCGTGGAACCGCGCCCTCGACGGTGAGGTCTGGATGCTCGCCGGCAGCCATTCGATATTCGGACCGCAGCCCCTCGATGACATACTGCTGCAGCGCCTTCTGGAATTCGACATCGATCCGACCGGGCCGCTGTGGGGACGCGGCGAACTGCGCAGCGCAGCGCAAGTCGCCGAACTGGAAGAGGCCGTCGCCGCCTCGGATCCGACGCTGGCGCAAGGCCTTGCGGGCGAGGGCCTGCGCCAGGAGCGGCGCTCATTGCGCCTTCGCGCGGAGGGTCTGCGCCATTCCTGGGCGGAGGACCGTTCCCTGTTGCTCGAGTTCACCTTGCCGTCAGGGGCCTTCGCGACCTCGGTGGTACGCGAACTCTGCGCCTACGCCAGCGTTGCTTCCGGTTCGTCCGGATGAGGGGGTTGCGACGGATCGTCGCCCTGTCGCGTCTACGGTAAGGGCCTTGAAGCGCGGGTGCCGTCAGCATCCGGAGCAAGGGGCCAGTCTGGGGATCGGCCGCGTGGCCGGTTCCGGTCAGCCACTGGAGAGAGGCATGAAACGATTGATGGTTCCCGCCACAGCAGTTTTCATTCTCGTCCTCGCCGGATGCGCCAGCAATGGCGGCAGCCGGTTCGTCAAAGAGGAAAAGTTCGTCGTCGACACGGAATATGTCGACGCGGTCAATCACGTCAGCCGGCAGACCGGTGTGAGGGTGACCTGGGTCAATCCGCCGACCAAGCGGGTCCCGGCCGACAGCGGCATCGACGACTGATCAGTCACGCTGGAGCAGGACGAGGACCGCACCGGTCCCGCCCTGCGCGGGAAGCGCCGAGGCAAAGGCGACGACGTCGTTGCGTCGGCGCAGGAGCTGTTCGGTCATACGCTTGACCACGGGGCCTCGTGCGGCCGAGCGCAGGCCTTTTCCGTGCACGATCCTCACGCAATATTCGCGATGGCGAATCGCTTCGTCGATGAATCCGGCGACCGCCGCTCGGGCCACCGCGACCGACATCTGGTGCAGATCAATCTCGGCCTGGATGCTGAAGTGTCCGCGCCTGAGCTGCTTGAGCAGGCGTGCCGGATGGCCGGGCTTGAGGTAGAGGATTTCGTCGCCCATTTCGATTGAGCCGGGATCGAACGGGCCGCTCAGCAATTCCTCGCGCACGGCCGCTTCGTCGATCTCGAACTGGCGTGCCTGCGGGACCGGCTTGCGCGCTTCCGTCGCCGTTTCCTCGTTGCGCGCCAGCGGGCGCACCTCGCCGATGGCCTGACGAAAAAGTGTGCCGGCCTCGTCTGCGCCGGCCGAATCCGGCGTGGCTCGCTTTGCCGATTTCTGCCGCTGCCTGGTGGCGTCTCGCAACTGGCGAATCCTCATGCGCGAACGATTGCATGAGTGCAAGTTCGAGGCAACCACGCGGCCGGGGGGCCGGGTTTTTGGCGCCTGGTGGCGCAGCGTCGTACCCCGAATGCAGGCCTTCGCTCGTTCAGCCTCGGGGGCGAATCCGGTATGCTCTGGCATTCTCATTCGCCCCGGGCTCCCCTCTCTGCGTGCTACGCGTTCCGGGGCGCCTGCACAGTCCTTTCGCAGGAAGCAGCTCATGCGCGTTCTGGTCAGCAACGACGATGGCGTCGACGCACCGGGCATACTGGTACTGGCCAGGCATCTGGCCGCCGTCGGCGAGGTCGTCGTGGTGGCTCCCGACCGCGACCGGTCCGGGGCCAGCAACTCGTTGACCCTCGATCAGCCGATTCGCGTCAAGCGGCTCGGGGAGAATCGTTACCAGGTGGCCGGAACGCCGACGGATTGCGTGCACCTGGCGCTATCCGGCCTGCTAGAACATGAACCCCATATCGTTGTTTCCGGCATCAACTCGGCGGCCAACCTCGGCGACGACGTGATCTATTCGGGCACCGTGTCGGCAGCCATGGAGGGGCGTTTCCTCGGATTGCCCGCGATTGCGGTCTCGCTGGTGACGGTCGACCACAAGGGCGTGCACTACGATTCGGCGGCCATGGCCGTCATGCAGCTCATGCGCAAGCTGCTGGTCGACCCGTTACCCGCGGACACGATCCTCAACGTCAATGTGCCGGACCTGCCCTGGTCCGAGATCCGCGGATTCTCGGTGGCACGGCTCGGCCGCCGCCATCGCGCGGCCGGCTGCATCAAGCAGGATGACCCGCGCGGGCGGCCGATGTACTGGATCGGTCCACCGGGCGAGGCCGAGGACGATGGCCCCGGCACGGACTTTCTCGCCGTCCGCGAAGGCTATGTATCGATCACCCCGATCCACGTCGACCTGACCCGTTACCAGGCCCTCGAAAAAGTCGGCGGCTGGGTGGGTTCGTTGAGCATGGAAAGCCACGCCGCATGAATCGACTGTCCATCCCCCCCTTCCCGGAGAGCTTCGCTTGAGCCGCTTTGCCCGCCAATTGCCCGAGGCACGCGGTCTCGGCATGACTTCGCAACGCGCGCGCGACCGACTGATCGAGCGACTCGTCGCCGAGGGCATTCGCGACCGTCGCGTGCTCGACGTTCTTCGCCAGTTGCCGCGGCACCTGTTCATCGACGAGGCGCTGGCCACGCGCGCCTACGAAGACACTGCGCTGCCGATCGGACAGGGGCAGACCATTTCGCAGCCCTACGTCGTTGCGCGCATGACCGAAGTGCTGATCGAACATGCACTGCCGCGACGCGTCCTCGAAGTCGGTACCGGGTCCGGTTACCAGTGCGCCGTGCTGGCCTCGCTGGTCGAGCAGGTCTATACGGTCGAACGCATCGATGAGCTTCTGCGCAATGCGCGCCGGCGATTCCGCAAGCTCGGCCTGGGCAACATCCGCTCGCGACACGACGATGGTCGGCTCGGCTGGCCGGACGAGGCGCCGTTCGATGCGATCATGGTCACCGCCGCGGGTGCCGAGCTCGAAGACGCGCTGCTCGGCCAACTCGCGCCCGCGGGCGTCCTGGTCGCGCCGGTCGGTCCGCCGGGTCGCCAGGAGCTTTTGCGGGTACGGGCTGGAGCCGAAGGGTGGCAACGCGAGACGCTGGCGCCGGTGAGCTTCGTTCCCTTGCTCGGCGGTGTCGCTTGAACCCCGAAATCGCGGTGGCCCGCGAATGAAGCTGTTCAAGCCACTCTACGAAAAGGCCCTGCAATGGTCGGTGCATCCGCGCGCCGAGCCCCTGCTGGCAGGCCTGAGTTTCGTCGAGGCGATCATCTTTCCGGTCATGCCGGAAGTGATGCTCGGTCCGATGGTGCTGGCGCGTCCGCGACGATGGGCCCGGCTGGCCTCGATCAGCCTCGTCTTTTCGGTGATCGGCGCCCTCGTCGGCTATGCGCTCGGGCACTACGCATTTGCCTGGGCGAGGCCCCTGTTCGAGTCGCTCGGCTGGATGGAACGCATCGACCGTCAGGTCGCCGAGTTGAGCGAGATCGCCGCGCACAGTCCGTGGGCCGCATTCTGGATTCTCGTCGCCGCCGGTTTCCTGCCGATTCCACTGAAGATATTCACCTGGGCCTCAGGCATCGTCGGCGTGCCGCTGCTACCCTTCGTGGCGAGCATGATTGTCGGTCGCGGCAAGCGCGTCTACTTGCTGGCCGGGGTCATTCGCCTGGCCGGGCCGCGCGCGGAGGCTGCGCTGCATCGCTGGATCGAATGGATCGGCTGGGGCCTGCTCGCGGTGTTGGCCATAGCCATACTGTATTTCAAATTTGTACGCTAAGTGATTGATATCATAAGAATAAAGACAATTGTCCGGGTGTGTTTTGCGGGCTCCGTGCTGATCCTTGCAGGCTGCGCCTCGACGCCGCCCGCTCCGGTCGAGGATCGCAGCATCGGCGGCCACTCGCGCCGCGGCCACGTCACGGGCCCCAGCGCGTCGCGGCTGGCGGCCGGTAGCTACCGGGTGCGGCGTGGTGACACGCTCTACAGCATCGCCTTCCGCAACGGGCTCGACTATCGCGACTTGGCCAGCGCCAACGGCATCGACCCGCCCTATACGATCTATGTCGATCAGGTCATCCGGCTGGACCGGCGAGCGCGAGCTGGCCGCAAACCTGCCGTAGCGTCAGTCAGCAAGCCAGCGCGGGAATCCCGGGCGCAATCCGCAACCAGGTCGTCCACGCCGCCGCTGCGATCGGGCGGCGGGTCAGCGACCGTGCCGGCGACAGCGGTTGCGACCGAGTCTGCCAGTGTTTCCTCGCGGCCCGCGCCATCGGTGCCGCCACCGGCAAGCGAGGCCGTCAATGCGGTGCCGAGCGCCGGCATGGTCTGGCGCTGGCCTGCCGACGGTCCACGCGATGGCGGCTTCGTTCCCGGCGACCCGACCCGACAGGGCATCAACATCACCGGCAAGTCGGGGGATCCGGTACGGGCGGCCGCCGACGGCGTGGTCGTGTACAGCGGCAACGGCCTGATCGGCTACGGCGAACTCATCATCATCAAGCACAACAGCACGATGCTGTCCGCATACGGCCACAACCGGCGCCGCCTGGTCCAGGAGGGCGATCGCATCAAGGTTGGCCAGCAGATCGCCGAAATGGGTTCGTCGAGCGCGAGCAGGGACATGTTGCATTTCGAAATCCGCAGGAACGGCAAGCCCGTCGATCCGCTGGCCTACCTGCCATCGCGATGACTGCCCGAAGCAGCCGGCGGTTGTCTTCATCTTCGGGCGAACGGTGCTTGCTGTTTCATTGCAATCCCGCGCGGTCCAGGCTTTGCCGATGAGCGCCGCTCCGTCGTCGGGGCCCGTCTCCGAGCCCGAGGTCGAGGAAGTGCTCGAACTGCTCGACGCCATCGAGCCTGCGGACGAGGAAGTCCGCAGTTCCACCGGCGCCTATCTCAACGAAATCGGCCTGATTCCCCTGCTTGCCGCGGAACAGGAGTGGGCGCTCGCCGAGCGCGTGCAGGCCGGCGACAGTGAGGCACGACGCGGCATGATCGAGGCCAATCTGCGTCTCGTGGTGACCGTGGCCAGGGGCTACGTGGGCCGCGGCGTGCCGCTGATGGACCTGATCGAGGAAGGCAACATCGGCCTTATTCGCGCGGTCGAGAAATTCGAGCCACAGCGACGTCTGCGCTTTTCGACCTACGCGATGTGGTGGATCCGGCACGGCGTCCAGCAGGCCCTTTCAAATCAGGGGCGGACCGTGCGCATTCCCGTGCACGTCCTGCGCGAGCTGGCCCAGGTGCTTCGCGCCAATCGCGAGATCACGGCTCAGCTCGGCCGCGCCCCGACCCTCGAGGAACTCGCCAGGGCCGTCGACAAGAGCACCCAGGATGTAGCCGAGTTGTTCCGGGTCAACGAACACATCAGCTCGCTCGATGCGCCGATGTCGGACAGCGACGACCGAGCCATGATCGAACATCTGATCGGCGAAGAGGAAACCGGAACCCAGGGGCGCCCCGAGCACGCCGGCGGCGGCCAACTCGAGGACTGGCTGTCGGCGCTCAAGCCACGCCAGCGCCTGGTTCTCGAGCGCCGGTTCGGCCTCAACGGTGAGCCGGTCCATTCCCTGGCCGAGATCGCGACCGACCTCGGCGTATCGCGCGAGCGTGTGCGCCAGATACAGGAAGAGGCACTCAAACGCTTGCGTTGCCTGTCCCAGCAGGATCAGGTCGGCGGCTGAGGCCGGCCAGGCAGGATGAAGGCGGCGACGACGCGTCGACCTTCGCCGGCCAGCAGGTTGTAGGTGCGGGCGGCTGCGGCATTGTCCATGGCTTCGACGCCGATGCCGAGAGTCAGCAGGGGAATGAGCGCAGCCTGTGCGGGAAACCGCTGGCGCAGACCGGTACCGAGCACCACCACTTCCGGCTCGAGATCGAGAATTCTGCGCATGCTCGCCGGATCGAGATCGGCGACGGCTGCAACCGGCCAGTCCTCGACGACCTGGTCCGGAGCCATCAGGAAACTGCGGTGCAGCTCGCGGTCTACAACGACGATGGAGCGCTCGCGCGTCGCGCGAACGAAGAAGTAGCCTTCCGCTCGATCATGGGACAGTTGCATGGGCCCGACGCGCCTACTTGGGCAACGGCAGTCGGGGTTCCTTGTCGTTGCGCTTCCATAGCGTCGCGGTATGCCCGACGACCTGCACGACTTCGGCTCCCGTATCGGTGGTCAGCGCGTCGATTTGCGCGGCGCGCTCTTCGCGATCGCCCCCCGACAGGCGCACCTTTATCAGCTCGTGATGGTTCAGGGCCAGGCTCAATTCATTGACCAGGCTGGGCGTCACGCCCTTCTGGCCGAGCATCACGACCGGGTTGAGGGAATGTGCAAGCCCGCGCAGGTAGCGCTTCTGGAACGAGGTAAGTGACATGAACGGTGTCCGAATGCGGATGGGTGGCCGGCAGGAATGCGCGACTTTCGGGGTATTATGCGGGCATTATCATGGCTGGGAAACGCGCCTGGCGCGGCTTGGACACGACGTGGCGCGAAGCAAATCCAGTTCCCGCTGGCTCCAGGAGCACTTCAGCGACCCGTTCGTGAAGCGTGCCCAGGTGGAAGGCTGGCGTTCCCGCGCGGTGTTCAAGCTCGATGAGTTGATCGAGCGCGACCATCTGCTCAGGCCGGGCATGTTCGTGGTCGATCTCGGCGCGGCACCCGGTGGCTGGTCGCAGATGGTGCGGGAGCGGCTCGGCGACAGCGGACGCATTGTCGCACTCGACATCCTGCCGATGCAGGGTATCGGCGGGGTCGACTTCATCCTGGGTGATTTTCGCGAGGATGCCGTGCTCAGGCGTCTCGAGGAGCTGCTTGGCGGAAACAGGCCCGATCTTGTGCTTTCCGACATGGCCCCCAACATGAGCGGTGTCGGGGCCGTCGACCAGGATCGTTCGATGGCCCTGGCCGAACTGGCCGCCGAATTTGCCGAGGCCCACCTCGCCAAGGGCGGGGCGTTCCTGGTCAAGCTGTTCCAGGGCCAGGGATTCGACGAATACATCCGGCGCTTGCGCAGCCAGTTTGCGCACGTCAGCATCCGCAAGCCCAAGGCATCCAGGGCGCGCAGCAACGAAGTCTACGCATTGGCGACCGGCAAGCATCTCTGAGCCCTGGCCAATGCTGGAGGAATCTGGAAAAAGATGAACGATATGGCAAAGACTCTGCTGCTCTGGGTGGTTATCGCAGTCGTGCTGCTGACCGTGTTTCAGAGCTTCAATCCTCGCGGGGCGGCGACCAAGGACATTCCGTATTCGGAATTCATGCAGGCCGTGCGCGACAAGCGGGTCGACGAAGTGCTGGTCCACAATGACAACCGCACGGTCGAGGCGAAGCTGCAGGATGGCACCAGCATCCGCACCACCGTCCTGCCGACCGAGCAGTCGCTTTCGGAAATCGAGAAGGACGTGGCAAAGGTCAAGGTCGAACCGACCGATCCCGGCATGCCGCTGATCCTGCGCCTGCTGTTCGACTGGCTGCCGATCATCATCTTCATCGGCATCCTGTTCTACTTCATGCGCCAGATGCAGGCCGGCGCCGGCGGGCGCGGAGCGATGTCGTTCGGCCGCTCGCGGGCCAAGCTGCAGGGCGAAGACCAGGTCAAGGTCACCTTCGCCGACGTCGCCGGCTGCGACGAGGCCAAGGAAGAAGTCTCCGAACTGGTCGAATTCCTGCGCGACCCTTCCAAGTTCACCAAGCTGGGCGGCAAGATCCCGCGTGGCGTGCTGATGGTCGGCTCGCCCGGCACCGGCAAGACCCTGCTGGCCAAGGCCATTGCCGGCGAGGCCAAGGTGCCGTTCTTCTCGATTTCCGGCTCGGACTTCGTCGAGATGTTCGTCGGCGTCGGTGCGGCGCGCGTGCGCGACATGTTCGAGCAGGCCAAGAAGCAGGCTCCCTGCATCATCTTCATCGACGAAATCGACGCGGTCGGCCGCCATCGTGGCGCCGGTCTCGGTGGCGGGCATGACGAGCGCGAGCAGACCCTGAACCAGTTGCTGGTCGAGATGGACGGGTTCGAAGGCAGTGAAGGCGTCATCGTGATCGCCGCGACCAACCGTCCTGACGTGCTCGATCCGGCCCTGCTGCGCCCGGGACGCTTCGATCGCCAGGTCGTCGTGCCGCTGCCCGACCTGAAGGGCCGCGAGCAGATACTCAAGGTACACATGCGCAAGGTGCCGCTGGGCTCCGACGTCGAGCCGCTGACCATCGCCCGCGGCACGCCCGGGTTCTCGGGCGCCGACCTGGCCAACCTGGTCAACGAGGCGGCCCTGTTCGCCGCGCGCGGCAATTCGCGCGATGTCAGCATGAACGATTTCGAGCGCGCCAAGGACAAGATCATGATGGGCGCCGAGCGCCGCTCGATGATCATGAGCGACGACGAGAAGAAGCTGACCGCCTATCACGAGGCGGGGCACGCGATCATCGGCCGGCTCGTGCCGGATCATGATCCGGTCTACAAGGTCACGATCATTCCGCGCGGCCGCGCCCTCGGCGTCACCATGTACCTGCCCGAGAACGACCGCTACAGCTACAACAAGGAAAACATCATCAGCCGCCTGTGCTCGCTGTATGGCGGCCGGGTCGCCGAAGAACTGATCTTCGGTCCGGACAAGGTCACCACGGGCGCTTCGAACGACATCGAGCGCGCGACCAAGATGGCGCGCAACATGGTCACCAAGTGGGGCCTGTCCGACAAGCTCGGGCCGATTGCCTACGGCGAGGAAGAGGACGAAGTCTTCCTCGGTCGCTCGGTGACCCAGCACAAGAACGTGTCCGACGAGACGGCACGCCGCATCGATGAGGAAGTGCGCGAGATCCTCGATCGCGCCTATGCGCGCAGCACCGAACTGCTGACCGAGAATATGTCCAAGCTGCATGTCATGGCGGAAGCCCTGCTGCAGTACGAAACGATCGACGCCAGGCAGATCGAGGAAATCATGAATGGGCAGGACGTCAGCCCGCCGAAGGGCTGGACCGATGATTCGGGCAAGGGCCCGGGGTCGGGTACGGGTGGCGCCAAACCGCGCGGCGAAAGCCCGATCGGCGGCCCTGCCGTACAATCTCGCAGTACTGCCGGGTAGTGAATGCCGGCGCGTAAATCTGTTAAAACGGGCCGCCGCAAGGCGGCCTTTTTTTGGAGCGCAAGTCATGTTTTCTCCTGTGCTGGATTGCAAGGGCCGTGAACTCGTGCTCGATCAGGCGCGCATCTGCGGCATCGTCAACGTGACGCCCGATTCCTTTTCGGATGGCGGCAGGTTCCTGGATCCGGCCGCGGCCGTCAGCCATGCGCTGCGGCTTGTCGAGGAGGGCGCGGACATGCTGGATTTCGGCGCCGAATCGACCCGCCCCGGCGCCAGCGCGGTTTCCGCCGCCGAGCAGATCGCCCGGGTCATTCCGGTCATCGAGGCCGTGTCCGCCTCGACCGACGTGCCGCTTTCCATCGACACGTCGGAGCCCGAGGTCATGCGTGCCGCGGTCGCCGCCGGCGCCGGTTTCATCAACGATGTGCGGGCGTTGCGCGCCGACGGTGCACTCGAGGCCGCGGCCGATCTCGGTGCGGTGGTCTGCCTGATGCACATGCAGGGCGAGCCGCGCACGATGCAGGACGATCCGCACTACGACGACGTCGTCGGTGACGTGCATCGCTTCCTGTCGGATCGCGTCTTTGCCTGCCAGCTTGCCGGCATCGACAAGAAGCGCATCGTCGTCGATCCAGGTTTCGGTTTTGGCAAGTCGCTCGAGAACAACGTGGCCCTGTTAAATGCACTCGAGCGCTTCACCGAGATCGCACCGGTCATGGCCGGCCTGTCGCGCAAGTCGATGATCGGCAGGTTGACCGGTCGCGACGAGGTCGGCGAACGGCTGTACGGTTCACTGGCTGCAGCGATGATCGCTGCCCAGCGCGGTGCCCTGCTGATCCGGGTCCACGACGTCGCGGCGACGCGCGACGTGCTCGCCGTATCGCGGGCCTGCGTGCGCGGCGATGCGTCGAAGCCGGCGCGATCCATGCCTGCCGGCATCAATTGGGACGATGACTGAGGTATCCCGGACGTTCGCGCGCGAATCAGGCGTCGACGTCGCGCCGCCGACCTTGCGGATGCCGCGCCTCAGGGAACCGGATCGAACCCGTTCGCGAACAGCACGCCCTCGCACAGGCTGCGCGCCCCTTCGAGGCCGGTCACATACGACTCGAGCGCGCCGGTCGCCGGCGCCGACAGGAAATCCTCGATGAATCCGCGGTAGGTCACGTCGACGCCGTTCTTGCGCATCGTCGTGACAAGGTACTGGCTGTCGCTGTAGGCGCCTTCATGGGATCCGCAGGCCGGCATCCACAGGTAGACGCTGCCGATCGGACCACTGGTGTCGGTGCCGAGCGCGAGTTCCGATTGCGTGAAGATGCCATCGAGGAAGTGTCCGGCCTGCACGAGCAGGCGCGCAGCATACTGGGTCGGACTCAGCACGGGCGGGCACGGACTGAAGCCCAGATCCGCGCACTCCGGACGCGCCGCGAGCGGTCCCCATTGCACGACGAATCCGATCGGTGGATTGCCGTGCTCGGTGTTCGGGTCGAGGAAGTCCTCGCGTATCAGCGCGGGCGTCGTTTCGTGATGGAAACGGACATGGAAGCGGTCGAGGCACTTCCAAGCGTCGGACGAAGCCTGGTGCGCGGCGAAGCAGGATTCGTCGACCAGCGTCGACATCGGACTCATCGAAGTCTCGAGCCAGGCGGCATAGTCGCTGGCGAAGATTTCCACCCCACCGTCGAAGTAGGGCTGGGCGTCGTAGGTTCCGACCGCCGATGTGGTGCCGGTGTAGCGGGCGTCGAACAATGTATTGTCCAGGGCGGGATTCGGATTCTGGGCCGGGTCGAACGCGGCTTCGTTTTCCGGCGCGTGGATGAAATGCGCGTCATGGATCGCGCGCACGTCGCCACTGAAGCCCGGCATGGCGCGCAGGTGGGCCGCGTAGCGGTCGGCGTTCTGGTAGAGCCCGTGACCGGAGGCGGAATGGCCGATGAAGACGACCTGTTCGGCGTCGGCGATCGACGGCAGGGTCTCCTGGCCCGTCGCGACGTTGCCGCCCTGATCGACCCAGGTCGAATAGGTCAGGCCAGGCTGCCCGGCTCCGCCGCCCTCGAGCAGGTCGAGCGTCGCCAGCGCGATCTTCTGTCCGTGGTTGAAGAGGGTGAAGCCGATGTTGCCGAGCACCGGCGCGATGGCGCTCACGGCATGCGTGGAGCGGCCGCTGTGGCGGTCGAAGCCGCACTTGTAGATGCGCACACGGTTGTAGCCGGCGAGGACCGGATTGACGAGCGGATCCGGATCGAGGATGCCCGAACCGTCGTCCGACTGGAGATTGCTCATCGCGTCGGTCGTCGCCGTACCCATCAACGCGCCGAGGTTGTCGACATAGTAGTCCAGGCATTCCTGTCCATTCTCGAACGTGCCGTCGTGGTCGAGGTCCTTCGCCGAGCACCAGGGGCCGCCGGTAAAACTGATCAGCCACTTGTTCGACGGCGGTCCGACGGCCGGGTCGACGTAGATCACCGGCCGGGTGCCATCGAGGCAGCGGACTTCGGGGTCCAGGGGCAGGGCGACTCGCGTGTAGTCGCGGAGTTGGGCGACGGTCGCCGGTGGCGCGGGATCCGGTTGCGGTTCGGCCGGATTCAACAGCCGGCAACGCAGCGAGTCGGACCAGTAGGGGTCGCTGCAGTTGTTCACCTGGCCGAACGCGATCAGCGGCGCCATCGCGAGCGCATTCACGATCCATCGCAATAACATCTCGCCTCCCGTCCCCTGGATTCCCACCGGGTCCAGAAATTAGTAGGTCATGAGGGGTCGAGGCAAGCATTTGCGCGAACTCGTGCGAGCAGGAAACCCGGCGCCCGTGCTGTTCCGGTCGGCCTGCGGGGAGGTCGCCGGCCTGCATGCCAACGGCTTGCGCGCGATGCAAACGATTCCGCTGCCGCCATCATGACGATGAGGCTTCCGTGAATTCAGGCGATTGTCGCGACCAAGGTCGGAATGACGAGCACTCGAAGCCAGTTTGCGTTTTAATGTGTCCTGAACCTGTCGACCGGACAGGCGCAACGTCCCATGCATCAAGAGGACCGGCCCATGAAAATCATCCATTCCTGCCTGGCAGCCGCGCTGGTGGTGGCCGGATCCCCTTCCAAGGCCGCCGAAAGCTGGAAGCCCTACGTGACCAGCAACGGCGCCATGGCCGGCGTGCAACCGATCGATGCCATGATGGTGGTCGACTGCCTCTTGCCCGGACAGATGCGCCGGTCCGGCGCAATGTCCTACATGGGACCGCGCCTGCCGGTGAAGACCACCGCGCAGCTGTGCGCGATGCGCGGCGGCGAATACACCGAATACGATCGCGCCAGCATGACGTCGAGCCTGGCCGTGTGGATGGACAAGGCCAAGGGCGGTGATGCGACGGCCCAGTTCTATGTCGGCCAGATCTATGAAAAGGGCATGGATACGGCGCCCGACTACGAAGAGGCGGCCAAGTGGTACCGCAAGGCTGCCGGGTCCGGTTCCAACGAGGCCAAGCTCTCGCTGGCCGCGATGATGGAGAGCGGACGCGGCATGCCGGTCGATACCACGGCGGCGGTCAACCTCTATCGCGAAGCGATGGGCATTACCGGCGACGATCTGATCAGCGCTGACGAGGCCAACTCGCGAGTGGCCGAGGTCGAACGTCGCAATGCCCAGCTGCGCAGCGAGCTGGCCATGCAACGCGCCGAAGCGGATTCCCAGGTCAAGCGCCTGCAGGGCGAGGTGGCGGCATTGCAGTCGGCCAACGCCAGCCAGCAGCGCGACCAGAAGAAGATGGCCGCGCTCGAGCGATCGCTCAAGGACGCCATGACCCAGCGTGCCGAGGCCGACAGGAAGCTCGCCGAGGCTTCCGACAAACCGCCAGGAGACCAGAGCGGCGGCCTGGCCCAGACGCGCAGCGTTCCGGCCCCGCTCGTTTCCGCGGGCACGGCCGCACCGGTTGCGGCCAAAGGCGTAAAGTTCGGCAAGTACCACGCCTTGATCATCGGCGTGCAGAACTACATCAGCTACGATCCGCTGAAGACGCCGATCAGCGATGCCAGGGCGATCGCCGACGTACTCGAGAAGCGTTACGGCTTCGAGACGACCACGTTGCTGGATGCGGATTTTTCCTCGATCGTCGGCGGCATCGTGCAGTTGTCGACCAAGATCGGCCCCGACGACAACGTGCTGATCTACTTTGCCGGGCACGGCGTCCTGAATGCGGCCCAGCGCGGTTTCTGGTTGCCCCTGGACGCCCGTCAGAGCGAGCGCAGTCCGGCCCTGCCGACCGAAACGCTGGCCGAATTCCTCGCCATGTTCAAGGCGCGCAGCGTGCTGGTCATCGCCGACTCCTGCTTCGGCAGCGCCCTGTCGGGGTCGGTCAGCAGCTATACCGGCGGGCCCGCGGAATACGTGGATGGCATCCCGAGCGGCTATCTCAGCCGCCGGGCCCGCTACGTCCTGTCATCGGGAGGCCTGAGCCCGGTCCTGGACCAGGCCGGCGACGGTCATTCCGTGTTCGCCTCGGCGCTGCTCAAGGTGTTGCGCGAAAACGACCGGATCCTGACCCAGACCGGACTCGAGCGTGCGCTGGTAGAGCCCGTCCGCGTCAGTTCACAGAAGATCGGAATCGTCCAGTCTCCGGACCTGAAAAAGGTCCGTGAAGCCGGCGATGCGGGTGGGGCATTCTTCCTGGTTCCGCGAAGCATGCCGGAAAAGGGTTAGGGAGGCTCTGAACAAGTGGCACAACCGTCACGACGCCTGCCTGCGTGCAGATCGCGGCGCGACGACGCAGACAGACCGGCCGTCGTTCAGGGCGGCGCAACAAGGAGCTGTGCGCAGGCAGGCGTCGCCCAAGCGATTGATTCAATGCAACAAGGGTGGCGTCCAGAAGGCCCGTCACAGGCACCGCGCAGCGCGTCAAGGCAACCAGCCTTCACGTCGCCACGCAGCACCTGTGGCGAGCGTTCTGAACGCCATGACGTTTGCGCCACTTATTCAGAGCCGGCCTAGGGGTATATCCTCTGGCTGCGGAGGGGAGTAGGGCGATTGCGCCGGCTGCAGCCGGCGCAATTGCGTCCATTGCCAGGGCGGTTTCCAGCGTGTCCGAAAATCCCGCCTGATGCCCGCCAATCTGCGGCAGCCGGCGATGGGGCGGGACAAGGTTATCCGTCGCTCGGGCGACGGGCAGGGGCAGTTCGATCAAGCCTGCTGCAATCGAATCATGAAAAGCCGGGGGAGAGACATTCATGGCTGACGAATCCAGATGCATGGCGAAGAGCCGAAGTGCCAGATCGATGCTGGTCCAGATGTTCGGGTGGAGCGCAGTCCTGTTCGCCACGGGCGCCGGCGCCGAGATGCCAGCGCCGCCAGCGGCTCCAAGAATCGCGCTGGCGATCAGCGCACCGGCGGGCCGTCTCGAGCCGGCTTCCTTGGGCCGGTACACCGTTGTCGTCGAGAATTCGGGTGGTAGTCCGCAGGGGGCGAGGTTGCTGGTTTCCAGCCCGCAGGGCCTCAGCAATCGGTCCTGGCGGTGCGTTGCGAGTCGTGGCGCATCCTGCGCCCATGCAACCGGCAACGGTGACCTGGACGAGGCGCTGCAAGGCCTTGTCGCCGGGGGCAGGCTCGAATTCTCCATCGACGCCGATGTCGGCGCGGCACCGCCGGCATTCGTTCGTCTTCTGGCCCTGGCAAGTCTGCCGGCGGGGTCCGCCTGCGCCGCGGCAGAAACCCCGCCCTGTCGTTCCACGTTGTTGCTGCCGACCGGGGCGAACCTGGACCTGGACGTGCAGTCTTCGGCAACGGCGCTCGCGCCCGGCCAGAGGGTCGCCTACACGATTCGGGTCGATGCCGCCGATTCGCGCACGAGTACCAGCGGTACCGTCCTGCGCAGCCCGGTTCCCAGGGGGCTGGTCGAGAGCACGTGGACCTGCCAGTCCGGCAGAGGAGCCTGTGCGGCCGCTTCGGGAACCGGTGACATCAACCAGGTGCTGGGCGATTTTTCGGGCGGGGAAGTCACGTTCGTGGTCACTTCGAAAGTGGCCGCCAGTCCGCCTGGCAAGGTCGTGCAGTCCGTCGTCGCTGTTCCGCCCTACGGGGGCAGCTGTTCGATGGGCCGGCAGGGTGCGGCCGTGGCGTCTTCGCCATGCACGGCCAGGCTCGCTCTCGCCACGCGACCGTGGATCCTTGTCAGCAGGACACCTGATTACAGTGCCGACGGCTTCGCCGTTGCCAATCGCTTCGTACTGGAAAATCGCGGCAGCAGCGCTGGCGGCAGCCACGTTGCCCTGGAACTGCCCGATGGCGTGGCCAGCCTGAGCTGGACTTGCACGGGCCATGGCGCGACCTGCGCGCAAGACAGTGGCAATGGTCCGATCCACCAGACGATAGCGAACTGGCCTGCTTCGGGTCGGCTCCAGTTCGATGTGCTCGCCCGTCGGTCCATGCCGCTGCCCGGCAGCAGTGGCCTGCGCATGGCGGTGACGCCGCCTTCCGGGGGTGTCTGCGGCATCTCCGAGCTCCAGCCGCCGTGCGATGATCTCGCGGCCCCGATCATCGAAAACGGGTTCCTGAGCATTTCCCAGGTCGTGGATCGGCTCGGCGCCCGCGCCGGGGACGAAGTGAACTTCACGATCGTCGTCGGCAACGATTCGGCCGGTGCGTCGGCCCGCGATGTCGTGCTCGACATGCCGTTGCCTGCAGGAATCGAATCGTTTGCGTCCTGGTCCTGTGATGCGG
The DNA here is from genome assembly GCF_900115085.1 of Dokdonella immobilis. GTDB lineage: Bacteria > Pseudomonadota > Gammaproteobacteria > Xanthomonadales > Rhodanobacteraceae > Dokdonella > Dokdonella immobilis. Next base: position 131,355 of record NZ_FOVF01000001.1, on the reverse strand, counting down.
GTGACAGCCCCGGCCACTGCCCAACCGCATCGGGCAGCGGACCTTTGCATCAACTGATACCGGAACTGGCCCCTTCGGCACGACTGGTCTATTCGCTGGCGGCCACGGTCGGTCCGTCCCCGCCGTCCATCATCATTAGCCAGGCCCGGCTTGAAACCCCGGCCGAATCCAGCCTCGGCTGCCGGAGCCAGTCGGGTTCGACGGGTCCATGCGTGGCGACGGTGGAGCTTTCCAGTGTGCCCGTGCTTGCACTCGAACAGTCGCGACTGGAGGGCAACCTCAGTTCGGGTGGGAGTGCCGATTACACGCTTGAAGTGTTCAACTTCGGCGCGGATGCGTCCGATGTCCGCATCGACAACGGTGTTCCGACCGGATTCTCCTCGGCCAGCTGGGTATGTACCGGTCTCGGTATCGGATGTCCCGCATCCAGTGGCCATGGCAAGGTCACGAGCGTGCTTGGGTCGATGCCCGCGGGCTCGGGCCTTCAGTACCGCATCACTGGGCGCGTTGCCGAGGATCCGCCACCAAGCATCTCCACGGTGCTGATGGCATTGCCTTCGGCAGGCGGTCGCTGCCATCGCAGCGCCAGCGACCCACTCAGTGCAACCCCGTGTGTCGACCGTGTCGAGACGGGCCTGCAGCCCTTTCTCGCTCTGAGCCAATCCGCCGCCGAGCATCAGTTGCTGGCCGGTGGGGTCGCCCACTACCTGCTCGAGCTGAAGAATCTTGGCAGCCCCGCCAATGGCGCACTGCTCAACGTGCCACTGCCCGACGGTGTCGAGCGATTCGACTGGACCTGCACGGGATTTGCCGGGGCTGTCTGCCCGAGGACCTCGGCCAGCGGTGCGATCGATGAGGCGATCGCAGCCATGCCTTCGGACAGCTCCGTGAGTTATTCGATAAGAGCGGTGCTCGGTGAGAATGCGCCAGCCAGCATCAGCGCGGTGGCGACCGCCACGCCACCGGCCGGCGGTCATTGCGCCGACGACTGTGCGGCCACGACCGAACTGCCCGTGGCTACCGTGCCGGCTGCTCACCTGGACGTGCAGTTGAAGTCGGCCCGGGCCTGGGCGCCGGCGAATTCGGACCCCGTCTGGACCATCGACGTGCGCAATCTCGGCGCGGAGGTTGCCAACGATTTCCAGATCGCCAATCCGCTTCCGGGCGATGGTCTTTCGATCGTGAGCTGGACCTGCGCAGGCATCGAATGCCCGGCGGCCGAGGGCGTCGGCCCGATCAGCCAGAGCGTCAAGTCCCTGGCCGTCTACGATCCGGACAGCGGGGATCGTCCGGTCGCGGCGGGCCGCCTGGTCTTCACGGTGGTCGGTCACGTCGACAGCCATCCCGGTGCCGAGGCAAGGCTGACCGCCGATCTCACGCCAGCCCCCGGTGATACGTGTGCGCCGGTCAGTTGCGAGGCCGTCTCGGCACTGCCGACCGAGTTGCTCGGCGGCGCCGAAGTAACCCTCGATCTGCAGGCGGATACGTTCACGGCGGTACCGAACAGCACGATCAACTACACCTTCACGATCTCCGCCAGCAGCGGTCTCGGCGTGATTGACGTGCCCGCCTTCAGCGTGGAGCCGCCGGAAATCGCCTCGTCGACCTGGACCTGCGTCGCCTCCGGCGGCGCGACATGCAATTCGCCAAGCGGCTCCGGACCCATCAACGAATTGCTCACCGGGATGCCCGATGGGTCGACGGTGACGTTTTCGGTCGCAGCGCAGACCGGCAGCAACGTTCAGCCGTCGGTGGATTACCTGGTCGGTGTCAACGTCACTTCGCCGATCCTGTGCGTCCCCGTCAGTTGCACTGTCCCGCTGTCGATTCCGGGCGAAGACCAACTGACCCTGACCCTCGATGCGGACGTGAGCCAGATCGTCCCTGGCGGTTCGGTCCAGTACACGTATCGCGTCGAGAACACGGGCGGTGGCGACCAGTTTGGCATCAATCTGTTCACGGTCGAACCTCCCGAATTCATCTTTTCGAGCTGGACCTGCGTAGCTACAGGAAAGGCTTTCTGCTCGCCGTCCGGGAGTGGGCCGATTCTCGATCTGATCAGCTTCATCCCGAGAGGCTCGACCATCACCTACACGATAGACGCGGTAGCCGCTTCCACGCTGCCGCCTTCGGTCGATTTCCAGGGCGGTGCCGAGTTCGGCGGGCAGCCCAGGCAGCCCTCCGCGCCCGATGGCGTGCTTGGCTGTGTACCGGCCAGTTGTCTGGTCACCCTCTCGCTGCCCAGCGTCGCGCCTCCGCCTGCAAGGCTGAACATCAGCAAGACGGCCGACCGCAGCACCCTGGATCCTGGCGGAAATGTCCGCTACACGATCAACATCGCCAATTCGGGTACTGAAGAGGCCACGGCGGTGCAGTTCTCCGACGCCATCCCGAACGGGTTGTCGTCGTTCGCCTGGACCTGCAGTTCGACCGGGGACATTTCTTGCCCGCAGAACTCAGGCACGGGTTCGATCAACCAGACCATCAGCTTCCTGCCGATCGATTCCTCGCTGACCTACACGGTCGACGCGACGGTTTCGGCAACAGCTTCGGGAACGGTAAACAACCGGGCTCAGCTGGTGGGCAGCAACATCACCTGTGCGCCGAGCAGCTGCCAGGCCGTTTCCGCGCTTCCGGTCGGGCAGGCGCCCGTTCTCGCCGTCAGCAAGACCGCAAACCCGGCTTCGGGAACGCCGGTCGGGGCGGGGCAGCCGATCGCGTGGACCGTGCTGGCCAGCAACAGCGGTGGTCCGACCCGAGCTGCGCTAGTCCTGACCGACACCCTGCCTTCGTCTGTCGCCGCGATTTCGGTGCAGCCCGACAACGGGGTGGCCTGCAATACGCTGGCGCCGATGCCGGGAAGCACCTTGACCTGCACGGTAGCGGCAGGCTTCGTCGGCCAGCGGGGTGTGCAGATTTCCGCAACGGTTGCCGCCAACGCGAGTGGAGCTGTAGTCAATACGGTCGACGCCAGCGGCTCCGACAATCCGGCCTGCACCTCGTGCACGGTGAGCAATCCGGTGGCCCAGGCTGTCGACGTCGCGATCGCCAATGCGCGACCGTTCTCGGCTGCGGGCATTCCCGGCGCCCTGATCGATATTGCCAACATGTCCTCGGTCGGAGCCGCTGCCACCACAGTGACCGTTTCGCCGGGATCCGCGCTGCGGCTGTTCGCGGCCTATGCGGGGGGCTGCACGGCGACTGCCGGCGCCGGCGGCAGCATCTCGGTCAGTTGCCCGAATCCACCGAGTGCGCAAGGAATTGCCTGCTCCGGAAGCGCATGCACACTGGCCAGCCTGCCCTCGAACTCCGCGGCCACTCTGTTCGTCGCGCTGAACACGGGAGCCACCGCGACCATCACGGCGGTCGTCCCGGGTGATGCCGATCCGACCGACAACACCATTGTCCTGCCGATCGGGGGTACGCCATGAACATCCGTTGCATTGGCAGGACACCGGCGCAGCGGGTATCCCGAACGCTCTCGGTCCTGCTGCCGCTCGTGCTCGCCTTGCCGGTCCCGGCCTGGGCCGCTCAGGAACTCGTTGTCGTGCGCAAGACCGGGCAGACGTCGAGCTATGCCAGCCAGTCCAAGGTGGCCGGCGCCAGCGCCGCCTGCCTCGACGAAAGCGTTGCCTTCGCCTTCACGGTCGAGCCGCACGACGGCATTGCAAGCATCCAGCTGCAACGGGGCACGGACGTGTCGCGCGACATTGTCATCGATGTCACGCTGACCTGTTCGAGCCTCCAGGGCACGGCGCTCGTGCCGTTCAATGCATTGGGTGGGTCGGCCACGAGTGGAGCCGACTTCCTGTCGACTCCCGGGGTCGCCTTGCTGAACCTCGACGGTGGTCAGGCAGGCGGCGGATCGTCGCCGCCGGTTTCGGCCACGGTGGGCCTGCAACTGGTCGAGAATGGCCAGACCGGGACCCAGACGCTGTCGATCGTGCGGACCGAAGGCTCATTCCAGGGCACGTTCGCCGACGGCAATCCGGTCGTCGGCAGCATTCCCGGCAGCAGCACGCCGATCGTGGCCGTCGCGATCCTGGGTCAGGCCACGATTGAGCAGGGTGCCGGTGTCGTTCCCGGTATCGATCCGGCGGCGGATCAGATCAGCACGGCGACCACCCAGTTTTGCGCCGTCGGCGGCGGCGGCTTCGGCACGATCGGCTGTTCCGTCACGCAGGCGGCTGCCGATCTCGTCGCCGATCCCGCCACGCCCAGCGATGTGCGTGAGGCGGCGAGCATCGTCCTCGAGAACAACCTGCTTGCGGTGGCGCCGGATGAGACCACGGCCATCGCGTTCATGGCGCCGGCCATGGCGACCGCGCAGACGAACAATCTCGGTGGACGCCTGGCCGAGCTGCGCAGTGGCAACCAGGGCGGTACCGTCAGCGCCGGCGGCTTGACCTTCCTCAGCCACGGCATTCCGGTTTCGTTCGGCAGCCTGGCCTCGTTGTTGAACGTGGACGACGACGAGTCGGCGCGCAACGAGGAAAAGCGGACCTTGCTCGGCGGCACCCGGCTCGGACTCTGGATCAACGGGACGCTCGGCTCGAGCGACAGCGATCGGCGCCGTTCCAACTCCGGATTCAAGTCCGATACCTGGAGCCTGACCAGCGGCCTCGACTACCGCTTCACCGACCGCTTCTTCGCCGGCGCGGCGCTGGGCTACTCGAGCATGAGTGCGGATTTTGCCGGCGACCAGGGCTCCCTGGACGCGAACGCGAAATCGCTGTTCGTGTATTCGGGGTATTCGACCCCGAACGGCCTCAGCTTCGACGGCTCGGTGAGCTACATGCGCAGCGACTACAGCCAGAAGCGTGTCGTCGAACTGCTCGAGCTCGATGCCTCGGGGACCGGTTACCAGTCGATGGGCCGCGATATCGCCAGGGGCGACCCCACGGTCAATCAGGTCGGGGCGAATTTCGGCATCACCTACACGATCATGCGCAATACCTGGACGATTGCCCCGCAGGCGCAGATATCCCTGCTGCGGACCACGTATGAGGCGTTCCAGGAACGCGGCCCGTCGGAATTCAATCTTCGCTACGACGAGCGTCGCAACAACAGCCGCTCGTTCTCGGTCGGTGGTTACTTCGATCGCAGCTTCGCCACCTCGGTGGGGGCCTTCAGGCCCTATCTGCGTGCGTTCTACTTTGCCGACGGAGGATCTTCCCCGGACCAGATCACGCAATTCGTGCTGGCCGGGTCGGATGGCAGCCAGGTGCCCTTGTCGATCGACATGCAGGAGCCCGATCGACGCTACGGGACGGCCGAACTCGGGCTCGGCTTCAGCCGCCCGATCGGAACGCGCACGGTCGATTTCAATTTCGGTTACATGCAGACCTTCAGTTTCCAGGACCTGGACCGCTGGGCGCTCCGGTTCGACGTGAGGTTCCCGTTGTGAAAGCCCATTACGTCGCGGGCAGGCATCCATGAGCGGCGAAAAGCCGGGCCTGGACGACGGTGAGAAAACCGTCATCAGCGGAGGATCTCCGGCGTCCTCCGCTGCGGCCGAAGGCAAGGGCGACAGCAGCGACGCGCCGACACTACTGATGCCGGGTCGAGATGCCAAGTCCGGGGAGGGCTCGACCAGCCCTGCCGAGGACGCCACGCGAATCCTCGAGCGCAAGGAGCCGGAGACGGTCGTGCTCCATCGCGGCAAGGCCGACGAAAGTGCAGCGGCCGCCACGCGCATGCTCAAACCCGGACCGGGCAGCGATGCCGCTGGTGGCGAATCGAAGTCACCGGCGACCAACGTCTCGGTTCCTCATGGCAGCCTGCCTGCGGCGCCGCCGGCGACTTCCGTGTCGGTGCCGGCGGCACCGATCATGCAGGTTCCGGGTCCCCGCACGGGCCAGTCGGCGACACCGTCGTCGGCGCGAACGGCGGGCAGCGCCGCTAATCGCGACGAGCTGCCCAAGACGGGTGATTTCATCAAGGAGCGATTCGAACTGGTCGAGGAACTCGGCCGAGGTGGCATGGGTGCCGTGTTCCGGGCCCGCGACATCCGCAAGATGGAGGCGCTGGACCCGGATCCGTTCGTCGCGATCAAGTTCATATCGGGCAGCCTGATCGGCTTCGAACGGGCTTTCGTTGCGCTCCAGCGCGAGGCCAAGAACGCGCAATCGCTGAACCACCCGAACATCGTCAAGGTGTTCGACTTCGACCGCGATGGTGCGCTGGTCTATCTGACCATGGAGGTCGTCGAGGGCGTGCCGCTGCATACGCGCATGCGCGCGGCAGCGACCAATCCGATGACTGCGGAGGAACGCAAGCACCTGACCCACGGCATGCTGGCCGGCATGAGTTACGCGCACTTGCGCGATCTCTCGCATGCCGACCTCAAGCCGTCGAACATGATGATCGACCGCAACGGCGATCTGAAGATTCTCGACTTCGGTATCGCCCGGCGTCGCGAATACGACACGGTGTTCGACGCCGACGACCTGTTCGCGCTGACCATCGATTACGCGAGTCCCGAGATGCTCAATCGGCAGCGTCCGACGCCTGCCGACGACGTCTACGCGCTGGGCTGCATCATCTACTCCATGCATGCCGGCGCACACCCGTTCAATCATGTGCGAGCCGACATCGCGCGCAGCGACAACATGCGTCCGGAACGCCCGACCTCGCTCACGCGTGTGCAATGGCAGGCTCTGAAAAAGGCACTGGCGTTCACGCGCGAGCAGCGATTCGCCGACGCTGCCGAATTCCAGCGCGCCTTCGAGGCGCCGGATTGGCGGAAGATCGGCGGGATTGCCGCGGCTGTGCTGTCCTTGCTGCTGGTCGTGGCCTGGTTTGCCGCTGACCCCATCCAGAGCTGGAGGACGGTTTCAGGACTCGACGCCGATCAGGCAGCCTCGCTCGAGCGCAGCCTCAAGGATGGTTCGGAGTATCTGGCCGGGGGTTATGCCGAGGATGCGGTCTATGCGTTCGCCGAAGCGCTTTCGCTCGATTCGCACAATGCGGCCGGGCGCAGCGGGGCGAAGTCGGCCCTGTCGACGATGCGGCAGAAGATGTCGTCAGCGGACTATCGGAAGTATCTCGAGTCGCAACTCGGCGAAGAGCGCAATCCGCAATGGCTGAAGGACCTCGTCGGTTCCGAACTGGCCCGCCTCAAGTAGCTGCCGGGCCCCTTGCGGGCCAGGGCGCGCGCAGGTTCGCATTGACGCGAACCGACGGCGACATTACCATTCCGCGCCTTTCCGGTAGTCGCTACCGTTTCGGGCTGGACTGAAGGATCGATGTCGGCGGGGTATAGCGCAGTCTGGTAGCGCGCCTGCTTTGGGAGCAGGATGTCGGGGGTTCGAATCCCTCTACCCCGACCAATCCGGTTCCCGGCCACGCGGTCGAATGGCACGGTTTCGCGATTGCACCGTACGGCCTGGTTGATTTGCTGCGACAATTCGACTGACGATGCGCCCGTAGCTCAATTGGATAGAGCATCGGCCTTCTAAGCCGACGGTTGCAGGTTCGATTCCTGTCGGGCGCGCCACGCGGATCGGAATTGTATGGCCGGGAGTTGCCTTCGGGCGTCCGGAAAGGGATTCAGGTTTCAAGGCGCACCGGGTTGCCTGCACTGGGATCGGACAGGCGGTACGATGCGTGTGTGTCGATCGAGACAATGGTGGGCGTAGCTCAGTTGGTTAGAGTCCCGGATTGTGATTCCGGATGTCGGGGGTTCGAGTCCCCTCGCTCACCCCATTTTCAGCGGTCCCCTGTTTTCGGACGGATCGCGGTTTGCTAGAATTGAATGTCTGTTCGGGTCGTTAGCTCAGTTGGTAGAGCAGTTGACTCTTAATCAATAGGTCGAAGGTTCGAATCCTTCACGACCCACCAAACAGACCTCTTCGCTGCGGCAGCGAGCCGCAACTCTTGCGCTTCCGGCGACTGCGCCGGACGGTTTCCCGGGCACCCGACGTTGCGAATGTGGCGGAATTGGTAGACGCGCTGGATTTAGGTTCCAGTGGGGCAACCCGTGAGAGTTCGAGTCTCTCCTTTCGCACCAAATCGAAAGAGCTTAACGCTCATTCTTCAGCGGCAACGCAGAAAAGCGGATCCGCACTTGCCCTGTTCTGGTCGTCGGGAACCCCGGGCCTCGTCCCTTGGCCGCAACGCCGGAAAACAGGGCGGCTGGTGTCTCTGGCGCCGGCGCGGTCACGGCAGGCAACCCTCTGGCGCCGCTCGGCTCGGATTGGGTCGGGGCAAGCCTCGCGCACTTGGTGATCGTCGACAGCCCCTGGCGCGGCCCGGTAGCCCGCCGTTTCCGCCGCAAGTCCGCTTGCACCATGGCTCTCCCCGGCCAGGGGCAGGCCTCGGACCTCGCAGAGGCGGCTGCGGCGAGGTCGCCGCCGGGCAGGGCGAATCGCGCGCCAGCCAGTGCGAAACCGCTGCACAATGCTTTATGATTACCGGCTAGCCACGCCCGGCCCAAGGTCGGGCTTCGTAGTTTCAAGGAGCATCCATGCAAGTTTCGGTTGAGAACGTCGGCAATCTTGGACGCAAGCTGACTGTGCGCATTCCTGCCGCGCGTCTCGAGGACACGGTCCGCAATCGTGTCCAGGAAATGGGCCGTAGCGCCCGCCTCAAGGGCTTTCGCCCAGGCAAGGTCCCAACCAAGGTGATCGAGCAGCGCTTCGGTGCGCAGATCCGGGGTGAAGCCCTGTCGGAGCTGATCGGATCGACATTCCAGGAAGCGGTCAACACGGAAAAGTTGCGCCCGGCCATGCAGCCGTCGATTTCGACCAGCGGCAAGCCGGACAACGGCGAGATCGAATACACGGCGACCTTCGAGGTGATGCCGGAAATCGGTCCCCTCGATGTCAGCGGACTGGAGATCGTAAGGCAGACCTCCAGTGTCGAAAACGCCGATGTCGATGCGATGATCGAAACCCTGCGCCAGCAGCGTCGCACCTGGAACCCGGTCGATCGCGTCGCGCAGAACGGCGACATGGTCCTGTTCGAGTTCTCGGCCCAGGCTGCCGATTTCCGCTATCCGGAAACCGACACCGACCGGGTTGGCACGATCGTGGGTTCCGATGCCCTGTTCAAGGATTTGGAAGACCAGTTGCTCGGTCATGTCGTCGATGACGCATTCGAGGCTGATCTTGATTTCCCGGCCGACTTCCGCATTGCAGGACTGGCCGGAAAATCGGCCCGCGCGAGCTTCAGGATCGTGCGCGTGCAGGAGCCGAAGATGCCGGATCTCGATGACGCGTTCCTGGCTATGTTCGGCGTCGACGAGGGCGGGCTCGAGCGATTCCGCGAGGATGTGCGCGCCAACCTCGAGCGCGAATTGGCGGCCGCATTGGCCTCGCGACTGAAGGCGTCGGCGGTCGAAAAGTTGATCGATGCGCATGCCGACCTCGAGCTGCCGCAGGGTCTGGTCGAAAACGAGGCCCGTCAGCTGGCCCGCCAGTCGGCGGGAGAAAACAAGGAGGTCGGCTCGCACGAGCCATTCCTCGCTTCCGCGCGCCGCCGCGTGGCTGGTGGCATGCTGCTGGCCGAGATTGCCCGCCAGAACCAGATCCGGATCGATACACGCCGGGTCTCCGAGGCGCTCAACGCGATTGCCTCGACCTACGAAGAGCCGCAGCAGGTCATTGAACTCTATTCGAAGGATCCCCAATTGATGAGCGGGCTTCAGAGCCGTGTCCTCGAGGATCAGGTCATCGACTGGATCGCCCAGAACGCCAAGGTCAGCGAGCGCAAGCTCAGCTTCGCCGAGGTCATGCGCCCCGGCGCCTGAGGCACCGCAGTCACGGAGATCCGCAATGTCCAGTCATATCCCGAGTCAGGCCCTCAACCTCGTGCCCATGGTCGTCGAGCAGACCTCGCGCGGCGAGCGGGCCTACGACATCTATTCGAGGCTGCTCAAGGAGCGCGTGATCTTCCTGGTCGGGCCGATCGACGATTACGTGGCCAATGTCGTGGTTGCCCAGTTGCTGTTCCTCGAATCGGAGAACCCGGACAAGGACATCAATCTGTACATCAACAGCCCGGGTGGCGTCGTCACGGCCGGCCTGGCCATCTACGACACGATGCGCTTCCTCAAGCCGGACGTCAGCACGATGGTGATCGGGCAGGCGGCCAGCATGGGCTCGTTCCTGCTCGCGGCCGGGACCAAGGGCAAGCGCTATGCCTTGCCGAATTCCCGGGTCATGATCCACCAGCCTTCGGGCGGCGCCCAGGGGCAGGCCACCGACATCGAGATCCAGGCCAAGGAAATCCTGTACCTGCGTCGGCGCCTGAACGAGGAACTGGCCGCGAATACGGGGCAGCCGATCGAGCGGATCGAGCGTGACGTCGAGCGCGACCTGTTCTTCAACGCAGCCGATGCCCAGGCCTACGGCCTGATCGACTCGGTCCTCGACCGACGTCCGGTCGAGAGCGTGCACCCGGTTTGATCCCCCATTCGCGGGCGCATGGGCCAGAGCTCCCGATCCGGGCCAAACCGGCCAGGAACGGCGAAATGCTGTGCTATGCTCGGCCCGCGGCCAGAGTAACCACCCGAGGCGTGGCATGACAGAAGATCGACAAAGCCGATCGGGCGACGGCGGAAAAATCCTCTATTGCTCTTTCTGCGGCAAGAGCCAGCACGAGGTCCGCAAGCTTATCGCGGGTCCTTCCGTGTTCATCTGCGATGAATGCGTTGAACTTTGCAACGACATCATCCGCGAGGAACTGGAGGAAAAGGCCGCCTCGGCGCGAAGCCACCTGCCCAAGCCCAGGGAAATCCTCGACGTGCTCGATCAGTATGTGATCGGGCAGTCTCGGGCCAAGAAGGTGCTTGCGGTCGCGGTCTACAACCATTACAAGCGGCTCGAATCGCGTAGCCGAAACGACGAGGTCGAGCTGGCCAAATCGAACATCCTGCTGGTCGGTCCGACCGGATCGGGCAAGACCCTGCTGGCGGAGACGCTGGCGCGGTTGCTCAACGTGCCGTTCACAATTGCCGATGCGACGACCCTGACCGAGGCCGGTTATGTCGGCGAGGATGTCGAAAACATCATCCAGAAACTCCTGCAGAAGTGCGATTACGACGTCGAAAAGGCCCAGAGCGGCATCGTCTATATCGACGAGATCGACAAGATCTCGCGCAAGAGCGAAAACCCGTCGATCACCCGGGATGTCTCCGGTGAGGGCGTGCAGCAGGCCCTGCTCAAGCTGATCGAGGGCACGGTTGCCTCGGTACCGCCGCAGGGCGGCCGCAAGCATCCCCAGCAGGAATTCCTGCAGGTCGACACCAAGAATGTCCTGTTCATCGTCGGTGGGGCGTTCTCGGGGCTGGAGAAGATCATCCAGCAGCGCTCGGAGACCACCGGCATCGGCTTCAGTGCCGAAATCCGCAGCACCGGCAGCAAGGCTGATACCGGCAAGCTGCTGGGCCAGGTCCAGCCGGGCGACCTGATCAAGTTCGGCCTCATTCCGGAATTCGTTGGTCGCCTGCCGGTCGTCGCAACCCTCGAGGAACTCGATGAGGAGGCGCTGGTCAAGATATTGACCGAGCCGAAGAATGCGATCACCAAGCAGTTCAGGCGTCTGTTCGACATGGAAGGCGTCGAACTGGAGTTCCGTCCCGATGCGCTGCTCGCTGTCGCGCGCAAGGCGCTCGAGCGCAAGACCGGCGCCCGTGGCTTGCGCACCATTCTTGAACAGGTCCTGCTCGATACGATGTTCGACCTGCCTTCGCTGGAGCATGTCAGCAAGGTGGTCATCGATGAGGCCGTGATCAACGGCCAGGCGGAGCCGTACCTGATCTACCAAGGCAACATGCAGGCGCGCGCTGCTGCGGCCGAGTAGATCCCGGCTTGCCGGCTGCGACCATTCCCTTGCAATGCGGGCGCGATGCCCGCACTTGACCAGACGGCAGCGTGCATTCACGCTGCCGTTTGACCTTGATCGCCGCCGAAAGCACCAGGATTCAAGAGATGGACAAAACCAGCAAGACGCCGCCGAGCGAAACGGATGACGTGATCGAATTGCCGATCCTGCCGTTGCGTGATGTCGTGGTCTATCCGCACATGGTCATTCCGCTTTTCGTCGGTCGCGAAAAGTCGGTCAGTGCCCTTGACGCCGCCATGGAAGCCGACAAACAGATCCTGCTTGTCGCCCAGCGCAGTCCGGATGTCGACGAACCCGAGGCGGGAGACCTCTACTCGATCGGCACGATCGCCTCGGTGCTGCAGCTGCTCAAGTTGCCGGATGGCACGATCAAGGTGCTGGTCGAAGGCACTTCGCGCGCCGAAATCACCGGATTCTCCGAACGCAACTCGCTGCTGACCGCGCGCGTGCGCGCGCTCGATCCGGTCAATACGCGCAACGACCGCGAAATCGAGGTCATATCGCGTTCGCTGGTCTCCCTGTTCGAGCAACTGGTCAAGTTGTCGCGCAAGATTCCCCCCGAGCTGATGGCCACGCTGGCCGGACTCGAGGATCCCTCGCGCCTGGCCGACACCATCGCCGCGCATCTTTCGGTCCGGCTGCAGGACAAGCAGCAGGTACTCGAGACTCCCGACGTCGCCGATCGTCTCGAACGGCTGATTGCCCTCGTCGATGGCGAAATCGACGTGCAGCAGATCGAGAAGCGCATTCGCGGCCGGGTCAAGTCGCAGATGGAGAAAAGCCAGCGCGAGTACTACCTCAACGAGCAGATGAAGGCGATCCAGAAGGAGCTCGGTGATTCCGAGGACGCGCCGAGCGAACTCGAGGAACTGGCGCGCAAGATCGAGGCTGCGGGCATGCCGAAGGCGACCCTGGCCAAGGCCCGCGCCGAACTCGGCAAGCTCAAGCAGATGTCGCCGATGTCGGCCGAAGCGACGGTCGTGCGCAATTACATCGACTGGCTGGTCGGCGCGCCGTGGAAGAAGAAGACCAAGGTTCGCAGGGACCTGCGTATGGCCCAGGAAGTGCTCGATGCCGACCACTTCGGACTGGAAAAGGTCAAGGATCGTATCCTCGAATACCTCGCCGTGCAGCAACGCGTGCACAAGATGAAAGGACCGATCCTTTGCCTGGTCGGCCCCCCCGGGGTCGGCAAGACCTCGCTCGGTCAGTCGATCGCCAAGGCGACCAACCGCAAGTTCGTGCGCATGTCGCTCGGTGGCGTGCGCGACGAAGCGGAAATTCGCGGTCACCGGCGCACCTACATCGGATCGATGCCGGGGCGGATCATCCAGAACATGTCCAAGGCCGGTACGCGCAATCCGTTGTTCGTGCTCGACGAGATCGACAAGATGTCGATGGATTTTCGTGGCGATCCGGCCTCGGCCCTGCTCGAAGTGCTCGATCCCGAGCAGAACAACGCCTTCAGCGATCACTATCTCGAGGTCGATTTCGATCTCAGCGAAGTCATGTGGATCGCGACCGCCAACTCCCTGAACATTCCCGGCCCGCTGCTCGATCGCATGGAAGTGATCCGGATCCCGGGCTACACGGAGGATGAAAAGGTCAATATCGCGCAACGTTACCTGGTGCCCAAGCAGCTCAAGGCGAACGGGTTGAAGGCAGCCGAGCTGAGCATTGCCGAGAGCGCCATCCGCGGTGTGATCCGCTACTACACGCGCGAATCAGGCGTACGCAATCTGGAGCGCGAGATTTCCAAGATCTGCCGCAAGGTGGTCAAGGAACTGAGTCTTGCGACGGCGCCGAAAGCCGGCAAAGCGGCCAAGGCGGTATCGAAGAAGGCAACCGCCAAGCCGTCGCCGGCGAGGAAGCGCAGTGCGATCAGCGTGAGCGAGGAAAATCTCGACGATTACCTGGGCGTGCAGAAGTTCAGTTTCGGACGTGCCGAATTGCAGAACGAGGTCGGGCTCGTGACTGGCCTGGCCTGGACCGAGGTCGGTGGCGACCTGCTCAGCATCGAGGCGACCACCGTTCCCGGCAAGGGCAAGTTGCAGCACACCGGACAACTCGGCGACGTCATGCAGGAGTCGATCCAGGCCGCGCTCAGCGTGGTCAGGGCGCGCGTCGACAGGCTTGGTGTCGATCCGGAGTTCTACCAGAAGCTCGATGTCCATATTCACGTTCCCGAAGGCGCCACGCCGAAGGATGGCCCCAGTGCCGGTGTCGCCATGTGCACGGCCCTGGTCTCGGCGCTGACGCGCATCCCGGTCCGCTCCGATGTGGCCATGACCGGCGAGATCACCCTGCGTGGTCGTGTCCTGCCGATCGGCGGACTCAAGGAAAAGCTGCTTGCGGCGCATAGGGGTGGCGTCGGTACCGTCATCATCCCGGAGGAAAACCGCAAGGATCTCGCGGACATACCCGCCAACGTTACCGAATCGCTGCAGATTCGCCCGGTGAAGTGGATCGACGAAGTCCTCGATATCGCGCTCGAGCACCCGCTGACACCGGGCAGTCGCCCGGATCAAGCAGTGACCGCGACGGTGGAGACAAAGCACAAGGGTGCGGTCGAGGATGCTCCGGTGAGGCCGCACTGAGCGGGTGGACCGGCTCATCCGGGAGGCGCGTGGAATTGCCGGAAGTGCGCCCTCGGTCATTGACGAAAGCACCGTTTCTTGATCGGCGGAGATTCGGTTCCGGATCGCTGAAAGTCGCGCCAATCCTTGTGTTGCGCGGTATCTGGGGCACTGGTATAAAGGTCACGCCACGATCCGCCGGCGCAATCGAATGCGGCAGGATCGCGGAGGAACGATGCCCACGCCGGAGGTCAGCCCACCTCGCTTGCAACGCGTGGCATGTTCATTCCAATCAAATCTGGGTTGCTGCTCGAAAGGGAGTTGATAATGAACAAAGCTGAATTTGTTGGCGCCGTGTCCGACGCTGCCGATATGACGAAAGCAGACGCCGAGCGCGCGGTAGAAGCGGTATTCAAGGTCGTCAAGAAAGCCCTCAAGTCCGGAGACAGCATTTCGCTGGTCGGCTTCGGCACTTTCAGCGTGCGCAAGCGCGCTGCACGGACCGGTCGCAATCCCCGCACCGGCGACACGATCAAGATCAAGGCGTCCAAGGTTCCTGCTTTCAAGGCCGGCAAGGGCCTCAAGGACGCGATCAACTGAGCGGTCAGGGGTGCTTAGCTCAGCGGTAGAGCGTCGCCCTTACAAGGCGAGGGTCGGGGGTTCGAAACCCTCAGCACCCACCACCCCGCGCTACGGGCGTCCAGTCGGTTACAATGTCGGACTGTCACGCCGGGGGTAGCGGATAGGATCGTCTCCAAGTCGCTACTTCCCAAGCAGGGCGCCCGAGTGGCGCCCTTGCTTTTTCATGCG
Organism: Dokdonella immobilis; assembly: GCF_900115085.1. Taxonomy (GTDB): domain Bacteria; phylum Pseudomonadota; class Gammaproteobacteria; order Xanthomonadales; family Rhodanobacteraceae; genus Dokdonella; species Dokdonella immobilis. The sequence goes on along the minus strand of NZ_FOVF01000001.1, from coordinate 116,122 downwards.
GAGGCCGGGCGTCAGGTTCCGCGATCCACGGTCGACGGCCCGGGCTGCCCGCCGAAGGCTGAACACTCAAACCATTAGGCGGTTGCATGCTTCAGGCACTACGCGCAAAAACTTCCGGATTGATCGCGAAGATCGTGCTCGGCGCGATCATCATTGCTTTCTCGTTCTTCGGAATCGAATCCTATTTCATCAGCAGGACCGATTCGTTCGTGGCGAAGGTCGGCGACAGGGAAATCTCGCAGCAGGAATTCCGTTCGCGATTCGACGAGTACCGGCAGCAGAAGCTGCAGGAAACCGGCGGCCAGATCGACGCGCGCCTGTTCGAACAGCCGGCGATCAAGCGCCAGTTTCTCGATCAGCTTGTCGACGAGCAGGTCCTGCTTGCCGCAAACGAAAAGCTCGGCGCCGTGATTCCGGCCGATCGCCTGCGCAAGGAGATTTCGCGGATTCCGGCGTTCCAGAAGGACGGCCAGTTCGACCAGGATCTGTACCGGGCGAGATTGGCCGCGGTGCGCAAGACCCCAGTGGGTTTTGCCGATGAAGTAGCTCGCGAAATGTCCACGCGCGAGATCCCGGTGGCCGTTGCCACGACCGCATTCGTGACCGATCGAGAGGTCGATGATTTGCTGCGCCTGCGCGGCCAGCTCCGCGATTTCCGCTTTGTCACCCTGGCGAAGCCACAGCCTGCTGACACCAAGATCGGCGACGAGGAACTCGAGGCCTACTACAAGGCACATCAACAGGACTACATGAATCCGGAAGAGGTTGCGCTGGACTACCTCGAGATGGATGCCAAAGCGCTCGACGTACAGCTCAACCCGGATGACGCCACGCTCAAGGAGCGCTACGAAAAGGACAAGGCGCGGTATGTGACTTCGGAACAGCGCCTGGCCTCGCATGTGTTGATCAAGGTGGCTGGCGACGGCGGTCCGGACGAACAGAAGAAGGCGCTGGAGAAAGCGGAAAAGGTTGCCGAAGCCGCCAGAAGCGGCAAGGACTTCGCCGAATTGGCCAAGACATCGTCCGATGACCTCGGATCCCGGGCACTCGGCGGCGATCTCGGCTGGCTGGACAAGGGCATGACCGATCCCGCATTCGAGGATGCCCTCTACAAGCTCGACAAGGGCCAGATCTCGGATCCGGTTCTTTCCTCGGAGGGCTACCATGTAATCGAGCTTCGCGATCTCAGGCCGGGCAAGACCCGCAGCTTCGAGGAGGTTCGCGACGAGTTGGCCAAGGAATACCAGGAGTCCGAGCGCGAGCGCGTCTATAACGACAAGTCCGGCCGGCTCATCGACCTGACCTACGCGGACTCGACCTCCCTGGATCCTGCTGCCACCGAGCTTGGCCTGACGGTTCAGAAGACCGGCTTGTTCTCGCGCCAGGGTGGTGCCGGGATTGCTTCCAACCCTGCGGTCATCGAGGCTGCATTCTCCGATCCGGTCCTGGTCCAGGGAAACAATTCCGACAAGATCGAACTGGGTCCCAACCATATCGCGATCGTGCGCGTCACCGAGCACAAGCCGGCGACGCCGAAACCGCTTGAGGAGGTTCGCGCCGATATCCAGAAGCGCATCATTGAAGAACGCGTCAGCAAGCAGGCCAGGACGCGTGCCGATGCGTTGTTCGCACGACTCGAGGGCGGCGAGGGGCTCGACAAGATCGCCGCCGAGCTCGAGCTTGCGGTCAAGGAAGAGCGCGGTATCGGTCGAAACGCGGTGAACGTGGATGGAGCCCTGGTCAATGCGGCATTTGAGCTGCCGCGTCCGCAGGAGGGAACGCCGGCCTACAAGATGGTCGAGCTGGCCAACGACGAGTTCGCCCTGCTGCGACTCGACAACGTGGCCGATGCCGATCCAACGGCGGTCGATGCAACTACCCGCGAGTCGGCAAAGAATACCCTGCAACAGGCGATTGCCAGTTCGGCCGCGCGCGACTTCATCGCTTCACTGCGGGCCGGCATGGACATCAAGATCGCGGAAGATCGCATGTAACGAAAAAAGGGCCGCGTCGCGGCCCTTTTTGTCAGGGTTGATGGGCCGGAGTTCGGCTGGATCAGATGCCGGTCATGCCGACGGTGCTGTACCCGCAGTCGACATAGGTGATTTCGCCGGTGACACCCGAGGCGAGATCCGAACACAGGAAGGCGCCGACATTGCCGACTTCCTCGGGTGTTACGTTGCGCCGCAATGGTGCATTGGCCTCGACATGGTCGAGCATCTTGCGCAGGTTGCCGACGCCGGAGGCGGCCAGGGTCTTGATCGGGCCGGCCGAGATCGCGTTGACCCGCGTGCCTTCCGGACCCAGGTTGAAGGCCAGATAGCGGACGTTCGCCTCGAGGCTGGCCTTGGCGAGACCCATCACGTTGTAGTTCGACAGCGCGCGCTCGGCACCGAGATAGCTGAGGGTGAGAATGGAGCCGTTGCGGCCCCGCATCATGGGCCTGGCCGCCTTGGCCAACGCGGCCAGACTGTAGCTCGAGATGTCGTGGGCGATGGCGAAACTCTCGCGTGTCAGGTTGTCCAGGAAGCCACCCTGCAGCGCCTCGCGCGGGGCGAAGCCAACCGAATGGACAAGGATATCCAGGCCGTCCCATTGCCGTCCCAGTTCATCGAATACCGCGTCGATCTGCGCATCGTCGGCTACATCCAGCGGCAGGACGATGTTGGACCCGAATTCCGCAGCGGCATCTTCAACGCGGCTCTTGAGCTTGTCGCTCTGGTAGGTAAATGCGAGCTCGGCGCCCTCCCGATGCATCGCGCTGGCAATGCCCCAGGCGATCGAGCGCGTACTTGCGATGCCGACGATCAGGGCGCGTTTGCCTTGTAGAAATCCCATGTGTCCTCCGTTGCCTGTCGATGGGCTTCGTTCGCGTATCCGTTGGTGCAGGGCAGCCTGCCGATGGTGCATTGGTTCCCTGCGAGCCGCGAGGCCGGGTTCAAGTCACCAGCGCGTAGCCCATGCCAGGTAACGACCCGGCTGGAACGAGAGCCCGTGGTCGCTGCCGGATATTCGATTCCGGATCGTCCAGCCCGACAGCAGCGCGCGCAGTGTAACCGAGTCGCCCGAACGATTGACGGCGGGTTTCAATACCCGGGCGCACGGATGCGCAGCCGCGTGCCGATGCGCAAGGTCGAATCGCGGCCGATCGCATTCCAGCGCAGCAATTGACCGAGGCGAAGGCCGTAGCGGAGGGCGATTGTGGACAGGGTGTCGCCAGACCGTATCAGATGAAACTCCGGGACACCCCCGGCCGCAGTCTCGGACCGCTCCGCGGGCACCAGAACAACCTGACCTGGACGCAGATCGGCGGCGTCGGACAGTCGGTTGGCAGCGACCAGGGCGGTAGTCGGGACGTGCATGCGGCTGGCGAGGTCCATGAGCGCGATCGGATGCTCCACGCGCAGGGATTTCCAGTAGGCGCGCTGTGTTACGGGGATTTCCTGCAGACCTGTCTCGAATCCGGCCAGGCGTGTCTTCGGCAGCAGGATCCGATCCCTCAATACGGCGCTGGGCGATGCCGGATCGCGAGCGGCGTTGAGTCGGCGCAACCGCTCGGGCGACAGTCCGGAAAGTGCCGCCGCGAGTCTGAGGTCGATTGGTGCCGACAACGCCAATTCGTCGAGAACATCATCCGCCTCTACCGTCGGCAAGCTCACCCGGAAACGATCCGGCTCCCTGATGATGCAGGCAAGCGCGAGCAAGCGCGCCAGGTGCTGGTGCGTGATCGGACTCAGTTTCAGCCTGGCGAGCGCGTCCGCGGAGAGCAATCGGCCTGGCGTGGCGGCGAGCTGCGCCTTGATCCGGTATTCACCGGCGTTGTAGGCCATGGTCGCCAGGCGCCAATCGCCAAACTCACGATCGTAGCGTTCGAGCAGGTCCAGGGCGACGCGGGTCGATGCCACGATATCGAGGCGCTCGTCGAGCGTCCGATCCACCACGAGCCCACGGGAAGTCGCCGTGCCCGGCATCAGTTGCCAGACGCCGGCCGGGCTCCGGCTGGTGGCGGGGACGAGCGGACGATAGCGGCTCTCAACGTAGGGCAGCAGGGCGAATTCGGTCGGCAGCTTGCGGCGTTCGATGTCATCGAGGACGAGCAACAGGAATGGCATCGCATCGCGCCAGTTCGAGGCAAACCGGTCGGCAGATCGCGTGAAGCGACTAGCCTCCCGCAGAATCGCCGGCTCGTAGTCGCATCCGGGCATGACGAAGCCTTCGCGCAATCGTTGCCAGGGGCTCGCTGGAACCCTCGGCACGCCGGCATCCGGGGATAGCGGCGCAGGTTCGGTTGCAGCGGAGTAAGGCTGGCCATGCGGCTCGGCAGCGCGGTCGACGGGCGGTCGGGTCTGTGAGACCGGTACGGAACAGGCTGCCAGGGCAAGTGACAGGGTGAGCGCCACGGGCCAGGCCCACGAGCGAGGCCTGCTGTCGATCATGCGCGGAATGAGTCCTTCAGGCGACGCAATGCGGCGAATCGGTCAACCCGGCTACAAGCTTCGATCTGCAGGGCATTGAGGGACTCGATGATGCCTGGCGCGTCGGCGCGCAGGAACGGATTGCAGGCCAATTCCTCCGACAGCAGGGAGGGTACGGTGGGCTGGTTCGCCGAACGTGCCTTACGGACGTGTTCGAAGCGTGCCTCCAATGCCCTATTGTGCGGCTCGACCGTCAATGCGAAAGCGCAATTGGCCATCGTGTACTCATGGCCGCAGCAGATGCGGGTATGACCAGGCAGCGCGGCCAGCCGTTCCAGGGATTCGAGCATTTGCGCCGGGGTTCCCTCGAACAGGCGGCCACAGCCGATGCTGAACAGCGTATCTCCGCAGAAAAGCAGGTCTTGACCGTGGTAGGCAACGTGACTGCGGGTGTGGCCGGGCACGGCGATGACCTCGAACCGGCAGGCCGGAAATGCAATCTCGATCCGGTCACCGTCGTCGACGCGGTGCGTGGCGATTCCGATGCGTTCGTCGCGCGGCGCGTAGACCTCGATCGGTTCGCGCGCACAGAGTCCGGCAACGCCGCCGATGTGATCGGGATGGTGGTGGGTCAGCAGGATCGAGCGCAGGCGAAGGTTCCGATCGTCCAGCACTGCCTGCAGGGGTGCGGCCTCGCCGGGATCCACCGCCAAGGCGTTGCCTTCGCCGTCGGCGAGCAGCCAGATGTAGTTGTCGTTCAGGGCCGGAATCGGCCAAAGTCGCATGGATTCCATGGAGGACACTATAGCGCCAGCGGCGGAATGTCGGGCCGGAGCATGGCGCGCAAGGTCGCCGAGCCTGATGATCTGGCTGCCGCTGCCGCTGCCGCTGCCGCTTCCGGCATCTCCCGCGGCCGCACAACTTTTCCCGGGTGGGCGAAGACCTCGCGAATCGAGCGGGTTAAACTCGCAGGTCGATGGATCTCACCAGTCCAGCCAACAGGGAAATTACGGGCCGTGCATCTTGTGCCTCGCAGTATCTTCGAGCTTGTCGAATTGCAGCATCTGCTGGCCGGCGAGTGGAACCTGGCGCGCGCGCGTGCGGCGCTCGTGGCGTCTGGGCCGGGGTTGTCGATCGACCCGTTGGCGGTAGGCCAGGCCCGCGCGATATCGAGCCATCCGGAATGGACCCGCCTGCACCGGCATGGCAACGGCCTGGCCGGGGACCTGCGCTGCCTTCCGGACAGCCTGCCGTTCGAGAATGACAGCATGCAGTTGATCGTGGCCCGCCATATCGTCGACGTGCTGGGCCCCGGCAGCGGGATCGAGGCGGAACTCGCCCGCATCCTGGCGCCGGGCGGGATGCTGTTCCTGTTCGGTCTGAATCCACTGAGTCCCTGGCGGTTCTGGCTGTCGCGTCAGGTCCGGCATGGCTTGCTTCTTCCGGACTACTCCTCGTCAGGACGCGTGCGCAGCGCGCTGGTCGGTTGCAAGCTCTCAATCGTGCGCCGGGAGTTTCTCGGCGGCGCCTGGCCGGGGAACTCGCGCGACGCATCGCTGACGGATTCTGGTCCTGCTGGCGCGATCTGGGAAGGCGCATGGCTGCTCGCGGCGCGCAAGCAACGTGTCGGCATGCGTCCGATACCGCTGCGAGCGGGTCGCAGGCGGGTGCCCGTCAACAGCGCCCTTGCGCAGTCGCCGAGCCGGCGCGTGAGCCCATGAGTTCCGTCGAAATGTTCACTGACGGAGCCTGTCTTGGCAATCCGGGACCCGGCGGCTGGGGAGCCTTGCTGCGTCGCGGTTCGCATGAGCGCGAACTGTCGGGAGGCGAGGCGCACACCACCAACAACCGCATGGAACTGCTCGCAGTGATCAGTGGACTCGAAGCCTTGCGCAAGCCGTGCTCGATCGCACTGACCACCGATTCGCAATATGTCATGCGCGGGGTCACCGAATGGATGCCGCGCTGGATCGCCAAGGGCTGGCGAACGGCGGGTGGCGATCCGGTCAAGAACAGGGACCTGTGGGAGCGCCTTGCGCTGGCCCTTGGCCCGCATGCGGTTGAATGGCACTGGGTCCGTGGCCATGACGGTCATCCCGAAAACGAGCGCGCGGATGTCCTTGCGCGGCGGGCTGCCGAAGCCATGCGCGACAGCCAGGAGGCGGCGACGTGAGGCAAGTCGTGCTGGATACGGAGACGACCGGTCTCGAAGTAGGCAAGGGCCATCGGATCATCGAGATCGGTTGCATCGAACTGCTCGAACGGCGTCCGAGCGGGCGGACCTTTCATGTCTATCTGAACCCCGAGCGCAGCGTGGACGAGGGCGCCCGCGCCGTGCACGGCATCGGTGACGACTTTCTGCTCGACAAGCCGCGTTTCGCCGAGGTGGCCGCGGATTTCCTCGCCTTCGTCGAAGGCGCCGAGCTGATCGCACACAACGCCAGCTTTGACGTCGGCTTTCTCGACGCCGAGCTTGCCCGTGTCCAACCGGAGCTGGGGCGACTCGGCGATCGCAGTCAGATTCTCGATACCCTGCAGATGGCCAGGGAAAAATTCCCGGGCCAGCAGAACAACCTCAATGCGTTGTGCAAGCGGCTCGGCATCGACAATCGCCACCGCGAACTGCATGGCGCGCTCGTCGATGCCTACCTGCTGGCCGATGTCTATCTGGCGATGACAGCCGGCCAGGGCGATCTGGGACTGGCCGTGGAGGCATCCGATCAGCCACGGGCGGCGATCGCGACGGGTCCGGTTTCGGGTGCGGCCTTGCGAATCGTTCGCGCGACCGCCGAGGAACTGGCCGCGCACCTGCGTCGCCTCGAATCGATCGAACGATCCAGTGGGGGCGCCTGCGTATGGAAAGCGCCCGCGGCCAGCTGACATTTGCCTGGCGCCACCAGGGTGGAGAACCAGCGTGTGGCGGAATCGACCATCCAGGTGCGGCCCGTTTCCACGTCGATGCGGACGGGGGCGTCGATTGCCGCGTTGCCCCCTGCGCGGACCAGCCCGGAATTGCAGGCATCGGACCGTTTCGCTCGGCCAGGGCGTGAGAAATGTGGTCGATGTGGTGCATAATCGGCCCGGGGAAGATGGCCCGAACGTGAGTCCAGGCGGATAGCCACGGGGAGAAGATCTATGAAGCGTTGCGGTTCTGCATTGCTCGTCATGCTGCTGCTGGCATCAAGTCCAATCGTCGCGACGGCCGCGCCTTCGGCGGTCAGCACCATTGAATCCCACAAGCATCTTGGCGTGGCCAGTTGCAGCAACAGCGTCTGCCATGGCGCTTCGCAACCATTTCGTGACTCGAATGTGCAGCAGAACGAATTCGCCATCTGGCAGGAATTCGATCCGCATGCCAAGGCCTGGCAGAGCCTGCAAAGCGACGCCTCGAAGTCGATTGCCCGCAATCTCGGCATCGGTGACCCGACTGCGGCCAAGGTCTGCCTCGATTGCCATGCCGATTCGATTGCCGCCGACAAGCGCGGTGATCGTTTCCAGGTTTCCGATGGCGTCGGTTGCGAATCCTGCCACGGCGGTTCCGAGCTCTGGCTCAATGCGCATGCCGATCGTTCGGTCAGTCACGACGAAAACGTCAAGAACGGCCTTTATCCGACTGACCAGCCCGTGGCACGGGCGCGTTTGTGCCTTTCCTGCCACATGGGAACGTCCGATCGGATGATCACGCATCGCATCATGGGTGCCGGCCATCCGCGACTGTCCTTCGAACTGGATACATTCACCTGGCTGCACCCGCACTACAAGATCGGTGAAGCCTGGACCAAGCGCAAGGGCGAGTGGAACGGCGTTCGCGACTGGGCCGTCGGCCAGGGCGTCGCCGCCGAGAACCTGCTTGACCTGGTTGTCGACGAGAAGGCCGGCTGGAAAGGAATATTCCCCGAACTGGTCCTGTTCGACTGCCACGCCTGCCATCGCCTGATGTCGGGCCGGAAGTGGGGCCCGCGCCAGGGTACCGGCCTCGGGCCGGGCGTCGTGCGCCTGAACGATGCCAACCTGGTCATGTTCCGTCATGTACTGGCGCCGGTCGACAAGGCTGCGGCGGCACGCCTGCTTGAGCAGACACGCGCCCTGCACAAGGCGACGACCCAGAGCCGGGATGCAACCTTCGCCGCGGCGCGACGCCTGCGGGCGACAATCGAGGAATTGCTGCCCACCGTGGCCGCCTTCAACTATGGGCCGGACAGTCTCGACGCCATCCTTGCCAGCATCGAAGCCGATGCCAAACGTGGCGAATATCGTGACTACGCGTCTGCCGAGCAGGTGGCCATGGCCGCGCAATCGGTCGTCGTCGCATTCGAAAACGACGGCAAGGTCGATGGCGACAAGGCGACCATGCTGCGCAGCCGGCTCGATGCGCTGTACGCCACGATCAAGGACGAGAATTCCTGGTCCGTACAGAATTTCAACAATGCACTGGCTGCATTGCGCGCTGCCGCACCCTGAGGCCTTCCGTTGACGCCTCCGCGAGGGGGCGTCACGGGATCCAGAGCGGCGAGGATCGGATTGGTTCGGGTGGTTGGCCGCGATCGCTCAGCGATTGCGGACGAGGATGACCGTGACGTTGTCCGAACCACCGCCATCGAGCGCGGCGAGAATCAGCTGGTCAACGCATTCCTGTGCCGACAGCTCCGGGCGGGCCAGCAGGGCCGCAATCTCGGCGTCGCTGACCTCCTCGGTCAGGCCGTCGCTGCATAGCAGGATCTGCATCCCGGCGCCGAATTCGCCGCGCACCAGTTCGACCCGCAGCGACTGCGGATCGGTGACGCCCAGTGCCTGGGTCACCACGTTGCGATGCGGGTGATGGCGGGCCTGTTCACTGGTGATGGCGCCCTGGTCGATCAGTTCCTGGACGTAGGAGTGGTCCTGCGAGATCTGCTTGAGCGCCCCGTTCCAGAGGTAGATGCGGCTGTCGCCGACCCAGGCGATCTCGAACTCGTTGGCGCCGACCAGGCGCATCGCGGCGATTGTCGTGCCCATCGGCAGGGCTTCGCTGCGCCGGTTCGAATGTCGGATGATTTCCTCGTCGGCCAATTGCACCGCCCGCACCAGCGGAGTGCCCTTGTCGATCTCGGCAATCAGGGTGTCGCGGGCGATGGCGCTGGCGACTTCGCCGTGTTCGTGGCCGCCCATGCCATCGGCGACCAGCCAGACGCCCATGTCGGCGTCGGCATAATAGGTGTCTTCGTTGTGCTCGCGGCGCAAACCGACGTGCGAGCTGTGGCCGAATTCGATCATGCGCAGTCGACTAGCCTGAAGGGGAAATCCCGATGGGATACCGCTCCGGCAGCCTGCCCCTGTGGAGGCTGTCCGGCGATACGGCATGATGCCGCGCCTGCACGGCCGGGCGCAAGCGTGCGGCCGGGGGTCGATCGAATTGGTGCCGAAGGCGAGAATCGAACTCGCACTCTGTCGCCAGAACCGGATTTTGAGTCCGGCGCGTCTACCAGTTCCGCCACTTCGGCGCGGGGCGCGGAGTATACGCCAGAACGTGGTGCCCGATTCAAGCCCCGATTCCGCGACATCCTCGCGTTCAATGCGTGCGGTCCAGCGAAAGTTGGCACTGGTCGCGGCCGTACCAGTTGTCCCTGATCTTGCGGAATACCGCGCACGAGGTCATCGAGCCGCGATAGATGTGCAGGGAAACGGCAATGGCATCGTCGCTCGGATTGCGGATGGTGTGGTATTCGTGCGGCGGAATAAGGCTTCCGGCCGAGCCCGGGCCGGCCAGCATCGTGCCGCGTGATTCGAAACGGTAGAGCCCCTGGTCCTGCTCGACCAGTTCGTAGGGGGTGACCTCGATCTGTCCATGCCAGACGCCTTCGACGCACCACATTCCGGCATGGTCATGGATGGCGGTACCCTGGCCGGGCCCCCAGGTCATCGCGATCACGCAATAACCGAGATCGTCGCTGCGATAGATTTCGCGACGCGCGTAGTGGTCGCTGGCAGGCTCGTAGACACACTTCGGCAGGCTCACATCCTGGTCGTGCATGAGACGGCACAGGGTCTGGCGCAGGGCATCGGTGATGGCCGTGGTGCAGTCCTTGCGCACTGCGTCGTCGAGGGATTCGACGAGTCTGCGCGAACCGGGAAAATCGAGTGCAAGCATGTCGTACTGGCCTGTGTGGATCGGAAAGCCGGGGATTGCGCATGGCTGCGCCCCGGGGCTGGCGGACCAATTCTACAGCGAGCCCAGAAACGGCGCGATTGCCCCGCCAAAGCCGTCGATATCGACGAGGAAGGCATCGTGTCCCTGTGGACTGTCCAGCGCCACGAAATCCACATCGGCACCGCCCTGGCGCAGACCGGCCGCGATCTCCTCCTGCTGCGAGAGGGGAAACAGGATGTCCGTGCTGACGCCGATGACCAGGGCGCGTTCGAGGTGGATACGGGCGAGCCCCGCCGAGGCATCGCCGCCGCCATGCTCGGCGATGTCGAACCAGTCGCTGGCACGCGAAAGGTAGAGATAGCAGTTCGGATCGAAGTTGCGCACGAAGCGTTTCGCATGTCCGGCCAGATACGACTCGACCTGGAACTCGGCGGCGAAGGGTTCGTCGTCGCGTTTTTCGGAATCGAGCCGGATGCGCGCGAAGCGGCCGACCCACTCCATCGCCGAACGATAGGTGATGACGCCGAGTTTGCGCGCGATGCTCATGCCGGCATCCGGATAGTGTTCATCGTCATACTGGCCAAGCTGCCAGTCAGGATCGAGCCGGATTGCTTCGCGCTGCAGTGAGCGGATCGCGATCGAAAAAGGTTGGGCCTGTGGCGCCGTGGAGATGCTGATATGCGCCCTCGCGCTGCCGGGGTGCATGGAGAGATAGGCCAGGGCCGTCATGCCGCCCATCGAATTGCCGATCAGACAGGCCAACCTGGCGACGCCGAGCCCGCTCACCAGCTCATGCGCGGCGTTCGCGGCGTCCTCGAGGCTGAGCTCGGGAAAGTCCAGTCGGTACAGTCGTCCGGTATCCGGGTTGATCGATGCCGGGCCGGTCGAGCCCTTGCAACTGCCCAGGGTGTTCACGCAGATAACGAACCAACGGCTGGTGTCGATCGGCTTGCCCGGTCCCAGCATGTCCTGCCACCAGCCCGGCGTGGGATCGTCCTCGTTCGCCGCCGCATGCGCATTCGGCGAGAGTCCGGTCAGGATCAGGATCGCATTGTCGCGGCTGGCCGAGAGTTCACCCCAGGTTTCGTAGGCGACGCGTGCGCCATGCAGGACGCCGCCGCGCTTCATGGGGAATTGCGGCGAGAGCTCGAAGTAGCGTCGTGCGTCGCCAGGAGTGCGCTGGCCAGGGCTCGCCATCAACAGCGCTCCCTTTGTACTGGCGGCGCTTCGCCCGCTCGCCAGGCGTCAGGGCACGACACTGTCGATGACCAGGTCGAGTGGCTGCTTGCGGGCGATGTCGATGCCGTTGGCCAGCACTTGAAGATCGCCAGACTGGGCCAGGGCATTGCCACTTCGCGAAACACGCGCGCCGACGACCACCTTCGGAAACATCGACAGCTTCATCGATGGCAGCATACCCATCGAATCGTCGAGCGTCACCGTCACGGGCAGTGTCGCGGCCGACAGGCGCTGAATCGCCAGCGGCATCGGCGGACCATTTTCGGCGCGGGCGAACACGAACAGCGTGGCCGTGGGATCGAGGCGATCGCGCAGGCTCGGGTCGAGGCTGACATTCACGGTCAGTGCGGCGCCCGCCACCGGGCTGGCCGATTCCTTGCCGGTTGCCTGAGCCGGTGCGGTCGGCGCCGCGGCCACCTCGGCGATGGCCACGGTGCCGCCCAGGCGCTGCGCATCGGCGATCTGTTCGCGCACGCTTTTTGCGATATCGCTGTCGGGCGGCAAACCGGGCAACAACTGGTTCCAGGCCGTGATCGCCGCGTTATAGTCGCCGGCCTGGTAGTCGCTGATGCCGATCAGCCAAAGTGCGCGTTGGTGTCCAGGGTCGGCCTTCAGCACGCCCTCGATCAGCTCTCGGGATTTGCCGGAAATACGGCGGCCCTCCCCGGACAAGGCCAGGGCCTGCGCGTATTCGACGGTCAGGTCATGGTTGTCGGGTTCGAGGTCGTAGGCGCGTTTGAGCGCATCGCGCGATTCGGCAAACTTGCCGGTGGCCTGGTAGGCCCGGCCGAGCAGGGCCCAGCCGTTCGCATTGTCCGGGTTGGCCTCGAGCTTGGCCACCAGGCCCGCGATGGCCTGGTCCATGTCGACCGTTTGGCCGGCGGCCTCGCCGGCGGTCGGGTCCTGATCGGCCGATGCGACGAGCCGGGTCGGGTCGAGTGCGCGCGGATCGCCATTGAGGCTGTACAGGACGATGGCGCCAGCCGGTACCAGCAAGGCGACCAACACCGACACGAGCAAGGTACCGCGTGCGCTGCCGGAGCCGGCCGAAACCGCGGCGGCCGGCGCCAGCGTGGCCAGCTTGGCCCGGTATTCGCTGTCGTCGATGACGCCTGCGGACAGCGCATCGTTCAATGCCTTGAGTTTCCGTGGATCCGCATCGCGGGTAGTGGCGGACATCCGGCGCTGCCTGAGCAACGGAACCAGAGGGAAGGCCAGGGCCAGGGCCAGCATGGCGCAGACCAGTACCACGAACATCGTCATTACCAGTCTTCCTCGGTGGTGGATGCGGGGGGCGCGGAGGATTTCGTCGCGCCACGACGGCGCACGATCCTGGCCACGACCATGCTGCCGATCAGCAGGACCAGCAGCGGACCGAACCAGAGCAGGAACGTGCCGCCGCGCAGGGGCGGGTTGTAGAGCACGAAATCGCTGTAGCGGGCGGTCAGGTAGTGCTTGATTTCGTCATCGGACTTGCCCTGGCGCATTTGCTCGAAGACTTCCTCGCGCAGGTCCTTGGCGAGATCGGCGCTCGAATCGGCGAGGCTCTCGTTCTGGCAGACCAGGCAACGCAGCTGGCGGGTCAGGTTCTGGAAGCGCTGTTCCTCGGCGCGATCCTTGAAAGGCAGTGCGTCGATGGCAGCTGCCGCCAGCGGCAACATCAGCGCAACGCAGAGCAGCAACGCGCGCGGTCCGCCCAGCCGGTTCAGCGATCGTGGCTTCATTTGCCGGCTCCTTGCATGGCTTTCAGGCGCGGCTTGAGTTCGAATGCGACGATCTCGGGTGTGATCGCACCGATTCGCTTGTAGCGGATGATGCCGTCGCCGTCGACGAGGAAACTCTCGGGTGCACCGTAGACGCCGAAATCGATCGCGACGCGACCCTCGCGGTCGGCGATCACGACCGAGTAAGGATCGCCGAACTGGGCCAGCCAGCGCGTGGCGTCGGCCGGATCGTCTTTGTAGTTGAAACCGATGATCGGGATGCCGAGCGACTTGCCCTCGGCCATCAGGATCGGGTGCTCGTCGCGACAGGCAAAGCACCAGCTTGCGAAGACGTTCAGCAGGTACGGCTGGCCGCGCAGGTCGGCATTGCTGATACGCTTTTCGTCGTTGCCGAGCACGGGCAGGTCGAAGACCGGTGCCGGCTTGCCGATCAGGGGCGAGGGCACTTCGTTGAGCGAATTGTTGCGCATGTAGTGGATGCCGAAGCCTAGCAGGGCCGCGACCAGCGCGAAGCCGAGCAGGGGAATCAGGCGCGCATTCATGCCGTGGCCTCGCCGCCGATCGTAGCCGGGTTCGGGGCCGCAGCCGGCCCCGGCTGCGGCGCGGTAGCCGTGATCCTGCGGAAGCGGCGATCGCTCGCGGCGACAAAGCCACCGATCATCATGAGCAAGGCGCCGAGCCAGATCCAGCGTATCAACGGCTTGAGGTAGACGCGTACCGACCATGCCCCGCCATCACCGAGCGGCTCGCCCAGAGCGACATACAGATCGCGCGTCAGGCCCGGGTCGATATCCGACTCGGTCTGGATCTGCGCACTTCGCGTGTACTGGCGCTTCTGCGGGTGCAGGACGGCTACTGCGGAATCGCCGCGCAGGACCGTGATCGTGCCTTCATCGGCCTGGTAGTTCGGGCCGGTCATATGGCGGACACCGTCGAAGCGGAATGTGTAGGCTCCAAGCGCAACCGTCTCGCCATTGCCGAGACGGACGTCCTTTTCGACGCTCGTCCCTTCGGTCCCGAGCACGCCCGCGAGGAATACGGCGAAGCCGAGATGGGCGAGGATCATGCCGAGCATCTCCGGCGTGAAGCGGCGCCCGGCCGGGGCGGTGCGCCAGCGCATGAGCGCATAGGCGAGGATGCCGAGCCCGACCCATATCGAGGCGGCGATGCCGGCGAATGCCTTCCAGCCCATGCCGCTCGTGACGAGCCAGGCGAGGCCGCTGGCAAGGACTGCGAGTACGAGGGGGATCCGCAACGCGCGCAGGGCCGAGGCGAAGCTGCCCTCGCGCCAGCGCAACATGGGTCCAAACGGGATCAGCATGACCACCGGTGCCATCAGCAACACGAACAGGAAACCGAAATACGGCGGACCGACCGAAATGCGACCTAGATTGAACGCTTCGGCGAAAAGCGGATACAGCGTGCCGAGGAACACCATCGCCGCCGCGCACGTGAACAGCAGGTTGTTGATCAGCAGCAAGGTCTCGCGCGAAGCACCGGCGAACGGTTCACCGCCGGCGACCTTCGGCGCGCGCAACGCGTACACGAGCAGCGAGCCGCCCACCGTGATCGAGAGAAAAGCAAGGATGAACAGGCCGCGCTCGGGATCGCTCGCGAACGAATGCACCGAGGTCAGCACCCCCGAGCGCACGAGGAAGGTGCCGAGCAGGGACAGCGAGAACGCGAAGATCGCGAGCAGCAGGGTCCAGGCGCGGAAGCTGCCGCGCTTCTCGGTGACGGCTTGCGAGTGGATCAGTGCGGTGCCGACCAGCCAGGGCATGAACGAAGCGTTCTCGACCGGATCCCAGAACCACCAGCCGCCCCAGCCGAGTTCGTAGTAGGCCCACCAACTGCCGAGCGCGATGCCGAGCGTCAGCACGCCCCAGGCCGCGTTCGTCCAGGGTCGCGACCAGCGCACCCATTGCTGGTCGAGACGGCCGCCGAGCAGGGCCGCGATCGCGAACGCGAAGGCGACCGAGAAGCCGACATAGCCCATGTACAGCATTGGTGGGTGCACGATCAGGCCGAAGTCCTGCAGGACCGGGTTGAGGTCGTTGCCGTCGGCCAAGGCCGGCACATGGCGCGCGAAGGGGTTCGAGGTCAGCACGGTGAACAGCAGGAAGCCGAGGCTGACGAAGCCGAGCACGCCGAGCACGCGCGCGATGAAGTCGTCGGGGAGACGGCGGCTCGTCGCGGCCACTGCGATCGTCCAGATGTTGAGGATCAGGATCCAGAGCAGCAGCGACCCTTCGTGTGCGCCCCATACTGCCGAAAAGCGGTAGTACCACGGCAGCAGCCGGTTCGAGTTCTGGGCCACGTAGGCGACCGAGAAATCCTGGCTCAGGAATGCCCAGGTCAGGATCGTGAACGCGCAGACGACGAATACGAACTGGCCGGCTGCGGCCGGCCGGGCGACGGCGATCAGGGCGCGGTTGCCGGTCTGCGCACCGATCAGCGGCACGACGAACTGCACTGCGCTCAGCATCAGGGCGAGTATCAGCGCGAATTGACCGAGTTCTGGGAGCATGGGGTGGCCTGCCTGGTCAGATGGAGTTGGAGCCGAAACCGGTCCGGTCCGGATAGGGCGGATTCATTGCGCCTGCTGGTCTGCGGTCTCGGGGACACTGTGCTTGCGGTGGGCTTTCTGCATCGCCTCGGCGACGTCGCGGGGGACATAGTTCTCATCATGCTTGGCGAGCACTTCGGTGGCGACGAAGTGTCCATCGTGCATTTCGCCGGTGGCGATGACCGACTGCTTCTCGCGGAACAAGTCCGGCAATATGCCTTCATATTCAACACGCATGTCGCCATCTCCGTCGGTCACGACGAAGCCGACCGTCAGCGACTGACCGCGCTCCACCGAATGTTCCTTGACCATGCCGCCGATGCGGAACCGCGCGCCGGCCGGCACCTTGCCGGCGATGATCTCGCTCGGGGTGTACAGGTAGGTCATGTTCTGCTGCAGCGCGAGCACGGTCAGTGCCGTGGCCGTACCGACTGCGAGCAGGATCAGTCCGACCAGCATCAGTCTTCGCTTGCGGGTGGGTGTCATGGGCTTTTCTCCTGGCGCTTGCGATCGCGCTTGAGGCGACCGCGCAGTTCGGCGATGACGCGCCTGTTGCGGAGTCTGGGGGCAATGAAGTCGAACAACAGAAAGAGCATGAAGATGGCGTAGGACGACCAGACATAGGCTCCGTAGCCCCCCATGGCGAGGAATTCGCTCATGCCGGCTCTCCCTTGCCGAGGGCGATTTCACGAGCCCATTCCTTGCCACCCTCGAGTTCCACCAGGCTGACCCGCGCCCGCACGAGCACGCTGGCGAAAAACCAGACATGCGTCGCCAGGGCCATCAGCAACAGCGGCCAGAGCATGCTCTCGTCGATTCGCGACGGACCCAGCAGGCGTACTGTCGAGCCCTGGTGCAGGGTGTTCCACCAGTTCACCGAGAAATGCACGATCGGCACGTTGACGATGCCGACCAGGGCGAGAAACGCAGCCGCACGTGCGGCCTGCCTGCGGTCTTCGATGGCGTTGTAGAGCCCGATCACGCCAAGATAGAGGAACAGCAGGACCAGTTCGGAAGTCAGGCGGGCATCCCAGGTCCACCAGGTGCCCCACATCGGCTTGCCCCAGATCGAGCCCGTGATCAGCGTTATCGCCGTGAAGACCGCGCCGACCGGGGCGCTGGCCATGGCCAGGATCTCGGAAATCTTGATCCGCCAGACCAGTGCGATGAAGGCGTTCGCGGCCATGAAGAAATAGGCGAACAGGCTCATCCAGGCGCACGGCACGTGGATGAAGATGATGCGATAGGCGTCGCTCTGCTGGTAGTCGGCCGGGGCCACCACGAGACCGCCGTACAGGGCCGCCAGCCCGCAGATCACGGCGAAGCCGAACAGCCACGGCGCCAGTCGCACGGCGATCCGGTGAAAAACCGGGGGCGACCCGAATTTGTGGAACCAGAGTGTCAGCGTGTTCATCAGGATATCGAGATCCGCAGGGCAGCCGCACAGGCCAACGGAGCCAGCACCAGGGCCAGCGCCAGGGCTGCTCCGAGCCAGAGCAGGGGAGCCAGGTACGCCAGACCCGACTGCGCCGCATTGCACGCTCCGGCGGCAAAGATCAGGACCGGTACATACAGGGGCAAGACCAGCAAGGCCAAGAGCATACCAGAGCGCCGCATGCCGACGGTCAGGGCCACGCAAACCGCACCGAACAGGCTCAGCAGCGGCGTCGCCAGGGCCAGCGCCGCGAGCAGAACCGGCAGGACGCTGCGCGGAAGATGCAGCATCTCGGCCAGTACCGGGGCCACTACGATCAGAGGCAAACCCGTGGTCAGCCAGTGCACGGCAATCTTGCTGCCGAGCAGCAACGGCAGCGGATGCGGCGAAAGGACCAGCTGCTCGAGACTGCCATCCTCGTGATCGCCGCGGAACAGGGTATCGAGCGCCAGCAGTCCGGCCAGCAGGATGGCGACGAAGACGATGCCGGCCGAGATGCGTGCCAGCTGGTTCGGTTCGGGGCCCAGCGCCAGCGGGAAAAGGACGACCACAATGACGGCGAAAAGGACGGGATTCAGCGCATCGCCACGACGGCGCCAGGTCAGCAGCAGGTCGCGACGGACCAGGGCCGCGCAGGCACTGGCATTGGTGCCGTATCTCATGCCGTCGCCCTCAACGGCAGCCGGCGCGGACTACCGGAGGTGAACGCGTAGGCACCGTGCGAGGTGACGAGGGCGGCGCCGCCGCGTCGCGCTTGCGCATCGAGCAGGCGATTGACCAGGTCGATGCCTTCCCGGTCGAGGTTGGCATAGGGCTCGTCGAGCAGCCACAGGGCCGCCGGCACCAGCAACAGGCGGGCCAGTGAAACGCGCTTTTTCTGTCCGGCGGAAAGTTGTCGGGTGGGGACATCCTCATAGCCTTCCAGGCCGACGCTGGAGAGAGCCAGATGCGGCGTGATACCGGCACGCAGGCCGAACACGCCGATTGCGAAATTGAGGTTCTCCAGCGGCGTCAGATCGGCCTTTAAGCCCGGTTGATGGCCGAGCAGGGCGACCTGGTGCGAGAGCCTCGCCACGGTCAGGTTTTCCCCGTTCAGACGGACCGATCCGCCACCAGGCGCAAGCAGGCCGGACAGCACCCGCAGCAGGGTCGTCTTGCCGGAGCCGTTGTCGCCCTCGATAAGCACGACTTCGCCGGCATGCAGGCGGAAATCGAGGGGCCCGAATACGGGCTCGTCGTTGCGCGAATAGGAGAGGTCCCTTGCCTCGAGCAAGGGCATCGGATCGTTGGATTCGCCGGCAATCATCAGCTTGCGGATATCTCGAGCATGCGGGGATGCGCCGCGGCCAGGGCGCGACAACCGGACAAGTGTAATGGACATCGCTGAGCCCTGCGGATCATGCGACATTCGATGCCCGGGATGCCTGATCACGATGTGTTCACTATTTGCACGGATTCCTTGCAGTAGACTGCGGCTGATGACGTCGAACGGATGCCGAGTTCCATGCGCGCACCGCTACCCACCGACGAGAGCACACGTCTGCGCAGCCTGCGGGCCCTCGAGGTGCTCGACAGCGAGAGCGAGCCGCTTTTCGATGCCATGACCCGGGCCGCGGCACTGGCGGCCGGGACGCCCATTGCCCTGGTCAGTCTCGTCGATGCCGATCGCCAGTGGTTCAAGTCCAACCATGGAATGGGCGAAACCACGCAGACCTCGCGTGATGCGGCGTTCTGTGCGCACACGATTCTTGGCGAGGGCGTGCTCGAAGTGGCCGACGCTCAAGCCGATGCCCGCTTTGCCGACAATCCCCTGGTGACGGACGGGCCCAGGATCCGCTTCTATGCGGGCGCGCCGATCATCCTGTGCGATGGTTCGCGCATCGGCAGCGTGTGCGTGATCGACCGCCAACCGCGCTCATTGTCCGGGCAGCAGCGCGCGATCCTCGCCGAGCTGGGACGGGCCGCGGCGATGGCTCTCGAGCAGCGCCGGCATGCGATGGATCGTTCACGTGCGCTGGCCCGGCAACGCCAGGCCGAAGCCTTGCTTGCCGAGGACAGGCTCCGCCTGTCCAACATCATCGAATCCATGCGCGTGGGAACCTGGGAATGGAGTATCGGCAGCGGTGCGTTGCGGCTCAATTCGCGCTGGGCGGCCATCATCGGGCGCACACCCGACGAGCTCGAGCCGGCTTCGATCGAAACCTGGCAACGATGCTGCCAGGAAAACGACTGGACCCAGCTTCAGCGTGCGATCGAAAGCCATCTGCAAGGCAGCACCGAGGAAATCGATTGCGAGTTGCGCATGCTGCACAGGGACGGGTCGTATGTCTGGGTCCGTTGCCGTGGTCGTGTCATGCAGCGCAATGAGGTCGGTGCGCCCCTGCGCATGTGCGGGGCGCTGGCCGACATCTCCAGGGCCAAGGAGACCGAGGCTCGCCTGCAGGCCAGCGAAGCCTTCCTCGACCGGACCGGGCGCCTGGCCAGGGTCGGCGGCTGGGAACTTGACCTGCAGACCATGGAATTCACGTTCTCGGACCAGGTCTGCCGGATCCACGAGGTTCCTGCAGGCTTTCGACCGGATCTCGATGAGGCACTCGGGTTCTATCCGGTCGAAGCGCGCGCGACGCTCGAGGCCGCGGTGCGCAAGGCCGTCGGCGACGGCCGCGGCTGGGATCTCGAATTGCCTTTCGTAACGGCGCGCGGAAACCACGTCTGGGTCCGCGTGGTCGGCGAGGTCGAGTACGCCGAGGGCCAGCCGCGCTGGCTGATCGGAGCCTTGCAGGAAATCACCCTGCGGCGGCGTGCGATTCGGGCGCTCGAAGTCAGCGAGCGGCGCTTCCGCAAGCTGTTCCAGCACAGCCTCGGCCTGATCTGCACGCATGACCTCGAGGGCAACCTGATCTCGGTCAACCCCGCTGCAGCAAATCAGCTCGGCTATTCGGTGTCCGAGCTGGTCGGCAGGAATTTCAGCGAGCTCATGCCGGATGAGTTGCGACAGGAGTTCGAGAAGTACATGCAGCGTATCGTCATTGCCAAGACCGACTCCGGGGTGATCCGGCTCAAAGCCCGAGATGGCAGCCTGCATACCTGGCAATACCACAACGTTCTCGATGACGAGGACGAGCATCCCTATGTGCTCGGCCATGCTCAGGACATCACCGAACGCGAGCAGCACGAAAAGACGCTCAGGGAGCTGACGATCCGCGACCCGCTCACCGGATGCTTCAACCGGCGCCTGCTCCATGAGATCGAAAAGGAACTGCGCCCGGGCGATCGCTGGGCCTGCATCGCCGTCGATCTGGACCGGTTCAAGCTCGTCAACGATACCCACGGTCACCAGCGCGGCGACGAGGTGCTGATCGGCATGGGGCAGTTCCTGTCCCGTCACGTGCGTCCGCGCGATCATGTCGTACGCGCCGGCGGCGATGAATTCCTCGTCCTGCTCCGCGATGTCGACGAAACCGGTGTGCAGCGCGTCGTCGAGGCATTGCGCGACGACCGCGCGCAGGCGCCGATAGCGTTCACCCTCGGCACCGCGGTGCGGCGTCGCGGCGCGACCCTGGAGGCGACCATCGCCGTCGCCGACGACGCGCTCTACGCACAGCGCAGCCGCGATCGCGGATAGGCGCGGGCTTTGCCCGCTCGCATCTACGGTGGCCGGTCTGCGATCATGGCCGACAGCACCCATTCGACCACTCAGACGTGACCGAGACTTCCCTGTTCTATCTGTTGATCGCCGTCATCACCGGCCTGCTGGTCGGCGGACTCGCGCTGGCCTGGCTGGCGCGCCGCCGCGAGGCGACCGAAATCGCGCGACAGCTGGCCGAGCAGGGGCGCCAGCATGCGGCGCTCGAGAACGCCTTGCAGGAGGCGCAGCGCGCCGCAGCCATGCACCAGACCGAGGCCATGCAGTTGCGTCGACAGGTCGACGCGTTGCAGGCGCGCCAGGACACGGACCAACGCTCCTTGTTGGCATTGACGGCTGACCATGCCGCACTGAAAGCCGGGGCGCGCGAGCAGGCCGAATCGGCAGCGGAAAAGCTCCGGCTCCTCGAACACGCCGAGCAACGCCTGCGCGAATCGTTCCAGAACCTGGCCAACCAGATCCTCGAAGCCCGAGCCGAGCGGTTCAAGGAACAAAGCGCCGAACATCTCGGCGGCCTGCTCGATCCACTCAAGCTGCAACTCAAGGAATTCCGCGAAGCGGTGACCCAGACCCATGCCAACGAGCAGCGCGAACGCGGCATGCTGGTGCAGGAAATCCGCTCGCTCAAGGACCTCAACCAGCGCATCAGCGAGGATGCGGTCAACCTGACCAGGGCGCTGAAGGGCGATTCGCGGGCCCAGGGCGCCTGGGGCGAGATGGTCCTCGAGCGCGTGCTCGAGGCATCCGGTCTGCAGGTCGGACGCGAGTACGATACCCAGGGTAGTTTCGAGGGTGCCGACGGCACGCGTCAGCGCCCCGACGTGATCGTGCGCCTGCCCGAAAGCAAGGACGTCATCATCGACGCCAAGGTCTCCCTGCTGGCCTGGGAGCGCTCGGTGTCGCTGCACGACGAAGGCGAGCGCCAGGCCGCCCTGCGCGACCATCTGGTTTCGCTGCGTCGGCATATCGACGGCCTGGCCGGGCGCAACTACAGCGACATACCGGGCGTGCGCTCGCTCGACTTCGTGCTCATGTTCGTGCCGGTAGAGGCCGCCTTCATCGAGGCCGTGCGCGCCGATGGCGGGCTTTACGCCTACGCCCTGGAACGCAAGATCTCGTTGGTCAGCCCAAGCACCCTGCTGGCCACGTTGCGCACCGTGGCCTATCTCTGGCGCATCGACAGCCGCAACAACAATGCACTCGAAATCGCGCGCCGCGCAGCCAACCTGCACGACAACTTCGTCCTGCTGGTGAACGAACTGGAGGTTCTCGGTTCGCAATTGCACAAGGCCCAGGGAGCCCACGCCAACGTCGTGCGCCGCCTGACCGAGGGCGGCAAGGGCAGCGTGATCCTGCAGGTCAAGAGTCTCGCCGACATGGGTGCGCCGGCAAAGAAGGTGTTGCCGCGGGACCTGGTCGAAACGGCCGGCGCCGAGGTCGACGAGGACGGCGATCCCGCTGACCCGGCGCAAGCAGACGAAGCGCCGCAGGACTGACGTGGGGCGGTCGCGGTAGCCTGGCGAGACTTGGGGAAATGCCGCGCGGGACGACGCACGGTGGCGATCCCGGGCCGCTCAGTGCGTATCGGCGCCGTGCCTCAGAGCGCGTCTTGCCGATTCGAGTTCATGCACGAAACGATCGGCGTGCTGCGGCGAAACCATCAACGCACGACCCTTTGAATAGCTGATGCGGATGCGGTCGAGGGACAGGGCCGGACTCGACAGCGGATTTCGGGTCGGCGCCAAGGCAGTGATCTCAGCGATTTGAATTTGCCATCGAAATGGACCGCAGCGGATCCGCAGTTCCGGAGGATCGATCGTGTAGCGGGTCGAAAGCAGGATCCAGGCCGGCAGGCCGAGTCCGACGCTGGCGCCCGGGACCAGGGACCACCACACCAGCGGAGCTCGGGCTTCACCAAGGGTCACGGCAACGACCAGCAGCGCCAGGGCCATGGCCCCGGCCAGCATGGCGACCAGCCACGCGTCGATCTTCGACCGATGGACGCTGGCCAATGATCCGGACTCCGCGCGGAGTCGGCTCAGCCGCCGCCCGCGCCACGCGCAGCGCCGGCCAGCTTGCTGTGGCGATACCCGTAGAAGAAATAGATGGCGAAGCCGAACAGGGTCCAGCCCAGCATCAGCAACCAGTTGTGCAAGGTCATCGTCGACAGCAGGACCAGGCAGCTGCCGACACCGGCGAGGCAGATCAGCGGCGCAAACGGGATGCGGAACGGGCGCGGCAGATCGGGCTGGGTGCGGCGCAGGATCAGCACGCCGGCGCAGACCGCGCCGAAAGCGATCAAGGTGCCCATCGAGGTCAGGTCGCCGAGAATGTCGAGCGGGAACACCGCGGCCAGGATCGCGATGCCGATGCCGGTAATGACTGTATTGACATGCGGCGTGCGGTATTTCGGATGGATGCGCGTGAACACCGGCGGCAGCAGGCCATCGCGTCCCATGATCATGAAGATGCGCGGCTGGCCGATGACCATGACCAGGACGACCGAGGCCAGTCCGATCATGGCGCCGATCTCGACGATCCAGCGCAACCAGCTCAATTCCGGATGGCTGGCGACAGCCGTCACGACAGGCTCGGCCGTGCCGAGCATGCTGAACGGGGTCAGGCCCGTCATGACCAGGGCCATGCCGATGTAGAGCACGGTGCAGATCGCCAGCGAGGCGAGCATGCCGATCGGCATGTTGCGCGCCGGGTTGTGCGATTCCTGGGCCGCGACCGAAACCGCTTCGAATCCGATATAGGCGAAAAACACCATCGATGCGCCACGCAGCACGCCCTCCCAGCCGTACTTGCCGGGGGCGACGTTTTCCGGAATGAAGGGGTGCCAGTTGGCGGTATCGACATAGCTGATGCCGGCACCGATGACCAGCACGATCAGGGCTACCTTGAGGATGACCATGGCCATGTTGACCCCGGCCGACTTGCGGATGCCGACATAACAGAGCCAGGTCAGGAGCAGGACGAGAACGGCGGCCGGGATGTTCGCGATCGAACCGGTAGGGTTGAGCTTGTCGTCCAGTGGTGCACTGACCAGGGCCTGGGGCAGATGGATGTTGAACTGGTCGAGCAGGCTGAGGAAATAACCGGTCCAGCTGACCGCGACCGCCGATGCCGACACGCCGTACTCGAGCACGAGCATCCAGCCGATGAACCAGGCGGCAAGCTCGCCGAGGGTGGCGTAGGTATAGGAATAGGCGCTGCCCGAAACGGGCACCATGGCCGCGAACTCGGCGTAGCAGAGCGCGCAGAACGTGCAGCAGATGGCTGCGAAGATGAAGGACAGCACGATGGCCGGACCAGCGTGCTCGGCAGCCGCTACGCCGGTGATGACGAAGATGCCGCCGCCGATGACTGCACCGATGCCGAGCGCGGTCAGGCCCCAGGGGCCGAGCGTACGCTCGAGGCTGAGCCCCTCGGCATCGGCGTGGGCCGCGTGCGGGTGTTTGGTCGCGAATAGCTGCTTGGACATGATCGGGTTTCCAGGTGCCTGGAGCGGACGTGGGGTCCGGAAGAAGATGGCGGGCGCGGCAAAACGAAATGGGCCGGCGTCGTGGCGCCGGCCCAGGGCTTGCTCAGGATGCGCGACGCAACTTGCTGTGGCCGTAACCGTAGACGGCGTAGATGACCACGCCGATCAAGGTCCATCCCAGCATGACCTCCCAGTTTTCCTGGAAGGCCTGCCAGAACAGGTAGAGGCAGGTCAGTGCGCCGAGCGGACAGATAATGATCGCGGCCGGTACGCGGAACGGGCGATTGAGATTCGGCTGGGTATAGCGCAGGACCAGGACACCGGCCGAAACCGTCGCGAACGCGAGCAGGGTTCCCATCGAAACGAGGTCGCCGAGGAACGAGATCGGCAGGAAACCGGCCAGCGCTGCCGCGACCACGCCGACGAAGATCGTCCCCACGTGCGGGGTCTGGTGCTTCGGATGGACCTTGCCGAATATCTTCGGAATCAGGCCATCCTGCGCCATCGAGAAGAAGATGCGCGGCTGGCCCATCAGCATGACCAGGATGACCGAGCTGAGGCCCGCGATCGCGCCGATCTCGACCAGCACCTTGAGCCAGGACAGGGCCGGGTAGGCCTCGAGCGCGGTCGCCACCGGCTTCGGCGTGCCGAGCAGGTTGTACGGCATCATGCCGGTCAGCACGGCCGAAACGATGATGTAGATGACCGTGCAGATGACGAGCGAGCCGAGGATGCCGATCGGCATGTCGCGCTGCGGGTTCTTTGCTTCGCCGGCCGCGGTGGAAACAGCATCGAAACCGATATAGGCGAAGAACACCACCGAAGCGCCGCGGAAGATGCCGTCCCATCCGAACTTGCCCTGGCCCTGGTTCTCGGGAATGAACGGGACCCAGTTGTCGGCATTGACGTACTGCAGGCTGAAGGCGACGAACAGCAGGATCACGACGACCTTGATCGTGACGATGATCGCGTTGGCGAAGGCCGACTGGCGGATGCCGTAATAGCCGATCGTTGCGACCGCCGCGACGATGGCGACCGCCGGCAGGTTGAACAGGCCGCCCGTGTAGATGAGCTTGCCGTCGACTACGTTCAGCGGCGCGGTCGAGAGCGCTGCCGGCAAGGCGACCCCGAAGGTGGCGAGGAAACTGTTGAAATAACTCGACCAGCCGACCGCGACAGTCGATGCGGCGAACAGATATTCGAGGACGAGGTTCCAGCCGATGAACCAGGCCACTGCCTCACCGAGGGTCGCGTAGGAGTAGGAGTAGGCGCTGCCTGAAACCGGCAGCAACGCAGCAAACTCGGCGTAGCACAGGCCGGCGAAGGCACAGGCAATGCCGGCGAAGACGAAGCTCAGGATGATGGCCGGGCCGGCATGCGCAGCTGCGGCGTGGCCGGTCAGGACGAAGATACCCGCGCCGATCACCGCGCCGACACCGAGCAGGACGAGCTGGGTGGCAGTCAGCGTGCGCTTCAGCGTGGCCTCGCCGCCCAGCGAACCCTCGACCGGTTCGCCGGCGTCGACATGCGGCGCCGGCTCGACCGGCTTCGTGGCAAAAAGACCCATGGACATCGTGTTCTCCCCGAATCGATAACGGAACGGCTTGGTGGCCGTGTTCTTGTGCGCCAACTGCCGGCGACAGCGGCCCCGTACGATGCCAAACGTGGAAGGTGAGCACAAGCGCGACGCGCGCACGGCATGGAACCCGGAAAAACTTGTGCAGTGCAGCTTGATTTGCATGGCCGGGCATTCCGGTATCCTGTCGCGCCGATCAGGATCCTTGCCCCATGTTGCTCGAATTACTCGGTCGCCATGCGGCTGTGGTTGGCGACCAGGATGCGGTCCTTGCCCTGTTTCGGTCGTTTCTCGACACGCCTGGCTGCTTCGTGCGCAGCAATCTCGATGCGCACTTCACCGGATCGGCCTGGCTGGTCAGTATCGATGGCCAGCGGGTGTTGCTGACCCATCATCGAAAGCTCGATCGCTGGTTGCAGCTCGGCGGTCATGCCGATGGCGATGCCGACCTGCGCCGGGTAGCCCTGCGCGAGGCCGGCGAGGAATCCGGTCTCGACGGACTGGTCGTCGAGCCAGACATCTTCGACCTCGATCGGCACTGGATCCCGGCCCGCAACGACGCCCCCGGGCACTGGCACTACGATGTCCGCTTCGTGGTTCGCGCGACGAGCACGGAACGCCATCTCGCGAATGAGGAATCGCACGAACTCGCCTGGCGCGACATCACCACCATCGCGCAGGATCCGCAGGCCGACGAATCGCTGCGGCGGATGGCAAAACGCTGGCTCATGAGCCAGCGTTCGGGAATGGGGAATGGGGAGTAGGGAATCGTTGACAGCGAAGGGACGACGTCCTGGGCTTGGCTCGTCCTATTCCCGATTCCCCATTCTCTATTCCCGGCGGGCCTTCAGGCCCGCCCCCCGAATTCGCCAGTCACCGTGCTGACGTGGATCTTCTCGCCGGTGCGTACGTACTCGGGCACCTGGATCTCGATGCCGGTCGAGAGCCTTGCGGGCTTCGGTCGCTTGGTCGCGGTCGCGCCCTTCATTTCGGGTGCCGTGTCGATGACTTCGAGGATGACCGAGGGGGGCAACTGCACCGCTACCGGCTGCTCGTCGATGATCTGCACGTAGCAGCCCTCGATGCCGTCGACGATGTAGCCGGCGGCATCGCCGACCACGTCCGCATCGAGCGTGTACTGGGTGTAGTCCTCACTGTCCATGAAGACGAAGGCATCGCCGTCCTTGTACGAGAAGCTGACCGCACGCCGGGTCACCTCGGTCTCCTTGATCTCGTCTTCGGAGCGCAGTGAAAGATCGGCCTTCACCCCGCCCGGCACGCTGTACATGATGAAACGGAAGGTGACATTGCCGCTGCGGCCCTGCGCCGAGCTGCGCTCGATATCGCGGACCTGGTAGACCTTGCCTTCGTGTTCGACGACGTTGCCGCGCTTGACTTCGGATGCTTTCATGGTGGGGGCCGGGATTGGGGATTCGGGATTCGGGAATGGGGAATGGGGAATGGGGAATGGGGAATGGGGAATGGGGAATGGGGAATGGGGAATGGGGAATGGGGAATGGGGAATGGGGAATGGGGAATGGGGAATGGATCGAAGCAGAAGCGGTCGCGGACGCGAATTGGAGAGCTCGAGGGTAGCGGGATAGTCTAAAACGGGAATTCAGGAAACAGGATCGAGGCAGCGCCACATACGAGACTCAGCGCGCGCGCTCGCTGAGTGCTGCACCACCCATTCCCTATTCCCCATTCTCCATTCCCGGCTACTTCGGTGCCAACCGCACCGCGCCGTCGAGACGGATCGTCTCGCCGTTGAGGTAGCGGTTGCCGAGGATGTGGGCGACCAGGGCGGCGAACTCGGGCGAGGTGCCGAGTCGCGACGGGAATGGAATCGAGGCGCTCAGCGATTCCTGGATTGCCGCCGGCATGCCATCGACCATCGGCGTCCAGAAGATGCCCGGGGCGATGGTCATGACGCGGATGCCGAAGCGGGCCAGTTCGCGCGCCATCGGCAGGGTCATGCCGACCACGCCGCCCTTGGACGCGGAGTAGGCGGCCTGGCCGATCTGTCCGTCAAACGCGGCGACCGAGGCGGTGTTGACGATCACGCCGCGCTCGCCGTCCGCGCCCGGCGCATTGTTCTGCATCCGTTCGGCGGCGGCCTTGGCGACGTTGAACGAGCCGACCAGGTTGACCATGATCGTGCCGGCAAAGGTCTTCAGCGGCATCGCACCCTCGCGCCCGAGCATGCGCCCGGCGCCGAGGATGCCGGCGCAATTGACCGCGACATTGAGCCCGCCGAGGAATTCGCTGGCGCTGGCGACATTGGCACGTACGCCGTCTTCATCGGTGACGTCGGTGCGCAGGAAGCACGCCTTGTCGACACCGAGCCGGCGCACTGCTTCCGCGCCCTTTTCGTCGTTGACGTCGAACAGGGCAACCTTGCCGCCTTGGGCGACGAAATGTTCGGCAACGCCGAGGCCGAGTCCGGAGACGCCGCCGGTGATGATGGCTTTCACGTGTTCGAGTTGCATGGATCCTCCAGGGCGACCAGCCGGGCGTCGCGCAAAGGCGCGCATTCTACAACGTGCGCTGACTTTCGAAATGACGTTCGCAACCGCTCAGCGGATCGACGAAGCGCAATGACCGGGCCAGCAGCTTCAGCGGTCGGCTGAAATCGTCGTCGGACCTGTCGGCGAGGGTCGGGTAGAAACCGTCGTTGACGATGGCGGCGCCGAGCGCCGCCATGTGCACGCGCAGCTGGTGCTTGCGGCCGGTCGTCGGATCGAGGCCGTAGCGCCAGAACGAGTTGCCGCACTCGATGACCTCGATGCGGGTCTCGCTGTTGGCCGGTCCGTCCAGTTCGCACATCCTGAAGAACGGATCGCCGGCGCCGATGCGCGAGCGTCGGGTCAGCGGAAACGCCTGTTCGGGCAGTGCCGGGGCCAGCGCTTCATAGCGCTTGGCGATCCGGCGTTCGCTGAACAGTCGGTGGTAGGCGGCGCGCGAAGCCCGATTGGCCGAGAACATGACCAACCCGGCCGTGCCGCGATCGAGACGGTGCAGCGGGACGAGGTCGTCGCGACCCAGGCTCTGGGTCAGTCGATGGAGCAGGGTTTCGCGCACAAACCGGCCAGCTGGAACCACCGGCAGGAAATGCGGCTTGTCGACGACGACGAGATGTTCGTCGACGTGGAGGATCCGTTCGATGCCGGGAATCGGCATCTCGCCGGCCACTTCGCGGTAATAGAGGACCGTCATTCCCGGTCGGTAGCGGCTTTGAAGATCGAGCGGGCCGCGATCGGCATCGAGCACGCGGGCGCGTTCGAAGCGTCCGATCCATTCGTCCCTCGATATCGTCGCAAAGTGCGCGCAAAGGCAGTCGAGGACCGTACGCCATGGGCCGCACGGAAGCTGCAGCACGCTGGGCCGCGAGTCTGGCGGTGCTGTCGGCGAGGCAGGCAGGGACATCACGCTATTATGCCGCCACCCCGATGCAAGCGGAGTTGATGAGTCATGTGGCAGCAGATCGGATCGACACTTGCCGCCGAGTTCTCAGATATCCCCGATATCGCCGAGCTGACCCGACTGTGCACGCGCCTCGTTCTCGCGGCGATCCTCGGCGCCATGCTCGGCTTCGAACGCGAAACCAAGGGCAAGGCGGCCGGTATCAAGACCCACATGCTGGTCGCGCTCGGATCGGCGATCTTCATGATCGTTCCGCTGCAGATCGGTGTCGGCGCGGATGCCTTGACCCGCGTCATCCAGGGCATGGTGACCGGTGTCGGCTTTCTCGGCGCCGGCACGATCCTGAAAGGCAGGAACGAGGACAATGTAAAGGGACTGACCACGGCGGCCGGAATCTGGATGACCTCGGCGATCGGCATGACCGCCGGGCTGGGGCGGGCGGGATCGGCCATCCTGTGCGCCGTGTTCGCCTTGCTCGTCCTTGCCCTGATCCCAAGGCTCATGCGACTGGCCGGCAACCACTGAGCCGCGAAAGGAGACACCCGATGAGCCAATTGCTGCTGAACCTGCGCCACGTGCCCGAAGACGAGGCCGACGAGGTTCGCGCGCTGCTCGAGGGCAACGCAATCGCCTGGTACGAAACCGAGCCGAATCGCTGGGGCATTTCCGCCGGCGCCATCTGGATTCGCGAAGATGGCCAATTCGAGCGCGCCCGCGCGCTGATGGATGAATACCAGGCGCAACGCGGCGCGGCTGCGCGCCAGGCCTGGGCAGCCGCGCGTCGGGAAGGAACTGCCAGGACCTTCTGGGCGCAGTTGCGCCACTCGCCCCTGCGGGTATTGCTGATCCTGATCGGCATCATCCTTTGCGCGGCACTGAGCCTCTGGCCTCTGTTGCTCGCCGCCTGGTGAACGCAGCGACCAGCGCCGCAGCCTCGGGGACAGCGGTGTCCCCGAGGCTGCAGCGCGGTGCGGTGGATCAGCCCGGGATGCCGCCGATGAAGTCGGGTTTGCCGAGCGCGACGCCGCAGTGGCGAAGGATGGCGTAGGCCGTGGCCGTGTGGAAAAACAGGTTCGGCAGGACGAAATGCAGCAGATAGGGCTGGCCGGCGAACTGCACGTCGTTGCCACGCAGGGTCAGCGTGATCGCCTTTTCCTCGCTGCCGTCGATCTGTTCCGGCTTGATCGAGCGAATGAAATCGAGGGTCTTTTCGATGCGCGCCTGCATGTCCGCGAAGGTCGCCTCGTTGTCCTCGTGGACCGGGCGTTCGACGCCGGCCAGGCGCGCGGCCGCGCCCTTGGCCATGTCGGTCGCGATCTGGATCTGGCGCGACAGCGGAAACATGTCCGGGTAGAGCCGGGTTGCCAGCAGTACGGCCGGGTCGATCTTGTTGGCCTCGGCATGTGCGGCCGCCTTGGCAAGGATGGCGGAGAGGTTGCCGAGGGACCGGACGAAAACCGGAACCGAAGCCTGATACATCGAAATCGTCATGCACAACTCCCTGTTGCAAAAGGAAAGGACCGGGCGCGGCGATAGCGGCCCCGGCGGTGCTGCCGCACCGGCACAGACAGTGGAGACGAACCGGCAACTCGCAAGGGCGGGTCGAAACAGCCCGGGGCCATGCGATCATGGCGCATGAATGCCTTCTCGACACTGCCCTTGGCGGCTGAACTGCTCAGCGCACTCGACGCGCTCGACTACGTGGAAATGACACCGGTGCAGGCGCTCAGCCTGCCGCCGATCCTCGAAAATCGCGATGTGATGGCCCAGGCGCCGACCGGCAGCGGTAAGACCGCCGCTTTCGGTCTCGGTCTGCTGGCCCGCCTCGATCCGGCAAGAATCGCCGTGCAGGCCCTGGTCCTGTGTCCGACCCGCGAACTGGCCGACCAGGTCAGCAAGGAGATTCGCAGGCTCGCGCGCTTCGTGCCCAACGTGAAATTGCTGACCCTGTGCGGCGGCATCCCGTTGCGCCCGCAACTGGCTTCACTGGGACATCCACCGCATGTCGTGGTCGGCACGCCCGGGCGCATCCAGGAACTGATCGACCAGGGCGCCCTGTCGCTGGCCGACGTGCGTGTCCTGGTCCTCGACGAGGTCGATCGCATGCTCGACATGGGCTTCCAGGATGCGATCACGAGCCTGCTCAGGCAGTCGCCGAAGTCACGCCAGACCCTGTTGTTCTCGGCGACGATTCCGGACGCGATCCGCGCGATCAGCCGCAGCCTGCAGCGCGATCCGGTCGAACTGGCGACCGATGCCGACGTCGGGTCGCCGGAGATCGAGCAGCAGTTCTTCGAGGTCGAGGCGGCCCGCAGATTCGACGCCCTGGTTCGCCTGCTGACCTGTTTTCGACCGGAATCCACCCTGGTGTTCTGCAACACCCGCCGCGACGCGCGCGACCTGGCCGACGGCCTGGTCCAGCGCGGTTTCTCGGCGCAGGCCCTGCACGGGGATCTCGAGCAGCGCGATCGCGATGAAGTGCTGATGCGCTTCGCCAACCGCAGTTGCGCGATCCTCGTGGCCACCGATGTCGCCGCCCGCGGGCTCGATATCGACGATCTGCCGGCGGTGGTGAACTGGGAAGCCTCGACCGATCCCGATGTGCATCTGCACCGGATCGGTCGCACCGGCCGGGCCGGGCGCAAGGGTCTCGCCTGGACCCTGGTCGCTGCCGCCGAAATGCCGCGCATGGCGGCCATCGAGGCGCGCGTCGGGGGTCCACTGCGCTGGTCGTCGCTGCCGCCTGCCGGCACGTCGACGGCGCCGCTGACGGCGAGCATGAGTACCCTGTGCATCGATGCGGGTCGGCAGGACAAGCTGCGTCCCGGCGACGTGCTCGGTGCGCTGACCGGCGATGCCGGAATCGCCGCCGACGCGGTCGGCAAGATCGGCATCTTCGCCACGCGCGCCTATGTGGCCATCCGTCGCGACCAGGCGGCGACGGCCTTGAAGCGGCTGCGCTCGGGCAAGATCAAGGGCCGCAGCTTTCGCGTCCGCGCCGTCGACTGAGCACGCGCAGGCTCAGGTCTGGGCCAGCATGTGCCAGCTGACTACTCCTATGGCCACGGCCAGCACCAGCAGGACGATCGACCCGATCTGCAACTGGCGGCCCAGGCGGATCGCGGCGGGGCCACGGCGATAGGGCGTATCGCGGATCACCCGCGCCCCCGGCAGCGGCCATTGCTGCGAGCGGATCGCACGCGAACCGATGTGGGCCGAGTACCAGGCCAGCAAGGCCAGGCAGACGCCGCTGCCGGTCAGTGCCAGCGCGATCATGCGGCGCAGGCGGACGATCAACAGGTCGGTGCCGGGCAGGTTGCCGATGACCTGAAGCCAGTGCCGGAACCAGGCCATGCCAAGCAGGGCCAGAACCGCGGCAACCACCAGGACAATCAGGGTCAGCGCGCGCAGTCGCTTGTCGGCACGCAGGATGTCTTCACTCACACATGCTCTCCGCTGAACCGAGCGCGAGAATAGCGGGCTTGTCGTCGAAACGTGCTGCCGTATATCGCCGAATCGCTGCGTCGGTCTATCCTTGGGGCCATGACCCAGCCCATCCTGCGTTGCCTGCTCCCGATCTTCCTTGCCTTCCTGGCCTGCGCCTGCCAGAACTCGCCGTCACGGCCGGTTCCTCCGTCCGCCGACAATGGCGGCCCGCGAGCGTGGTTCGACGGCGAATACGACAATCACGAGCAGGTCGTCCTCGCCGCACCGGCGGTGCTGCCGCACACGCGTATCGCCATTACCCCGCTGTCGAGGCCGGGCTGGTATTCGTGGACGGTGGCCATGTCCGCCGATGCCGAGTTCTCGGCGACCTGGGCCATGCGCTCGGTCAAGTCGGTCAACGGCAACATCCAGTTGACGCCTTATCGCGCCCTGGTCGAAACGCCGAAGCTCGGCGCGGACTTCGACCCCGCCCAGTGGGTCGCGCTGGATGCCTGCGCCTTGAACGGTGCGGCTACGGCGGCTGGATTGAAGGTCAAGGCGGATCTCGCGACCTGCATGATCCTGATTCCGGGTATCGGCGCCAACGCCGCCCTGCTTCCACTGGAAATCGAACACGACGGCGAGTGGCTGCGCGTGCGCTTCTACGCCGACCAGGCGCGGGGTCCCGATGCCCGCATCGAGGCACGACGCCTGCGCTGGTTCACGGGCTGGGCTGCGGTCAATGGAGCGGGCGCGAACGCGAGGATCGAGAGCAACGACTGGCACATGAACCGCGGCATCCGCATCGACAACGAAGGCGGCCGCGCGCCGTTGACCTGGCGCGATGGAAAGGCGTCCGGATACACGCTCCTGCTCGAGCGCATGACCTATCGCGATGGCAGCGTGCCGGTGCTCAAGCTGTCGGTCATCGAGGATGCGAGCGGGCGCAGCGTTGTCTATGCCTGGGCGAACCCCGAGGCGACCCGGATCGGCATCAACCTCGGCTGGGTCCAGGTCGGCCTGGAAGCCGAGTCGAGCGCAACGGCGCGATGATTTCGGAGCCGGATAGCCGCATGGACGAACCGACGATCAGCTGGAGCGATTTCGAGCGCGTCCTCATGGTCGCCGGCACGGTCCTCCGCGTCGAGGCGTTCCCCGAGGCGCGCAAGCCGGCCTACAAGGTCTGGGTCGATTTCGGACCGTATGGCGAACGCAAGACCA
Source organism: Dokdonella immobilis (assembly GCF_900115085.1). Lineage (GTDB taxonomy): Bacteria > Pseudomonadota > Gammaproteobacteria > Xanthomonadales > Rhodanobacteraceae > Dokdonella > Dokdonella immobilis. The sequence goes on along the minus strand of NZ_FOVF01000001.1, from coordinate 81,837 downwards.
GCGCGCAGATTGCCGCGCTGTATTCGCCGCAGGACCTGATCGGGCGCCAGATCGTCGGCGTGATCAACTTTCCCGAGAAACAGATAGGTCCGTTCCGTTCACAGTTCCTGCTGACCGGATTTCCGACCGAAGCGGGCGTTGTCGTCACGGCGATCGAACGCGCCGTGCCGAATGGTACCCGCCTGGCCTAGCCCGGATTATTCATGAGTTTCACGCGCCCTCGCTTGTCCCTTGAATCCACGCGGCTTTTCGCTCATTCGGCGATAGGACCCGCCATCCCCTCAATCGCGAAAAACCGCCTGAATCCAAGGTCCTGCGCGATCATCGCGCGAATTCACGAATAATCCGGGCCAGGCGCCTGGCGGCCGATCAACGGCAGCGGAGATGCCGGGCCCGACCCGGCCAGGCGCGTCGGGTTGGCGCAGGTTCGCGGCACTCCGCTTCCATGCCTCGCAGCCATTCATAGGCTTCGATCGAACCGATCAAAGCGCCTCGAAGATGCCGGCGGCGCCCATGCCGGTGCCAATGCACATCGTCACCATGCCGTACTTCTGCTGGCGACGGCGCAGACCATGGATCAGGGTCGCCGCCCGCACCGCGCCGGTCGCACCGAGCGGATGGCCGAGCGCGATCGCGCCGCCCAGCGGGTTGACCCTGGTCGCATCGAGGCCGAGGTCGCGGATCACGGCCAGGGCCTGCGCGGCGAAGGCTTCGTTGAGCTCGATCCAGTCCATCTGCTCCTTGCCCAGGCCGGCCAGTTTGAGCGCCTTCGGGATCGCCGCGATCGGGCCGATGCCCATGACCTCGGGGCGCACGCCGGCGACCGCGAACGAGACGAATCGGGCGATCGGGGTCAGGTTGTATTCCTTGATCGCCTTTTCGCTGGCCAGCATCAGCGCGCCGGCGCCGTCGGACATCTGCGAGGAGTTGCCCGCGGTGACGCTGCCGCCGGCCTTGAACACCGTACGCAGCTTGGCCAGGCCGGCGGCGCTGGTATCGGGGCGCGGACCTTCATCGGTATCGATCAGGCGGCTGTCGGTCTGGATCGAGCGGCCAACGAGGTCGGGATAGTGGTCGTCGAGCCGGAACGGCACGATCTCGTCCCTGAATTCTCCCGCGGCGATCGCGGCCAGCGCCTTCTGGTGCGAGGCGAGGGCGAAGGCGTCCTGGTCTTCGCGGCTGACCTTCCATTCGCTGGCGACGTTCTCGGCAGTGATGCCCATGCCGTAGGCGATGGCGACGTTCTCATCCTGGAACGCGGCCGGATTCATGGCGATCTTGTGGCCCATCATCGGCACCATGCTCATGCTCTCGGTGCCTCCGGCCAGCATCAGGTCGGCATCGCCGGTGCGGATGCGGTCGGCCGCGAGTGCGATGGCCTGCACGCCGGACGAGCAGAAGCGGTTGATGGTCTGCGCCGGCACCGAGTTCGGCAGGCCGGCGAGCAGCACGCCGATGCGTGCGACGTTCATGCCTTGCTCGGCCTCGGGCATCGCGCAGCCAATCACCGCGTCGTCGATGCGCGCAGGATCGATGCCCGGCGCGCCGGCCACCGCCGCCCGGACCACGTGGGCAAGCAGGTCGTCGGGTCGGGTGTTGCGGAACACACCGCGCGGCGCCTTGCCGACCGGTGTGCGCACGGCGGAGACGATGTAGGCGTCCTGGATCTGTCTGGTCATTGGCTTTCTCCGAAAGCGGGATTCGGGATTGGGGATTCGGGATTCGGAACGGCGGATTCGGCGAGGTGGGGGACCGGGCTTTTTCGAATCCCGAATCCCCAATCCCGAATCTCAGTTCCTGAGCGGCTTGCCCGTCGTCAGCGTGTGCGCAATGCGCTCCTGGGTCTTGGCCATCTGCGCGAGTTCGACGAAATGCTTGCGCTCGAGATCGAGCAGCCAGGTTTCGTCGACCAGGGAACCGCGTTCGATGGCACCGCCGCAGAGGGTGTCGGCGATGCGGCTGCCGATCTCGTAGTCGTGCGGGGAGATGAAGCGGCCTTCGAGCATGTTGACCAGCATCATCTTCAGCGAGGCGGTGCCGACGTCGCCGGCGGCAACGATGTCGCGCGCGGGCAGGGGCGGACGCCAGCCGGTCTCGGCCAGCGATGCGGCGACGTTCTTCGCCACGTACAGGAGTTCGAAGCTGTTGAAGACGATGACGTCGTCGGGCCGCAGCAGGCCGAGCTGCTTCGCCTCGAGCGCGCTGGTCGAGACCTTGGCCATGGCCGCGGCCTCGAACGCCTTCTTGATCGCGTTGAACGGATCGCCGTCGACGCTGTTGCGCGACGCGCGCAGGGCGAATTCCTTGAGGCCGCCCCCGGCCGGCAGCAGGCCAACCCCGGTCTCGACCAGGCCGATGTAGCTTTCCAGCGCGGCCACGGTGCGCGCCGAATGCATCTGGAACTCGCAGCCGCCGCCGAAGGCCATGCCACGCACGGCCGCTACGACCGGCACCAGCGAATACTTGATGCGCTGGCTGGTCGCCTGGAAGTTGGCGACCATCGCTTCGAAGGCCTCGATCTTGCCGTCCTTGATCAAACCGAGCGCGCCCTTGAGGTCGGCGCCAGCCGAGAACGGCTCGCCCGTCTGCCAGATGACCATGGCGCGGAATCGCTTTTCGCTCTCCTCGACGCAGCGCTGCAATCCGTCGAGGACGGCGTCGTTGACCGTGTGCATCTTGGTCTTGAACGAGACGATGCCGATGTCGTCGCCCTGGTGCCAGAGGCGGACGCCATCGTTTTCCCAGACCGTCGTGCCGGTATCGAAGGTCTCGCCGAGCAGCGGATCGGGGAAAAGCTGGCGCCGATAGACCGGGGCATCCGGACGCGGAATGTTCTTGCCCTGGGCCGGCGACCAGGAGCCGTCGTTGCCGTGCACGCCATCGCGGCCATCGCTGACCCAGGCCGGCAGGGGGGCGTCGCTCATGGCCTTGCCGGCGGCGATGTCCTCGGCGATCCAGCCGGCAACCTGCTTCCAGCCGGCCGCCTGCCAGGTCTCGAACGGGCCGAGCTTCCAGCCGTAGCCCCAGCGGATCGCGAGGTCGACATGGCGCGCACTGTCGGCAATATCGGCCAGATGGAACGCGGTGTAATGGAACAGGTCGCGGAACATGGCCCAGAGGAACTGGGCCTGGGGGTCGGTCGAGGCGCGCAGCGCGGCGAATTTTTCGGCCGGGTTCCTGATCGCGAGAATCTTGCCGACTTCGTCGCTGGCGCCTTCGCTGGCCGGCCGATAGTCCTGCTTGCCGAGGTCGAGCACCTGGATGTCCTTGCCGACCTTGCGGAAGAAGCCGGCGCCGGACTTCTGTCCGAGCGCACCCTTGTCGATCAATGCGGTCAGCCAGGCCGGAGCCTTGTAGTACCTGTGCCAGGGGTCGTCGGGCAGGGTGTCATCCATGGTCTTGATGACGTGCGCCATGGTGTCGAGGCCGACCACGTCCGAGGTCCGGTAGGTCGCGCTCTTCGGCCGACCGATGGCGGGCCCGGTGATCGCATCGACGGCATCGAAACCGAGCTTGAATTGTTCGGTGTGGTGCATCGTGGCGAGGATCGAGAATACGCCGATGCGGTTGCCGATGAAGTTCGGTGTGTCCTTGGCCATGACCACGCCCTTGCCGAGGGTCGTGGTCAGGAAGGCTTCGAGCCCGGCGAGCAGGGCCGGGTCGGTCTGCCGGTCCGGGATCAGCTCGACCAGGTGCATGTAGCGCGGCGGGTTGAAGAAATGGATGCCGGAGAAGCGCGGCCGCATGGCAGCCGGCAAGGCCTCCGCGAGGGCATTGATCGAAAGACCCGAGGTATTGCTCGCAATGAATGCAGAATCAGAGACATACGGAGCAATCTTCTTGTAAAGATCGAGCTTCCAGTCCAGCCGCTCCGCGATCGCCTCGATGATCAGATCGCAGTCCTTCAGCCAGTCCAGGTGCTCGTCGTAATTGGCTGGTGTAATCGATCCTGCGCGCGTGGCTTCGGCCAGCGGCGCCGGCGAGAGCTTGCCGAGATTGGCGATCGCCTTGATCGCGATGCCGCTTTTCGGCCCCTCTTTTGCGGGCAGGTCGAAAAGGACGGTTTCGACATCGGCATTGGTCAGGTGCGCGGCAATCTGCGCTCCCATGACGCCGGCGCCGAGCACGGCAACCTTGCGGATGCGGAGGGACGATGTGTTCATGCATTACCTCGCGGGACAGGCGGTGAAGGATCCAGCCGCGTGCGGCTGCAACGGGATCGTGGAAATGAGGGTCGCGGTCTATTCGGCGCGCAGGCCGGCCGCGGCGAAGCGGATCAGGTGTTCCGCGGCACGCTCGCGGTGGATCTTTTCGGACATTGAAGCGCGTCGCTTGATGACGCCGAAATCGGCCATGGCGTAAGTCAGCGCGCCGGCAATGATGTCGATGCGCCAGTACAACTCCTCCTTGTCGAGGTGGGGCAAGCGGGCGCCGAAGGCATTGGCGAATTCCTTGAGCACGTGACCATAGTTCTCCGAGAGGAACTTGCGCAGGCGCTCATTGTGCTCGGCATAGGCGCGGGCCAGGACGCGCACGAAGGTCGATCCACCGGACTTGTCGAGAGACAACAGCAAGGCAGGGTGGATGAAGGCGGCAAGGATGTCCTCCAGCGTGTGCGCTGGCCGCGACAGGACCTGCTGCAAGGCCTCCAGGCGCTGCGCGCTGAGTTCGTCGAGGCGGCGCCGGAAGACTTCGTTGACGAGGTTGTCCTTGGAGCCGAAATGGTAATTGACCGCCGCCAGGTTGACCTTGGCCGTGGAGGTCAGCTCGCGCAGCGAGGCGCCAGCGAAACCGTTGCGCGCAAACAGTTCCTCGGCGGCGCCGAGGATGCGTTCCTTGGTCGAAAAGTGGGGCGAATTCAAGCAGGCGAGTCCAGTTGGGGCGAAGGAACCAAACGGGCGTTTGAATTGTAAGCCGGCCGGACTGCGGGAGCAATGTCCGAAATGCGCATGCGGTCACCATGCCGGGGTGCAATTCCATGGCGGAACTAGCTAGAATGCGAGGTCGGATAGTGCGCTAACTATCCGGATTGCCGTGGGTTTGCCCCTGCGGTCGACGTCAGGCTCATCCGAATACCTCCCCCCATCCAAAGGTCGAACAACAATGGCGCTGGAGCGCACCCTTTCCATCATCAAGCCCGATGCGGTTGCCAAGAACGTGATCGGCGAAATCTATTCCCGTTTCGAGAAGGCCGGCCTCAAGATCATCGCCGCGCGCATGAAGCAGCTTTCGCGTGCCGAGGCCGAAGGTTTCTATGCGGTCCATCGTGAGCGCCCGTTCTTCAAGGCCCTGGTCGATTTCATGATCTCGGGACCCGTCATGATCCAGGCCCTGCAGGGCGAGAATGCGATCGCCGTGCACCGCGACCTGATGGGCGCCACCGATCCGAAGAAGGCCGCGCCCGGAACGATCCGTGCGGATTTCGCCGACTCGATCGACGCCAACGCCGTGCATGGGTCCGACGCCCCGGAAACCGCGCAAGTCGAAATCGCCTACTTCTTCGCCAGCTCCGAAATCACGGCGCGCTGATCGTCGATGGACATGGCGCAGACCCGGACCAACCTCTTCGGCCTCGATCGCCAGGGCCTGCGCGACTGGTTTGCGCAGGCCGGCGAAAAGCCGTATCGGGCGGATCAGGTCATGAAGTGGATGTACCACCGCCATGTCACCGATTTCGCGCAGATGACCGATGTCGGCAAGGCCTTGCGCAGCAAGCTCGAGGCGGTCGCCGAAATCGTGCCGCCGAACATCCTGTTCGAAAAGCAGTCGACCGACGGGACGCACAAATGGCTGCTCGGCATGGATGCCCGCAATGCCATCGAGGCCGTCTTCATCCCGGAAAGCTCGCGTGGCACGCTTTGCGTGTCCTCGCAGGTCGGCTGCGGCCTCAACTGCCAGTTCTGCTCGACCGCAACCCAGGGCTTCAATCGCAACCTGTCGACTGCCGAGATCATCGGCCAGGTCTGGGTCGCGGCCCGCCACCTCGGCAACGTGCCGCATCATCAGCGCAAGCTGACCAATGTGGTCATGATGGGCATGGGCGAACCGTTGCTCAATTTCGAGAACGTCGTGCGTGCCATGAACATCATGCGCGACGATCTCGGCTTTGGCCTGGCCAACAAGCGGGTCACCCTGTCGACCGCCGGACTCGTGCCGATGATCGACCGGCTTTCCGAGGAGAGCGACGTCTCGCTCGCGGTTTCCCTGCACGCACCGAACGATGCATTGCGCACCGAGCTGGTGCCGCTGAACAGGAAGTACCCGATAGCCGAATTGATGGACGCCTGCCTGCGCTACACGCAGAAGCGTCCGCGCACCACGGTCACCTTCGAATACACGATGATGAAGGGCGTGAATGACAGCCCCGAGCTCGCCCGGCAGTTGGCCAGGCTCGTACGCAAGGTGCCGAGCAAGATCAACCTGATCCCGTTCAATCCATTCGCCGGTACGCGATTCGAACGGTCCGACGAATCGGCAATCCGCGAATTCCAGAAGATTCTGCTCGATGCCGGCGCCCTGACCATGGTGAGACGCACGCGAGGCGACGACATCGACGCGGCCTGTGGTCAGCTCAAGGGTCAGGTCGCCGATCGCACGCGACGCCAGGCCGAGTTCCGCAAGAAGATCGAAAAGGGTGTAGCCGATGCGGCATGAAGGCAGATTTATCGCCGTTTTCCTGGCCCTGATGCTGGCCGCCTGCGCGACCGGCGCCGGCTCGGGTGGCCGACCGGTCGCCCAGGCAGATCCGGAGAGTCCGAAGGCCAAGGCCGCCGCGCTGTACACGGATCTGGGCCAGAAGTATCTCGCCCAGGGCAAACTCGAAGTGGCCCTCGAGAACCTCAACAAGGCGCTGGCCGCGGACGTCAACCACGCCGATGCGCATACCGTGATCGCGCTGCTCTATGAGCGCATCGGCGACAATGCGAAGGCCGAGGAACACTATCGGCGTGCCGCGCAGTTGATGCCGAAGTCGGGCAACGAGAACAACAATTACGGTGCGTTTCTGTGCAAACTGGGCCGCTACGATGAATCGCTGACCTATTTTGTGCGCGCCGTCGCAGATCCGTTTTATCAAACACCCGTTGTGGCCTTGACCAACTCCGGCACTTGTGCGATCAAGGCAGGCAAGCTGGACGTTGCAGAACGGGACCTGCGCGCGGCACTGGAGCGTGATCCGGACAATTCCGAAGCCCTGTTCCAGATGGCGACGACGTTGTATCGCAAGGAAGATTTTTTCAGGGCCCGTGCGTTCATCCAGCGTTACGAAGCGGTGGGGCAGCAAGGCGCCGATGCGCTGATGCTGGGTCGTAACATCGAATTGCGTCTGGGCAATGGCAAGACTGCGCAGGATTACACGCGGCGCCTGCGTGAAAGGTTTCCCGACTCCGAGCAGGCGCGTTCTCTCGATACGCCGGGTTCGCCATGAGGTGCCGGATGGGGCCCCAGCTGGAACGCAAATGGCGTGCCTCGAATGCAGGTGCGGTGCGATGACACCGGACCGCTACCATCAACTGGAACTACTGGCAATCGCGGAGAACCAACCAGTGAGCACAGAAGGCGTCGAACAGCAGGAATCGCAGGGCGTGTCCGCGGAGCAGCCGATCGAGGCGTCCGCGTCGAACGACATCAGGCTGCCTGCGCTGGACGCTGTCGACAGTTCCGAGTCCCGCATCGGTTCGCGCCTGCGCGCCGAGCGCGAAAAGCGGGGCTGGAGTTGCGAGGAAGTCGGTTCTCGTCTCAAGCTGCAGGCTCGCCTGATTCGCCTCATCGAACAGGATGACTACTCGGATATTTCCCATGCCGTTTACCTGCGCGGCTACCTGACCAGCTATGCGCGTCTGCTCGGCTTGCCGCTCGTACTTGCCGAGCGCGCGGTCGCCGAGGTCAGTCAGCAGCCTGCACCGTTGGTTTCGACCGGAAGGGTTTCGCGTTCCCGCTATCTTCTTGATCGTTACTCGGTGAGTGCCACCTATCTGATCCTGACCGGACTTGTTATCGGCCCCGCGGTGTGGCTGGCCACGCATGGCGGACTCGAACAGAATCTGGCGCGTACCGTCATGCTGGATGGGCCGGTGGCCACCCTCGAAGTGGCTTCGCCTGGCGTGACCGGCGCGCAGCCGAAGGGCGTCGGGGCGGATGCCAGCGGGGTCGGTGCCGTGAACGGGCCCGATCGGGATGCCGCCCTGCAGGCTCCCTCGACGTCCGCTGACGACGAGGCGTCTCCTATCGTCGCCTCGATGGCGCCGTTCGCCACCTCGGCAGTTCCCGCTCCCGCCAGCGCCGCTACCGAAGACGCTCCCGTTTCTGCCGCAGCGCACTCGCTGACCCTGAAGCTAGCCCAGCCGAGCTGGATCGAAATCACTTCGGCGGACGGCGAGAAGCTGGAATACGGACTCCTCGAGGCGGGCATCGAGCGGACCTATTCGACCGATCAGCCCGTCTCGGTGCGTATCGGCAATGCCGGTGGCGCCGAAATCACGGCCGATGGCGAACGTGTCGAGCTGGCCCCTTACCAGCGAGCCAATGTCGCCCACCTGCGGGTCTTTGCCGAGGGCAAGCTGGCCAGCCGGATCGACTCCTGAATCAGGCCGGCAGGGCCACGCCTTTTTTACAGGTGTGCGGCGAAATCCTGTTACCCTAGCGCCCCCCGCGCCGCCCCCGCCGGTTCCCGGCACTTCCTGATTTGCGGCGCCTCACTCGGTGATGCGTATGGCTTTTGAAGTTCTCGACGAGCACGAACAAGGTGAACTGGTGCGCAAGTGGTTGCGCGCCAACGCAATGTCCATTCTCATTGGCATTGTCATCGGCCTTTTGCTCATTTTTGGATATCAGCAATGGAAGGCGCGCGTCGCACACACGCGAGCCGAGGCGGCCATGCAGTACGCGGCGTTTTCCGAAGCGGTCGACGCCAAGCGCATCGATGACGCCACGCGTATCGCCGAAGCACTGCGCAAGGACTTCCCGGACAGCCCCTACGCCGTGTTTGCGACCCTGAGCCAGGCCGAGACCGAAGCGGGCAAGGGCGATCTCAAGGCGGCGGCAGCGAGTCTGGACAGCGCGGGCCAACTGGCCAGCGACGCCTCGATGAAGTCCCTCATTGCCTTGCGTCAGGCTCGGGTCAGCCTTGCCCTCGGTGAGGCCGAGGCCGCGCTCGGCCACCTCGATCGAATCGCCAAGACCGATTTCCCGGATCTTGCCGGCGAGTTGCGCGGCGATGTCCTGGCCAAACTGGGGCGCACCGAGGATGCGCGGGCAGCCTATACGGAAGCCCTGGCGCACATGGACCTGCAGTCTCCCAGCCGCAGTTTCGTCGAAATGAAGCTGGGTGACCTGAAGTCGGCCGCGACGCCGGAGAAGCAGAAATCATGAAGCGAGCGCTGCTGGCGGTTGTCATCGTTTCAGCGGCCCTGGGTGGCTGCAACTGGATCAAGGGGCTCGGCAAGAAGGACAACGTCGAGCCACCGACCGCGCTGGTCGAATTCGCACCCAGCGTCAGTGTCGAGACGCTGTGGTCGGCCTCGATCGGCAAGGGTGCGGGCAAGTCGGGTGCGCGCATGCATCCGGCCGTGGTTGGCGATCGCCTCTATGTGGCCAGCGTCGACGGCGCCGTGCAGGCCCTGGATGCAGCGAACGGACGCACGCTATGGTCCAGCCGCGACAAGAAGTTGCGCTGGGCCGGCGGCCCGGCGGCCAGCGACGATCTCGTCGTGGTGGGTTCCCTGAATGGCCAGGTGCGCGGTTTCTCTGCCGCGGACGGAAGCGAGCGCTGGCAGACCCAGCTCAGCTCCGAGATCATCTGCGCGCCGGCGATCGCCGACGGCGTGGTCGCGGTGCGCTCCCAGGACGGTCGCCTGTTCGGGCTGGATCCGGCCGATGGCACCCAACGCTGGGTCTACGAGCAGACAGTTCCGGTCCTAAGCCTGCGTGGTAGCGCCTCGCCACTGATCGGTGGCGGATTCGTCTTCGACGGCTACGACAGCGGACGCATCGTCGCGGTGCGTCAGACCGACGGTGCGCCGGCCTGGAGCCAGGTTCTGTCGGCCGGGGAGGGACGCACCGAGGTCGAGCGCCTGGCAGATGCCGACGGCCAGCTTGTGCTCGACAACGGCCAGCTCTTCGCCACCAGCTACCATGGCCAGATCGCCTCGTTCTATGCCGACAGCGGTCGTCCCGCCTGGGCCCGCGAACTGTCGAGCTTCGCCGGCCTCGCAGTCGGTGCAACTGCGGTTGTCGTCAGCGATGCCGACGGCAACGTATGGGCGTTCGATCGCCAAAGCGGCGCCAATCTGTGGAAGCAGGAGGGCCTGTTGCATCGCTGGCTCAGTCCGCCCGCGATCGTCGGCAACTACGCCGTGGTTGGCGACCTCGAAGGCTATGTCCACTGGCTCAGCCTCGAGGACGGCTCCTTCTCCGCGCGCGAGCGAATCGGCAAGAAGCCGATCGAGAGTGCGCCGGTGGTCAGTGGCGATACCCTCTATATCGAAGATGCCGGCGGCCGGATCGCCGCATTTCGCACTCAATAACTGATTCGAGCGACGCCGCCTGTCTTCCTCCCCGGGAGCCAGGCGTCGCCGCCGGATGGATCCATCGGATCTGCATCGACGATGCGTCCGATGCCACATCAACGGAGCGCCCGCGATGCTACCCGTCGTCGCCCTGGTCGGACGCCCGAACGTCGGCAAGTCCACCCTTTTCAACGTCCTGACCCGCACACGGGATGCGCTGGTCGCGGACATGCCCGGGGTGACCCGGGATCGCCACTACGGGTTCTGCCGTCTCGGCGAACGCCATTTCGTGCTCGTCGACACCGGTGGCCTGGCCGATAGCGATGAAGGTCTGGCCGGACTGACAGCGCGCCAGGTCGAACTGGCGATTGCCGAAGCCGATGTCGTCGTATTCGTCGTCGATGCGCGAGACGGATTGCTGCCGACCGACCAGGCCATCCTCGAACGCCTGCGGCGTACGTCCAAGCCGATGCTGCTTGCCGTCAACAAACTCGACGGTCTCGACGAATCGGTGGCACTGGCCGATTTCGCCCGCCTCGGCGTGGCCAATCCGATGCCACTTGCCGCGTCGCACGGTCACGGCACCCTGCAACTGGTCAAGGCGATCGAGACCTTGCTGCCTGCCGGCGAGCCCGAAACGCCGTCGGGAGCGGACGAGGGCGGAGTCCGTGTGGCCATCGTCGGGCGTCCCAACGTCGGCAAGTCGACCCTGGTCAACCGCCTGCTCGGTGAGGACCGCGTCATCGTCTCCAATGTCGCCGGCACGACCCGGGATTCGATAAGGATCCCGCTCGAACGCGACGGACGAAAATACACGCTGATCGACACGGCCGGCGTACGACGTCGGGCCCGCATCGACGATGCGGTCGAGAAATTCAGCGTGATCAAGACCCTGCAATCGATCGATGCAGCAAATGTCGTGGTCATGCTGCTCGATGCCAACGAAGGCGTTACCGACCAGGACGCCGGCCTGATCGGGCACGCCCTCGAGGCCGGACGCGCCCTGGTCATCGCAATCAACAAGTGGGACGGTCTCAAGACCTACGATCGCGACCAGTGCAAGCGCTCGCTCGAGCGCAAGCTGACATTCGTCGAGTGGGCTCCGCGATTGACGATCTCGGCCCTGCACGGCACCGGTATCGGCGAGCTGATGAAGCGTGTCAATCGCGTGCATGCCGCGGCGAACGCCAAACTGACGGCGTCCGACCTGACCCGCGCGCTGGAAACGGCCTACGCCGCCTTCCAACCGCCCCTGGTCCGCGGACATGCGCCGAAGCTGCGCTATGCGCATCCGGGTGGGACCAACCCGCCGACCATCGTCATACACGGCTCGCGCACCAAGCACCTGGCCGAATCCTACCGGCGCTATCTCGAGAACTTCTTTCGCAAGCGCTACAAGCTCGAGGGAACACCGATCCGCATCGACTTTCGCGAGGGCGAGAATCCGTATGCGACCCGGAAGAACGTGCAGGCCGATGGCCAGCAGAGGCGCCGCCCGCGCGCACCTGGCAAAGCCCCGCGCGGCAAGAAATAGAATCGCGATAAGCCAAAAGAGAACGTGATGACGAGCAGCATCGGACTGGCCCGGCAAGAGATTGCAACGGCCATTCTGGCCGGCGGCGCCTCGCGCCGGCTCGGCGGCGTCGACAAGGGGCTGCAACCGCTGCTGGGTCGGCCGCTGATCGAATGGGTCGTCGACAGCCTGGGCCGGCCGAAGGGAGGGGAACGCTTGATCGTGGCCAATCGAAACGCGGCGATCTATGCGCGCTATGGAAAGGTCATTGCCGATACTGAGCCCGACTATCCCGGACCCCTCGCCGGAATCGCCGCAGCGCTCGCGGCGACCCGTTCGCCCTGGTTGTTCACCCTGCCGGTCGATTGTCCGACGCCACCGCAAGGATTGCTCGATGGCTTCTGGCGTCAGGCCTGCCTGCATGGCTACCCGTCGCTGGTCGCGCATGACGGAGTCCGGCGTCAGCCGCTGTTTGCCCTCTATCGCAGTTCGCTGTCGGACTCCGCTGCGCTGGCGCTACGATCGGGTCTCGGCGCAAGTGCCTGGCAGGATGCGATCGGGGCACGCGAAATCGTCGTCTCCGCAGGCCCGGAATCCTGGGTCAACCTCAACACGGCCTCAGACTTCGAGGCATTCGCGGACAAGCGGGCATGAGCATGAAGCAGGCGGTCACGGCACTGCCGGTCGACGAAGCGCGTCGACGCATCCTCGAGATCTGCCTCGATCGCCGCACGCCAATGGAACAGGTCGCCCTGGAGGAGGCCCGCCTTCGCGTTGCCGGCAGGGACATCGTGGCGCCGCGCGACCTGCCTCCGTTCGCGAATTCGGCGATGGACGGCTTTGCGCTGCGCGGCACGGACCTGCCGAGCGACGGAACGCGTCGACTGCGCATCGTTGGCACTCGACTGGCCGGAAGCGCCAGCGAGTTGTCCATAGGGCCCGGTGAGTGCCTGCGCATCACGACCGGTGCGCTGCTGCCAGCCGGCGCCGATACGGTCGTGATCAAGGAGCGCGTGCGGGTCGATGGCGAAACCGCAATCGTCCAGGCCTGTGAAATTTCCGGTGCCCATGTGCGTCCGGCCGGCGAAGACTTTCGCGCCGGCGAGGTGGTTGTCCATGCTGGCGAGCGGATCACGTTCGCGCGCATCGCGGCGATCGCCTCGCTCGGGCTGGCCACGATCGAGGTTTCGCGCCGACCGCGGGTCACCATACTGACCACCGGCGACGAGCTCGTGATGCCGGGCCACGCCTGTTCGCCGGCCCAGATCTACAACAGCAACGGCTACAGCCTGTCGGCCATGCTCGCGATATCAGGAGTCCAGCAAATCGCTGCGGGCGGCGCCGACACCGGGGCAGGATTCGGCCACCTCGGCGACGATGTCGAGCGGATTCGCGTAGCCTTGTCTGCCGCGGCTGCCCACGGCGATGTCGTCATCACTTCGGGTGGCGTCTCGGCTGGCGAAGCCGACTACCTGCCACGCCTGGTCGGAGAGCTCGGGCGCATACACTTCTGGAAGGTGCGCATGCGCCCCGGCATGCCATTCCTGTTCGGCGAGATCGGCAACGCCCTGGTTTTCTGCCTGCCGGGCAATCCGGTTTCGACCATGGCGACCTTTCTTGCCCTGGTCGGTCCGGGCCTGGCCGCAATGCAAGGGTGCCGGGATGTCCTGCCGCGCATGCATGCGGCGAAACTTGCAACGGCGATCCGCAAGTCGCACGATCGGACCGAGTTTCTTCGCGCACGGATTGAAGTCGACGACGAGGGCACTTGCCGGGCATGGCCGCTCGCAGGGCAGGGCTCGGCCATGCTCCGCGGCGTGGTCCAGGCCAATGGCCTTATCGTCATCCCCGAATCGACACACGACCTTGAATCCGGTGAAATGGTCACGGTCATGCCCCTGCCGGAATGCTCCTGAGTGTCGATGCAAGCCCGCCATCCAGCCCGCGCGCTACCCGCCCATGGCGAGATTGATCCCGCACAGGCGCTCGAATTCATGGAAACGGGCGCGCTGCTTCTGGATGTCCGCGATGCGAATGAGCGCGCCGCGGGTGCTGCGCGTTTCTCGATCGGTATGGCGCCCGAGCGCTTTGCCGAGGATCTGGTAGCGATTGGCGCCGCACCGAGCCGTGCGCTGATCACTATTTGCGCCAGCGGCCGTCGATCCCTGCAGGCCCTCGATTTACTGCGCGACCTCGGATACCGCAACGTCGCGTCGGTTCGTGGCGGATTCCAGCGCTGGCGCAGCGAGGGCCTTGCGGTCGAGTACGGCGCGCTGGACGCGGATTCCGCGGAGCGCTACGCCAGGCATCTGGTGCTGCCCGAAGTCGGGATTGCCGGGCAGGGGCGCCTGGCAGCGGCGCGGGTGGCCCTGGTAGGCGCCGGAGGCCTCGGTTCCCCGGCGGCCCTCTATCTCGCTGCGGCCGGCGTCGGCACGCTGACCCTGATCGATGACGACCGGGTCGAACGTTCGAATCTGCAACGCCAGGTCGTCCATGTCGACGCGCGCGTCGGCATGGCAAAGACCGAGTCCGCGCGAATCGCGCTTTGCGCGCTGAATCCCGCCATCCGCATCGAAACCCGTGAACAGCGCATCGGCGCAGGCAATGTCGAAGCCCTGCTTTCCGGCCATGACATGGTCGTCGACGGCGCGGACAATTTCCCCACCCGATACCTGCTCGATGCAGCCTGCCGACGCTTGCGAATCCCTTGGGTGTACGGTGCCGTGCATCGCTTCAGCGGCCAGATCAGCGTTTTCGATCCGCGCCGTGGTGATTCGCCCTGCTATCGCTGCCTGTTCGCGGAACCTCCTTCGGCTGCGGAGGCGCCGAATTGCAGCGAGGCGGGTGTCCTCGGCGTGCTCCCCGGCATCATCGGTCTGTTGCAGGCTACCGAAGTCATCAAGCTCATCCTGCAGCAGGGCGCGCCGCTGGTCGGCCGTTTGCTGTGCTTCGATGCACTGGCAACCCGTTTCCAGGAACTCGCGCTGGCGCGCGATCCGGCCTGTCCCGGCTGTTCGTCATCCGCGTCGTTCACCGGGTACGAGGAGATCGCGCGAGTGTGCGCCGGGTGAGATCTGGCTCCATCAATATACCTGGGGTCAAGTTATCCTTTGCATGAATTGTGCAAGTGCTGGATTCGCGCTGGATCGCGATGATTCACGGACTGTCCGCGAGGGCGCAGGGCAGGGTTCCTGGTAGTGGCGATGCACGGGTAAAGGGCCGTCGCGATCGTTTCGATCGTCCACTTTCGCCTGAATACTCTAGTTCGTCATGTGGCGCCCGAAGCCAGGAATTTTCCGGTTTCATTGCATTGCGTCATTACATTTCACGTGCAACTTGTTAGCGTCGCCGGCGTGCCATCGACCGTGGGGGTCAATGGCGCGCTCCGGGGAATATCGCAACGGTATGCGTGGAAGGTGGAGCCGCTGAACGGCTCCAGAGGATGGTGCGTGTCGTCCACCCGGAATTGGTGTGTTACTCACGGTCGCTTCGGCGGCAACCAATTACCTATCTTGGGAATCAATCCGTGATCAAAACCAATATCAGTGGGAATCTTAAAATTGCATTATTGCCTTTGGCGATAGGCATCATCGCTGGGTCGGCCCAGGCCGCGACCCGGGTGGACCTCCACCAGCAGGATGCCGCAAGCCTGAGCGCGAATTATGCGAGCGCGACGGCAGGCATGGGTGCCTCGTCCGTCAGCAACGAACGCCACGCGGAAATGCTCGGCCTCGACAGCGAGTCGACATTGCGCGAGATCAGAGCTTCGGTCGACGCCGATGGCACCCGCCATTATCGCTATCAGCAGTACTTCCGCGGCATTCCGGTCTGGGGCGAGCATGTCGTGGTCGCCGAGGATGGCCGTGGCAACCTGAAGTCGCTGTTCGGTCGCTCGGTCGGCGGTCTGGCCATGGAGATTCCCATGCGCGCGCCGGTCGTGGGCGCCAACAATGCGCTGGCCGCTGCAAGGCAGGCCGCGCTTGGCAGCCGCGCATCTGCGATGCAGATCGAGAACCAGTCAGCCCGGCAAATGATCTATGTGGACGACAACGACAGGGCGCACCTGGCGTATGTCGTCTCCTTCTTCGCCGATTACCGGACGTCAGGCAGCAAGCTCGGCATCAGTGAGCCGACGCGTCCGTTCGTCATCGTCGATGCGCAGACCGGCCTCGTGCTCAAGCAGTGGGAAGGCCTGACCACGGCCGAGATCGGCACCGGCCCCGGCGGCAACGCCAAGACCGGTCAGTACCAGTGGGGTTCGGGTGGGCGCTACGGCTACCTCGATGTCAGCCAGAGCGGCAGCACCTGCACGATGAACAACACCGACGTGAAGTCGGTCAACCTCAACGGCAGCACCGGCGGCAGCACGACGGCCTATTCCTATACCTGCCCTAACAACACCTACAAGGCCATCAACGGCGCCTACTCGCCGATCAATGACGCGCATTATTTCGGTGGCGTGATCCAGGACATGTACAGCGCGTATACCGGCGGCAAGGCGCTGACCTTCCAGCTGATCATGCGCGTGCACTATGGCAGCCAGTACGAGAATGCGTTCTGGGACGGATCGACGATGAGTTTCGGCGACGGCAAGACGACCTTCTATCCGCTGGTCAGCGTCGACGTGGCCGGCCACGAGGTCTCGCACGGCTACACCGAGCAGCACTCGAACCTGACCTATTCGGGCCAGTCCGGCGGCATGAACGAGGCCTACTCCGACATGGGCGGCGAAGCCACCGAATACTACTGGAAGGGCAGCAACGACTTCCTGGTCGGTCCGGAGATCTTCAAGGGCTCGGGCGCGCTGCGCTACATGGCCAATCCGCCGCAGGACGGCGGCTCGATCGACAATGCCGCGGACTACACCAGCTCGCTGGACGTGCACTACTCCTCGGGCGTCTACAACAAGGCGTTCTACAAGCTGGCCACGACCTCGGGCTGGAACACGCCGAGCGCGTTCAAGGTGTTCGCCCGCGCGAATGCGCTGTACTGGACGCCGAGCAGCACGTTCAACAGTGGCGCCTGCGGCGTCGGGACCGCAGCGACTGACCTCGGTCTGAGTGCGGCTGCGGTGACGGCGGCCTTCACTTCGGTTGGCGTGGCTTGCCCGGGCGGCGGCGGTGGCGGCGGTGGCGGTACCGGCGGGGCGCTGACAAATGGCGTCGCCGTCACCGGTATCGGCGCGTCCACGGGCAACTCGGTGAACTACACCCTGGTCGTTCCGTCCGGGGCTTCCGGGTTGAGCTTCGTCATGTCGGGAGGCAGCGGCGATGCCGACATGTATGTCAAGTTCGGCAGCGCACCGACCGACACGTCCTACGACTGTCGTCCGTACAAGTCCGGCAATGCTGAAACCTGCACGATCGCAACCGCCCAGGCCGGAACCTACTACGTGCGCCTGAAGGCTTACTCCACGTTTTCCGGTGTTTCGCTGACGGGCAGCTACACGACCGGTGGCGGCGGCGGTGGCGGCGCACAGACCTACAGCAACACCACCGACTATTCGATTCTGGACAATTCCACGGTCGACAGCCCGATCACGGTTTCAGGCCGCTCGGGCAATGCGCCGAGCAGTGCTTCGGTCACCGTGGCCATCGTGCATACCTACCAGGGCGACCTCAAGGTCGACCTGGTGGCGCCCGATGGTTCGCTCTACAACATCCACAACAGGACCGGCGCTGGTACCGACGACATCAACAAGACCGTGACCTTCAACCTCTCCAGCGAGGCCCTCAACGGCACCTGGAAACTGCGGGTCAATGACAACGCCAATGGCGACACCGGCTACATCAACAGCTGGAGCGTAACGTTCTAGGATCTGGCCGACAGGTCTGATTGCTTCGCAGACCCCGGCTTCGGCCGGGGTCTCTTTTTTGGCCACCGCAACGGAGTTTCTTCCGCCGTGCCCGTTCGCCCAACGACAGCCGGGCCGGTTCTGCCAGCAGTCCAGGTTGGCGCGCGCCGGTCAGGCGGACGCTGACGTGCGCGGGGCTGTCGGTGCAGGGCGGGAAACGGGGCCGCTCGCCAGGCGACCGACCCCTGCCACTCAGGACTGCAGCGTGGCCTTGGGCTTGCCCCGCCACTGGCGACGCTGCTTGTTGGCCGCCGCATGCTCGTTGTCGCCTTTGCCGCGTGGCTGCTGGGCGTGCGGCCGTCGCGCGTGTTGTGAGCGCGATGGCTGCGGGCGGCCGCTTGCGCCTGGGCCGTCCAGTCGAAGCGGCTGTGAGGGCTCGAAGCCGGGCACATCGACGATGGCGATGTCCTGCTTGAGCAGCTTGCGGATATCCCGCAGCAGGCCTTCTTCGGCGCGGCTGACCAGCGAGATCGCCAGGCCTTCCGAACCGGCGCGGCCGGTCCGGCCGATCCGGTGCACATAGTCTTCGGCGACCATGGGCAGATCGAAGTTGATGACCATCGGCAACTGGTCGATGTCGAGACCGCGCGCGGCGATGTCGGTGGCGACGAGGACATTGATCCGGCCGCTCTTGAAGTCGGCCAGGGCGCGGGTGCGCTGGTTCTGGCTCTTGTTGCCGTGGATGGCCGCGGCACGCAGGCCCGACTTCTCCAGTTGGCGGGTCAGCTTGTCCGAGCCATGCTTGGTCCGGCAGAAGACCAGGGTCTGGCTGCCGTCGAGACTGAGCAGGTGCAGCAGCAGGTCGCGCTTGGCTTCCATGTTGACCGGGTGCACGCGGTGGGTGACCGTCGATGCCACGCTGTTCGGCTTGGCAATCTGGATCTCCTGCGGCGAGCGCATGAACTGGGCGGCCAGACCCTTGATTTCGGTCGAGAACGTGGCCGAGAAGAGCAAGGTCTGGCGTGCCGTCGGCAGGGCCCCGAGCACGCGCTTCATGGCTGGCAGGAAGCCCATGTCGAGCATGCGGTCCGCTTCGTCGAGAATGAGGATTTCAATCCCGGCCAGGTCGACCGTTCGCCGTTGCATGTGATCGAGCAGGCGCCCCGGCGTAGCCACGACGATGTCGACGCCGCGACGCAGGGCGTCGATCTGCGGACCCATGCCAACGCCACCGAAAACCGTCGCCGACTTGACGCCGATGTGCTTGCTGTAGGTGCGGACACTCTCCTGCACCTGGGCCGCCAGTTCGCGTGTCGGCGTCAGGATCAGGGCACGCGGCCTGCGTGCCAGGGGCATGCGCTTGCCATCCGGGTAGAGGCGCTCGAGCACGGGCAGGGCGAACGCGGCCGTCTTGCCGGTGCCGGTCTGGGCGCCAGCCATCAGGTCATGGCCGGCCAGGACGACCGGAATCGCCTCGGACTGGACCGGTGTGGGTTGGGTATAGCCTTGTTCTTCGAGCGCGCGCAGCAGTGCTGGCGACAGCCCGAGGGTGTCGAAACTCATGGAAAACTCCTGGTAGATAACCCGGAGCGTCCCTGATGAACCGCGCTGCAGGTCTTGATTTTGCGGACGCCGGCCTACGTGGCGGGCATTCCGGTTCTGGGCGTCGGGACCGCGAGCGGTGAGGTTCGATGCATGCCGATCAACAGGAATGCAGCCGAATGACCGGAAGGGAAATCGGGGGTCAACGCGACGAAACGCGTGAAGCTTACAGCAAGCTGGGGGGCGCATCCAGCGAAACTTGAGTCTGCACACGCCGTACGATGGTCGATTCCTTTTGACGCCGGCTACCTGAACGGTACTATTCGACGCCCATGCGAATCACCTTCGAACTTGAATCGGCCGACATCGAACACTTCCAGGGTGCCTTCGATCGTGCCCGGCGGCTGGCCTGCGACGCCGATGAAGTCGATATCGTCGACGCCGCCAAGCAGGCGCTCGACAGTCTCTGCATCGCTACGATTCCCGGTTACGTGCGCAAGCGGCTCGTCCATGTGCAGCGACTGATCCTGATGCTCGAGGACGACGATTGGAACCTGCGCGGGCCGGAGCGCATCGATGCGCTCGCTGCGCTCGCCTATTTCGGCGATCCGGATGACCTGATTCCAGACCACATCGAGGTCATCGGCCTGATCGACGATGCCATCATGCTTGAACTGCTGGCCCGCCGCATGCGCCACGTCCTTGGCGCCTACCGCAAGTTCTGCTCGGTGCGCAGTGCCATGCCCGCGACGGCCGACGCCATGGACGCCAGAACGGCGCGGGCGCGACTGCTTGCCGTGCATCGTACGACCCTGATGGAGGAACTGGCATCGAGGCGCGAGCGCGTCGACGCGCATGTCGATCCGTAGCTGCGTGATGGCGGCGCCGAACACTCGAATCTCGCGCGATCGGGGTTAAACTGGGCAGCTGTCCAGATCACACGCAACCGCACCGGAGCCAGGCATGCAGGTAACCAACAACGTCGTCGTTTCGTTCCACTACTCGCTGCGGGGCGATGACGGCGGTGAAATCGAGAGCTCGCGCGGATCCGGCCAGCCGGTGGTGGCCCTGATCGGCCATGGCGGAATCATCCCGGGCCTGGAAAAGGCGCTGCTCGGCCACTCCGTTGGCGATACCCTGGAGGTCGATGTCGAACCAGCCGACGCCTATGGTCCGCGGATGGAAGGCAATATCCAGCGGGTGCCGAAGAAGTACTTTCGGGATGCCGCACGTCTGCGGCCGGGCATGACCACCATGCTGGCGCTCAAGGAGGGCGGCCAGCGCGTGGTGACCGTTGGCAAGGTCGGTTCGAGCGTCATCGATGTCGACCTCAATCACCCCCTGGCCGGCAAGCATCTGCATTTCGACATCGAGATCGTTGCGGTTCGCGAGGCCAGCAAGGACGAAATCGCCCATGGCCACGTGCACGGGCCAGAAGGCGTCGACCACGGCGAGGCGCACTGAGCCTGGCCCCGGCCGTTGGCTACGGTTGCGTCGGGCCAGCGGCTCAGCGGATGACGCGTTTGCCGGATCGGAACAGTTCCCGCCAGCCCGGTGCATCCAGACTGTCCAGCCTGACCGTTCCGCCGCTGTTTGGTGCGTGGACGAAGCGGCCGTTGCCGACGTAGATGCCGACATGGCTGACCCGTCGACCCGAAGCAAACAGGACCAGGTCTCCGCCGCGCAGCCTTTCCCTGGATACTTCCGGCTGGTCCAGAGTGCCCAGTTCGGCCGAGGTGCGCGGCAAGCCGATCCCGGCGGCATCGCGGAATACGTAGCCGACCAGGCCGCTGCAATCGAACCCCGACTCGGGCGTGTTGCCGCCGTACCGATAGCGCGTGCCGACCAGGGCCAAGGCCCGGAACAGCACTGCATTGGCGACACTGGTGATGTCTGATGCCTGATCCGGCGAGGCGCCCTGCAGCGGGAACGGTTGGCGCACCTCGTTCCGGCCGCAGGCGCACAGCAACACGGTCAGCAGAATGGCGAGACGCGAAAAGCACATCGCCCGACCTTGTGACAGGCCGGGCGATGTGTCAATCGAAAAGAAAAGGAGGGCCGGCCGCGGATTCGGAAACGGTCGGCGCCTCTGGAAAATCAGGCGGCGGAGGCGCAAAGGCTCAGGCGTGGGCGTGCTACTGCAACCTCGGCCGGGGCTTCGTCATCGCCGACGAGTGCTTCATGCAGGGTCTGCACGGCTTCTTCGAAGCGAACCAGACGCTCCTGTGCGGCGCTGGCGACGTTGCCCGGAACCTGTCCGGCGTCGAGCAGGCTGCGCAGCATTTCGCGATGCTGGGCGCTGAAGTCGGGATCCAGCAAGGCTTCATCGAGCGCGCAGATCACGGCAGCCAGCCAACCCGAAGTCGGAGCCCGCAGGGCCAGCAGCAGTTCGTTGGTCGATACGTTCATCAGATTCCCCGGCATGTTTGGATCTCGATGAAGTGAATGCATGGACTATGCCAGTATCGGGGAGCGGCCCGGCGGCCACTGTCCTGCCTTCGCGATGCGGGGCGCGCCGGAGCCGGCCAGGCCTGCTCCGTGGCCAATTGCACGAGGCCGCGCCTGATTGTGCGGGGATGACACCGGGCGGGGCGGCAAGGATGGCCCGTTCAGGTTTCGTCACTTGCTGACAATCCGCGCTGCAGTCTGCCCTCGGACAAATTCCACTTCGTGGCGCGCCCGGATCGCGCGATCGGGACAACCCGGGGGCGGCAGCCGGTACGGACTCCCGTAGAATCACGGCCCATGAATCCTCAAGAGACGGATGTGCTTGTCCTCGGCGGCGGGGTGATCGGCCTGGCCTGCGCCTACTACCTTCTCGGATCCGGTCGCAGCGTTACGCTGATCGACCAGGGCCAGCTTGGAGGTGGCAGTTCGCATGGCAATTGCGGAACCCTGACGCCGAGCCACGCCATGCCCCTGGCGATGCCGGGCGTGATCGGAACCGCCCTGAAATGGCTCTTGCGTGCCGACGCGCCACTGCGCATCAAACCGAGTCTCGATCCGGATCTGTTGCGCTGGCTGATGGCCTTCGCAAGACGCTGCAACTGGTCCGACTTTTCCTCGACCAGCGCGATCAAGGCGCCCTTCCTGGTTCGCTCCTGCGAGCTCATCGCCGAACTCGTCGAGCGCGAAAGAATGGATTGCGAGTTCGAGCGTCGTGGAACGCTGTACGCCTATCGGGATGCGGAGGCATTCGGCAACTCGGGTTGGCTTCCCCGCGCCCTGGAAGAGGTCGGCATCGACATCGAGATCCTCGACGGTACCCAGGTCGAGCAACGCGAGCCGGCCTTGAGGCCAGGCATCGCCGGCGGCTATTTCAATCCCGGTGACGCACAGTTGCGCCCCGATCGCTTTGTGGCCGAGTTGGCGCGCGCGGTCAGGGCGCGCGGTGGCGACCTTCGCGAGCAAACCCGGATCGAGTCGATCGAGCAGCAGGGCAGCCGCATCTCGCGCGTTCGCACGACGAACGGCAACTACTCGGCACGGGATGTCGTTTTTGCACTCGGCGCGTGGGCTCCGCGCGTCGCCCGGCAACTCGGCCTGCGTCTGCCGATCCAGCCCGGCAAGGGCTATTCGATCACCTATTCGCGGCCGCGGACATGCCCACAGGTGCCGCTGGTACTCAAGGAGGCCAGTGTGTGCGTGACGGCCTGGAATTCCGGCTATCGCCTTGGCAGCACGATGGAGTTCGCCGGATACGACAGCAGCCTCAACCGCAAGCGCCTCGATGCGTTGCGACGGGCCGCCACGGAATACCTGCATGACCCGGAGGGTGCTGAGGTCAGGGAGGAGTGGTATGGCTGGCGACCGATGACACCCGACGATCTTCCGATCATCGGAAGCGTGCCGGGCATCGACAACCTGTGCCTCGCCAGCGGCCATGGCATGCTCGGCGTCACGATGTCGGCGTTGACCGGCGTGCTGGTCAGCGAACTCCTTGGAGACGGAGCGACATCGATCGATACGACACCGTTCAGCATCCGACGATTCGGCTGATCGAGGCTCGAACGTCTCCGTCGGCGCGCCTTTCCGCTAGGCGTGGTCGCGCACGACCAGCAGGCGCAGTTCGGTCATGTCCTCGATGGCGTAACGGATGCCCTCGCGACCGAGACCCGAATCCTTGACCCCGCCGTAGGGCATGTTGTCGACGCGGAAACTCGGTACATCGCCGATGACCACGCCACCGACGTCGAGCCGGTCCCAGGCGCGCATGGCCTTGTTGATGTCATCGCAGAAGATGCCGGCCTGCAGGCCGAATTCGCTGTCGTCGACGATCTTCAGGGCCTGGTCGAACTCCGTGTACGGTTGCAGGGTCGCGACCGGGCCGAAGGCTTCCATGCAATTGACCTTCTGGTCCGGACCGACCTGCTCGAGCACGGTTGCATCGAGCATCGCGCCATCGCGCTTGCCGCCGCAAAGGAGCTTCGCACCGGCCTTGACGGCCTCCTGGATCCAGTCGTCGAGACGCTTCGCTTCCTTCTCGTCGATCATCGGTCCGATGAAGGTCTTTTCGTCCTTGGGATCGCCGGCGACCAGCTTTCCGGTGGCGGCGACGAAGCGCTTGCGGAACTCGTCGTAGATATCGGCATGCACGAGGATGCGCTGTACTCCGATGCAGCTCTGTCCGGACTGGTAGAAGGCGCCGAAGATGATGCGCTCGATGACCGCGTCGAGGCGATCGCGCTGGTCGGCTTCAACCACGCAGGCGGCATTCCCGCCGAGTTCGAGGACGACCTTCTTCTTGCCGGCCTTGGCCTTGAGATCCCAGCCCACGGCCGGAGAGCCCGTGAACGACAGCAGTTTCAGGCGCTCGTCGGTGGTGAACAGGTCGGCGCCGTCGCGATGCGCGGGCAGGATCGAAAAGGCGCCCTTGGGCAGGTCGGTCTCGGCCAGGATCTCGCCGATGATCAAGGCTCCGATCGGAGTACGGCTGGCCGGCTTGAGGACGAACGGGCAGCCGGCGGCGATGCCCGGCGCGACCTTGTGCGCGGCCAGGTTGAGCGGGAAGTTGAACGGCGAAATGAAGGAACACGGGCCGATCGGAACGCGCCGCGTGAACCCGCGATAGCCTTTGGCCCGGGCCGAGATCTCGAGATTGAGCACTTCGCCGTTGATACGGACCGCTTCTTCCGCAGCGACCTTGAAGGTGTCGATCAGGCGGGTGACTTCGCCCCGCGCATCCTTGATCGGCTTGCCGGCTTCGATGCACAAGGCCATGGCCAGTTCGTCGTAGCGCTCGCGAAAACGCCTGACACAGTGTTCGAGCACCGCCTGCCGCTGGTAGGGCGCGAATTCGCGCATCGGCTCGGCCGCGGCGACGGCGGCCGCGATGCCCGCGTCAATGGCCTTCGAATCCGCCAGCGCAACGCGTGTCGCGACCTTGCCGGAATATTTGTCGGTGACTTCCAGGTCGGTGTTCGGTTGCTTTGCGACGTTTGCGAGGTAATAGGGGTAGCTGGACTTGAGCATGGGTTCGCTCCTTGTAGCGGACTGCGGGTCGAATCGGCGAGATCGCTTCTGGTTCGAGTCGATTTCTACAGTTCGGCACTGAGCTCGCGGATTTCGCGATTGAGCACGCGGTCGTTGTCCGAGTAGTCGATCGGCAGGTCGATCAGGTGCACGCCGGGCGTATCGAGGCACTTCGAGAGCAGGGGACCGAATTCGTCCGCGGACTTCGGCCGATGGCCGTGCGCACCATAGCTTTCGGCATAACGGACGAAATCGGGATTGCCCATGTCCATGCCGAAATTCGCGAAATGCATGTTGGCCTGTTTCCACTTGATCATGCCGTAGGCGTCGTCGCGCAGCAGCAGCACGACCAGGTCGAGTTTGAGCCGCACTGCGGTTTCGATTTCCTGGGAGTTCATCATGAAGCCGCCATCGCCGGCGACGGCGACGACCTTGCGGTCGGCATGCACGATCTTGGCCGCGATCGCCGAGGGCAGGCCGGCACCCATGGTCGCCAGTGCGTTGTCGAGCAGGATCGTGTTCGGTCGGGTACAGCGGTAGTAGCGTGCGAACCAGAGCTTGTACATGCCGTTGTCGAGGCAGAGGATGCCATCGTCGGGCATCGCCTTGCGCACGTCGGCGACCATGCGCACCGGATAGATCGGGAAGCGCGCATCGTCGGCCCCCTTGGCCAGGTGGGAGACGAGGTGTTCGCGCACGCTGTCGTCGTAGGAGAAATCCCAGTGGGCCTGCTTCTCGAGTTGCTGGCTGATGCGCCAGATCGCATTGGCGATGTCGCCGACGACTTCGATCTGCGGAAAGTAGACCGTGTCGACCTCGGCGGTCAGGTAGTTGATGTGGATGACGGTGCGCTTGCCGCGGCGCATGAAGAACGGCGGCTTCTCGATGACGTCGTGGCCGACATTGATGATGCAATCGGCGTGCTCGATGGCGCGGTGCACGAAGTCGCCGTCGGACAGGGCCGCGTTGCCGAGCCAGAGCGGGTGGGTCTCGTCGAGCACGCCCTTGCCCATCTGCGTGGTGAAGAACGGAATGCCGAGCTTCTCGACGAAGGCGCGCAGCATCTTGCTGCTGGTCTTGCGATTGGCGCCGGCACCGACCATCAGGATCGGTCGTTCCGATTCGCGAATCGCATCGACCGCCCACGCGATCGCCTTGTCGTCGGCGATCGGGCGGCGGTGGTGGCTCTCGGCCAGCACGATCGCATCGGTCTCGTCCTTGGCGATGTCCTCGGGCAGCTCGAGATGGGTGGCGCCGGGGCGCTCCTCCTCGGCACGGCGGAACGATTCGCGCACGCGCGCCGGGATGTTGTCGGCCGAGACGATCTGCCGGGTGAACTTGGTCAGTGGCTTCATCATGTCGACCACGTCGACGATCTGGAAATGCCCTTGCTTGGAGACCTTGACCGGCTTCTGGCCCGTGATCATGAACATCGGCATGCCACCCAGTTGCGCATAGGCGGCCGAGGTCACGAAATTGGTCGCGCCTGGCCCCAGCGTGGCCAGGCAGACTCCGGCCTTGCCGGTCAGCCGACCATAGGTTGCGGCCATGAAGCCCGCGGCCTGCTCATGCCGGGTCAGGATCAGCTTGATGCTCGAGGTGCGCAGTGATTCCAGCAGATCGAGGTTCTCCTCACCCGGGATACCGAAGACGTACTCGACACCCTCGTTCTCGAGTGCCTTGATGAACAGGTCCGAAGCTTTCATGCGCAGCACTCCATTCTATGGATTGGGTCTGGAAAGCGGGCCTCGCGATCCCTGATTCCGCCGATCGCGACTCATGCCGGTCGGGGACTATGCACGGGCCCACGGGCTTCATTGCGAAATTCCCTGCCGGCGCGGCAAGGAAGCTCCCCGAGTTGCATGGCAACGCGCCGATTGTGGCCGCCGCTGTCGCTGCGGGTCAATCTTCGGTTTCGACGCGCAACGGCAATTCGCCGTCCGCGAGAATCGCGCGCAGTCTGGCGCCGGGTCCGACCTGGCCGGTTCTGCGGACAACCTGCCCCGATCGCGATTCAACCAGGATCGCATAGCCTCGGGCGAGCGTCGCCAGGGGACTGAACGCGTGCAGCGCGCGCCCCAGTTCTTCGACGCGCGAGGTGCGGCGCTCCAGCAGGTGCCTGGTGGTGCCGAGCAGGCGCGCCTGGTATGCCGTTGCGCGCTCGCCGGCAGCCTGAAGCTTCCTGCCCGGATCGTGGACCGCGAGACCGGTCCGGGCATGCGCGAGCCGGGACCTGCGCCGTTCCAGCGTGCGCTCCGCTATCCGGTTCATGCGCGCCGAAAGCTGTTGCAGTCGTTCGTTGCCTCGGAGCAATCGTGCGCCAGGTCGCTGCAGGTTGAGTCGAGCCAGCAGATGATCGCTGCGTTGGCTGGAACTCTCGATGCGTCTGCGCATGCGCAGGCGCATGCGCTCTTGCCTTTGCCTGAGCTCGCGGAGCAACTCGCCGCTGTCGGGCACCAGCAGCTCGGCAGCGGCGGAGGGTGTCGGCGCCCGCAGGTCGGCCACGAAGTCGGAAATCGAAAAGTCGATCTCATGCCCGACCGCGGAGACCAGAGGAATGGAACAGCGCGAAATCGCCCGGGCCAGCGACTCGTCGTTGAAGGCCCAGAGATCCTCGAGAGGGCCGCCGCCGCGGGTCAGCAGCAGCACATCATGGCGACCGGCGCGTGAGGCCGCGTCGATCATCGCCACCATGGCCGGCGCTGCTTCCTTGCCCTGGACCGGTACCGGCAGGATCTCGACATCGACGAGGGGAAACCGGCGGCCGAGCACATTGAGCACATCGCGAACGGCGGCTCCGGTCGGCGAAGTCACGATGCCGATCCGGCGCGGCATCGATGGCAACGGAAGCTTGCGGGTGAGGTCGAAAAGACCCTCGGCAGAGAGGCGATTCTTCAGTTCCTCGAATTGCCTGCGCAAGGCTCCTTCGCCGGCGATTTCCAGGTGCTCGACCACAAGCTGGAACTCGCCGCGCGCCTCATACAGGCCGACCCGCGCCCTGGCCAGCACCTGCACACCGTCGGCGGGCTTGAACGGCAGCCAGCCACTGCGCGGCTTGAACATTGCGCAACGGACCTGGGCGTTCGCGTCCTTGAGGGTAAAATAGAGGTGCCCGGACGCCGGCCGTGACACATTGGAGAGTTCGCCTTCGATCCATATCGAAGGCAGGGCGTCTTCGAGCAGGTCGCGAACCATGCGGTTCAGCGAGGAGGGGGTCAGTATGGTCCGGTCGGGAGTGGATTCTGCGGTCATGGATGTGCCCAATGCCGACCGGTACACCAGGCGGCCGCATTCAAACCGGAAGTTTGCCCGCAACCGCCGTCCCGCGCCAGCCCGCAACCGGAAAAACTGCAGATTTCGGCTTCGATCCTGCTCGGGTTCGACCAATACCCGCGAGGGGGTGACAGAACATTGGCAGCATCGTGTACCTTGTATCAGGTGACCAACCCCCGACGCGAGTGTCCGGAGCACATATGCTGATCGAGGTCCCCGTTTGAAGCTCGGCGCAGGCGCCAGTGCCAGGCCCCTGGAGATTCTCCTGGTCGAGGACAATCCGGGCGATGTGCGGCTCGTCGTGGAAGCCCTGCGCCATGGAAAATTGCTGCACCGACTCAGCGTGGCAGACAACGGCGCCAAGGCGCTGGCGATGCTGCGCCGCGAAGGCACACACGCGCATCGCGGCAGTCCCGATCTGATCCTTCTCGATCTGAATCTGCCCGGACTTTCCGGACAGGAACTGCTGGCCGTTCTGAAATCGGATCCGCGGCTTTCGCGAATTCCGGTCGTCATCATGACCGGTTCGGATGCCCAGGAAGACGTGGCCAGGGCCTATGCCGCACATGCCAACTGCTACGTGCGCAAGCCCGTGGACATCGACCGCCTGCTGGCGATTGTCAATGGAATCGGCCACTTCTGGTTGTCTGTCGTCAGCCTGCCGGAGCATGCCGAGAAGGGCAAGGACGATACCTGGCGCCTGCTGCTGGTCGAAGACAATCCGGGCGATGCACGCCTGGTCGAGGAGATGCTCGAGGAATTCGAAACCGAAATCGTCAGCGTCTCCCGGCTCGAGGACGCGCTCGGAGAAATAGCCCGGCAGCCATTCACCATTGCCCTGGTCGACCCTGGTCTGCCCGATTCGCAAGGGATCGACACGGTCAGTGCGATCCTGCGCGCGGCACCGCTGATGCCGCTCATCGTTTTCAGTGGCCGCGACGACCAGTCCCTGGCCCTCAACGCGATCAAGCTCGGCGCGCAGGATTACGTGACCAAGGGCACCCTGGATGCCGGCTCGCTGATTCGCAGCCTGCGCTACGCCGTGGAGCGCAAGCTCGTGCAGGAGCGGCTGGACTATCTGGCTACCCACGATGGCGTGACCGGCTTGCCGAATCGGCAAGTGTTCTTCGAGGATCTCGTCGCCGCCATCGAGCAGTGCCATCGACGGGCCAGCGATGCGGCGCTGCTGATGGTGTCGATCAACGGCCTCGGTCAGGTCAACCACCTGCACGGACACGACTTCGGGGATCTGGCCATCGATGCGCTGGTCACCCGCCTCAGGCAGATCCTGCCTGCGGATGCCAAGCTGGCGTGCACAGGCAGTGCCGAACTGTCGATTCTTCTCAGCGACACGCAATCCATCATGGATACCCCGCAATTGGCCGAACAGATCATCGCTACGGCCAGCGTTCCGGGGAAGATCGGCGAGCAGACCTATTATCTGGGAGCAAACGTCGGCATGAGTCTGTTCTCGATCGATTCCGAGGACGCATCGGCCCTGCTCAAATGCGCGGAAACCGCGCTTTACCAGTCGAAGGCAGTTGGCCCGAATACTTTTCGGTTCTATTCCGCCCAGCTCAATGCGACCGTAATGGAGCGCCTGGCCATCGAGCACGACTTGCGGACCGCACTCGAACATGGCGAATTCAGGCTTGCCTACCAGCCCATATTCGATGTCGCCAGCCATGCCCTGTGCGGCAGCGAAGCGTTGCTGCGATGGCAGCATCCGACCCGGGGCCTGCTGTTGCCCGACCAGTTCCTCGAGGTTGCCGAGCAACGCGGCCTGATGTCGGCCATCGGCGCCTGGGCCATCAATGAAGCCTGTCGCATGGGGCGTCGTTGGACGCGGGCAAGCGGGCGGTCGCTGCAGATTGCGGTCAACGTGTCGGCGCAGCAACTCGCTGGCGACGGCATTGTCGAGGTCGTCGATCGGGCCCTTGCCGCCAGTGGCATCGATCCGGCGGAACTCGTCATCGAAATGACCGAGAGCATGATGCAAAGTGCCCAGGCCCGGGACAATCTCATCGCCCTGCGTTCGCGCGGCATCAAGGTCGCGATCGACGATTTCGGTACCGGATTTTCCTCGCTGGCCTACCTGCGCAAGTTTCCCGTCGACATCCTGAAGATCGATCGCAGCTTCCTTTCGGGAGTTCCACAGGATGATCGTGACGGCGCGATTGTGCGAACGATCATCGCGATGGCGCGAAACCTCGGATTGATCGTCGTCGCCGAAGGTGTGGAAACCATGGCCCAGCTCGAATTCCTGAGCGATCTGGGTTGCGACGAGGCGCAGGGCTATCTGCTGGCGCGCCCGGTTGACGCCGATGAGTTCGCGACCGCTTTCTGCCTCGGGTCGCCTGCCAACGAAAGCGGCGAGCGCTGCTGAGTGTCGCCGGCGCCGAAAACCGACCCGCTCTATCTGGCCATGGTCGGGCTGCTCACGGCGGTTTCGCTCGGTGCCTTCGCGCTGGGCTGGTTCGTCGATGTGGATTGGCTCGACTATCGTCGCGGTGCGCTCGTTTTGTCGCTCGTCGCTGCGCTGGGCCTGTTCCTGCGAGCCCGGCCCGTGGGACGCTGGGTATCGATGGCATCCGGAATCGCGATCGTTCTGGCCTGCGGGTTGCAGCTGGCCTGGACCGTCGTGCGCGGAGCGGAATCGGCCCAGCAGCTATCGTTTGCCGTTACCCAGAGTTTCGCCTCCGGAATGTTCTGCGTTGGCGGGGCCCTGGTCCTGGACGCACTGTTTCCGGCGCAGTGGGGTCGACACCTGTTGTTCGGATTGCTCGGATCCGTGGCTGCAATGATTGGTGCCGCCGGGATCTTCGCGGTCATCGGCGGCCTCTCGCTCGATCTCGACGAATCCCTGCTCGGAGGCATGCGTCTGCCCGGCTCGGCGATCCTGCTGGTCGCCGGCCTCGGACTGCTGATCGGAGCACGACTGCGCAGCGATCCGTTTCCGGACGGCAACGAACCCTTCTTCGCCAGCGAAGAACTGCGGGACCGCTCCGGTCTGGCAGCGGCGCTGGCCGTGCTCCTGGTCACGATGGGCGCCACCCTGCTGGTCTGGCGTCAGGTGCAGGAGCAGAACACCCGGCAACTCACCCTGGCGCTGGACGATTCGATGCGGCGCCTCGCCAGCGCGCTGGCGGTCGATCTGGCGAATGCCGCCACCTTGCTGGATGGAGTCCGTGGACTGTTTGCCGCGTCGCAGCACGTGGATCCGGACGAGTGGCTGCAATATTTCAGGCAACTTTCGCTGTTCAGGGGCGACCAGGGCATCTTTCTGGTGGGTTATGCGGCCCCGCTCGAAAACCCGCCCTCGGCCACGGGCAGCCATGGGCAGGCGCCGCTCGCAGCGCGTTCGATCGATGCCTGGCCGCTCGACGCGAGCGGGCGCATGCTTCCGACCGTGTATGCCGTGCCGGACGGCAGTGCGGGTCGATGGGCGATCGGCCTGAACCTGCAATCGATCCCGGTCTTTGCCGAAGCGATTTCCAGGGCCGAAACGACGATGGGTCCGGTCGTCTCCGGACGGGCGGAATTTGCCCGCTACCGGGATCCGGAGTCGCGTACCGGCGTCATCGTCGCGCTCGCCCTGGGCGGTCATGGCGAACCGACCGCTCGCACATCCGCCGACCAGATCGGCGTCAGCGGTTTTGCCTATTGCGCGCTCGATATCCGGCAGATGGTCGCGGAGGCGCAGCGCGAATCGGCAGCCGGCCTTGCCCTGCGCATCGTCGACGACTCGCCCGGTCCGGCCGGAAGCGCCTTGTTCGAGTCGACGGAGTTCGATTACGCGACGCCCTTTCAGTCAATGACCCGGACGTTCGGCGGACGGACGTGGACGATCTCTGCCCAGTTCATGCCCGACAAGCACCACGTTATCGGCTCGAGGAACCCCTCCGTCGTCCTGGTCGGGGGGTTTTTTGCCGCCCTGGTCCTGTTCGCGGTGACCTGGGTGCTGACCGGACACCGCGCCAGGGCGCTGCATCTTGCCCGTCGCAGCAACCGCGAGCTGGTGCGCGCCCAGCGGGCCCAGCAAGCGGTGACCGATACGGCCAAGGCCGGCATCATCACCGCGGATATGGCCGGGAACATTCTCTACATGAATCCATCGGCGGCAGGCCAGTTCGGCGTGGACGCGCAGGAAATGGCGGGCCAGTCGCTGGAATGCCTGATGCCCGAGCGCTTTCGGCAAGCGCACAAGGACGGGATCGAGCGTGTTGCCTCGGGAGGCGAAGCCCGAGCACTCGGTACGGCCCTCGAGATGGCGGGACTGCGTGCCGATGGCAGCGAATTTCCGCTCGAAATACTACTCTCGGCATGGACCAGCGAGAACCAGATCTATTTCACCGCGTTCCTGACCGACATTACGGACCGGCACGCGGCACAGCTCGAACTGACCCGGCGTGCCCAGGAGCTGGAGCGCTCCAATGCCGACCTCGAGCAGTTCGCCTACGTGGCCTCGCACGACCTGCAGGAACCGCTGCGAATGGTCGCCAGCTACGTCCAGCTGCTGGCCAGGCGCTATCGCGGCAAACTCGACTCCGATGCCGACGAGTTCATCGGTTTTGCCGTCGATGGGGCCACGCGCATGCAGAACCTGATCGAGGACCTGCTAGCCTATGCCCGGGTCGGGCGCTCGGGCATGAAGCCGGTGGCGACACCACTCAGGGCAAGCGCGGAAGCGGCTGTGGCGCAGTTGCAGGAATCGATCTCGGAAACCGCTGCGGTGATCCGGATCGACCTCGATGGCGGAGTGATGGCCGTGCCGGGGCAATTGACCCAGGTTTTCCAGAACCTGATCGCGAACGCCTTGAAATTCCGGGGTGCGGACGCTCCGCATGTGACCATCGACGCGCGGCGCGAAGGGCCTGACTGGCATGTCCGGGTCGCCGACAACGGCATCGGAATCGAATCCAGGCACTGCGAGCGCGTTTTCGCCATCTTCCAGCGCCTGCACACCCGCAGCGAATATTCGGGTACCGGTATCGGCCTGGCGATCTGTCGTCGCATCATCGACAGTTTCGGCGGTCGCATCTGGGTGGAGTCGACCCCCGGCAAGGGCAGCATCTTTCATTTCGTTCTTCCGCAATCCGGGAGCCAGGCATGAGCATAGCGATGGGGCAGGGTGGTCAACTCGTGGAAATACTGCTGGTCGAGGACAATGCAGGTGATGTGCGCCTGACTCGCGAGGCGCTCAAGGAAGGGCGGATCAGGAACCGCCTGCATGTGGTCAACGACGGCGAGGGGGCCTTGCGATTCCTGCGCAAGCAGGCCGAGCATGCGGATGTTCCGCGCCCCGACCTGATACTGCTGGACCTCAATCTACCGCGCCTCGACGGGCGTGAGGTACTTGCGGAAATCAAGAACGACCCTTCGCTGAAGCAGATCCCGGTCGTCGTATTGACCAGTTCCCGGGCCGAAAAAGACCTGCTCAGCGCCTACGACCAGCATGCGAACTGCTTCATCACCAAGCCGGTCGGATTCGAGGACTTCATGGAAGTGGTCCGCAGCATCGAGAGCTTCTGGCTGACCATTGTCATCCTGCCGCCAAGGGAATAGGCAGACCCCGGGGTCCGGTGGCGCAGGCGTTGCCAGGCAGACGGATTCAATCGGGAACATTCTGGACGGCACCTTTCCACCATCCGAGCAATCGGTCAGGCGTGGTAACGGCTTTGCTCCAGGCGTGATCTGACCCATCTCAGGGCCGACCGTCGCTTTCGTGGCCTTCCGTAGACGGGTCTTCCGATCGGCCCGAGGCGTTCCTTGACCGGGTTGTCCAATAGCGCCGGAACATCACCACGGCGAACCAGAGGGCGAGGGCGCCCAGGGGCCAGGCAATCAGTCGAGGCCATACCAGGACCAGCAGCCCGCAGGTCGCGAGGACCAGGGCGCCCGTGCCAAGTGTCGCCGTCTCGGCCGGGCCGAGCGTGCGACGATTTGTGATCGCCGCACCCATGGTGTTGGCGAACCGGAGCGCGCCGGCTGCCGCACGACCGGTACTGCCGCCATTGCGACGACGCCTGCCGTCCGCATGCGGTTTCTCGCGGCAAACCCGGGAACGCGGGGCAAGAACGATTTCGGTGGCATTCTCGAGGTCCAGCTCATACTGGCGCTCCAGGGTGCCGGCGAATTCCTCGTTCTCGACTGCGATATCGAGCTCCCGGTTGCCAATCCAGCTGGCGAGGTTGAGATTGCTCGATCCAACCCGGGCCCAGCGCCCATCGGCAACGGCGGTCTTTGCGTGCAGCATCGACCCGTTCCATTCAAACACGCGCACGCCGGCCTCGAGCAAAGGGCGATAACCGGCCCGTGACAGACCTCCTATTGCCGGGATGTCGCTGGTTCCCGGCACCAGCAAGCGGACATCGACGCCGTCACGGGCGGCCGAGGAGAGCGCCTGCAGGTAGGTGGTTACGCCGACGAAATAGGCGTCCGTCAGCCACAGGCGGCACTCCGCCATGGCCGCGATCATCTGGTCCAGCCGATAGAGTCCGGCGGCATTGGGCACGGTGGCCACAACCCGGAGATCGATGTTTCCGGCGGGCCCGATGTCCTCGGTGCCGGCCAATTGCGTCTCTGGCAACGGCGACCCGAGGCTGGACCAGGTCGCCGCAAACGAAGCGCACAGGTCGCGCAGGGCGGGACCACGCACAGCGACTCCGGTATCACGCCAGGGCGGAACATTGCGCTGCGGATCGCCCAGCCACTTGGAGCTGACGCAGATGCCGCCAAGGAAGGCGACGGCGGCATCGACGACAAGCAGCTTCCTGTGGTCGCGGGATAGCCAGCCCAGGGGGCTTCCGAAGCGCGGCACGTTATAGGTGCGCACTTCGCCACCTGCGTCGAGCAGCGGCTTCCAGAAGGACGGTGAAGATTGGCCCAGGCAACCCAGCCAGTCGCGTACGACGTAGACGGCCACGCCATCCGCAGCCCGCTCCACCAGGGCATCGCGCAACCCCCGCGCCACCTCGTCGTCGCGGAAGATGTAGTTCTCGAACAGGATGCTCGATCGTGCCTCGAGAATGGCCTTGCGCCATTCCGCAAAGTTCCTCTCGGCATCGATCAGCAGTTCGACGCTGTTGCCGGCGATGAGGGGAGCCCCGGCCGTTCGACTGAGCGCCTGTGCGGCCAGGAGGCGAAGCGGGGCCATGCCTGGGGAAGTCGACTGGGCGTAGGGTGTCGCGGACATGCCCGCAATTCTAGACCGCGCAACGTGAACGAGGGGGATGCCTCCGATACGCGGATCAGAGCCAGGCGGGGGTGATACTGGCGGCTACGGACCGTCCGGATCGTGACGGCCTCCCGCAATGCGGACTTGAGCAACCCTACGCCGAATGCCGGCGCTCCGCTTCGAGGAACTGTCGCAACGCCTTTTCGGCATTGGCGCGCACCTTCCGGCGCAGCATCGGCGTCCAGCCCAGCAGCAGACCCGGCAGACCCAGTGCCTGGCGCGCCCAGCGCCAGATATCGAAACGATCGACCTGCGCGACTATCCGCCCATCGCGGAAGCGGAATTGCGAATGCACGATGTTGTGCACGGGGCGGCCGGTGACGGAAAAAGCATACCGGGCTTCCCAGTCTGCGCTTCCGCCCTGCGCGTCGGCGACCCGGTTGGAGGAGGAGATTCGCAGGTCGGTGCCGCGCGAACAGAGCATGCGCCACATGGCGGCAACGTCGGATCCCTGCAGATCGAAGACAGGATCACGAAATGTCGCGTCCGCGGAATAACAACGACCCATGGCCGCGCCGTCGCGCGCCGCGAAAGCCGCGTAGTAGCGATCGAGAAGGGCCTGGTTTGCGTCTGCGTCCATGAAGTTGCGCGGCGACCGTCGCCCGACGGCGCCGCGCATCGATCAGTGCAGCGACGCCGGGGACGTCGTCGCGCCGGAGTTGGTGTTTGCTGCGCTCGTCGTATCGGCCGCCTTGGTGCTGTGGTCGTCCGGATCATTGCTGACATACCACGGCGTGCCATCGGCGCGCAGGAACAGGCGGCGCATCTCCTCGAGGTTGAATGGACGCGAGCCGATGCGGCCGAACACGGCAATCTGATGTCCGGTTTCGTCGACCGCGCGGTCGCGCTCGAGGCCGCGCGAGAGCGAGAGCGCCGGCTTCCTGGTCGGATACCACGAAATCAGCTGCGGATTCGGGTCCGGCGTGAACCCGTAGAACTTCGGCTGAAGTTCGGGCGAGGTCAGCTGCACCACCTTGAGTCCGTTCCGGCCATCCGCGACGTAGGCGAAAAGGGACGCGTTCGTCGTGGCGACGACGACGTCACGGGCATCGTTGATCGCCCCATCCGCGTTGAACATGCGATAGAGACTCGGACGCTCGGGATTGGTCACGTCGACGATGGCCAGGCCTTCGGCGCCGTTGGCGATATAGGCATAGGTGCGCGCGATATGCAGCTTGTGCGCGTCGTTCAGCGGCAGCATCGCGCCGGCGACCTCGTGCGCTTTCTCGGGCAGGGTCACATCGACCACATGCAGGCCGTCCGCCGCGGTGACGAAGAGGTAGCGGAACTGCACCTGGCTGGCGCGCGCGCCGGCGATCGGCACGGTGGTCAGGTAGCGCGGCTGCAACGGATCGTCCATGTCGAGCACGACGATACCGGCATCGGTGGCCACGTAGAACGTGGTTCCTGCAATGTACAGGTGATGCGCCCCGTTGAGCACGCCGTTCTCGTTCCAGGTCATGGCCCGGGTCAGGAAGTTGTTGCGCGGCTCGCGGTCGGCCAGGGTCTCGATGTCGGTCGCGATCAGGCCTTCCTCGGCATCCGTGATGAAGGCGTACTTGTAGACCGGATGCATCGGCTGTTCCTGGTTGTCCTTGCGCATCAGGTCGCCGGTATTGCGTTCCGGCGCGACCGGCTGGGTCGTGGCGAGGGCGATGCAGGTGGCATCCTTGGACTTGATCGCCGTGTCCTGGCCGAGCGGCGAGGCCGGAGCGGTCACGAACTTCTGCGAGAAGCCCTTGTTGCCGATGCTGGCGACGTCATAGACCTGGGTACCCTTCGGGCCTTCGGCCACGTACAGGTACTCGCCGCGCAACTGCAGGCAGTTGGCGACGCCGGCGGAATGCTCGTAGCCCTTCTGCAACTCCTGCTTGTTCTTCTGGTGGTCGGCGTACCAGTCGGGATAGGCGTAACGATGCAGGTAGCTGCCGATCACGGCCTGGGGCTCGTCCCACTCGGTGACCTGGACCGCCGCGACCTCGCCGTCGCCACCGACCCAGGCGTGGTAACCGATGAAATCGACGAACTTGGTGCCGAGCAGCAGCAGCTGCGCCATGATTGCGTTGTTGTCGTTCTTGCTCGAGAGATGGCAATCCTCGCAATCCTTGGTTTCGGTCTTGCGCTCGGTGTGCGGGTAATGCGGCGCGAAGGCCTGCGAACTGTAGCCCGACGCCGACACCGGCGGCTGCTGCACGTAGATCTTTTCTCGGTTGATGTTGGTCGATGAAAGGACCAGGGCCGAGGACGAGCGCACCGGCGCGATCTTGCCACCCTTGATGCTGCCGTGCTTGCCGAGGAAGAACATCTGGTCGCGAGCGACCTGTGGATTGTAGGTGGCGAAATTGCGCGTGAAGCCGCCCTCGTACTTGTGCTTTTCTGTCTTCCAGTTGGCCTGGATCGGCAGGTGGCAGCCGCCGCAGCTGGTCGTCCACGAGGTGTGGCAGGCGTAGCAGAGCATCTTGTCTTCGCTGTGGGCACGCTGGTCGGCCGGCACGTCGGTGCCCCACTTGAGCTCGTCGGTGCCCATGGCCATGGTGTGCGCTCGCGTCGCCTTCGGGTTGTACGCGCCCGAGAGCGGATCCGCGGTGTTCTTGACCAGGGTCATCTTCCACTCGAGGTCCGGCGTCACCGCCGAGCGCTGGATCAGTTCGTCACCGACCCATTCGAAGCGCTTCTTGCCATCCGGATTGCGGATCAGCAGCAGGTCCTTGCCGTACTTGGACGCGGCCGGACCCGAGGTCTTCAGGGTGGGCAGGGCATCGGCCGTGCCGTGGCAGTCCTGGCACTGGATCTCGACCGCGCCCATGACCTCGGCCTTCAGATAGCCGTTGCCGTGGGCGTCCTGTGCGAAATGGCAATCGACGCACTGCATGCCCACGTCGACATGGATCGAGGAAAGATGGACGCCCTTCTTCCACTTGTCCGGATCGTCGTCGGCGATCTTCGTGCCGACCTTGTCGAGCAGGTTGCCCTTGCGGTCGCGCTTGTAGATCGCGCGGAAATTCCAGCCATGGCCGTGGTAGTCGGCGAACTGGGTGTCCTTGAGTTGCGGGTTGAGCAGGGACACGTCCTTGAGGAAGTCGAGATCGCCCCATTTGCCGCGGATCGACGCTTCCTCGGGATTGCGGTCGAGGATCTTGCGCATCTTCTCCGCGTCCGGGTATTGCTGCTTCTCCGGCCACATGAAAGGCGCGTCCGATTCGTAGTCCCACATCGTGTAGCCGAGCATCGTGTTGATGAACATGTTCGGCTGGTGCATGTGGCAGATCATGCACTGGCTGGTCGGGATCTGGCGGGTGAACTC
This sequence comes from Dokdonella immobilis, assembly GCF_900115085.1. Classification (GTDB taxonomy): domain Bacteria; phylum Pseudomonadota; class Gammaproteobacteria; order Xanthomonadales; family Rhodanobacteraceae; genus Dokdonella; species Dokdonella immobilis. The sequence goes on along the minus strand of NZ_FOVF01000001.1, from coordinate 43,197 downwards.
GTGCTTGAGCGGGTGTCCCGGCACGTCCTTCGGAATGGTCGGGTCGGCCTGCTGGCTCGTGCCCATGTTGCCGAACTTAGCGTAGATCGCCGAATGCCGCGGATCACGGTCGTTGGCATAGATCACGTGGCAGGCGCTGCATCCCGAGGAACGGAAATCGCCAGGATTGTCATTGGTGCCGAGCATCCAGATGAACGGATCGTTGAGTCGGGTCTTGTGGATGTTGAGGACCGGGATCGACACGCGCAGGCCGGTGCCGGGACCGCGGAACGACTGCCGGATATCCGGTCTCCCGGGTTCCTCGAGCTTCTGGATCTGGCCGAACTCGTTCGGCAGGCCGAGCTCGGCGAAGATATTGTTGATGTTGCGACCACCGCGCTCGAAGATGCGGAACACGTCGCCCGGCGGCACCGTTTCCCAGGCCGGCATCGGGTTGATCTTCGGCAGGACGCCATGCTGGTCCATGGTTTCGTCGTTCGGGATGCCGTTGTCGACCGACACCGCTTCGCCGTCGCGGCCGTAGGACTCGCCGAGGATCGAGTGCTTGAAGGGCAGGATGCCGTTGTTGTAGGCGGCTGCGCCCCAGAACATGGCGGCGTTCGCCATCAGGCTCTTTTCGTTGGCCTGGATCAGCGGCAGGTGGCAGGCACCGCAGGCTTCGCGGGCCACGCGCAGGTCGCCCGGATTGATGAAGCGTACGAACTCCGGAGACTCCTGCAGCAGCCAGGTATAGCTGCGTTCCGGATTGGCGCTGTGCTCCCAGCGCGACGGGTAACGTGGCAGGACGTGCGCCCTCTCCGCGGCATCATGGTACTCGACGCCTTCATGCTGGTCGGACGCCACGCTGACGCTGGCGTCACCTCCATGGCAATCGGTGCAGCCGAGCACGACGGCCGGGCTGGCGTGCATGGTCTTGCGATCGCTGGCGGTATGGCAGCTGACGCAACCACGCGATTTTTCGTCGGCCTGCTCCCAGGTCTGGAAAGCCGGGGCGTTCGGCGCGGTGACGTATTCGCGTTCGACGCGTTCGGCGCCTCCGCCGGAGGCCAGAACGGATCCTGCGAAAGGCAGGACGATGGCAATACAGATGGCAGCGATGGATCGCTTCATTGTCCTGCGCGCCCCCTCAGAATGTGAGAATGAAATTGCCAAGTACCGAGTAGTACTTGGTATCTTCGCCGTAAAGGTCTTTCAGGCCCTGGCCCGGCAGCAGCGTGGCCGCGGACAGGCGCAAAATGACGTTCTGCGTGAAGTAGGGACGCCAGATCCACGACACCGAGACGTCCGTGCCGATATTGCGGCCGACATCCGCGGTGGCTCGCGCGACCTTGAGTACCTCGGTCTCGGAAAACCAGAGGTGGTTGATGTTGGCCGAGACCCGCGATTGCGGGGTCAGGTCCATATCCGCGCCGATACCGATCAGCTGGATGCCCGGGTTGTCGAAATTCGACTGGCCCTGCTCCTTCGAGGACTGCAGGTTGGCGAGCAGGCCGTTGCGTCCGGCCAGGGCGACGCCACCGCCACCGATCAGCGGCAGGTTCTGGCGGATCCAGTAACTGGTGTCGGCGCCGGCGAAAATCGGATTCTCGAAAATCGCGTCGTAGCCGGTCGAGCGGTCATCGTAAGGATCCTTGTCGCCGCTGGCATAGGCCAGGGAGCCGCGTACGCGAAGCCAATCGAAATCCATCGACGCTTCCGCGGCGAGGAAGCCGGCCCGGATGTCGGTGTCTTGTGCGACGAAAACGCCGGGCTTCTGCTTGCCGACCGCGGCATAGGCGGCGACCGTGAGATTCAGGCGGCCGATATGGCCATCGCCGTTGTAGCCCAGATAACCCACATCGTAGGTGCGAGGAAACTCGCGCCCGATCGCGGCCGGGCGCTGGATGAAGCCGTTCGAATCGTAGAAGCTGGAATCCTCGCGATTGCGGTTGTAGGCAAAGATCGCCTGCGACACGAAACCGGTGAACGGGAAGTCCTGCCGATACAGGCTGGCCAGGAAGATGTCGTCCTTGCGCGGCCCCTTGGTGAGGTCGTTGAGACCGGAGTTGATGTCCTTCTCGAGGCGCCGGAACCAGGCAATGTTGTATTGCCAGCGGTTGTTGTCGCGGTTGCCGAAGAAGCGCACGCCGGGCTGGTTGTCCTGGAACAGGAAGCCACGGAAATCCGAAGAGAACGGCTGGATGCCGACGCGCACCTCATCCACGTCATAGCGGGCCGACGCCGTGCGGTAGTCCTTGGTGACGAAGAGTTCCTGCACGCCGATGAAGCCGTCGTCACGCGAGGTGCCGAAGGTCGGATCGACATTCAGGGCGCGCACTTCCTGCGTGCGCACACGGTTGTAGTTGAATGCCAGGGTGGCGCGGAACTCGTAATCGGGTGGCTTGAATGCCGTGTCGCCCTTGTAGAGCAGGAAGCTCGTGATCGCGGTCTGCGCAAGGATGATCTGGTTGGTGTCGCCGAGCACGTCGTTGGAACCCGGTTCGGGACCGGACTGCGGGCCGACCGGGGTCGGGATGCCGCGTGGCTCGAGCAGGGTGTCGGAGATACCGGTGAACGAGAAGAACCATTCCTCGCCGATGATCGGCTTGTCGCCCTTGAGGACGTTCTGGTTGTACGGGTCGTACCACGGCGTGTTGAGTCCCAGTGACTCCATGATGCGCCAGCGATCCGGGACCGGAACGAAGCTGCCGGCCTGGTCGACCGGCGCGGGACTGAGCGCGTCCGGGTTCTGCTCGACGAACATCGGCAGCGGTTCCGGCGGGTGGCCTGGGCGGCGGCGCGGAATCTGCGAAGCATAGGGATCGTAGGTCGGCGCCGGCAGCAGGCCGATCAGTTGCAGCCAACTGGTCGGCAGGCTGGTGCCCTGGGCCTGCGCGGCGGTCGTGCCCATCGTCGACGCCGCGGTCAAGGCGACAGTCAGGACAGTACGGCGGAGATTTCCGATACGCATGTCACTTGCCCTCGCATACGTATTGTTCGGTGGAGTCCAGGAATGGCGCCTGCGGGCACTGCACGTACAACAGACGCGCGCCTTGCGGCACGAAATTGTCGGCGCGCATCGATGGTGGGGCATTGCCGATCGCTCCGCCCAGGGCGACGCCCGCATTGTGCAGGGCGAGGAAGGCGACCAGGTCGCTCTGGTCGGTGCCGTCTCCCGACGAGCCGATCGCCCCGACCAGGGTGGAGCCGCGGTAGATCGGAACGCTGCCGCCGAACAGGGTGATCCCGTTCGGAATGCGCGAAATGCCGGTGCAATTGGTCGGCGCTTCGCCGATCGGCGGAAGATCGGTGCCGTCGAGGCTGACTGTAAGGCCGATGGCCTGCAGGTAGGAGGCGACGAACAGGGCCGTCTGCGAGTAGTCCAGATCGAGCTCGAGACCCGTGTTGAAGACGCTCCAATCGTTGATCGGCAGGCTCAGAGGGCCGGGCGGACGACCCGGGACGCCATCCGGGTAGTACGGACGGGATAGATTCGAGATGGCGCGATTCGAGAACGCGATCGAGCCGTCGGTCAGCGCGCTGGGCTGCGGCAGGAAGGCTTGCAGGGCAGGCACGTAGCGAGTCGGATCGATCGCGCCGGTGGTCGCGAACTCGACACGGCCGTTGGCGAGGTCGACCGTGTTCGAGAGGAAGCCAAGAGGCTGTTGCGCAACCGAGGCGATATCCGCGGCGGCGTAGGCACCGGAAAAGAACGCGGCCGTGCGGGCCTTCTGCGTGGTCACGTCCACCGCATCGAGCAGGGCGTCGCGCGACCGCACGATACCCAATACGACGCCATTGGTATCGACGACCACGACGGTCTCGCCGGCCGGCGATCCGAACGGACGGCGCACCTGTGCGCGCGTGCGATTGGCGACCTTGAGTCCTTCCTGCAGCAGGGTCAGGACCTCGCCAGAAGTCAGCGCATTTTGACCATCGGTTCCGTCGATGGGCGGAAAGCGGTTGGTGCCTGTGCCGTCATCGACAACGAACGCGTCGAGCCCCGGGAAGTTGACCGGGTCGGGACGGATGCCCGATTCGACCTGGCCGAAGGCAAGCCCCCGCGCGATCGTGCCGCTGAAGAACCCCGGGATCGCGAAGACTTCGCCGGCACCGGCATCGAGCGTGCTGAATGCCGGTGCGGCGGCCGGATCGCGGGCCAGCTGGTTGAATTCGATGTCTGCATAACGCAGGGTCAGGCCGCCGGCCGAAATGCGATCGGCGCGGCGATCCTGCGGAGCGGCAAATCCAAAGGTGCCTGCAACGGCGACGATTTCGTCGAAATTGCGGTCGATATCACCGGAGTTGGTATCGACTCCGTAGATGCCATCGGCGGATACACCGATCGCGCCGACCGGCACGCCGGCCTTGTACAACGGCAGACCGCCGGGATCGGCGGCAATCCCGATCGGCGAACGATGCGGCCCCGCATCGGGGCCGATGCCATTGAAGCGACGGCTGATATCGGAGCAGGGCAACTGCGAGAACTGCACGCCGAACAGCGGACCGGAAGGGGCGGTGATATCGCCCGGCGCGAAGTGTTCCTGAGCCAGCTGGCCGGCCGTGCGCGAGGCGAAGGCGTTGCCTTCCGAGGAGAAGTAGACCGAGGTGATGGCCTTGGCGATCGCGGTCAATTCGCTGGGAATCGAGAGCCCCTCGAGCCCGCCGACGACGCCGCGTCCGGAGTCGACCCGCTGGGTGCGCGGAGCACCGGTCATGCGATAGGCGGCCAGCACGTTGCCTACGCGATCGATGACCGTGATCGTCGCCGGCGTACCCTGGGCCTGCGCCTCGTTGACCGCCTGGGCGATGATCTTCTGGATGTCTTCGACCGTGAGGAACGAACTGGCATTGGCGCACGAGCCGGCGCAACCGGAATCGCCGTTGCCGGCCGGTGTACCCGGGTTTGAACCCTCGCTGCTGCCGGTATTGCTGCCGCCGCCACAGGCAAACAGCATCGATACGCCGATGAGCAGCGCGCTGAATCTGATGATCCCCATTCCTCCTCCCGTTGCCTGCTGCGAGCCTGCATGCGGAACCCTGGGCGGATCATAGCTCAGACGAGTGAATTGCGCCTATGGCTATGGCTGCTTGTCCAGCGTCAACAGGGGCGAACGGTGATAGGCATGGCAGGCGATGCAGGTGCTGGCGACCTTTCCGCTTGCATGCGCGCCGCCGTGGCACTCGCGACAGTTCTCGATGCCTGGTATCAGCAGGTCGTTGGACGCCTGTGAGGTCGATGCGCCCGCATGGCAATCCACGCATGCCTTGGTCTCGTGCTTGGAATGCACGAAATTGGCGTCGACATACCAGATGCCCGACACGCGAACCGGTGCGACCCGCCAGGTGCTTTCGCCGGCCGTCGGCGGACTGATCGAATGACAGGTGACGCAGGCCTTGCCGGTGAACAGCGTGCGCGCCGCTTCGCGGGCACGATCGCGGGCCCAGGCCAGCGCTTCGACCTGTTCCTGTCGTGACAGCGGGGGCGATCCGGGGCGCCGCCGCTCCTGCACGATGGTCGGCGCACGCGCATCGGCGTAGCCGCCCTCGAGACCGCGACGGGCGTAGAACTCATCCAGGGTGTAGGTAACCGCCTCGACATTGGCGTGCGGCACTTCGCGGTCGGGTGCCAGGGTGTCGAATCCCAACTGGTGGCATTCATGGCACATGGTTTCGAACGCGATCGGCTTCATCGCGGCGCCGGCGGCGTCGGTCTGATGGCAGTTTTCACAGGTCAGCACCTTGCGACCGTTTGGCGTGTTGAGGCCATCGGTCTTCAGGTGCTTCTCATGGTTGAACTTGAGCCCCGAATTTTCCTTCAGCCCGCTGGCCCATGGCATCGATTTCGGCATGAACTCGCCGGCTGCGGTCCAGCCCGGGAGGTTGACATGGAACTGCGGATGGGCATCGCCGAAATCGGCGATGTCGGCGATCTGGCTCGCGCCCCTGGTGCGGTCCTTCAGGTCGGCATGGCAGTCCGCACACAGGCGCTGGTCCTTGCTGATCATGCCGCGCTGGCCGTTGTGGTCCTGGTGGCAGGTTCCGCAGCGCGCGTCGCCCAGCGCCGGTATGTTGAACTTCGCCGGATCCGCATGGGCCTTGGTCTTGACATGACACGACGTGCACGCGGTATCGCGCACCATGAGGAATGCGTGCTGGTGGCATCGCGTGCAATCGGTTGCAAAAAACTGGTGCGCGGCATCGATCTCGCCCGGATTCCAGAACTGCGTGCTCGGCAACGGCGAGTAGCGCAGCACGGTATTGAGGCCCGGCACCACGTGGGTGGCTGCCGGCAGCAACAGACCGAGGACAAGGACGACGATGAATCCGAGCCACGAGGGCCAGCGCTTGCTGATCCAGGTTTCCGAAAGACTCGTCGGCTTCTTGCGTTTCGAGAGAATCGCAGCCTGCTCGCTCTTGTCGATCGAGGACACTTCGACCGCGGCGTCGTAGTCGCCGCGGGCGTCGAGCAGGGTCAGCCGGGTCGAGCCGAGTTCGATGACGGCGCCCGCGCCGACCGTGATCGAATAGGTGATCTCACCGTTGACGCGAATGCCTGCGATGATCAGCGATTCGACCCGGTACTGACCGTTGCCGATCGCGGTGACGCTGGCATGGTTCAACGCGGCGCGCAGGTCGGGCAGGAAGATCGCCTGGTCCGAGGCGCGCCCGATGGTCAGGATTTCGCCGTAGTGGGTATCGTCCTCGTAGGAAATCGAGGATTTGCCCTTCTTCAGGACACGACGGATCAGCCAGCGCATCGGATAGGCCTCCCGGATCGCATGTCAGGTACGCAAGAGGGCATGGTCGAGCCGATACCTACCAGTAGAAGAAAACGGAAATGATGTGGCCGATCAGCGCCGCCAGCAGCGCGATCGAAAGCGGCACGTGAAAGTAAAGCCAGATTTCCATGATCGCCTGGTACTGGATGTCGCGCGCCACGCGGGTCGCCAGGCTGCGCTTGCGCGAGAGTATGTCGATCAACTTGCGCAGGGCCTCGGACTGCTTGTCGTCGGCGCGACCGGCGAGAAAGTCGACCATGGCGATGATGGTTTGTCCGGCCTGCATCGGTGACGGTGCCACGCCAAGCTGGGTTTCGCGTTTCTCGATCGCGTCGCGGATGCGTGCGATCGCGATGTCGGAGCCGTCGCGGGCGCGCAATTGCGTCCACACCCCGCCGCCGAGCCTGGTGTTCTCGATCGAGCGCAGGACGACCGCGTGGATCTCGGGGGCGATGCCGTCGGCCAGGGCGAGGGCGTTCTGGTCGATCTCCTGGATCTCCTCGAGCATCGCGTCACGTGTCGCGCTTTCCCGGTTGCGCGTCATCAGGGTCGGATAGCGCAGGTAGGCGTAGACGCCGAAGAATCCGCTGAAGATGACGATCAGCATCAGGACCAGGGCAAAGGTATGCAGGTTCCAGCCAAACTGGAATCCGCAATGCAGCAGGACCAGCAGGATCAGTGTGGTGCCCAGGTAGATGTGCGCGGACAACCAGCCGCGCGTGCTGCCCAGGTTCGTCGAGTAGCTGCGCTTGCGGATGCCGAACAGCAGCAGCAGGACGATGATCAGGGCGGCGATGGTGCCAAGTGTGTAGCCGAGCCAGGTGCCTCCGTTCGGCGCGACCCCCGGATCGTGCCAGACGTACAGTGCAATCGAAACCACGCTCAGGCCGATCGAGACCCAGAGATAGCGCGATTTGGCGTGGGTAAGGATGGAGTCGTGCACGTGGCGCTCCTAGGCCTGCCCGGCGCGGCGGGTAGCGGCGCCGGGCAGGCGCCAGCCCCGACCGGTCGAGGCTTCGCGGGTCAGGGCAGGTCTGGACGCGGTGCTCGCGAACACCGCGTCAACGCCTCGACTGGGCATAGGCAGGAAACTCCTCGGGGCTGATGCGGATGGCCGCGCCGGTCGGGCAGGCGCGCACGCAGGCAGCACCGCCAGCCTGGTCCTTGCACATGTCGCACTTGACCGCCTTCTTTGCCGTCGGATCCTTCTTGACGTTGGGATCGTAGGGCGCCTCGCCGGGACCGGGGCCACGCCCGAGCAGCAGCCATTGCAGCAGTCCGGGCTTCTTCGGCGGCTTGCTGGCCATGTGGATCACCCCATACGGGCAGTTGCGCTCGCAGTTGCCGCATCCGATGCAGTTGTCGGCGATGAAGACCTCGCCGTTCGGCGCGCGCCGCAAGGCATCGGGCGGGCAGTCCTTCATGCAATGCGGGTGTTCGCAATGCCGGCACGAGGTCGGAACATGCACGTTGGCGAAGGTCGGCCCGGCTTCGCGGTCGAGCCGCGAGGTGCCGCTGTGGGTTTCCGCGCAGGCCTTCTCGCAATTGTCGCAGCGCACGCACAGCGACTCGTCGATGAGCAGGATGTCGGTGGCTTCGCCGGCACCCTGCGCCATCAGGAAGGAGATGATGTCGCCGCCGCCGGGCAGGGACTGCATGGCGAGATTGGCGGCGGTGCGCTCCTTGAATTCCTTCTGCAGGCGCAACCTCAGGGCGGGAATGCGGCTGATCAGTTTCTTGAAGACCGCGCCATCGAGGCGGATCGTTTCGGTCGCGATCGCCGCGCGGGCGCTGGCCGAGCGCTTCGACTCGCCCATCAGGGCCATCTCGCCGACATAGTTGCCGGCAGCGACATAGGTCAGCACGATGTCCTTGCCGCCGATGTTGCGGGAGATGGTCAGGGAACCGATGCGTACCAGGTGCAGGCAGTCGCCCTCGTCGCCTTCCTGGAACACGTAGTCGCCGGCCTTGAAGCGCTGCAACGTGGCGTTTGCGGCCATTTCCGCGAGCTGCTCGGTGCTGGCCTCGGAGGCGAAACGCGACTGGATCGCGCGCATGATGAAGACGCGATCGATGTCGGCCTTGACCGCCTCGACCGAGTTGATCAACCGGTTCATCGAACGACGCGGCGTCTCGACGAGGATGCAGTTCGGGCCTGCGGTGACCGTGGCCGAGCGCCGGCGCCCCGAGATCAGGCTCATCTCTCCGAAGAATTCTCCGCGCCTCAGGACCACGGGCTGGGGTTTGCCCTCGACCTCGATGCGGACCTCGCCCTCGACGATCGAATAGAAGCTGTTCGTATAGTCGTTACGCGTAAAGATCACTTCGCCGGCGGCCGGGGTGCGGATATCGGAGTCGAGCATGAACTCGCGCATCTGCAACGGCGTGATGTGCGAGAGCACCGGCACGTTCTTCTGGATCTGGGCGAGGGCCTGGTCGACGCTGCCGATTCCCTTGAGGTTGGCGAACTTGGCTTTCAGCAGCGGTGCGTCGGCCGGCTCGACCGCATTGCCGGTGATGTATTCGATGACCTCGTAGCCCTGGTTCATGGCCTGCTTGATCAGCGGGTAGCCACCCAGTGCGCCGACGATGTAGAGACGTTTGACGTTGGATTCGTACTGGGCGCTGATGGCCGGGACCGAGGCCGGGTCCTTGTTCGGGAAGACCACGCCACAGGCTTCGACGAAACCGCGCGGGGCGGTCGCGCCGAGTCGGGCGATGACACGGTCGAGCAGGATCTGGGCACGGCCATTGGCCGTGTTGAGGATCATGCGGCCGGGCTTGCGCCCAGCGCTGAGCGCCTCGACCTTCTCCGGCGCCGAGTTGTAGTAGCACTCGATGAGGCCGTCGTCGATGGCTTTCAGGATGGCCTGCTCGTTGCCCTTCTTGGCGCGCCCGAATTCATCCTTGCGATTGATGATGACGACATTGTTCTGCCTGGCCAGGGCCACCGCATTCTCAATGGCCGCGTCGCCGGCGCCGACCACGACGATGGTCTCGCCTTCGTAGGCATCGGGATCGTCGAGCTGGTACTGCACGAACGGTAGGTCCTCACCCGGAACGCCGAGCTTGCGCAGGTTGCCCTGCAAGCCGATCCCGAGGACCACGGCCTCGGCTTCGAAGGAGTTTCCGTTCTTGCACTTGATCTCGAAGATGCCGTCGTCCCGGCGCTTGATCGCGGAGACTTCGTGCTGATGCCGCACGTTGATCTTGAGGCGGGCCGCCGCCTCGTCCCAGCCTTCGAGGATGGTTTCACGCAGGCCGGCGGCAAACGGGATGGGAGAGCGCAGCGGCAGGATGCCGGGCTCGTCCATGACGTACTTGCCCTTCTGGTAAAGATAAATGGTGTTCGACAGATGCGGTTCGGCTTCGAGCAGGACGTGGGACTCGTTGCGTTCGGCAGCGCGTGCCGCCGCCGACAGCCCCCCCGGCCCGGATCCGACGATCGCGATCTTGAAGCGCTCACCCATGATGTTCCTCCGCCCGGACCCGATCATACCCAAGCTGGGCGCCGTCGTGGGCATCGATGCGCAATTTCCCCGCCCGCGCAGTAGGATGCCTCAATGGGATTCCGTCGAGACAGGCATGCAGGGTATTAGGCAGTTGGTTGACCTCGAGGACTGCGCCGAGCGGATCCTTCAGCACTGCGCCGGCAACATCGTGCTGGCGGCGCCGCTCGGCCTCGGCAAACCCAACCGTTTGATCAACGCGATCTATCGCCGGGTGGTGGCCGAACCGAGTTGCCGCCTGACCATTCACACCGCGCTCTCGCTGGAAGTGCCGAGGCCCGGCAGCGACCTCGAGCGACGATTCGCGCAGCCGTTTCTCGATCGTCACTTCGGCAGCGACTATCCACGACTCGAATACGCCGCCGCGATGCGCGCCGGACAGCTTCCGGCCAACGTCCGCGTCCACGAGTTCTACTTCCAGTCGGGCGCGATGCTGTCATCCCCGGTCGCCCAGCGCGATTACGTCAGCCTCAATTACACCGAGGTCGCCGGCGACCTCGCGACCCAGGGCGTCAATGTCCTCGTGCAGCTGGTCGCTCGCCGCGCCCGGGAAGACGGATGGTGCTACAGCCTCGGCTGCAATCCGGACGTGACGCTGGACCTGCTCGACCGCATGCGCGAGGCGGGTGCGCCGAAACCGCTGGTGGTCGCGGTCGTGCACGAGGCGATGCCCTTCCTTTCCGGAGATGCCGATGTCGGCAGTGCCGAAGGCCTGTTCGACATCGTTCTGGACGCGCCCGCCGAAACGCAGAAGCTGTTTGCCCTGCCGCGCAATGCGGTCGACGACGTCGAATACGCGATCGGCCTGCATGCGAGCACGCTCGTGCGCGATGGTGGAACCCTGCAGATTGGAATCGGAGCGTTGTCGGATGCGCTCGTGCATGCCCTGATGCTTCGGCAACAGCGCAACGGCGAATATCGAGGAGCTCTCACCGCGCTTCAGGGCAAGCGGTTTGGCGGCCCGCTGGTGGAACGCTGGGGCGGGCACGATCCGTTCGTCACGGGCATCTATGGGTCCAGCGAAATGGTCATGGATGGCTTCATGCACCTGCGTCGGGCCGGGATACTCGTGCGCCAGGTGCACGACGACCTCGCCCTGCAGCGCGCACTCGATTCCGGCGCCATCGGCCTGCGCTTGAAGTCGGGCGATGCTGCCGTACTGCGCAGCAAGGGGGTGCTGCCCCGGCATCTCGACAGCGCGGGACTGGCGCGCCTGGTCCGCTTCGGCATCGTTCCTGCCGGATGCCGCCTGGTGGACGGAGGGCTGCAACTGCCCGATGGCGCCATCGTGGCCAACGATCTCGACGCCGGCGACGCATTGGAGGTGATCGACCGCCACATCGCCGGACGCTCGATCATCGGGGGACGCTACCTGCAAGGGGGGTTCTGTCTCGGCTCGGCTGAACTCTACCGCTGGCTGGCGAACCTGCAAGGCCATGACCATGCCGGTCTCGAGATGTGCCGCATTTCCGAAGTCAACCTGCTGCAACGGGGAATCGAGACGCTGGCGGCCGAGGAGCGCCGCGACGCCCGCTTCTTCAACACCTGCATGGTCGCCACCGCGCTCGGTGCCGCGGCCTCCGACGCACTCGAGGACGGACGCGTGGTCAGCGGGGTCGGTGGCCAGTACAACTTCGTCGCATTGGCGCATGGACTGGACGACGCACGATCGGTCCTGATGTTGCGGGCCACCCGGCGCGTGAAGGGACGTCTGACTTCGAACATCCACTGGACCTACGGGCATACGACGATCCCCCGGCATCTGCGCGACGTCTACGTGACCGAATACGGCATCGCGGATCTACGCGGCAAGACCGACGAGGACTGTGTCAAGGCAATGCTGGCGATCTGCGATGCCCACTTCCAGGCGGGACTGGTGCGCGACGCCATTGCGGCCCGCAAGTTGTCGCCCGATTTCACTCTTCCCGAAGCGTGGTCGGGTAATACCGCGGAGAATCTGGCCAGGCGCATGCGCGCCGCGCGCACTTCAGGGCTGCTGCCCGACTATCCATTCGGCAGCGATTTCGACGCCGTGGAGATCCGCCTGCTCGCGGCCCTGTCGTGGCTCAAGTCCGGCCTGGAACGCCCGCGCGGATGGACTGCCATGATCGCTGCGCTGTTCCGGCCCGGTCAGCGCGACCCGGCCGCCATGCAGCGCATGCAACTGGCGGATCCACGCTCACTGCGCGAGCGCCTGATGGCGCGACTCGTCGCCGGTGCCCTGACCCGCACGCGCGAGCGCCACGGTTGATCCGGCGACCACGCCAACCGCACGCTGCGGCACATGCGTCGCCACGAATCGAACCGAGCGCGCCGATATTTGTTAACTTAGGCCGGGCCGCGTCATCGTCGCAGGCCGGACCAGAATCATGACCGAGCTGCATCGCCGACTACTCCGAAATCTCCCCGATCGGCACCCGCCCAAGGCCGGGGACTTCAACAGCGAAGCGCGGGCGGTAAGGGCCTGGGTCGCCGCCTTGCCCCTGGCCAATTTCTCGGCCACGGCGCGCCTGCTCGTGGAGGCCCTGCGCTCGATGAACCGGCTGCGCATCGCGGCGGCCGAGAGGCTCGAGGCATTGGAGCTCCTTCGCGGCCCGGTCAATCAGCTCGCCGGCCTGGTCGATCGGCAGATCATCGGAGCCAGTTTTCCATTGCCGCCGCAGCGGACAGAACTCGGCATCCTCGCGCAGGAGTTCCAGAGCGAGATGGCGCTCGGCTATCGAACCGCCCTGTACGACTTCTGCGCACCCAGCGGCAGCGTTCCGATGCTGAGGGGCAAGCAGGTGGCGCTGGCGGCCGTGCGTGCCCTGACTCACGGTGGCGCGCGCCTGCACAAGGCGTATCTGCTCTATCGAACGCCGCCGAAGGGCGCCTGGCAGGGCATGCACGATGTCTTCCGCTTTGCCGCCGCACTCGGCCTCGATGCGAAGGCGGTCGAGGATGTCGCCAGCGGCGCCGCGATCAGCGCGCGCACGGCCTATGCACATGCCCTGTTGCTGGCCCTGGCCAATCCCTATCGGTACACGCAGCGCGAACTGCTCGAAGTCATCGCGCTGACCAGCACCCTGGCGCCGTATTGCGAACTGGGAAAGGCCTCCGAGGCCCGCGATGGCGCGCATGCGGTCGACGTCGAAAGCGATCACGGACCCGGCTACCTGCCCGAAGAGCGCATATCCGCCGGCGACGGCGTGCTCTCGCTCCGGCTCTCGGCCCTGCTCGAATACATCGAATCGCAGGTTTCCCGACTGCCATCAGGAATTCGGCTGGCCACGTTCCGCCTGCGTGGTGGGCCTGCGGTCCAGGTCGACATCGACCTCGTGCAGCGCCTGGTCGACAGCTGGACCTCCGATGGTGCGCGCGACCAGTTGCGCCTGCCCGCCGGCTACACCCTGCAAAGCGTCATCGGGCTGCATGACTTGCATTTCGTGCTCGCCGGCAACGAGGATTTCGAGAGCTTCCTGCGCCGGGTCAGGGGTACCTCGATCCAGCTCTCCGAACAGGACCCGGCGGCTTCCTGGGCCATCACCTCGAGCGAGCAGATGCGCACCCAGCCGCTCATGGTCCGTATCGTCGACCAGAGTTTCGGCGGCTATCGGGTGCTGTGGGAAAAGGGTGCCCATGGCGAGGTGGTGCGCGCCAAGGTCGGTGAACTGGTCGGTTTGTCGGTAGCCGACAGCGGTAGCGCGACGCCGGACTGGATGGTCGGCGTCATCCGCTGGATGCGGATCGACGACGAGGGCCGTATCGACGCCGGCATCGGATTGCTGGCACGGCGGTCCCTCGCGATCGGCGTCAGCGCGCTCGACGACGCCGGAAATCCGATGAACGACCGACGCGGAATCCTGCTCTCGCCGATGCGCTCGCAGGAGGCGGCGATCTACAGCTCGCTGCTGACGCCGGGCCTGTTCGAGCGCGAGCCGGCGTCGATCCAGTTGACCCTGCCGGTGGATCCGCATCGCTGGCCTTCTTCGGCCTGCGCCCTGAAGGTCAATGGCGCCGGGATCATGGAGTCGGCCGGCGCCTATCTGCGCTTCGCACTGCCACCGCTGGACCTTCCGGACGAAGGGGTCGAGGAAGCCGGGGCGGAAGCGCTGGCGGCGATCCACTCCGGTTGAGTATCCTGCATACTCTGACCCCGATGCTTCCAGGCGCGTCGCCGCCGTACCCCACGCAATGACAAATCTCCCTGACAGCGCCCATCAGCGCCGCGCCAGCATTGGCGTTCGTGTTGGCCAGACCGTGGTCGGCAATGGTGCCCCGGTGGTCGTGCAGTCGATGACCAATACCGACACCGCCGACATCGTGGCTACCGCCCGCCAGGTCGCCGAACTGGCGCGCAGCGGCTCGGAGTTCGTGCGCCTGACCGTCAATAACGCCGAATCCGCCGCGGCCGTGCCGCGCATCGTCGACCGCCTGGCCATGATGGGCGTGCAGGTGCCGCTGATCGGCGACTTCCACTACAACGGCCATCAGTTGCTGGCCGACGAGCCCGCGGCGGCAGAGGCGCTGGCCAAGTACCGGATCAACCCCGGCAATGTCGGCTTCGGGCGCAAGAAGGACACGCAATTTTCGTCGATCATCGAGACGGCGCTGCGCAACCGCAAGCCGGTGCGCATCGGTGCGAACTGGGGCTCGCTCGACCAGAACATGGTGGCGACCCTGATGGACGAGAACCATGCGCGCGAAAATCCATGGGATGCCGCGCGCGTTGCGCGCGAAGCGCTGATCCGCTCCGCACTCGACTCGGCCGCGCGCGCCGAGGAACTCGGCATGTCGCGCGACCAGATCATTCTTTCATGCAAGGTATCCGGCGTGCAGGAACTGATCGCCGTCTATCGCGATCTCGCCGCACGCTGCGACTACGCGCTGCACCTCGGCCTGACCGAGGCCGGCATGGGTTCCAAGGGCATCGTCGCCTCGGCCGCGGCGCTCGGCGTGCTGCTGCAGGAAGGCATCGGCGACACCATCCGTATTTCGCTGACACCCGAGCCGGGCGAGTCGCGCACGCGCGAAGTCATCGTTGCCCAGGAACTGCTGCAGACCATGGGTCTGCGCGCGTTCACGCCGATGGTGACCGCCTGTCCGGGCTGCGGCCGGACCACGAGCACGCTGTTCCAGGAACTCGCCCAGTCGGTCCAGGCGCATGTCCGCGAAAAGATGCCGGAGTGGCGGATCAAGTACGACGGCGTCGAAAACATGACGTTGGCCGTGATGGGGTGCATCGTCAATGGCCCGGGCGAATCCAAGCACGCGGATATCGGCATTTCCCTGCCGGGTACCGGTGAATCGCCCGCGGCCCCGGTTTTCATCGACGGCCAGAAGGCGATGACCCTGCGCGGCGAGACGATTGCCGTCGACTTCATCGCCGTGGTCGAAGACTACGTGGCACGCACCTATCGTTCGCGTGGACCGGCCTGACCGGCTGCGGTGGCCAAGCAGGATGAAATCGAATATCTCGCCCGCATAGGCGACGCGGGCGCAGCGCACGCGCGCGGCAAGCCGTTTTCGGATCCCGATTGCGGACGCATGCTGGCCGACATGGCCGGCGTGTTCATGGTCCTGCCGCCGGCTCCGGCGCGCCTGCTCGATCTCGGCTGCGGCAGCGGCTGGACGAGTGTATTCCTGGCCCGGCGCGGCTATCAGGTCACCGGTCAGGACATCGCGCCGGACATGATCGCCCTGGCCGAGGCCAATCGTCGCGAGGCCGGGCTGGAGGGCCTTGATTTTCGCGTCTGCGACTACGAATCGCTGGGTTTCGAAGCCGAGTTCGATGCGGCCCTGTTCTATGACGCCCTGCATCATGCCGACGACCCCGGCGGGGCCCTGGCCAACGTGTGTCGCGCACTCAAACCCGGTGGAATGCTGATCACGATCGAACCGGGTGACGGCCATGCCGAGGCCGAACACTCCCGTGCCGCCGTCGATTCGTTCGGGGTTACCGAACAGGACATGCCGCCGCGCAGGATCCTCAAGCTTGCGCGTGCCGCCGGCTTTCGCGGTGCGCGGGTCTACCCGACCCCGAAAATGCTCGCGATGATCCAGTACGAGATGCCCGCGCTGGCACGCTTGCCGGCGTGGCTCTCCGATCTCGTGCGCTGGTTCGGCATGGGTTGGCTGATGCTGTTCGCCAAGTACCGTCGGGGCGGCATGGTGGTCCTGCGCAAGTAGGATTGCCGCAGCGACGCCGCCTTGGCCGGCGTCGTGTCCGTTCCGTGCGATTTCCCCGATCTGCTCAGGCGCGCAGCGGGATGCGTGGGTCGCGACGGGTGTCCATGATGCCTTTGCACTTCAAGACTTCGATACAAGACCCTGTTTCAGAATGGGAAATCTTGAGGCGAAGGGCGGCAGGGCTGGTCACGGCCGAGGCCCGCAGGGGGCGAAACAGGAAGGCCAGTGCATTGCCGGTCTCGGCGGCCAGTTGCAGGCGGCGCAACTGCCGGTAGTCGGCATCCGGGAGCCAGTGCAGGACCGCCGCACAGCAGCCGGCGCGCAGGCATTGCTCGGCACTCCAGTGCGAATCGGCGACACCGGCATCGATCTGCACGAGATGGGCGAGGTCGACCCCCGCCGCCGCCAGGGCCGGCGGGTAGGGCAGGTAGGGCGGCGCGATGATCGCGACCCGACGGCTCGCCCGGGTCAACGCCGCGAGGGCCGGCATGACCAGTTCGAGCTCGCCAAGGCCATCGTTCTCGACGAGGATTTCGGTCAACGCACCGACCGGCCAGCCGCCGCCCGGCAACAACGCATCAAGTGAGGCATTGCCGCTGGCCAGGGTGCGGATCGAGGACGCCGGTTCGGCACCGCCGCGCCAGATGCCCGGATGCCGCAGCACCTCGCCGAGCGCAGAGGTTCGGGCCGGAGGGAATTGAGCGGGAAGAGGGGAGGCCAGCACGGCAGACATCGATCAGGTTCTCCGGATCATGCCGACATAGAGTCCTTCGATGGCGAAGGATTCGCGTTCCGGGTCGATCTCGATCGGGGCGAAGTCGGGATTGGACGGGAGCAGGCGAATCCGTCCGCGCTTGCATTCGAGGGTCTTGAGGGTGACTTCATCGTCGACCCGGGCCACCACGATGCGGCCGTTGTCGGCCGTATCGGTGCGGTGGATCGCGGCCAGGTCGCCGTCGAGGATGCCGGCATCGCGCATGCTCAGTCCGACCACGCGCAGGAAGTAATCCGGTCGCGGGCGAAACAGGCTGGCGTCGATGCCGAATTCCCCTTCGATGTTTTCGGTGGCGAGGATCGGACTGCCGGCGGCGACGCGACCGACGAGGGGCAGCAGCATCGCCGCCGGCGTCCGTGAGCGATGGTTCAGGCGCAGGCCGCGATGCGGAATGCGTTCGAGCGCGCCCTTGCGTTCGAGTGCCTTGACGTAGTCCTGGGCCGAGCTGTGCCGGGCAAAGCCCAGTGCATCGGCGATTTCACGCAAGGTCGGTGCCCGGCCGCGCTCGGCCGTGTGCTGACGGATATAGTCCAGCACGCGGCGTTGGTTGTCGGTCAGCTCGAATTCGTCCATACGTACTAATGTACGTATATCGCGCGTATCGCGCAAGCCCCTTCCGAAACTTTGTTTGCGGTTCGGCAGACCGGACGCGCCGTCAGCGCGAAAACCCGGTCCCGCCGAGGTCCGATCTTGCGCGCCTCACTCGCCGGCATAGCTGTCGTCGATACCGTTGGCGAAGATCAGGTCGCTCGTGCCCTCGATCGCACCGATCGTGCAGGCATTGTTGACCGGACGCGCCAGGTCAAGCTGGTCGGCGTTGAGGTAGCGTCCCGATCCGTCCCTGCATCGAGTGGCGGAAACAGCACCGACCGCGATGCTGCCCGGCTTCGGTGCGGCGTACGGGATGTCGGAACCGGCCATGCTGACCTGCGAGAGATTGATGGCTACGCCGATCTGGTTTCCGGTCGGATCGCCGGTCAGCACGCAATCGGCATCACTGACGGCGCCAATCAGGATATAGCCCGACGAGGCCACGCCCTCCGAGCGCGTCAGGCAGTCCGGGGCATGGAAGGACAATCCGTCGTTGTTGCCGGTGATCAGGGCAGCGCCCAGGGTTTCGCCGCCGCCGAACGATACGCCACCACCCTGTCGACCCGCGTAGTTGCCGGTCACGGTTATCCAGGACAGATCGACCCTTCCGGTTCCAGTGTTGTAGACATCGAGGCCTCCACCGTAGTAATCGGCCAGGTTGTCGGCGAACAGGCTGTTGCTGACGGCCATGTCCTTGCCCTGTCCCAGGCTCATGCCACCCCCGTCGCGCACGGCGTAGTTGCGCGTGAATGCGCTTCGCGTGATGCGCACGGGGCCCGATCCCTGCAGCACGTGCAAGCCACCGCCCGACGACCCGCTTGCGTTGCGGTCGAACCAGACCTGGTCGATCGTCAGCATGCGCGGGAACGAAAAGCGGGCGCCGCCGCCGTTCCAGGCACTGCCGTCATCGCCGGTGTGAACCGTGTCGCCGCCCTCGATGCGCATACCGAACAGCCCGACCGCGGATCGATAAAGGCTGCTGCCGTCGAGGTCGAACACGCGCTCGACGCCGCTGCCGCGGATCACGGTGCGGTCCGGGCCCTGGCCGATAAGGATCCGGCCCTCGCCCTCGAGCGCGATGATGTCAAGGTCGCCGGTGACGCCGAGGTCCTCGTCCTCGCCCGGGATGTTGACGTTGTAGATGCCCTCCGGAATCGTGATGACGATCGGCACATCCTGGGCGCCGGCTTCCATCAACGCGGCGCGCAGCGTACAGCCGCCGATCGCGCTCTGGCAGACGCCATTGCCGGGATTGCTGTCCGGTGAATCGGCCGTCGAATTGACCGCGTAGTCGACACGCCCCTCGAAGGCGCCACGATCGCATTGCTGGCGCTGGATGCCGCGCTGGTCGTAGGCATCGCAGTGGCCGGTGCTGCCGTCGTTCGGGGTCGGCGCGCCCGAGTTGAGCGCCGGGCTACCCGGCAGCAGCACATGTACGGGGCGCGAACGGCCGGCGTCGGCGAGCGTGCCGAGCAGGGGATCGGTGCCGGCAAGATCGGTCGCACGATTGACCGCGAAGGTGCACACGCCATTCTTCCAGAGGTTGTAGCCGTCACTCAGCGCGGTCGGGACACAGCGCAGGTCGACCGCCGTCGACGAGGAGGTGTTGCGGTTGACGTTATCGCTGAAGATCGAATTGTCGAAGCGGGCCGTTCCGCCGGCAATGTAGACGCCGCCGGTGCTGGCGCCGGTGTTGTAGGCGACGGTCACGTTCTTGAGGGCGACGTCGCCTTCGGCGTAGAGCGCGCCGCTGCCGGTCGCGTCATTCTCGCTGAGTGTCGTATTCGTCAGCTTGAGCAGGTCATTGCCGCCATGGCGAATCGCCGATCCGGGACCGGTCAGGGCGTGATTGCGCGTGAATGCGCTGCGCGTAACGGTAACGTTGCCGGCAATGGGGGAAGAGGCGATCGTGAGGGCACCGCCCTGGTTGGCGCTGTTTTCGCTCATGTGCACCTGATAGAGGCTCAGCGCCCCGGCGCAATCGTAGATGCCGCCGCCGTTGCTGTTGCCGGCATCGCCGCTGACGATCGTCAGCGAATTGAACTGCACGTTCATGTCCGAGCGGCAATCGAGGTCGAAAACGCGATCGACGCCATCACCGTCGATGATGGTCTTGCCGCTGCCGTTGCCGACGAACACGATCGCGCCGCTGCCGTCGACGTCGAGGTCGCCTGTGGCATTGGCATCCTCGTCGCGACCGGGCCGGCTCAGCGTGAAGTGGTTGGAGAAACCCTGGAAGGTGATGATGTCGGCGCTGCTGCCGGCCGGGCATCCGCCGAATGTCGCGTTCGTGTTGGCGGCCTGCACGGCCTCGCGCAGCGAGCACTTGGTCGCGTCCTCGCCGAACTGGTCGAATGGCGTGGAAACTTCAATCGTCGTGGCGCCGATTTGCGCGCTCGCGACCAGCATGGCCAGGCCAGGGCCGAGGCTTCGCAGGTTCATGGTCACTCTCCGCATTCCGTGGTTCCTGAGCGCATCCACGCAAAGGGGCGCCGGCAAGGGCCAGCACATCTGAAGCCGCCGACTGGAGTGAGCTGCGCGGGGCCAGGACAAGCAGCGGAACTTCGTGCTACCGGAATTTATCTGGCTCGCGCGTGGCATACGGGGCCGTCTGCCCCGGAGGGCACGGACCCGAGCCTCCGCAAGGGTGGGGGTCCGGCGACTGTGGCGAATCCGGAAGCGTAAAGGTCACTGCGTTCCTGCCTTCGCAGGATTGAAAAAAGGGTTCGCGGCTGGCCCCTCGATCCGGCATCTTCCGTTAACGCAGGCAGCGCCCGGCGACGGCATGATTCAATTAGGGGACCTGCAGGAGTCAACGATCAAGTGGACAAGCAACTCTATGAAAACCTGGCCAGCCGCGCCTCCGATCTGGTGGTCGCCGGCAAGCGCGACGAGGCGATCCGCATCCTCGAGGAACTCGTGCACAGCGATCTGCCGGTGTTCGATCGGGCGATCATGTGCATGAACATCGCCGTCGTGAACGACCAGATGGGCGATTCGGCGAAGGCGCTGGAGAACTACGCGCGGGCCGTCGACATGGAACGGGAGACCGATTCCTATTTCATCGCGCAGAGCCGGGCTGCGTACTACTCCAAACTGGGCCTGTATGACGAAAGCATCCGCTGCTACGACGCGTTGCTCTCGCATGCGGCTCTCACGCCGGAATCCCGGGACATGTTCCTGAAGAACATCGAGACGCTGAAGGAGCTGGGACTTCAGCCGTGATCCTTCGCCGTGCATGTCGTGACACTTTGTCGAGGATGCCGCGCCTCACGCAGCGGGCGCCGGCCCAGTCGTAGGTGTCGCTCCCGAAGGAGGGGCGCGTGTTCTCCGGATCGCGCGACAGGCGCTCCCGAATCACAGACCCGCTCCGCAGTTCCTGCAGGAACCGCTTCCACACAAACCATCACAGCGGATTCGGTATCTGAAGTTCGATTCCCGCGGACCGCGACGCCCGTTCATCTTCCAGCCAGCTGCAGCGCCGATATCCGTGTAGCCTTTCACCCGCCTTTCGCTGTTGCAGAGTCCTCATGGCCAACCCGCCTCCGCAACCGCACTCACGTGCGGCCATTCCGCTTGCGCCATCGTTGGACCCAACGCTCGCCGAAGAGCACCTGCCTCGACGCTTTCGGCCTCTCGACGCACGGGTCGTCGGAGTCTCGGCCGCGGCGATGGTGCTTGGCGCCGTCGTAGCTGGGGTGGCCGCATGGCTTACGGCACTGATCGGCCTGGTCACCAACCTGGCATTCCATGGCCGATGGGACACGTCGCTCGCAAGTCCGGCTGGCCATCACCTTGGCGCCTGGGTGATCGTAGTGCCGGTACTGGGCGGATTGATCGTGGGAGGCATGGCGCGGTGGGGATCCCGTGCCATTCGAGGTCATGGCATCCCCGAGGCCATGGAACAGATCCTCGTCAACGAGAGTCGAATTCCGCCGCGCATGACCTGGCTCAAGCCGGTTTCATCCGCCGTGGCCATCGGCACGGGAGGACCTTTTGGGGCCGAGGGTCCCATCATCGCGACCGGAGGGGCGCTTGGCTCGTTGGTGGGCCAGCTCGCCCACGTCACGGCCGATGAGCGCAAGACGCTGCTGGCGGCCGGCGCGGCGGCTGGAATGGCGGCCGTGTTTGCCGCACCGGTTTCGGCGGTACTGCTTTCCATCGAATTGTTGCTGTTCGAGCGCAAGGCCCGATCGCTGATTCCGGTCGCCATGGCGGCGTTCGTCGGCACCGGCGTTCGATTCCTCCTTGAAGGCAGCGAGCCGATGTTTCCGATGCCCGAGGTCGCTGCCGCGGCACCAGGTGCACTGGTGATATACGTGCTGCTGGGCGCGCTCATTGGGGCGTTCAGCGTGGGAATCACCAAACTCTGCTATGCGATCGAGGACGCCTTCGAGAAGATTCCGGTGCACTGGATGTGGTGGCCGGCGATCGGCGGTATCGCTGTCGGCCTGATCGGCTATCTGCAACCCCTGACGCTCGGTGTCGGCTACACCAACATTACCGCCGCGATCAGCGGAACCCTGGGGCTTTCAGCCTTGCTGATGTTGTGCCTGGCCAAGCTCGCCTCGTGGTCGATCGCGCTCGGAAGCGGCACGTCCGGCGGCACGCTCGCTCCTCTGTTCACCATCGGCAGCACCCTTGGCGGCGCCCTTGGCCTACTCATCGCGAACGCTCTGCCGACGCTGCACGTCGATCCCCGCATGGCTGCATTGGTATGCATGGCCGCGATCTTTTCCGGTGCTTCCCGTGCGTTCCTCACGTCGGTAGTCTTTGCGTTCGAGACCACGCTGCAACCCCATGGGCTGCTGCCCTTGCTCGGAGGTTGTGCAGCCGCCTACCTGGTTTCCGGCCTGATGATGCGCAATACCATCATGACGGAAAAGATCGCGCGTCGCGGTGTCCGCGTGCCCTCGGACTACAGTGCCGATCCATTGGACCGTATTGCAGTCAGTGAGGCCTGCACGCGGGATGTCATCTCGCTGCGCGCCAACGATTCCATGAGCAAGCTGCGTGCTTGGCTGGCCGAGGGCGAGGATGCTTCACGTCACCAGGGCTTTCCGGTGCTCGATGATGACGGCCGCGCGATCGGCGTGCTGACTCGGCGCAACCTGTTTGACGCGTCGGTGCCTGACGGCGCCTCCATTGGCAGTCTGATCACGCGACCTCCATTGGCGGTCCGTGAGGATCACAGTCTCCGCGAGGCTGCTGATCACATGGTCGCTGCGGATGTCGGACGGCTCATCGTCTTTGGCGCAGGCCAGTCGACGCGCATGGTCGGCATTCTGACCCGCGGCGATCTGCTCAAGGCGCACGGCCAGCGACTGCGTGAAGCGCACGAGCGCAAGCGTCATATGTCGCCGTCCCGATAGAGCCAGGTCCATCATCCGGCTGCGCCCATCGGCCGGGCAGCCTTCGTGTGTGGATTCCATCCCGACGGCTGCCCTGGGGCAGGCGTCCACCTTGGATGCAAGCTGGGGAAGGCATCGAGCGGGCATCGAGCGGGCATCGAAGGCCGTGACGGGTACGGGGCGCTACTGCAGCCCGCCGCCGTGCCAACCCGCATGAGCCATGTTGATCTCGATCCGGTTCGGGTCCGGGACGCCGAGAACCCGGATACCCCGTTCACACGGCCGCGCTGCGACGAATCGCGACAATCGAAAGGTATCCGCGCGCCGCGATCGACCCCAGGTCACATCATCGCCAGTTCGGTATTCGGCAAAGTGCCGCTGTACTGGTCGCGCAGGCGCACCTTGCGCTCCAGATCGTCGATGATTACGCCGCTGAAATCGATCCCGGTCAGATCGTCGGCCATGGTGATGCCACCGGGCGTATCGACATTGATCTCCATCATCTTGTCGCCGGCGATATCGAGACCTGCCAGGTACATGCCGTCGCGCATGAGCTTGGGCCCGACGATCTCGGCCAGGCGCAACACCGCCTCGTCGGGCACGGCGATTTCGTATTTTCCGCCCGCGCTGATGTTGTTTCGTGCATCGCCGCTGTCGTTGAACCGGCGCACGCAGGCGTAGGTGCCGTCCACGCGCAGCGGGCGACCATTCAACATGAGCAGTCGAAGATCGCCCTTGGCGGCTTTCGGCAGGTACTCCTGCACGATGGCATAACCATCGCGGGTCACGGCCTCGATCATCTGATTGAGGTTGCCCTTGCTCTCGGGAGTGACCACGAAGACGCTTTGACCCCCGGAACCCTGCAAGGGCTTGATCACGCCGTTGCCGCCGCGATCCTTGATGAAGGTGCGTATCTCTGCCGCATCCATCGTGATGCATGTGACTGGCCTCACGACTTCGGGGAAATGCTGGAAATAGGTCTTGTTCGACGCGTCGGTAAGGTGGACCGGATCGTTCAACACGATCACATGCTTCAACACCGCCAATTGTGCAAACAACAGGCCACTGTTCGGCGCCCAGGGGCGCTTTTCGATTTCTTCTGCCGGATCGCTGCGCAGCATCAACACATCGAGTTCTTCCACCATTACCTTCTCGATCCGGGCCTTGGGACCCTGGAGGTCATCGAGCAAGGCCTTGTCGTCCTTGTACCTCTTCAAGGAGGGACGATGGGCTCGTGCCTGGACAGTCCCATCCGCGGCGTAAAGAAAATCGCCGAGGCCAATCAGGACGACCTCGTGTCCGCGGTTGATGGCCTTGCGGGCAAGTCGGATGGTCGTGTAGTTGTCTTTCTCGGTAGCCATGTCATTGATGACGAACCCGAGTTTGATCGAGGCACGGGGTTTGGCGTTCGGTTTCTTGCGGACAGCGCGGCTCATCGGCACGGCTCCTCGTGGAATAGGTCTTCGACGCAAAGCTCACGACACGCCTGTAGGCGCTCGCTTGCGCGTGGGTGGGACAGATAGCGCGGCAGCAACTCGGGCGGGGCTACCCAGCCTTCTTCGATCAATTGGTCGAGTACCGGCCGATGCGGTAGTGCGAACTTGCCGACGAACAGAGGCTCGAACGCTCCGCCGTCGTTGAGGTAATCGACGAGGTCGCGGAGACCGCCAAGATAAACGGCATCCTTGGTCAGGCCTCCGCCGCGCCGAGCGCGGACTGCGACATCGAAGGCCTCGTCGCTTGGAAAATCGTGGGTGCCATGCAGGAGCTCGAAGATCGCAGGGACGTCCTCCCCCTGGATCACCATGTCGACGGCAACGACCCGTGCGGCGAGCATGCGCAGGCGTTCGCCGGGAAGGTACCCGGCAAGGTATTCGGCGAGCACGCCGAGGCCTTCCTGCAGGGGGTCGTAGTGCGCCAATCCGACCTCCAGCTGGGTCAAGGGCTGATTGCGACCGTTGTGCCGCGTCAATACATGCGTGCCTATTTCGTGCTGGACCAGAGGCTGGACACGCGCGTACGGAATGCAGATTCCGTCGTCGACGTAGAACGTGCCGTGCGAGACCATCATCATCGAGTTGAGATCGCTGTCGATCTCGACCTGCATGGAGAAGTCGGCAACCCTGCTTCGGTACCACGCCACATCGTCCTCCACCGCCTCGAGCACAGCATCGATTCCTGCATCTGCTTCGAGCGGGGAACTTGGGCGAACCCTGGCAAGTATCCTCTGTGCCAGTTCCAGCAATCCCGGTTCCACACCTCCGAACAGGTCGAGACTGGTCTGCAGAAACCGGTCTGTCTCGCGAAATCGAATGAGCTCGATTTGCCGGTCCAGCTCGCGTTGCTTTTCCACGAGGAGCGGCGCAAGCAGAGGCGACTCGATCTCTTCCATGGGAAGCGCGAACAGGGATTCGCGCGCCGCGTCGAGGTCCAGATGCACGGGCGCATACACGAATTCGCCAATGGTTCGATAGCCGCTATCCTTGAAGTCCGACCATAGGCTGTCGTTGTGGATCGGGGAGAGCGCAAGCAGCCAGTTGATTTCCCTATCCAGCCGAGCCAGCTCCGCATCGACGTGCGCAGCGATCGGAGGCAATGGGCGGGTCGTGCGATTCATCGACAAGCGACGAAGTCGCCACGCACCGCGGAAACCGCGCGTTCCAGCCCTGCACGCAGATCCTCGATGGCGGCGATATCGGCCGTGCCGCTCCATTCGTCCATGAAGATCTTCTTGTACTCGAGCGATATCGTGCAGACATCCGTGCCAAATCGTGCGTACACCCATTCCGGAAAGTGGCCGCCACCGGCATACCGCACGTTGCGACGTACGTCCGGCAAGCGTCCCCCTACGGCAGTGCCGGAAAGGACAGCTTCGAACCTCCTGACCGAATCGCCCCATCGCGTCATGTCGAGGGTTGTCACGCCGAGGTCGATGTCGGGGTTGGACTGCTGCGCGGCAGGAGCCGCTGCCGGCCCCTCGCGACGATGGTTATAGCTGTGGATATCCAGGAGCAGCGCACAACCCCATTGGTCCAGATGCGCGCGCAACACGCTCTCGATCATCCGGTAAAACTCATCGTACCGAGAAAGGGAGCGCCCGACCTCCGGCGCCGGCAACGTGTTCCATATCCTGAGGTCCCAGGTGTCGGCGGGATCGTCGGAAATGGCATGCTCGCGAGCCCGGTTCACATCGAATTCGAAGCGCGAACTGAGCATGCGCAGCTTGGTGTCGCCAGCACTCAACAACATTGCGGTTAGCGGGTCTTCCTCACGACGCCGATCCGCGTCGCCGATGGCAAGGAACGGGAGTAGCGAATCTCGGATGTGGTGGCCGTCATGGATGGCGGTAGCGATGACGGGCCCATCTCCCGCGATCAACTCCCAGTCCCCCACTGTTCCCGAAACGGAATCGAAGGAATCTTCCGGCGCTGAGAATGATGAGTAGTCGGCTCGATAAATCATTCGTCGAATTCTTCCACTCCGGACATGACCGCCCGGTGAGCGGAAGGCAGCAGAAGCTGAACGGTCGTGCGTTTCGCGCATCGAAACGCCGGGGATCATCTCAAGGTCTGTCAGACCCTGACCCCGTAGATTGTGGCGGTTCACAAAAGCGTTCGTATCGTTGACTGCACCCTCATGCGCGCGCCGCAATCGAACTTCGTTGCGGCATGGCCTGTTCGGTGCGTGTCTCTACTCAATGCCAGGGAGCCGTCGCGATGACTTGCCGTTCCGATACTTCGAATGCCGTGGCGATATCCACAGGCCGAATCCATGTGATCCCTGTCCACTCGAAGCGCTTGATCGGCGCGGTAGCACTCGCCACCTTGGCGTGGACTACGTACGCCCAGGCGGACATCTGTCGCGTCACCGACCTCGGCTCCACGGTCGGTGACGGCAGCGATTGGGGTGTGCAGGCGCTTACCTTGCAAACCGCGTTGGCACGGTCGGCCTGCACGGAAGTCTGGGTCAGGGCCGGTGTCTACGTGCCAACGGCCGACATGGATCCGACCATCAGTTTCCACGTGGCTCCGGGCGTGGCCGTCTATGGGGGCTTCAATGGCACGGAGATCACGCGCGATGCGCGCGATCCCGCGGCAAACGTGACGGTACTTTCCGGCGACATCGACGGGAACGACATCGACGTCGACAACAATCAGATCGCCGAAAGCGTGGCCGACATCCAGGGGACGAACAGTCGCCGCCTTGTCCTGATGGACGGAACCACGTCGGCCGGGTCGATCACCGCAAGCACGGTGCTCGACGGCTTCACCATTACTGCAGGAGACTACCTGGATGTCCAGTTGGGAAGAGGGGCGGGCCTCTACTGCAACGGCTCCGGCAACGGAAATGAATGCAGCCCGACTTTGCGCCAGCTCGCGTTCATGGCCAATCGCGCGGCCCTGGGCGCTGCGTTGTTCAATGATGGCGTCGAAGGAACCAGCAGTCCGCTGATCGACCACGTGACTTTCGCCGGCAACTTCGCGAGCAGCTTCGGTGGTGCCATCTACAATTATGGGGACGGTGGCGTTGCCAGCCCGGTGCTGACGGACGTCGTGTTCAGCGACAACCGGTCGAACCAACGCGCCGGCGCGATGTATAACCAGGGCAACGCCAATGGCAATAGCAGTCCCATCCTCAGCGGCGTCACGTTCAGCGGAAACAGCACGCAGAACCTCGGCGGCGCCATGCTCAACTCAAGCACGGGTGCCAGCGGCGTAAGTCACCCCTTGCTGACCAATGTCACTTTCAGCAACAACAGCTCGACGGGTCTGGGTGGTGCGATCTGCAATGGAACGTCCCAGGGCGGTAATAGCAGCCCGGTGCTGGTCAACGTGACCTTCCACGGCAACCAGGCTGGCTATGGAGGAGCGATCTACAACACGGCCGACGCCGGAGTGGTCCATCCGACATACCGGAACGTGATTCTCTGGGGCGACAGCGCGTCTTCAGGCAACGGCCCAGAGATCTATTACCGCGAAGCAGGCGGCGGCAGCTCCGAATCGACGATGCTCTACAGCGTCGTCGAAGGTGGCGATGCGGGCAGTGCTCGTTTTGGCGGCGGTACCGACACCGCTTTCAGCTCGGGCACCGGCAACCTCGACGTCGATCCGCTGCTCGGCCCGCTCACCGACAACGGAGGGGCGACGCCGACGATGCTGCCCGCGGCGGGCAGCGCGGCCGTCGATGCCGGAACCAATACGGGTTGCCCTGCGACCGATCAGCGCGGCATCGAGCGACCGCAGGGTCCGCAGTGCGATATTGGCGCGGTCGAAGTGGCCGTCGATGTGATCTTCGCCGATGGGTTCGAGCAAGGATGAGTCCATCGCCTCGCGCCCATCTGCCCTTTCGGGAATCGCGTCCGGATCACGCGCGCTGATCGCGCAAATGCACTTTCAACCGTGCTGCAATGCCGTCAGCGCCTGTGATCTCCAGTCAGTCTGTATTTGCGCAAATGGAACAGAGCAAGTATTGCCAGAGCGAGCACGAAGCTTGCTAGTGTGGGTGCGGATGCCGCCGTTAGCGATACCGCCGCTGCAGAACCTTGGGGCAAAGGAGGGATTTCTGGCGGCGGGGGTGGTGGTGAGGCAGGTGGCTCCGGTGGCGCGTAGTTGAGATGGAAGTACGCCACCAGTGGAGGAAAGCCGACCACTGAATTCTCGGGCCCTGCTATCCCGTAGATGCCAGCCACTACATCGTGGCTGCTGGCGCCAATTCGGTACGGCGGCGATGTGGCGATTCCGTCGGCATCCGTAATTACGCCGAGGGGATCCTCCAGACCCTGAAAGCTGCCGGGACTGGCCGGTGGAGGTGGGTTTTCTGGAGTCCCTACTGTCAGGTTGTTGTAGAACCAAACCTTCAACCCGGCCATAGGGATTCCCTGGGCGTCGATCACGCGCACCTTGAACAGCCCCGGCATCGTGGCTCCGGCCGGACCCGTGATGACATGCGGTCCCAAGAACGCAATCGACGCTCGCGGATTGTTGTTTTCAAGATGCGCCGAAGCCGGAAAACTGAGTGAAAGGAACAACAGAGTCATCGAAACACGTACCAGATGCATCTTCATTCACACTCTCCAAGCCGGGTCCAATTCGGTGTTCCGAAGAGAAGGACGTCAGTGTGGCAAGATTCGTCGCACGATACAGGCGAAATTATTCCGGTGATTCCCGCTCGGACGTAACCTTTGATCCAGGGGGCCGAGCAAGTGGCAACCCCTCACGACACCTACTTGCGTGCAGATCGCGGCGCGCCGACGGGAGGCCAGTCTGGGCCAGTCCGGGACACCCACAATTCCGACAGAAGGGGGAGGTCAAGGATGGTCGCTGAGGTCCGGACGACGCAGAAGCCATGTCGTACTGCGGATCGATCCGGATGCAGCGAACCCGTGGACGGATGAGGAGGTCGGTCAACGCTGGGTCCGGTTGTTCCCGGCGACGGTCGACGGGGACATTGATACCGCCGCCTGCGAGGTCAAGAAGCACAACCTGCCTTGCAATGCCGATCGTATCAAGATTTGCCGGCAGCGCCTCGGCAGCCTGGCCTGGTTCATGCGCAGCCTCAACGAACCGATTGCGCGGCGGGCCAATCGTGAAGATGCCTGCACTGGACGCTTCTGGGAAGGTCGCTACATGTGCCAGGCGCTGCTCGATGACGCCGCAGTACTCACGTGCATGAGCTACGTCGATCTGAATCCGATTCAGGCCGGAGTCGCCGAGAATCTCCAAACTTCAGTCCACACGAGCGCTCTTCAAAGGATAGCGGCGATCGAGAACGATGCATGCGCCGCATCGAGACCGCTATCGGGCATTCAATCAATTCCATCAAGCACGGGCCTTCCACTCAGCGTTGCCGATTGCCTCGAGGTCATCGACTGGACCGCTCGAGTGACGCGTGGCGGCAAGGGAAGTCCAATCTCCGCGACTGCACCGTCCGTCCTGCGAAAGCACTGACCGAGCAGCAATGGAGCACGCAGACGTTTGGCACGGAGACTCGGTACTTCCGCGCCATTGGCAGTGCCCCGTCCCTGGTTGAGAAGGCGCTGTCCATGGGACAGCGCTGGATGAAGGGCGTCAGTGGTGCCCGCTTGCTGATGAGGCTTCGGCATCCCTGAATCGGAATTTGTCGAGAGGTCACCTGGATCGGCAGTGGCCGGTTTTCGCGCCGTCCGTGAACAGGCATTCGA
Organism: Dokdonella immobilis; assembly: GCF_900115085.1. GTDB lineage: Bacteria > Pseudomonadota > Gammaproteobacteria > Xanthomonadales > Rhodanobacteraceae > Dokdonella > Dokdonella immobilis. The sequence continues at coordinate 12,862 of NZ_FOVF01000001.1, read as the reverse complement.
AGTCGCAAATGGGGTCAGTGAGTGTCGACAGCGGCGGATGCGCTGTTGTCCCACGTCCATCAGGTGCCCATGTTGGCGAATGGCCCGCAATGGACTGAGTCGGCACAGGCAAGCAGAAAATGGTTGTGCCGGGTCGTTCGCTCGTGCGGCCGCCACGAATGTGGGTGTCTCGAATCGTGCCCGAGCGGAAAATGGATGTCCCGGATCGACGCGGATCGCGCCGAAGCATTGCGGATGCACCTGCGACCGCGCTACCTCCCCAACCCGCCTTACCGTGGAGCAAGCAACCGGGCAAGGGTATCGGTTCTGTCCGGAATCCGCTCCAGACGCGGATAGCGCAAGGGCCCGGCGTAGTTGATGCGAACGTCCGATTTGCGTCCATCCTGTTCGATGGTCAGGACGATGGAATGGTTCACGGAATCGCGGACGGCAGCCAGCAATGCATCTTTTCCGAAAGCTGCGCCATTGACACGCAGGATCCGCACGCCCGTCCGCATGCCGGTGCGAAAGGAAGGACCGTTCCACGCTACTGAGCGCACCGTTCCATCCTCGCGCGCGGTCAGTCCGATCGAGTACGTCAGGTCGGTAACGCCGGACTCGTCCTCGCCGGCGCGGAAAGCCTCCGTGGGTATATCGGTGAAGATCAGTCTCCAGCCATGCCGGGTCAAACCCATGGACGTGTCGATTTCGTCATGTCCATCAAGCCAGCTCTGGAGGAACCCATTCCAGTCACCGGGCGCGACAGCATTCAGCGTCTCGCATAGGTCGTCGAAGGTGTAAGTCCGGGTCGCAGCGCCCGGCACGGCACCGCCGAAGAAACGGTGTGCGAAATCGTCGATGCTGCGATGCCCCCCGCTGCGCTCGCGCAGCTCGGCATCTACCGCCAGCCACAGCATGACGCCTTCCGAGTAGTAGTCGCGCCGCCGCTGCCAGTCGCGCCATGGCACCGGTTGGCGCAGCATGAAGGAAGGATAGTTGACGTCGTCCGAGAGCGGGCGCCAGGCCCGGCCCGGCCGCGCGGCGACTTCGGCCGCTTCGATGGCCAGTCTGTCGCGCAGCTCTTCCGGAGTGAACTGACCCGCGCGCGTTGCCAGTACGCGCCCCCAGAACTCGGTCTGTCCCTCGTACATCCACAGCAGACTGCCCGAGACGGGAACGTTCGGCGTCGGCGCCCACATATCGGCGGGAGTGCGGTAGAAACCGTTCCAGGCGTGGATGATCTCGAGGGCGATCAGGTCACGGGAGAGGATTTGACCGGGCCAGTCGCGGAAGTGCGTCGACGCCAATTCGTTTTCGCTCGACGCCCGATGCTCCGTGCCGCCGGCGGAGCCCTCGTCGCTCAGCCGCGCCAGTATCTCGTAACGTTCGAAAGGCGTGGCGCCGAAGACCGCCCGAATCTGCGCGATCAGTTTCCGAAGCTCGGCGAGACGTGCTTCGGGGATGGCAAGATCTTCCGGCCGCAACGCAATCAAGTCGAGCGAGACCGCTCCGCGGCCGGCTATGGTCAGTGGCACCCGCTTCGCATGGCGGCCCGCCAGCACCGGCGCGTCAAGGAGTGTTTCCAGGGTCGTCGTTCCGAAGCGGATGGTCGAACCTTCCGTGTGCTCGACGTCCAGCGTGGTGAAAGGGTGCAATCCATCCGGCAGCGTCAGCGCCGCGGCCACAGGAATGTCGCGGGCGTACCAACCGGCGGGGTAGAGGATGAGTCTTTGCCACGGCACAGCCACAACATCGGGCGTCAGGGCGTCACCCCCGGCGACCATCTGGAAACGCACGTCGATAACGCGGGTATCCGGCGGCACGTCGAGGTGAAAGGCGTGCGGCTCATAGCGATCTCGTCGCCATGCAATCGAGCGGCCCCCGGCTTCCACGACCAGACCCGCCAGGTCGGTGACGGTCAGACTCGGCCCATGGCTGGCGGGTTCCCATCGCGGATAGAGCAGGGTGACGGCACCGATCTTGGCGACCGGAATACGCTGACGGATGGTGAATATGCGGTGCTGAATGTCCGTGGCGTCGACATGGAGTTCGATTTTTCCGTCGAAAGGGCGATCGACCGGTGCTGGAATCGCGACGACCGGATTGACATAGACCGGCCCGGGCGCAGTCTGCGCGCCTATTGCGCCACCCTGAAGAAAATGAGCCAGCACAATCACGATAAGGCGGTCAAAACGCGTCGTCATCCAACGGCTCTCCGGGGGCTTCCAGTCAGCGTACCGATAGACGCCTGACTCGGCCACCTTCACGAGTGCGCGAGATCTCACATCTCTGCTGCGCCTTCTGGATCCGAGCATCCGCCGGCAGGCGACACGCCGGGAGGAAAATTTGGAGCCCCTGGTCGGGTACGTTCGGCGCGCCGTGCTTTTTGGCGAGGACACTCATGGCAGGGGGTCCTGTGGGCACCGGTGGGAGTGGATCGAAGCCTGGGGTCGAGCGATGCATGGATGTCCTGAACACTCGAATCGAATTGGCGATGCGGGTGGATCGAACGCTTCGCTTAGCAGTGCGCAGCGCCCAATTGCCAACCTTCCCCATTGTGAACTACCCTTCCCCGAAGGGGAGCGGCCATTCGCCGCCGATACGCACGGCATCGACAGCAATGCGAAGGTGTCACGTGGTCGGACGTCAGTCGGTCCCGCCTGTAACCGCCAACACATGCGAGGTCCCCAATGACGAATTTTCTCCAGCGTCGCAAACCGTTGCCGTTCGCGCTGCTCCTTTTGCTTCCGGGTGCGAGCGCAATCGCGCAGGACATCGAACTGTCGCCCGCGGCGGGCGGCGCGGTTTCGATTCGCGAGGACGGCACGGGTACCGAGCGCTTCCGCGTCGAGAGTGATGGGCGCGTTTACGTGCCCGGCCTTCCGGCGACCGCGACCGGCACCGAAGGCGTGTGCCATGCAGCCGACGGTCAGCTGATCCGCTGTGCTTCGATCGCGGGACCGACCGGCCCAACCGGTGCGACGGGTCCCGCAGGGCCGACGGGACCAATCGGCCCGGCGGGGGCGACAGGTGCGACCGGGGTGGCGGGTCCGATCGGTGCAACGGGTCCCGCGGGTGCCACAGGCGCCGCGGGCGCGGCCGGAACCACGGGTGCGACGGGTGCCACTGGAGCCACTGGAGCAGCGGGCGTCGCTGGTGCCACGGGACCCGCAGGTGCGATCGGCCCGACGGGGCCCCAGGGTGCGGCCGGGCCGGCAGGTGCAACGGGCGCGCAAGGCGCGACCGGGCCCGCGGGTGTCGCCGGGCCGACTGGCGCGCAAGGTCCGGCAGGCGCCATCGGACCGACGGGCGCACAAGGTCCAGCAGGAGCCATTGGACCCACGGGTGCGATCGGTCCGACCGGTGCGCAAGGCCCCGTCGGCACCGCCGGACCGGCGGGTGCGACCGGCGCCACGGGTGCGACTGGCGCGACCGGCGCCACCGGTGCGACCGGCGCCACGGGTGTCGCCAATGGAGTTTCGCGCATCGTTCACGGCTGCGTTGCCTCCGATGGTTCGACGCTATCGGCAGGGTCTGGAGGCTGGACGTCGTCGTGCGCGGGCAATTGCAGTTCGGTGGTCACGGGCAGCAACACGACGTACACGGTGAACTTCGGCACCGCGTTCGCGACGACCCCGACGATCTCGCTCACGAGCCTCAATCCGGAAATCTACATTCCCGACGGCGGCCGCTACCCGAACGTGCCGGTCGTGATCTCGCGCGCGGTCGGCAATTTCACCGCCCAGATGGGAAGCCCGAGTGCACCGCTGCTCAACAACAGCTATCCGAACGCGTTCTGCTTCATGGCGCTCAACTGAGCGCCGACGCGGCAAGACCGAAGCATGCATTTGCCTCGATGCGTGCGCGCTCGGCTTCCGGCAGTGCCGGGCCGGCGAGCAGCGCGGACAACGAACAACCCGGGAAATCCACAAAACCGTTCCGGTCCCCTGGCGATTGACAGCCATTTCCTACCGACAGTGCCGCGGCTTTTGGCCGCTCTGTGGGCATGACAACGGCTCGAAGTCTCCTTGTCGATATCGAGTCGCGGTATCGAAGGTCGGGGTCGGGTACAGGCCAGGCAACATGTGGGTGCCCGGGATCCCCCAAAATGTGGGTTTCCGGGGTCTCCCGGGATCCGGGCGGGTGTCCGGGATCTGCCTTCCCGGATCCGCCTGATGCGATGTAGCCAGTGATGGCTGACGCATCATCTGCAGGCATATACTTCGCGAATTCGCGTACGGAATGGCTGTTTCGATGCGCCGGACGCTCCGGGGGAATGTTGTGCGGGGGGTGTGATGCGCACATTGCACACTGGATTCTTGGCCCTTTTGCTCGCATCTGGCGCGGCAACGGCCGCAACCATCGGCGGACAGGTCACGCGAGACGGCGACGCGACGGCCATAGCGGGCGCGCAGGTGTTCGCCTTCCGCGTCGCGGATCTCGGTATCGAGAACCAGCAATTCACCGCGTCGGACGGTCACTTCGTACTGACCGTGCCAGCCGGGACCTACGTCATCGCCGCGACTGCCACAGGGTTCGGGACCGAACTCTACGACGATGTTTCGTGTCCGCCGTGCGATGTCGGCCAGGCCACACTGATCACGGTCACGGGCAACGAGGATCGCACCGGCATCGACTTCGCACTTGTCTCGTTGCACACGATCGGCGGCATCGTACAACTCGCAGGCACGCTCGAACCTGTCGCGGATCTTTCGATTCGAATGGAAGCGACCGATGGTTCGGATGTGGCCATCGGAGTGACCGACAGCACGGGGCACTACGCCGTCGGAGTTGCCGACGGCAGTTATCGCGTTCGCGTTGGCAGCGGCAGCGGGGTGCTGGGACAGTACTTTGCCGGCGTACCTTGCAACATCCTCACCTGCGATTCTGGCGGTGCAACACCTGTGACGATGGCCGCTGCCGATGTGACGGGAATCGACTTCATCGTTGAACGCGGCGGTATCGTCAGCGGCACGCTGCGCAGGCAGAGCGATGGCGCTCCGCTCGACGCGGCCGCCGAAATCGAGTTCTACAAGCCGGACGGAAGCTTCCTCTTTGCCTTCCAGACATTCACGCCCGAATACGAGACCGTCGAACCATTGCCCGCTGCCAGCTATCGTATCGTCGCGCGCCCCGAGGCGACCTATCTGCCCAGGCTCTGGAACAACCGGCCTTGCGGAGGCCCTGACGGCAACGCGTGCACGCCGGAAAACGGCGACTCGGTCGATGTGATCGCCGGCGCGACCACCGCCAACATCGACTTCGCATTGCAGCGCTCGGCCGGAACCGCATCGGGGCACGTTACCGAACTGGCAGGCGGTGGCCCGCTCGAGGGAGTAACGGTGCGGGCGCGACGCGAATCCAGTGGCGATACGGTCGAAACGACAACCCTGTCGGATGGGTCGTACACGCTGCAGGTCCCGTTTGGCGTCTACACGATGCGCGCGGTACCGACACCACCATTGGCCGAAGAGCTCTTTCCGAACGCGCAATGCCTCAAGCTCGCTTGTGCCGGGTCGCCGACACTGCTTCCTCTGGGTGGGGATGTCGATCAAACCGGCATCGACTTCGCGCTTGCGCCACCCGGATCGATCACGATCGGCGTGCGCGACGCCGACAGCAACGCTCTGCTGCCCGCCGAACTGCGCGTGCTCCTGCCGGGATTTGCACAAGGCTCGCAGTTCTTCATCGATGCGGGAGCAACACTCGCGATTCCGGTGCTCTCGGGCGGTGAAGTACGTTTCTCCGGCCGCAACAACGGCAGCGGTTGCGGGCCGGTTCCGCTGATGGACTGCCTTGGCGAGCTGTACCCCGATGTTCCATGTCCCAATCTGCAGTGCGACCTGGCCATCGGCGGCGCGGTGAATGTGGCCAAGGGCGAGTCGGTTTCGGGCATCGAACTGACGCTCGGCAAGGGAGCCGAAATCGCCGGCCAACTGCGCGAGGAGGGCAATCTCGCAGCCATCGCGGGCGGTGGAGTCGAGATCGTCGACGCGAACAGTGTCGTCGTTGGCGGAGCAGGTTCAGACAGCAACGGCAACTATGTGGCGACAGGCCTGGGCAGCGGCCCTTACTTTGCGCGCACACGGACCGCCGGATTCCGCGACGAGCTGTACGACAACATCCCGTGCCCCGGTGGTGCATGTTCACCGATCATCGGCGAACCGCTCGCAACCATTCCCGGCGAGACCACCTCGGGGATCGACTTTCTGCTTGCGCCTGGTTCGGCAATCACGGGAAAAGTGAGGTCGGCAAATACCCTGCAGCCGATCGCCAATGCGACGGTGACTGTCTACGACGCATCCGGGCTGCAAGTCGCGCTGGCGGGAACCGCAAGCGACGGTACGTACGCGACCGGTGCATTGGCGGGTGGCAGCTACCGGGTGCGTTTCGATGCCATTGGATTCGATTCGCAGCTGTTCGACAGCCTGCCCTGCACGGCATCCAGCTGCGATCCAGTCATTGCCACGCCGATCGCCCTGGTGCCCCCCATTAACGCTACGGGTATCAACGCCGACCTGGATGGCGGAAATGCCGGGACGCAAACTCCCAGGCTCGTCTATATCAACAATTGCAAGCCGAACGGCTGCGTGGTGAGCCCAGGTCTCGACAATGCCATCACCAACCGCTCATCGATCATCAACTCGACGCATGTGTTGCCGCCGTTCCCGTTTTCGGATGCCGTTTTCGATCAGGTCGTGCAGTGCGTGCGGAACAGTTTTGCGCCGTTCTCCATAAATGTAACGACAGCGGATCCGGGCAACGTGATCCATCGCGAATACATGTTCACCACGTTCCCCTCGGTGATTGGCCAGGACTCGAGCGTTGGCGGCGTGGCCCCGTGGGCGTGTGGCGTTCCCCTGGAAAACGCGATCGCATTCGGCTTCGCCAGCACGTATGGTGAGGACATTGCGGAACTCTGTATCGTATCCGCGCATGAAATCGGACATCTCATGGGGCTCGACCACGAATTCTATTGTCCCGACCACATGACTTATCTGGAAGGCTGCGGGATGAAATCGTTTGCCGATGTCGATTCGCAATGCGGTACCGGTTCTCCCGGGAGCTGCTACTGCGGTTCCGCTCCCACCCAGAACACGTTCGAAAAACTGGCCGCGCTGGCTGGACTGAGCAGGCCGATCTTTGCCAATGGCTTCGATCCGGAGTCCGCACTGCCATTCGGACGCCCCCTGGGCCCACAATCGAATGCACCGATGGCCTGCGGCACCGATACGCGGAAGCCTGGGCCGATGCAGCCATGGCCAGCCGGCAGTCCGCATTGAAGAAGGGCCGTTCGCCGATTCGTGCCCATTTCTGGACGATCGAACCAGGGCTTTGGGAATCAGGGCCGACCGGTAGGCAGGCCGAACTCGGAACCCGGACACCCAGGACATCGATTGTTGGTCCGCGGGTCTCCAGGCATCCCGTGTGAGAGCGCCCGTATGCCTGAGAGGACCTGGATGCGTAGAAGGTGGGTGTCCCGAGTCGCCATTTATCGGTGGGTAGCGATAGTGGCGGACTCGTTGTTTCTCCACGCCGATCAGAGGCTCAACGATGGGCAAGGACCCGATATGGGCTGACAGGTCTGCGCCAAATACGATGTGGGTGTCCCGAACAGCATGAACAAACCGCGTCGTCATCGAACTACTCTCAGGGGACATCCAGCCAGCGTACCGATAGACGGCTGATTCGGCCACCTCAGTTAGTGTGCCGGATTTCGTGAAAGTAGTCGGGGACATCCACGAATCCTTTCTCGGTCGGTTATAAAGATGAGATTATGGGTGTCCCGAATCGCGATGGTCCGATGTCGAGATTCTAGGTATCCGCAACCAGATGTTCTTACAGGATTGGGTGAGCGGCCATGTCCAAATTTGAGCTCTTGGTTCTCATGCTGGTCTTTGGACTTGCGGGGTGCGCGAGATCGGCTCGGTCGGATGGAAACGCATTTGCCGGGACTGCGTGCGGCGAGCGACAAGTCGTCAACTACGCACAATCTGATGACTCGCAGTTGGAGCGGCCTCCCGGAATGTGGTCGGCAGACGACGAGCTGTTGTCGTCTTATCGATGGGAATTGCAGGGTGCGGTCAGTCGCTCCGGTCGGCGAATCGATGCACTATTCGTCTTCCCGAAACGACCCCTAGAGTTGACCTTCAAGAAGGGGTGGTTTGGAGTCTTGAACTCATGCAACGGAATTGGCGGCAGCTACAGGATCCTCAATGGCCGACTCGCAATAGGAATCATGACGAGTACGCTCAGCGCATGTCACGAGCCGAAAATTGCGAACCTGGATGAGGAAATTCGCGACCGACTTAGTGATCAGCCCTGCGTTCAGTTGCAGCGAAACGCGCAGCCTCGATTGCGACTGATGACGGATGCGGGTGATATTCTGGATTTTTTCGGAACAACGGCTGTCGAAACGAACGGAGCACATCCGTAGAGGTTCCGGAGATTGCGAAAACGAATGAAGCAGTCTCGGGCACCCATCAGGAGTATTCAGGCGACGGAGAGGAGTGCCCGAGCCGAGAAACCAGAAAAATTGGTACGGAAACGCCTCATGTACAGCCGGGGCCGCATTGACGCGCGATCCGGTATACCCACAAATGCCAAAATCATGGATGTCCCGGATCGCGTGGTGGCAGGGTCGCTTGCTCGCGTCGCGTAAAGTCAACCTTCGAAACTGCCCCGACATTGGGTTCCCGTTCCGGGACCGATGCCCGCACCCTGGAGCCAATTCATGTTCGTTTTCGCCGCTCTGTTGGCGATGCTGCTAGTAGCCTTCGTGATGTCGCTCCAGCCGGTGGCGTATGTCATGTTGATTGCCGCGATGGTCGCCCTGCTCATTCATTGGCGCAGGCGATCAAAGGGCAAGGCGGCCAGGCCATGGATGCTTGCCGGCGGTGTGTTGCTGGCTGGTTCGGCGACCCTGATCATCAGTATGTACATGATGATTCACGCTGAGCTATCGCCGACGCGGGAGATCATGGTCAAGACCAAGGAGATCGAGAATATTCTGAGCCAGGCGGATCTGGACGGTCGCTTCGCCACGGCAATGAAAATCGTGCATAGCGGCACCAGCGACACGATTCGTCGGCGCCTCGGTGAAACGATGCTGGACGTGTTCAGAGGCGCCGACTATCGAAAGGAACGTGTCGGCGCGTCGGATCTGCAAACCATCGAGACCCTGCTCAGGCAGTTGTTTCCACGTCCAGCAGGAGTGCGTTCGTGCAGCGTCTATTTCGCTCATCTGTATGTCAGGCAGACAGGGCCTGCCGACGTGCATCAGGTTCTGAGTGAGTACCCGGACACCGTGGCCGATTGTGGCGGCAGTGTGGAGTATCTGATGCTGGTACGCCGGCGTTGCGCGCGATCCGGAGAATGGTACGCGCAATGCAGCGCGCAGCTGCCACAGCAGCAACTGATGGCGCTGCGAAATGAGCCCTCCAGCGCCCCCGGTGTTCGCCAGGCCTTGGATACTCTGCTCAATGAAGTCTATGGCCGGACTAATTGAGGCACGTGAGTCGGTCTGGGCACTTATCCATTCGAATCGCAATCCGGGATTGTGAGAGACCCTCACTAGTGTGGTGTCTCACAAATACCATCAAATAATTCCGGCGTCTTTCACGGCGATACTGCGTTGCTCGTCGTCGCCATAGTGCCCACTATGACTCCTCCTCGCGCCTTGTCTCGCCATGAAATCCATCCGGAATTTCTTCGCGTTATTTGCGAGACACCACACTAGCGGTAGTCGCCCGGTCCGCTCCAGACTTCATCGCCCCGATGGTAGACCCGCTGTACATCGATGACCTCGCGGGCGTCGCCGATAAACCTGAGTTCCGGTGAATCCATCTCGACCATGCGGCACTCACTGGAGCCTCGCCGCAACGCCACTTCCAGCGGGCAGACCATGAGCCGCAAGGTGCCGGGCATCGGAAGAAAGAGTTCGGTCATGCCTTGCTTGCGCCAGGCACGCAAACGGTCTTCGTCGGCCAGGTCGTAGTAGACGTGGAAGCCATCGACGCCCATGTTGGTTCCGGCCGGGGCCGCTTTGTTGCTGCGCCCGCGGCGGCTACCGAGCTTGGCAGCCAAGGCCGCGTTGGCCCGGGCGTTGTCATCCTGGCGCACGCTCGGTTGCCGGCCAAACGGAATCACAGGCCGCTCCTCGGTCTCGCGTGCCGTGTCGGTCGGCTCGGGCTCGGGAGTGGGCGGTTCGGGCGGGGTGTCGGAAATGTCTGCCATCGGGGCAGGCATCGGAAGGGTGGACTGCACGACCGGAGTGGGTGGGATGGGTGCGATTGCGCGCGATCTCTTCGGCTTCTTGGGGCGCACTGGCTTGCGGTGCATGGGTTCCGGCTCGGGCGGGGGCAGACTGATCGACTCGTCGATCAGCGTCACTTCCATGGAGCGGCCGTCCGCCTGGCCCTGCGGCGTCGTCATGCTGGTGGGTGCAGGCGGCGACATCAAAAAGAGTGCGAACAGCCCATGAATCAGCGCCGTCAGCAGTGCGGCCGCCCAGCGTCGCACGCGCTCGAACCGATCCAAAGCCGGGTCGACGACTCCGCGCGGCGTCTTGCTCATGCCGACGGCGATAGGTAGAAGCGTCAAGCGGCGGACCCTCAAGGTGCTTTTGAAATGTGAGTCGAAATGGGGCGGAGACGCTTCAGAACACCAGCAGGGCAGAGAAGTTTCAGGGAGGTTGCATATGTCGCAGGACACCTGCAATTCTAAGGGATGGTGGGTGTTCCGAACCGCGCGTCCTGGGCCGCGCGTGCGCGCTATTCCCCCTTCCGCCGCAAGGCCGTTCGTCGCATCATGGGCGCGGGCAAGGGCACGGAGAAGAATCATGGGCGACGACGGTTTCGGAGGTGTGCTGCGCGACCTGCGCTCGGCAATGGGCGGGCTGTTCTCGGGCGGAACATTGGATGAGACGCGGATCGTTACGCTCGAGGTGACATTTGGCCTGATCGGCTGGCTCGCCAAGGCCGATGGCGTTGTCACCAGCCACGAGGCCGAGTTTGCCAACCGCCTCGTCGAAGAGCTCAACCTGCCAACCAAAGGCAAGGCCATCGCACAGGCTGCCTTCCTGCGTGGCCAGCATCGCAAGATCGATGTCGCGGTCGAGGTCACACGCTTTCTCGCGTTGCATCCCAAAGGCAGCCCCGAGATCCGCCGCCTCTACGATACGCTGCTGCGTCTCGTCGCCGCCGACGGTCGCGTCTTCAAGCACGAGCGCGTCGCGCTCGAGACACTGACGGATGCGTTCGGCTTGCCGCGCAGCGTGATCGATGCTCGGCTCACGATGATTCGTGGTGAAGCCGCCGGTTGAAGTGGGCGGCCCAAGTAAATTGCCCATTCATTTGTCGAATAAGGTCTATTGAAGCGCTAGTGAGTCCGAATTTCGACCGATCTGCGCCGCAGTCGGTCAGTCATCCATCGAGATTGCCGCCAGGTATTGCGATCAGGCGATCCCTGGTCAAATAGTGGGTGTCTCGAATCGCAATCGGTTAGTGGCTGTCCCGAATGGCGTCCCGAATGGCGATCAGGCCACGCACAAAGTGGGTGTCCCGGATCGCGTTGGGAACGAATCCGGCCCGGGCGAGTCGAACTGGATCGGCACTCATCGAAGATGAGGTGCCTGCAGTTCGCCCACACCATACGGAGTTCAAAACGATGAAACATTCACTTGTTCGGGTAGCGCTGGCCGCCTGCGGGATGCTCGGTTTGCCCCTAGGGGTACACGCGCAAACCGTCGACGGCACCTTCGTCAATGCCAACGTCGGCAGCGCTTCACTCGATGGTGGCCTGGGCGACAAGCATGAAACCAGCTATGGCCTTCACGGCGGGTATCGCTGGGCCATCTCGCCAGGCGGACTGCTCGGTGTCGAAGCAGGCTACGTGGACTTTGGTAACTACTCGTTTCCGGCGACGTTCGTCACCCTGGACCCTTTGGGGACGCCGCCGGGCGACTCCGTGACCGTAACCGGACGCGGGCACACCCAGGTTGATGGGTGGACGCTGGGCGCGACCGGGCGGTTCAACTTTGCTCCCCGTTGGTATGTCGATGGCCGTGCCGGATATCTTCACGCAGGCATCGATACGCGCCTCCGCTACACCGCCCTCGATGGCTCGGTCATTCGGGAGCGCTTCAATTCGAATGCCGATGGCTGGTACGCCGGCGCAGGCGTGGGGTTCGACGTCAGCGATGCCGTCAGCATCGGCCTCCACTACGACTACCATCGGATTCGGGACCACGGAGCCAGCGTCGATCCCGACGTCGTTTCGATGAGCGGTGAATTCCGCTTCTGAACGCGTTCCCGTCTGGCGCCGAAATCGGCGCCAGACGTATTTCAGGCAATCAGTATGGGTGCAGACGAAGGCGTCTTCACTGTGCGCCGAGACGACGCGGGTCACCGCATCACGGGGCCGAAACCTTCGGCGAAGATGTGATCGGGAGGCGCGGACTCCAGCCCCCCAGATCAAGGAAGAAAGTGGATGTCTCGAATCGGGCTAAGTCACCCCCTTGGGGAGGACCCGGCGTGGTCTGAGAGGTTCAGGCCACGCAGAAAGTGGGTGTTGAGATGGACGCCTCCTTCACCTACGGCGTCACGTTGCGCCAGACTGGAAGTACTACCGACCAGTCACAGATGAGGAGGCGTCCGTCATGAATCCTAGTCTCGTTGCCATCGATCTTGCAAAGAATTGCTATCAGGTCTGCGTCTTGGATGCCGAAGGCCAAGTGAAATCGAACCGCCGGTTTTCGGCAGGCAAATTCACCCAGTTCATCCACCAGCTCCCGATCACCTCGATTGCCATGGAGGCTTGTGGCAGTTCGAATTATTGGGGCCGCCGTTTGCAGGCGTTGGGGCACCGCGTACTGCTGATTCCG